>NZ_JARVWW010000027.1 GCF_029846715.1 Bradyrhizobium nivariense
GCTTGCTGGAAACCTCATGCGATCCGCCCCCAGGCCACGCCTTGACGGGCGCGAGCACGGCGTCATCATGGCAGGTGTCGACGATCCGAAACGCGCGACACAGGGCCACGATTTAATGGTTGCTACGCGTCCTCCGTGCGGCTCTCCGGCAAGCTTGGTTGGATCAAACGGTGACGCGAGAACGTTCTACCTTGAACGACGCGCGACTTGGATTGCTGTATCGATCAGAGATGCTGCAACTTCCTTGCCGAACGTGTTGATGGTGATTGGACCGTCATCGGGCACGCTAACATCAAAGAGCACACCCCCGTCGTCCGAAAGGATTTCCATACGAATGCCGTCAAAGTCGACATCGCTCGCCCATCGATATTTCACAGTTCGGTTCTCGACTGTCAGCGTTCCCATGCTGAGTGCTTATCAAATTGCGCGATTCAAGCAAATCCGTGGGGGACGGGCCGCTTGGAAATGGCAGTGTGGGAGATTGCAGCTTCACAGTACCAGAGCCGACACGCGCTCAGGCACCGCGTACACCATCCCTCGCGTTGCCTGACGGGCAAAACACGCCACATGCAGGTCAACGCATCCGCCCTCAAATATTCTGATTGACCGAATTCGTCTCTTCGGGTAAACCGCAAAACATTCCGGCCCGCCAAAAGGGGCGTTTCGCGATCGTCACGATACGTGAGCCGGGATGCGATGGACGCGGCAGCGCCGGCGCGTGACGGGTGGCAGGGCGGGCTACGCCTGTGAGCCATCACGATCCGCGCGAACGACCCGGCGCGGTCACAGCGTTTCTTTTCGGCTTCGGGAGCGGGCACGCGCAAGCTTCCGAATGTCCGGGGAGGGACGTCCGCGGACGGCAAAAGCGTGTGGTCCTGACGCCCGGGGTCTGTGCGTCAAGGCTTGCGGTGATGTGCGGCCCGACCGGGTGCGCGCATCGATCATCCGCAAGGCGACGGGGGCAATAGTGCATCGCTCCCCGGGGAGAGCGCGCCATAAGCCGTAAAACCATTGCGCAGGGAAGGCCGGGATGTCCCGGCATCACCTGTGGTCAGCCCCGCGTGCGTTTCTCGCGTGCGGACCCTGGGTGCCAGCCGGCGCCCGGCCTTCCCTGCGCCCTTTCTTCTCGACGAGGGCGAAACGGACAGCAAAGCTCGGGCGCCCCGCGCCGCGAGACCGCAAACCTGTGTGCGCGCCCGTCGGCCGGGCGCATTCCCGCCGATGATCCATGATGTTGCCGCATCGCCCCCAACTTCACCTTGCGCTGCGGCAAAAAACTTGCACACTCGGTTGAGCCGGGCAGCCAAGCGAGCTCAAACCAGGGGAGCGAGCCAATGTCCCTCCAGACATTACCATCCGATACCGCAGACCAACGTCCCAACCGCCCCGAGGACGTCCAGGCGCTGGAGGCAGATGCGCAGCTGCGCGACGACATTCGCCTGCTCGGGCGCATCCTGGGCGATACGGTGCGGGACCAGGAGGGCGCCGAATTGTTCGACCTGGTCGAGCGCATCAGGCAGACCTCGATCCGATTCCATCGCGACGAGGACCGGCTCGCCCGCCGCGAGCTCGAGCAGATCCTCGACAGCATGTCGACCTCCGAGACGGTGCGGATCGTCCGGGCCTTCAGCTATTTCTCCCACCTCGCCAACATCGCCGAGGACCAGAACAACATCCGCCAGATGCGCGCCGGCAAGGGTGGCGGCTCCGGCGTGCTGGCCGAGACGCTGGCCCACGCCAGGGCGGCGGGCATCGGTGCCGATGCCCTGCGCAACTTCTTCAAGACCGCGCTGGTCAGCCCGGTCCTGACCGCGCATCCGACCGAAGTCCGCCGCAAGAGCACCATGGACCGCGAGATGGAAGTCGCTAGCCTGCTCGATCGCCGCGAGCGGGTCGCGCTGACGGCGGACGAGGCCGCCGCCAGCGACGAGCAGCTTCGCCGCGAGGTGCTGACGCTGTGGCAGACCAATCTGCTGCGCCGGACCAAGCTCACCGTGCTCGACGAGGTCGCCAACGGCTTGTCGTTCTACGATTACACTTTTCTCCGCGAGGTGCCGCGGCTGGTCAACGCGCTGGAGGACCGGCTGGAGGAGGGCGGCGGGCAGGCGGCCAGCGAGCTCGCCTCGTTCCTGCGCATGGGCAGCTGGATCGGCGGCGACCGCGACGGCAATCCCTTCGTCACCGCCGACGTGATGCGCGGCACGCTGCGGCTGCAGTCGAGCCGGGTGATGCAATTCTATCTCAATGAGCTGCACGTGCTCGGCTCCGAACTGTCGATCGCGGCGCATCTGGCCGACGTCTCCGAGGAGTTGCGCAAGCTTGCGGAGCGTTCCCCCGACACCTCGCCGCACCGGAGCGGCGAGCCCTATCGCCTAGCGGTCTCCGGCATCTATGCGCGCCTCACCGCGACGGCCGAAATGCTTCAGGTCGAGATCACGCGGCGGCCGGTCGGCAAGGGCGCGCCGTACGAAAACGTCAGGGAGCTGCAGGCCGATCTCGACGTGCTGCACCGCTCGCTGATCTCCAACAACGCCCGCGTGATCGCCCGCGGCCGGCTGCGGCTGCTCCGCCGCGCGGTGGACTGTTTTGGCTTCCATCTGGCGCGGCTCGACATCCGCCAGAATTCTGCGGTGCACGAGCGCACCATCGCCGAACTGATGGACGCGGCGAATCCCGGCATGTCCTATCTCGCGCTCGGCGAGGATGCGCGCATCTCCCTGCTCACCAACGAATTGCGCAGCACGCGCTCGCTGGTGTCGCCGTTCGTCAAGTACAGCGACGAGACGATGGGCGAGCTCAATGTCTTCCATGGCGCCGCGGAAGCGCATGCGAAGTTTGGCTCGGACGCCATTCCCCAATGCATCATCTCGATGTGCAAGAGCATGTCCGACATGCTCGAGGTCGCGGTGCTCTTGAAGGAGGTCGGCCTCGTCCATCCCTCCGGGCGCAGCGCCATCAACATCGTGCCGCTGTTCGAGACCATCGAGGATTTGCAGGCCTCCAGCGGCATCATGGACCGCATGCTCTCGCTGCATGATTACCGCCGTCTCGTCGACAGCCGCGGCAGCGTGCAGGAGGTCATGCTCGGCTATTCCGACAGCAACAAGGATGGCGGCTTCGTCACCTCCGGCTGGGAGCTCTACAAGGCCGAGATCGGCCTCGTCGACGTGTTCGAGCGCCATCACGTGCGCCTGCGCCTGTTCCACGGCCGCGGCGGCTCGGTCGGCCGCGGCGGCGGTCCGAGCTATGATGCCATCATCGCGCAGCCCGGCGGTGCGGTGAACGGCCAGATCCGCATCACCGAGCAGGGCGAGATCATCTCGTCGAAATATTCCAATGCCGAAGTCGGCCGCAATAATCTCGAGATCCTCGCGGCGGCGACGCTGGAGGCGAGCCTCCTGCATCCGCACCAGAGCGCGCCGCGGCGCGAATACCTGACCGCGATGGACGAGATTTCAAATCTCGCCTTCAAAGCCTATCGGGGCCTTGTCTACGAGACCGACGGCTTCGTCGATTATTTCTGGGCGTCAACCGTCATCAACGAGATCGCGACGCTCAACATCGGCAGCCGCCCGGCCTCGCGCAAGAAGACCCGGGCGATCGAGGATTTGCGTGCGATCCCCTGGGTGTTTTCCTGGGCGCAATGCCGCCTGATGCTGCCCGGCTGGTACGGCTTTGGCAGCGCGGTCGAGCAATGGATCGCGGAGCATCCCGACAAGGGCATGCCGTTCCTCAAGGAGCTCTACAAGGAATGGCCGTTCTTCCGCATGCTGCTGTCGAACATGGACATGGTGCTTGCCAAAAGCTCGATCGCGATCGCCTCGCGCTATGCCGAGCTCGTGCCGGACGAGGCGCTCCGCGAAAAGATCTTTGGCCGCATCCGCCGCGAATGGCATTCCTGCATCGAGACGCTTTTGGACATCATGGGCCAGGACCGTCTGCTGCAGGGCAATCCCCTTTTGGAGCGCTCCGTGCGCCACCGCTTCCCCTATCTCGATCCGCTCAACCACGTGCAGGTCGAGCTCTTGAAGGAGCATCGTGCGCAGAACCCGGACGAACAGGTGCTGCGCGGGATTCAGCTCACCATCAACGGTATCTCGGCGGGGTTGAGGAATACGGGGTAGGGAATAGCGAGTAGCGAATGGATTCAATTCGCCATTCGCCACTCACTATTCGCATCACTCAACAGAAATGCGCGCCTTGCGTTTCCACGTAGACCGCATAGAGCGACTGGCTCGCGGTCATGAACAGGCGGTTGCGCTTTCTGCCGCCGAAGCAGACGTTGGCGCAGGTCTCGGGCAACAGGATCTGCCCGATGCGCGCGCCGTCGTTTGGTGCGAACACCTGGACGCCGTCATAGCCGGGTCCGACCCAGCCGGCGCCGACCCAGATGTTGCCCTCGGTGTCGACGCGCAATCCGTCGGGAAAGCCCGACTTGCCTTCGAGCTTCATGTCGATCAGCTTCTTTGGATTCGACAGCTTCGCCCCATCGATGTCGTAGGACCACACTACGTTCTCGGCCTGCGGATAATGCGTGATGCCGGTGTCGCAGACATAAAGCTTCTTGTAGTCGTGGCTGAAGGCGACGCCGTTCGGCTTGAACGGCTCGTCCGCGACCTTCGCGACTTGCCCGCTCTGGGTGTCGAGGCGATAGACCGCTTCCTTCTGGAAGGGCTGCAGCGAGCCGGTATTGGCGAGCTTGCCCTCGTAGATGCTGATCGCGCCGTAGCCGGGATCGGTGAACCAGATCGCCTTGTCGTTGGGATGCACCACCATGTCGTTCGGCCCGTTGAGCGGCTTGCCGCCGGCCTGCTCGGCCAGCGTCGTGACCGAGCCGTCGTGCTCGTAACGAACGAGACGGGTGCGCTCGGCGCTGATCTGGCGTCCCTCGGTGTCGAACGAGTTGCCGTTGGCTTCATTCGACGGCTTGTGGAACTGTTCGGAGATGTGGCCGTCGTCGTCGAGGTAGCGAAGCTGCCGGTTGGCGGGAATGTCGCTCCAGACGAGATATTGCCCTTGCGCATTCCAGGCGGGCCCTTCCGCCCAAAGGCAGCCGGTGTAGAGCCGCTTGATCGCGGTGTTGCCGACCTTGGCCTTGAAGCGCTTGGGGTCGATGGCGATGATGTCAGGATCGGGATAGCGCTGCGGTTCGACATTGGCGCCGAAGTCGCGGGCCTCAGTTCGCGAGGCGAGCAGGGCCGTTGCGGCCACTGTTGCGGCGCCCTTGAGGAGCGTGCGACGGCCGAGGCCGCCCGGCTGGCTTGCAGTCGTGTTATCGGAGTTAGTCAGTATTCTTGTCATGGTTTCCTCCCAAAGTTGTGTTGGGAGGGCACCATCCGCCTGCAATCGGGCGTAATGCGGGGCGATCTCCGGACAAGACAACCGGAGATCGCAGGGCAGGGATGCCGGAAACGCGGCTGGACGGGATCCTTACACGGGGTCCCAGGGGAAGATGTCGGCGGAGCGGTCGAGCTTGTAGAACGATCCCTTCAGCGCCGGCATGCCGTGTTCGGCGATCGATTGCGGCGTCCAGCCTTCGCTCCGATGCACCGAGCGCAGCGGACGGTTTTGGCTGAACAGGAACAGCTCGTTCATGCGCGCGCCAAAAATCTGCCCGGAGACGTCCTTGGCGGCATCGGAGAGCAGATAGGCGCAGATCGGCGCGATCTTCTCCGGTCCCATCTGCTTGATCTTCTCGACGCGCGCCTTCTCGGCTTCGGTCTCGGTCGGGATGGTGCCGATCATGCGGGTCCAGGCGAACGGCGAGACGCAGTTGGAACGGACGTTGAAGCGGCCCATGTCGAGCGCAATCGACTTCGAGAGGCCGACGATACCGAGCTTGGCGGCGGCATAGTTGGCCTGGCCGAAATTGCCGATCAGGCCGGAGGTCGAGGTGAAGTGCACGAAGGAGCCGCTTTCCTGCTCGCGAAACAGCCGCGCCGCGGCGTGCGAGACGTAGAACGAGCCCATCAGGTGAACCTTGATGACGGCCTCGAACGCTTCCACGCTCATCTTGTGGAAGATCATGTCGCGCAAAATGCCGGCATTGTTGACGACGCCGTCGAGCCGGCCGAAATGATCGGTCGCGGTCTTCACGATCTTGCTCGCGGGGATCGCCTCCGCCACCGACTCGAAGTTGGGGACCGCGGTGCCACCGCGCTTCTTGATCTCCTCGACCACCTCCTCGGCGGGGGATGCGCTCGAACCGGCGCCGTCGGAGGCGCCGCCGGGATCGTTGACGACGACCTTGGCGCCCTCGCCAGCACAAAGCAGCGCGATCTCCCGCCCGATGCCGCGGCCTGCGCCGGTGACGATGATGACCTTGTCTTGCAGTGATTTCGTCATGTGCATTCTCCTGTTTTCTTACCTCGCCCCGCTTGCGGGGAGAGGTCGGATCGCATCGAAGATGCGATCCGGGTGAGGGGGACTCTCCGCGAGTCTGAGTGTGTGGAAGCAGCCCCTCACCCCAACCCTCTCCCCGTAAGAACGGGGAGAGGGAGAGGCGAGCAGCTCATTACCTCTCGTTCGTAAACACGATCGTGCCCGACGCGGCGAACATGCCGCCGACGCCGTGACACACCGAAATTTTCGCGTTGGCGACCTGTGCCGGCGCGATGCCGCGCATCTGGCGTACGCTCTCCTGGAGCGCGTACATGCCGTACATGCCCGAATGCATATAAGACAGGCCGCCGCCATTGGTGTTGAGCGGCAGCTTGCCGCCGGGTCGGGTGTTGCCGTCCGCGATGAACTTGCCCGTTTCCTCGTGCGGCATGAATCCGAGGTCGCCGAGGCCGAACAGCGGCAGATGCGCAAAGGCATCATAGATCATGAGATGATCGACGTCCTTATGTGCGATGCCGGCTTCCTTGAATGCCAGCGGCCCCGCGGTCTTGAACGCGCGCGAGGAATTAAAAGTCTCCATCTGGCTGACCATCGGCGTCTCCACGCTCTCGCCGGTGCCCATGACATAGACCGGCTTGCGCCGAAAATCCTTGGCACGATCGGCCGAGGTCAGGATCAGCGCGCCGCCGCCGTCGGTGACGATGCAGCATTGCAGCAGCCGGAATGGATAGGCGATCATGCGCGAGTTGAGGACGTCTGCGACCGTGATCGGATCCTTCATCATCGCGCGCGGATTCTTCGCCGCCCATTCCCGCTGCACCACCGCGACCGAGGCGAGCTGCTCGTGGGTGATGCCGTAGGTCTTCATGAAGCGCAGCACGGGAATCGGGAACATGCTGGGCGGGCCGTAGACGCCGAACGGCGCCTCGAACTGGCCTTGCAGGCTGTCGGCTGGGATCGAGCGCGGCGCCTTGCCGATCATCGACTTGCCGCTCTCGGCGTGGGTGATCAGCACCGTCTTGCACAGGCCGGCCTCGATCGCCGCCGCGGCGTGGCGGACATGCAGCATGAACGAGCAGCCGCCGACCGAGGTGCCGTCCACCCAGGTCGGCTTGATGCCGAGATAGTGGCAGACCTGCTGCGGCGTTTCGACCGCGGTGGCGAAGCCGTCGATGTCCGACAGCTTCAGTCCGGCATCGGCGATGGCATTGAGCGCCGCGTCGGCGTGAAGCTGGAGCTGCGACATGTTGGGGATGATTCCGAGCTCCGTGGTCTCGGCCGCACCGACGACGGCAACCTGGTTGCTGCGCATGGTCTATCCCTTCGCCGGACGGAACACGGGGAGGGTGATCTTGTCGTCGAGAGCCTCGAAGGCGACCTCGAGCTTCATGTCGAGCTCGAGCGCTTCCGGCGTCTGCGGACAGTCGATGATGTTGCTCATCATCCGCGGCCCCTCGGCCAGCTCGACCACGGCGATCGCATAGGGCGGCGTGAAGCCGGGCGCGGCGGGACGGTGGTTGATCACGTAGCTGTAGAGAAAGCCCTTGCCGCTCGCCTTGAAGATGCTGACCTTGCGCGAGGCGCAGGACGGGCAGAACGGGCGCGGCGGGAAATAGACATGCGCGCAGGCGTCGCAGCGCTGCAGACGCAATTCGCCCGCCTTGGTGCCGTCCCAGAAATGCTGGGTCTCCGGTGTCGGTTTCGGTCGCGCGCGCTGCGGTTCGGCCATGTCGGCGGCTCCTCCCAAAGGCAAATCTTGATAAGGCAGGGCTTCATAAGGCAGGGCTTCGCGCCCGCCTGTTTCAATCTTGATGCGACAATCGACCATGGCGCGTCAACGGTCCAGCAATGCGCATGCATGCCATCATGCGCACAATGCTTGTGTCGAACTGAGGCAGCGCTATAGATTGCGCACGCAAATATTCCGTGAGACAGACATGCCCGATTTTCCGACGCTGGCGAAGCTTGCCGAAGACCTCGAAAGCGGCCGCACCACCTCCCGCAAGCTGGTCGAGGCTTGCATCGCCAGGATCGCCGATCCGGCCGGCGAGGGGCAGCGTGCCTTCATCCATGTCGACAAGGACGCCGCGCTCGCGGCGGCGGATGCGATGGACGGTTTGCGCAAGGTGAAGGCGGCGCCGTCGCGCTACGCCGGTATCCCGGTCTCGATCAAGGATCTTTTCGACATCAAGGGCCAGGTGACGCGCGCCGGCTCCCGCGCGCTCGACGATTCCTCGCCGGCCGAGCAGGATGCCCCCACGGTGGCGCGGCTGCGCAAGGCCGGCTTCGTCGTGATCGGCCGCACCAACATGACCGAGTTCGCCTATTCCGGCATCGGCATCAATCCGCATTACGGCACGCCGAAGGGCGTCTGGAACCGGGCCGCGGGCCACGTGCCCGGCGGTTCGTCCTCGGGCGCCGCGGTCTCCGTGCTCGACGGCATGGCGCATGGTGCGCTCGGCACCGACACCGGCGGCTCCTGCCGGATTCCGGCGGCCTATAACGGCATCGTCGGCTACAAGCCGACGCAGCGCCGCGTGCCGCTCGACGGGGCTGTGCCGCTGTCGTTCTCGCTCGACAGCATCGGACCGCTGGCGCGATCGGTCAGTTGCTGTGCCATTCTCGATGCCGTGCTCGCGAACGAGCCCATCGTTCCGCTGAAGCCTCGCCCGGTGAAGGGCATGCGGCTGGCGGTGCCGACCACGATCGCGCTCGACGACCTCGACGCGGCTGTGGCCGAGACGTTCGAGCGTGCGCTCAAGAGCCTCGCCGATCACGGCGCCATCATCGAGCGCATCGAGATGGCCGAATTCCACGACATCGGCCCGATGAACGCCAAGGGCGGCTTTGCCGCCTCCGAAAGCTACGCCTGGCATCGCTACCTCATCACGTCCAAGGGCGACGTCTACGATCCCAGAGTCTCCGTGCGCATCATGCGCGGCGAGGCACAGAGCGCGGCGGACTACATCGATCTTCTCCACGAGCGGCGCTCGCTGATCGCCCGCGTCAATGCGCGCATCGCGCCCTATGACGCGCTGGTGCTGCCGACCACCGCCAACACGCCGCCGAAGATTTCGGATCTTGCCGACGACAAGGCGTTCACCAGGGAAAACCTGCGGGCGCTGCGCAATTGCACCCTGATCAACATGATCGACGGCTGCGCCATCTCGGTCCCTGCGCATCGCGAGGGCGACGTTCCCGTCGGCCTGATGCTGGCGGGCGCGGGCGGGTCCGATCGTCGTATTTTCGAGCTTGCTGCCGGCATGGAGGCCGTAATTCGTGTTTGACCTGACTTTCACCGTCGACGCCCAGGACACCACCACGCCGCTGACGCTGGCGATCGACCAGATGGTCATCGCCGGCTGGACCGGCCGCGACACGATCGCGCGCGACAAGCACATCGCCGAGCTCGAGGCCATGGGCATCGCCCGGCCGGCCTCGACGCCGATCTATTATCGCGCCTCGGCGCGGCGGCTGACCATGGAAGACCGCATCGAATGCACTGGCGGCGATTCCAGCGGCGAGGTCGAGTTCCTGCTGATCGGCTGGCAGGGCCGCATCTTCGTCGGCTGCGGCTCCGATCACACCGACCGCAAGGTCGAGGCCTACAATGTCACGGTCTCCAAGCAGATGTGCGACAAGCCGATCGCATCCACGCTATGGGAGCTCGAAGACGTCATCGGCCATTGGGACAGGATGATCCTGCGCTCCTACGCCTTCATCAAGGGCGAGCGCGTGCTCTACCAGGAGGGCACGCTGGATGCGATGCTGCCGATCGCCGACCTCATCGCGCGCGGCTTCGAGAGCGGGGAATTCCCCGACGGCTGCGCCATGTTCGGCGGCACATTCGCAGCCAAGGGAGGTATCCGCCCCGCCGACCGCTTCGAGTTCGAGCTGGAAGACCCCGTGCTGATGCGCACGATCAAGCACGGCTATGACGTGGTGACGCTGCCGGTGCTGGGCTGAGTTCCGGCCCGGAAATCGGGTGGTTATAGCGGCCGCGATCTGCGACACCCGCGTTCGTCATTCCGGGCTCGTACCCAAGAGGGCGCGCCCCGGAATACGGAGGTGGATAGGATGATCGCTATGGCAATTGCGAAACGTGCCCCCGCTGCTACCGTCGATGACGCGGCCGATATCGCCGCCCGCGTCGATGCCCTCGACTGGCCGCAGATCACCGCCGAGCTCGATTCCCAGGGCTGCGCCGTGCTGAAGAACCTGCTGACGACGGACCAGTGCCGCGCCATCGCGGCCCTCTATCCTGACGACGCGCATTTCCGCAGCCGCATCGTCATGGGCCGCCACGGCTTTGGCCGCGGCGAGTACAAATATTTCTCCTACCCGCTGCCCGACCTGATCGCGGAGCTGCGCCCTGCGCTTTACACGCACCTGCAGGCCGTCGCGAATCGCTGGAATGAGGCGATGGGGATCGACATCCGCTACCCCGCCGAACACGCGGCGTTTCTGAAGCGCTGCCACGAGGCGGGCCAGGCGCGACCGACGCCATTGCTGCTGCAATATGAGGCCGGCGACTACAATTGCCTGCATCAGGACCTCTACGGCGAGCATGTGTTCCCGCTCCAGGTCGCGATCCTCTTGTCCGAGCCGGGACGCGATTTCACCGGCGGCGAGTTGGTGCTGACCGAGCAGCGCCCGCGCATGCAGTCCCGCGCCGAAGTGGTGCCGCTCGCGCTGGGGGATGCGGTGGCTTTTGCCGTGCATCATCGCCCGGTGCAGGGGACACGCGGCAGCTACCGGGTTAATATGCGCCATGGTGTCAGTCGTATCAGGTCCGGCCAGCGCCACACGCTGGGTGTGATCTTCCATGATGCCAAGTAAACCATGCCAGCTGAGCGCGACGATTGACTGCGGATTTGTTCGATAGTGCCGCCGAGGCGCAGCCGTCACGCGAGGAGATCGCCGACGGCGCCGTGCTGCTGCGCGGCTTCGTCAAGCCGATCGAAAGCGAGCTGATCGCCGCGGTGCGCGCGATCGTGGTGCAGTCGCCGTTCCGGCGCATGACGACGCCCGGCGGCTACCAGATGTCGGTGGCGATGACCAATTGCGGCGAGCGCGGCTGGATCACCGATCACACCGGCTATCGCTACGATCCAATCGATCCGCGAACCGAGGCGCCGTGGCCCGCGATGCCGCCCGTGCTCCGCGAGCTCGCCCGCCGCGCGGCCGAGCAGGGCGGTTTTGCGGGCTTTGCGCCCGATGCCTGCCTCGTCAATCGTTACGAGCCGGGCACGCGGCTGTCGTTGCATCAGGACAAGGACGAGCTGGATTTTTCCGCGCCCATCGTCTCGGTCTCGCTCGGGCTGCCTGCGACGTTCCTGTTCGGCAGCATGGCGCGCGGCGACAAGCCGCGCCGGTTCCGCTTGGTGCATGGCGACGTCGTGGTCTGGGGCGGGCCGTCCCGGCTCGCCTATCACGGCGTCGCGCCGCTCGCCGACGGCGAGCACGCGCTGCTCGGGCGGAAACGGATCAATTTGACGTTCCGCAGGACACGCTGATCCATCCCCTCATCCTGAGGAGCTTGCGAAGCAAGCGTCTCGAAGGATGACGGCCGAGCTGCAGCAGCGGGGGCCTTCATGGTTCGAGACGGCGCTTCGCGCCTCCTCACCATGAGGATGACTACGGCTTCGGCGGGTGAATGAATGCCCAGGGGCTGACTTCCGAATCCCGCGTCACTTCCACCGAGATCAGATACGGCCCGCCATGGGCGAGCGCCTTCTCCATCGCCGCCTTGAACTGGTCCGGCGCGGTGACGCGCGCGGCCGCGACGCCAAAGGACTCCGCGAGCTTGACGAAATCCGGGTTGACCAGATCGGAGGCCACCACGCGGCCGTCAAAGCGCTCGCGCTGGTCGCGGCGGACATTGCCATAGGCATTGTTGTTGAACACCAGCGTCACCACGCCGATGTTGAATTGCACGGCGGTGGCGAGCTCCTGCACGCCGAACATGAAGCCGCCATCGCCGGTGATTGCCACCACCGGCTTGTCGGGATTGGCAACCTTGGCGCCAAGCGCGGTCGGGAAGCCCGAGCCCAGCGTGCCCTGATAGCCTGAGGTGATGAAGGTGCGCGGTTCGTAGATCGGAAAGCCGTACCAGGATGCGAAACCGAACTGGGACAATTCATCGGTCACGATCGCGTTCGCCGGCAGCACCTCGCGCAGGATGCTGAGATACGCCATCTGCGGCTGGATGCGCTGGATCTCGGCTTGCGCCGTCGCAGTGGCCTCGCGGATTTCTCCCCGCCGGCCGCTGGTCCTGGCGTAGCCGGCCTTCTTCACGGCTGTGACGAGATCGGTCGTGCCGGCCTTGGCGTCGGCGACTATAGCGACATCGGAGGCGAGCCGCCGCATCTCGGCCGGATCGATATCGACACGAATGGATTTCAGCCCCTGCGGCTGATACGGCCAGCGGAAGCCCGATGCCGGCAGTTCCGCGCGCGTGCCGATTGCGATCATCAGATCGGTCTTCGGCCAAAGCTTGTAGCCAGCGGCCATGGTCAGCCCGAGCTCATGCGCGTTGGAGACGATGCCGCGGCCGCTGCGGAAGGCGACCACGGGCGCATCGATCATCTCGGCGAGTTCGAGGATTTCTTCGCGCGCCTCGATCGCGCCGCTGCCGACAAAGATCATCGGCGCCTTGCTGTTCTTGATCAGCGCGGCGGCCTGCTTGATCATATCGGGGTCGGGCTGCGGCGCCGGCAGCGGCCCCAGCACCTGCGCAGCCGCCGTGTCCGCGCGCTGGGTGAAGATGTCCCAGGGCATCTCGACCGAGGCGGGGCCGCGCCGGCCGGACGTCATCTCCTGAAAGGCGCGCGCGACGGTGGTCGGCGCGTTGCCGGGATATTCGATGCGATCTGCCCATTTCACATAGGTGCGCAGCGTCGCGAGCTGGTCCGGCATCTCGTGCAGATGGCCGCGGCCCTTGCCCAAAAACTGCGTCGGCACCTGGCCGGTGACGCACAGCACCGGCTCGTTGCAGCCGAAGGCGGTGAGCAGCGCGGCGCTGGCGTTGAGCACGCCGGGACCGGGCACCACGCTGAACACGCCGGGCCTGCCGCTGGAGCGCGCATAGCCGAACGCCATGTAGCCGCAGGCCTGCTCGTGCCGCGCGCCGATCACCTTGAGCTGGGCCTGGTGGAAGGCGTCGAACAGGCCGTAGATTTGCGCGCCGGGCAGGCCGAACACGGTGTCGACGCCATGGGCGACAAGGCCGCTTACGATCGCTTCGCCGCCGGTGAGGGTGGTCATGGCATCATTCCATTCGTTTGTTGATCAGGCTTCGTCGACGACGCCGTTGCGTAAGCTTCCGATGCCCTCGGCTTCGACCTCGACGACATCGCCGGGCTTCAAATAGCGCGGCGGATCGAACCGCGCCCCGGCGCCAGTGGGCGTGCCCGTCACGATGATGTCACCGGGAACGAGCGTGGCGAAGGTCGAGATATAGCTGATGAGGTAGCGGAACGGGAACATCAATCGGCTTGTGCGGTCGTCCTGCCGCAGTTCGCCGTTGACATGCGTGGTGAGGCGGATGTCGGCGATCTGCGATTCCTGTGTGTAGGGCACCAGCCACGGGCCGAGGCTGCCGCTGGAATCGAAGTTCTTGCCCTGGGTGACGTTGAACTTGGCATGGCGCAGCCAGTCGCGCACCGAGCCTTCGTTGCAAAGCATCAGCGCGGCGATGTGATCGAGCGCCGTGCTTTCCGGGATGTGCCGGCCGGCCTTGCCGATGACAAGCACGATCTCGCCTTCATAGTCGAGCTGTGCGGAAGCGCGCGGGCGCACCAGCGGCGTGTCGTGGCCGACGAAGGAGCGCGGCGAGCGCATGAACATGCTCGGATATTTCGGCGCGTCCTGGCCGTCCTTGTACTCGGCATTGCGGTCGGGATAGTTGACGCCGATGCAGATGATCTTTTCCGGCGCGGGCACCGGCGGCAGCCAGATGATGCCACCGAGCGCGTGATCCGGCGTGCGGCCGGCGGCCTCTTCGGCGAGGCTCGCGAGCTTTCCTGCCGCGATCACCTCGCGCAGCGTCGGATAGTCTTTTGCGTGGCGCGCGGAGAGATCGACAATGCCGCCGTCGACGACGGCGCCGTACTTCGTTGCACCCTTGACGGAATAGGTGGCGAGGCGAGGGAGGTTCATGGGCAGCTCAGTATTCCTTTGTCGTCCCGGCGAAGGCCGGGACCCATACCGCATGATCTATCAAGTGTGCACAATGACAATCCCGAACGACCAACCTTCGTCAAACTTCTCCCTGTGGTTATGGGTCCCGGCTTTCGCCGGGACGACGGCTTGGGAAGCTCGACAGCCATTGGCATCAATCCGCCACCAGCACGTCGGCCACGAACTTTGGCTCACGCACGGCTTGCCCGGAGAACGGCGAGCCCTGCTCGAACCAGGAGCGCGGGGCCGGTGCACCCCACAGCGTCTGGCGGCGCGGATCGCGCAGCGACCAGCGCAGCGGTTCGTGGTCGTGATCGCCGGTGAAATAATCGCTGGTATAGAGCTCGAGCCGGTGTCCATCGGGGTCGCGGACGTAGAGGAAGAACGCATTCGAGATGCCGTGGCGGCCGGGACCGCGTTCGATGTTCTTCACAAAACCCTGCGAGGCCATGACGTCGCAGAGGTGGATGATGTTCATCGCCGTCGGCGTCCAGTAGGCGAAATGGTGCAGCCGCGGGCCCCTGCCGTTGGTGATGGCAAAATCGTGGACATTGCCCTTGCGATGCATCCAGGCAGCCGCAATGCGTCCGTTCGGTCCGTCCTCCTCGGCGTATTCGGTGAGACGGAAGCCGAGCCGGGCATAGAATTCGACGGTGCCCTGCACCTCGGCGGCGAACACATTGAAATGGTCGAGCCGCTGCGGGTGGCAGCCCCTGTAGAGGTCGTAGCGGCGCAGCAGATGCGGCCGCCGGTCCATCGTCGCATAGAGCTCGATCTGGAAACCAAAGGGATCGGTGAATTGCAGCGTGCGGCCCTGAAAGGGCTGATCGACGAAGGCGTAGCCAAGGCCGTTCTCGGAGAGGAACGCGGCAGCCTTGTCCAGATCCCCGCCGTTGCCGACCTTGAAGCCGAGGCGGTTGCAGGCAGGCACCGCCGCCTTGCGCAACACCAGCGAGTGATGCTGATGCTCCTCGGCGGCGCGCAAGTAAACGACCTTGTCGTCGGCGTCCTCGACATGCAGGCCGACAACGCTTTCATAGAACTCGCGGCTGAGCTTCAGGTCGGTGACATCCAGCACGGCATGGCTGGAGCGGATGATGTTGAACGGCGGCTCGAAGACGTGTTGCGGTGCGGGCATTGCGTTTTCCCTCTCTAGACCCCGTCATTCCTCGCTGGCACTCCGCGCGCCGAGGAACCGCGAGCGTTAGATTCCCAGCTTTTGAATCTTATGCGTGCCCCGCGCCAGCGAGACGTGCTTGGTTTCCATGTAGAAGTCGAAGGAATAGTCGCCGCCGTCGCGGCCGATGCCTGAGGCCTTCATGCCACCGAACGGGGTCGGCAGATGGCGGACGTTTTCCGAGTTCAGCCAGATCATGCCGGCTTCGAGTGCATCAGCAACGCGCAGTGCGCGGCCGACGTCGTTGGTCCAGACATAGCCGGTCAGGCCATATCGGATGTCGTTGGCGATCTCGACCGCATCCTTTTCGTCGCGGAAGGGTAGCACGGTGAGGAAGGGGCCGAACACCTCTTCCTGGGCCACCCGCATCTTGCCGTTCGCGCCGGTCACCAGGGTCGGCTCGACATAATGTCCGCCGCCCGGGCCGTCATAGGCCTTGCCGCCGACAGCGATCGTCGCGCCGTCCTGGCGTGCGACGTCGAAATAGGAGCACACTTTTGCCAGATGCCGCTCATGGATCAGCGGCCCGATCTCGGTCGCGGGATCGAGGGGATGGCCGACCTTGAGCGCCTTCACCCGCACGGTTAATTTCTCGATGAACTTTTCGGCAATGCTGGCCTGGATCAGCAGGCGGCTCGACGAGGTGCAGCGCTCGCCGTTGAGCGAGTAGATCATGAATACGACCGCATCGAGCGCGCGGTCGAGATCGGCGTCGTCGAATACGATCACGGGGTTCTTGCCGCCGAGCTCGAAATGCACGCGCTTCAGCGTGGGCGCGCCCTGAACCATGATCGCCGAGCCCGTCGCGCTCTCGCCGACGAAGCCGATCGCCTTGATGGCGGGATGCTCGGTCAGCGCCTTACCGGCCTCTTCGCCAAAGCCGTGCACGGTGTTGAGCACGCCGTCGGGAACGCCGGCTTCCTTGACGAGCTTTGCAAGAATAGCCGCCGTGATCGGCGACCACTCCGCCGGCTTGTGCACGACGGTGCACCCCGCAGCGAGGGCAGGTGCGATCTTCCAGGTCGAGAGCATGAACGGCGTATTCCACGGCGTGATCACGCCGACCGGGCCGATGGGCACACGCGTCGAGACGTTCCAATGCTCGTCGCTCGGCGTGTTCTGGCCGTCGCGCGCCTCGCCGCATCTGTCGGCAAAGAAGCGGAAATTTTCGGCGGCGCGGATCGCGGCCTTGGCCATGAAGCGATAGGCCTGGCCGGTGTCGATGCATTCGAGCACCGCGATATCGTCGGCATTGTCCTCGATGGCGTCGGCGACGCGATGCAGCAGCTTCTTCCGCATCGCCGGCCCCATGTCGCGCCAGGACTTGAAGGCAAGGGCGGCAGCGGTCGCGGCGCGATCGATGTCCTCGGCATTGCCGCGGGCGACGCTTGCCAGCGTCGCGCCGTCGACCGGCGACTTGGTCTCGAACGTCTCGCCTGAGATCGACGGCACGATCTTGCCGTCGATCATGTGGCCGATGCCGTCGGCACGCAGCGTCTTCAGCAGCGGTGCGACGCGGTTGCGGTTGGCCTGGAACACATCGGCTTTCGGCGTGGGCTTATCCATGGGCAGCCTCCACTTTCAGGGCGTCGTGGATGTTGTTGCGCTTCCAGCTCGTGTCCTTGTCGTTGATCTGCATGTCGAACGACAAAGCGAACTTGCTTGCGGTGAAGACGGGATCGAGATGCCGGGAGAGCGCCTGGAAGACGTGCTCGCCGGCCTCCTTGCGGGTCTTGAGGTCACGGCCTTCGCCGATGCGCAGCACCATGTCGAGAAAGCCGTAGTCTTGCCGCGCATCGGCGATCGCATAATGCTCGCACCTGACGGCGCGGACGCGGATGCCGCCGAGCGGGAAGATGCCGGTCTCGACCGCGGCCTTGCGCACCACCTCGCACACCAAAGTCATATCGAGGCGGCCGTCGAGATTGGCCGAATATTCGATCGTGAAATGCGGCATCGCGGTTTCACTCCCTGTTTTCTTGTTCGGCTAAGCGAAGTAGCAGCTCACCGAGCCGTAGGCGCCGTAATCGGCCTGAATTGTGTCGCCCTTGCGGGTTTCGATCGGACGGATGAAGGAACCGGCGAGCACGACCTGACCCGGTTCGAGCGCAAGGTCGAGCGGCGCGATCTTGTTGGCGAGCCAGGCGACGGCGGTTGCGGGATGATTGAGCACGCCGGCGGCAAGGCCGGTCTCTTCGAGCTGGCCGTTCCGAAAGCAGAGCGCGCCGATCCAGCGCAGATCAGCGTCCAGCGGACGGATCGGCCGTCCGCCGAGCACGATGCCGGCATTCGCCGCATTGTCGGCGATGGTGTCAAAAATCTTTCGCGTCGCCTTGGTCTGGGGATCGACGCGCTCGATCCGCGTGTCCAGAATCTCCAGCGCCGGCACGACGAAGTCGGTGGCGCTGAGCACGTCGAACAGCGTGCAGTCGGGGCCCGCGAGGCGCTTGCTCATGACGAAGGCGAGCTCGGCTTCGACGCGCGTCGCGATGAAGCGCTCCGTCGGGACGAGGCCACCATCGGCGAAGAACATGTCGTCGAGCAGCACGCCGGAATCCGGCTCGTTGATGTCAAGAGCGCTCTGCATCGCCTTCGAGGTCAGGCCGATCTTGTGTCCCCTGACGATGCGCCCCTCGGCGATCTTGACGTCGACCCAGGCCTTCTGAATCGCGTAGGCGTCAGCGATGCTGATGTCGGGAAAGTCCTGCGAGAGCTGCCGGATCTGCGTACGGGTCCTCTCCGCCTGGTGCAGACGGTTCGCGCAAGCTCGGATATCGTCGTCGGAAAGCGCCATTTGTGATCTACAAATCGTGGTGCCCGAAGATACTTAACATGTTAAGTGAATGCGTCAAACACAATTTGGGCTTGCTGCACTGCAAACATTTCGCGGATTGAAGGGGCATCATGGTGAAGAGACCGGCTGATCCAGCGGACGACGGCGCAGCCGCCGTGCGGCAGGTGCCGATGCGCGACTTCTCGCGTTCGCTGCCGATGTCGCTGCTGCGGGCACGCGAGGCGGTGATGCGGCAATTTCGTCCCTCGCTGCGCGAGCATGGCCTGACCGAGCAGCAATGGCGCATCCTGCGCGCGCTCGCGGCGATTGACACGGTCGAGGTCACGGAACTCGCGCGCACCGCGTTCCTGCTCGGACCGAGCCTGTCGCGCATCCTGCGCGATCTGGAGGCGCGCAACCTGATCGAACGCAAGACCGCGAAGGCGGACCAGCGCCGCAGCATGGTCTCGATCTCGGAAAAGGGCGTGAAGCTGATGGCCTCCGTCGCGCCGTCCTCCGAAGCGATCTATGCGGAGATCACGCGGCTCTTTGGCGCACGCAAGCTCGCCGAGTTGCAGGAGATGCTCGGAGAGTTGGAACAGAGTCTCGCAGGGCTGGGCGCGGGCGAGGAGGCAAGTGTCGAGGAGTGAAAGCAGATATGCGCGAGCGCGTGGCAACAATCATGGACATCGCCGCATTTTTTCGCTCAAAGTGCCCCTCAGCCGATGCGCAAAAATCGGCGGCCCCTTGCCGGGCGGCAGCTGGGCGGCAATAGTGAACACCGCCCGCGAGGTCGGCGTCAGCGAAGTCAGCATCCAGCGGGCAACCGCATAGGCGTTGCGTCATTCCGAGCGTAGCGCGGCGATCCGGTTCGCGGTAACAGCGGGTCGCGCTGTCGCGGCGCTCGTCATGGTGACGACGGTCCAAATCACATGGGTCCAAATAACACGGTCCAAACAACGAAGAAGGAAGGCAACGTGGCGAACAAGGTCAAGGAAATCTGGAAGTCGGGCAAGGCCGTGGTCAACGCGTGGCTCGCGATTCCCTCCGGCTTCTCGGCCGAGATGATCGCGCAATGCGGCTTCGACAGCGTCACCGTCGACATGCAGCACGGCGTGCAGGATTACCTCTCGATGGTGCAGTGCTTCCAGGCGATGGACAAGCATCCGATCGCGCCAATGGTCCGCGTGCCCTGGAACGAGCCCGGCATCATCGGCAAGGTGCTCGATGGCGGCGCCTATGGCGTGATCTGCCCGATGGTCAACACGCCGCAGGAAGCCAGGAACCTCGTATCCTATTCCAAGTACCCGCCGAAGGGCGTACGCTCCAACGGCCCGATCCGCGCCGGCATGTACGGCACCGCGGGCTCCTACCAGAAGACGGCCAACGACGACATCGTGCTGCTGCCGATGATGGAGACCAGGACCGCGGTCGAGAACATGGAAGCGATCTTCGACGTCGAAGGCATCGACGGCGTCTATATCGGCCCGTCCGACCTCGGCTTCTCCTACGGCCTCGAGCCGAAGCTCGACCGCACCGAGCCCGAGATCCTCGCGATCTACGACAAGATCATCAAGGAGTGCGGCAAGCGCGGCCTCAACGCCGGCATCCATTGCAGCGGCGCCGAAGGTGCCGCGCGCGCCATCAACATGGGCTTCAAGCTGGTGACGCTGTCGAACGAGGTCGGCCTGATGACGACCTACGCCAAGATGCAGGTCAACGCGACCCGGAAGGATTCCGGCGGCAAGGCCTGAGCTCTTCTCCCTTTCCCTCTCCCCGTTCTTACGGGGAGAGGGTTAGGGTGAGGGGCTCTTTCAACACGACCTAATCTAACGATCGAGCGCGCCGCTTGCCCCTCACCCGGATCGCCCCGGACGATGCATCGCCGGTCGCGATCCGACCTCTCCCCGTAAGAACGGGGAGAGGTGAAGTAAGACCCAAGGAGACCTCCCATGACCATCAGCCCCGTCATTCGCCTGCATCCCGATGATGGCGTGCTGATCGCGCGCGCGAGCCTGCCGCCGGGAACATTGGTGGCCGACGGCGTGACGACGGTCGAGCGCATTCCTTCCGGCCACAAGGTCGCGATCAAGCCGATCGCATTGGGCGAGCCGGTGATACGCTACGGCCAGATCATCGGCTTTGCGACGGTGCCGATCGCGCCGGGCCAGCACGTGCACGTGCAGAACTGCGGCATGGGCGATTTCGCCAAGGACTATGCCTATTGCGCCGACGTCAAGCCGACGCCGAATTTCGACCTGCCGGCGAGCTTCGAAGGCATCCGCCGCCCGGACGGCCGCGTCGCCACGCGCAACTATATCGGCATCCTCACCTCGGTGAATTGCAGCGCGCATGTCGCGAGCCTCGTCGCCGACGTGTTCAAGAAGAATCCGTTCACCGGCGACAATCCGCTGGCCGATTTCCCCAATGTCGACGGTGTGGTCGCGCTGACCCACAAGACCGGCTGCGGCATGACGCAGAACGAGCCCCTGGCGCTGCTCCGCCGCACGCTCGGTGGCTATGCGCGCCACGTCAATTTCTCCCACGTCATCGTGCTCGGCCTCGGCTGCGAGGTGAACCAGATCGGCGGCCTGATGGAGGAGCAGAAGCTCGCCGGCCGCCTGCGCGCGATGGACATCCAGGAGGTCGGCGGCACCCGCAAGACGGTGGAAGCCGGCATCGCCTTCGTGCGCGAAGCGCTTGCGGATTCCAACAAGGTCAAGCGCGAGTCGGTGCCGGTGAGCGAGCTCACCGTGGCGCTGCAATGCGGCGGCTCGGATGGCTATTCCGGCGTGTCCGCCAACCCGGCGCTGGGTGCGGCCAGCGATCTGATCGTGCGTCACGGCGGCACCGTGATCCTGTCGGAGACACCGGAGACCTATGGCGCCGAGCATCTGCTCACGCGCCGCGCCGTCAGTCGCGAGGTCGGCGAGAAGCTGGTCGATCTCATGCGCTGGTGGGACGCGTACACCGAGCGCGAAGGCGCCGAGATGAACGCCAATCCGAGCCCCGGCAACAAGGCCGGCGGCCTCACCACCATTTTGGAGAAGTCACTCGGCGCGATGGCGAAGGCCGGCACCACCAACCTCGTCGAGGTGCTGCGCTACGCCGAGCCCATCACCAAGAAGGGTTTCGTCTTCATGGACACGCCCGGCTACGATCCGGTCGCGGCGACCGGGCAGGTCGCCGGCGGCGCCAATCTCGTCTGCTTCACCACGGGCCGCGGCAGCGTATTCGGCTGCAAGCCGGCGCCCTCGATCAAGCTCGCGACCAACACGCCCATGTACAAGCGCATGCAAGAGGACATGGACGTCAATTGCGGCACCATCCTCGAAGGCGAGGAAAGCGTGCAGCAATGCGGGCAGCGCATCTTCGATCTCATCCTGAAGACGGCCTCGGGACAGCCGACCAAGAGCGAGAGTTTCGATTTCGGCGGCGCCGAGTTCGCGCCCTGGGTGCTGGGCGCGACGATGTAACAAAGGCTCAGCCCGTGCCATAGGCACGGTCTGCCCGTTGTTAGTGCTTGATCGCGATCACCAGCGGTGTTCTGCTCAAAAAAGCTGCTGGAGTACCGCACCCCGTGTCGATCTACGTCGCATTACACCACGTCACGCACTACAAGTACGATCGTCCGATTGATCTTGGCCCGCAGACCATCCGCCTGCGACCGGCGCCGCACACCCGCACGCCGATCCTGAGCTATTCGCTCAAAGTCACGCCCTCCGATCATTTCGTGAATTGGCAGCAGGATCCGCAGGGAAATTGGCTGGCGCGCTACGTCTTTCATGAGAAGACCACCGAGCTGAAGATCGAGGTCGATTTCACGGCGCAGATGACCGTGGTCAATCCGTTCGACTTCTTCGTCGAGCCCTATGCCGACAGCTTTCCGTTCGAATATACCCAAGATCTGAAGACAGAGCTCGCGCCTTATCTCGAGACGATCAAGCCCGATCGCCTGTTCGCGAAATATCTCGATACGATCCCGCACGAAGCCCCAAACACGGTCAACTTCCTGGTCGATCTCAACAGGGAGCTGCGGGAGAAGATTCGCTATGTCATCCGCATGGAGGCGGGCGTGCAGACGCCCGAGGAGACGCTCACCACCTGCGCTGGCTCGTGCCGCGACTCCGCCTGGCTCCTGATCCAGACCTTCCGTCATCTCGGGTTGGCCGCCCGTTTCGTCTCCGGCTATCTGATCCAGGTCCGTCCCGACATCGATCCGATCGAGGGACCGCCTGAAGTCGAGAACGATTTCACCGATCTGCACGCCTGGGCCGAGGTCTATCTGCCCGGCGCAGGCTGGATTGGCTTCGACGCGACGTCCGGCATGCTCGCGGGCGAGGGGCACATCCCGGTTGCCGCGACGCCGCATTACCGCTCGGCCGCGCCGATCTCCGGCGGCGCCGGCTTTGCCGAGGTCGAGTTCGACTTCGACATGAGCGTCCGGCGGATTCGCGAGGCGCCGCGCATCACAAAACCGTTTTCCGATGAAGCCTGGACGCGGCTCAACGATCTCGGCGAGCAGGTCGACGGCGATCTCGCCGCGCAGGACGTCCGGCTCACCATGGGCGGCGAGCCGACTTTCGTCTCGGTCGATGACCTGGAAGCGGCGGAATGGAACACCGAGGCCGTTGGCCCGACCAAGCGCGCGCTTGCCGACGATTTGATCCGCCGGCTGCGCACGCGCTTTGCGCCTGGCGGGCTGCTGCATTACGGCGAGGGCAAATGGTATCCCGGCGAGAGCCTGCCGCGCTGGGCCTTTGGCCTGTACTGGCGCAAGGACGGCGTGCCGATCTGGAAGAATGCCGATCTGATCGCCAAGATCGAGAATCCGCGGCGCGCCGAGATCAAGGACGCCGAGGCCTTCATGGAAGGCACCGTGGCACGGCTCGGCCTGGATCCCGGCTACATCATGCCGGCCTATGAGGATCCGGCCTACTGGTTGCAGAAGGAGGGGGAGCTTCCGGTCAACGTCGATCCCTCAGACTCAAAGCTGTCCGATCCGGAAGCGCGCGCACGTATGGCGCGGGTGTTCGACGAGGGGCTCAATGCGCCAAAGGGCTTCGTGCTGCCGGTACAGCGCTGGAACGCGGAAGCGCCGCGCTGGCGCAGCGAGCGCTGGAAGCTGCGTCGCAACCATCTGTTCCTGATGCCCGGCGATTCCCCGCTCGGCCTGCGATTGCCGCTCAACGCGCTCGAATATGTGCCGCCCGATCGCTATCCCTATATCGTCGAACAGGACCCGATGGAGGCCCGGACCAAGCTGCCGGTGTTCGGCCGCATGCCGCGCCCGCAATCTCCGGCGCCGCGGCTTGCGCCGGAAAGTCTCGAAGCATCGGAGCCGGTCCGTACCGCGATGTCGATCGAAGTCCGCGATGGCGTGCTCTGTGCCTTCATGCCGCCGGTGGAACGCATCGAGGACTATCTCGAGCTGATCGCAGCGCTCGAGGCCAGTGCCGAAGAGATGCAGTTCCAGGTCCATGTCGAAGGCTATCCGCCGCCGTTCGATCCACGCATCGACGTCATCAAGGTGACGCCTGACCCCGGCGTGATCGAGGTCAACGTCCAGCCGGCAAGGAATTGGCGCGAGGCGGTCGACATCACCGTCGGGCTTTATGAGGACGCGGCGAAGATTCGTCTCGGCGCCAACCGTTTTCTGGTCGACGGCCGCCACACCGGCACCGGCGGCGGCAACCACGTCGTGGTCGGCGGCTCGAGCCCGCCGGACTCGCCGTTCCTGCGCCGGCCCGATCTGCTGAAGAGCCTGGTGCTGTATTGGCAGCGTCATCCGTCGCTGTCCTATTTCTTCTCCGGCCTGTTCATCGGCCCGACCAGCCAGGCACCGCGCATCGACGAAGCCCGCCACGACAGCATCTATGAGCTCGAGGTCGCGCTGTCGCACGTGCCGCCGCCGGGCTATCAGGCGCCGCTGTGGCTGGTGGATCGCTTGTTCCGGCATCTCCTCGTCGACATCACCGGCAACACCCATCGCGCCGAGATCTGTATCGACAAGCTCTATTCACCGGATGGCCCGACCGGTCGGCTCGGCCTCGTCGAATTCCGCGCGCTCGAAATGCCGCCGGATCCGCGCATGTCGCTGGCGCAGCAGCTGCTGATCCGCGCGCTGATCGCAAAATTCTGGCGCGAGCCGCAGGCCGGCAAGTTCGTGCGCTGGGGCACCGCGCTGCATGACCGCTTCATGCTGCCGCATTTCATCTGGGAAGATTTTCTCGAAGTGCTCACCGAGCTGAAGCAGTTCGGCTATCCGTTCGAGTCGGAATGGTATCAGGCCCAGCTCGAATTCCGCTTCCCCGCGTTCGGCCGCGTCCATCATGGCGGCGTCACGCTGGAGCTGCGCCAGGCGCTGGAGCCCTGGCATGTGCTCGGCGAGGAGGGCTCGGCCGGCGGCACGGTTCGTTACGTCGACAGCTCGGTCGAACGGCTTCAGGTCAAGGCGGAAGGCTTCGTCGAGGGGCGTCACATCGTGACCTGCAACGGCCGCCGCCTGCCGATGACCTCCACCGGCCGCTCGGGTGAGGCCGTGGCCGGCGTTCGCTTCAAGGCCTGGCAACCGGCCTCCGGCCTGCACCCGACCATTCCCGTTCACGCGCCCCTGACCTTCGACCTCATCGACACCTGGAACGGCCGCTCGCTCGGCGGCTGCGTCTATCACGTCGCCCATCCCGGCGGCCGCAGCTACGACACCAAGCCCGTCAACACCTACGAGGCCGAGGCGAGGCGGCTGGCGCGCTTCCAGGACCACGGCCATACGCCGGGTCCGATGCAGCCGCCGCCCGAGGAACGCACAAATGAGTTTCCGCTGACCCTCGACTTGCGGACGCCGCTCCTGCAATGAGTATGATGCCGGGGCAGGGAGAGGCGCATGGCCGAGGGCGCAGCGGAAGAGGACGACAAGGCGGGTAAGGCGCAAGGTCAGCGCGAAGGCCAGCGTCGCCTCGCGCAATGGGTCCGCGACTATAGGCGCCTGCCCGGCATCCCTGACGAGTTCCTGGGGCCCGACGGCGCCCCGCGCGCGGTCTGGAGCCGCTTCTTCGACGCCTTCGGCGCGCTTGCGCCCGACGAGGTCGAGCGGCGGTTTGGCATGGCCGACCGTCATCTCCGCGAGGCCGGCGTCACCTACCGCGCGCCCGGCGAGAGCGACGACCGGCCGTGGTCGATCAGCCATCTGCCGCTGCTGATCGACGAGGCCGACTGGAAGCAGCTGTCCGACGGCATTACCCAGCGCGCCGAGCTGCTCGAGCTCGTGCTGCGCGACATCTATGGCGAGGGCCGCCTCGTCGCGGAAGGCGCGTTGCCCGCGGCCGCGATCGCCGGCAGTCCCGAATATCTCCGTCCCGTCTGCGGCGTGCCGCCGCCGGGCGGGCACTATCTCTCGCTTTATGCCGCCGACGTCGGCCGTGGACCGGACGGCCGCTGGTGGGTGCTCGGCGACCGCACGCAGGCCCCCTCGGGCGCGGGCTATGCGCTGGAGAACCGCCTGGTGCTCTCGCGCGCCTTCTCCGATCTCTACAAATCGATGAACGTGCCGCGCGTCGCGCCGTTCTTCGAGGCGTTTCGTGACTCGCTTCGTGCGAGGGCCGATCGCGACGAGCCGCGGATCGGCGTGCTCACGCCGGGCAGCTTCAGCGAAACTTATTTCGAGCACGCGACGCTCGCGCGCTATCTCGGCTTCCTGCTGGTCGAGGGCGACGATCTCGCAGTCAGCGACAACCGCATCCACATTCGCACGGTCGCGGGGCTCAAGCGGCTCGATGTGCTGCTGCGCCGGGTCGATTCCAACTCGCTCGATCCGCTCGAGCTCGATGCCTCCTCGCGGCTGGGGGTCGCAGGCCTGATCGACGTGCTGCGCAAGGACGGCGTCGTCGTCGCCAACATGCCGGGCTCGGGCGTCCTCGAGGCCCGTGCGATGCTCGGCTTTCTGCCGGCGCTCAGCCGCCGCCTGCTCGGCGAAGAGCTGAAGATGCCGCACATCGCGACCTGGTGGTGCGGCCAGCGCTCGGCGCGCGACGAGGTGCTGTCGCGGCTCGACGAGGTCGCGATCGGAGGCGCCTATCGGCGCGGTGTTCCCGGTTTCGACAGCAACGGTCCGGTGCTCGCGAGCGAGCTCGACGCCTGCGAACGCCAGCGCCTGATCGACGCCATCGCTGGGCGCGGCATGGACTATGTCGGCCAGGAGGTGGTGCGGCTCTCGACCATGCCGGTGTGGGAGCAGGGGCAGATCACGCCCCGTCCCTTCGTGCTGCGCGTGTTCGCAGCCGCGACGCCCGACGGTTGGGCCATCATGCCCGGCGGCTTCTGCCGGATCGCCGAGCAGGCGGATGCGCGCGCGGTGTCGATGGGCGATGGCGCGCGCTCCGCCGACGTCTGGGTGGTCTCGGACAAGCAGGTTTCGACCGCGACGCTGCTGCCTGCGATCGACAAGGTGCGCATCCGCCGTATCGCCGGCGTGCTGCCGAGCCGCGCCGCGGACAATCTGTTCTGGCTCGGTCGCTATCTCGAACGCGCCGAGGCGACGCTGCGGCTGGTGCGGGCGCTGGGGTCGCCGAGCGGGCCCAACAAGGGCACCGCGGCCTCACTGCAATCTGCCGAGCGTATCCAGCGCCTGCTGGTGACCTGGGGCGCGATCTCGCAGACTTCGCGCGCGGCGCCCGGACGCATCGTTGCCGAAGCGCTACAAAGCCCGGAGCGATTCGGTTCGGCGCTGTCGCTGGTCCGCGCGGCACAGCGCACGGCGACCTCCTTGCGCGAGCGGCTGTCGCCCGACGCCTGGCAAGTCATCACCGAGATGGCCGAGCGGCTGGCCCTGGAGGTCGAGGGCGACGACGGCGTGCTGAGCGCGGCCGAGCTGACCTTGCAGGAGCTGGCGAGCTTTGCCGGCCTTGCACACGAGAACATGAACCGCGCCGCCGGCTGGCGCTTCCTCGATATCGGCCGCCGCACCGAGCGCGCCATCAACACGACGCGTTTTGCCCGGCAATTTGCCTATGACGAGGCCGGCGACGAGGATCTCGATATCCTGCTGACGCTGGTGGATTGCCAGATCACCTACCGCTCGCGTTATCTGCTGGCGCCGATCCTGGCGCCGGTGCGCGACCTCGCCGTGCTCGACAGCTACAATCCGCGTTCGGTGGCGTTCCAGGTGACGACGCTGAACGAGCACATCGCCGCGCTGCCGAGCCTGAAGGAGCACGGCCTGATCGAGAAGCCGCAGCGGCTTGCGGTCGCGATGCAGGCGATGCTCGCGACGGCGGAGGCCGAGAAGCTCGAGGTCAAGACGCTGTTCGCACTGGAGCAGGATCTGCTCAGCCTCGCCGAGGCGGTCGGGCAGCACTACTTCCCGCACGGCCCCAATGCCAGCCGCCCGGAAAAGCTGACGGGGCTGGCGTGATCTACGACATCCGTCACGTCACCATCTACGAATACGAGAGTCCGGTCAGCTTCGCCCGCTGCACGCTGCGGCTGGAGCCGAGGAGCGGCCATGGCCAGGAACTGATCTCGCACAATGTCGAGATCCGTCCGCGCCCCGCCGAGCGTAGCGTCCGCCGCGATTTCTTCGGCACCCTGACCGAGAGTGTCGTGATCGAGGCCGCGCACCGCAATTTGCGCATCGACTCGCGCTCGCGCGTCTCGGTGTCGCGCCAGCCGCCGGCGCGCGCCGCTGCCAGCCCGGCCTGGGAGAGCATTCGCGACATCGCCTTCGAGGCCACGAGCCTCGGGCCGTCCTCGCCGGTCGGCTATGTCTTTGCGAGCCCGCTGGTGCCGGTGCTGGGACCGGTCAGCGCCTATGCGGCGGAAAGCTTTGCGCCCGGCGCGGGCATCCTCGCCGGGGCGGTCGATCTGATGCATCGCATCCGCACCGAATTTCGCTACGACCCCAAGGCGACGGTGATCTCGACGCCGCTCAACGAGGTCTTTGCCAAGCGCCATGGCGTCTGTCAGGATTTTGCTCATGTGATGATCGCAGGGCTGCGCGGGCTCGGTCTGCCCGCGGCCTATGTCAGCGGATATTTGCGCACCGTTCCGCCGGCGGGCCAGCCGCGCCTGCAGGGCGCCGACGCCACCCATGCCTGGGTGTCGCTGTGGTGCGGGGAGGAGCTTGGCTGGGTCGATTTCGATCCGACCAACGATCTTATGGTCGCTGGCGACCATATCGTGCTCGCGGTCGGCCGCGACTTTTCCGACGTTTCGCCGGTCGACGGCATCATCGTCGGCTCGCCGAAGCAGAAGCTCGACGTGGCCGTCGACGTGCTACTGGTGGAATGATTGCGGGTCCTGCCGTGCCGGCGACGCCCAGCCAGGCTGTATCGAGCCGGCACCGAAACCGCGATATCGCGGGGCACAACCGCAACATATTTCCGTATTTTCGTTCGGGGATTTGGTCACTCGGCCCAAGATGGGCTATGCTGACGCTTGCGTCGAGGACAATAATGAGACGTCGGGAGTTGATGTGGGACACCACCGACAAGCGGGGCTGCATCCATGATGACGTTACCGAGACTGGCGGCCGAATCCCTCGAGAAGTTGCTCGGTACGTTCATGCGTCGCCGGTACGACGAGACTTCTGCAAGTATCGTCGAGAGCGCGACCCGCACCGCGATGGAGTGCATCGGCAACAGCGATGCGCTCTATCACAATATCGAGCATACGATGCTGGTGACCCTGGCCGGTCATTCCATCCTCAGTGGCCGCAGTCTTCATACGCATCTGTCGGCCGAGGACTACGTCCATGTCCTGATCGCCTGCCTCGCCCACGACATCGGCTATGTGCGCGGCCTGTTCGAGGAGGATGACGTCGACGGCTTCGTGATCGATGCGGCCGACACCAAGATCTCGTTGCCGCGCGGTGCATCGGACGCGAGCTTGATGATGTATCACGTCGATCGGTCCAAGCTTTATGTGACGCGGCGGTTGCGGCATATTCCCGGACTGGATCCGGAACGCATTGCCCGCGCCATCGAGGGCACGCGCTTTCCGGCCCGGGAAGGCCAGGACTATGACGACGAGGCCTCGATCCTGCGCGCTGCCGACTTTATCGGCCAGCTCGGTGACCCCAACTATCTGCGCAAGGCCAACGCGCTCTACTACGAGTTCGAGGAGGTCGGCATCAACCGCCAGCTCGGCTACGACTCGCCGGCCGACGTCGTGAACCGCTATCCGCAATTCTACTGGAACAGCGTCGCACCGCACATCCAGACCGAGATCAGCTACCTCAACAAGACCGAGATCGGCCGGCAGTGGATCGCCAATCTCTACAGCAACGTGTTCCGCGCCGAGCGCGACATCTCGCTGTCCGGGCCGCAGAAATAGCTTCGCTTTGTAATGCGACAAAAAACCGTCACGACGGATATCCTCGACATCGCCTATTGCGAATACGGCGCGCCGGACGGCTGGCCCTGCATCATGGGCCACGGCTTTCCCTACGATGTGAACGCCTATGCCGAGACCGCGCCGATGATTGCGCATGCGGGCGCGCGGGTGCTGGTGCCCTGGCTGCGCGGCTACGGGCCGACGCGGTTCCGCTCCGCTGCGACGTTGCGCTCCGGCGAGCAGGCGGCGCTTGGCGCCGATCTCCTGGCCTTCATGGATGCGCTTCACATCAAGCGCGCGGTCGTCGCCGGTTATGACTGGGGCGGGCGCGCGGCCTGCGTGGTATCGGCGCTGCATCCCGAGCGCGTGATCGGGCTCGTCTCCGGCAATTCCTACAACATCCAGAACATCGACCGCGCCATGGAGCCGGCCTCACCTCCGGAGGAGGCGGCGCTCTGGTATCAATATCTCTTCCACAACGAGCGCGGCCGCCGCGCGCTGGAGCGCAACCGGCGCGGTTTTGCGCGCCAGCTCTGGGCGATGTGGTCGCCGACATGGGCATTCGACGACGCGACGTTCGAGACCAGCGCAACGTCGTTCGACAATCCTGATTTCGTCGATGTCGTGATCCATTCCTACCGCCACCGCTACGCGCTGGTTGAGGGCGATCCCGCCTATGCCGGGATCGAGGCGAAGCTCGCGGGCCAGCCGCCGATCCGTGTCCCCACGATCGCCATCGATGGCGACAGCGATGGCGTCAATCCCGGCACGGCGCATCATGCGCGCAAGTTCGAGGGCTTTTTCGAGCGGCGCGTGTTCACTGAGGCCGGCCACAATCTGCCGCAGGAACGGCCCGCCGAATGGGCGCAGGCGGTGCTCGATGTGCAAAAGGCGGCGGGGTGACCCGAATTTTTGGCGTCGCGAGGAACCTTTCGCAGGCGGCGCCGTCCAAATCCCGAGTTGAGCGCCAGCCGCGAGGGAGATGACCATGAGTGAGGAGAGCAAGCCTGGTGGACCCGACCTGACCAAGGGCGTCTCGCTCGCCGATCTCAAGGACGGCAAGCTGCTCGGCCATGTCGGCGCGGAGGATGTCCTGCTGGTGCAGGCGGGCAATGAGGTTTTTGCGATCGAGCCCGCTTGCAGCCACTACCACGGGCCACTCGCCGAGGGGCTGGTGGTCGACGACACCATCCGTTGCCCCTGGCACCACGCCTGCTTCTCCTTGCGCACCGGCGAGGCCACGCGCCCGCCGGCGCTGAACGCGCTGGCGGTCTGGGAGGTGACGCGGGATCGGGACAGGATTTGGGTTCAGCGCAAGCGTGAGATGCCGAAGCCTTCGGCGCTCCACCGCATCGCGCCGACACCGGAAAAATTCGTCATCGTCGGTGGCGGCGCGGCCGGTTTCGCGGCGGCCGAGACGCTCCGGCGCGAGGGCTTTGCCGGCGCCGTCACCATGCTCAGCAATGACGGCGCGATGCCGGTCGACCGGCCGAACCTCTCCAAGGACTATCTCGCTGGCAACGCGCCGGAGGACTGGCTGCCGTTGCGGAGCGAGGATTACTATCCGGACGCGGGCATCGACCTCAGGCTCAACACGAATGTTTCCGCGATTGATCCCAAGGCGCGTAGCGTGACGTTGGGTAATGGTGACAAGCTGCCGTTCGACCGGCTGCTGCTCGCGACCGGCGCCGAGCCGGTCAAATTGCAGATCCCCGGCGCCGACCAACCCCATGTCCACACCTTGCGATCCGTCGCGGACAGCCGCGCCATCATCAAGGCGGCCGGCAGCGCGAAGCGTGCGCTGGTGATCGGCGCCAGCTTCATCGGCCTCGAAGTTGCGGCCTCCTTGCGGGCACGCAAGATCGAGGTGCACGTGGTCGCGCCGGAAGAACGGCCGATGCAGAAGGTGCTCGGTCCCGAGATGGGCGACTTCGTGCGCGCGCTGCATGAGGACAATGGCGTCAACTTCCATCTCAAGGACACGGTGGAAAAGCTGGACGGCACGCGCGCCACGTTGAAGAGTGGCGGCGTCATCGATGCCGAACTGGTCGTGGTCGGCATCGGCGTCAAGCCGCGCCTTGCGCTCGCCGAGCAGGCGGGACTTGCGGCCTACCGGGGCGTCAGCGTGAGCGAATATCTGGAGACCAGCGTATCCGGCATCTTCGCGGCCGGCGACATCGCGCGCTGGCCGGATCCGCATTCGCGGCAAACCATCCGCGTCGAGCACTGGGTCGTGGCGGAGCGCCAGGGCCAGACCGCGGCGCGCAACATGCTCGGCAAGCGCGAACGTTTCGACGCCGTGCCGTTCTTCTGGTCCCAGCATTACGACGTACCGATCAACTATGTCGGCCACGCCGAGAGCTTCGACGACATCGCGATCGACGGCAGCATTTCCGGCAAGGACTGCCTGCTGAAGTACCGCAAGGGCGGCCGCGTCCTTGCGATTGCTTCAATTTATCGCGATCTCGCCAATCTCAAGGCCGAGCTGGAGATGGAACGGACGCGCGGCTGAGGCGCCGCATCCGATCTTGATTTGCATCAATGTTGCTGCCCGCGAGGGCTGCTGTACTGGCTGTCTCCCGGTGCGGTCGGCGCTATCCTGGCGTGCGCTCGCGGGCTTCCATGCAGGAGTGGCCGTCATGACAAGTGCCTCGGATATCTCCCATCCTTCCAGCCTGGGCTCCGGCATCGCGGCCTTGCATGCCAAATGGGGCTGGATCGTCGCCTTGGGCGTCGTCTATCTCATCGCCGGCTTCGTCGCGCTCGGCAGCATGGTGATGGCGACGGTGGCGAGCGTGATCGTGGTCGGTGCGATGATGATCGTGGCCGGCGTTATGGAAGTGATCGGCGCCTTCCAGATGAAAAGCTGGGGCAAGTTCGTGATCTGGGCCTTGCTCGGCGTGCTCTACATCGTCGCGGGCTTCCTGACCTTCGAGAACCCGCTGTTTGCAGCAGCGCTGCTGACCTTGTTTCTCGGCGCCTCGCTGCTCGCCTCCGGCGCGGTCCGGCTGTTTCTCGCCTTCAGCATGAAGCGCGAAAGCCCGTGGGTCTGGGTGGCGCTGTCTGCCGTCATCACGTTGCTGCTCGGGCTGTTGATCCTGGCGCGCTGGCCGGTCAACAGCGTCTATATCCTGGGCCTGTTCCTCGGCATCGACCTGATCATGGCCGGCGCGGGCTGGGTCAGCCTCGGCTTCAGCTTGCGGCGCCGGCACTAACCAACCAGCAACTCGACGCAAGACGGTGTTGTGGAACTCCGCTGATCTGACGTGCTGACAGAAGCAGCACGCCGCGCGTTCAGCTCGCGCGGACGATCATCACCGGGGAAGAAATCATGAAAGCCGCTTTTGTCCTGGCCGTAGCGCTGGCTGGCTGCCTGTCCACGCCCGTCTCCGCGCAAAAATCCTACGGTCCCGGCGTCACCGACACCGAGATCAAGATCGGCAACACCATGCCCTATAGCGGGCCTGCATCGCCGCTCGGCATCACCGGCAGGGTGATCTCGGCCTATTTCGACGAGGTCAACGACAAGGGCGGCGTCAATGGCCGCAAGCTCAATCTCTTGTCGCTCGACGACGCCTTCTCGCCGCCGAAGACCATGGAAGCGGCACGGCGGCTGGTCGAGGGCGACGGCGTCGCCTTCATCTTCGCCACCATGGGCACCGCGCCGAGTTCGGCGATCGCAAAATATCTCAACAGCAACAAGGTGCCGCAGCTCTTCCTGATCAGCTCGGCCTCGAAGTGGAACGACCCCGCCAACATGCCCTGGTCGATGGCGCTGCCCTGGGCGCCGAACTACACCAGCGAGGCCGCGATCGACGTCGCCTATGCCCGCGCCAAGAACCCGAATGCGCGCTTTGCGGTGCTCTATCAGAACGACGACGCCGGCAAGGAATATCTGCGCGGCGTCAAGGAAGCGCTTGGTGCCGACGCGGACAAGGCGATCGCGATGGCGTCGAGCTTCGAGGTCGCCGATCCCACGATCGATTCCCAGGTGCTGACGCTCGCCAACACCAAGGCCGACGTCTTCATGATCTATTCGGTGACGCCGCGCGCCTGCGCCCAGGCGATCCGCAAGGCGCATGAAGTCGGCTGGCAGGCCACGCGCTTCCTCGCCTCGGGCTGCGCCAACAAGGCGACCGTGATGGTGCCGGCCGGCCTCGACGCCGGCAAGGGCGTGCTCTCGCTCGGCTCGCTCAAGCCGTTCGTCGCCGAGCCGAAGGACGATCCGGCGATGACGGCCTATACCGACTTCATGAAGAAGCGCCTGCCCAACGCCGACGTCAACAACGTCGCTGGCCTCTACGGCTACACGGTCGCCGAGGCACTGGTGGTCCTGCTCAAGCAGTGCAAGGACAATCTGACGCGCGAGAACATCATGGCGCAGGCGGCCAATCTGAAGAACGTGCCGCTGTCGCTGCTGATGCCTGGCATCACGCTCAACACCACGCCGCAGGATTTCCGCCCGATCAAGGACGGCTATATGCTCCAGTTCGACGGCAACGACTGGATCGTCGCGAGCGAGCTGTTGCGCGGCACGTGATGGCAAGCCGGCTATCGCGGTTGATGATGGCGCATCCTTCGAGACGCCCGCTTTCGCGGGCTCCTCAGGATGAGGGCGGAATGCGTAGCGGCAGGTTCAACAGGCGCGAATCTCGCTTAGCCTCATCCTGAGGAGACCGCGGAGCGGTCGTCTCGAAGGGCGAGGCGTGCGCTCCACCTACCACGGAAGGCAAAGTGCGATCACCCTTGGCGAACAGGAGAGCAGAATGGACTTTCACCACTCCGAACGCTCGCTGGAGCTGCAGCAGCGCGTGCGCCAGTTCATGCGGACGCATGTCGAGCCGGTCGAGGAGTTCTATTACGAGCAGGTGAAGCCGGAAGCGACGCGCTACAAGACGCCGCAAGTGTTGCAGGATCTGAAGCGGCTGGCGCGGGAGCAGGGGCTCTGGAACCTGTTTCTCTCGGGCGCGCACGGCCCCGGGTTCTCCAATCTCGAATATGCGCCCGTGAAGGAGATCATGGGCCGCATTCTCTGGGCGCCTGAAGTCTTCAACTGCTCGGCGCCCGACGTCGGCAACATGGAGGTCCTCGCCAACTACGGCACGCCCGCGCAGCAGGAACGCTGGCTGAAGCCTCTGCTGGAGGGGCGCATCCGCTCCGGCTTCTCGATGACGGAGCCGCAAGTCGCCTCCAGCGACGCCACCAACATCCAGTGCGAGATCAAACGCGACGGCGGCGACTACGTCATCAACGGCCGCAAATGGTTCACCTCCGGCGCGATGAACGAGGATTGCGAGATCCTGATCGTGATGGGCAAGACCGCGCCCGACGATCCCGACCGCCACCGCCAGCAGTCCATGATCCTGGTGCCCAGAAACACGCCCGGCGTGCGCATCGTGCGCGACATGCTGACCTACGGCTATGACGACGCGCCGGTCGGCCACCCCGAGATCGTCTACGAGAACGTCCGTGTGCCCGCGGAGAACATCCTGCTGGGCGAAGGCCGCGGCTTCGAGATCGCGCAAGGTAGGCTCGGCCCCGGCCGCATCCACCATTGCATGCGGCTGATCGGCTGCGCCCAGCGCGCGCTGGAATTGATGTGCCAACGCGCGGTCTCCCGCACAGCCTTCGGCAAGCCGCTCGCAGACCAAGGCTCGGTGCGCGAAGACATCGCACACTCCTTCTGCGAGATCGCGCAGGCGCGCTTGCTCACACTGCAAGCCGCCGACAGGATGGATCGCGAGGGCAACAAGGCCGCGCGCGACCTGATCGCGGCCGCCAAGATCGTGGTGCCCAGCATGGCCGCCCGAATCATCGACCGCGCCATCCAGATCCACGGCGCCGCCGGCGTCTCGCAGGATACCTTTTTGGCCCGCGCCTATGTCTACGCCCGCTTCATCCGCATCGGCGACGGACCGGACCAGGTGCATCTGGCCGCGGTCGGCAAGGAGCTGATCAAGCGCGGCGGGGTGATGGCGTAGCAGGCAGCTTCCCGGGGACTCGCGCAAAAATTGATGCTCGCATCTGGTCAGAAGGTAGCATGGTATGCTTTGGTGGACCGGATTATTTGGTGCGTCACCGCCGACGTTGTTGCGCTCGGCACATAAGCGAGCAGGTCAACAATGTACAGTTTCGTTCCGAGCGGCCGGACTTCCGGCGCGCGATCCGTCGCGGCAATTTTCGCCTTTATTCTGACGATCCTGATCATCTGTAGCGGCCGATCCGCGCTTGCGGCAGTCGAGCCCTTTCCCGCGGATTTCAAGATCGAGCGCATTTCGGTCAACGGCGTCACCCTGCATGTCCGCGTTGGCGGACGCGGACCGGCGGTCGTACTCCTGCACGGCTTCGCCGACACGGGCGACATGTGGGCGCCGCTCGCCAAGGCGCTTTACAAGGACCACACCGTGATCGTTCCAGACCTGCGCGGTATGGGGCTGTCGTCCCAACCCGCTGGCGGCTACGACAAGAAAAACCAGGGCGTCGACATCGCCATGGTCATGGACAAGCTCAATGTCCAGAAGGTCGATCTCGTGACTCACGACATCGGCAACATGGTGGGTTATGCGCTCGCGGCGCAATATTCCGATCGCATCACGAAATGGATCGTCATCGATGCGCCGCTGCCCGGCATCGGGCCATGGGACGAAATCCTGAAAAGCCCCATGCTATGGCATTTCAATTTCCGCGGCCCTGACGTCGATCGCTTGGTCAAGGGCCGCGAGCGTATCTATCTCGACCGGTTCTACAACGAGCTATCGGCTGATCCCAAGGCAATCGACGAAGCGACTCGCAACCATTACGCGAAACTGTACGCCCGGCCCGGTAACATGCATTACGCCTTCGAGCAGTTCGCGGCATTCGGGAAGGACGCCACCGACAACAAAGTTTTTGCCGGGAACAAGTTGAACATGCCGATCCTTGCCCTTGGCGCCGAAAAGTCCTTTGGCAATCAGCAAGCTGCGATCATGCGCGAAGTCGGCACCAAGGTCGACGGCGGCATCATCACCGGCTCCGGACATTGGATCATGGAAGAGCAGCCGGCGCAGACCGTGAGCAAGGTGCGCGCTTTCCTCGACGGGAAATGATGGGCAAGCGCTTGGAACGAAGGCGCGATCGGATCGGACGGGCGATCGCTGGCATGTGGTCTGGAGGCAGTCCTTCGAATGACAGCGATCGACAACGTTGAATGCATAACGCTTTTCGTGCCGGACCTGCACAGCGCCAAAACCTTCTACGAGGCTGTATTCTGCGGCAATTTCATCTACGAGGACGAGACCTCGGCGGTGCTCAAGCTGCGGAACCTGATGATCAATCTTCTCGACGAGCGCGCCGCACCGGAGCTCATCAGGCCGCATCCGGTTGGGAGCCCGGGGGCGCCTCCGCGGCTCCTGTTGACCGTGTTGGTCGATGACGTCGATGCGTGTTGCGTGAAGCTTGCCGAGCGGCAAGTGCCGATCCTGAACGGACCGATCGACCGGCCATGGGGACGTCGGACCGCGGCGTTCCTGGATCCCGCCGGCCACGCGTGGGAGCTGGCTCATCCACTCTAAAGCGCGATGAGATGAGGATGAATCATCATCGCGCTTTAGGTTGTTGTTTGAGCATGATCTTTTCGGAAAACCGCTTCGCACTTTTCCGGATCATGCTTTAGGCAGCAAGAGGTCGCGCATGGCGCGTGTCGTTGCCGGGCCCGACGTGCTCCGTATCGAGGATGTGGATATCGCCGCCGGGAGCCCGCGGTGCGATCAGCTGGATGATGACATCATGCCAGTGTTTTGCCCGACGCGTCAAATTGATTTCGTAAAATCCGCAGCCGTCGCGTCGGGTAGTTAAGCCGTTGATATCGCTATCCCCGGCTACTGTGCATGGGGTTGTTTTCGCGTTTTTATGTTTGGGGCGTGCTCGCCGCTGGGCTCGCGGCGATAGGCGCGCCGTCATCCCGCCTTGGCGGTGCGGCTGTCCGACCGCAAATTCTGGAAGAACTTCTCCATCTCCCGCGACAGCGTCTCCGCCGTCGCCGTCAGGCTGCTCGCCGCCGTCAGCACGGAGGATGCCGCCGTGTCGGTCTCGCCGATGGCGTCGCGGAGCGAGGTAATGTTGGCGACGAGGGTCTCGTTGCCTTGGGCAGCCGATTGCGCGTTGGACGAGATCTCGCGCGTGGCGGCGTCCTGCTGGCCGATGGCGCCGGCGATCGCCGAGGTGACGTCGTTGATCTCGCGCACCGCGCCGCCGATCTCGCGGACGGCGTCGACCGCGTTGCGGGTGGAGGACTGGATCATCGAGACGTTCTCGCTGATGTCGGCGGTCGCCTTCGCGGTCTGGCCTGCGAGTGCCTTGACTTCATGCGCGACGACGGCAAAGCCGCGGCCGGCGTCGCCCGCGCGCGCGGCTTCGATGGTGGCATTGAGCGCGAGCAGATTGGTCTGCTCGGCGATCGCCTGGATCGGGCTGAGCACGCCGTCGATGCGTTGGGTGGCCGCGGCAAGACTCTCGATCTCGGCGATCGATTTCTCGGTACGCTGGCCGGTCTGCGCGACCGCGCTTGCGCTCTGCCGCACCTGCCGGCCGATCTCGACCACCGATGCCGACAGCTCTTCGGCCGCGCCCGCCACCGCCGTGACGTTGTGGGAGGCCTGCTCGGTGGCGTTCGCCGCCGTGCCGGCGCGGCTGCTCGCGTCCGCGGTGACGCGGGTGATGGTCTGCGCCGTCTCGCGCATGACGGAGGCGTTGTCGCTGAGGCCGCGCATGATCGCGCCGATCGCCTCGCGAAACGCGTCGACGGATTGTTCGATGTGGCGGGCGCGCGCCTCGCGCGCGGCGGAGTCCTGCGAGACCTGCGAGGCGAGGTTGCGGTTGCGCCCCATCGCGTCCTGGAAGATCTGGATGGCGCGTGCCAGCGCGCCGATCTCGTCGGCGCGGTCAGAGTGCGGCACCACGACGTTCTCGGCGCCGTCGGCAACCTGCTTGATGGTCGCGGTGATGGCCGAGAGGGGACGGGCGATCGAGCGGGCGATGATGACGATGCCGATCACGACCAGGGCGAGCGCCACGCCTGCGAGGCAGGTCAGCACGAAGGAGAGGGTGCGGTTGGTCTCGGTCTCGTGCGCGATCTGCCTGCCGCGCTCGGCATAGACCTTGGACAGCGCCTCGAGATCCTTGTTCAACGCGGAGCGCACGGCGCGGTTGGCGTCGTTGTCGCCCCATTCGCGGCCCGCGGCCGCATTGATCTCGACGCCGCGGCGCACCAGCTCCTTGCGGAACTCGACGAACTGCTCGATGCGCTTCTTGAAGGCGGCGAACTGCTCGGCATCGTCAGCCTTGACGATGGTCTCCCAGCGCTTCACGACGTCGAGGATCTGGGCGTTGAACTTGAGCAGGCCCTCGCCGTATTTTTTCACCACGGCAGGCTCGGTCGACATGTAGACGCCGCGCGATTCCATCACGACCGCGTAGACCAGCGAGTTGACCCGCTCGACGTTGAGCGCGGCGGCGTTCGCCGTCTCGATCGCGCTGGTCAGGTCGGCGCCGCGGCGGCTGTTGTAGTCGGACAGCATCGCGATCGCCGCCGTGAGCAGCGCGAACAGCGCGAAGATTGCATAGAGCTTGTTGGCAAGCGTGAAGCGGCCGGCCAGGCCGGCATTCCCAGAGCGTTCGGTTGTCATGGTTTTCAGGGCCCCAATGGCCGGGAGCGGCCGGAGAGCGCGGTCGTACAAATTGATGCAAAACTATGCAGAACGAAGATGGATGCGGCGTTAACGCGGGGGTTGGACCCCTTCGCCCTTGGTCGAAAGAAAGGTAAGATATTTCAGCGTCTTGATCTGAAGGTATAGTTTCAGGATCGCTTGAAGTTTGCCCTGGACGCGGTCATTGGCCGACGAACCCCGGAGGGACCCTTGGTCTACCGCCACACCATCGATGCCACGACCTACACGTTCCCGGATTTGCGCGACCTGCTCGCCAAGGCGACCCCGCCGCGCTCCGGCGACCGGCTCGCCGGGATCGCCGCCGCCAGCGCCGAACAGATGATCGCGGCGCGGATGGCGCTGGCCGACGTCCCGCTCGGGCAGTTCTTGCAGGAAGCCGTCGTCCCCTACGAGGCCGACGAGGTCACCCGCCTCGTCATCGACAGCCACGACGCCAACGCCTTCGCGCCGGTGGCCTCGCTGACCGTCGGCGCCTTCCGCGACTGGCTGTTGTCGGATGCCGCGACGCCCGAAATCCTGCGCAAGCTGGCAGGCGGCATCACGCCGGAGATGGCGGCCGCAGTCTCAAAGCTGATGCGCAACCAGGATTTGATCCTGGCGGCACGGAAATGCGAGGTCACCACCGCTTTCCGCAACACCATCGGCCTGAAGGGGCGGATGAGCACCCGGCTCCAGCCCAACCATCCCTTTGACGACGCCAGGGGCATCACCGCCTCCATCCTCGACGGCATCCTGCTCGGCGCCGGCGATGCCTGCATCGGCATCAACCCGGCCAGCGATGACCCGGCCGTAATCGGCCAATTGCTGCGGCTGCTCGACGAGATCATCGCGCGACTGAAGATCCCGACGCAGGCCTGCGTGCTGACCCATGTCACCACGACGCTGTCGCTGATCGGGCAGGGCGTGCCGGTCGACCTCGTCTTCCAGTCGGTCGCCGGCACCGAGGCCGCCAACCGCAGTTTCGGCATCGACCTCGCGCTTCTGAAGGAGGCGCAGGAGGCCGGGCTGTCGCAGAGGCGCGGTACGGTCGGCCAGAACGTGATGTATTTCGAGACCGGCCAGGGCTCGGCGCTGTCGGCCAATGCCCATCACGGCGTCGACCAGCAGACCTGCGAGGCGCGCGCCTATGCGGTGGCCCGCGCCTTTGCCCCGCTGCTGGTCAACAGCGTGGTCGGCTTCATCGGTCCGGAATATCTCTACGACGGCAAGGAAATCATCCGGGCGGGGCTGGAGGATCACTTTTGCGGCAAGCTGCTCGGCCTGCCGCTCGGGATCGACATCTGCTACACCAACCATGCCGAGGCGGACCAGGACGACATGGATAATCTGCTGACGCTGCTCGCGGCCGCCGGCGTCACCTTCATCATGGGCGTTCCCGGCGCCGATGACGTCATGCTGAACTATCAGTCCACGTCCTTTCACGACGCGCTCTATGTCCGCGACGTCTTCTCCTTGCGCCGCGCGCCGGAGTTCGACGACTGGCTGGCGCAGTCCGGCATTGTGGGCACTGACTTCCGGCTTGCCGGCGATGCAGGCCTGCTGCCCGATTTTGCCTCCCGGCTGATCGCGTGACGCGGCGGAGGCACCCGGCGGCTTGAGGAAACCATTGGCGCCTCTCGGAATTATGCTCATGCCACAATATTGAGAAATTCCGGCGACAGCATTACGCTATATGTCTGGCTGGCAATTTCCGCAGCTATGTCGAGCGTGGCGGGGGAGCTTTGATGCGAGCTGAAAGCAACGGCACGTCCCGGCGGATTCTCTGCGTGTTCCCGCGATACACATCGTCGTTCGGAACGTTCGAGCATTCCTACCCCCTGACCGATGGCGTCCGTGCCTTCATGCCGCCGCAGGGGCTTTTGCTGCTCGCAGCCTATCTGCCCAGGGAATGGCAGGTCAAATTCGTCGACGAGAACCTTCGCCGTACGACAACGGAAGAGTTCGAATGGGCGGAGGCGGTCTTCGTCAGCGGCATGCACATCCAGCGCCAGCAGATGAACGACATCTGCCGCCGCGCCCATGAGTTAGATCTGCCGGTTGCGCTCGGCGGTCCCTCCGTCAGCGCCTGCCCGGACTATTATCCGTCCTTCGACTATCTCCATGTCGGGGAGCTCGGCGACGCCACCAATCAGTTGCTCGAGATATTGTCGCGCGATACCTCGCGTCCGGAAGCACAGGTGGTGCTGACCACCAAAGACCGCGTGCCGATGACGGAGTTTCCGATCCCGGCCTACGAGCTCGCCGATGTGAAGAAATACTTCCTCGGCAGCATCCAGTATTCCAGCGGCTGTCCCTACCAGTGCGAGTTCTGCGACATCCCCGGCCTCTACGGCCGCAATCCGCGCCTCAAGTCGCCCGAGCAGATCATCGCCGAGCTCGACCGCCTGCGCGAATGCGGCATGACCGACACGGTCTATTTCGTCGACGACAATTTCATCGGCAACCGCAAGGCGGCGCTGGACCTGCTGCCGCATCTGATCGAATGGCAGAAGAAAACCGGCTACGTGGTGCGGCTCGCCTGTGAAGCGACGCTCAACATCGCCAAGCGGCCGGAAATCCTCGAGAAGATGCGCGAGGCCTATTTCATCACCATTTTCTGCGGCATCGAGACGCCCGACCCCGATGCGCTGAAGGCGATGCACAAGGACCACAACATGATGGTCCCGATCCTCGAGGGCGTGCAAACCATCAACTCCTACGGCATGGAGGTCGTGTCCGGCATCATCATGGGGCTCGATACCGACAAGCCGAACACGTCCGATGTGCTGCTCTCTTTCGTCGAGGAATCCAAAATTCCGCTGCTCACGATCAACCTGCTCCAGGCGCTGCCGAAGACGCCGCTGTGGGACCGTCTGGAGCGCGAGGGACGCCTGGTCGAGGACGACGGCCGCGATTCCAATGTCAATTTCCTGTTGCCCTATGACGACGTCGTCTCATCCTGGAAGCACGCCATGGCCGTCGCCTACGAGCCCGAGAAGGTCTATGCGCGCTTCCAGTATCAATGCGACCACGTTTACGTGCACCGCCTGAAGATGCCGACGCCGGACGAGATGAAGACCTGGCCCAACATCAGGCGTGGCCTCGTCATGCTGCGAAACATCTTCTGGAAGGTCGGCGTGCTCGGCGACTACAAGCGCGTGTTCTGGAAGTTCGCGCTGGGTCGCATCAAGCGCGGCGATCTCGAAGGCCTGATCGGCTGCACCCTGATCGCGCACCATCTCATCACCTTTGCGCGGGCAGCATCGAGCGGCAAGCAGAACGCCTCGAACTATTCGATCCGGCTGCGCGAGGCCTCTGTTCCCGCCGAATGACACAACATGTCTGACCCGACCGTCCCATGCCGCCCGACCCTCGATCTGCGGTCGCTCACGCCTGCGCGCGTCGCGCTCGGGCGCAGCGGCGCGAGTTTGCCGACGCGCGCGTTGCTCGATTTCACGCTGGACCATGCCCGCGCCCGCGATGCCGTGCATGCCGCCTTCGACGCGCCGCGGCTGGTCGCCGATCTCCGCGCGCTTGGCCTCGTCGTCACCGAGGCGCGGAGCCAGGCGGGCGACCGCCGGGACTATCTGCGGCGGCCCGATCTGGGCAGACAGCTCGATGCCGGATCAGTCGAGGCTCTGGCGCGGAGTGCCTCGGAGCCGTGCCCACTCGCGGTCGTGATCGGCGACGGCCTGTCGGCGGCCGCGGTCCACGCCCATGCGGCCGCGCTGGTGATGCGCCTGCTGCCGTTGCTCGCAGCCGATGATGGTGTCGCGATCGGCCATGTCGTCGTCGCCTCAGGCGCGCGCGTCGCGCTCGGCGACGAGATCGGCGCCATTCTCGGCGCGTGCATGGTCGTGACGCTGATCGGCGAGCGGCCAGGCCTGTCGGCGCCCGACAGTCTCGGCGCCTATCTGACCTTCGCGCCGAAGCCGGGCCGCGCCGATGCCGAGCGCAATTGCGTGTCGAACATCCACAAGGCCGGGCTGAGCTATGACGAGGCCGCCTTCAAGATCGCCTGGCTGATCCGCGAAGGGCTGGCCCGGGAGGTCACCGGCGTGGCGCTGAAGGACGAGAGCGCGGACCGGGCGCCGCGTCGAATTGGCACGGCTTTGCCCGAATGACGGGCATTCCGGCAAAATCGCCACAACTTGATCGATTTGGCCACACTTCGCCTGCTTGCGAGAAGGGTGACTGACCTGCTAAACCCCTCGCGGCGATTTTCCGCGCATTTTCAAAGGGCAAGCCTCCCCATTGGTATGGCATTTTCAAGCCGTTCGCGGGGCGCAATAAGCTCACCAACCGAGCCGATTTAGGAACTGGACAAGGCATGCTCGAAAAGCACCGCGAGAATGAGGTTCATGTCGACAAGGTCGAGCAGGGACCTGCGTCCTCCATCGCCTTCGGGCTCGAGCGCATCGGGCTGATCGCCGTCCGGACGCCGATCGTCTCCTGCATCGTGTTGCTCGTGCTTATCGTCGGCGCCGTGTTCGGCATTCACCGGATCAAGATCGACGATTCGCTGTCGCAGCTGTTCCGGTCCAACACGCCGGAATTTCGCCAGTATGAAGCGGTGACAAAGAAGTTCCCGGCCGAGGAGTTCGATGTCCTCGTCGTGGTCGAGGGCAAGAATCTGCTGGCGCGGAACAATCTCGAGAAGCTGCGCGACTTCGTCACCGACATGCAGCTCGTCGAGGGCACGCGCGGACTGGTCTCACTGTTCTCCGCGCGTCAGGCGCCGGCGCCCGGCAAGCTGCCGGCGGCACTGTTCCCGCCCGAGCTGCCCGAAGGCGCCGACTACGACAAGTTCATCGAGACCGTCAAAAACAACGAGATCATCCGCGGCAAGCTGTTGTCGGAGGACGGCACGCTCGCACTGATCGTGCTGTCGCTCGATCCGGAGGTGGTCGCCTCCAGCAAGCTGACCAAGACCGTCACCGACATCCGCGCCCTGATGAAGGAGGACCTCAGCGACACCGGGCTCAACGTGCAGCTCTCCGGCGTGCCGGTGATGCAGCTCGAGATCCGCAACGCGGTCGAGCGCGACGGGCTCACCTACAACATCCTCGGCATTCTCGCCGGCTGTGTCATCGCGATCATCTTCTTCCGCAAGATCTCGTTCATGGTGGCGGCGGCGTTCCCGCCGATGATCGCGATCCTGCTGGCGCTTGGTGCGCTCGGCTGGGCCAATTTCAATCTCAACATGTTCCTGAACGTGATGACGCCGCTCATCATGGTCATCAGCTTCTCGGACTCGATGCAGCTCACCTTCGCCGCGCGCGACCGGCTGATCGCGGGCCAGGACAAGTTCACCGCATTCAAGAACGCGGTGCTGGTGGTGGGACCAGCCTGCGTGCTGACGCACGGCACCGCCGGCATTTCCTTCATCGCACTCCAGTTCTCCGACTCCGATTTGATCCGCAAGTTCGGCGAGGCGGGTCTCGCCGCCACCATCATCGCGCTGGTCGCGGTGTTGTCGCTGGTGCCGGTGTTCGGCGTGCTGCTCGTGCGCAACGAGAAAGTCTTTGCGACCAAATTCCAGAGCGCGGATGCCGGCGTGCAGGCGCTGCGCAATTTCTGCTACTGGATCGCCGTGCGCATGGTGAGCCGCCCCGGCCTGTTCAGCCTGATCGCCGTGTTGTTCGTTGGCGGCCTCGGCGTCATCTACGCCAATCTGGAGCCGCGCTACCGGCTCGCCGACCAGGTGCCGGACAAGCGCCAGGCGGTCGCTGCCAGCGACCGGCTCGACGCCAAGCTCACCGGCGCCAACCCGGTCAACGTTCTGATCCAGTTCCCCAAGGGTGAATCGCTCTATTCGCCGGAGACGCTGCAGACCATCGCGGACGTGCATTCGACGGTGGAGAAGGCGGCCGGTGTCGGCAATGTCTGGTCGGTCGAGACCCTGCGCCGCTGGCTCGCGGAAAAGGCCGGCAGCGCCGACGTCGCGACGCTGAAGGAATATGTCAGCGTCATTCCCGAGCATCTGGTGCGTCGGTTCATCGATGCCGAGCAGGACGCCGTCGTGGTCGCAGGCCGCGTGCCCGACAAGGATTCCAGCCAACTCCTGCCGATCGTCGACAAGCTCGATTCCGAGCTCGACGCCGTCCGCAAGAAGCATCCCGGCTATGAAGTGGCGGTCACGGGTCTTGCCGCGATTGCCGCGCGCAACTCGGCCAGCATGATCGAGAAGCTGAATCGCGGTCTCACCGTCGAGTTCGCGCTGGTCGCGATCTTCATCGGCCTCGCCTTCCGCTCATGGGTCGTGATGTTCGCCTGCATCCTGCCGGGCATCTTCCCGGTGGTGATGTCGGGGACGGTGCTGTGGGCGATGGATGAGGGTCTGCAATTCGCCAGCGTCGTCGCGCTCACCGTCTCGTTCGGCCTGGGACTGAGTGCGACCATCCACTTCCTCAACCGCCTCAGGCTCGAGAGCAAGCCGGGCGTCGGCTCGGCGCTCGCGGTCGAGCGCGCGACCGTGCTGGTCGGCCCTGCGTTGATCCTGACCACGCTGGTGCTGGCCTGCGGTCTCGTCGTCACCGTGTTCTCCGACCTGCCGTCGCTGCGGCTGTTCGGCTGGCTCAGCGCGTTCTCGATGGTGATGGCGCTCGTCGCCGACCTCTTCATCCTGCGGCCGACGGCGATGTGGCTGATCAATCTGCACGCCAAGCTTCAGGGCGCGGACAAGCCGGCGATCTGAGCGGCTTCATTCATCGGACATGGAATCGGCGCGGTCTGGGCGACTGCGCCGCGTTTCCGAAAAACAGCAAGCCCCGGTTCGCGAGAACCGGGGGCCGCGATCCTTTCGATGCGGTAAGAGCTATCAGCCCTTCGTCATCGTGATGTTGACGCCGCGGATCTCGCCCTTGGAGGAGATCTGCACCGTTTGCTTGGTGCCATTGGTGCGCAGCGACAAATTGGCGGCAAAGCCGTTGGCCTCGACGAACACCTCGATCTGGCCGCCACCGGCGGTGCCCTGGAGATTGCCGAAGATGTTGCGGCTGGCCTCGCTCCAATTGCCGGAGATGCGCTCGCCCTGGCTTGTCACGTCGCTGGTCAGGTCGAACTTGTAGCTGTCGGACGCGCAGTGCAGCGCCTGCTTGAGGTTGAGGCCGCTGCCGGCGACCTTGTAGTCCGCCTTGCAGCGGATGCGCTCGGTGGAGCCGTCGGACAGCGACACTGTGCCGGTGCCGGTCCACGCGCCGTCGAAACCGGCAAACGGTCCGGACGACTGAGCCTGACTTGCCGAAACCGAGAAGAGCAGCACAGCGCCGATGCCAGCCGCCTTGATTGCCAGTTCAGATCGCCCAAAGAATTTCATCTCAAATATCCCGTTCTGGAACGACGTCCGCTTTCGATTGAGAACGTCTCGCCACATCGAAGGTTTAGTGTTCCGAGCCTGTGTCAGGTTCAATGTCTGCCCGCCCCCACATGTCGGCATCGCGAAGCGCGCTTGCCATGGTTCGCCTCCGGATTCTCTGTGTTTCGGTATGTTTCTGGCGCCCAAGGCGGGGTGGAGCGATGCAGCTCTGCAACAGGTGCGCGGCAAAACGCAGCGTGCCTGAATTATGACGTAGTATCAATCTCTTACATTTGCCAGAGAAGGTGCAGGGAAGACCTGATTTGGTGGACGTGGCGCCAATTTGGCCGCATTTGCCAGTGCTTGTGCCTTCTCCGAGGCCGCACTTTCCGCGGCGACTTGCCATCAGAACAATCCGTTCCGGTCGTCCGCCCTGTGCTGTCCGGGATCGGTGCGATTCTGCCGTCAGAATGAAGGAATACAATGCGTAAGCTTCTCGTCGCTCTCACCTTGCTGTCGGCATCCCTCTCGACCGCAGCGTTCGCCCAGCAAGGGCGCGGCACGGACGCCGAGCAGAAGGCCTGCTCGCGCGATGTGCAGAAGCTCTGCCGTCCGGTCATCGACCAGGGCGATTTCACCATCCTGGCCTGCCTCAAGGAGAACCGGGCCAAGATCTCGCAGGCCTGTGACCAGGTCCTGAAGAACCACAACCAGTAAGCTCGGCCACTGGCCGACAAAAGGCGGCCCCCGGGCCGCCTTTTCGGGCCTGATCCGCAAAGGGCAGCCATCGAGAGACGGGATTGGTTTTGCGGCCGTATTCCCCTATATGGGGGCCGCGGCGGCATCGCCGGCACGGGCCCGCGCGAGCGAAAAAGCCCTTCCTGTCCAAACGATTGTAGACCAGCCCTCGATGACCTCTGCGAGTGAATTGCGATCCGGCAAGGGTGAGCGCGACGAGAATTTTCCCGTCGCGTCCTGGATCATTCATCCGCGTCATCGCGCGCTGATCCTGGCGTATTACAATTTCGTCCGCACCGCCGACGACATCGCCGACCACGCCACGCTGCCGCCGGACGAGAAGCTCGCTTATCTCGACCTGCTCGAGGCGGAATTGCTTGGCACGGGCGACACCCAGGCCGAGGCCGTCAGCTTGCGGCGCGCGCTGGCCGAACGCGGCATGGCGCCGCGCCACGCGCTCGACGTGCTCATCGCGTTCCGCATGGACGTGACCAAGCTGCGCTACGAAAACTGGGACGAGGTCATCCACTATTGCCGGTATTCGGCGATGCCGGTCGGCCGCTTCATGCTCGACGTCCATGGTGAGAGCACCTCGACCTGGGCCGCGTCGGATGCGCTCTGCGCCGCGCTGCAGATCAACAACCACCTCCAGGATTGCGGCAGGGATTTCCGCGAGCTCAACCGCGTCTATCTGCCGCGCGATGCGCTGGCCGCAAGCGGCGCTTCGGTCGAGCAGCTCGGACTGGCGCAGTCGCCGCCGGCGATGCTGGCCTGCCTTCAGGCGCTCGCCGTGCGCAACGAAGCGCTGCTCAACGACGGCAGGTCGCTCAGCGCGGAGATCAGGGATTTCCGCCTCGGCGTCGACGTCTCGGTGATCCAGGCCTATGCCGACCGCATCGTGCGCCTCCTGAAGGTACGTGATCCCCTGCGCGAGCGCGTGCACCTGAACAAGCTCGAGCTCCTCACCTTCAGCCTCGCCGGCATGATCGGCGAAGTCGGCCGCCGCGCGATCGGGCGCAAGGCCATTTCCAGACCGGGGACTGCTCATGACGCTTGAGGCGACCTCGCCCGGCGCCAGTTATGGCTCGACCGCATCCGGCAGTTCGTTCTACGCCGCGATGCGCATCCTGCCGCACGACCAGCGCGAAGCGATGTTCCAGATCTACAGCTTCTGCCGTCAGGTCGACGACATCGCCGATTCCGATGGCCCGCGCGACGAGCGGCTCGCCGCCCTTCAGGCGTGGCGCAACGACATCGATGCGCTCTACCAGGGCAATCCGCCGCCGCGGCTGAAGGACTACGTCACCTCGGTGAAGACCTTCGACCTCAAGCGCGAGGATTTCCTCGCCATCGTCGACGGCATGGAGATGGACGTGCCGCAGGACATCCGCGCGCCTGACATGGCGACGCTGGATCTCTATTGCGATCGCGTCGCGAGCGCTGTGGGGCGGCTGTCGGTGCGGGTGTTCGGCCTGCCGGAAGGAGACGGCATCGAGCTCGCCCATCATCTTGGCCGCGCGCTCCAGCTCACCAACATCCTGCGCGACATCGACGAGGACGCGGGCCTCGGCCGGCTCTATCTGCCGCGCGAAGCGCTGCTGCATGCCGGCATCACCTCCAATGAGCCGAACCGCGTGATCGTCGAGCGCGCGCTGCCGAAGGTCTGCCTGCCGCTGGCGCAACGCGCGAAGGCGCATTTCGAGGAGTCGGACGAGATCATGAACCGCAACAAGCGCCGCTCGGTGCGCGCGCCGCGGATGATGTCGAAATACTATCATGCCATTCTGGATCTCCTGATCGCGCGCGGGTTCAACGCGCCGCGCGAGCCGGTGCGTGTGTCGAAGATCACACGCATCGCCATCCTGCTCCGTTACGCTCTCATCTGATGCAAAAAACAGCTCACATCATCGGTGCCGGAATTTCCGGCCTCTCCGCCGCCGTGCGGCTCGCCAATGCCGGTTTCAAGGTCGCCGTGCACGAGGCGACGCAGCAGGCCGGCGGCCGTTGTCGTTCCTATTTCGACGGCGCCACCAATCTCACCATCGACAACGGCAATCATCTGCTGCTGTCCGGTAACAGCCATGCGCGCGCCTATGCGCGATCGATCAGCACCGAGGCGGGTCTCGTCGGTCCGGAGCGCGCGCAGTTTCCTTTCGTCGATATCACGACCGGGCAGCGCTGGCAGATCGACCTCGGCGACGGCCGGCTGCCGACCTGGGTGCTCGACGAGAGCCGCCGCGTCCCCGACACCGGGCTTGCCGATTATCTGAAGCTGGCGCCGCTGATCTGGGCGTCGGAAGAGACGCTGGTTGGAAAATCGATTCCCTGCGAGGGCGTCCTCTATCAGCGCCTGGTGCAGCCGCTGCTGCTTGCTGCGTTGAATGTCGATCCGCCCGAGGGTTCGGCCGGGCTCGCCGGCGCGATCGTCCGCGAGACGCTGCTCGCCGGCGGACAGGCCTGTCGTCCCCTGATCGCGCGCGACGGGCTCAGTGCGGTGCTGATCGAGCCTGCCGTGACGTTCCTGCAGGCGCGTGGCCACTCCGTTCAGCTCGGCCACGAGCTACGCTCGTTTGCGACCAATGACGGCAAGGTCGGCGCGCTGAATTTCGGCGGCGAGGATGTGATCCAGATCGGTGAGGGCGACGTCGTCGTGATGGCGGTGCCGCCGCGGGCTGCCTCCAACCTGCTGCCGGGCCTGAAGACGCCGACCGAATTCCGCGCCATCGTGAATGCGCATTTCCGCGTTGAGCCGCCACCGGGGTCGGCTCCGATCCTCGGTGTGATCGGCGGCGTCGTGGAATGGCTGTTTGCATTCCCGAACCGGCTTTCCGTCACCATCAGCAACGGCGACCGCCTAGTCGAGATGCCGCGCGAGGAACTCGCGCAGGCGATCTGGAACGATGTCTGCAAGGCCGGCGGTGTTTCCGGCGAGCTGCCCCCTTGGCAGATCGTGCGCGAGCGCCGTGCCACATTTGCGGCGACGCCGGCGCAGAATGCCCTGCGCCCGGGTCCGGTCACTGCGCTCAAAAACCTGTTTCTTGCAGGCGATTGGACTGCTACGGGATTGCCTGCAACCATCGAGGGATCGGTCCGATCCGGTGATCGCGCCGCCGATCTGGTTCTGGCCGCCAAGGGATACTGACAGGCGGCCCTGACGGGCATTTGTCCCGATCAATTTCGGTCAATTTCAATCGACTATCGGAGCAATCGAGCGAGATGGATTCCGTGAACGCGACCAGCCGCGAAGCCCTGGAATCGAAAATATTGGAATCGAGCATTGCGTCGGCCATCGAAGGCGTCCTCGGCTTTCAGCAATCCGACGGCCATTGGGTGTTCGAGCTCGAGGCCGATTGCACCATTCCGGCCGAATACATCCTGCTGCGCCATTATCTCGCCGAGCCCGTCGACCCGGTGCTCGAGGCCAAGATCGGCAACTATCTCCGCCGCGTCCAGGGCGCCCATGGTGGCTGGCCGCTGGTGCATGAGGGCGAGTTCGACATGAGTGCGAGTGTGAAGGCTTACTTCGCGCTCAAGATGATCGGCGATTCCACAGACAGTCCGCACATGGTGCGCGCGCGCGAGGCCATGCACGCCCGCGGCGGCGCCATCAACAGCAACGTCTTCACGCGCTTCATGCTGGCAATGTTCGGCGTCGTGACCTGGCGCGCGGTGCCGGTGCTGCCGATCGAGATCGTGCTGCTGCCGTTCTGGTCGCCGTTCCATCTCAACAAGATTTCCTACTGGGCGCGCACCACCATGGTGCCGTTGATGGTGCTCGCAGCACTCAAGCCGCGCGCGAAAAATCCGAAGGGCGTCGGCATCGACGAGCTGTTCCTCCAGGATCCGCGCTCGATCGGCATGACTGCCAAGGCGCCGCACCAGAGCATGGCCTGGTTCGTGCTCTTCCGCGCGCTTGACGGCATCCTGCGTGTGATCGAGCCGATGTTTCCCAAGAGCCTGCGCAAGCGTGCCATCGACGCGGCGCTCGCCTTCACCGAGGAGCGGCTCAACGGCGAGGACGGCATGGGCGCGATCTATCCGCCGATGGCCAACATCGTCATGATGTACGACGCGCTCGGCAAGGACGAGAACTTCCCGCCGCGCGCGGTCACGCGCCGGGGCATCGACAAGCTGCTCGTGATCAAGGACGACGAAGCCTATTGCCAGCCCTGCGTCTCGCCGGTGTGGGACACGACGCTGACCGCGCACGCGCTGCTCGAAGCCGGCGGTGACAGGGCGGTGCCTGCCGCCAAGCAGGGTCTCGACTGGCTGATCCCGAAGCAGGAGCTCGAGGTGAAGGGTGACTGGGCGGTAAAGCGGCCCGATGTGCGCCCGGGCGGCTGGGCCTTCCAGTACAACAATGCGTATTACCCCGATCTCGACGACACTGCCGTGGTCGTGATGTCGATGGACCGCATGCGCCGGGAGCACGGCGCGAGCGGTTATGATGCCGCGATCGACCGTGCCCGGGAATGGATCGAGGGCATGCAGAGCGACGACGGCGGCTGGGCCGCCTTCGACGTCAACAATCTCGAATATTATCTGAACAACATCCCGTTCTCCGACCACGGTGCGCTGCTCGATCCGCCGACCGAGGACGTCACCGCGCGCTGCGTCTCGATGCTGGCCCAGCTTGGCGAGACCGCGAAGACCAGCAAGCGCGTGGCCGATGGGATCGCCTACCTCCGCAAGACCCAGCACCCGGAGGGCTCCTGGTACGGCCGCTGGGGCATGAACTTCATCTACGGAACCTGGTCGGTGCTGTGCGCCCTCAACATGGCTGGAGTTCCCCACACCGATCCGATGATGCGCAAGGCGGCCGACTGGCTGGCCTCGATCCAAAACCAGGACGGGGGCTGGGGCGAGGACGCCGTCAGCTACCGCCTGGACTACCAGGGATGGGAGGCGGCCCCTTCGACCGCCTCGCAAACGGCATGGGCCTTGCTTGCCGTGATGGCTGCTGGCGAGGTTGATCACCCGGCCGTCGCCCGCGGGGTGGAGTACCTGATTGCAACACAGAACGAAAAAGGACTGTGGGACGAGCAGCGGTACACCGCCACGGGCTTTCCCCGCGTGTTCTATCTGCGGTACCATGGTTACTCGAAGTTCTTCCCGCTGTGGGCGTTGGCGCGGTATCGGAACTTGCGGGACACCAACAGCAGGGTGGTAGGGGTCGGAATGTGACTTTGGGGACGGGGGACTATCTTACCGCGGGCAATGCCATTGATCCGCGGCCGATATTGATCGTGACTGGACTGGTTCAGGAGGCCCGCATCGCGGCCGGGCCCGGAATGGCGGTCATCTGTTCGTCGAGCAGCCCGACCCAGTTGCGGGCGCTGCTGACGGTGCTGGATCCCGGGACGATTCGGGGCGTGATCTCGTTCGGCGTGGCCGGCGGGCTCGACCCGACGCTGCGCTCCGGCGACGTCGTGCTGGCGACCGAAGTGCTTTCGGGCGATACCCGCTGGGCCGCCGGGCTGTCGCTCGGCGACGATCTCATCGAGCGCCTGACGTCGGGGCGCCGCCGCGTGGTGCGCGGCAGCCTCGCCGGTGCCGAGGAAGTGGTCACGGGGCGCTCCTGCAAGGCGGCGCTGCATTCGGAGACCGGAGCTGCGGCCGTCGACATGGAAAGCCACATCGCGGCCGCCTACGCCGCCGAGGCCGGCTTGCCGTTCGCCGCTGTCCGCGTCATCAGCGATCCCGCCCATCGCGCGCTGCCGGCGCTCGCCCGCGCCGCCATCAAGCCGAACGGCCAGATCGACGTGCTGGCCGTGCTGCGCGGCATCGCGCGCAATCCGATCGCGCTGCATGCGCTGGTCTCGACCGGCCTCGATTTCAACCGCGCGCTGCGTAGTCTGCGCGGCTGCCGCGACTTCCTGATCGGCACCGAGCTGGTCGAGAGCGAGGCGCTGGTCTCTGAGGCGGCCTGAGCGGCTTTATCGATCTGACAAAACAAAGGGCCCGGTCGTGCGACCGGGCCTTTTTTGATCTGCGTAGCTTGGTCGCCATCGGCGATCGGGCCTCGCAAAGCGTCACTGCGTAGGATGGGTTGAGCCCTTGCGAAACCCATCTCCTCTCGATCACCGCTCTCCATAATCGCGGCCATCAGCTGACTGATCGCCCGCCCAATCGGCTGGATAGTTGCCAAGCCCCACGTGACGATGAAACGAGGATGGCGCCCAGTCGCGTACCCGGTCGACGAGCCCGTGCTTGACCGGATTGATATGAACATAGTCGATATGCCGGGCGAAATCGATTTCGTCGCGAATGGTGTGCTCCCAGTATCTGCGTTGCGAGATGCCCCGTTCACCTTTGGCTGAACGGCTTCGGGATATCCTTTCGTTTCGCGCCAGACCGCGCGAAAAGGTGGACTTGATCAACTGCCAGCGCATTGCAAAATCGGCATCTCCTTCGGGCAACGTCCATACGGTGTGAAGGTGATCAGGCAACACCACGATGGCGTCGATCGTGAAAGGATGGCGCCGGTGCGTCTCACGAAACGCCGCGCGCAACACCTCGACATGATCCGTGAGCAACGATAGCTTCCGTTCCGCCAGATTAACGGTGAAGAAGAAGCATCCACCCGGAACGAAGTTGCGACGGTACGCGGTCATGGCGCAACGTTACCACCAAACAAGTGCGATGGGTTTCGCAAGGGCTCAACCCATCCTACGGCCTGAGCGGCTTCTTCGATCTGACAGACAAAAGGCCCGGTCGTGCGACCGGGCCTTTTGTCTGGTGTCCGTAGCCCGGATGGAGCGCGGTGTCGCGAAGCGTGCGCGTTGCGATCTGCTCACAAGTCTGACATCGCCTCTTCGAGGATATCGAGGGCTCGGTCGAGTTCAGCGCGCGAGATCGTCAGCGGCGGGCATAGCGTGACCACGTTGCCGCCGCCGAGCTTGAAGCTCAGGCCTGCCTCCAGGCAGCGATACAAGAGGCGCTCCGCGAGCGCGTTGGCCTCGGCCTCGTCGCGGCGGCCGATCTCGACGCCGAGATAGAGACCTGCACCGCGCACCTCGGAGATCAGAGGGTAGCGGTCTGCCATCGATCGCAGCCGTTCGAGGGCGTGCGCGCCGAGGACACGCGCTGCGGCAAGCAGCCCTTCCTCCGCGATCACATCGAGCGTGGCAAGGGCTGCAGCGCAGCCGACTGGACTCTTCTCGTGGGTGTAGTGGCCGAGCGCTCCCTCGGGCACCACGTCGAGAGCGGCCCGCACCACCATGGCCGCCATCGGCATGATGCCGCCGCCCAGTCCCTTGCCGAGCACGAGAATGTCGGGCGCAGTTTCGGCCTGCTCGCAGACGAACATGGTCCCGGTGCGGCCGAGGCAGCTCGGCACCTCGTCGAAGATCAGGAGCGCCCCGTGCCGATCGCAGCTCGCGCGCACGCGGGGCCAGAAGCCCGGCGGCGGCAGTTCGACCGTGGTCCAACGCATCGGCTCGGCGATCACGGCCGCGACGTCGCCCTGCACCTTGAGGACATAATCGATGTAGTCGGCGAGCCGCTCATGCGCATGGCCGTCCTGTCCGAAGAATCGCGCGGCCAGTCCCGGCGGCGGCACATGCTCCGTGCCCGGCAGCAGCGGGCCAGCGCCGCGCCGAAACAGGGCTTCGCCGCCGACCGAGACCGCGTCGAGATTGGCGCCGTGAAAAGCATCCCACATGGACAGGGTCTTGTGTCGCCCCGTTGCATAGCGGGCGAGCTTCAGTGCCATGCCGATTGCGGCTGACCCGCTGGGGGCCAGCAGCACCTTCTCCAGGAGGGCAGGCGCCAATTCGGTCAGGCGGCGGGCGAGGTCGATGGCAGACTTGTTGGTGTAGCGGCGCGGGCAGAAGGGCAGGGTGTCGAGTTGCGACTTGATGGCCGCCACTACGCGAGGATGACCGTAGCCGACCTGATGCACGCTGTTGCCGTGGAAATCGAGGATGCGCCGTCCCTGGAGATCGACGATGTGGCTGCCTTCGGCGGCGGTGGCCACGTTCAGGCAAGGCGTCGACAGCGACTGTCGCAGGAACCAGCGCTCGTCCTCGTCGAGCCAACTTTGGGTCTCTGCGTCGAGGTGGCGCTTCTGAAACGATCGCCGCTCCGCCGACAAATTGACGTCGCCCTCGGAGGCGCTCATGCCAGGCTCGCTCATGTCAGACTCCTGGCCGCTCTCCGCGGGCCAGCCGGCCCTCGATCGCAGCGATCACTGGGATGATGTCGGCGACGCCGTCGATCACGTAATGGGCGCCGGCGGCTGCGAGCCGCTCGCCTGCGGCCGCGCGCCGCTCGGCGAAGGCTTTCGGCGGCAAGGCCGCAGTGTCGGCGAGCGACAACCCGAACACGTTGCCGGTGACGGCAACGCCGACGGTCCAGCAGCCGCCGTTGAGACCTTCCTTCATTCCGACCTCGGTGTCGTCGACCTTGACGCAGCTCCAGGCCGGCCAGACGGCGAGCTCCAGAAAGGCCTTGTAGAGCATGAACGGCGTGGGTCGGCCGTCCGGAGTGTCCCCGGTGCAAACGATGCCATCAGGCGCATAGCCTTGCGCAGCCGCAACCGGAATAACCTCGGCCATGATCTCGCGCGTGTAGCCCGTGCTCGAGCCGATCTTCAGGCCGCGGCGCCGCAAGCCGGCGACAGCCTCGGCCACGCCCGGTATCACGTCGGCGTAGCGGGCAGCGACCTCGACATTCATCGGCACGAACACCGCGTAGAGTGCATCGATGTCGGCTTCGGTTGGCTCGCGCCCATACCTGTCGCGCCACTCGGCGGCGATCCGGGGCAAGCGCAGGAGGGCGGCGATGTGGGGGCGCTTGGCCATGCCCATGGGCCCGCGCGCCTCATCGACGGTGATCGTCACTCCGAAGCGCGCGAATGCCTCGACGAATACGCCCATCGGGGCCAGCGAGCCGTGGTCCACCGTCGTGCCGGCCCAGTCGAACACGACGGCCCGGACGTGCTCGAATTTATCCGTCATGTGGCTCGGCTCCCGGACGTCAATTCGTCAAGCACTTCCTCGGCGATCGCAAACGAGGTGCTGGCGCCGGTACCGCTGGTGATCATAACGAGACGCACAGTTTCAGATGGGCGGTCGATCAGCATCAGCCGGTCGGACGCCGAGGCGTAGGTGCCGATCCAGCGCTCGCGGATCATCGGCGTTGGCCAGGCCAGAACCTGCCGGAATTCGTCCATAATCAACTCGTCCACTGTATCCGGACCGAACGGGTCCGGCGTCGCGTCGTAGTGGTGGGAATCGCCGACGACGAGCGAACCATCCTCGCTCTGCACGGCGATCAGATGCACACCGTTGGCCAGATGCTGGCCCTGCTCGGATTCGAGTCGCTGCTTCAGTGCGGCCGCCTCCGGCAGTTCGGCGTAGCCGAGATAGCGCACCAGGCCAAGGTCCGACATCACGGCCGCGTTGAAGCGCGGCATCGCGCTCGCCGATGCGACCCGCATCATGTGCAGCTTGCAGCGGACGAGGCCGTAGCTCGCCAGGCGTTCCGGATAGAGGCTCAGGAAATCGTCGCCGGGGCAGACCACGCAGAGCCGGGCCCGGACCGGCCCCCGCGTGGTGTCGATGACCGGCGGTGTCACCGCCTTGGCCAGCGTCTGATACAGGAAGGTGACGCCGTGCACTTCGGCCAGCCAGCGCGCCAGTGCCGGCACCGCGATGCGCGACTCCACCCGCAAATCGTGCGGGCTCGCCAGCACGGCTTGCAGATGGTCGGTCCGCAGCATCGGGAAACGGCGGCCCGCCTCAGCCGGGCTTAGAAGCTCGCAACCCTCGCCCATCTCGGTGGTGCGGAATGCCTCGAGCACGGCCACGGCTTCCGGCCGCTGCACCGCGACCGCCAGTCCGACATGCTCGATCCTGATGCCCGCGGCCGAGGCCACTTCGGCCCAGACCTGCCGCGACCGCATCGCCCGCTGCCAGCATTGGCCGCGCTGCTGCCCGGTGACGGTGACAAAGCCGAAATTGCGGATCGAGGCGCCGTTCGCCCTTGCATCGCGCTCGATGACCACGACCCGCAAGCCCCGGCGCACGCCCGCAAGGGCATGGGCGAGACCGCAGATGCCGCCCCCGACAACTGCCAGATCGAATTCGTCTCCAGACACGCTCACCGCTTCCTCCACATCTGCGCGCGCGCAAGATAGCCCTGTGTGAGTAGCATGTAGATGGCTCGCGTTATGGCCGCGGTGGCGAACACCACCATGGCCATGGCCGCGGCCGGGGCCACGTCACCTGCGTCATCCATATTGAGCACGGCGATGGCCGCAAGCGTCGTGTGCGGCGCGTAGATGAAGACCACCGCAGAGACTGTCGTCATCGCGTTCACGAACAGATACATGGCGATATCCAGCACGGCCGGCAGGCAGACCGGCAGGGTCACTCGCATGAAGGTACGCCAAAACGGCACCCTGAGCGATGCCGAAACGGTCTCGAACTCCTGATCGATCTGCTTGAGCGCCGTCACCGCGGTCAGGTGCGAGACGGAGTAGAAATGCGAGATAGTGCAGATGACGAGGATGGCCATGGTGCCGTAGATGAAGTTAAGCGGATTGGCCGGGTTGTTGAAGAAGAAGATGTAGCCGAGGCCGAGCACCAGCCCGGGAACGGACAAAGGAAGCAGCGCGAGAAACTGCACGAAGCCGCGGACGTAGCGAAAGCGCGGGGTCTTCTCGACGAGATAGGCGCCGGCAAAAATCACCGGAGTCCCGAACAGCGCGGTGAGGCCGGCCATGACGAGCGAGTTGAAATAGCTGCGCCAGCCGCCGCCATCCATCATGTCGAAGTCGAAGTTCTTGAAGCTGGGCGTCAGATTGTAGGGCCAGGACGTCGCGATCGAGGCGAACAAGGACATGCCGAGAATGACCAGGATCGTGAACGCGATCAGCGAACAGGTCGCCAGCATCGCGCGATCGATCGTGGCGTCGGGCCTTGGCGCATACGGTACTGCGCGCGCGGAGAGCTGCGCCAACTGGCGCCGCTGCATGAGCTGATCGACGACGAAGGCCAACGCCGCGGGCAACAGCAGGATCAAGCCGACCACCGCACCCATCTGGAAATTCTGCTGCCCGACCACCTGTTTATAGATGTCGGTCGCGAGCACGTTGAACTTGCCCCCGATGACCTTCGGCACGCCGAAATCGGTGATCACCAGGGTAAATACGACGAAGACCGCACTGATCAGGCCATAACGTGCCCCCGGAATGGTCACCGTCCAGAAGGTGCGGCGCGGGCTTGCCCGCAGCGCTTCCGCCGCCTCATACAGACGCGCGTCCGAAATCGCCAGCGCAGTGGTGATGATGATGAGCGCGTGCGGGAAGGTCCAGAACACCTCGCCCATGACGATGCCGATCGGACCGTAGATCGATGCGCCGAACAGCATCCATTTGACGAAGCCCTGGTTACCGAACAGATAGACGAGGCTGATCGCAGGCAGCAACGAGGGTGCGAGAATCGGGATCTGCGCGATGATGCGGAACAGCCCCCGCCCTGGCATGCAGGTGCGGGTGAGTCCGTAGGCGTAGACGAAGGCGAGCAGTACGCAGATAACCGTGCTCAGCAGCGATACCCAGACCGAGTGCCAGATGGAATTGGCCAGCGCCGGGCTGGCGAAATAAGCTTGGAAATTGGCCAGGCCGACGAAGCTGCCATCAGCCGCCTGGAAGCTCTTGGACAGCAGCGCCCAGAGGGGCAGCAACACGGTGATGATCAACCAGAGGCCGAGCGCTACGACCGCGCCGCGCATGATCCAGTCGTCGTGCCCCAGCTTCTGCCGCAGGGGCGCCACCGCGGCGGTATGGTCCGGCAGACTCAGCGTCTCGGTCGCCATCGCTGGTTTCCCGTGTCAGGCGCTCGCAGAGCGCGGTTGGGCAAATACGCGCAACCGCTTCGGCGGCAGCGCGACCTCGATGGTCGCGCCCGAGGAAATGCCGAGGTCGCGCACGGCGTTAATCGAAAAGTCGGCCGAGAAGTTCAGTCCCGTGCCGCTCGCATGCAAGGTCGTTGCGAAATGATTGCCGATGAATTCCATGACGCCGACCTGGACTGACAGGCGATTGTCCGAATGCGCGCCGATGTCGCGCACCACCACGTCCTCCGGCCGAAGGCAGACCGTGACGGCCGCGCCCTCGTCGAGCGGCACTTCTTCGCTGAAGTCGAGCACGGCACCCCTGACATTCGCGCGCTTGCTCGTGAGGAGGCGCCCCTCCAGAAAGTTCATCTTGCCGACGAAGTCGGCGACGAAAGCCGTCGCGGGTCGGCCGTAGATCTCGTCCGGCGTGCCCACCTGCTCGATCCTGCCATTGCTCATCACCACGATCCGGTCGGACATGGTGAGCGCCTCCTCCTGATCGTGGGTCACCATGATCGTGGTCAGCTTGAGACGTTGCTGCAGATCGCGGATCTCGCCGCGCAGACGCGCCCGGACGCGCGCGTCGAGAGCGGATAGCGGTTCGTCCAGCAGCAGAAGGCCGGGGGATAGCGCCAGCGCGCGGGCGAGCGCGACTCGCTGCTGCTGCCCACCGGAGAGCTGTGCCGGATATTTGTCGGCTTGCTCGGGCAGACCGACAAGTTCGAGAAGCTCCTTGACCCGTTTGTCGATCTCGATGCGAGGTGTGCCGGCCGACACCAGGCCGTAGGCCACATTGTCCTTGATCGTCAGGTTCGGGAACAGCGCATAGGACTGGAACACGATGCCGAAGTCGCGCTTGGCGACTGGCAACGTCGAGATGTCCCGCCCGCCCTGATGGATCGACCCGGTGGTCTGCACGTCCAGTCCGCAGATCGCGCGCAACAGCGTGGTCTTGCCGCAGCCGGATGGCCCGAGGAACGAGACGAACTCCCCGGGCATGATGTCGAGGTCGATATTGTCGAATGCCGTGAACGCACCGAACTTTTTCGAGAGGTTGCGGATGCGGAGATAGGGCACCGTCGTCGGCGTGCTGTCCATTGTACTGTCCCGCATTGACCGGCGGCGCCCATGCATCGCCGGCTTCGTCGCTCCCAGGATCCCCCGGGTCCTCAGTTCAGGTCCCTCAGTTCAGGTCCTCAGTTCTTGGGCTCGGACTTGCCGTCGTAGCGCTTGCTCCACTCCGCCAGAATTTTGTCGCGGTTCTCCGCGGCCCAGGCAAAGTCGTTCTTGATCAGCATCTTGTTGATGTCACCCGGGACGAACTCCATGGAGGCTGCGATGCCGGGCAACGCGACGACGGCGAAGTTCTCGGCGTAGAGCTTGTTGGCCTCCGCCGTCGCGGCCCAGTCGGCAAGCTTCTTCGCCGCCTCGGACTCTTTGGTGGTCTTCATGATTCCGATAGCCTCCATGTCCCAGCCGAGGCCTTCCTTGGGCAGGACAATGCTGATCGGCGCTCCACCTTTCTTGGTCTTGTTGGCGCGATACTCGAACGAGAGGCCGATCGCGTACTCGCCGGCCGCGGCCTGTCGGCACGGCTTGGAGCCGGAATGCGTGTAGGCCGCGATGTTCTTGTGAAGCTCGTCCATGTACTTCCAGCCCTCGTCCCAGCCGAACAGCTGGAGCCAGGCGGAGACCATCAGAAACCCGGTCCCCGAGGAAGCCGGGTTCGGCATGACGATTTGTCCCTGATAGAGCGGTTTAGTCAGATCGGCCCAAGAGGCGGGCTCCGGCAGGTTCTTCTTGCTGGATTCCACGGTGTTGACGCAAAAGGCCGATGCCCAGACGTCCATGCCCACCCATTCCGGCGAGGCAGCGGGATCGCGCATCTTGGCGTCAACCTTGTCGAGACCCGCCGGCGCGTAAGGCATCAACATGCCTTCCTTCTGCAGCAGCATCAGCGAGGTTGCGGCAAGACCCATGACCACATCGGCCTTGGGGTTTGCCTTCTCCGCAAGGAGCTTCGCGGTGATGATGCCGGTGGAGTCGCGGACCCAGAGGATGTTGATGCCCGGATTGCCCTTCTCGAACGCGGCCTTGTAGGGCTTGATCTGGTCGGCCTCCAGCGCCGTGTAAACGGTGAGGTCCGCCGCGCGAGCTGCAGTGCTGAGGCCGAACATAGCGGCGGCGATCGACACAAGAGCGCGTCGCAGACCGCTTGTCGTGCACAGGTTCATGTCGGGCTCCATCGATGTTGGCCACGGGCTGGCACCGTCCGGGCAGGGAACCAATATTGTTAGATGACATTTCCGCGACGTACATGTCGGATTTTGTGCACGGCGCGCCTCGATCGCGGTGTCTCTGCACATCTTAAGTGCACTGTCAGCGTAGCAACAGCGGGCCCGGTGCAAACGTCTGCTTCGAGACCCTCTTCAGCGGCCCCGCTCGGCGTGAGCGGTGCGGGGCGGCTCACCGGCGTCAGCGACAACAGCGCGCCCGTGACGGTGGCTGCGTCGCCTTCCGGGCCATATGTCGCAAGTTACAGCTATGACGCGATGAACCGGCCAATTTCGGTGAACTGGACACCGGCGCCAGCGCAAGCCGCGCCCACCGCCAGCAGCGTCACCTTCGGTCATAGCTACAACAAAGCCAATCAGCGCGTCGGGCAGACGGCAACCGACAACACCTGGCTCAACTATCCACCCGCAGCAGCGAGCACGACCAACTACGCCGCCGACCCATTGAACCGGTACACCACGGTCGGCGCCGTGACGCCGACTTACGACGGTAACAGCAATCTCACCTCCGACGGCGCGTTCACGCTCGGCTATGACGCGGAGAACCGGCTGGTCTCGGCCAGCGGCGCCGGCAACACCGCTACGTACGCCTTCGACGCGCAGGGCCGGCGCAAGACCAAAACGGTGAATGGGACGACCACCGTGTTCGTCACCGATGCAGATAACCGCGAGGTGCTGGAATATGACGGCAGTAGCGGCGCCGTCTTGCGCTGGTACGCCTACGGCCTCGGGCCGAATGCCGTGCTGAACCAGATGAACGTTGCGGCGGCGACCCGCACGACACTCGTTCCAGATATGCTGGGCTCGATCGTCGGTTCGCTGGATTCAAGCGCGACCAGCCTAGGCAAGGTTGGGTATCTGCCCTATGGCAAGAGCGGCAGCGCCGGGCCGTTTGGCTTCACGGGGCAGCGGATCGATCTGGAGGCTGGCGGGCTCTACTACTATCGGGCACGGCACTATTCGCCCGCTTGGGGACGCTTCTTGCAAGTGGATCCGATTGGGTACAGCGGCAGCGCCGGTCTCTATCGGTATGCAGCCAATGATCCGCTGAATCTCACGGACCCAACCGGCCTCTTCTGGACCTCGGTTCAATCGTACTTCACTCAAACCACCGCGCCTGAACTGGCACAATCGCAGGCGGTGACGGATTTCGTCCAGCAATATCCTACGGCGGCTAAGATTGAAGGGGCGATTGGGCTTGGCGTACCGTTGGGCATTGCAGGGGCCGGAGCGCTGGGCGCATTCGGAGCAGGCGCGGAGGCGACTACTGTATGGAACTTGGGATCGGCTGCACGTGGGAGAGCGATCGAGCAAGCTCTTGGTCAGAATCTTCCCGGGAACTACCCGGTCATTGACAGCTATGTCAGCGGTGTCGCGACCAGCATCAAAAGCATTGATTTGGGTGCGGCTACCTATCAGAATGTTGCGTCTCTCACAAACACTCTGAATGGATATGTAAACTCGATCGCAAACTTCGCCCCAGTGAATTGGGGGGCCGCGCAACTTGCAGGCTCACCCATCACCGCGAGGATACTTACCCTGGCAACTCCATCTGCGGGTACGGCAGTACAGCAGAATGCCATAAGCCAAGTTATTCAATCCGCCGCTTCGCGCGGTGTTACCGTCAATCCAGTTATATTTCCGTGAGGCCAGCTTGAGGAAGGCTACTGCCTATCTGAGGCGCAACAAAGTCATCATCTGTCCGGTCTCGGATACCACGAATGGAGTGGGAGTGATTTCTTCGCCTGTCTTCGATCTTCAAGCGAACAATGTGCCTGGCTTAGGAGAAGCAACACTACAAGCCTTGCAGCTTTCAAAGGATGGGATTCCGCACCCTGCGCCTGAGGAATGGGGCAAGCTATTCGAGCCCATTCTAAATGCCGCGCGAGTCAAATCGTGGGGTACGTTCGTTCGATCTACAAGAGATGTTATCATTAGATTTGAGACGAACCGTGTTGTTTACATTCCCACCCGGAATCTTGGTCCTAGGGATGGCTTCGCTCCTCTACCAGAAAGGGAACGATCAAGTGCTCCGACGGTTGCAGAAGTTGGTAACGCGTTGCTGGCTGCATTCGGTGACGCTGAATAGCGATCCATTTCGTAGGGATTTCGGTCCAGGTGTGGACTGCACCCCTAAGTAAGACACGATAATTGCGCCTGACAGTCTTGGACTGTTGCCGAAATTGCTGGCCCGCAATCACGATCGATCTGGTTCAGCGTGGAAAGAGGATCGTCGGATTTCGAAGGCCGAGACTTCGTGCGTCGCGGACGGCGGCTGGCTGGTGCCGCTCTCGAATGGGCCATGATGGCATACTGCCACTGTTTTGCCCGACGCGTCAAACGGCATTCGCAAAATACGAAATTCGTACTTACCTTCGATTGCGCTCAAACTGACGGCGCGCCTCGAATTGCGGTGCAGCACTGCAGAATCCCCGGCCATTGCCCGTTTGCCGCCGATTTGCTCGACGCGGCAATGACTTGCCGAATGGACATTGTGCCGTTCGGCAAACGCGTTTCTACTGTGCATGGGGTTGTTTTTGATTTTTTTTGCGGGAAGGCTGGCTGACCCCGGCACGGAGGGGAGGGAGCGCTGCCTGCGCATTCGCTTTTCCCCGCCGCTTGAGCTGAACAAAACAAAAGGCCCGGTCGCCATTGGCGAACGGGCCTTTTTTGTTTCGGTGCGCGCAGCCCGGATGGAGCGACTTGTCCGCCGTAGCTCGAAGAGCGAAGGCGGACGCGCAATCCGGGGCCTTCAACGCGGAGGGACCGTCCCGGATTTCGCTTCGCTCCATCCGGGCTACAGGTCGGTGCGCTTACGCGGCGGTCGAAGCCTTCCGTGCGGCCTTCTCCTGCGCAGCGGCGGCTTCGTCCTTGCGAATCTCCGACAGGCGCTTCTGCACTTCGGCCGAGAAGATGTACTGCGCCGGGCGCTGCTTGGTCATGTCGATCTCGGGCGCCATCGGACCCGTGGTCCTGACGCCGCGCAGCGACACCCACATCGCCTTCAGCGGGTGGCTGATGGCTGCGGTGGCCGCCGTCGGCTCGTAGCCGCAATGGGCCATACAGTCGGCGCACTTCTCGTACTTGCCGGTGCCGTAGGTCTCCCAGTCGGTGGTGTCCATCAGCTCCTTGAAGGTTTTTGCGTAGCCTTCGCCGAGCAGATAGCAGGGCTTCTGCCAGCCGAAGATGTTGCGCGCGGGCATGCCCCAGGGCGTGCACTCGTATTCCTGGTTGCCGGCGAGGAAGTCGAGGAACAGGCCGGAATGCATGAAATTCCACTTCTTGCCCTTGCCCATCGCAAAGACGTCGCGGAACAGCTTCTTGGTCTTGGTGCGGTTGAGGAAGTGCTCCTGGTCGGGCGCGCGCTCATAGGCATAGCCTGGCGACATCGAGACGCCGACGCCGAGCTCGACGGTGAGGTCCAGGAACTTGGCGATCTCCTCGGCCGGGTGACCGTCGAAGATGGTGGCGTTGACGTTGACAGTGAAGCCGCGGGCCTTGGCCGCCTTGATCGCGGAGACGGCGCGGTCGAACACGCCCTTCTGCGACACGGCCTTGTCGTGGTGCTCCTTCAGGCCGTCGAGATGCACGGAGAAGAACAAATAGGGCGAGGGCTCGAACAGATCGAGCTTCTTCTCGAGCAGCAGCGCGTTGGTGCAGAGCGAGACGAACTTCTTGCGCGCGACGAGACCGCGCACGATCTCGCCGATCTCCTTGTGGATCAGCGGCTCGCCACCGGGAATGGCGACCATCGGCGCGCCGCACTCGTCGGCCGCGTCCCAGCACTCCTGTGCGGTCATGCGGCGGTTGAGGATCGCATCCGGATAGTCGATCTTGCCGCAGCCGACACAGGCGAGGTTGCAGCGAAACAGCGGCTCCAGCATCAGCACGAGCGGATAGCGTTTGCGGCCAAGCAGTTTCTGCTTGATCAAATAGCCGCCGATACGCATTTCCTTGAAGAAGGGGATAGCCATTACAAGTTTCTTTCTGGGCTTGAAATTCGGGTGGGTCAGCTCGCAGCTAGTTGGGCTGGAAGCCGGAATTCGATGTTTTCCTCGCGGCCCGGCAGCACCGAGACCTTTACCGGTCCGATCCGCCGCATCGCTTCGATCACGTCATCCACGAGTACCTCGGGCGCCGAAGCGCCGGCCGTGACGCCGACGGTCCTGACATCTTTCAACCACTCCGGATTGAGCGCGCGGCCGTCGGCAATCAAATAACTCGCGACGCCGGCTTCAGTGCCGATTTCGCGGAGCCGGTTCGAGTTCGAGCTATTGGCAGCGCCCACCACCAAGATCACGTCGACCAGCTTGCTCAAGTTCCTTACCGCAGATTGGCGGTTCTGTGTCGCATAGCAGATATCCCGGATATCCGGGCCTTGAATGTCCGTAAAGCGGGCCTGGAGAGCCGAAATGATGTCCTTGGTGTCGTCGACCGACAGGGTGGTCTGGGTGATATAGGCCACTGGCGCATCCGCGGGCAGCTCAAGGGCCTTAACCTCTTCAACGCTTTGGACCAGCAGCACGGGGCCGGGAATCTGGCCCATGGTGCCCTCGACCTCGGGGTGGCCGGCATGGCCGACCAGGATCAAGGTGCGGCCCTTGCTGATGTAACGCTTCCCCTGATTGTGAACAACCTTCGTGACCAGCGGGCAAGTGGCATTGAGCACCGGAAGGTCGCGCGCGGCGGCCTCTTCCTCGACGCTGCGGGCGACGCCGTGGGCGCTGAAGACCGTCACAGCCTTCGGCGGAACCTCCGCCAGCTCCTCAACGAAGATCGCGCCTTTGTTTTTCAGGCTCTCGACGACGTATTTATTGTGCACGATCTCGTGGCGCACATAGACGGGCGGGCCGTACTTCTCCAGCGCCCGTTCCACAATTTCGATCGCACGCACCACCCCCGCGCAAAAGCCGCGCGGTTGCGCCAGATAAACTTCCATTGGATGCCCATCACGCAAGTTGCACCAATCCGCTTCTCAAGTCTCCGGGGACGCCCGACACTAACCAATGAGCTGCAATATCCGCACCATCGGTTTCGCGCACGCGGTAGCCGCCCACCCCCGTTGGGGCTCCGGTGCATGGAGGCGCAGTACTTTGTGTCAAAAAATCGGCAGCAAGGAAAGGTCGAATGAACTTTGGTTCCCTGGTGGGTCAATTTCACGGTATTATAGTAGGGCACACCCCTCGTCGGCAAAATGGGCGACATTTGTGCGCGCCCTTCGTCACTTTCCCGCCTCAACTCCCCGGCTATACCCGACCGCCCCGCATGATTTTGCTACGGTCTTCCCGCCGTTTACCTCGAACCTTCTGGCGGGAATAACCACTCAAAACAGCAATAGGTTTCACCCGGGAACTCCGATAAACAGCGGGCGTTTCCGGCAAGCTATTAACCGCAGAAAGAAAAGAAGTGCTGCAAAGCGTAGTCGTTGCCATCGTCAGGGCCTGCACCCGGTTTGCCTCCCTCGTCGTCGTTCTCGGGCTCCTGCTGGCCGTGGGGGCGGGCTATTACACGTCCCGGCACTTCGCCATCAACACCGACATCAATTCGCTGATTGCCCAGAATCTGGACTGGCGCCAACGCGACCAGCAGTTCGATCGCGCCTTCGACCGCGATGCGACGATTACGGCGGTCGTCGAGGCCAAAACGCCGGAGATGGCGACTGCGGCGTCGGACGCGCTCTATGCCAAGCTGAAGGACGACAAGATCAACTTCCAGTCGGTGCAGCAGCTCGGCACCGGCGAGTTCTTCGAGAAGAACGGCCTGCTGTTTCTGCCGACCGAGGAGGTCGGCAAGGTCACCGGCGAGTTCGAATCCGCCGCGCCCCTGATCGAGATCATGGCCGGCGATCCCTCGATCCGCGGCCTGACCGGCGCGCTGGAAACGGGACTTGCCGGCGTCAAGCGCGGCCAGGTCAAGCTCGACAACACCGAGCGGCCCTTCAACCAGATCGCACAGACGGTTGAGACCGTGCTCAACAAGGGCAATGCGACCTTCTCCTGGCGCGAGCTCGTCAGTGACGAGCCGCTGACGGATTCGGACAAGCGCGCCTTCATCGAGTTCAAGCCGATCCTCGACTACAACGCGCTGGAGCCCGGCAAGGGCGCCACCGACGCGATCCGCAAGGCTGCAGCCGATCTGGATTTTGCGACCAAGTACCAGGCGCGGGTGCGGCTGACCGGTCCGGTGCCGATCGCCAACGAGGAATATGCCACCGTCCAGGAAGGCGCCATCGTCAATGGCGTCGGCACGGTCCTCGTCGTGCTGCTCATCTTGTGGCTGGCGCTGCATTCGGCGAAGATCATCGTCGCGGTGTTCGTCAATCTCTTCGTCGGTCTTGCGCTGACAACCGCCGCCGGTCTGATGATGGTCGGCTCGCTCAATTTGCTGTCGATCGCGTTCGCCGTGCTGTTCGTCGGCCTCGGCGTCGATTTCGGCATCCAGTACAGCGTCCGCTATCGCTCCGAGCGCTACAAGCACAACGACCTTTCGGGTGCGCTGGTGCTGGCCGCCAAGCGCTCGGCAATTCCGTTGTCGCTGGCGGCGATGGCGACCGCGGCCGGCTTCCTCTGCTTCATCCCCACCGACTACAAGGGTATCGCCGAACTCGGCCAGATCGCCGGCGTCGGCATGCTGGTCGCGTTCGTCACCAGCATCACCATCCTTCCGGCGCTGCTGAAGCTGTTGAACCCGCCTGGCGAGAAGGAGCCGGTCGGCTACGCCTTCCTGGCGCCGCTCGATCACTTCCTGGAGAAGCACCGCGTGCTGGTCGTCGGTGGCACGATCCTTCTCGCGGTCGCCGGCCTGCCGCTGCTCTACTTCATGAAGTTCGACTTCAACCCGATGAACCTGCGCAACCCGAAGGCCGAATCGATCGCGACCTTCCTCGATTTGCGCAAGGATCCCAACACCGGCGCCAATGCCATCAACGTGATGACGACGTCCGAGGAACAGGCGAAGCAGGTCGAGGCGAAGCTGGAGAAGGTGCCGGAGGTGTTGCGCGTGATGTCGCTCAACAGCTTCGTTCCTGAAGACCAGCCGCCGAAGCTGAAGCTGCTCGCGCAGGGTGCCAAGGTGCTGAACCCCGCGCTCAACCCGGACCAGATCGACGCGGCGCCGTCGGACAAGGAGAACGTCGATTCGCTGAAATCCTCGGTCGACAATCTGCGCCGGACCGCGGGCGACGCGAACGGCCCGGGTGCAGGCGCCTCGCGCCGGCTCGCGGACGCGCTCGAAAAGCTCGCCAATGGCGACGAGGCCACGCGCAACAAGGCGCAGGACGTGTTCGTCACGCCGATGAAGATCGTATTCGACCAGCTCCGGAACGCGATGCAGGCCGAGCCGGTCACCCTGAAGTCATTGCCGCCCGACCTCGTCAGCGCGTGGAAGAGCAAGGACGGCATCATCCGCGTCGAGGCGCTGCCCAAGGGCGATCCCAACGACAACGACACCCTGCGCAAATTTGCGGCGGCGGTGCTCGTTGCCGAGCCGACCGCGATCGGCGGCCCGGTCTCGATCCTGAAGTCGGGCGACACCGTGGTGAAGGCGTTCATCCATGCCGGCATTTATGCGCTGCTCGTGATCGGCCTCTTGCTGTGGATCACGTTGCGCCGGTTCGTCGACGTGCTGATGACGCTGGTGCCGCTCCTGGTTGCCGGCGCAGTAACGCTCGAGATCTGCGTGCTGATCGGCCTGCCGCTCAACTTCGCCAATATCGTCGCGTTCCCGCTGCTGCTCGGCGTCGGCGTCGCCTTCAAGATCTATTACGTCGTGGCCTGGCGCTCGGGCCGGACAAATCTGCTCCAGACCAGCCTGACACGTGCGATCTTTTTCAGTGCGCTGACGACCGCGACGGCATTCGGCAGCCTGTGGCTGTCGAGCCATCCCGGCACGTCCAGCATGGGCAAGCTGCTCGCGCTCTCGCTGGTAACGACGCTCGCCGCCGTGCTGCTGTTTCAGCCGGCCCTAATGGGCAAACCCCGCAATCTCAGGGAGTAGGCAGATGTCGCCGACCGGGTCGGCGGCGCCCTTCTGACCGGGTTTGGCAGTGCCGGCGGCCTTCGGGGCTGCGGGCGCAGGCTGCGCCGCTGTAGCGCCCGTCGTTCCCTGGGCTTTCGGCGCCGCGCCGGTGGACTTCGGCGCGCCCTTGGCCATGGCGTTGGCGGGGCTCAAAGGGATCGGGGGGCCGACCCGGGTCCACGTCTCGCCACCGCACAGGAAGCCCATCACGCAGCCCTTGATTTCAAGCTGGTCGGTCCCCGCCGGTGTGATGGTCGCGCTGTAGAGCTGGCCGTCCTTGGCGTTGTAGACCTGACCTTCCCACTGATCGGCGCCGGGCTTTTTCTTCATGTCGATCAGGGTCGCCATGCCCAGCGTGGGCCTGGTCTTTTTCGACGCGTCCGGATTGTATTCATCGCGGCCGCCGGGCTGTTTTTCCCAGGAAACCGCGCCCCACATGCTGCCATTGCATTGGGCGACACGAATGTTGGCGACGCCGTCGGCGACCCGCCAGTCGCCGGTGGGATCGGCGGCGAGCGCCGGGGTCAGGCAGGTGAAACCGCCACCCAGTATTAGTCCGGTGTAAAGGGCTAAACGCATGATAGTTCCTTGGCCGTGCAACATGGTCTAAAGCTGTGCTTGCGAAGATGGTCCGAAAAAGGGCAAAAGGCCGCACAGACCGTTTTCGGCAACGGTCCGTTTTCAGTTGACGAGACGGCCCTCAACCGAAGTATGTAGCGGATGCACAGCCCAAATCCAGACATGTCTCAGCTATTCGCGGACCGTCAGGCCCAGCGCAGCGCCCTGCATAATCGGCATCTGAACGAGCAGTTCGTTCGGGTCCTGAAGACCATCGGCTATGATGTCGGCTTCCAGAAGGGGCAGGGGCAGTACCTGTACGACCGCGACGGCGCGCGCTATCTCGACCTCTTGTCCGGCTTTGGCGTGTTTGCGATCGGGCGCAATCATCCTGTCATGCGCGAGGCGCTCAAGAGCGTGCTCGATGCAGAGCTGCCCAACCTCGTCCAGTTCGACGTCTCGGTGCTCGCCGGCGTGCTCGCCGAGCGGCTTTTGAAGTACGTCCCCTATCTCGACAAGGCGTTCTTCGCCAATTCCGGCGCCGAATGCGTCGAAGCCGCGATCAAGTTCGCCCGCGGTGCCACCGGCCGGCCCGGCATCGTCTATTGTGCCCATGGCTATCACGGCCTGACCTATGGCGCGCTGTCGCTGACGGGTGATTCGAACTTCCGCACAGGCTTCGAGCCGCTGCTGCCGGGCTGCACCTCGATCCCGTTCAACGATCTCGCCGCGCTCGAAAAGGCGCTGGCATCGCGCGAGGTAGCCGCCTTCGTCGTCGAGCCGATTCAGGGCAAGGGCGTCAACATGCCCACCGACGAGTTCCTGCCCGGGGCGGCGGCGCTCTGCAAGAAATACGGCACTCTGTTCGTTGCCGACGAGATCCAGACCGGCATGGGCCGCACCGGCCGCTTCCTCGCGGTCGAGCACTGGAACGTCGAGCCCGACATGGTGCTGCTGTCGAAGTCGCTGTCGGGCGGCCACGTGCCGGTCGGCGCCGTGCTGACGCGCAAGAGCATCTTCGACAAGATATTCAACCAGATGGACCGCGCTGTGGTGCACGGCTCCACCTTCTCCAAAAACGACCTCGCGATGGCCGCCGGCATCGCCACGCTCGACGTCATGGAGTCCGAGAAGCTGGTCGAGTCCGCCGCCAAGCGCGGCGCCGAGCTTCGTCTCGCGCTCACGCGCATGGTGCCGGGCTACGAGCTGTTGAAGGAAGTGCGCGGCAAGGGCCTGATGATCGGCATCGAGTTCGGTCCGCCGAAATCGCTGCGGCTCCGGGCCTCCTGGAACGTGCTGGAAGCCGCCAACAAGGGTCTGTTCTGCCAGCTCATCACCGTGCCGCTGTTCAAGGACCACAAGATCCTCACGCAAGTCGCCGGCCATGGCAGCCACACCATCAAGCTGTTGCCGCCGCTCACCATCACCGAGGAAGACTGCGGCTGGATCGAGCGCGCCTTCGACGACGTCATCGCGGGCAGCCACAAGGTCCCCGGCGCGATCTGGTCGCTCGGCAAGACGCTGGTCGACAACGCGGTGAGGCGGTCGGCGTAGGCCGATCGCTCAGGCCGCCTTGGGCTTGTTCACAGTCTCAATGCGGTCGAGCGCCTTGCCGAGATCGCGCTTGGCGATCTGGATATCGTAGTCATTCTGAAGATTGAGCCAAAGCTCGGCCGTCGTGCCGAGGGCCTTGGCGAGTCGAAGTGCTGTGTCGGCGGTGATCCCAGTCTGTTCGCTCGCGATCCGCTCGATTCGCGTGCGAGGAAGGCCGCATGTCCTCGCAAGGGCACCAGCCGACATGTCTAGCGGAACCAGAAATTCCTCCCGAAGAACCTCACCAGGATGCATGGGCTTTAGTTTTTTGGCCATCGTCGCGTCTCCTAAAAGCATGATCCGGAAAAGTGCGAAGCGGTTTTCCGAAAAGATCATGCTCAAACAACAACCTAAAGCGCGATGATGATTCATCCTCATCTCATCGCGCTTTAGTGATAGTCCACAATCTCGACCTCGGCGGGGCCTTGCGCTGTCCAGACGAAGCACACTCGGAACTGATCGTTGATCCTGATCGAGTGCTGTCCCTTGCGATCGCCGGTGAGGGCCTCAAGGCGGTTGCCGGGTGGCGCCCTTAAGTCGCCGAGTTCGCCTGCTGCGTGCAGATAACGCAATTTCCGGCGCGCAACCTTGATCAAATCGGCCGGAAAGCCCTTAGGACTTTCGCCGTCAAAGACCGCCTCAGTCGTCTTATCCCTGAAGGTCTTGATTACTCAAACAATGTATCATTGTCTGATACACAATTCAAGGCCATGTGTATCAATAGATGATACATCTTGAGGCCGCTACCCCGCCACATTCGCTTTCATCGCTGCCTCGAACTTGCCGACGAACTCGGCGAGCTCGTCGGCGCCGAGATCGCTGACGGCCCAGAAGTTCAGGCCGCGCTCGCCCCAGCGGCGGCAGTTGAAGCCCTGCATGGTCTGGGTCTTCGGCGGCCGGTGTTCGATGCTGGCGGTCTGTGCCACGAACAGGTTGATGACATGCTGCCGGCGCCGGTAGACCACTGCGCCGATGGCGCGCGCGTCGATATAGTCGAGCCGGCCACCCACGAGTGTAAAACCCTGCGCGGTGAGATCGATCACCGGCGGGGCGACGTCGAGCTTGCCGTTGAACCAGGGCTTGACGGTGTGCTGGTCGGTCGAGATCACGTCCGTGAGATGGCCCGCCTGGAGCGAGCGCAGGTGGGCGGAGACGACCTCGGACAGGATGCGCTGCTGGTCGTCCTGGCGCAACACCACGGCGACGACGCCGGAGGCGGCGAGCGCGGAGACCGCAGAGCCCATCGCAAATCCGCGCAGCACGGAGCGGCGGCTGGGCTGGCGCTGTGGCCCAGGCAGAGACGCTTCGATCCGTGCGCGCAGGCTTGCGGGCGCGGTATAGCGCAAGTTGGCGTCGGCCAGCACGCGCTTCATTTCCTGTTGTGAGGCATGCTCGGCGGCGCAGGCCGGGCAGCTTGCGATATGCGCTTCGACCTCGCGCGCGTGGCTGGCATCGAGCTCGTTGTCGAGCAGCGCGTGAAGCAGCATGTTTGCTTCGTCGCAGTTCATTTCGAGTGCTCCTCTTCCGCCATCCAGGCCGCGCGCAGCATGGCGCGGGCGCGTGCGAGGCGGGACATCACGGTGCCGACGGGTGCGCCGACGGCCTCGGCGATTTCGCGATAGGACAGGTTGCTGATCTCGCGCAGCACGAAGGTTTCCTTGAACGGCTCGGCGAGGGCGTCGATCAGCTTGCGGATCGCGCCGGCGTCGCGGCTGCGCAGCACTTCCGTCTCCGGGCTCGCCTCGGTCTCTTGCCATATCGGCGTCTGCTCGGGGGCGCCGGGTTTGTCCTCGATGGCGGCGTGCGAATGCGCGCGTCGTGCATATTCGGCGTTGCAGACGTTACGCAGGATCGCGAACAGCCAGGGCTTCATCGCAGGGCCGCGATAGCTGTCAAAATGCTTCAGCGCGCGCAGATAGCATTCCTGCACCGCATCCTCGGCATCGGAGGCATCGCGCAGCAGATAGCGCGCGAGCGTGTAGACGTCGTCGAGATGGGGCAGGGCCGCCTCGCGGAAACGCTGCGCCTTCTGGAAATCGTCGCTGACGGGCATCGCCTCTCGCTTTGCCTCTTGTTTCGTTTCTTCCCTCGACACGGCTGAAGATGTGCGAGCCCGGCCAGCGTGGGACCGCCGGCCGGGCACGACAGAGATGGCTTGGTTTGAGATGTTACTCAACCTTGATCATCCCCGTCATGTGCGGATGCAACGAACAAAAATATTTGTAGTCGCCCGCATTGGTGAAGGTGAACGAGAACTTGTCGTCGGTGTCCAGGGTCTTGGACCGGAACTTGCCGGCCGACACCACGGTGTGGGGGATGTCGTCCCGGTTGGTCCAGGTCACGGTGCTGCCGGGCTTGATCTTGAGCTCGGCCGGCTGGAAGACGAAATTGTCGATATGCACCTCCATATTGTCGTCGGCACGGGCAGTTGTCGCGGGCAACAGGACGGCCGCGGCCAAAGCGAGACCGAGGTCGACACCGAAGTCGCGGCGATTGAGTGTCTTCATTGTCAGCTTCCGTTCCGTCCTGCTCAGCCCTGGAGCGGCGTGTCGATGATCGCGAGCCGCTGCTCGTTCTGCTTGAAGTTGACGCTGGCAACGCCCAGCATGGCGCGCAGCTTTGCGTCCTCGACCTTCATCGGTCCGGGCGATGGAGCGGCCCCCGGCGCTGGCTGCGGGAATGCAGTCGAACGCGCGGTGTGGAAGGTGACGTTGCCCTCGACCTTCTGCATCACCTGATGGATGTGACCGTTCAGCACGGTGACGGAGCCGAAACCCTTGACGTATTCCAGCGCGCGGCCGCCGTCCTCGGTACCCCAGCCCCATTCCGGATAGACGGTCCAGAGCGGGATGTGGGCGAACAGCACGATCGGCATCGATTTCGACTTGCCGCGCAGGTCGTCCTCGAGCCAGGCGAGCTGCTCGGCGCCGAGATTGCCGAGACCGCCGGCCTTGAGATCGACGACGTTGACAAGGCCGATGAAGTGCACGCCGCCAGCGTCGAACGAATACCAGCCCTGGCCCTTGGTGCCGCGGCCGTAGCGCTCGCGATAGAATTTTACTTCCTCGTCGAGGAAGTCATGCTCGCCGGGCACGTAGTGCACGTCCAGCTTGCTCTGCGAGATGATGCGATCGGCGTTGTCGAATTCGGCGGCCTTCGACAAATGGGTAATGTCGCCGGTATGGATCATGAAGGAAGGTTTGGCCGGCATCGCGTTGATCTTGTTGATGGCCTCCTCGAGCGTGCCGAGCGCGTTGGGATTGGCAGGCTTGTCGAAGCCGACATGGCTGTCGCTGATCTGGAGGAAGGTCATGCCGGGCGCGGCCGCGGTCGCGGCTTGCGCGGAATCGATGATGCCGAGCGAGCGCGGCACGCCGCCCGTGATGGTCCAGAGCACCCCGGTGCCGGCCCAGGTCATGCATTCCAGCACCTTGCGGCGGCTGACGCCGTCGTCGCCGTGATTGTGTCCGCTCATCGCGCGTCTCCTCTCGCCCGGAATTGGGCTTCGGGGCGGTGATCGGAGGAGGGGTGGGTTTATTCCCGAATGCGATGACGTTTTCGTGAGGTGGTGGGAATGCGGGGCCAGCTGCGTGGCTATTCCCGGATTGCGCTTCGCTCCGTCCGGGCTACGGAACGAACTTCGAAAACTCCCGCACCGCTTCCACCACGGCTGCCGGCGCTTCCTGCGCCACGCAATGCCCGGCGCCCTTAAAAACCAGCGTGCTGACGCGCGGGATCAGCGACACCGCGCGCGACGCCATCTCCTTGTAGATCGGCCCCGACTTCGCGGCTGTCGTGATGCGTACCGGGCAGTCGATCTCGGTGAGCGAGGCAAACGGATTGCCGCGGGCATCGCCAACGTAGACCTGCTCCATCGCCTCGTAGATCGGACGCAGCATCGCCGACTCGATCTCCGGTGTGCAGCAGAGCCGCACCCGGCCATCGCCGAGCGGCACGAAGCCGTGGCGCACATAGGCCCGAAGCGAGGTCTCGGTCCAATCCGCAAACGTTGGCGCTGTGCGGTAGCGTTCGAAGACCGCGTCAGCACTGTCGAACCCGGCGCGCCGGCGCAGCGTGCCCTGTACTTGCGATAGGGATTCCTCGCCCAATCCGCCGGAGCGCGCTGCGCGCGGATCCATGACGGTCGGCTCCATCACGAACAGGCGTGTGAAGCGTCCGGGCAAGAGTTTCGCCGCAAGCAGAAGATCGGTCGCGCCGGCGCTGTGGCCGATGCCGTAGACCTCGCGCAGCTCGAGCGCATCCATCACCCGGCAGACGTCCTCGGCGTAATCCAGAAAATGATAGGCGCCGGGCTTGTGGCTGGCGCCATGGCCGCGGCGGTCGAGCGCATAGACGGTGTAGGCCGATGCAAGCTCGCACGCGACCTCGTCCCAGACATCGGCGACAAAACCGGTGCCGTGCACGAGCAGGGCAGGCGGTTTCCCGCTATCGCCCCATTGCAACATGGCGATCTCTGCGTCGGCGGGGCCGATTGAGAAGCGCTGACTGATCATGGTGACGGGATGCTACTTCGCATCCTCCAAAATCATCGTCGCCCCCTTTTCGGCGATCATTGCGGTCGGCGTATTTGTATTGCCCGAGGTGATCGTCGGCATGATCGAGGCGTCGATGATGCGCAAGCCTTCGAGGCCGTAGAATCGCAGTCGCTCGTCCACCACCGCCATCGGATCGTTCACCGCGCCCATCTTCGCGGTGCCGACGGGATGGAAGATGGTGGTGCCGATATCGCCGGCAGCCTTCGCGAGCGAGGCATCGTCGTCGCCGACGGTGGGGCCGGGCAGATATTCGCTCGGGCGATATTTTGCGAGCGCCTTCTGCTGCATCAGGCGGCGCGTGGTGCGGATGGCATCGGCGCCGACCTGGCGGTCGTCGTCGGTCGACAGATAGTTTGGTGCGATGATCGGCTTCTCGTCTGCTGAAGCCGAGCGAAGACGTACGGTCCCGCGCGAGCTCGGCTGGAGATTGCACGCGCTCACCGTGATCGCGGGGAAGCGGTGCAGGGGATCGCCGAACTTGTCGAGCGATAGCGGTTGCACATGGAATTGGATGTTCGCCCGCGCGCGCGTTGCATCTGAGCGCGTGAAGATGCCGAGCTGCGACGGCGCCATGGTCAGGGGACCGCGGCGTCGGAAGGCGTAGTCGAGCCCCATCAGGCCGCGGCGGACCAGATTGTAATAGGTCTCGTTCAGTGTGCGCACGCCCTCGACCTTGTAGATCGCACGCTGCTGGAGATGATCCTGCAAATTGCGGCCGACGCCGGGCTTGTCCATCACGATGTCGATGCCGAGCGGCGACAGCCAGTCCGCAGGCCCGATGCCGGAACGATGCAGCACCTGCACCGAGCCGATCGAGCCTGCCGAGAGGATCACCTCGCGTTTCGCACGCGCCTCGATAATCTCGCCATTCTGGATGAAGCGCACGCCGACGGCGCGGCCCTGCTCGATGATGAGACGATCGACCAGCACATGCTTTTCGAGCCGCAGGTTCGGGCGGTTCAGTGCGGGCTTGAGGAAGCCGCGCGCCGACGACCAGCGCCGGCCGCGCTTCTGGTTGACGTGGAAATAGCTCGTGCCTTCGTTGTCGCCGGTGTTGAAATCCGGGATGCGCTTGATGCCCATCTCCTCGGCCGCATCGCCCACGGCATCGAGAACGTCCCACGACAGCCGCGGCGCCTCGATGCGCCAGCCGCCCCCGGTGCCGTGATGCTCGCTCGCGCCGAGGAAATGATCTTCAAGCCGCCTGAACAGCGGCAGCACGTCGTCATAACCCCAGCCGGTCATGCCGAGCTGGCGCCAGTGATCGTAATCGGCGGCCTGTCCGCGCATCGAGATCATGGCGTTGATCGCCGAGGATCCGCCGATCACCTTGCCACGGGGATAGGCGAGCGCGCGGCCGTTCAGGCCGGGCTCGGCCTCGGTCTTGAACATCCAGTCCGAGCGCGGATTGCCGATGGCGAACAGATAGCCGACGGGAATATGGAACCAGATCCAGTTGTCGTCGCCACCGGCTTCGAGGACGAGGACGCGATTGCCTGACGCGGCCGACAGCCTGTTGGCGACGATGCAGCCCGCCGTGCCGGCCCCGACGACAATATAGTCAAACTCACCTTCGAGCCGCCTTGGCATTCTGTTTCCACCCGGATGGTCACTTAGCGTTCCGTCCTAATAGGCAGACGCGGAGGATCGGGACAAGCCCGGCCATGCCGAGCAAGCAGGGCAAGACCCCGATCCCCGGCAGTTGGGTGGACTGGTGCTTGCATGGTAGACAGTCCTGTATTTTCAACAAAGCTTGAGACCCTCCATGCCCATCGTGAACCGTGTCGCCGACCTTCAACCCGACATTCAGGCCTGGCGCCGGGACATCCACGAGCATCCTGAGCTGCTGTATGACGTCCACCGCACCGCAGCATTCGTCGCGGATCGCCTGCGCGAATTCGGCTGCGATGAGGTCGTGACCGGCCTCGGCCAGACCGGCGTGGTCGGCGTGATCAAGGGCAGCAAGCCGGCCGGCGGGGGCCTCAAGGCCATCGGCCTGCGTGCTGACATGGATGCGCTGCCGGTCGAGGAACAGACCAACCTGCCTTACGCTTCGAAGACTCCGGGCAAGATGCACGCCTGCGGCCATGACGGCCACACCGCGATGCTGCTCGGCGCGGCCCGCTACCTCGCCGAGACCCGCAATTTTGCCGGTGATGCGGTGGTGATCTTCCAGCCGGCCGAGGAGGGCGGTGCCGGCGGCTTGGCCATGGTCAAGGACGGAATGATGGAGCGCTTCGGCATCGAGCAGGTCTACGGCATGCACAATGGCCCCGGCATTCCGATCGGCTCGTTCGCGATCCGGCCGGGTCCGATCATGGCGGCGACCGACGAGGTCGATATCATGATCGAGGGCCTCGGCGGCCATGCCGCGCGTCCGCACAAATGCGTCGATTCCGTGCTGGTCGGCGCGCAGGTGATCACGGCGCTGCAGTCGATCGTCGCGCGCAGCGTCGATCCGCTGGAATCGGCCGTGATCTCGATCTGCGAGTTTCACGCCGGCAACGCCCGCAACGTCATTCCGCAGACTGCGACGCTGAGGGGCACTATCCGCACGCTGTCGCCGGAGGTGCGCAAGCTGGTTGAGAAGCGCGTGCGCGAGGTTGTGGCGGGCGTGGCGCAGATCACCGGCGCCAAGATCGATCTGCACTACAAGCGGAATTATCCCGTGGTGAACAACCACGCCGCGGAGACCGAGATTGCGCGTCGCATCGCCGGGCAGGTTGCGGGCGATGCCAACGTGCACGAGATGCCGCCGCTGATGGGCGGCGAGGATTTCGCCTATATGCTGGAAGCGCGCCCCGGCGCCTTCATCTTCTGCGGTAACGGCGACAGCGCCGGCCTGCATCACCCCGCCTACAATTTCGACGACGAGGCGATCGTTTACGGCACCTCGTACTGGGTCAAGCTGGTCGAGGAATCGCTCGCGGCATCGTAAGGCTGAGCCGAAAGCACCAATGAAAAGGGCCCGTGCATCGCACGGGCCCTTTGTCTTTGAGTGACGTGATCGGCTTCAGAAGATCCGCGAGAAGATCACGTACAGCGTGCCCGACAACAGGATGGCGACGGGCAGGGTCAGCACCCAGGCCATCACCATGTTCCTGATGGTGGCGATCTGGAGACCCGAACCGTTCGCGGCCATGGTGCCGGCGACGCCGGACGACAGCACGTGGGTGGTCGAGACCGGCAGGCCGAACACGTCGGCGGCGCCGATCGTGGCGGCGGCGACCAGCTCGGCGGAGGCACCCTGCGCGTAGGTCAGGTGGGTCTTGCCGATCTTCTCGCCGACGGTGACGACGATGCGCTTCCAGCCGATCATGGTGCCCAGGCCGAGCGCGATCGCGACCGCCACTTTCACCCAGGTCGGGATGAACTTGGTCGCGCTGTCGAGCCCGCCCTTGTAGGCGTTCAAGGTCGCGACCTCTTCCTTGTTGAGGTCGTTTTCCTTGTCCTTCATCAGGAAGCGGATCGCTTCCGAGGTCAGGTACATGTCGTTGCGGGTGTTGCCGACGACTTCCGCCGGCACCTTGTTCAGCGAGCCGTATTTCGCAACCTGCTCGCCGACATCCTTCACCAGCACTGACAGCGAAGGGTAGGTGCCTTCGCTGATGTGATGCGAGGTGACGTACTGCGTCACCGCAGGACGGGGATCGCCGATGATCGCATGGCCGGCGCCCTTGGCCGCAACCACCTTGGAGGCGGCTTCCGAGACCTTTGCGAATTGGGCGACCTGCGACTCCGGCAATGCGCGGTTGAGCGCATAGGCGGTGGGCACGGTGCCGATCAGGATCAGCATGATCAGGCCCATGCCCTTCTGGCCGTCGTTCGAACCATGGGCGAAGCTGACGCCGGTGCAGGTCAGGATCAGCAGGCCGCGAATCCAGATCGGTGGGGCTTTGTTACCCTCAGGGGCGGCATAGAGCGCCGGGTTCTTGATGATCACCTTGAGCAGCAGCAGCAGGCCGGCGGCGCAGACGAAGCCGACCAGCGGCGACAGCAAGAGCGCATAGCCGATCTCCGTGGCCTTGCCCCAGTCCACGCCCGAGGTGCCGTCGCGGCCGCGCATCAGCGCGTTGGCAACGCCGACGCCGATGATCGAGCCGATCAGCGTGTGCGAGGAGGAGGCCGGCAGGCCGAAATACCAGGTGCCCAGATTCCAGAGGATCGCGGCGATCAGCAGCGCGAACACCATCGCGAAACCGGCGCTTGAGCCGACCTGCAGGATCAGCTCCACCGGCAGCAGCGAGACGATGCCGAAGGCAACCGCGCCGGAGGACATGAGCACGCCGAGGAAGTTGAAGAAGCCCGACCACATCACCGCGACTTCGGCCGGCAGCGAATGGGTGTAGATCACGGTCGCAACCGCGTTGGCGGTGTCGTGGAAACCGTTGACGAATTCGAAGCCGAGCGCGATCAGGAGCGCAACGATAAGGAGGAGATAGGGCAGGTAGCTCGTGACCCTGGTACCGGTCGCATCGACATCGGAATAGATGCTGTAGGCTACATAAAGCAGGCCAGCGGCAAGAATGCCGAAGAACAGGATCATCGTCAGCGGGTTAAAACCCTTGTCGAGATTTGGCCGCGAAGCCGGCTGGATCGGCGCGGGATCGGCTACCGCGCGGTCGAATGCAACATCGGTCATGTCTGGACGCCCCTTAACTTTCTGTAAGGGCTATTGTCCCCGATGGATTTGAAGGCTGGATGACAACCAGCGCTTGAAAGCCGCTTTCCCGCCTGTATTTAGGCGGCGCGCGCCGCTTTCTTCTGCAAGCCGGCGACGATCTTCAAATCTTCGACAAAGCGCTGATATTCCAAGACCTTGGCTTCCGGATCGGGCAGCCGGAGCAGATAGGACGGGTGCACCGTCACCAGTGCCTTGTGGCCGTCGGGAAGGTCGATCAGCCGGCCGCGGGTCTTGCCGATCGGGGTGATCTTGCCGAACACGCTCTGTGCTGCGGTCGCGCCCATCGCGACGATGAGATCGGGCTGGATTACGGAGACTTCCCGCTCATACCACTGCCGGCAGGCCTTTATCTCCGGCGTATTCGGCTTCTGATGCAGGCGGATTTTGCCCCGCGGCACGAATTTGAAGTGTTTCACCGCGTTGGTGACATAGACCTTCTTGCGGTCGACGCCGGCTTCCTCCAGCGCGCGGTCGAGCAGCTGGCCGGCCGGGCCGACGAAGGGATGGCCGGCGAGATCTTCCTTGTCGCCGGGCTGCTCGCCGACCAGCATGATGTCGGCGGACTTCGGGCCCTCGCCGAACACGGTCTGGGTCGCGTCCTTGTAGAGATGACAGGCCCGGCAATGCGCGGCCTCCTCGCGGAGCGCTTCGAGGTCGTCGGCAGCAGCTTTGCGTCCCATGATGGCTTCCGGACGTGGGGAGATCCGTCCGCCGGTCCAGCGTTCGGCATCGGCGAGCAGAGGTCCAAGTATCGATCCAAGTATCGATGTGTCCTGGAGGTTCCTCCGGGGCTTCACCGGCGCATCAGTCGTCATCAGCCGGCCGGGTTGAAAATGGCTCCGCCAGGTTTCCTCCAGGCGGCCTGGGGCCGGCCACTCCGTCCGGCTGATCCCGGGCGTGAAGGAGATCGCGTGACCGTCCCAATGGGCACAAACGTCAGGCGTGAGGATGGACCAAGGCATATCGGCAAAACGACGCGCGAAGAACGGCGCGGCGAATGCGACGATATGATGCTCCGGCTCGAACCAGGCGGCGTAATGCGTTTTCTGCTCGCGTCCGATCTCGCGGAAGCGGACGAGATCGCGCATCCGCTGAGCATCGCGCTGCACCGCGCCTGCCATCGCGGTTGCCTGCGCCACGTCGGGATCGCTCATCGTTGCGAGCAGGTAGTGATCGGCCTTCAACCGCCAGAGCAGGCGATAGAGCAGCGCAAAACGCTCACCGTCGCGATGCAGGATCGCGACGCGGGCAAGCTCGATGAAATTGGCCGGCACGGTGAACGTGCTCTCGGTCTCGATCGGCGGAAGGCGTGGCGCTTCGGACAGGCCGGGTGGCATCTGGTCTTTCGTTTGGCCTCGCACGTGCCACACCACGTCCGCCGGTGCGACTTGATGCAGCGCGAATGTGCGTGCGGTTTTACGCCAGCCGTCGAAATCGGTCTCGCTGTCCAGGGTGATGAGGTACATGGTACTCGAATCCTATTGATTTCGCTCATGAATCCATGGGCGCCGCAATTCGATTGACTCCTAGGGCGCCGTTAGCTTTATATTAGAACATACCATGAACAATTGAGCCAGCCGTTGGTTCTCTTTTTGAGAGCCACCGGCAATCACCCTTGAGGAGCGGCGTATATGAGCGGCGCACGAAGAAGCGCGCTTGCGACCTTGCGGGGCCAGATCGAGCGCATCGAGACGGCGGAGGTCGTGCATCAGCGCGATCGCGTCGCGCTTGGCCACGGTGAGGCCGACAGCGCGCTGAAGGGCGGGCTCGCGCGCGCGGCGATCCACGAGGTGTTTTGCGAGGGACGTCAGGGCACGGCCGCGACGGGTTTTGTCACGGGACTTGCGGGCCGCATGACGGCCCGCAAACCGCTGCTGTGGGTGCGGCAGGATTTTTCGGAAATTGAAACCGGCGCGCTGTCGATGCACGGGCTCGTTGAGCTCGGCCTCGATCCGTGCCGCGTGGTGATGGTGCGCGCCGCCGACGTGGAGAGTGCGCTGCGCACGTCGGCCGATGCGCTCGCCTGCGACGCGCTGGGTGCCGTCGTGCTCGAGCTCTGGGGCGAGACCAGGCAGTTCGATCTCGTGGCGAGCCGCAAGCTGACGCTCGCCGCACAAGCGTCAGGTGTGACCGGGCTCTTGCTGCGCATGGCTGCGCAGCCGCTGCCCTCGACCGCGGAGACCAGATGGATGCTGCGCGCGGCGCATTCGCCACCGGGACCGGTGTGGAGTGCCTGGGGCGCGCCGCGCTTCGATGCCGAGCTCTTGCGCAATCGCCATGGCCCGTGCGGCCGGTGGATCATGGAATGGAAATGTGATGAGTGCCAATTCTCTGAACCGTCGTCGTATCCTCAGCCTGTGGTTGCCGCGCCTGCCCATCGACCGGATTCAGCGGTTTTTCCGGGCGAGCAGCGGCGCGCAGGATGAGCCCAGCATCGTCGTTGCCAAGGACAACAACGCGCTGGTGATCCATGCGCTGGACGAGGCCGCCGAGCGCCTCGGCCTGCATATCGGCCAGCCCCTGGCCAATGCCCGGGCGATGTGCCCGGATTTAAAAGTGTTCGACGCCGATGTCGTGGCCGATGCGAAGACGCTCAGCGACATCGCCGACTGGTGCGACCGCTTTACGCCGCTGGTGGCGCTCGATCCGCCGCACGGGCTGTTTCTGGACATCACCGGCTGCGCGCATCTGTTCGGCGGAGAGGCTGCGCTGTTGCAGACCTTCGTCCATGCCCTTGATCGCCAGGGCTTTGCCGTCAGCGCGGCGATCGCCGGTACTTCGGTTTGCGCACGCACGCTGACGCGGCAGGTCACGGGCACCATCGTCGCCGATGGCGGGGAGGCGGCGGCGATCAGCCGGTTTCCGGTGTCCGCGCTTGGTGCAGGCGAGGCCATCACCACGGGTTTGCGTCGCGCCGGCCTGAAGACGATCGGCGATGTCGCTTCCCGCAAGCCGCATGAAATCACGGCTCGGTTCGGTGCGCGGTTCTCCACGCTGCTCGGGCATGCGCTGGGGCAAGGCGATGCGCCGATCAGCCCGCGAAAGCCGCTGCCCGACTACATCGTGGAAAAACGCTTTGCCGAGCCGATCGCCACCGACACCATGATCGCGATGACGCTGTCGCGCCTCGCTGACACGCTGATCGCGTCGATGGAGAAGCAGGGCAAGGGCGCGCGCCGCCTGGAAGCAGCCTTCTTCCGTACCGACGGCGTGGTGCGCGCAATCATGGTCGAGACCGGACGTCCCGTGACGCGAAGCGCGGTCATCGACCGGCTGTTCCGCGAGCGCCTCGATGCGCTTGCCGATCCCCTCGATCCCGGTTTCGGCTTCGACATGGTGCGGCTGTCGGCGAGCCGCACCGAGATCGTGGTGCAGGAGCAGCGCGATCTCGACGCCCATGTCCACGACAATGACGAGCTTGCCGCACTGATCGACCGCATCGCCGCGCGCATCGGCGGCAAGCGCGTCGTCGTGCATCTGCCGCAGGACACGCATATCCCTGAATGTGCGGTGCTGGCCGCGCCGGCGCAGCATCATCTCGCCGTGGCCATGCAGGCCGAATGGCCCGTGCGCACCGAGAGTGAGCCGCCGCTGCGCCCGTTGCGGCTGTTCGACAAGCCCGAGCCGATCAAGGTGCCGTTCGCGACCGTGCCCGACGGCCCGCCGCATCAATTCACCTGGCGTCGCGCGCGGCATGCGGTGGTGCGGGTGGAAGGGCCCGAGCGCATCGCGATGGAATGGTGGCGGCAGGACGGCAAGCAACTGACGCGGGACTATTTCCGTATCGAGGATGCCGAGGGCCTTCGCTTCTGGATCTTTCGCGACGGTCTTTACGAGGGGGAATGCTTCGACGCCGACGGCAAGCCCGCTCCTCCCGGTTGGTATGTGCACGGTCTCTTCGCATGAATACGCCTGCTTATGCCGAGATCGGCATCACCACGAATTTCTCCTTCCTGCGCGGCGGCTCGGATCCGCGCGCCTATGTGCACCAGGCCAGTATCCTCGGCATTCCCGCGATCGGCATCGCCGATCACAACACGCTCGCCGGCGTGGTGCGCGCCTACAAGGAGCTCGACAATGACAAGGTGCTGCACAAGCCGAAGCTTCTGATCGGCACGCGCATCGCCTTCATCGACGGTACGCCCGATATTCTGGTCTATCCGTGCGACCGCGCCGCCTATGGCCGGCTGTGCCAGCTTCTCACCAGGGGCAAGCGCGGCGACGACATCACGCGGATCGAGAAGGGCGAGTGCCATCTCAACTTGACCGATCTCCTTGCGTTTTCCGAAGGCCAGCTCCTGATCCTGACGCTGCCGCATCGCTTCGATGCGGCGCAAGCGCAGGACATTCTCGCCAAGCTGAAGGCAAGTCGCGCCGACGGCGTGTGGCTGGCGGCGAGCCTGATCTATCGCGGCGACGACCGCCGTCGCCTGGCGCAGCTCGACGATCTCGCCGCAAGAGCAAAAGTGCCGCTGCTTGCGACCAACGAGGTGCTCTATCACGATCCCGGCCGCCGTCCGCTTCAGGACGTGCTGACCTGCATCCGGGAAAAGACCACGATCGAGGCCGTCGGACGGAAGCTGGAAGCCAATGCAGAGCGGTTTCTGAAGACGCCCAGGGAGATGGCGCGGCTGTTCCGCGATTTCCCTGAGGCCATCGCGGAGACCATGCGCTTTGCGGACAAGATCACCTTCTCGCTCGACCAGCTCAAATACCAGTATCCGGACGAGCCGGTGCCGCCGGGCAAGTCCGCGCAAGGGCATCTGGAGGATCTGACCTGGGCCGGCGTCGACAAATATTTCGATGGCAAGATCGACGACAAGCTGCGCGCCACCCTGAAGAAAGAACTCGCGCTGATCGCCGAGCTGAAATACGCGCATTACTTTCTCACCGTGCACGACATCGTGCATTATGCGCGCAGCCAGAATATTTTGTGCCAGGGGCGGGGATCGGCGGCGAATTCGGCGGTCTGCTACGTGCTCGGCATCACCTCTGTCGACCCGACCAAGGTCGATCTGCTGTTCGAGCGCTTCATCTCCAAGGAGCGGCTGGAGCCGCCCGACATCGACGTCGATTTCGAGCATTCGCGGCGCGAGGAGGTGATGCAATATGTCTATCGCCGTTACGGCCGCCATCGCGCCGCGATCATCGCCACCGTCATTCATTATCGCCCGCGCAGCGCCATCCGCGACGTCGGCAAGGCGTTGGGCCTGACCGAGGACGTCACCGCGGCACTCGCCGACACCGTCTGGGGAAGCTGGGGCAAGGGCCTCAACGACATGCAGGTCAGGCAGGCCGGCCTCGATCCACAAAATTCCATGATCAACCTCGCGGTCGAGCTCGCGACCGAGTTGATCGAATTCCCGCGTCATCTGTCCCAGCATGTCGGCGGCTATGTGCTCACGCAAGACCGGCTCGACACGTATGTGCCGATCGGCAATGCCGCGATGGACGATCGCACCTTCATCGAATGGGACAAGGACGATGTCGACGCGCTCAGCATGATGAAGGTCGACGTGCTCGCGCTGGGCATGCTGACCTGCATCCGCAAGTGCTTTGATCTGATCGACCAGCACAAGGGTGAACGCTGGATGCTGGCGAGCGTCCCGCAGGATGATTCCAAAGTCTACGACATGCTGTGCGATGGAGAGTCGCTCGGCGTGTTCCAGGTCGAGAGCCGCGCGCAGATGAACATGTTGCCCCGGTTGAAGCCACGGACCTTCTACGATCTCGTCATCGAGGTCGCGATCGTGCGGCCGGGACCGATCCAGGGCGACATGGTGCATCCCTATTTGCGGCGGCGGAACGGCCTGGAAAAAGTGAACTATCCATCGCCGTCGCCGGAGCATGGCGACAAGGACGAGCTTTACAGAGTGCTGCACAAGACGCTCGGCGTGCCCTTGTTCCAGGAGCAGGCGATGCGAATCGCGATCGAAGCCGCGAAGTTCACAGCCGAGGAGGCCAACGGCCTGCGCCGCGCGATGGCGACGTTCCGCAATGTCGGCACCATCGGCAAGTTCGAAGACAAGATGATCGGTAACATGATCGCGCGCGGCTATGCGCCTGATTTCGCCAGAAACTGTTTTGAGCAGATCAAAGGTTTTGGCAGTTACGGCTTTCCGGAGAGCCATGCTGCAAGCTTTGCGCAGCTTGTCTACATCTCCTCATGGCTGAAGCATTATCACCCTGATGCATTCTGCTGCGGCCTCCTGAACTCGCAGCCAATGGGCTTTTACGCCCCGGCGCAGATCGTCAGCGACGCCCGCAAGAACGGCGTCGAGGTGCGCGACATCGACGTGTCCTACAGCTTTGCGCAGAACACGCTGGAAGAGGGGGGTGGCAAATATTGCGCCGTGCGCCTGGGCTTCCGCCAGATCGACGGATTTCACTGGCTCGATCCGGATGAGGAGGCACTCAAAAAACAACAGGCAGAGCGGCAGGGCAAGGAATACGTCAGCCAGGAAGACTGGGCCGACCGCATCGTCGCCGCCCGCAACCGCCGGCCCTTCACCTCGCTGGAAGACTTCGCCCGCGACACCGGACTGCCCAAGCGCGCGCTGATCCTGCTTGCCGATGCCGACGCGTTCCGCTCGCTCGGGCTCGACCGCCGCGAGGCGCTGTGGCAGGTGCGGCGTCTGCCCGACGATGTGCCGCTGCCGCTGTTCGAAGCAGCCACCGCGCGCGAGCAGCCGGACGAGCACGCCAAGCCGTTGCCGGTGATGCCGCGCGCCGAACAGGTGGTCGCGGACTACCAGACCATTCGCCTGTCACTCAAAGGCCATCCGATGGAATTTTTGCGCGAGATGTTTACGCGCGAGCGCATCGTTGCCTGCAAGGACATCAATCATGACAACGAGCGGCGCCGCGTCCGCTGTGCCGGCGTCGTGCTGGTACGGCAGCGGCCGGGCAGCGCCAGCGGCGTCGTGTTCATGACACTGGAGGACGAAACCGGCATCGCCAATGTCGTGGTGTGGCCGAAGATCATGGAGCAGTACCGCAAAGAGGTGATGGGCGCACGCCTCATCCTGGTCGAGGGCTACATCCAGAGCAGCCCCGAAAAGGTGACGCATCTCATCGCCCAGCGCATGATCGACCGCTCGCACGATCTGGTCAGCCTCGCCAACGACGCCCTGAGCCGCAAGCATCCGGTGCCATCAGGCGCCGCCCTGATCGAGCCGCTCAACGACGACCCCCGCGCCCACACGGATGCGCCTGCGCAAAAAATCCGCCATCCCCGCAACGTCCGCATCCTGCCGCCGTCGCGGGATTTTCATTGAGGGTGTGGGCTGCGCAGCGCCGCTCTCGCACCGTCACCCTGAGGCGGCCGCTTCTTCAGCGGCCCTCGAAGGGCGACGGCCCGGGCCGTATCCGGGCCGCGCATCCTTCGAGGCTCACCTTGCGTTGCTTTGCATCGCAAGCTTCGCGCCTCAGGATGACGGAACTGGCAGGGACGCGCGTGCCCTAAAAATTCACCCGGTTCGAGATCGCGCCGTCCACGACCAGATTGGAGCCCGTGGTGAACCCCGACACCGGGCTTGCCAGAAACACCGCCGCGCTCGCGATCTCCTGCGGCGTCGCCATGCGGCCGGTCGGATTGCGGCTCATCGCATCCTCATAGCGTTTTGGCATGTTCTGCTCGATCGTATTCCAGACGCCGCCCTTGAAATAGACCGTGCCGGGCGAGACCACGTTGACGCGGATCTTCTTCTTCGCGTATTGCCGCGCCAGCCCCTTGGCCATGTGGATCAGTGCCGCCTTGATCGGGCCGTAGGAGCTCGCGAGATCGGCCTGCGCCGCTGAGATCGAGGAGATGATGACGAAGGCGGCGTCGCCGCCCTTGTCGCCGCTGGCCTCGAGGAACGGCCGCGCGGCCTCGAACGCATGTACGGCGCCGAGCAGGTCCAGCCGAAAATTCTGCTCCCACGATGCGGCATCATGGCCTTGCGCCATCGCGCCCGCGTTGGAGAACAGCATGTCGATGCCGCCAAGCTCTTTTGCAGCATTCTCGATCCAGGATTTCAGCGCCGTGCCGTCGGTGACGTCGACCGGAGCGCCGGTCGCGCGGATCCCGCTGGCCTTCAACTCCGCAACGGTGGCGGCAACCTGATCGGCGTTGCGTGCACACACCGCGACATTGGTGCCTTCGCCGGCCAGCGTCGCTGCAATCGCCCGCCCGATGCCGCGCGTGCCGCCGAGGACGACGGCGTTCTTGCCTTTGAGACTTAGATCCATTGTTGGTCTTCCTTTTTGTTGATCGTGCGGAACCTAGTAGTTTGAGCGAGGATGTCGAATTCATTCTCGGTGTCATACCCCGCGAAAGCGGGGTATCCAGTACGCCTGACGTCTCGGCTCCATCACCAGCATCTCTGGAATACTGGATCATCCGCCTTCGCGGATGATGACACCGCGCGCGACGGAAGAGTGCGCCCTCACTCCGGTGCCGCCCCCACCGGCGGGCCGCCGGGCGGGCGGTGCAGGAAGGTCAGCGAGACGTAGGCGCCGGCCCAGGAGCCGATCGCCGCGAAAGCGACATAGAAAGGATTTTCGGTGTAGCTGATCACGGCGTAGGAGGAGAGCAGGTACCAGACCGCGCTCCAGTTCGCCGCGGGCACGCGCTTGCGCGCGATCACGGCCGAGGTGAACATGACATAGACCGCGTCGGTGGCTGCCGTTGCGATGAACACGGCGCCCGCGGTGAGGGGATCGATGGCGGCCATTGCGTTCCTTTGTGTGCTAATGGAAGCTCGCAAGGCTAAGGGAGAGAAGCGGACGTGCAAAGCCCCGCTGGCATTCTCAGCGATATCTGGACCTCCGTCGGCGGCGATCCTGCCGCGCTCGGCCGTGTGCGGCTGACGGGCGAGGAGCCGCAGATCCCATCCTCGTTTCGCGTTGCCGTTGCCGGACAAACGACGATCGCCGCGGCCGGTCTTGCCGCTGCCGAAATCTGGAGGATGCGCGGCGGCGAGCCTCAGGGCGTCTCCGTCGACATGCGCCATGCCGTCGCCGAATGCCGCTCCGAGCGCTATTTACGCGTCGACGACAAGCCGCCGCCACCCGCCTGGGACGCTATTGCCGGGGTCTACAGAACCGGCGACAACCGCTTCGTCCGCTGCCACACCAATTTCCCGCATCATCGCGACGCCGTCTGCAAGGTGCTCGGCTGCGAACCCCAGCGCGAGAAGGTGCAGGCCGCATTGATGCAATGGAAGGGCGAGGATTTCGAGACTGCGGCCTATGCCGCGGGCGGCGTCGTTGCCCTGATGCGCTCCTACGACGAATGGTCGGCGCTGCCGCAGGCCCGCGCGCTCGCCGAATTGCCGCTGGTCTCGATCGAGAAGATCGGCGAGGCCCTGCCAAAGCCGTGGCTGCAAGGACTGTCGAACGGCGATCGCCCGCTCTCAGGCCTGCGCGTGCTCGATCTCTCCCGCGTCATCGCGGGCCCCGTCGCCGGCCGCACGCTCGCCGCGCACGGCGCGGATGTGCTGCTTGTCTCCGGGGCCGAGCTGCCCGCCATTCCCTGGCTCACCATCGACACCGGCCGCGGCAAGCTCACCAGCTTCGTCGAGCTGAAGAGCGAGGCCGGGCGGGCCCAGATGCGCGCGCTGTTGAAGGACGCCGACATCTTCTCGCAAGGCTATCGCCCGCGCGCGCTCGCCGCTCTCGGCTTCGCGCCGGAGGACGCCGCGAAAATCAATCCTGGCATCGTCTACGTGACGCTGTCGGCCTATGGCCATGCCGGCCCCTGGGCGGAGCGGCGCGGCTTCGATTCGCTGGTGCAGACCACGACCGGCTTCAACCATGCCGAAGGGCAGGCCGCGGGCCTCGACGTGCCGAAGGAATTGCCGGCGCAGATGCTCGACCACGCCACCGGTTATCTGATGGCGTTCGGTGCGATGATGGCCAAGGCCCGCCAGGCCCGCGAAGGCGGCAGCTGGCACGTGCGCGTGTCGCTGGCGCAGACCGGACGCTGGCTGTGGAATCTCGGACGGCTCGAAGGTGGCCTGAACACCCCGGATATTACGGGCGAGACCGTACTTGCTGCATTCATCGAGAGCATGCCATCTGGCTTCGGCACGTTGAAGGCGGTGCGCCATTCAGCACTGCTGTCGAAGACGCCGGCGCAATGGAGCCGTCCGGCGATGCCGCTCGGCAGTCATCCGGCACAGTGGCCGGTGAGAAGCTGACAAGGAGCTTACTTGGAGAAGGAGCTTACTTGGAGCTGACGGGTCGCAAAATTTTAACGCAAACCGAAAGGCGGCCCGCGTTTTTTAGGTTGTTTGAAATCACAATTCAGCACTATTAGCGCGACCGATGAGGCAGGCATCCGCCGGTATCATCGCAGACATGACCGGACCCCATGGTAGTTGAAAATACCAAGCGATTGCAGGTGCTTACAAAACAGCGGGTGATCACATCCGTAGTTTTACTAGCTCTTGCCGGTGCCGGAGCCTACGGCTTCCTCTATGCGGGTGCCAAGGAGAAGAGCCACTCCGAGATCTCCAGCCAGTCGCGCAGGAATGCGCAGAACTTCACGCCGACGCCGTCGGAATGGGCGACGTTGACGATCGAGCCGGTCAAGGCCAAGACCTTCCGGGCCGAATATGTCACCGAGGGCAAGGTCGCGGTCGACGAGGACCGTTCGACGCCGGTGTTCTCGCCCTATGCGGGCCGGGTGACCAAGCTGCTCGCCAAGCCGGGCGAGATGCTGAAGCAAGGTCAACCGCTATTCACAATTGAGGCCGCCGACACCGTGCAGGCCCAGAACGATTTCATTGCGGCGATGAGCTCGCAGAACAAGGCGAAGTCGGCGATTGATCTTGCGGACATCCAGTTCAGGCGCGCCAAGGACCTCTACGAGGGCCGTGCCATCCCGCTGAAGGACTATCAGCAGGCGGAAGCGACCCAGGTTCAGGCGCAGAACGACATGCGCTCCTCGGCGACGGCGCTGGAGGCCGCGCGCAACAAGCTGCGCATCCTCGGCTTCACCGACGAGACCATCAAGGCGTTCCAGGACAAGGGCGCCATCAATCCGGAAGTCACGATCTATTCGCCGATCGCGGGCACGGTCGTGCAGCGTAAGATCGGCCCCGGCCAGTACGTCAATTCCGGCGCCAGCGATCCGGTCTTCGTGGTCGGCGACCTCTCCACGGTCTGGCTCACCGCCTTCGTGCGCGAGAGCGACGCGGCCGCCGTGTGCATCGGGCAGGACATCACCGTCAACGTGATGGCGCTGCCGGGCCGCCCCTTGACCGCCAGGATCAATTACGTCGCCGCCGCGATCGATGCGAACACCCGCCGCCTGCTGGTCCGCGCCACCATCGACAACAAGGACGGCCTGCTCAAGCCGGAGATGTTCGCCAACGTCACGATCTATTCGGCCGGCGACCGCGCCGCGCCGGCGGTACCGAAGCAGGCCTTGATCTATGAAGCCGACAAGGTCCGCCTCTGGGTCGCACGCGAGGACAAGTCGGTCGAGCTGCGTGAGATCAAGATTGGCCTCATCAATGGCAACCTCGTCGAGGTCACCAGCAATCTGAAGCCCGGCGAGCAGGTCGTCACCAAAGGCAGCCTGTTCATCGACCGCGCCGCGTCCGGCAGCTGATCGACGACCCAACAAAATTGAAGACCTGAATGGATCGCCTCGTCGCCCTTGCCGTCAACCGGCGCTTCCTGATGGTCGGCATGTTCGTCGCCGTGCTCATCGGTGGCCTCATCGCGTTCAATCAGCTCAACATCGAGGCCTACCCCGATCCGACTCCGCCGATGGTCGACATCGTGACGCAGAGCCCGGGCCTGTCGGCGGAGGAGATCGAGCGCTACATCACGATTCCGATCGAGACCCAGGTCGCAGGTCTGAAGAACCTGACGACCATTCGCACCATCTCGCTCTACGGCCTCTCCGACGTCAAACTGCAGTTCTCCTTCGCCTACACCTATGACGAGGCGTTGCAGCAGGTCTTGAACCGCCTGGCGCAGCTCGCGCCGCTGCCCGGCAACGTGCAGCCGCAGATCTCGCCGCTCAGCCCAATTGGCGAAATCTTCCGCTACCGTCTCGTCGGTCCGCCTAACTACAGCGTGCTCGACCTCAAGACCATCCAGGACTGGATTCTGCAGCGGCGCTTCCGTGCCGTGCCCGGCGTGATCGACGTCACCGGCTGGGGCGGCAAGAGCAAGACCTACGAGCTCCAGGTCGACTTCAACAAACTGGTCGCCAACGGCCTGACGCTGCCGCAATTGCTCCAGGCGGTCGGCAATGCGAACGTCAATGTCGGCGGCAATACCGTCAATATCGGCCAGCAATCGGCCGTGGTGCGCGGCGTCGGCCTGATCCGTTCGATCGACGACCTCGCCAACACCATGGTCTCGCAGACCAACGGCAACCCGGTGCTGGTCAAGGACGTCGCCACCGTCACCGTCGGCCAGAAGCCCCGTCTCGGCATTGCCGGCCTCGACGAGTCCGACGACATCGTGCAAGGCATCGTCCTGATGCGCCGCGGCGAGCAGAGCTCGCAAACCATCAAGCGCGTCCACCAGCTCGTTCAAACCATCAACGACTCCAGCATCCTGCCGCCCGGCGTGCGCATTGAGCGCATCTACGACCGCGGCGACCTGATCGATCTCACCACCCACACCGTGCTGCACAATATGGTGATCGGCATTCTGCTGATCGTGCTGCTGCAGTGGATCTTCCTCGGCGATCTCCGCAGCGCGCTGATCGTCGGCGCCACCATTCCGTTCGCGCTGTTCTTCGCGGTGATCATCCTGGTGCTGCGCGGGGAATCGGCCAACCTGCTGTCGGTCGGCGCGATCGATTTCGGCCTGATCGTCGATGCCACCGTCATCATGGTGGAGGCGATCTTCCGGCGCCTGACGCAGACGACGCCGATGTCGGAATCCGAGCAGATGTCGTCCGAGACGCTGTTCGGCATGAAAAGCCACGCCATCCTCAGCGCGGCGGCCGACGTCTCACGTTCGATCTTCTTCGCCGCGGCGATTATCATCGCGGCGTTCCTGCCGCTGTTCACGCTCTCGGGTGTCGAGGGCAACATCTTCGGACCGATGGCGCGCACCTATGCCTACGCACTGGCCGGCGGGCTGCTTGCGACCTTCACCGTCACCCCGGCGCTGTCCGCGATCATCCTGCCCGCGCATGTTAGGGAGACCGAGACCAGGGTGATGCTGATCCTGCACCGCGTCTACATGCCGGTGTTGAATTGGGCCGTCGCCAACCGCGGCATCATGCTCGGCGGCGCGGTCGGCCTCGTGCTGATGACGGTTGCGCTCAGCCGGCTGCTTGGCCTCGAATTTCTGCCGAAGCTGGAGGAAGGCAATCTCTGGATCCGCGCCACGCTGCCGCCGACCATCTCGCTCCAGGAAGGCAACTCCTACGTCAACGAAATGCGCAAGGTGATCCGCGCGCGGCCTGAAGTGGAATCCGTGGTGTCCCAGCACGGCCGCCCCGATGACGGCACCGACGCCGCCGGCTTCTTCAACGCCGAGTTCTTCGCCCCGCTCAAGCCCGCGAGCCAATGGCCCGGCACCCACGACAAGGAAGAGCTGACCGCGCAACTGCTCAAGCAGCTCGACGATCGCTTCCCCGGCGTCGAGTTTAACTTCTCGCAATATCTCCAGGACAACGTCTCCGAAGCCGTCTCCGGCGTGAAGGGCGAGAACTCGATCAAGCTGTTCGGCAGCGATCTCCAGGCGCTGACCGACACCGCCAACAAGATCAAGTCGGTGCTGGCCACCGTGCAGGGCGTCACCGACCTTGCGGTGTTCACCTCGCTCGGGCAGCCGACCATCCAGATCGACATCGACCGTGCCAAGGCCGCGCGCTATGGCCTCGCGCCGGGCGACATCAACGCCACCATCAAGGTCGCGATCGGCGGCGACACCGCCGGCGACATCTACGAGGCGGGAAGCGACCGCCACTTCCCGATCATCGTTCGGCTTGCGCCGGAATTCCGCAGGAGCGCCGAGGCGATCCAGAATTTGCGGATCGGCGCGCCCGGACCGAACGGCGCCGTCACGCAGATACCCTTGAGCGAGGTCGCCACCATCAGCCTCGTCTCGGGTGCGGCCTACATTTATCGCGAGCAGCAGGAACGCTATCTGCCGATCAAGTTCTCGGTGCGTGAGCGCGACCTCGGCAGCGCGATCCGCGAGGCGCAGCAGAAGATCGCCAATCAGGTGCAGCTGCCGCCCGGCGCGCACATGGACTGGGTCGGCGAGTATGGCAATCTCCAGGACGCGATCCGGCGGCTGTCGATCGTGGTGCCGATCTCGCTGGCGCTGATCGGCGTCCTGCTCTGGTTCAACTTCGGCTCGATGACCGACACGCTGCTCGCCATGAGCGTGATCCCGATGGCGATCTTCGGCGGCGTGCTCGGGCTCTTGATCTCCGGAACCGCCTTCAGCGTCTCGGCGGCGATCGGCTTCATCGCGCTGTTCGGCATCGCCGTGATGGACGGCATCATCATCATCTCGCAGTTCAACCAGCTCATCGAAGAGGGCATGGACCGCGTGAGCGCGGTGATCCGCACCGGCGAGCTTCAGCTCCGGCCGGTGCTGATGACCTGCGTCGTCGCCGGCGTCGGCCTCTTGCCGGCGGCGCTGTCGGAAGGCATCGGCTCGCAGGTGCAGAAGCCGCTCGCGGTGGTCGTGGTGACCGGCATGATGCTGGCACCGGTCGTGATCCTGGTGACGCTGCCGGTCCTGATCTCCTTCTTCTCCCGTCGCGCGCGCTGACGCCGCCTGTCACAGCATTCGCTGCGCGATCCGCACGAGCATCATGGTGCCGAGGCATAGCAGCATCAAGCTTGCCAACCGACTGCTCATCGCCAGCATCCGCGGCGTCAACCGTGACCGCGCCGTTGCCACCATCGTGCTGAGCACGGTCCACCAGATCGCGGATCCGACGAACACGCCCGCGACCAGCGGCGGTGCGGCGGATTGTGTCGAGAACGCGTGCAGCGCCGCCAGGAACAGGATGACCGTCAGTGGATTGGTCAGCCCGAGCGCGATGGCGCTGAGATAGGCGCGTATCAGGCGTACTTCGTCGATCTCACCTTCCTGAAGCACGATGGAACTGCGGTGAGTCCGGATCGCGAACCACAGCAGCGTGAGCGCCGAGACGATGCCGAAGCGACGGCATTGGCCTCGACCCAGGGTTGTGCCAGTGAGCCCAGTCCCAAAACCGCAAGGAGGCTGTAGGTGAGATGCACGGTCGCCACACCGAAGCCGGTTGCGAGGCCCGGTGACTCAGAATCCGTAAAGGCGCGCCGGATTGTCGACCAGGATCTTCTTGCGCAGAGTTGCGTCCGGCGCCCACACCGGAAGCTGGTTGAGCAGGCGGCCGTCGTCGATCTGATAGAGGGGCGCGATGTCGGTGGCTTTGCGTCCCTCGACGCGGCTCGAATCCGGATGCGGCCAGTCGGTGCCCCAGACGATGCGGTCCGCATTCGCCGCGATCAGCGCGCGGGCATACGGCACCATGTCCTGATAATCGGGTCCGAGCTTCGACGAGCGATAGGCGCCCGAGATTTTCACGTAGGCCTTGCCGGATTTGACGAGCTCGATCAGGTCGGCAAAGCCCGGCTGCTCGAGCCCGAGCGAAGCCTCGAGCCCACCAAAATGGTCGAACACGGCAGGCACGGGTGAAGCCAGCACGAGCTCTTTGATCGCCGAGATCATCGGCAGCGTGGTGTAGAGCTGCACGTGCCAGCCGCGCGCCTTCATGCGCTCGACGGCGGCCGTGAAGCGCGCCCGGCCGATATTTGGATCGCTGACGCCGCCGGTTGCGAGATTGATGCGGATGCCGCGGAAGCCGTCCGTCTGCATCGTGTCGAGCTGGGCCTCCGTCGTGTTGTCATCGATCACCGCCACCCCGCGCGCGGTCGCGCCGCGCGCCTTCATGCCGAACAGGGTGGAGGAATTGTCGGTGCCGTAGACGCTCGGCGTCACGATCACCACGCGCTCGATATGCAGCGCCTTGTGAAGCGCGGCCATCTCTTCATGGCTTGCCGGCTCCGGCGTGTAGACGCGCCCGGCGAAGAACGGAAATTTTTCGACGTCGCCATGGATGTGGGTGTGGCAGTCGCAGGCCTGCGCCGGCACGTCGAAATTGACCGGCGTCGCGGGCTGCGCCGCTCGGGCGTGGGCTTTGTTGGACATGGCAACTCCGGCGGCAAGGGAGGCGAGCAGGACGCTGCGTCGGCTGAGCATGGTTTCTCTCCCTGCTTCGTTATTTGGAGGTGGTGACAGTACCACATCAGCCCGGCAGCCGCTCCCCTTCGCTGCATAGTTGCTCGACGAGGTCCGCAAGCGGGCGTGAGCCGTCAACGCGCACCACCGGGCAGGGCAGGTTCGCGAGCCACGCCTCATCTTTTGCGAGACTGCGGCCCTCGCGATCGCCCGCCTCGTAGTGCGAGGCCCAATCGACGAACGACTCCGCCTCCTCATGACGCCAGCCGCCCGGCGCGACGGCGTCAGCGCCGAAATGGGCGGCCTCGCGGGCGCGCAATCGCGTCAGCCGGATTTCGCGCGGCGTGCTCATGAAGACGACCAGATCGAAAAGCGGAACAAGCTCGTCGCCCCAGCCGGTGACGGATCCGCTCAAGACCCAATCGAGACGCGGCAGAAACATTTCGCGCATCAGGCGCAGACGATCTGCGGCAGGGCGTGTCGATTGGTAGGGCGGCGCGGTCGGCAGCCAGAAATAATCATCGCTGTCGTGATGCGGCAGCGCAAGCCGGCCGGCGAGCGCGCGACCGATCGTCGTCACGCCGGAGCCTGAAGCTCCCATCAGATGGATGCGGCGGCTCTTCATCGGCACCAAGCCAGACGATTTGAAACTACTGCCCCGACGGTGTGCGCAGGCCGTGCCAGGCGTCGCGGACCTGCTGGTAGTGCACCTCGGGCAGATAGTCCGGTGTGTTCAGGCTCAAGGTCTTGACGTCGAGATGGCCGACGGCGCTGAGCAGCGTGTAGGAGGCGATCACGCGGTCGCGCAGCGCACCGATCAGGCGGGCCTTGGCCTGGATCAAATCGGCCTGCGAGTTCAGCACGTCGACCGTGGTGCGCTGTCCGCCGGCGGCCTCGCGCTGCACGCCCTGGAGCGCGACGGTTGCCGCCTTCACCTCGGACTCGGAAGCGGAGACCGCGATCTTGGCGCCTTCGTTGGCAACCCAGGCGCTGGTCGCCGCGGTGCGCGCCTGGTTGCGCACCTGATCCAGCACGAGCCGGCTCTGCGCCGTGATCTCCTTGGCCTGCCGGGTCTGCGAGGCGGCCTGGCCGCCGTCGTAGATCGGCGCGGTGACATTGGCGACGATCGAGGCCTGGTCCTCGGCGAAGGTGCCGAGCGTCGGGTCGTTGTTGCGGCTGCGGCTGGCGCTGCCCTGGATGCTGGCGCTCGGCAGCAGCGCGCCTTCGGCGACGCGGATGTTGGTGGAGGCGACATCGACGTCGAAGCCCGCCGCCATCACCGCCGGGTGCTGGCGGATCGCCATCGTCAGCGCGTCTTCGCGGCTCTTCGGCAAATAGCGGTCGACGACCTCGGCGGCCCGAAGCTGCGACGGCGCATTGCCGATCACCTGCGCGTAGATCGCCTGGCTCACCGCCAGCGCGACTTCCGCGGCGTTGAGGTCGGCGAGCCCGCGGTTGAGCCGCGCCTCGGCCTGGGCGCTGTCGGTGGGCGTGACGTCGCCGGCGTTGAGGCGGCGCTGGGTGACGGAAAGCGTTTCGCGCAGGAACGCGACGTTGGAGCGTTGCGCCTCGACCAGCGACTGGTTGGCGAGCACGTTGGTGTAGGCGGTGACCCCGTCGAGCAGCACGCCCTGGCCGACATTGCGCAGCGCCTCGCGACCCGACTGCACCTGGAGTTCGGCGGCGCGGACGTTGTTGGCGGTGCGGAAACCGTTGAACAGGGTCTGCGTCACGGTGACGCCGATGATCCACGGCTTCAGATTGGCGGTCTGGATGGTGTTGTCGGGCAGCAGATTGCGCACCGATTGCAGGCCGGCGCTGAGGCTTGCCACGATCTGCGGCCGATAGCCGGCGAGCGCCTGCGGTACGTTCTCGTCGGTGGCGCGCTGCCGCGCACGCTCGGCATTGAGCTGCGGATTGGTCTGGTAGGCCTTGGCCAGCGCCTCCGGCAGGGCTTCCGCCCATGCGGCGGAAGGCAGGGCGCAACAGAGCGCCAGCGTGGTCCATGTCGCGAGCACGGGAGCCACGCCCGATCGATGCCGCGTCATCACGCGACCAGCTCTGGCGGCACGCCCAATCATGTAATCCCGCAAATCCCGGCTGTCCGCCCCCGCCGACGGCGGCTCTCTTAACTGTTTAACCAGCCGAGGTCCCGCAGGCAAACTGCCGCGGGGAAAACCCCCATGTATTCCGTGCTTGTTGCAGGTGCGTCACAGGGCTCCTGCGGGAAAGCGGCAGAGCCTTACACCAGCCTGACCGCTCGCCTGCCTTACCGGTTCTTGTTCACCGGCTTGCGCTTCTCGATGAACGCCGCCATGCCCTCGGAGCGGTCCTCCAGCGCGAAAGTCGAGTGGAACAGGTTGCGCTCGACGCTCATGCCCTCGGCGAGCGTGGTCTCGAAGGCGCGATTGACCGCTTCCTTGGCCATCGCGACTGCGGGCCGCGACATCGCGGCGATCTTCTCGGCCGCGGCCATCACCTCGTCCATCAGCTTGTCGGCCGGCACGATGCGGCTGACGAGGCCGCTGCGCTCGGCTTCGGCTGCATCCATCATGCGGCCGGTGAGGCAAAGGTCCATCGCCTTGGACTTGCCGATGGCACGGGTCAGGCGCTGGGTGCCGCCGATGCCGGGGATGGTGCCGAGCGTGATTTCAGGTTGGCCAAATTTGGCAGTGTCGGCGGCGATGATGAAGTCGCACATCATCGCGAGCTCGCAGCCGCCGCCGAGCGCATAGCCTGCGACCGCGGCGATCGTCGGCTTGCGGCAGCGCGCCACCCGGTCGCCGCCGATCGCGGCAAAATCCTCTGAGAACATATCGATGAAGCCTTTCGGCTGCATCTCCTTGATGTCGGCACCGGCGGCAAAGGCCTTCTCGCTGCCGGTCACGACGATGCAGCCGATGGCGTCATCGGCTTCGAGATCGTCGACTGCCGCGGCGATCTCGCGGAAGACGCCGAAGGAGAGCGCGTTGAGCAGCTTCGGCCGGTTCAGCTTGATGATGCCGACCGCGCCTTTACTTTCGACGATGATGTGTTCGAACGTGCTCATGCTCCACCCACGCTTTTGATTGGGCGGGCAATGTGCCCGCTGGCGCGGTGGGCTTCAAGGGCCAAAGCTGTCGGAAAGAGGCGGCCGGAACACGCGGCGAGAGGCGCGTTCCGGACGAGATCCCGCGGGCCGGCAATCAGGCCGAGATCAAGCCATGAACATGCGCGCGGCGGAGGCCAGCGTCAGCAGCGTGCCGACACCGATGAAGATCTTGCCGATCAGGGAGCTCTGGTCCCAGGCCGTACTCTGCTGGCTGCTTGCCATCACTGGCGCCGGCCGGGGCTGCGCGTCGGTTGCGGCAATCACCGCCTTCTGCGCCGCTGCGTTGTCCTGTTGCAGGGCGCGGTCGATGTCGTTGATCTGGTCGGGTGCGACGACCTGGCTCTCGGCGTCCGGGCCGGCGGTATTATCGGCCGCTGCCTGGACGTTGTCGTTGGCGCGGCCCGTCATTGCGGAGGCGGCGGCCGCGGTCGGCGTAGCGGCGGCGGCGAGCTGCGCATTGGCGTTGGCGACTTCCGGCGCCATCTGGTTCGAGGCCGGCACGTCACGATTGTCGGCCTTCGCCTCGTCGACCGTTGCCACGGCGTCCGTCCTGTCGGCCTTGTCGTCGGATTTCTGCACCGTCTTGGTGCTGTCGCGATGACGCGACGTGTGGCGCCGCTGCTTGCTCGGCTTGACCGCGTCGGCCTGTTTGCCTGCGCTGTCCGAATTGCTGCTTGCGGCTGAACTCGGCGCCGCCTGTGCAACGCCCCCGAACAGCAAGAAAAGTCCGGCCAGGAGAATCAGCGCCGCGCGCCCGCTGGCTTTCATCATGTTGACGATCTCCCCAATTCCGCCAGTCCCAGGACCGAACAGAGACCCCGGGGCGTGACCACAGCGGGGCAGAAAATGGGAATCTTCGGGCTAGACCGGGCAAAAACGCGGCAAACCGCTTCCGTCGCGGCCGGCCGCCGGTGCGGATGGGACCGATCGGTGTTATGAGCCGTCCCAGATCTTTACGGCCGTATCGGTCGCGTGGCCCGGCATATATCACGAATTCGTGATCCTGCGGGTGCCCGCGTAACAAATTGAAAGAGCGGCCGAATTGCATGGTGAGGGCGCGCGTGCGCGGACGTGAGGACGAGTGGACCGGCCTGATGCGGTCGGCCATGGCAGGCGATGACGCGGCGTATCATCGCCTGTTGAAGGCGGTCACGCCTGTGCTGCGCGCTGCCGCGAGGCGCGGCTTGGCGCGGGCCGGGCAGCCTCCCGACCAGGCCGAGGATATCGTGCAGGAGATTCTGTTGGCGGTGCATCTGAAGCGGCACACCTGGGACAGCGGAGCCCCCTTCGCCCCGTGGCTGTTTGCGATCGGCCGCAACAAGCTGATCGACATGCTGCGGCGACGGGGCAGGCGGGTCTTCGTCAACATCGACGATTTCGCCGAGATCCTGCCAGGCGAGGTGCCGCAGGAGACGGCCTCGGCAGGCGAGGTCGCCAGCCAGCTCAATACGCTGCCGCAGCGCCAGCGCGACGTGTTGCAGTCGATCGCGGTCGACAGCACCTCGATCAAGGATACGGCGGTGAAATATTCGATGAGCGAGGGTGCGGTGCGGGTCGCGCTGCATCGTGGACTTGCGGCGCTGACTGCCAAACTGCGGGACCACTAGTCATGGATACCGATCAACTCATTCGCTCGCTCGCGGCCGACAACGCCCATCGGGCGCCGCGCGTCGGGGCGGTGCTGACCATGGCGCTGCTGGTTGCAGCGCCCCTGTCGATCCTGATCTTCGCCACCTTCCTCGGTGTGCGTCACGACGTGATGACAGCGATGCACAATCCGTTCTTCGACATGAAGTTCGCGGTCACGCTGTCGCTCGCGATCCCGGCGCTCATCGTCAGCCTGCATCTGTCGCGGCCCGAAGCCCTCATGCGCGGCTGGGGCTGGCTGCTGCTGCTTCCCGTCGGGCTGCTCGCGGTCGCGATCGGCAGTGAGGCGATGATGGCGCCGGCGATGCCGATGACGATGCGGATGGTCGGCAAGAATTCCAGGGTGTGCCTGTTCGCGATCCCGGCGATGTCGCTGCCGCTGCTTGCGGGTGCGCTGTTTGGCCTTCGCCACGGCGCGCCGTCGCGCCCCGCGCTCGCAGGCGCGCTTGCCGGCCTGGTGTCGGCCGGGCTTGCCGCGACGCTGTATGCCTCACATTGCACCGATGACTCGCCGCTGTTTGTCGCGACCTGGTACACGCTCGCGACCGCGTTGGTGACGGCGATTGGCGCGCTGGTGGGGGCGAGGGTCCTTCGGTACTGACGCGGCGGGTTCGTACCGATTGCAGCGCGGACCGCCTCGACCATCCGAGTTGCCGCCTTTCGAAGCAACCGCGTGCTCAGCCGAAATCCGCCTTCAGCCTGTGACCGCCGATCTCGACCGGTGCAATCTTGATTAGAGGTGACTGATACCCTAATACCGCCATTGCCGGGTGCGACAAAGGTGCGGGCTGGTGAAGACGATCATTGCCGACGATCACGCCATCATGCGGGAAGGTCTGAAACAGCTTCTTTCGACCGTGGACGAGCTTACTGTCAGTGGAGAAGCTGCGGACGCTGAAGCTGTTCATCGGCTGCTGAACGAAACCTCCGCCGATCTTCTCATACTCGATCTCGGCATGCCGGGCGTCAGCGGGTTTCAGTTCATAGCTGACCTGAGAACCCAATGGCCGGAGCTGCGCATTCTTGTCCTCACCGCCAACGTTGAGCCACGTTCCGTCCGGGCAGCTTTTTCCGCGGGCGCAAACGGCTATTTGACCAAGGGCGGCGATCCATCCGAACTTATCACTGCAATCGATGCCATCAGAAATGGCACCGCCTATGTCGCGGAGGAGGTTCGCTTTGCGGTGGACCGGCATGACGGCCCGAACGAGGCGCCGGAGCCCACGGCGGCGATAATGTCTCCGGTCACGCTCACAAGGCGTGAGCGGCAAATCCTGGGGATGATCCCCCACGGTGCCACCAGCCGCGACATCGCCAGCCGCCTCGGCATCAGCCCGCTGACCGCTCGGAAACATCGTGAGAATCTGATGCGGAAGCTTGATCTGCACAGCAGTGCTGAATTGACAGCCTACGCCATTCGGCTCGGCCTTCCGGCGGGCTAGCGCAATCGCAATTCGCGAACGAAGCCGCCGCACTTGCCGGCGCGCGGAGAGGTTTCGATGCAAGAAGACAAGATCCGCGCGGCGCTCGTCGAGCTCTTGTATCGCAATTCCTATGGGGTGGTGGCCTCCAACGTCCTGATCTCCCTGGCGGCGGCGTACGTCCTGAGGAAGACCGTACCGGCGAGCTGGTTGGTCGGATGGCTCGGTGCGCTGTATCTGCTCACCGCGATACGCGTCCTGGCGGCGCGCCAGTTCTTCAGCCGGAATCGAGAACCAGCGTCTGTGTTGCGATGGGCGTGGCTGGCGGCTTCTTTTTCCTGCGTGTCGGGCCTGCTGTGGGGAATGCTCGGCTGGGTTGGGTTCGTTCCTGAACAGCCCGTTCCTTTTTTATTCACCGCTGTTGCCTTGACCGGTCTGGTCTGCGGCACGGTTCCGTCGCTCTCGGCCTTTCCACCGGCTCTGGTCGGCTCGATCATCGCAACGGTGCTGCCGGTCATGGCGCGCTCCTTTATCAATGGAGGTGATACCTCCGGCGCATATCTCGCCCTGCTTACAGGGCTTGTGGCCATCAATTTCTACTACTGCCGCACAACGCACCGCATGCTGCGTGAGACCATCAGGTTGCGCCTGGAAAATGTCGAGCTGGTCGGCCACCTGCAGGAAGAACGCGACCGCGCGCAGGCGGCCGATCGTGCGAAAACGCGTTTCCTTGCGGCCGCCAGTCATGACCTGCGCCAGCCGATCCATGCCTTGAGCCTGCTGATCGCCACGCTCGCGGCGCTGGGTCACCGCGGCGCCGTCCAATCCGGCGATGCACGTGATCTGGCCGGCAAGGCAAAATCCATTGTCGGCAACCTCAGCGCCCTTCTGAATGGACTGCTCGACATCTCCCGGCTTGATGCCGGCGTCGTCACTGTTGCGAGGGAGACGGTGAATCTGTTCCAACTGTTCTCGCAGCTAAGCAATGAATTCGCTTCGGCGGCGAAGGATCGCGGCCTTGATTGGCGTGTTGTCGAAAGCCGTCTGCTGGTGGACAGCGATCCCATGATGCTGAAACGGGTGTTGGACAATCTGCTGTCGAACGCCTTTCGATACACGAGATCCGGCGGCGTTCTGCTCGGCTGCCGCAGGCGCGGCGCTTCGGTGGAAATCCAGGTATGGGATACCGGCCCCGGCATCCCGGCAGATCAGCAAGCAATGGTCTTCGAGGAGTTCGTTCAATTGCACAACCCGGCGAGGGATCGTACGCAAGGCCTTGGCCTCGGCCTCGCCATCGTTCGCCGCACCGCCGCGCTGCTGCAGCATCCGCTGAAGCTGGTCTCCGTTACTGGGCGCGGCTCGATGTTTTCCGTTACGGTTCCGAAAGCCAGTGCGATGGCAGCTCCCTTGCCCGATAACAGGGCATTACCCGCAGGCATCACCGTCAGCATCATGGTCGTGGAAGACGAGAGCGATGTTCTCGATGTCATGGTGCAGTTGCTCACGCTGCAGGGACATCGCGTCTACGCCGGCCGATCCGCCGCCGAGGTGCAACGAGTTCATGCAGAGGCGATGGCGGCCGGCGATGCGCCGGTTGATCTGATCATCGCCGACTATCGGCTCGGCGATGGCGCGACCGGCCTGGACGCAATCGAGGCTCTTTGTACCCACATCGGCCGCCCGGTCCCTGCCGTGATCGTGACCGGCGATACCTCGCCGTCGCGCATCAAGGAGGCCACCGCCAGCGGTCATCGTATTCTGCACAAGCCGTTCACCGGCGAGGAATTGCACGAAGCGATCGTTGCTGCCTGTGTCGGCGCCAGGGAATCAATCGATCGTGGGTGCTAAAGGGATGTGCGACTTCCCCCCGGACTGACGATCATCCGGCCACGGTTGAGATTGTGTCTCGGCGCTGATCTCCCACTGCGCCATCACCTGCGGCGGCGCAGGGCCTTTCGACATTGGCCTCCCTGCTGATGTCGAAATACGACATCTGCCGTATCGCTCGTGAATCAACCCAGCGATATCTTTCACCCAGCCTGGACGCGCTTGGACAGCAGCCGATCTTGAATCCGGCAGTTGGGAGCAGTGCCATCCGCGGGGGCTATCAAGACGAGCACCTTCGCTTCGAACGCGTACTGGAAAGTAATTTGGATATGGCAATTACCGATCGCTCCCACGCCCGGCGACCATCGCCACCTTTCAAGGCGTGGGCAATCGCTGTCTTGGCTGGCTTCGGCATTTTGCACGTCGCCGGAGGATACATGCTGGATCACGCGGCGAATATCCGACCCACCGAGACGGCAGCAATCGCGACCGACGGCGACTAGATCGATTGGCTGTCTTCACCTGCATAGGTCGGACGAGCCCATGCTCTCCGGCTATTGATGGCAATCACCGTTTTCCAGAAAGCGATATCATGTCAGACATAGCGGCTTATCTGGCGCTAAGTGGGGCGGTCTTTGCGGGGGCGGTCGTTTCCGGCCTTGCTGGGTTTGCGTTCTCGGCGGTCGCCGGCGCTATCCTGCTACACGTTTTTCCGCCTACAGAGGCTGTGCCATTGATGATGGCTTGCAGCATCATCGTGCAAGCGGCCAATTTGTTTGTACTACGCAAAAGCATGCAATGGAAAACCAGCCTCGTTTTCATCGCTGGTGGATTGTTAGGCATTCCGATCGCGATCTATCTCCTGCAGAACGTGGATACTGCGACCTTCAGACTGGGCTTTGGAGCACTCGTATCGCTTTACGCGACATATGCCTTGTTGCGGCCAACGGCTGCCTACTTGCGTCAGATGGAGAGCCAGAGCAGGAACGCGCTGGTAGGGTTTGGTGGGGGACTGGTCGGCGGGTTGACCGCGATGCCCGGGGCACTTCCTGCGATCTGGTGCGACATCCATGGTTTCCCGAAAAATCAGCAGCGCGGCCTGGTTCAACCCTACATAGCGGTCATGCAGTGTTTTGCCCTCGCTCTTATGCTTTCGCACCAAAGCCTCTCGTTAAAGGTCTTGATCGACTTTGGCATTTCTCTGCCCGCCTTAGTTGCTGGAACGGCTGTAGGTATCGTCCTGTTCGGACGGATCAACGAAGCAGCCTTCAAACGAATTATCCTGGGCTTGTTGCTGTTTTCGGGACTTTGCCTTGTGATCTAGCAGTCTGCTGAAGAACCCCCTCGCCACGGAGGGGGCTTGGTGATTCACTTTATCCATCTCGAATCGTCAGAGGCGATCATGCGCGGCAGGTTTAAGGACCAGGGCGGCCTGTTTTCGTACATCGCGCCCGATAAGCGGGTGCCAGCGAACCATCCGCTGCGGAAGGTCCGGGAACTTGTCCGGAATGTTTTGAGTGATTTGAACCGCAGCCTTGGGAGGCTCTACGCCAGCGAGGGGCGTCCTTCGATCCCGCCGGAGCAATTGC
>NZ_JARVWW010000028.1 GCF_029846715.1 Bradyrhizobium nivariense
AGCGTAGCCGGCTGCGGTCGTAGCGACCGCGATTCTCCTTCGTCCACATGGGCGCTCCTTCAAATCGGACCGCCACCCTTGAATCACAAATGATTCCGATGATTCAAGATGTTCCCGGACAGACACTAAGTCGATCGAGACGCTGCTGCCGATCCTTTACCTGAAGGGTATCTCGACTGGCGACTTCTCGGAGGCGCTGGCTGCGCTGCTCGGCAAGGATGCTGCCGGGTTGTCGGCCTCCGCCATCGGTCGGCTGAAGGATGGCTGGCGCGACGAGCACACCGCGTGGCAGAAGCGCGATCTGTCGGCGAAGCGCTACGTTTACATCTGGGCCGATGGCATCCATCTGGAGGCGCGGCTCGAGGACGAAAAGCAGTGCATCCTCGTGCTGATCGGTGCGACGCCGGAAGGCCGCAAGGAACTGGTCGGCTTCACCGATGGCACTCGCGAGAGCGCACACGACTGGCGCGATCTGCTGCTCGATCTGAAGCGGCGCGGGCTCGACGTGCCGCCGCAGCTCGCCATCGCCGATGGCGCGCTCGGGTTCTGGAAGGCCGCCGGCGAGGTCTGGCCGAAAACGCGCGAGCAGCGCTGCTGGGTACACAAGACTGCCAACGTGCTCGCCAAGCTGCCGAAGAGCCAGCAGCAGAAAGCCAAGCGCGCGTTGCAGGAGATCTGGATGGCTGAAACGAAGGTCGCCGCCGAGCTGGCGTTCGACGCCTTCATCGAGAGCTACGCGCTGAAATACGAGAAGGCGGCCGACTGCCTGAGCAAGGATCGAGACACGCTGCTCGCATTCTACGACTTCCCGGCCGAGCACTGGAAACACTTGCGGACGACCAACCCCATCGAAAGCACCTTCGCCACCGTGCGCCACCGCACCATCCGATCGAAGGGGTGTCTGTCGAACGGGACCGCGCTCGCCATGGTCTTCAAACTCGTCGAGGGCGCGCAGAAAAGCTGGCGCCGTCTCGATGGCCACAACCAGTTGCCAAAACTCGTTCTTGGTGTGACATTCAACGACGGGATCGAGGTCATCGCCAAGCCGACCGACCGTCAGCCCATAACCGCCGCCGCCTGACCGGCCCGGCCGTCACCAAAATTTGGCGATAGCTCCGCACGAAATTCCGCCACCACTCTTCGGGAGCGATTGTCGTAATCCCGGATCAACGAGCGGGCGACCGGGTGGAGAACAATATAGCGTAGCAGGTTCTTGTCGCCCGGCTCGTCGAGCCAGCCAACGAAGAGACGTTCGGCAGGTGCATTCCAGCAGCGGGCCGTCCAAGCTCGATCCAGTACATAGGCGGGCGAAATGAGCAAATCGACGCAGGCGAGAAGCAAGGATGGAAATGGTCCGTCTCGCTTATGGGCTGATCCGGGTCCCACTTTGCGGCGAGTTCAAAGAGATAGGCCCGTTCGGCACGGCCGAGTCGCAGCGCCGTCGCGAGGCGCGCGAGCGCTTGCGCAAAGAGTCTCCCGCCCCTGCTCGAGCCAAGTGTACCAGGTGACGCTGACACCGGAAAGTTGGGCGACTTCCTCTCTCCGCAAGCCCGGAGTACGGCGGCGGACGGTGAGAGGCAGGCCGATGTCGGTTGGCTCTAACCGCTCCCTCATGAATCTGACGAAGTCTCCTAGTTCCCGAAGCTGGGTTGAAGCGGTCTGCTGGATCATGGTGAGAGTTTTACCAGCATAAATCTGAGGCTGAGACCAGTTTATGCCGCATGCTAGCGCCCTTGTGGCCAACAATGGAGCTTGCGACGATGGAAAAGAGCCATGAAGCCCTGGTCGGCGATCAATTCGGATCCAGAGCCGACGCCTATTTGAAGAGCGCGGTGCATGTGCAGAGCCCGGATCTGGATGCGATGGTCTTGCTGATGCAAAACCGGACCGATGCCCGCGTCCTCGATCTCGGTTGCGGCGGTGGTCACGTCACTTTCAATGTCGCGCCCTTGGTCAAGGAGATCGTGACATATGATCTTTCACCGGAAATGCTGGACGTGGTCGCGCGCGCCGCGGGAGAACGCGGGCTGGAGAACGTGACGGTGCGGCAGGGCGCCGTTGAAAGCCTTCCTTTCGATGAGAATAGTTTCGATGTCGTGCTCAGCCGTTTTCAGTGCGCGCCACTGGCGCGATTTTGACGCTGGGCTGGGCGAGGCACGGCGCGCTCTGAAGGCAGGGGGCACGATGGTAATCGTTGATACCGTCACGTCCAGCAATCCGCTCGTCGACACCTATTTTCAGGCGATCGAGCCCCTGCGGGATTGTTCACACGTTCGCAATTACTCGCGAGCCGAGTGGGAGGCTGCTATCGCCCGGGCGGGACTTCAAGGCCAATCCGTCGCATCCGTTTCGGTTGCGGCTGGATTTCAAGGCTTGGGTCGAGCGCATGAATACGCCAAAGCTTCACGTGGATGCGATCCGATCACTTCAGAACGTCACGGCTGAGCGGGAGGCGGATGTTTAGGAACGAGATCCTAGGACCGGCGAAGGCTTGGGCACGCATCAAAGGTTTAAGCTCTCTCACTACCAGCTCGATGCGGGCCTCTTCGACTACCAAGAAATGCCATCGCGTTTTGTGCGAAATCCTCGCCCGTGAAGGATATCACACCTTATTACTTGCGGACCCGAACGGAGCAGAACAATCCAGTCGGCGGATTTCACCACATCGTGCTGATCGAAAGCGACTATCTGGATCAGCTGACGAGATACCTAGTGGAGACATGTTTTCAGTTGAAAAGCTGTCTTACGCACGAATTCACGAGGCGATTGATCCGATAATCGAGCGATGGTCGTCCCTGCGGATTGGGATATCCAGCATCCGCTGGAATGACAGCGAATGTGTTTTCGAAACTGACATCGACCAGGAGCTTCAAAAGCTGCTTGCCAAGCGCGCAGATGACAATGGCGGAAAGCGGCCAGACATTGCTCTCTTCAGCAAAGAAGGCTCAGCCATCATCGTCGAATTCAAGGCGCCGGGAGTGTCGATGGACGAACATGTCGGCGACCTTTCCGAGTACGCCCATTTGCTTGCGGCCAAATCAGGGGGCCGGCTCAGGAAATTTTACGGATATCTTATCGGCGACACTGTCAATCCGCTGCGACTAAGCGGAACTTGAACTCCGTTTTCAGTCGGCCGGGGATGGTTTCAATCGAGCGCCCTCTTGGATCCTCGTACTCGGCAGCCATTGGGCGAAACCTATTTTGAGTTACTCCACTTTGGCGACGTCATCGAGCGAGCAAAGAAGCGGATTGGCGTATACCAAGACAAGCTCAAACTGAATCTGCATCGGGACGATCATTGAAGCCGTGTTAAGCGCGAGGCAATGAGCTGGGCGAGCGCGCACCATGTGGTCTTCCGAAGCATAGTGCGTGGCTAATGGTATTGGGGTTTGTCTCCCGCCAATGAAAGCTATTCCCTGAGTTGCAGGCCGGCGCCGGCGCCTTAATTCTTGCCGCTGTTCTCGTCGATTCGTTCGCGGTCGTTGTGGGAATTTTCGCGCCACTGCTTCTGGCGGACGAATGCTCTCATGCGTCAGCGCCTTTGCTGCCTGCCGCCAAACACCTTCTCATGACCGGGTGTAAATTTAGAACGGCGATCGATCGTCCTTCTCCCAGCGGGAACGACGCACCTGATACTCGTCTGTCGTGAAGACGACGCCCTCCACATGGTGCACGCTAACGCTGTCCGGCATCACGCGAAGGCTTGGCTCCCGCGGATCGGAATCGACTCGTGCTCCTGCCAACGCCGGCATGGCATCGAAGTCGGGCCATGCTGGCGATTTTACCTTTTCCTCATCAACCTTTGGCGACGGCGGCACCTCCTCGAAAACCGAGTAATCGACTTCCCAGCCCTCCGCGGTACTTTGCCCCGTCCTGGCTCTGATCTCGGTCCCGCTTGGAATTTCCATCGCCTCAACGCGCGCAGCCTTGTGGAATAGGACGACGTTGAGCACGTCTCCGGCGACCTGAACCGACGGGAAAATAATGCCATCGATGGGCACCGAGGATTCGGTTGCGAGAAAATCGGAGATGGCTTGAGTTGCCAGATACTCGAAAGGCTCGTCGTCGGGCATGACTGGCTGGGTGATACGGCTGCTCAGAGATTTCAGCAATTGCGCTCGTCCAGCCGGCGCGCAAAATCGACGTCAAAGATGCTTCCGCGCATCTGGACATTCTTGAGCGCCGTCAGATCTAGCAGCCGGAGCTTTCGGATGATCTCGAATTGCGCCACGGCAACCTTGCTTCCAACCGGAGGCCGCACCTCGGCGATGGCGGCCTTGGGATCGTTGGCGCCGTAGAACACGGAAATGCCCCGCGCGTTCATGCGACCTGCCGCAGCCAGCAGCGTCGGCGGCGACCCGAGCTGGAGGTCGGGCCGACACATCGCCGCCTCGAGTTTGTCCTCGGACTGGAAGACCCGGGCGCGAGAGAGTGTATGGAAACCCGTTCCCGGCCCCGCATCTACGACAAGCGGCTGCCCCTGCCGCGTCCTTAAAGCATCGACCCCGTCGAAGATTGCCGCCAGATACGCAGCTGCAGTACGGCTGAAAAAGCGCGCCTCGGTCTTGAGAGAATTCTCGAACCGACGCCATTCCTCGCGCCAAGCATCGTCGCTGACCTTTTTCTCCTCGTAATAGCTATCGCTCGCGAACTCCGTCTCTTCACCCATCGCCACGCTGTCGAAATCGCTATGCTCCTCCTCCAGGATTGACTGGATATCGTGGGCAGCGTCTTCAGGGATTTCGGCCGCGTTTTGAATGGCGTACACGACATCATCGCCATGTCGATTCCATTCGTAACTCAGCTCCTTGTCGCGCTGGAGCATATGTTCGTAGTCGTTCGGTTGATCTGACGTTCGATAGTAGTGCTGCTCGAACGCAGTCGCCACACGCTCGGCCATCTTGTCAAGGCTGAAGGTGCGACGCGTCTTTTCGCAATAGCTGCACTTGGCGCGCTTGCCCTTTGCGCGAACTTCATCGCTCAGATACTGCTCGCCAATGCAGACGTAGCATATGTGCTTCGCTTTGAGGTCGTCACTATCTACGGAATGCACGATATTTCCCACCTTATTCCGCCATCGTCCCCTACCAAGTCGCTGCCTCAGAGGCAGTCTGGCCCCGTCAGCAATCCTCGACTCACTTGATTGCGCTACAGAATATGTCAAGCGCTGCGATACGCTGCTGGCGTTGCGTCAAGTGAAGAGAATATCTCCGGGAACAAGGCCAGCGCGATCTTTCCTGACACGCTTTGGCGATCGTCTTGCGGCACTGTGCGTGCTTTGGCGATCTTGTTGCGAACACTCTCGATTTCAAGGACAGCATCCCTGTTGGTCAGTTGCGCGAAGGTGCGAATGAGGCACACATAGCGCTGTCGTCGCTCGACATTGAGGAAGGAGTTCAGCACCTCGACAAGATTCTGCTGCCGCGACCCTACCGGTCGACCGTCGACCAGCGACAGCATGCAGTTGATCAATGCATCCACGTCGAGCGCGTGCAGTTCGTTGACATCGCTCCCCGGAATCGCCACTTTGGCGACGAGTTCGCCAAACAGGATCTCACGCTCCTTCCATTTCGTACCTTTTTCTCCGAGCGCGCCGCGCCAGCGCGACAGAAAGTCATGATGCCAAGGCGGCCTCGACGGAACCGCGTATGCGCGCCCTCCCTCGATCCAATTGAGGTCGGAAATCGTGACCAATTTCGAGTGCCACGCGTCTCCATCCAGCCAGAAAGCGCGCAAGATTACTTCTCGCCGCTGTCTGGAGAGGCCTATCGTTTCATCGTCCATTGAAAACAGGTTCTTGTCGTGGGAGTAGAAAATGTCCTCAAATGAACTGAGTAATCGGCCGCTCGTGGGTGGCTCAAAATTCCAGGTGAGCCAAATCAGGCGAATGGACGCGTTCTCATAGAAATCTTCGCGTTGCACGATGATGGAGATTTGCGTAGTTGCAAGTTGAACCTCCACGACGAGTGGCATGCCATCATAGATCGCGCGTACGTCCGGCCGCCGTCGTCCATTCTCTAGGATGAGATACTCATCGACAACGACGCTTCCTGCGATCGTATGCTGATCGTTGGTCAATAACTCACCGACGATATGTTTGATTTTAGCATGCAACGGGCTTTCCTGCGCTCCGTCAAATTACTGCGCGCTAACGATATCGACGCTGGCCGGCGTCCCCGTCCACCAGGGACAAAGTTGTGGGGCACCCGGGTGGTGTTTCCAGTAGGGCTGGCCGGTCCGGCCTTCGCGCGGAGCATAGACGGCATGTCCGCATTTCGCGCAGACGAAACGCGCCTTCCTGTCAAGCCGCGCGCGCGTCGCCGCGCGACGGAGAACCTGATAATCGTCCTTGCTCATCGCTATGAGCGCATCACTCGTGATGCTGTGCATCGATGCAAGGTCAACCACTCTCTTGAGTGTCCTTCGGAGAATCGCCTCGACCATCTACCGAATCTCCCTTCCTCCGGCGTGATCATTGAGCATTTGCGGGATCGCGTGCTATGGAAAATCGCCTCGGTCTCAAGGAAGTCCGAGCCGACGGCATGACCGACGGCGGGGCGAAGCCGCAACTCGCGGCGTCACAATTGTCAGCCCGGCATGGCGGCCGTCAGGTGTCCGCACCGGGAAGAATGGGCTCTTCGCCGAAGGGGCGGTTTATGATCGACAGCGCGTCGGGTGCGGCGAAGACGCGGTTGCGCGCATAGCCGGTACGCTCGTTCAAGATTTTATTCTCGACCAGTTGCTCTACCGCTTGCGACGCTGCAGGCACCGTAATGCTGAGAAGCGAGGCCAGACGCTTGACGGTCAGCACCGGATAGTGCGGCAGAACATCGAGTGCGCGCAGGCTGGCTGAGCCCGGGCGAAACTTCCGCCGCTTCCGCCATAGATCGCCAAGTGCAGACAAGGCGTCGCGGGTCTTCAGGAGCTCATCTGTGGTGCCGACAATCGCGTCCGCCATGAACCCGACCGCTTCATGCCATTCGAGGCGCTGCTGAGCTGCCTTTAGCGATTCATAATAAGCTGTCTTGTGCGCTTCAATGTACGGCGACAGGTAAATCGGCGTCATGCCTTCGGCGGCCATCATCAATGGCAAAAGCAGACGGCCAACACGGCCATTGCCATCACGAAACGGGTGGACCGCCTCGAAATGTGCGTGCGCAACCGCCATTCGCACGATGAAGCTCTGGTACATTGCCTGCATGCCCTCGCAGCGCATGTACTTCATCGTGCCCTCAAGGCACGCGGCAATGTCCGACGGCGGCGTCGGATTGTAGGTTGAGTAAGCGCTGAGACCGCGACGCCGGCCATCGCGTGAGTGTGCAGGACGCAGATCGCATCTTCGCGCGCAGAATGGATCGCACTGTTAATGGTGAATCCGAGGGGGTTGATACCGAGCCCGAGAGGATCCTCGACGATGTTGCCATCGATATCAACCGTAACCAGGTTCGATGCGGTCACCTCTTCAAAGCGCATTCCACGGGGATTGATCAGAAAGCGATGCCGCGTGTCATGATGAGGAATGACTGTACGATACGATATTCGATCCGAGACGAATGGCTGGACGGTCTACGACATCCGCACTGGTTTTGCTGCGCTGATCAATGACGTCGCCCAAAATGGCCTTCCCCTGGAAGACGCCGGCGACCTGGCCGATCTGTTGAATCACCTACAATCAGAGCAAGCCTACGTCAGCAGTCACTAAGAGTTTCGCGGCCGCCGCGATTTTCGCTCTGGTCGCCGCCCTTTGGTGTGGCGGAGGATAAACGTGTATCGACGGGAGCTTTCACGGGTCTTCGAACTTCGCGACTTGGTCCAGTATTCATCATCGCGAGACGCGTATTTCCAGCATTTTGAGAACTCGCTGTCGGAGATCCCTCAAAAACTGAAGCAGTTCCCGCGACATCGAGCGGGACTTGCGATGTCGACGAAAGCCTTGGCCATGCCGTGAAGGCCGAGCGCGTTGAGCTGATCAGCGGTCAAGCCGCGAATCGGGGCGATTGGCGATGGTGGGGGCATATGATCTGCACCCGCCGGCGGTGACAACTGCTGACTCTAGTAGGTTTGTTGTTCCCGCGCATGAGCTAGTGACTAGGTCGTTTTGACAGACACGCCTCGCGCACCAACAGTGCAAGCCCTGCACAGGAGAACCTCTATGTCGTCGACCGCACTGCGCAGCACCTCTCTTGCGTTGATCCTTTTTGCCTGCGGGAACATGGAGAGCGTGCGGGCAGACAATCCGCCGCCGCGCGCCAATGCCACAACGCCGGCCGGCCAGAACGGCGGCCCCGGCGAACGCGCCGGCCAAGCGCCGAGTACGCCGTCGGCGGCCGAGCAGCATCGCCTGCCGCCGGACTCCAGCACCAGGCAAACGCTTGATCTCCCTGGGCGGACGCTCTCTTTCATCGCGACGGCCGGCTCCATCCGCCTGTTCGACGAGAAGGGCGAGCCGGAGGCCGACATTGTCTATACCTCCTATCAGCTTGACGGCACCGAACGCGGCACGCGCCCGGTAACGTTCTTCTTCAACGGAGGACCGGGCTCATCATCGGCCTGGCTGCAGCTCGGCAATGCCGGACCGTGGCGGCTGCCGATCAATGCAGACGAGGTCACGCCATCCACTTTTCCGGAGGTGAGGCCAAACGCGGAGACTTGGCTCGATTTCACCGATTTGGTGTTTATCGACCCCGTAGGCACAGGTTATAGCCGTTTCGTGGGGACCGGCGATGATGTGCGCAAGCGGCTCTTTTCCGTTGACGGCGACGTCAACGCGCTCGCGCTGGTGGTCCGTCGCTGGCTCGAAAAGCATGACCGGCTGTTGTCGCCGAAATACATCGTGGGTGAAAGCTATGGGGGCATTCGCGGGCCAAAGGTTGTGCACCAGTTGCAGATGCGGCAGGGCATAGGCGTCAAGGGCCTGATAATGGTCTCGCCACTCTTCGACTACGGCCAATATGCCCGCACTGGCCTGCTGCAATACATCGCAACGCTGCCGAGCTATGTCGCGACCCTGCGTGAAGCCGAGGGTCCGGTAAAGCGAGCCGATCTCGCCGACGTGGAAGCTTATGCACGCGGAGAGTTTCTGATCGACCTCATCAAAGGTCAGGCGGACAAGGAAGCGACCACGCGTCTGGCCGACAAGGTCGCGGCGCTGACCGGCATCGATCAGGCGGTGAGTCGCAGGCTCGCGGGCCGCTTCGACCTCGCCGCGTTTCGCCGTGAGTTCGATCGTAAGAACGGCAACTTAATCGGCAGGTATGACGCTTCAGTGCGTGGCCTCGATCCGTATCCGGACTCGGATTTCTATCTTTCCGGCGATCCGTCGAGCGACAGGCTGCTCGCACCTCTGGCCAGCGCCACTGTCGATCTCCTTACGCGCAAGCTAAACTGGCGACCGGACGGCTCCTATGAGCTAGTCAACGGCGCGGTCGGGCAGGCTTGGGATTACGGCCGCGGGCCTCTGGAGTCGCTGTCGGAGCTGCGCCAGATTCTCGCAACGGACCCGAAGATGAAATTGCTAGTCGGGCACGGCCTGTTTGACCTCGCCACGCCTTATCTCGGGTCACAGATCGTGCTCGACCAATTGCCGCCATTTGCCTCAGCACCGCGCGTCAAACTCGTAGTCTTTCCAGGCGGCCACATGTTCTATTCACGAGATGGCTCGCGCCACGCGTTTCGTGCAGAGGCCGAAGCGATTATGAAGTAACCCGCACCGCGAACTAGGTCACAAGCAATACCGAGAGGTTCGCGTTGCGCGAGGCAGCCTTACCCTTACGCGATATTCCGCCGATAGTTCTGGCTACGCCAGCGCCGATCACGCACCGTACCGCCGAGGAAAATTTGGGGCTCGGTTACCTGGCGAGTATTCTCAGAAGCAAGGGGGCGAATGTCCAAATCATCGACGGTTGGCTGGGCGGTCTGACGAGTGACGAGATCGCAGATTCGATAGCCCGGCTGCCCGTTCCGCTGTGGATCGGATTTTCATGCTACCGATCCAATATGGCTCGGGCAATCGAAGTCATGCAGCTGCTTCGTCAGCGTGGTCTACAAACCCCGACGATCGCCGGCGGCTACGGGCCGACCTTTCACCCGGATGAGTTCCTGAACGCTGGGTTCGACGTCGTGGCCCTCGGCGAGGCCGAAGAAACTGTCTGCGAGTTGAGCGAGCACTTCGCATTCGGTAAACTGGACCTCTCCGACATTTCAGGTATCAGCTACAAACACGACGGCAAGATCATTCGTAACGGGCTCAGGCCAGCGGTCGCGAACCTTGACGCCATACCTTTTCCTAGCCGCGACACGATCCGCGCCTCACTTGAGCGGCGGAGCGCTGTGCACGTGCTTTCGTCACGCGGCTGCGCGGCCCACTGCACGTTCTGCTCGATCGTTGCCTTTGCGAAGGTATCGGATGGTTCGCATTGGAGGCAGCGTTCGATCGAAAACTTCGTCGAGGAGTTGGAGCAGGTTAGCCGCCTCGGGGCGACGTGTTTCAAAGTCATCGACGACAGCCTTATTGAGCCGCCTCGAGACGAGCTGTGGTGCCGTGAACTTGCCGACGATATTCAATCGCGAGGCCTGCGCGTGCGCTTGCGAGGTTCGATCAGAGCGGATCGCGTGACCGACGAGGCAATTAGGCAGCTCAAGCGGGCGGGCTTCTTCGCGTTTTCGTGCGGTATCGAGAATTATTCGGAATCCGCATTGAAGAGGATGGCGAAGAGTGCAAGCGTTGATCAAAACCTGCAAGCCCTTGATGTCTTCAAGAGACACGGCATCTACGTGCAAGCCGGGCACATTCTCTTTGATCACGGCACGACGATGGAAGAGTTGCGGGAAAATCACCGTCGCATGTCGGACTACGTTTGGACCATCAGCAAGGGAATTTTCTCCGAGATGTATGCGGCCGAAGGAACGCCGTTCACGAGGCTGCTGCGAAAACGAAATCTGATCGGCGCCAACGAGGATGGGACTGGCACCCGAAACTATCGTCTGGCCGCCGAAGAAGTGGTTCAGGCCTATACGGGCCTAAAGCGCTGGCACAAGAGCCATCTTCGCCTTTACGACAAAGCGATCGACGCCATCAGCGCGCCGAAGGCACTCGAGGACGAGGAACTGGTCGAATTCCACGCGCTTGCGACCGAACTGCGGCGGCACGACCTCGCCTTCATGGAACTCCTCCTGGACGCCGTTGAGTCGGGTGAGCATGACGTCGATGGCCTTGTTGACGCTCAGATCGCAGGGAACAAGATCAAATACCAGACGCTGGCGACACGGGTTGACCACGCCTACGCGTCGGCCGGGCTGGTGTATGACGCCGACGCCAATCCTTTCTTCGGATGAGAAGGCTCAAAATGTCAAAGCCATTCGCGATCAGCTTCGACCGGCTCGAACACTATAAGCTCAACGTGGGCCCGGTGCAGGAGTTCGGCGACCTGCCCGAGTGCGAGGTTGCGATCAAGAATATCGGCTGGACGCTGGGGAATGATTGTCCATATCGCTGTACGCACTGCTACAGCATGAATGCTAGGGAGAAGGGGAGCGACCTTACCGTCGAGATGATCGATCGGATCGTCGATCAATTGAAGAAGCACAGCGTTGAAACGGTCAATCTCGGCGGAAATGAACCGCTCTTCACCAACGGGTCGAACCCCAAGGCGACCTTGCTGCCCTACATCATCAGGAGGCTCGCGGACGAAGACATCCTGGTGGGCCTCACGACCAGCGGCATATCGTTGGTGCGGTTGTACAAGGATCACTATCGGGAATTTCGCCTGTTGAACGATTGCGACGTCTCGTTCGACTCGCCGTTCGAAGACGAACACAATGAAAATCGGGGAGCTAGCATCTTTCGGCAAGCTGTGGAGGCGCTCGATATCTGCCGCAGCGAGGGCATCTCGCGGGCTTGCATCATGGCGGCGATGAACTGGAACTTCTCCATCGGGCACATTGAAGCACTCGTCAAGTTGGCGAAATCGCACGACGCCAACGTCCGGATCAACCCGATCAAGCCGACCGAGCCCGCGCACATGAGGATCGCGCTTCCGCCGAGCATGTATTATGCCGGTTTCGCCCGGCTGATGGAGTTGTGCGATCCCGTGGACCTGGGCGAACCTCCCATCGCGGCGGTGACCAACACCTCGGAGGCTCGGCGATGTCCCTGCGGACGAACGTCATTCAGAATCCACTCGATCTCGCCAGAGGGCAAGGTGCATGTGAGTCCTTGCGTCTATCTACATGACTACAAATCGGAATTCGATCTGCTGACGAATGAGCTGTCGGAGATCATTTCCAGCCCGCAATTTCGGGTGTTCAGGCAGCGCAACGCAAATCCGGACATAGTCGAGGGATGCAGCGGGTGCTCGTTGCTCGCCAAATGCGGCGGGGGATGCGTGGCCAGGTCATATCTGTATCGTCGGCACATCACGGGCGGCACGACCATGCTTGCGCGCGATCCCTATTGCCCGGCGGAGCAAAGGCCACAGCAAGCCTTTCCACAATCGCCAGCTCTGAAGAGAGAGGAGCGATTGGTTCACATGGACTACCTTTGTACCTGGATCGGCCAGCCACACTAGCTTCTTCTTGACGACATCAAGGGCGGGTTGATGTCTGAGAAACTTGGCAACCAAAGGAGCTGACTATGGTGACGCACAAGGTGAGCGTCGGCAAACCGCACCCCGTCCCGACGTGCTTGGGAAAACACGCTGAATGAAGCAAGAATATATTTGGAAGCCTTAAGCTCTCGATACGAAGAGCCCAACGCCTGTGCGTCGTGCAACATGCGCAAGGCATGCCACTGATGACCTAGCGGTGACTTCAAATACGCTGATGCCTCTGAAAATACGCTGATACCTCTGATGCAAGCGCCAACCCGCGCTCCAAGTCCGCTGTGTTAGCCGTGTACAATAGGCCGTTAGAAGCACAGACGCGATCAACATAGGCGGACGTTTTCTCCGGGTCGCTAATATCTTCGAGATCCACGGCTACCGAGATGCAAAGACCACGATCAATCCATTCAAGATATCGTACGCCGTTGTGGTGGCCGCCCTTCAGCGCATGGCGATAGTAGATCTTGGCTTCTTCCCAGAATTTGGTCCCTTCAAATGCAGTACAAGACCCCATTTTCGGTACGACCCGTCGGCCGGGCAAACACCACCTCGACGATCCCGGCACGCGCTATCTGCTGATTACCAATGCCGACGCCACCGGCGTGGCCCGCGACCTGCTGGTCCACGGCTTGGAGGAATGGCCGGAAGAGCAGATTTTCCCAGCTAGCCTGTCAGGGACTCTACCCCATGGACCGGAGGGGCGGATCGGCATCTGGGGCGTTCGCACCGAGCGTCTCTTGGACTTGGAGATTAACGACATCCTCGGCTCCCTACTGCGGGTGCCCCAGAGCCGACGAACCGAATGTCGCGCGCGATTGCGCGACGAAGCTCTGCTGCGAATGCGTGGAATGAGCCCGGGCGTGTGGACGCGCGAGGACTTGCTGTGGCGGCTATCTGGCCAGCGCTCCCCAACTCGAGACGTTCGTGCCGCCGGCGAACTACCAAGCCTTTAGGGAAACGCTCGAACGGCGGAATGCCCTCGTTATCACCGGACAGTCGGGCACGGGCAAGACATGGACAGCGCTGGCGAGGGCTACTCGCCGCGCGCGGCGCTGTTGGCGAAGACGATAATTAATGTGGACGCTTGATCGACCAGCACCGACGCCACGTGCATCCTTCACTGCTTGCATCAGCCGGGTGCGGAATCAAAGCGCGTAAATTTCGGGCCAGCTCGCCGCTTGGGATGAGGCAAAGTCGCTGCAGCGCCCTTTGCCAGACCAGGCGCTGAAAGTCGTCATGCGCGACACGGACGAGGAAGACAAGTTGCTGCGAGGCTGGTTTTGCACAGGGCCGCGGAACACGTGGACAAGCACCCACCCCGACGATTTGGAATCCCTGCTCTGTGTTAGCAGCTGGAACGAATCGAGAGCTGCAAGGATTCGTCCCGCTCGGAGGAGCGATCTTGATGCTGATGTCCAAGGAGAGGCGGACGGCGATCCGCACGCTACGGGGGTGGGCGATAGCCGTGCTGCAGGAGGCAGGCGCGATCCGCGAATGTGAATACCACGGCTGGATGCAGGACAGAGCAGAGCCACACGCCCGTGAGCGGGCGTTCCAAATCGCCCGCCTGGATCCGCCACCGGATCTTTCGCCCGAGGCGGCTGCCGACGCGGTGAGCGAGGTCCTGGACTCGATCGGCGACACCTGTCCCGAATGCCCGCCCGAGGTCTAGGCACGCGTCGGACAATCGAGCGAGCAAAGACCTAGCGCCCCAGACGCTTCTCCACGCGCTTCCGGCTGTTGCCGACCTTCTTGACAGCTTTCTTGACTGCTGACGCCGACCGCCCTGTCTTCTTGGACTCGTACCCAACTTCATACTTTTGCCCGCCGGCCACACGGGCCCGGTCCTGCTTGCGCCCGCGCGCCGTCTTCTCCGCTGCAGCCATCGGCTCCTCCTGTCGGATTTGAAGACAATCCAACGCAGCAAGGGATTCACGGGTTCCGGAACGATTCGAACTGTGTCAGTTTGAATCAGCTGTTGCCTGGAGTTTATCCAGTGGCGTTTCAGCGTAAAAGACCCGCGGCCATCGGCATGAAGGCGCCGTTGCCCGGCTTCATCGAACCGGCCTTGGCCACCTCGATCGAGAGGGTGCCGTCCGGCAGGCGATGGATTCACGAGATCACGTTTGACGGCTACCGGTTCAGGTGCATCAGGCCAACGAGGCGGCCAGGATCTTTACCCGGCGGGGCCACGACTGGACCCACCGCTTCAAGAAGGTCGCCCACGATGCCTGGCGCATCAAGGCGAGCTCGGCCGTCATCGACGGCGAGATCGTCGTTCCCGCTGCCGACGGCAGCACCGATTTCTCTCTGCTGCAGAACGAGCTCAAGGGCAAGTCGACCAAGATCGTTCTGGTGGCGTTCGATCTGCTCTATCTGAACGGCCGCGATCTCCGGAAGCTGCCGCTCATTCAGCGCAAAGCTGAACTCAAGAAGATCCTAATCGGCACCGACGTCCAGTTCAGCGAAAGCTTCGAGATCGAGGGACGCGAGATGTTCGCGCACGCCTGCAAACTCGGCCTCGAAGGTGTCGTCTCGAAGGTGCGAGACGGCCCCTATCCGAAGGGCCGTACAAGCGACTGGGTGAAGAAAACCTGCGCCCAGCGGGAGACGCTGACCATTGCCGGCTTCGCACTCGATGGAACGAAGTGGGACGGCATCTATGTCGGCCGGCGCAAGGGCGACGATCTGATCTATGCCGGCAAGGTCGACCACGGTTTTGACAAGACTTCCGCCGCTGACCTCCAGAAGAGACTGAAGCCGCTGATACGTAAGACGCAGCCGTACACCAAGCGGATCGCACATAAGGGCATCTGGGTCGAACCAAAGCTGCTCGCCGAGATCGAATATCGCGCGAAGTCGGCCGAGGGAAAAGTCAGGCACCCGTTCTTCCGGGGCCTGCGGGAGGATCTGTGATGGATGCATTCGATCGCTTCTGGCAATGGGCCAACAAGCCCTTGGAAAGTCAACTGACGATACCGGCTGAGCTACATCGGGCCGTCATGGAGCTCGCTCCCGAGGAGCGACGGGACCGCGCCGCCGTGAACCAGGCCGGAGCACGCGTCCAAGATCCCGAACGATGAACGCTTGAAGGGGACGCTGGCCTACGCTCGCGGCCGCCCCACAGAAACTAACCCCGCGCGCGCCGCAGCGCGGCTTCCAATCGCTCCTTTTCCTTATCCCAGCGGGCTTGTTCGGTCTGCGATCTCTTCTCAAGAGCCTCGAGTTCGGCCTGGATGACGGCAGCCCGCTTCGCGTGCTCTTGCTCGGCCTTGTCTAACGCAGCCTGTGCCTTGTCGATCGCCTGCTGACGGCGTTCACGCTCTTTCTGCCTGGCGGTCTCTTCCTTTTCCCGTTCGCGATCGCGGCGCTTCTGCTCGCGTTCGGACGCGAGTGCCGCCTTCCGCTCCGCCGCTTTATCGGCGGGCGGCGACGAGCTCTTCTTCGGTTTGCGGGCTTTCGACTTCTGGGTGACTTTGGCCGGTTTGTCGGTGTGGTCCAGATCGGTGGGCAGGTCGGCATGCTCGCCGAATGGGCCGTCCGATCCGACGGGGCGCTTGAGAACGACGCCCGGCTTCGCCATGGTGGCGGCGATCACATCCAGATCGCGGCTTTCCCTGGCCGCGCCCTGGTGGAAGAGGTTGCTGTCGGCGCCCCACGCCTCGAGAGCCGCCTTCATGGATGGCGCGGCGATCGCCTGATCGAAAATGCCCAGCGAAGTCTGATAGGTTTTCGGTTTTCTGATCATCCCTCCGCCCTCCCGTCGATCGTCAATGTCGCGCACGCCAAGCGCCTGCGGAACACGGCGTGGCCTCGAAGCGTTCCTTAATCCTTGAATGACTTCCATGCATTTCTCAACACGCTCCTAAAGGAATGGCCTTGAATGAGCCGGACGTCGATCCTGCCCAAGGGGCTGCAACCGATGCTCGCTACGCTCACCGACGCGCCATTCGATGATCCCGGCTGGGTTTTCGAGGACAAGTACGACGGCTTCCGGATGATCGCGGAAATCCGGCGGGGCAAGGTTGCGCTCTACAGCCGCAACGGCAAGATCATCAGCCGCAGCTATATGGAGGTCGCCAAAGCGCTGGAGCGCGTGAAGGGCGACGCCGTGATCGACGGCGAGCTCGTCGCAATCGGAAAGGACGGCGTCTCGCATTTCCAGCTGCTTCAAAACGCGCTGCGCCATGAAGCGAAGCTCCTGTATTACGCCTTCGATCTCATGTTCGAGAACACAGAGGACGTGCGCAAGCGGCCTCTCCTCGAGCGCAAGAAGCGGCTGAAGGCGATCCTGCCGCGCGACAGACTGATCGCCTTCAGCCGTCACCGAAAAGGAGACGGCACGAAATTCTTCGCTGAGGCCGAGCGGAAGGGTCTGGAAGGTGTCATGGCGAAGCGCGCCGACAGCGCGTATACGTCCGGAAGCCGGACCCCGGATTGGCTAAAGATCAAGACAGCAAGGCGACAGGAAGTGGTGATCGCGGGCTTCACGGCGCCCAGGCGCACCAGGCCGTTCTTCGGCGCCCTGGTCCTTGCCGTGCGGGAAGACGACGCATGGCGATACATCGGACATGTCGGCACTGGCTTCAGCCACAAGGTCCTGGAAGACCTGCATGGCAAGCTCGTGAAGCTGATGGCCCCTAAATCACCCTTCCCTGCCAAAGTGAAGGACGAGGCCGCCACGACCTGGGTCAGGCCCTCTCTCGTTGCCGAGGTCAAATTCGCGGAGTGGACGAGCAAGGGCGAACTGCGCCAGCCCGTCTACCTCGGGCTCAGGTCCGACAAGCGGGCGAAGGATGTCGTGCGCGAGCGCGAACATCCACGCAAATAGCGCTTCCCTTCGGGCGTAACCGGCAAGCGGAACGAATTAACATATTCGCCCATCCGCTGTGAATTTCCTCCGCGGTCGTGCGCTCAGTCGCCTCCAAGGTCATGGATTTCCGGTCGCATGCCCTCAGGTGTGACTTCGAGCGTCGCAAGCGTGATCGGGAGCCTGAAGCGCCGACGTCCCGCGCTGCCGGGATTCAGGTAGAGAATGCCACCGACCATGTCGATCTTCGGCACGTGGGAATGCCCAGAGACGATGACGTCGATGCCGGCGCAGGGATCGACCTGCAGCGTCTTCAAATCGTGCAGAACGTAGATCGACTTTCCCGCCAAGCGCACGAGTTTCGTGTCGGGATATTGGTGGGCCCACTCGCCGCTGTCCACGTTTCCACGGATGGCCGTGACGGGCGCGATCCGGCGAAGCGCGTCGACGATCTCGGGGCGCCCTATGTCGCCGGCATGGATGATGTGATTGACACCCGTCAGGTCTCGTTCCGCTTCGGGCCTTAACAGGCCGTGCGTGTCCGAAATGATTCCAATCCTGAACGTCATTTCCCGCCGCTCTCAACCGCGATCGCCAACAGACGATCGAGAAGCTCTACCTGCCCGGACAGCATCTTCGTCCGCGCGAACTCGGTATTGAACCATTCCGCGCGGTCTACTTCGGGAAAGCTCTGCCGTCGACCGCTTCGGGGCGGCCATTCGATATCGAAGGTATTGCTGGTCAGCGCCGCCGGGTCAAAATGGCCCTCGCCGGCGAATGCGATAACGCGCTTGCCTCCTCGCTGTCGAATCTCCCCCAGCGTCCGGAGTGGACCAATCGAAGCACTCGGGCCGAGTTCTTCGGCAAACTCGCGCCGGGCGTCCTGCTCCGGAGCATCCGCGGCATCGATTTCGCCCTTCGGAATGGACCAAGCGCCGTCATCCTTCTTGCGCCAGAACGGACCGCCGGGATGGACGAGCAGAACCTCAAGCCCGCGAGCGCTCTTGCGGTAGGCGAGAATGCCCGCGCTCAACATCGATCTCCTGGAAGTCTTTTTCAGCGCAGCCATATCGCTCCCTGCCGCGGACGACAAAGTAACGGCCGTCTGGCGTCACTGAATGCTTAACGACACGCTACGCCGACTTCCGCTGCGGTTTGGCCGCCGGCTTCTTCGCCGCGGCCTCCTTGGCCGGTTTCTTGCCAGCGATCGGCATCAGCATTTCCTTCTGCCCGGCCGACGCCTTGCGCGCCTTCCTGGCTGGCTTCTTCTGCGATTCTGTCGCTGCCGCCGCGTCTGCTCCAATGCTCTTGCGCAGTGCGTCCATCAGATCGACCACGTTTTCGCCGCGCGGTCGCGCTTTCGCGGTGATGGGTTTGCCGGCGCGCTTCTGGTTGATGAGATCGATGAGGGCGGTTTCGTACTGGTCTTCGAACTTGTCCGGGTCGAAATGTCCCGCCTTCTGGTTGACGATGTGCCTGGCGAGGTCGAGCATGTCCTTGGTGACTTTGACGTCCTGGATTTCGTCGAAATATTCGTCCGCGGAACGCACCTCGTAAGGATAGCGCAGCAATGTCCCCATCAGGCCCTTGTCCAAGGGCTCGAGTGCGATGATGTGCTCGCGGTTGGTCAGCACCACCCGACCGATGGCGACCTTGTTCATGTCGCGGATGGTTTCGCGAATGACCGCGAAAGCGTCATGACCCACCTTGCCGTCGGGGCGCAGATAATAAGGACGGATGAGGTATCGCGGATCGATCTCGCTGCGGTCAACGAACTCGTCGATCTCGATGGTTCGCGTCGACTCCAGCGCGACGTTCTCGAGTTCCTCCTTCGTCACCTCGATGAAGGTATCGGTGTCGACCTTGTAACCCTTGACGATGTCCTCGTTGTCGACCTCTTCGCCGGTATCGGCATCGACCTTGGCGTACTTGATGCGGTGGCCGGTCTTGCGATTGAGTTGGTTGAACGAGACCTTTTCGGATTCCGATGTGGCCGGATAGAGCGCAACCGGACAGGTGACGAGTGAAAGGCGCAGAAAACCTTTCCAATTCGCGCGGGGGGGCCATGGCGGGTGGAACTCCATACTGATGCCGGATTCAAGACGAACGGCCCGGCTTGGTTCCGACATCGCGGCCTTCCAAACAGGACGATTTTTTCCCCACGACCACTTGGCCGGACTCGACTTTTGTTCACTTTATGTTCTAATTCGGAATGACCGACCGACCCGCGAGCTGGCGCATGCCGACCCCAAAACAGATGGAAAAACTGGCCGCTGAAGCGGCCCGCAGGCCGGGCCCCTCCGCTGCGGCTCCGGATGCGCCGCTTCCGGCCGAATACTGGGAATCGGTCCTCAAAGACCCTCGCGCCAGCGCGACTGTGGCCCAGGCCCGACAGCGACGCCTGTCGGACATTCAACGTCACGTGCTGCGCATCTCCTGCCGCCGCTGCGAGCGGACCGTGGAAATCCAGACCGCCGATGCAGTCCGATTATATGGCGCTAACGCAGTCTGGAAGGACGTGGCGCAGCGGTTGCTCGACAACACCTGCCAGCAGCGCACCGGCAGGCATGAAGAAGACGGGTGCTGGCCGGCGTTCGAAACGCCGTAGCCCCCTCCGGATCGCCGATCCGATCTCTTTGCGCCTGGATGTCCGGATGGCCCCGAAGTACCGCCCTACGCCCCTGTCGGGCGGCGACCGAAAGGCTCTGGCGAAAGAGCTCGGCAAGGCGCGGGCAATGGCCAACATCCTGGCTATCCGATCGGCGGAGACGCGAGCGAAAGGGGAAGCGCTCATCCAGCAGGCTGACAAGCTGCTATGCGAGAGTTGGAACGAACGCATGTGGTCAGACGGAGAACCGATTGATCCGTCCCCGACGATCGACCAAGCGGTGAATTGCGGCTTCACCTGGCTGGAGATCCAGTGCGCGCGCTGCAGGACGCCGAGCGACGTTGATCTCGCGGCGATGAAGCATCCGCCGACCACCTTCGTGCACGACCTCGCCAGCCGGCTGCGCTGCCGCAAATGCGCCAAGGCGGGCCGGCGTCCTTCCGCAACTCTGCTACAACTGGCCTGGCAGCCGCGCCACCCTCGCACCGAAGCCTGACCGCTGTGTGCTGGTGTGGACGGCTTCTCATCCCCACGGTTTTATGGCGCACTCGGCGTCACAGATAGATGAGAGGAAAGTCCCATGAATATTCCCGTTCGTATCGGCATGGATACTTCGAAGTCGGTGTTCCAGCTTCACGGTGTTGATGAGAGTGAGGTAGTGGTCGTCCGCCGCCAGTTTCGGCGAGCCGAGATGATCCGCTACTTCGAGCAGCTTCCACCGGTTCTCGTCGCCATCGAGTCCTGCGGCAGCTCGCATCATTGGGCGCGCCTGCTGCAGTCGTTCGGCCACGAGGTCAAGCTGATCCCACCTCAGTATGTGAAGGCTTACGTGAAGCGCGGCAAAAACGACGCGGCCGACGCCGAGGCGTTGTGCGAGGCGGTCACCCGACCGAGTATGCGGTTTGTACCGGTGAAGTCGAAGGAACAGCAAGCGGCCTGCATGTTGATGACCGTGCGGGAACGCCTGGTCAGCGTGAAGTCGCAGCTCTCCAATGCTTTCAGGAGCTATGCCGCTGAGTTCGGCATCGTCGGCCCCGCCGGCCGGCAGAACGTCACCGCACTTATCAAGCGGGTGCTCGAGGATGACAGCTTGCCGGAAATGGCGCGGGATCTCTTCCGCCTCCAGGCAGAGGAGTATGCCGCGGTCGAAGCTCGCCTGGCAAAGATCGAGGCCAAGCTGATGAAGTGGCATCGCGAAGATGACGTCAGCAGGCGTATAGCGACGATTCCCGGCGTCGGTCCGATTGGGTCGTCCATGCTAAGCATGAAGGCGCCGCCGCCGGAGACGTTCAGATCGGGCCGTGACTTTGCGGCTTGGCTCGGACTGACGCCCAAGGATCATTCAACTGGCGGCCGTCAAAGACATGGCGGCATCACAAAGGCCGGAGATTCAGCGCTCCGATCGACGTTGATCGTCGGCGCGACCGCGCTGCTGAGGCATATCCGAAAGGGTCGTCATAAGCCCACACCCTGGCTTGCCTCGCTGCTGGAGCGAAAGCCGCCGAAGTTGGTGGCGGTGGCCTTGGCTAACAAGTTCGCCCGCATCGCGTGGCGCTTGATGATATCGGGTGGCGTGTACAACCGGCCGGCGGCCGCCATGCCCATCTGATCTGGAATAGGCGCCGCGAGCGGGGTTGCTCGGCGGATAGCCCACGAACTTGCAGGACGCAGCAGATGGAAGGACCGATCGGTCGATACGCGCGAGCTTCCGTAGATTACACTGGCATCATAAATGTCGCCTATGTGCTTGGAACGTGCGTAGCGAACACCATCTCGGCCAGCGGGCTTTGTCCGCGCAAACAGGCCAGACATCTGAGAGCAAGCGATCAGGTCAAAAGTCTGCTACCATCCTGACAAGTGGGGGGCCGATCATAAATGTCGCCTATGTGCTTGGAACGTGCGTAGCGAACACCATCTCGGCCAGCGGGCTTTGTCCGCGCAAACAGGCCGGACATCTGAGAGCAAGCGATCAGGTCAAAAGTCTGCTACCATCCTGACAAGTGGGGGGCCGTCCACATCTGCAATCTCTACTCGATCACGACCAACCAAGCCGCCATCAGCGCGTTGTTCCGCGTCGTGAACCGATACGTCGGCAATCTGGCACCGATGCCCGGGGTTTTTCCCGACTACAAGGCACCGATCGTGCGAAACGGGGCGGAGGGCCGCGAACTCACTACTGCACGATGGGGAATGCCGTCATCGTCAAAAGCGCTGATGAACGCCACCAAGAAACGAGCCGAGAAGCTGCAGGCCAAAGGCAAGACGGTCGATTTCAAGGAACTGCTACGGACGGAGCCAGACGGCGGCACGACGAACATCCGCAACGTGAAGAGCAAGCACTGGACGCGATGGCTGGGAGCCGAAAACCGCTGCGTGGTGCCGTTCAACTCCTTCAGCGAGTTCAACAAGGCCGAGGGCGGTGATATCTGGTTCGCGCTCGATGAGACCCGGCCCCTCGCCTGCTTCGCCGGCATCTGGAGCAACTGGACGTCTGTCCGGAAGGTAAAGGAGGGCGAGACCACCAACGACCTCTACGCGTTTCTCACGACGGAGCCAAACGCCGAGGTCGGCGCCATCCATCCCAAGGCGATGCCGGTGATACTGACGACGCCGGACGAAGTGGAGGCCTGGATGACAGCCCCTCTTGACGAGGCCCTGAAACTCCAGCGGCCGCTCGCCGACGGATCGCTCCGGATCGTCGCCCGCGGCGTCAAGGAAGATACGGCCGGGCTAGCGACATGACCATCGAGGACGATGACGACCAGGCCGCTTCCCCGGGCCGTCAACGCAAGATCATCCACATCGACATGGACGCCTTCTATGCGTCCGTCGAGCAGCGGGACAATCCGGATCTTCGCGGCAAGCCCGTCGCCGTCGGCGGATCGCGCGAGCGCGGCGTCGTGGCGGCGGCCAGCTACGAAGCGAGGAAGTTCGGGGTGCGCTCGGCTATGCCGTCGGTCACTGCAAAGCGGCAATGCCCAGATCTGATCTTCGTGAAGCCGCGCTTCGAGGTCTACAAGGCGGTCTCGCAGCAGATCCGCGAGATCTTCGCGGAGCACACACCGATCATAGAACCGCTGTCGCTGGACGAGGCCTATCTGGACGTCACGGAAAATCTCCAAGGCATTCCGCTGGCACGTGACGTCGCGTTGGCGATCCGTGCCAAGATCAAGGAGGTAACCGGCCTCAACGCTTCGGCCGGCATCTCTTACAACAAGTTTCTGGCGAAGCTCGCCTCCGACTACCGCAAGCCGAACGGCCAGTACGTCATCACGCCTGAGATGGGCCCGGCATTCGTCGAGGCACTTCCGGTCGGCAAGTTTCACGGCATCGGGCCCGCGACCAGCTCCAAAATGAATGCTCTTGGGTTGTACAACGGGCTCGACATGCGCAATCAGTCGCTCGATTTCATGCAAGCCAATTTCGGCAAGGCCGGAAGCTATTACTATTGGATATCAAGGGGCGTCGACAACCGGGACGTACGCGCCGACCGAATTCGAAAATCCGTCGGCGCCGAGAACACGTTTTCCACCGACCTCGCCAGCTTCGACGCCATGGTCGTTGAACTCGCGCCGCTCATCGACAAGGTCTGGCGATACTGCGAAGGCGCCGGCGACCGGGGACGCACGGTGACGCTTAAGATGAAGTTCAATGACTTTGAGATCATCACGCGCAGCAGATCCGCCCCCGTTGCGGTTTCGAGCCGCAGCGACCTTGAACGCTTAACGGTCGCTTTGCTGCGGAACGAGATGCCGGTCCCCAAGCCGGTCCGGCTTCTAGGCGTCTCGCTGTCGGCGCTGCAGCATGTCGACGACGCGGAACCACAACTGGCGCGGCCGATGTAATCGCGTCGAGGCCGAACCGAGACGCACTATGCGGCTCGGATCACGAGAGCCTCGTCTACCGAAGGCGGACGCGCCCGTTGCGCGGCTGCGTCTTTCGGTGAGCAGGCTGCAACGACACCACTAGATTCGATCACGGTTTCTTTTTTCCAGCGCCTTTCTTATGCTTTTTTACAATGGCTTTCTCGACGTGTTTTATTGGATCGACCTTGTCAACGACGTCACTTTTCAACACGGAGGCTTTGAGCCTGGCGATACGTTCCTGAATTTCCTCAGCCGATACTTCGATCCGTAGCTTGTCCTGTACGAATTTCAGGCGTGCTTCGCAGTCTCGAATGAGCTCAGCCCACGATTTTATCCAGACTCTGTGATTGGGTTTGTCGATAAACAAGCCCAAGGGCCTGTTCTCTTGGGTGATGCGCTGCTTAACGACGTCGTCGTATTCGGTCGTGACCAGATAGAAATTCCACTGCGTTGATGTGTTTATGAAGTCGGGCTGCGCGAGAATGGCGTTCACATAATCCTCGACCTGGTCCGCTTCCTTTCGACCGATTTTGATCGACGGCTTTTTCAGTTCGACCAGAAGAAAATCGCGGTGATCCGGGTTCTCGTTCGGAACCACTCGCCCCATGAAGGAGTCGATGCGGCCAATTTTGCCGTCGAGCTTTCGCACCGGCGTGCCTTTGACCCGCTTGGTAGCAATCTCTTCCGAAACACGGTCCATGATCTGGGTGAGCCCGGCCTCATGCATGGTGAGGTGGAAGCTCTCGCCGAAAATCCAAGTGTTGTCGCGGATCAGGATGTCAAGTTCGCCCCGTTCCTTAATCGTGCTGCGGTGTTTGGGTGAAAAAACGATTTCCCGCAGGACCTTGAGGGCGACGATGCGGTTTGCGACTAGGCTCGATGCGCCAATGATGTTGCCGAGTTCGGTCTTATCAAGTAATTGCGAGAATTCGTCTTGGCGTACCTTGGGCAGATTGAAGACCGCCTTGAGGATGCGCGTGACCGACTCTGGATTGTGGCTCAGCGCTTCTTTTAGAAGCCCGAGCGCGATTTTCTTGAGAGGGTTATCGGCTTTTTTGAAGTCTTTCGAATAGGAAACCGCCGCGTGAGTCGCAATATCGAAGACCTGGCGTTCGCGCCGCTCGATCTCGTCCCGTGGGTCGCCTTCATAGGGGTAAACGCCCGCGTCCTTCAGATCCTGAATCAACTCACCCGATTTTTCGGCCTGACGCGCCCGGAAGTAATCGGTCAGTTGGTCGCGGACATATTCAAGGACACGAGCAAAATCAGGATCGGTCAGCCCTTCGAATTCGAGAAGGTTAGCCTTCGCCATTTCATTGAAGAACGGCGAGTAGGCGTACGCGGAAAACTCGAAACCCGGCGCCGTAACATTCGCGGCAAGCGAGCCAAGCACTACGCCGCTCTCGCCCCCAAAGTATATTTTCCGTCCGGTGATGCGTGGCCTCCATTCGATCACGCGTAACGTAAGGTCACGCACGACGCGGCCGGGACATATGATCGGCTGAGTTGGAAACTGGTGCGAATGCTCGATGGTCCGCTTGGGATCAACCGGGCGGCCGTCATAGGAAATCTCGGCTTTTGGATACTGAAGAATATAGGGCGCGAAGATGGAGTCGAATTCGGACCGCGCCTCTTCGCCCGTCAGCCAATCAAATGTCTCTTTCAGGGGGGCCAGTTCGACCGTCGTGCCGGTCTGTGTTTTCGCCGGCACTTCCTCCGGCTCGGAAACGGAGCTGGATGAAAGTTGATCGGCGTCGATCTCAATTTTCAATCGATAACGCTTACCGTTCTCCTTATAGACCGTTTCCCACACGGCACGACGCGCGAGCGAGAAAAACCGGAGGCGTCCCTGCCCCTCCTTGCCATGAAGGGCGCGACCCAGTACCGGAGTTCGTGCGGTGTGCAGTTTCCAGGACTCGCCAAGGCTTTCGAAATCATGCTCTGCGCGGACCTTCGTTATGCCGGTGCCGTTGTCGCGAATGACAATGCTTTCAAGGCCTCCCAAGGCGTTGCGTACTAGTTCGACGTTCGTGCGCGGTGCGTCAGCATCGAGCGCGTTCCAAACGAATTCCGCTATCGCCTTGATGAAGTCGCGCGTGCTCGCGACCTTCTGAAGGTGATCGTTTTTTGCTTTGAGTGTTAGGACGACCATGTTGGCTCAACCTAATATTGCAATATTGGCCAATACCTTGCCTCCTCAATCTTCGACAAGTTTACATTCAACAGAAATTATCGGTGGGTGATGACCCGCATCCATTCCGCGTAGCCGCTGAGCGTTTTTCTTGTCGCTGATAACGAAGACACTTCTACTCTTCTAGCGCCTTAAACACGGCGTCGGGTACGTCGCGATAAAATTCGATGTTGATCTTAGTCCACATATCGTCCGCGAGATCGTTGAGCTGTCGCCGCGCTGATACGGGCATCAAGATTGTCTGCGCCCGTTTTTCGATTGCCAACTCGGCGATTTGGGCGGCATTGCGAACGAGTTCAATTGAACCTCCGAGAGTTGCCGAACCAATAACGATAGTACCCCCACGGCTATTTCGACCAAGCAGCGAGCCGCACAATGCCACAACGACAGCCACGCCCAATCCGGCACCAGCCTTGTCTGAATCTATTGCGCGTAACTGCACGGTGAATTCCTGCTCGCGGGGATCGCGGTCACCTACCAAACTGCGGGCTTGTCCAAAGAGAACCTGCTCACCCACTTTAACGCTTTCGCGAAACGTCGGAGATGGGGGTTGATTAAGGATACGCACGCCGGAGCCTGGCTGGTGCGAAATCTCAATACGGTACAAGCCCGGGCCCGTTTCCGCTGATCCCGACGCTACTGCCCAGACTTGACCAGGCGGCAACGGATCACTTTCGATCGCCTCTTCTGATTGCAGCTCAGGCGTCGCGACAAAGGTTTCCACACCATCAGCACCGAGCGTGTAGCTGAAATGAGTGTTGCGGAACTCGCTCTTAAATACTCGCCGCTGCTGTTCCTTTACGCGCCGCCGTGACTCCAACGCTAGACGCACGATCCACTCGAGATCTGCGTCGGGAATCGGCTCCGAAGGATTTGGGAACATGAGCTTTGCAAGACCGCTGACGGTCTTTCTAACCGACTCGATATCACGACCAGACAGAGCACCACCAAAGTGGATACGACCGTCAAGAATGTTAGCGCGCGAGTTCTTTCTTAGGCGCGTGAAGCACTCAGATAGGAAATCGGAGACTAGTCCAAAATGGTCTGTTAAGTGCCGCCGAGGATCGAGTTTGGGGAACTCCCAGCCCGGCACATACGAGTGCAATCGATCCATAAAAGCGGTGTCATCACGCATATCTGGAGGAAGCGGCGCAAGCAAATGGCCAACGCGCTGCGCTTGATCTAGATCCATATCGAGGTTGCCGACGAGCACAATCCCGCCCTCAGCCCTTATGGAGTCTTTGCCGCGCGAAAACTCGCCCGACGCCATATATCCCTTCATGATATTCACGCCGTCCTTCGAATCGAAGGAGACACCGGCGATTTCATCGAAGCAAATGACATCATATTGGCAAACGAGGCCCCGTTGCCCGCTCGCCATGTTGACAAACATTCGAGCTACGGTCGCCTTGCCACCCGAGATCAAGTGCGCGTAAGGCGAAACCTGTTGAAACAGGTGGCTCTTGCCCGTTCCGCGCGGTCCGAGCTCCACAAGATTGTAGTTGCGCTCGACGAAAGGAACCATGCGAAGGAGCGCAACTCTCTTCGCCCGCTCGTCGAACTCGGCGGGCTCGAAGCCGACGGAACGTAATAGAAAATCGATCCAGTCGTTCTGTGTCTCAAATCTAGCGCGCCCTTCAAAAAACGTATCCAGCACGTCGGCGCGAGACATCTGGATCGGGCGTAGCGCTTCGATGCCAAACGGACGCCCGTTCTTCTCCTGCGCGATGATACTATCGTATGCGAGTGTCACTTCGGCATAAAAGCCATCAATCAGGATGCGCTCGTTCTCTTCAACAAGGCTATCTGGAATGCGCACGTCGCGAAGCGCAAGACTGGGGAGTTCAGCAATGTAACAAGCATTCTTGGCATCAAGCCGCGCGCGTATGGTATCGATGATGCGGACCGATCCCTTGCGATAGGCCTCATTCTTGAAAACCTCTTCCTGGCCTGTGCGTACGCAGCGATCTTTCAGTTGCTTCTCTACGATTTCGAGCCCTTCCTTGATCTCGGCTTCGTCGGTCGACGCGCAATAACGGCCAAGCAGAAACTCCACGACGTAGGCGGGCACCGGATAGGCTTTGGCGTAGCGCCGGACGAGGTCCTTTCGGACGACAAAACCCTCGAAGGCTTTTGCGCTCAAGTGGTCGAGCCGATCCAGTTGTAACGTCATACGCGATCTCCAACACGTGTGGCACGAGCATCGATGACGATGCCCTGCCGATCGACAAGAACGACGAGAACAGGATCACCCTCTTCCACCTCGTCGGATATGGTTAGCCGTGCGCGAGCCCCTTCGCGCGTCGCGGCAACATCGATGCGAGACGCCGGATCGCGCTCCTTGCGGCGAACTTCGACGGCGACATCCGCCAACTCGCTGGTAAATTCGACAGTCAAGCGCAGGCGGCGCCAGCTAATCGTGCTTATCCGCACGCCGCTAGAGGGAATCGATTCACTACCGTGCACGGTGATGTCAGGAATGACACATTCCTGCGGCGACAGACCGCCGTGTGAATAGACCTCGCCGGCACGAAAAGCCTCGGCGCCCGAGGGCATGGCAATTCGAACCGATCGGTCCCAATGCCAGGGTAGGAACGCGAGTTCGGCTGCCGCTTCGTCTTGGAGAATTGCGGCCCGGCTTCCTTTAGCGATCACCGCGGAAGGTGGCAACCGGATTGGCTCAAAGCAGCCCGGCATGAGTAGCCAGCCATGATCGGTAACAATTCGCAATCGCGGCCAACCGGCCGTCTTTAGGGCTAAAACGTACTCGACGATGCGAGTAACCTCTGTCACCAGTTGGCTCGCCAGACGTAGACCCATGCCATGACCATCATGGTCGATGTTGCCGCATTCAGCGTATCCGATCGATGTTGGCTTCTCCGGAGGCACGATGGCGCCCCGGTCAAGGACCTGAATGCTCCGCGCAAGCATGGCCTTGCGTAGAACGTCCGCGGTAGCCGGTTTCCCCGACGAGGTCTCTAGCGGCAGGAACGCGTCCACCTTGCCTCGGCCAGCGATACTATCTCCGACAGGAGTTACGATCGCCTTTGCAGTAGCCGTCACGCTAGGGATCGGCGAGAGCCGCCAGCCCAGCGAAGCATCAACACCGGAATTAGCTAATCTTTCGACGACCGAATGGCCGACATCCATGCGCAATCCGTCAACAAAAAGGACAAGCGTCCCCGATTCAATCGCTAGTGGAGTCGGTCGAGCTGCCTCACCGGCAGCTCCGAATGCTGTGCGGAACCGTCTTGCGAGCGCGTCCACCCACGGCCGGTAGAGAACGCCCGCGGCGCGCGCCACCACGTCCTCCCGGGTTCCCGCTGCGGCAATTGTCTCAATCAATGCAGCGTCGACTCGCCAGCCCTCTTCCGCATACGTGCTGGCGAGTGAAGTGAGGTCACTTCCTGAGAGGTTCGTATCGGTAGCAGCCGCGAGGCGCGCCAGCGGATCAAGTGCTGCGGCGAGCGGTGCTTCGCCCAACCTTGCCCACAGTGTGTCACGGCGGCGCCTGTGATGTTCTTCGAGCGATACAACCTTCCCGGCCGCTTCGCGGGTCGAAAGATTCGCGAGGGCGCCGAGGTCTTGCGCCAACATCTTTTCCGCGAGGGCGTTATCGTGCGGGTTAGTGGCAGGATCGCCCTCGCCGAACATGTCGGTCTGCTTTCGGCCGGTTGCTTCACGCAAGCGCTCGCAGACGGCGCGGAACTGTTGTGGTGAGTCGGCCAGTCTGTTCCAGACCCGGCCCCATCGTCCTGTTCGGCGGATCAGGCGATCGGCCGCTTGCTGCAACGCCCCCCTCTCGTCGATATCGATTTCGTAGTCGCGTTTGACCAGGTTGCGCAACGCAGCCCATGTGCCTGCGTCTTTTGCCGCCTTTGCCGTGTCGGGGTTTGCAATCCAATTGAGAAGGTCTCGCACGTCGTCAGGGACGCGCAGTCGATCGAAATCGTCCGCACCGATGCGGCGTCCGCGCCAACCGTCCAGTTCAAGGTCTAATAGGGCGACAAGTGCCCCCTGGGCGGCTTCGTCGGTGCGCGCATCCACCGACATTTCGAGGCCGAGTCCTTGGTCTGTATCGCGGAGGAAGGTCGCTACGGTCCAGTCACGCGCTTGTCGGCGCTGACGAAATACATCGCCGCGGTATTGCATCTCGACCAGCATCTGGACGCCGCGGGGCAAAGTGAGCGGCTCACGCAAATTCCGCCACGACACTCCCGGCAAGAGGATTACCGGTAGCGTATCCTTCGGAATGGCGCCCTTTAAGTCTGGCGCATCGGGCGCATCGATCAGGCACCGAAGCCAGATGGACGGACCGATGCCTTCCTCGGGCGAATATTCGCCATGCACGTAAAGCGCGATGTTTTGGGAAGCGAGCCGGCGCCGCAGATCAGAGAAGCCCGAAGACCATTGCCGCTCTGGATCCGGCCACAGTAGCGCCCCTGGCCATTCCTTTCCACTCTCAAACGTTTGAGAGGCGTCAACCAAGGCGCGAGCAAGGCCATGAATGAGCGTCCGGTCGCTCATGACCTCTTGCCTCGTGCGTCACGAGCGCGCTGCTTGAACGCGCGGCTAAAATGGAAATCATTGTAACGGCGCCCCTTGAATTCTGGGCCCCCGGCAAAATCGACCTTCGCCACATCGGCATCTTCGGCCCAGAACCAGGGAAACTCCTCTTTCTTTCGGAGAGGTTCGACACCTCTGTCTGCACCGGCATACTTCTTCACCCTCGGGGTGATGCGTAGAATACAAGCGTCCCGCCCGCGCGGATTTTTGGTCCGAGCGATTAAGAAAGGCCGTATGTTAAGGCGGACGCCGTCCTCGATGTCCGGCTCCCAGCCAATGGGTTGGCGGTAAAGCGGCTTCCAACGAACGAAAATGTCATAGGGTGGCTCACCTTCGATGATCCTTGTGAGCTCGCTCCGGAGATGCTCAGCGGCAGTCAGCCGCTCCTCAGTGCCTGCTTCTCCGGCGGCAAGAGCGCGACGCTGCGCAGCGAGCCAGTCCCCTAGATGGGTGTCTCGCAGCTTTTCGAGCAGACGGCGGCCTGCGTCACCTTGTCCGCTGAGTTGATGATAATTTATCAGCGCAGAAAATCCGCCGCGCACCCCGTCCCAAACCTGCCAGATAAAGGGAGTCTGGTGAAAAAGCTTGCAATGTCCCTCGAAGAACTCATCCGCAAGCCAGGTCGAGAGGTCATTGGCTTTTGCATCTTCGACAGCGAGAAGCTGGCGGATTGTTCCGTCGACATAATCCGCTCCCCAGATCAAACGGATGAGCTCCCGTAATCGAGTTGTCGCATCGGGCTGGTCCGCGGTCGCCGAGAGCGAGACGATTCCGTCATTAGCAATTAGAGTAGACCGGCCCGCCTCATCTGGTTCCGAAATAGCAGGGCAATCCATGAAGCTCGAGTTTGTCTGACGCGGCCATCGATAACCGAGCAGTCGCAGCACTGCGACTTGCAGCGGGTGCTCAGCCATTCCCGGTCGCGGACCACCTGAAGTTACGGCGCCGTGATCGAAAGATTCGGGTAAAGACGCGTTTGGGTTACGGCTCCCGCGAGGGTGTCCTTCAAACAACCATTGCGTTGGGTCATTTGAATAAGGCTTTGGTAGTCCGCCAGGATGGTTCTCAACTGCAATTCTTTGCCAATGTTCGTAATTGAACGCAGTCTTTCCAAAGGTTGCATTCGTTATATTTTTTCTTTTTTCGAGACGACGAGCATCTTCGCGAAAGTCTGGCGAGTGACAGTATTCGTAGATTGCGGGAAAATCCTTATCTAACTTCGGTACGATTACTGCAACATTCGAATCGAATTTTTCGCCAAAATAGTCTGCGATTGGCAAATCTCGCATCTGGCCAACCGCTATACCTCGTTTGTGCCAAGCGAAATTTCCGCGCTGATCCGAATTGTGCAATCTCTCTTTTCTTACTGTTGCGTCTTCACGCAAATGGCCATGCTGCTCATCAAAATAGATTAGTCCAATAAGGCCGCGGCATCCGCTGTCCGCCGACGGAGATGTTTGCAAGAAAGCCCAATCCGAGCTCTTTGTCGGAAATTCCCAAAACAGTCTCGTGAACTTGTCACTATCGCCGTTCAGAATACCAGCTAATGATACTGCTTTTGCCTCAAGCAAATCCTGCTTTAAGATAGTTTCAGTAAGGATTCGGTGATCGGGATTATTTCGCTGCGCTTCCTGATCGATAACAGTTACCTGGCATTCTTTTAGGCGAGCAATCTTTTGCTCAATTTCGGGTACAACAGTAGCGTCAATCGAGAAATGCCGGTCTTTGTTCGTCGGCGCGTGGTTGGTTAGGCATGCGAGGGTCGCAAGGGGCCCTCTCTTGGCAAAGGTCTCCCAAGCCTCTTCGCCTAGTGCTACAACGTATTCAAGCTTGACTTCGTCAAGCAGATTGAGCCGGAAGCTTTTGTACGTCGGCAAGAAGAGGCAGTTTTGAGGGAATACAACTGCTAATGCTCCCGAAGGCGCCACAAGCTGACGTGCCCTATCAATGAAAACGGTCGACAGGTCCGATTTTGCTCGCTTGTAATTCTCTTCAACAAACGTTTTTAGTTCCAGATCCATATCGCCATTGCCGAGATACGGAACGTTCGTTGCCACTAGGGTATATCTACGCGCCATAATCTCGGCGGCCTTAGCTAACCCTTCGGCAGTCACTGTAGTTTCTCTCGTTTCTGCAGGTTCGCCATTTTTGTCGAGTGCCTTGTGCAAGAGATCGGCGAGAACGTCGTATCGTTCCTCCATAAGCGATCCGTATCCGTGATCGCCACCGGTCACAGCTTTTCGTGGATCGATGAGAGATCCGAGATAAGGCGCCTTCTTGAATAAATCATAGATCCGCTCAAGGCCGCCGCGTATGCGCGTTGCAGCACGTTCGCCAAGCGGACTGCGCCCCGCGTCTAGAAGTGTCTTGTGTCCACCCCAGCCCTCCGCATCCGCAATCCTGTCTGCGAGCTTCAGAAACTCTTCTCTGCCGAAACCAATCGAAAGGCCAGAACAAGCAATGCTGAGGCTAGGCAGAGGCTCTGGCGCGCCGAGACGTTTCCAACTTGTGAGAGCAAGGGCAAAAGCGGCAATTTGGGTGCAACGAGGGTCAATCTCCAAGCCATAAAGGTTCTCGGCAAGTACCGCCCTTATGGCCGCGCGTTCGTCCAGGCCCTCCTCTGCACGTCGGAACGCCGCTAGGATTGGCAAAGCGAATACTAAGAAATGCCCCGATCCCATACACGGATCAAGGAAAGCAATGTCTTTCGCTTCGCGCTCCCAACCTAAGAAGGCTCCTGCTGCCGGACACCACGGCCCGGTTGCCGCGTCCGGCGGCTCGCCGTCCTGTGGCTCTCGCAAAAATCGTAGATAAGTCCAGCGATAACCCGCGGGACTAGTTCTATCGCGCAGCTCATCTTCCGAGTTAGCTTCTGCCGCCAGAGCTGGTTCGGCCGCGAGCCGTTTTGCAGCCCACCATGCGCCCAGAGTATTCTCGAGCAGAAAGAGGACCATATAATCCTCGGTAAAGAGCTGCGTTACTGCTGGGAGCTCGTCAGCGCCGATCTTCACTTCGGATTTGTTAATCTGCTCCTTATTGTCCGCTTGCCAAAACTGATAAGCCCAACCAAGCGAGTCGTCAGCTAGAAAGACGGCGCGCGGTAGTCTTCTTATTATCTCCAGAATGCCCGCTTTAGTCTCCGGCGGGAGCGAAAGTGCCAACACGGGATCATCTCTGCGGAAGATCTGCGGCAGCATTGGTTCGGCCCAATCGGCAGCGAGCTCGATTGGATCCTTTCCTTCTTCTTTGGCGATCTGTTCTAACTCGTCCAATGAGATCGCGATTTTGTGGTCGGGATCTACAAGAAGACCATTCTCTGCCAGAAAGCGGGCAAACAGCGCCCGATGCCAGTGCTCGTACGCTATCTCGCCCACCAAACGCTTGGCTTTGATGGAACCGTCTGGCACCATGATATCGCCGAGTGACCGCGCATGGGCACGCAATCGGTTCCGCAATTCAGTTTGCGCCGAGGAAAGCCCCGTCGGCCGTTTTGCTTCCTCAAGTCCGAGTTCAGTTAACGACTTTCGCGCCCCATCCTCGGCAACGCGGCGGGCACCTGCATTTCCGGTAATTGCAGTTCTGAGAATTGACCGTGCAGCACGATCGAGGGCAATGGCCATTGCTTATCTCACGAAATTACAACAGGACCGCGCTCGACGGCGGCTATGAGAGTAGTGCGCTGGCGGTCAAGCCAAGCGTTGACTTCGTCCTTGTTGCGAACGATCGTGCCCCGCTCGATCGTCGCGCGGTGTGTTTGCGGTGCGGATAACTGCGCGGCCTTTTGCGCCGCACCGACTTGCAGATCAGATACGCCCCGTATCTCTGCCTCCCATTGGCCGAGCGGACGGCGATCAAGACTTTCAGCCAACCGTTCATCGTCTGAAACATCTGGCTGTGTAGGAAGCTTCAGCCCGACCTCCGCCAGAATCGCTTCTTTCTTCGCAAGCTCAAGCCCGGCCCAGACGGGATTGGCGTTAAGCGTGTCGAGTGCACCACGCACCGCATCGGTGAGCTCCCGATGCGCAGCCGTGAGACGCTTCGTCAGAAACTCGCGCAAGCGGTGTATCGGTGCCGGCAATGGATCGGATGACTCCAGAAGCTGGCGCCCTTCACGGATGCTTTTGAGCTCGATCAGGTCCGTGGCCGCTTCGGGGAAAGGCTCTGCATGACGAGCGAGCCGTTCCGCTGTCCGCCATCGCAACATTCGCTCGGTCTTGAGCTTGGCGCGTGCCGTCCACGATTCGATCGCCTGCTCGATCTCCGATTTGCGATCGAGAAGAAGCCGCAGCAGCGCGTTGCCGGCAAGCGCTTGCGCCTCGTCTTCAAGCAACAGCTGCGGCGCGGCCGGCAACGGCGCCTCACCGCCTGCGCTTCCGCCAAGCGATCGCAACCTGCGCAGGAACTCACGCGCAGGGTCAGCGAGATCGTCACGATTGGGGATCGACCCGACAAGCGTCTGAAGCAAACTGGCAAGAGCGATCTTGTCGCGCGCCGAAATTGCGATATCCTCCCGCCGGAACGTTGCTTTCCCGATTGCCGTCCCGTCCAAGGCGGACGCTGCTGCCGGCTCGCCGTTCAAGATGACGGTAAGCTTGTTCGCGCGCACGAGCGCGACCAGTGCGGCATCGACCGCGTCCTTCGGCCAGCCGTACGGATCACGCTCGAAATGCTGGCGTACCTCGCGCCCGGCCTTGCCCGCACCGATGATGCCGAGAACGGCGCGTCCGACGGGATGAGTATCGACCTCCGCCATGTGACCGACTGCCGCGAAAGGATGCTCGCCTCCCTCGCGAGCGGTCTTCAACGCCTTTTCCCATTCGGCTGCCGGCCGATCGGCGTCCTTAAACTGCGGGAATAGACGTTTCCGCGCAATTTCAACCGCGGCTTCCAACCGAGCTGAAAGTGTCGCCTGAAGCTCGGTTGCCCCACCGCCAAGTAACACCACGGCATCGCCCACGAGCTTTTCCGCGATATCGACCGAATGCTCCTGCGCAACGCGCTGGCGCGTTTCCATGCCGCGCCGAGCTTCTCCACCCGATGAACCGTGCCCGAGACCCCGTTTGTCGAGCGTCGCCTTTGCTGCGAGCAAATCTACGATCACATCCTTCAGGTCATTATTGGAAGGCTTGTCGATAAACACATGGACGATGCCGTCCGTAGAACCCAGGGTTCGCGCTGTCTCGCGCGCTTCCTTTGCACTGGTTCGCCATCCATCGCGGATCCAAAGCGGAATGTTGCGACCATCCTTCTCCGGGGTGCGGTCGCCTCGATGGGGCACCAATTTGCGAGGTACTTTGGCGTCACCGTGCACCGACGACACCTGCCGCAACACGACCGCCAGCGCTTCCTCCACTAGCTTGTCGCGCGCGTCAGCGATGGCCGACACGTCATTGCCATAGTGGCTGCGGAATTTCTGGAATTCCTGTTGCCACGCTCGCCCTTCGGTTGTTTGAATGCGCACTTCTTCTCCGATGCGCACCAGGTTCCCGTCCTCGACCATTCGGTCGACGAGCGCACGTATGCGAGATCGGAACGCCCCTTGGTCAATCGTCAGATCGTCGACCAATAGATCAGCGAGATGGTCGGGCGTGGCACGCACCCCGATATCGGCGCCGGCTTCTGTCGGCAATCGGGAAATCAGAAAGGCGAGGCCGGCCAGCCGCTTCGCCAAAACGCCATCGGCGCCATAAACACCGGCCAGCGGTTCGATCCGGTCATAGGCATCGCGCGGCAGCGCGCCCGACTGCACGAGCGCCGCCTTCAATGCCTCATAGAGCACGTCCGCAGGCACGACTGCGCCGAGTGGCTTCTCGGCGTTTTCAGCGAGCGCATCGTGAAGAATTCGCAACTGAGAACGCAACTGGCTTTGCGTTCCCTGAAGATCGGCGGCACGGAAGCACATGTCCCAGAAGCGACGGCGTACGGGTAACAAAGGATAGTCGTCGACGCGTATTGTTCGATCGCTTGCGCGCACCGCAATCTTTGTCTCTGCAAGCTGGCGCGAAATTGCGCCCTCGTTAGCATCGAGGCAATGTTCGATGAGCGGTCGTGCGTCGGCCTTCTTGCGCAGCAAGACCTTTCGCGTGACCGTCTCAACATCATTATCGTCAAGCTGCACGCGGATCGTGAATCGATCCAAAAGACGGACCAATTGAGGATTGGATTGGGATGTGCCCTGCAGCGCGCTCTGTCCCGCGCCCACCAGCATGACGCTGCTATCGAATTCCTTTGCGAGTGTCTCCGCGATTTCGGCGATTGCTCCGGCGCGATCTTGACTATCGCCAATATAGATCTGAACCTCGTCGAGGAGGATCAGCGTGAGTGGCGATTTTCCGTTTTTACCCTCACGCTTAAGCACCCGCTTCAACATCGAAACGAACTGGGGTCGGTCGATGTCCATATCGGGCGTTTTATATTGCGTACGGATACGTTCGCGAACTTCTTTAGAGGATTCTCCCGGATACTGGGCAGCAATTGCCTCGGGGATTATGGGGCTCATATAGAGCTCGTCAATCTCTTCGTCGAACGTGCTCCCCGCGGCCAAGACCGCCGCTTTCACTTCGTCGAGAATGCCCTTGTCTTCTAGCCACAAGCAGAAGGACGCCTTACCGAAGTCGGCGGGAAGTTTGGCGGCCCGAAGCACGATCGACAACACTGAGTGACGAGGCCGTTCGGCCTGGCCGCTGGGCATGGAGCCACCGGCAGCGAATAATCCGCCGGCGCGAGCGCCTTGTGTGTCTAACTCTCGAAGCGCTGCGCGCACGGACTCGGGCATTTCCTCGACGAGTGCGCGAGGGCTCATCCCATCGCTAAAAGGCTCATTTGACCAGAGGTAGCCAAGCATCTTTAGTAGATGGGATTTTCCGCTACCATAAAAACCGCTAACCCAAGCAGCCTGCTGGCTTGATTTGCCGATGTCGCGGCAGAAGTTTTCGATAATCCGCGAGAAGCCGTCCGCGTAACGGCCTTCGCAGACAAAGATGCGCAACTCGCCACGGGCTTCTTCATCCGTGCCAATGAGGCGGGCTTGGCCGTTATTGATGAGCCGATTGTCGCGCGGATCCCGATCGAGAAGGTCTGCGATAACCGTCATTGGCGTACTCCGCTGCTTTCGGCTTGGATGGCGACAGCGTGATAATCCCAGCCGTCTCGTGCATCGAGTAGGCGATATCGTCCGTCGCGCGTTCGCCCAGGAAAAAAAACTACAAGGCGGCCTTTGATTGCGTATTCCACTCGCGCAAGAATATCGGACAATGAGACCGCGCCGAACACGGAGGCAGCACCGATTAAGCCGACCAGTTCGCGAGGCGTATGCTGGGGCCTTTCCAGCGCTCGCAGAACGATGCCGGCGGCATAGTCGGTGAAGCGCTCATTTGCGCCTGCCGCCAACATTTCCGGCTCGTCGAAATAGCTTTCGCGATATCGATGCGCTCCGAGCCAGTCTGCGAAGGCCGTGGTCAAGTCAACGCTGTGCCAAGCGTGTTGTTGGGACTGGGCAGCTTGGGCAAAGAGACCCATTTTCTTTCTGAGCGCACGCTCCTCATTCGGGTCGTACACGATCATAATCACGCGCTGTGCACCTGAGCTACTGCTGGGCCAACCCACTCCGACATGATCTCTGAACACGGCTGCAAGCTGATCGATCTTCGACATGCCACCCAACCTTCAGGTCATCCGATCCAAGGGAGAAAGATCCAGTTCGACGGCATCGCCAATTTTGCGGAAGTTGATCAGACCAGCTACATGCGCTCGCTCCGCCAGCGCGCGCGCAGAGCTCGAGTCAAGGTCAAGCGCGGCGACCCAGCCATTATCGAAAAGCTCCACACCGCCAAAGCCAGCTTTGTGGGCAAGCCAGAGTGCAAAAGCAAAGGCCGTTTGGTTTGCACGAACGTGAGCGCGGCGCTTCAGCGTTCGCCCAACGAGATGGCCTGTTTTGGTCCAGCTACTCGATGTGTTGCGGACGACCTTATCCAGGACCGCCTCGTTCATGCGATCGCCCACCACCGAAGCGATGGCGTTACGGGGGACGTCCCGCATAAGCTGCGACCCGGAAGCGAGCCCGAGTACCGGCCTAGCGCTCGCTCGAAGAAGAGGGTCGCGGGCAACTGCCATTAGAAGAGCAAGCTGGGGTAGAGCCGCTGGATCTCGCCGGCATAGCGCTGTGAACACCCTGAACATCGGAACCGAGTTGTCGAAGCAATAGAGCTCGGTCAACCGCTGCAAGCTCAGACTTCTTCCTGAAGCAGTTGATTTTCCGAGTATATTTTCTTCGAGGACAGCTTTCTTGATGTCATTAGGGAAGGCCCGCTGGGAGAACAGCAACGCCAATTCATCGAGCATCATTGTACGGCTTGAGTGGGTCCCGCGGGCACCGCTGCGGAACCCGAGCGACCCGGGCGGTTCCTGCTTGTTGTTGGAAAATGCGAATTTCACTTGGAAAACCCTCGTATTAAGGTTGCTCCAAACGGGGTCTCTCGTCAAATGATACAACAAATCCGCCGGCAAACTTGCCGGCGGATTAAACCCCATGCCTTGACGGAGATTTTGAGCAGGTAGAAAGTAGTTGGGACCCGGAAACGGACGAAGCCGCCAGCCCTGCCAGGCTAAGCGGCTCCTAAGGTTCCGTTTCGCGCACCCGGGAGCCGGGAGCGGATAAGGCTTCTCAACAACGGGACTAATATCCCGTTCGCGGCCAAGGTCAACCCGGTTCCCTTCATGCGGCAATAGCTATGTGCCGCCTCTTCAGGAGTCCCTGGTTATGACCAATCAAGTCACGTGTATCACGAAACCGCACCCGCATAGCCCTCGGGAGCACATTACCCACGTCGGTGGTGTCAACCCGAAGGGAGGGTCTTGGTATCACACGCGAGAGCAGGTCGCTGACATGATCGACAGCGGCAAATACAGCTTCCACGTGAAGGTCGGCCTCTACGAGGTGCCCGTGAGGACCTACATCCTTCACGGGGTCAAATATATCCGGACGGCACCGGATGATACGACGAGGGACAACCTTCTGAGTCTCAACCAGTGCCCCGTCCGCGCGGCGGCATAACGCGCCCTCTCAGCCTAACCATCCCGTTTGCGGATTAAGGATTGAGCTCGGACCAACACCGAGCTCAATCAAATTTGGGGCGGTCCCCAAGCCGGTCTGGCTTCTGGGCATCTGGCTGTCGGCGCTGCAGCATGTCGGCGACGCGGAGCTTTGCCCACAAGATGTTGGGGATCGTGCGCTTTGACACTACCAGATCGTTCACTTTATGTTCGATTGCGGCTATCAATAGAAAATTGCTGAGTCTGGCTTTCCGGGTACCCCCTCTGATTTCCGATCACCCAGTGAAGATCAGCTGCGGAACAAATGTTCTACCAGCATCGCTCGAGTAGAATTGGAGGAGTTCCGCCTTGAAGTCGTTTCGCTTTATCCATACCGGCGACATCCATCTCGACAGCCCCCTGAAAGGGCTATCCGGACAACAGGGCGCAGCCGCTGAAAGGATCCGAACTGCCACTCGCGTGGCACTGGACAACCTCGTTAGCCAAGCGATTGAGGACGAGATCGATTTCGTCGTCATTGCTGGTGATCTCTATGATGGCGACTGGCGCGACTACCAGACCGGGCTCTTCTTCGTAAAGCAGATGGGCCGGTTAGCGCAGGTCAAAATTCCAGTCTTCCTGCTTCACGGCAATCACGATGCCGAAAGCCAGATCACTCGCAAGCTCACACTACCGCCCAATGTCAGCGTGTTTCCGGCGCGCAAGGCTGAGACCTTCCGGCTGCCGCATCTCAACGTCGCCCTGCACGGTCAGAGCTTCCGGCAGCGCGACATCACAGACAACTTGGTCCCGGCTTATCCGTCACCGATTACGGGCTACTTCAACATCGGCGTCTTGCACACCGGCTTGGGCGGCATGCCGGGACACGCGAACTATGCGCCATGCGCCATCGAAGACCTGATCAACAAGGGCTACGACTATTGGGCGCTCGCGCATGTGCACCAAGCCGCTGTCCTTCACGAGCGGCCGCATGTCGTATTCTGCGGCAATCTGCAGGGCCGCCACATCCGCGAAAGTGGCCCGAAAGGCGCTTCGCTGGTTACGGTCGAGGGCGGCGAGGTCCAGGAGATTTCGCCCCTCTATGTTGATTGCGTGCGCTGGATTCATTTGCCGGTGCCGGTGGTACAATGCAGCGCCATTGCCGATGCGGTCGATCGCGTTCGGCAGACCATCGAAGAGGCCGTCGCGCGCGAGGCGCAAGGGCGTCTGCTCGCCTGCAGAATTGAGCTGACGGGGCAGACCGGATTGCACGGCGAACTGCTCGCGTCGGCAGATCACCTCCTTGCCGAGGCAAAGGCTGCAGCTCTGGGCTTGGGCGAGGAGGTCGCGTGGATCGAGCGTCTCGTCGTTGCGACCGCGAGCCCCGAAACTGCAGCCACACGCAAAGACGCGTTGGGCGACCTTCAGCGCATGATCGAGAGCGCCGGCGGCGATGCTGAGCTGCAGGCGCGGCTCGCGACGGATCTTGGCGACCTCGTCCGCAAGCTGCCCCACGACATCCGCGCGGATGTGGACGACGCCGTGCTGAAAGCAGCCATCGACGGCAACAACGCTAGCTTGATCGCCCATGGCGGTGCGTATCTCAGCGCACGTCTCGCAACGGAGAAGGTGTAATCATGCGCATCCGGCAGCTCGATCTGCTTCGATACGGTCACTTCACGGACGCTATTATCGCCCTGCCCGCCGGCAAGCCGGACTTTCAGATGCTGCTTGGCGAGAATGAAGCCGGAAAGTCGACGGCGATGAACGGCGTCGAAGACCTGCTGTTCGGCATCCCGACCAACTCGTCCCGTAACTTCCTGCACGAATACAACGCCATGCGAGTGGGCGCGCTTCTGGAGAAGGGAAGCGATACGCTCAAAGTGCGCCGCCGCAAGGGCAACAAGGACACGTTACTAGGTGACGATGACACGCCGATCCCTTCGGGCGAGGGGGCGCTTGCCCCGTTTCTTGCCGGCGCCGATCGCCGATTTTACACGCGGATGTTCAGCCTCGATCACGAGCGCTTGCGCCAAGGCGGCAAGGAAATCTTGCAAGCGCAGGACGATGTCGGCCAGATGCTGTTCTCGGCAGGCGCCGGGATCATGGGCCTGCGCGAAACGCTCAAGGCTATGGAGGCTGAAGCCGACGCACTTTGGGCGTCGCGCCGCGCGGCTCACCGAAAGTATTTCCAGGCAGAGGAGCGTCTAAAGGCTGCCGAAGCCTCGATGCGCGACGATGTCGTGACGACCACCAAGTGGCAGTCGCTCAAGAGCGCGTTCGAGACGGCCAACGATGTTTATGGCGTCATCGAAAGCGAAATCGAGTTGAAATCGGCGGAATTGCGCAAGCTCAACCGCATCCGCCGGGTCTACCGCGACGTTCGCAAGCGCGCGGAGATTCAAAGCGATGTCGACGCGCTCCGAGAGGTCATCCCGTTTGATGCTGACGCTTCCAAGATTCTGGAGAAGGCCACGAAGAATGAAGCGGGCGCCACGGCGCGCATCGCGACCTTGAGCGAGCAGATCGTGGCGCTTGAGGCGGAATGCGGGGCCTTGATCTTCGACGAAGCCTTCCTGGCACGTGCCGAAGACATCGCACAGCTCCGAGATCGCCGTATTCAGGTTCGCGCCGGGAAAGCCGATCTGCCCAAGCGGCAGGCGGAATTGGCCGCGGCAGAAGCAACTCTCAACCGGCTCGCCGGCGAGCTCGAATGGAGCGAAGATGTCGATCAGTTGATCGCACGCATTCCCGCCAAGGCCAAGGTTGCGATCCTTCGCGGCTTGCTCAACCGCTGCGGAGCGCAATCCGGCGCGGTAGAGAATGCGAAGAGCGCCGAGGCCGAGGCCGAGGAGAAACTCGGCGAGATCGCCGCGGAAATCGAAGCGCATGGGCCGGTGACGGACGTCTCGGAGCTCGCGACGGTCATCAAGGCCACGCGCGAACTTGGCGATGCCGCCGGGCAGATCGCCAATTCGAAGCGCGAGGAACAGGAGGCGCGGACCGCAATTGCACGCTTGCTGAAGGCCCTGCGGCCGGCAGTCGCCGATGCTGCCCTCCTGGAATCGACGCTGGTTCCCCCGCTGGCTTCGGTTGAGGCCCACCGAGACGCCTGCCGGAGCCTGGAGCAGCGGCAGCGGACCTGCCGTGAACGGATCCGCAATGCGGAGCAGGAGCGCGTCCGGCGCCGGAAAGCCCATGAACGCATTATCGCTGACGAACACGTCGTGGCAGCCGACGAGATTGAACGCTTGCGCGGCCGGCGTGACACCGGCTGGTCAATCATCCGGCGCCGCCATGTAGAAGGTGTTGCGGTTTCCGAAGACGAGATGGCGGCCTTCGGTCCGCTCGATACGTTGGCGCGGGAGTTCGAGGCCGCAATGTGCGGTGCAGACTCGGCTGCGGATCGGCGCTTTGAGCACGCCGACGCTGCCGCACAGCTTGCGGTCATTGGCCGCCAGATCGGCGAGCAGGACGACCTGCTGGAATCCTTGGCCCTGGAAGAACTGGCGTTGGCGCAAGAGCGCACAACTCTGGATGCCGCCTGGGCCGCGCTGAGGTCGGGAAGTTCCATCACTCCACAAGATCCAGACGTGATGATCGAGTGGCTGCGCACGCGCTTCGAGATCCTGGGCCTGAACGCGCGGCTCTCGGCGGCTGAGCGGCATACAGACGGATGGCAACAGCGCGAGGACGAGGGCAAACGTCTCGTCATGGCCGAACTTGAGACGTTGGGGATTTCCACAACTTCTCTTGCTGCCCAACCTCTCCATCTCGTTATCGAGGTCGCCGCGGCGCTGGAGCGCCGGCACGAAAGCGCCGCCAAGACGGTCCGCGATCTCAATGAGGCGTACCGCAAAGCGACGGGCCTGGTTACGCGCAAACGCAAGGATCTGGAAAAGGCCGGGGCGGAGTGGATGGAGTGGATGAGCGCGTGGCAAGTCGCCCTGAAGGCGCTGCAACTCGCTGCCACGGCGACGCCTGAGACGGCCGAAGCGCAGATCAACGCGATCGACGACATGCGCGAGGCGGCAGTCCGAATCAACGAACTGCGGCATGAGCGTATCGAAAAGATCGAGCGCGACGTGAAAGCGTTCGAGGCCGATGTGGCGGCCTTGGCGCAAGCCATCATGCCGCGCCTGATCGGCACGGATCCCGAGGAAGCTGTCCTGGAGCTCGATCGCCAAGCTTCAGACGCAGCACGCGTAAAGGATTTGAAGGCCGCGAAGGACTTAGACATCGCCGGCTTGCAGGAGAAGATCGCCGAGTGCCGTGAGTCGAGCCGTGAAGCTCGCGAAACCATTGCACGGCTCCAGCAGAAGGCCAATGTCGCATCGACAGACGAATTGCGGATCGCAATTCAGCGCTCCGACGAGATGCGGCGGCTCGGCGCCGAGCTTGATCGGCTTAGGACCGCGCTGACGCAGGATGGCGATGGTCTTTCGGTTGCAGAGCTGGGCGCGGAGTGCTCAGGCATCGACATGGACGCCATCGCGGCCAAAGACCAGACGGTCACCGAAGAATTGCAGGAATTGCGCAATCGGCTGATGGAAGCGCGCGAGGCCCGCAACACCGCCCGCCAGGCCTTCGAGGCCATTGGCGGGGACGACCGGGCGGCGAGGGACGCCGCGGATCGGCAAGCCGCACTCGCCGAAATGACGGAGATCGCCGAGCAGTATGTGCGCCTTCGCTCCGCGGTCATATTGCTGCAATGGGCGATCGATCGCTACCGGCGGGAGAAGCAGGCCCCCATGCTCAAGCGCGCGGGCGAGCTGTTCGCCATCCTCACCTGCGGGTCTTTCCAAACGCTGCAGCTTGAATTCGACGAGCACGACAACATGCAGCTCGCCGGCCTGCGCCGGGACGGTCAGCGCGTACCGGTCGGCGGCATGAGCACCGGCACCGCGGACCAGCTCTACCTCGCGCTCCGGATCGCCGCGATCGAGGACTATCTCGATCACGCCGAGCCCATGCCGTTCATCGCGGACGACCTGTTCATCAACTTCGACAACAAGCGCGCGGCAGCCGGCTTCCGCGTCTTGGGCGAACTCGCCAAAAAGACGCAGGTCTTGTTCTTCACGCACCACGAGCACCTGCTGGAGGTCGCGCGAAAAGCCTTGGGCGCCCCGATCAGCGGCGTTACGCTGCCGGTGGCCGAGAGCCCACCGCCGTCACGCTCGGAGGCCGCGTGACGGCTAGGATTTCCGATCATTTCCCGCAATTTCTGTTATCGCTCCGACTAACATATTGATATTGCTTAATAAAATAAGATAGAAAGATTTTAGATTCGGCTTTCCGGGTATCCCCCTTTTTTTTCGATCACCTAGTGAAGGGTGGGCCAAACGAACTGGACGCCCGGTAAAACCGCTGCTGAAAGGGGGCGATATGGCACGTCCGTTGTCGAAGAAGGACCTGACCCGCCCGCCGGGTGTCGAACGGAAGATCGACATCGCGCTGCCCCAGGATTGGACCACCCTCTCCCGGCGCGCGCGCGAGACAAATCCGCAATCCGGCGATTTCCTGCCGTCGGAATGTCTCGTTCATCTCCTCCGCGATGCCATCCGCCGCGGCGAGGACCGTATCGCGAGGGTGCTGATGCCGCAGCTCCTCAAGCGCGCCGAGGCCAATCTCGAGCGCACGGTGCCGGACAGCCGGATGCGGGACGCCAAGTCGGTCCGGCACGCGATTCTCAGCGATCTCGGGATGATGTTCACGCAAGATGGCACGGAAGAGCACGAGGACGAACTGGACTTTTATGAATGCAAGTTTCTACGGGCGTTGCGCTTCCTTCGGATCGATCACGTCCGCAAGGCGCTGTCCGAGCGCAAGGAGCTGACTGATCTGCCTGAAGCCGACGACGGTGATGCCGCTCTCGATGAGGAAATGCTGGCCCGGCTGTCCCGGATGGCGAGCGTCGGTCCGTCGCAGGAAGACCGGCTGTACCTGCCCGAGGTGATCAAGGCGCTTGACAAGCTGCCACCAGATCAGAAGCGCGCCGTCGTGCTCCGCCGTATCGTCGGGCACACCGAGGAACAGACCGCAAAGATTTGCAAGGTGGACAAGCGGACGATTCGCTACCGCCTCGCTACCGCCGACAAGCAGCTCAAGACTATGAAGGAGGACCTATGATCACGACCGCCACCCAAACGTCCCTGCGAGACGCCATGTACGCCATGTCGCTGGCGAAGGCTGTTCCGGACGCCGAACTGCTCGATGAATTCGCGCGGCGCTATCCGCAGCATGCCGACGCGCTCACCGAATTCGCCATTGAACTTGCGATCGACTCTCTCATGCACCGGAGTGACGAGGAAGATGTCCCCGCCGATGCCGACGCGATCAGCGACTTGGTGTCGCGCGTCATGAGCCAGTTTGAAAACCAGCTCTATGAACGCCGCCAGGCGCGGGCGGCGACCCCGCCCGCGCGCGCCGCGACGGCTTTCGCGGAAAATCCATTCGCGACGCTCGACCGGCAGGGATTTCGTGCGCTCGCATCACGGCTCGACATCAATAGCGCCTTCCTTTCGAAGCTGCGGGATAGGACGATAGAGCCTATTTCGATTCCAAAAACATACTGCCGGTATCTCGCTGAGGAGATGGATGAAGAAACCGAAGCAATGGCTGCGCACCTCTATGCTCCACAAGAGTCCGCCGCGGCCGGCCGTCAACTCTACAAGGCGGAGGGAAAGCCCACTGCGACCGCAAGGCAAAGTTTCGAGGAAGCGGTGAAGACATCTGGATTAAGCGAAGAGCAGCAACGCCGTTTGCTCTCTTTTCGGGACTAGAGAATGGATTCGTTCGAACCCATCCGGAAGGCTGCGGAAGACCTGCACCATCAGGTGGCGGGCCACGGGACGCCCAAGAAGCCTATGGATCTGGTCAATGCCGCAATCAAGCATCTCAAACTTGAATTAACATGGCTTCCGACAGGCGATCCGGCGCTCAAGAGCGCGCGCGCGGTCTTCGACGATCAAAGCGGCACAATATTCGCCGAGGATGTCGGCAATGAATCGCAACGCGCGCTTGTCGTTGCGCACGAGATCGGGCACGAATGCATCCACGCGGGGTCCATCGCCTGCAGCGCTGAGGACGTGGATCCATCGCGTTCAATGGAGGCCGCGCCGGTAGGTCTGCAGCGCGTCGAGGACTACGGCGCGCATGAGCGCCGGGAACTGCAAGCCAATGTGTTTGCGCGGGCGTTTCTTCTCCCCCGATCTCTCGCACGACGGATGTTTGCCGACCAAGCCCTGACGGCGTCCGACATCGCTAAGCAGCTCGATTTGCCGGTGCCGCTCGTGCGCCAGGAAATCCTGGATGTGATTCTTCTGCCGCCTCCCCCCACGGATGATGACTCTGACAGCCCCCTGGCCCGTCCGTCCCGGCCAGACCCGGCGCAAGATCGCGCGGCGGCACATCGCGGCACGCCATTTCAGCTCCAAGCCGGTCCGGGAACGGGCAAAACGAAGACGCTGGTCAAGCGCGTCCTCTCTTTGCTTGAGGAGGGAGTCGACCCCGCTTCAATCCTTGTTCTGACCTTCTCAAATCGCGCCGCCGGTGAATTGGCCGAAAGGGTCAGCGCTGCCGCGCCGGAGAAAGCGCCTAAGATCTGGATCGGCACATTCCACGCCTTTGGGCTCGATCTCATTCGTCGGCATTATGAGGAGTTCAAGCTTCCGCCGGACCCGGCTCTATTCGATCGCAGCGACGCGATTGCCGTGCTGGAAGAAATTCTGCCGACCTTGCCATTGGTACATTATCGCAATCTTTGGGATCCCGCTCTGATCTTGAAAGAGATTTTGAGCGCAATCTCTCGCGCAAAGGACGAGCTTTACGACGACAAAGGCTATCTCGCCCTCGCTCAAAAGATGGAAGAAGACGCAGGCGAGGACGAGGAGAAGCAGACCGCCGCGAAAAAATGTCTTGAGATCGCCGCTGTCTACGAACGCTATGAGCGCGCGAAGGCCGATCATAAGGCCGTGGATTTCGGCGACTTGATCATGGGGCCGACCCGGCTCTTGGAAAACAACAAGGCGATCCAAGCGGCCGTTCAATTGCGCCACCGCCATGTTCTCGTCGATGAATACCAGGACGTGAACCGGGCAAGCGTGCGCCTAGTGAAAGCGATTGCCGGCGACGGCAAGCGCTTGTGGGTCGTGGGCGACGCGCGGCAATCGATCTACCGTTTTCGTGGTGCCTCCTCCGTCAACATGGCGAGTTTCAAGGCCGAACTGTTTCCAGCAGCCGACATCGACCAGCTCGGGATCAGTTACCGCTCGACCCAACAGGTCATCGATGCATTCACGGCCTTCGCGACGGACATGGGCGCGTCCAAAGACATGCTGGCGCTCAAATTGACCCCTGATCGCGGAGTGGGCCCGGAGGGGCTTGATCTGCGCAAATTCGATCGCGACGAAGATGAGGAGGAAGGCATTGCCGCCGCAATCCGAGAATTGGAAGCGAAGGACGTGCGGCTGCGAGATCAGGCGGTTCTTTGCCGCTCCAACCGGCGGCTGAATGAAATCGCCGCCGCGCTTGAGGCACGCAACATTCCGGTTCTGCACTTGGGAAGTCTGTTCGAGCGCGACGAAATCCGCGACCTCTTAGCGTTGATGAGTCTCGCGGTGGATCCCTTTGGCGATGCGCTGGTCCGCGTGGGAGCCTTGCCGCGTTACGGCATTCCACTTCAGGACGTTCATGTTGCTCTTATTCACTTGCGCGATGAGCGAAAGCGCTCGGTGGAGCGTCTCGACGAGCTCGCCAACCTGCCGGGCCTGTCGACGGAAGCCGGTAACGGTTGCCGGCGGCTCGCTGCTGACCTGAAGGGATTCGCACCTCAAAGCCAGCCATGGGATTTTCTCACGACTTATCTGCTCGATCGCACCGATATCGGCCGCACCATGGCGGGCGCCGCCACCGTTCCGGCACGGATGCGCAACGTTGCGGTCTGGCAATTCCTCAATTTCCTGCGCGACCACAGCCCGGTCGGGTTTGGCTTTCCGATTCAGCGCGCCCTCGATCGCGTCCGCCAGCTTGTGCTGCTCGCAGAAGAGCGCGATCTGCGCCAAGTGCCAGCGCCCGCCCTCCATATGGATGCGGTCCGGCTGATGACGGTCCATGGCAGCAAGGGCCTTGAGTTCGAGGCAGTGCACGTGCCTGGCCTTGCGACGCGGAGTTTCCCGACCTCCTACACGGGCCAACGTTGTCCGCCTCCGGTCGGGCTCATCGCAGGCGCGGAAGGCAGCGTTTCGGATGAAGCCAAGCGTTCGCACACCATGGAGGAAGAGTGTCTTTTCTTCGTGGCAATGTCGCGCGCGCGCACGCATCTGCGGTTCTACCAGACCCGCTTTTACGGAAACGGCGACAAGCGCTCTTCATCCAAGCTTTTGACCAGGCCGTTGTTGAGGCTGGTGCACGAGACGGCTTCTCCGCCGACCGTGCCCTTGCCGCCCGATGCCCCGCGGCCGCAGCCCATCGAAATCACCTTCGGACCGGATTGGATCCTCTCCGATCCGCGGCTTGAGCTTTACCAAAAATGCCCGCGCCGCTTCTTCTACACGCACGTCCTGGGACTGGGCGGCGCCCGTAAGGCGACCGCCTTCGCGCGCACGCATGATTGCCTCTATGAGCTGATCCGCTGGATGTCGCAAGCGCGCTTGGAGGGCGCCCCCGCCGAGGCCGACGCTGAGAGCGCCTTCGATTCGATCTGGCAGGACCGCGGTCCCAAGGATCATGCTTTTGCCGGGGACTACCGGCAACTCGCCTCGCGACTAGTCAGCGAGCTGGTGCGTTCCGGCGCCGGGCGCCGCTTCCAGAAGTCGGAGCCGCTTGCGATCGACTTCCCGAACGGCCGCGTCGTTGTCGAACCGAACGAACGTGCTGAAATGCTCGACGGCAAGGTAGTCTTGCGGCGCGTGCGAACCGGATACCGGACCAAGGAAGAGTATGACGGGCTTGAATACACACTCTACCGGCTCGCCGGTGAGGTGCACTTCAAGGACGGATTTGTGATCGAAGCTTTGCACCTGACCGACGGCGTCATGGAGTTCGTCGAGATCAGCGACGAGAAGTTCGGCAACCGGCGCGACAAGACAGAAGGAATGCTCTCCGGCATCAACGCCGGCAACTTCCCGACCGAGATCAATCCGGTCACCTGTCCGCGCTGCCCGCATTTCTTCATCTGTCCGGCAGCGCCGGAGGGGCCGCTCGACCTTTCTTAAAAAAAATCGCGCTCCGCCTTTCCGGGTACCCCGGTTTTTTCCGATCACCACTTGAAGGGACGGAGAATGGCAAAGGGGCCGCACTCCTGATCCCAGCAAGGAGTGCTGCACATGACGTCAATCGACATCTTCTATCAGGGCGAGGGAATCCGCGAGATCGCGCATTTCGAAGCCGCCGCGGATCAGAACTTCGCCGCCATCAAGATCGCGATTATCGAGAAGCACGGTCTCGACAAGGAGACCCTGATCTACCTCGAAGACCGCGACGAGCCGGTCGATGAGAGCTGCCTGCTCCGCGACCATGCCGACCACACCGGCATCAAGGCGCATCTGCACCGGTGCCGCCATGTGGAGGTGGCCGTCACATTCAACGGCGAGACCGTGCATCACCACTTCGGTCCTGGTACGACCGTGGCACGGGTCAAGGCCTGGGCGGCCGAGCGCAAGTTCGGCATGACGCCGCAGGAGGCCGGCGAGCACGTGCTGCAGATCGCCGGCACAAAGGACCGGCCGGATCCGGGCACGCACCTCGGCACGATCGCGTCCTGCCCGGCGTGCAATATCGCCTTCGACCTCGTCCCCAACGAGCGCGTCAACGGCTAGGGAGCGGCGTGATGAGTCTCCCGGATGAGCGGGCTTTCCGGGCCGATATCGGAAAGCCCGCCTTCCGCCTCGCTCAGGCGGAAGGCCGCTGGCACCTCGTCGGCATCGCCTGGCCGCACGTGTTGATCGCCGTCACTGCGGCCGACGGCCGCCCCTACGTCCTGCGCTTCAACTGCGCCGGCTACCCGCAGCAACCGCCAACCGGCGGGCCGTGGGACCCCGAGAAGAACACGATCCTGCCCGCCGCGCGCTGGCCGCGCAGCAAGGGCGGGCGGCTTGGCACGGTGTTCCGTCCTGACTGGAAGGGTGGCACCGCGCTCTACTTGCCCTGTGATCGCGAAAGCGTCGCCGGCCACGACAACTGGCGGAACGAGCTGCCCTCGAAAATCTGGCGGCCCGCCGCCGGCATCAATCAGTACCTGGAGCTTGTTCATGAACTTCTCAATTGCGCAGATTATTGCCCGCCTATGGGCGCCGCGGCATGAAATCTCCTGCTCGTGGTTCCTGTGGCAGCGGCTGTGCGCCAAGCTGCGCGAGCGCGGCCGGAACGCGACCCGCGAGAGCGGCGCGTTCCTGCTCGGCTACCGCACCGCCGGCCACGCCCGCATTACCGACTTCATCCTCTACGACGACCTTGACCCGCACGCGCTCGACACCGGCATCGTGCGTTTCGACGGCCGGCACTTCGGTGCGCTCTGGGACATCTGCAAGCAGCGCGGCGTGAGCGTCGTTGCCGACGTGCACGTGCATCCTCGCGGCGCGGGGCAGAGCGGCTCCGATCGCGATCACCCGATGATCTCGCGCGCCGGGCACATCGCGCTCATCCTGCCCGACTTTGCGCGGCCGCCGTTGCCGCCGGAGTCGGTCGGCATCTACCGCTATCTCGGCGGCAAGCGCTGGGACGCCGTGCCGACGGCCGCCCGCCGCATGTTCTTCCACATCGGACTGTGAGGCCTCCATGACCGCATTCACCGCCGCCGACAAACTGCACCGTTTGGTCAAGCACGCGCTTGATAGCGGCGCAGCCGCCAGCATCGCCGAAGCCGAAGCGCTTTTTGCCGGATATCGCGTTTCGCTGCGCATCGGCGAAGAGGCCGCCCGCGACCGGCATCACCAGGCAGCTCTCCTCACCGCGGTTGCGCTCGCGCGGCGCGTCTTCCTGGGCGGCGTCAGCGTGGCGCCGCTGCCCGACACGCCGCTGGCCGTCCCTCTCCCGTTCGGCAGCGCACTCGCCGAGGCAATCGTCGGATTGGGCGCCGGCATCGGGGAGGCAGAAGCCGGCATGCCGGTGATCGAGATCGGAGGCGTGCCGTCGGCAAGGCGCGCGCCTTTCCATGTCCGCGCCGTGTTCGCCGGCTGGCGCGGCGGTATCGTCCCGGCACCGGCCGAGGCGGCGCCGGCGCCGGCACCGGTCATGGCGCTGACGCCGATGCTAGCGGCCGCGCTCGCCGTGAACGAGGCCTTTCTTTACGTCTCCGGCCATGCCGGCGTCGCCGGACGGCGCACCGTGGGTCTCTCTCTCTGGGATCCTACGCCTGCGTGCGACTGGCTTGGCGCCACCGTCACCGAGCCGGTACTCTCGCTCCTGCCCTCGCGGCTATGGCTCATCGGCCTTGGCCATCTGGGCCAGGCCTATCTTTGGGGGCTCAGCCTCCTGCCCTTCGCCCATCCGCAGGATCTGAGCTTGGTCCTCCAGGACATCGACATCATCACGCCCTCGACCGAGAGCACGTCGATCTTGAGCGACTCCACTCTCATCAACATCAAGAAGGCGCGCGCCATGGCCGCTTGGGCCGAGCGCCGCGGCTTTACCACGGCCATCCACGAGCGCCTCTTCGACGCTTCATTCCGACGCCAGGAGGACGAGCCCGGCGTCGCCTTGTGCGGGCTCGACAACGGGGTGGGACGCCAGGCGCTCGATCAAGTCGGTTTCGATTTCGTGGTCGAGGCCGGACTCGGGCGCGGGCACCGGGACTTCCGGGCAATCCGCATGCATACACTTCCGGCGTCGCGGCCGGCGTCGCGGATCTGGCGCAGCGCGCAGGCCGACGATCAGGTCGAGGACCGCCCGGCATATAAAGGCATGCTCAAGAGCGGTGAGCTCGATCGCTGCGGCGTCACACTGCTCGCCGGCAAGGCCGTCGGCGCGCCGTTCATCGGCGCCGCGGCCGCAACGCTCGCCTTAAGCGAGGTGCTGCGCCTCCTGCATGGCGGCGCCGTGCATGAACTAATCGACCTCGATCTCAAGGCGCCTGAATACCGCAGCACGGTGCTGACGCAGCAAGACTTCAGCACACTCAATCCGGGCTATGTTCTGGTCTGAGCGGAGGCTAATCCACATTGGAGTTTTGTGGATTGGTTCCATACGGACTTTCATCGGAGGTTTTGACCAGATGAGTTTGTCGCAAGCTTCTCGCGCCCTACTGGAACGGATGCGCCCGGTTATCGCGGGCGCAACCGAGGGCGAAATCCGCCGTGCCATCACATCCGACGAACCATCGGCCTTGCGCGACGATGCGCTGTTTCTCGTCTGTGAGGGGGACTACAGTGCCTTTTTCGCGCCCTTCGACTGGATCAACGACGAGGCCGACATCGTGATCGTCGGAGTCACGCCCGGCAAACAACAGGCACTGGAGGCTCTACTGAGCTTTCGCGCGGCACTTGCCGCCGGAGGCTCCCTTGATGACGCGGCGCGTCAAGCGAAGAGCGCCGCTTCGTTCAAGGGCGGCATGCGCACGCTCGGCGCGCGGTTGATGGATCACTTCGCCTTACATCGGCTGTTCGGCCTTGTGTCCACGCTCGATCTCTTCGGCAGCGCCGGGCACCGTGCGCATTACACGTCCGCTCTGCGCTATCCGGTCTTGAAGAAATCTGGCAATTACGCCGGTGACAGCCGCATTGCGGACCGTCCCTTCATGCGGCGCATGATCGAAGAGAGCCTTGCGGACGAACTTGCCAGGCTTCCCAAGGCTTGGCTTGTGCCCTTCGGGCCGAACGCGCTGCGCGCGCTCGACCATCTGGCGGCTGCCGGACGTATCGACGGAGCGCGCATTCTTGGCGGCCTCCTCCATCCCGGCGGTCAACAGTGGAACCGCTACAATGTCCAGCTCGATCTCGTCTCGGGCGATGCTGCCCATGCTGTTCCAGGTGGCGCGAAGGTTCTGCGGCGCAGCGCGGCTCTGCAGGTGAAGGTCGCCGCCCTGCTCCCGGGATGACGCGCGTGCGAATGCCAGCAATCGCCGAATGCTTGAAGTCAGGAAACCGCGTCTGAGAAGATATTTCATCGTCCGATAAGCGGTCGCGATGTACTATGCCCATATGTTCAGCGCCGGGTGATCGCCTGGCGCAAAACCATAAGTGTAGTATCTTGGTGGAGAGGGCAACCCTGGTCGCACGTTCTTCAAATTTTGAAAATTATTGTCGGGGACAATTATTTTATGCAGGTTGAGACAGCATGGGTAAAGCCGCCGCTTCAAGTTGGCGGCCTCGATCATCTTGCGGTGCAAGCGACATGTATAAATATATACGGACGCTTGCTGCCCGGCATTACTAATGTCACAGACAGAGCACGATATTATTCCTTCTACCCATGGCTGATATGGGCCTTCGACAAGGCCGGACACCGCGAATTTAACGACGCTTTCGTCGAGCGATTTCGCCGGGCCGATTGTTTGTTTTGCCTGATTTCGCAGCGGCATGCTGGTATGAGCGGGGGCGATGCGGACGACCACGCAGCGGCTATGGTGGGCAGCGATACTTTGGCAGACATCGCAAGGTCGTTGGGAGCAGACGGCGCTATACGTCTGTCTGACTTTTCGTTGCGCGACGGTGCCAAGAAGCGTTATTTCGCGAACAAGCTCGGGGGACTCGGGCAGTATTATCTGGGCGTTCTGAGGGAGCTTTCGATTATCGACGGTGATTCGACTGCCGGCATTCGCTACACTCGGCAGTTGGGGTCTGTGATCGCGGAACAAATGGATTGCAGCGTCAATCGCACGCTTTTCATGAAGGCAGTCGACGCAGATCTGGTTACGGCGGCAGAGCTCGATGCTCTGCATGACTTTTGTCCTTGCCAACTCTGCAATAACCCGGGTGAACGTAAAATACTTGGCGAATTGTTTTTTGTTAGGGATCGCTTCCAAAACACGGAGGCCGTACCCCGGCGGAGATCGCTGAAAATAATTTTGCAGCTTGCCGATCTCCTTTGCGCGAATGGTGAGCAACTGTCCGAGGCACTGTTTCGAGCCTGCACATACTCAGGTAACCTGCCGGGTGGAGCTACTTGGACTGTACCTTCCGCCCTCTCGAAAACCCGTGAAAAATGGGCGATCTATGCCCGGAATGAGCTGCTATCGATTGCCGTCCAAGGCCTCTTCTATGCCTTGCTCGATGCTTACGCAGCATCGGGCGTACGGATGGATGCGAGTACCGACATTGCAAATTGGTTCACAGAGCAGCCTGAAGTTGTCGAAGCGCTAGACGAACTGGGCAAGGAAAAAACATTCTCGGAATGTGTTGCCGACAGCGAGAATTGGTTGCCTGCGTTAGCGGACTGGAACGAGAAAATGCATGAGGTGCAGCTTACTGAGCGCATCACTGCACTTTCGCGTGGTAACAAGTCGGCCGAGAGCCGTAAAGCAATTGTATCTGCGGCTCTGAGAACGTTGATAGCGCTCGCGCGCAGAACCAATTCCGCAGATCGGCAATATGCCGATCTGGTGTTTGAGGCGGACTATTTCCGTTATTACCCGATCAATCTTGAGTCGTTCGCCCGTTACGTCTCAGGAAGCTGGGCCTCTTCGACAATCGGGGATGTACTCCGATGGCTTTCGATTAACTGGGGTCTGGAGCTACACCTGCGCGTCGCCTTAAGGAAATTGCGGGGACAGTCGCAATCTACTTTTAGGATACGGCCCTCTGATCACGGCATGGAAGTGATCGCAGTACCGGCTGCCGTCCATACAAGGCCGCGTTTTAATCAAGCGGTTCGCGTGCTCAAGGACATCGGCGCTCTCGAAAAAAGCAACATGGGCTGGCAGCTCAGCCCTTTCGGGCGAGCGCAATTCGAGCTTGCAGATGCTCCATAAAGTCTCGCTAATCGACGAACTGAGGAAGGGCGGCTACGAGGCTTCGCTGATTACAACCTACAACGCCTATCTACCCTTCTATGAAGAAGTGGTGCTGCGCAGGCTCGTTAATGCCGGCGTCCGGCACAATGTTCTGTTGATGGATGCTCAACAGTATGCCGCATCGTTAGTCAACCACCCGCCTCGGCTTGCCGGTCGACAATACACCCTTCTGCCGATGAGCGCACCGGGCGCATTTCATCCAAAACTGATTTTCCTGACGGGCAAGAATAAAGGAGCGATACTCGTCGGCAGCCATAATATGACTCTCGGGGGGTTTGGGTTTAATCGAGAGATAACAAATTTAGTTCACATCCGCGAAAAGGACGACGCGGCAGGAATAGCCCTTGCTCAGGACGTCTGGAAGGAAATTGAATTCTGGTTGGCTGAGTTTACGCCTGGTATTCCCGACCATGCCCGATCCATGATCCGCCGGGTTAAGGAATTCGCGCCCTGGCTCACTGGATCACCGCCTCCAGATCCGAGAATCAGGTTACTTGCAGGACGTCCAGGCGGAATGTCGTTGTGGCAACAGTTCACTGGGCTGTTAGAGGGAGAAACCTCTCAATTTTCGGTCGGCGGAGCGTTTTTCGATCGTGAGCTGAGCTTCCTTAAGCGTGTGAAGAAAGACTTGCAACCGGGGCGGATAACCGTAGCGGTCGATCCAGAGACGGTCCAGATGCCCGCTCAGGCTCAAGATCTCGAAGACATATCGTTCGTCCAAGCCGGCCGAATTGGCTGTGATGAGAAATCCGACGAACCATATCTCCATGCCAAGTTTGTGCTGGCGCAGCAGGACAAAGGCGTATCCGTTTTTGCATCAGGCAGCGCGAACCCCAGCCGGCCCGCATGGCTGGCCGACGATGCCAGCGGCAACGTCGAGCTGATGCTCGCCCACATTGGAGATGATGCTCTCGAAACAGCAAGTTCACTCGGCTGTGGCAACATCCACACCTTCCCAGCACTCACTCAAAAACACTGGGAAGTGATTTTTGTAAATCAGACTCAGTGGGAGAATGCGCCTGCCAGTGGCATACGTAGCGGCGTCGCGTTAGCGGAAGCCACACGCGTCTTGTTCGACCTGGACCTGCTGCGCGATTTTCGCGGTCTGAAATTCGCAATAATAGCTGCCGATGGGAGCGCAATTTGCCAATCAGTCGACGCCACTGTTGAAGATTGCTTTGTAGTTTTGAATTTTGTGTCAAGCGACATCGAGAAAGCCGTAGCTCTTCAAGGATTCGACGCCAACAAACTTGTCTTGAATCTCATTCTTCATCATGCGGGGATGATCGAGGAGCAAGCCCGAAGCGGTACGCAGCGACGCCTTAAAGATGCTCTCGCGAGCCTGGATACCGATAATCCAGATATTGCACTCTTGATTCAGTGCATCGACAAGATCGTTTTCGACGAGGATGGTCTAGGCGCTCCCAGCCAGCCGGCGAGCAGGATGAGTTCACGAAATTCACAAGAGCCACCTAAATCTGATGCCGTTGCGACGTTAGAAATCGACGTCAGTGAGATGCGAAGACGCGGCAAAAAGCGGCGGCTCAATCATTCCAGCGATTTTGCTTATTTGCTCGATGCCCTGATCTACCACTTGCGCCTGCATGAGGACAAATCGCGTGAAGAGCTGGACCGTTTTGGCAGAACTGAAGAAGAGCAGATAGGTGCTGACGACGATCCTGACGCTGAGGTTACTCAGCTCACACCAGATAAGCAGGCCGATCTTCTGATGGCGTGTCATTCAAAGGTTCGAACTGTTGTGAACAGAATGATATCGCAATTGAAGGCCTACGCTGAAGGTAAGGTGCCGCTTGCGAAAATACTCATCCGTCTTCTGGGCGTACTGGCCGTACTCAGAGAGTTGCGATCATGCGATGCCCGGGCCGCCTGGATCGAAAAGGGCAAAACGGCGGTTCCTAAAGAACAGCGACTCCGCCTCATTGAAGCAGTCATGTTGAATATTTTTGAGCGCGAACCATCGACGTCAAGTGCGTCATTGCTTCGCCTTGAAGCGCTTGGAGAAGATTTTCGCGATAGTGATGACGTCGCGCGTCTGAAGGGCTTATTGTTGTGGCTAGCATGGGACTGCGGCCTGACCCTGAACCTGCATAAGCCGTTTAGGGAGAGTCCAGAGGCGTGGGACCAAAGACTGAAACACAACGCCATGATCGTTGCACTCGCACAGGTCATGCTTTCAGATGAAACCGTTATTGATGAAGCGCGGCAAAGCATCGGAAGCTTTACTACGGGCGAGCTGGACTGGCTAAGAGATATTCGTCAATTGGCGGACAAGTGCGCTACCCTGCGCGCCGATATGGGGACGTTACGCCGGGGTGAATTGGCTGAGGCGGGTGACATCGCGTTCCATAGGACAGCCGAAGACTGGATTGTCCGTATGGTAGCTGGCCGTAATGGCAATAAACTTTCACTCGTAGCATTGAAAGAGAACAAGCCCCGGCTCACCTATCTAGCCGACCATCTCGCCGTTGCTTCCCTATCGTCCGTATAGGTGGACCGTCCTTCAACGCCTCGCGATTGGCGGTGGCGCGGCTCCAGCAGGAGTTCTCAGTCGATCGGTTGGACGATCTTGAAGTGAAAGCCGCGGAGCGCGCGTTGTACGAATGGTGCGAGGCAATTCGATCAGCTCGCCGGTTGATGCTTGGTGGCCCGGCGGCATGGCAGGCGCTTCAGGCAGGTCGACGCGTGAATTGGCGGAATACGCTGTCTCTATTCCGTCCTACAACTTATTCCGGCAGCTCATCCGTGACGACGCGCCGCCCTCGTCATTGGCGCACTGCTTGGTGCACCACACCCGGGCTAGGCTCGACCAGCGTGGTCACCTTTGCATCCTCCACGCCGCGCACCACATCCATCAGCGGGCGGCCCTCTGCTTTAGCAGCGCGTAGCTGATCAAGGAACGCGCCCGCGTCCCGGATTGCGACCAGTAGGTTACCATGAGCAATTGGACTCCCGGCTACATTCTGCCGAATATCTCAGTCAATGAACCGTTTGAGAGCAGCCACTACGCGCTAGTCTCCTGCAATGATGCCCGTGCGATTGAGATTCGCCGCGCTCACACTGAGTTCGATACATTCATCAGACGTTTTCACGATGAATTTGGCCATCAGGTTGCACCCGCAGTACTTTTCGTCCGCGAAGGCGAACCCGACTTGATTGGCATCGAGCAGGCGTCGGGGTTTCGGGATGCGGTTGCCCTCTCGTGCGTGTGCAAGGCCCGAGCACTGCGGCTGGTCTATCCCCATACCCGCCCCTTCCAGTTTTCGTCCTGGTTCGACTTCCACCCGTGGATTACGAGCACCAACTACGCCGGAATAGTAGGCAGCTCCCCAGCGTTCAGGGATTCAAACGTAGCTAAGAATTTTCACGGCCATCAGGACGCCAACGTACCTCACGCCCAGCTCAGCCTCGGCGATGCCGACAATACGCTGCTCCCCGCGCTGTTGGGATCATGGGACCGCAGGTTTAAGACCCATCAGAACGCATGGCGCTCGATAGCCTTGTTCAGGTCGCTGAATATGGCCTACGCCGCATCACAGCTCCCGTCAGGGCCGGACATGACCCACTACGCTCTGGGTAGGTCTGTTGGGCTTTGGATTAGCGCCTTCGAGACCCTGGCGCATCCGGGACAAAACGGAGAGGTTGGCTACCGCAATATCTACCGGCTCCTTCACGATCTGGAGTGGCGAGACCAAGACCTCACCAAGCGGTCATACGATGCCTATGCCGGGAAGAATAAGACGGCGCCCAACTCTCTGCCCTGCTGGATTTATGGCGAGCTGCTCCGAGCCCGCAACGATTTCCTGCACGGAAATCCCGTTGCCTTGGACCGTCTTGTCGTCCAATCCTCGGGCCAGACGCTCTACAATTTCGCCGCACCTCTCTACCGAGCTGCCCTGACGGCGTTCCTGGGCCTGAAGAAATATGGGCCTCCGGCTCAATCAAACGAGGCTATCGCAAGGGCGATTTCGTGGGGCGTGGATTTCAGGCACGACCAAAGCCTCATCGAGCGCGCTCTTACGCGCGTTTTCAAGCCGGTTCAGGCTTAGAGACGGCCAATAGCATGTTGTTCGGCGCACGGTTTGACCCCCCGTATTGCCGCATCAGCGAATGTTACCCTCACCGCGCCATTGTAGTGGTCGATGCGATCTCGAAGTATCGGCCGCGCCAGGTGGCTTTTCCGGCTTGCTCGGCGAGAGGGGCTGTGGGCGGGGCGGGCCCTACATAGCCCGAGCCGTCCACAACCCCGGGCAGCGGGGCAGCGATATTGGCCGAGCCGAGCGACTCTTCCGCGACCAACTTCTTGGCCGTCTTCCGTCTAAGCGCCCTCAGCAGACGCTGCACGATCGAATGCTGTCTCGTCCCGAACTCCCCCGGGTGCTTCTCTCTCAACCGGTTGACGATGGCGAGTGCAGTTAACTGCGGTTGCGCAGCGAGCCAACTCTCGATCGAAGCAGTATGCGGGTCGAGCTTGGACGGCATGCGCACCCTGGTTTTATAGGGCCGACGGGTGCGCCGGTGCGAGGCACGCGGCTCGCCGGACGTCGTCGTCTTACCGAGCGTCTTCGCAAAAGCGGCTGCGGTCGCTGGCGCGGTGATCATGCTGTCGGGTTGCAGGCCGCGCGCCTGCCCGGGACGACGATCGACGCGATTGCCGAGTTCGTCCTGGGTCGCGCGAATCTCAGACAACAGCGCGACCGGATCAAGCGAGCGATACTGATCGCGAAGCCGCTTCTTCACGGCCGCGGTCACCTTGGGATGCGCCAATGCACGCTCATAGGGCGTCGATGGAAGATGATAGCGTTTGATCACTTTAGCCCCTTCGCGGCGCTTCTCCTTCAGCTTGAACGACGGCTGGAAGAAGTTGACATAGAGCCGTGCCGCCGCGTAGAGGCGGCCCATCAAACGGGCCGTATCGACGCCATCGAAGCGCCCGTAACCCATCAGGCGACGGACGACGGCACCATTCTTCTGCTCGACGAACGCTTGGTCGTTCTTCTTGTAGGCACGCGAGCGAGTGACTTCGAACTTCTGTTCGCGACACCATGGCACAACGACATCGTTCATAAAGGCGCTGTTGTTGTCAAAGTCTACGCCGCGCAACAGCCAGGGGAAGAGGCTCTTCGCCCGATTGATCGCCTCGACGACAAGCGAACTTTCCCGCGTCAGCAACGGCAGGCACTCCGTCCAGCCGGTGGCGACATCGACCATCGTCAGGGTCTGGATGAACGAGCCGGCCACCGACGTCCCGCCATGGGCGACCATGTCGACCTCGCAGAAGCCCGGCACCGGGCTGTTCCAGTCATTGAACGTGCGGATCGGGACCTCACGCCGGATTGCCGAATAGAATCCGGCACGGCGCCGCCTGCCGCCGCTTGCCGCTATCTTCACATCGACGAGCAGGCGATCAATGGTGGCGGCGCTGATAGCCAGAACACGATCACGGTCCGACGGGCCAAGCTGCAATCGGCCATGCCGCTCAAGGGCAGGCAGCAAGGTCGGAATCATCACCTTAAGCCGCTTGCCGCACACCCTATCTGACGCCTCCCACAGCGCCGTCAGCGTGTCCTTGATCGTCGCGCCATATTTGCGTCTTCGCTTTCCTGTTGCTTCGATCTCGCCCGGTCCAACTGTCTCGCGTCGCCGGAGTACGCGCACCGCATGCTTGCGATGCCAGCCCGTCGTCGCGCACAGCTCGTCGAGGATCCGTCCCTTCCCGCTCGTTTGGCCGACCGGTAACGCTCCATTACCGCCGACAACACCTCGCGCCGCGCACCCATGCTGATCTTTCCCGCCATAGACGCCACCGAACCAATTCGATGGCGCCGACCCAATCATCGGCGAGAAGTTGTCCAGTAACATTCTGGGTGAGGCAATGCGCCCCCGATCGGCGCCGAAGGTTGGCTCTGACGCATATTCGATGATCGTGTTTGTTTTTATGGCGCGCCAATCAGCCTAGCCTGAAGGAGATCGAGCTTAGCGCGCCCGTACATCTGCCGCTTGACCAGCTTGAGCTTGGTGATCTGAGCTTCCACTTGGCCATTGGACCATGGTTGCGTGATAGCCGCGTGCACCGCGCCCTTGTCGTTGGCGATGCCATTCGCGAACGAGCCAATGAGGCTCCGCTTGGATTCATCTATCCAAGGTTCGAGCTCGATCTCGGCCCTCTTTCGGATCATCGCGTGGAAGCGGCCAACGAGAGCGTTGGCATCGGCCAGCATAGGGACGCTTTGTTCAATAGCGGCAACCGTGACGGTCTCGGCCTTGGTTAGGTGGTCCCGCTTCATCGTCATCAACTGCGCTATCGTCCGGGCGGCGGGGACCCTCTGCAATTGTTGACGGCTGATGGTCTCGGCGCGTCGCCGTCGCGTGGCCCATTCCGCCACCACGCGCAGCGATCCCTTAAAGCCTTGCCCTCTCAAACGGCGCCAGAGTTCGGCACCGTTACGACAGCCGCCTGACCACTGCGCGTCCAGGAACGGCAGGTGCCCGCCCAGGGTGCTTTGACGGGTGCGGAAGATATCCGTACCGCCGCCGCGACTAATTTGGCGAACCAGATTGCGACTATGTCCTGTGCGGCGGACGATCTCCTTGAGCGGCACACCGTCGCTGACAAGAGCCGCGATTGCGGCATGGCTGTCCTGGCGCCGCAGATAGCCCTGATAGCGAAGCTTTTCCGCGCAGGTCAGCAGTTTAAGATCGATCGTCGTCGCCCCGATTGCGGTTCGGATTTTGCTCATGGAGCGGCGCACCGCATCAAGGAAGGCCGCGCTCGCGTTTTCCATCAGATGCCAGCGGTCGGCGACCTGGATTGCGTTCGGCAGCGCCTTGGCTGCTGCCTCGCCATATCCACCACCGCGATCTCGCGACACAATGTTGATGCCCGGGTGCTTCGACAGCCACGCCTGAACGGTCGCCGTTTCCCGGTCGGGTAGCAAGGCAACGATCCGCCGACGCTCCAAATCGCACACGATGGTCCCGTATCGACGATTTCTCCGGAACGCCCAGTCATCGATACCCACAACAAGCAATGGATCCATCGGCATCGCCGTCCGCCGGCGGACCACCCGTAGCAAGGTATCGTTGCTGACAGGCAGCATGAGCCGCTTGGCGAAGCTTGCTGCCGGCCGGCCGCCGAGCGCCAACCCCAGGTGATGGACGATGTGTTCGAGCCGTGCCGTCCGACGCCGTCGAAGCGGAACGACGTCTTCTCCGAACCGCTCTGCGAAGATCCGACGGCGGCAATGCGGCACCTCACATGTGAAGCGCCGCGTGAGCAATCGGAGGCGCACCTTTCTGCCCGCTGACGGCAAATCGGCCACGTGCCGGATGTAATGGCTATGGACTCGGCGCGATGCTGTCGCGCACAAAGGGCACTGGGCCTCCGCAGCCTCTGACCGAACAGCCAGAATAACCGAATCCTCTGAATCACTTACGCCATCAAAGACCAAACCACTCGGTACTAGCGATGAAATTCGAAAGCCTGTCCGCATGGCGCCGATTCTCCGTTGAAGAACCAGAGTCGCCGGCGAACTTCATCAGAAATGAGTCAGAGCCGAAGGTTGACCCCGGCCGACACCGCCGAATTCGTTGAACCATCTACGGAATGTTCATTACGTGTGGGGGCAATGTTGGAAGCCGCTGGGTGGTCAAAGTTCGGCGCTAATTTACACCCATGCCGCCGAATTCCGGCAGGAGGGCGATGATGCGGTGGTGAGCGGACGAGTTCGACCGGCTGAGTCGTGTCATCAAAATGAGTTCCTGAGGAAAAGCGCGTTGAAGTGGGTTGCTTCTTATAAGTCGCACATCGATGAGTTCGACATATTGGTTTCAAGGAGAGCCAAAAGTGAGCGCACCACTACTAGTCGCCGACGTCCGATCGTTGTCGTCACGATACGCCCAGCACCTATCAACTCGTAAAGCTTCGTGCGTCCCAGGCCGGTCACTTCGCATGCATCGTCAACTGTGCAGGTGAGCCGCTGAGCGAATGGCAAGGTGTGCGGTTGTGCGGCTATCGGAGGACTGACTTGTGACCGTTGTTCGCCAGTTTTCTCTCGTCGATAGTATCTCACGTCGCCCTCCTATTCGCACAATGCTCGACAGGGCGAGAGTTGATTGTGCGACGAGCAAGGTCAATGCGAACATCCGAGGGCGCTGGCGTACGACAGCACACGTCAGCGGTGGTTTGAATATTTCTGGATACCGAAGTGTTACGAGGAAATTTTTGCGAATGCTTCAGCCAGAGCGAGAGGCATCGCACGAGGCTAGTCTGCTGAGGCGACTCAGTCTGCTAATGTCGGCATCAAATTCCGCAAGCGTTCGCCGCTGTTCACCAGCGTCTTCAACGAACGCGGCTGAAGGCGACCTAAGTGCCTGAGATAGCTGGAGCTCCCTAGGGGAATCGAACCCCTGTTTCAGCCTTGAGAGGGGAACGAAATACGCGAGGGGAGCCTACGCAATCTTCCGCCAGCCGAACTCAACATCGGCCAAGTGCTTTTGTGTTCCAGCGAGATAGGCTGGAGCGCAAATGCCGTTACCCCTGTCATTGATTGAGATGCCAGTGACGTACGCGTGCGCAGCTGAATAAAGGCTTGAGCATACGAACTTATTGTTCGTCTCTAGATCAGTAAGATCGCTCATCATAGCTTTTCCCGTCCAAGCATGCCGAAGCGCAATGCCTCCAATGAACTTCCAGTCATAGTCCTTGCCAATGCGCAGACACGCGGCGACGGCGATTGCCCAGCCAATCTCACGATTGATGACATGAACCGATCTCCGTACACGAATCTCATGTGTTCCGAGATAATCCCAAAGTTTGGTGACGCGAACCTCTTTTATCGATTTTAACGGATCAATTTGAGCTTCACAGACCATCAAGCCGTCGCCCAGATAGACGGCGGCGTGTGTGAATCTCGCGTTGTCCACTCCGTAGCCCGAAGTCTGAACCTGTTGAATTTTCTTTGAAACCCAATCCGGCTCCACGCTGCTCGTGAGAAGCAAATCGCCTGGATACCAGCTATCGACATCTGGAAAGTAGCCCCACTTCCTAAGAGTGTCCGGGATCACGCCGTCGGGAACGTAGATCCCCTCGATGGTGTTGGTTGGCGGCGGCAAAAGCGTGTCAGCCATTTGGCGCTCACCTCACGCGCCAGCCGCAGCAAGAGGGGCGCTGCCCTCAAGCTGGACAGTCACCGATTGAACAATGGTGGTTTCGATATCCCAGGTGATGGCGGCGATTGGAGCGCCCGGAAAGATTCCGATGTCCTGAAGGGGTTCGCCCTTGTAGCCCGCGATCTTGTTCGGCCGAAAGGAAAGGCATCGAGGTTCGCCATCGGCGTCTTGAGTCTCCGCGAAAACCAGAATGTCGCTCAGAACGCTGGTGACGATCGCCGGGGAGTCTTTCGTCCGCTTCTTCTGCGTCGGCTGTAGGCGGGTCCTGCGCATCTGGTCGAGTTGCTCAGGCGACCACTGCGGTTGATTAGGATATGGGGCATATGGCTGTTGCTGTGGCGCGGGCGCTTGCTGCGGCATTGGTACGGGTTGCATCGCCATCTTTGCTACTCGAGGCATGGAAACATCGCCGGAATTTAGCACGCGTAACTCAGGCCGTCATGTCCAATGGAGCTTTCGAGAGCCATTTGGATCGACTTCCACGAATTCCGGCAACGCACCGAGAGCGCGTAGGCGCCAGGAAACTCGATGAGGAACAGGTAGTCCTGAACGAGGTACTGACGAAACGCCGCTTCGGGGAGCGAACCGTCTGCCGATCCGTTCGTGAAGGGATGCTCGGTGTAGGCCCGCCACTCAGCGAATGGCTTCTGTCTTTAGACGCTCGAAGAAGCTCACTTCTTTTTCGTCTGGCTTGCATTTTAGGGGCTTCGCCTGCCGTCGGTCGCCGGGACTGACTTGCGTTCTCACGTTAAAGGACATTCCCTAAGTCCAGGTTTCGCCTGCAGCCGGACCGCACCAGTTTCGCACCAGAAACAACCCGCGCGCACCGCGACAAACACGGTTGAATTTGGCCAAAAACATAGCACAATCAACCAATCCAACGTTTATCCCGCCGTCTCATAACGGTCTGGTTGCAGGTTCGAGTCCTGCCGGGCCCACCAGCAAAATCAGCGGCGTATCCTGCGAGAGAACCCAATCTTGGCGCGGCTCGAAAGTGATTTTGGTAAGGTCTGGCAATCCGCGCTGCAACGCGGCCCAACGATCGGTATTGATATGACCCCCGCAATGCTAATACTACTTCTAGTTCAATAAATTCATTGATTCGCCTGGGCGCGCGGCGGGCAATTGGGTCGCTGCTTGTTTCCGACATAAGCTGCCATTGCACCAGAGCTCAATAGCCGCCGGGTATGTCTACCGTGGAACTTAGCTATCTTTCGAGCCGGATGCGCGAGGTCGCCATGGACCACGGAATAGCCACCGAAGCGCTTGGCCCCGATCTAGCGCAAACCCTTCGAAGTATTATTGCAGACATGCGAGAGGCGATGTACCTAGGCGAGCTAGCTGATTTGCCGGAAATCATGATGGAAGGCGAAACCGTTAAGCTGAGGTTTCATCTAGGACTAGGCACATGGCTCATCGTGGAGCCGATCGGCGCTAATTCGATGACCAACGACGGTTGGCGGCAATCCCACCGAGTTAAGCTTCTTGACATTACAGGCAGGGGCTGATCTCAGCATGATGATAGATCCCAACTGGGCGTCGCCGCCAGGCGAGACTATTCGAAGACTGCTCGCAACTCGTGAAGTGGCCCCGGAAGAGTTAGCCGATAGAATAGGACTTCCAACCGATCAGTTCGAAGCTTTGATCTCGGGACAATCACGGATCACTTTAGCGATCGCTGAAGCGTTGGCAGAAATCCTTGGTTCGTCTTCTAGATTTTGGCTTGCGCGCGACAAGAGCTACGTCCGAGAACTTGCACGGCTGGGCGCTACCGGACCTGCTGATGAAGAGTCCTGGGTAGCGACGATGCCGACCAAGAGCATGAAGCGATACGGCTGGTTGCCGCAGACTGCTCGCGGAAGCTCGTTGCGCTCACACTTGCTGGCGTTTTTTGATTGCGCAAGCCTTCAAGAATGGGGCACTCGATACTCAAGCGGCGTTGGCGAAGTCGCCTTCAGAACATCGTTAGTCTTCCCGGCAGACGGCATGGCAACTCTGGTGTGGTTGCGTGCTGGCGAAAAACAAGCCGACATGTTGGGGCTCGGTAAATATGACCCGCAAGGCTTCAAGACAATTCTACCTGCATTGCGGAAGCTATCCGCGTTCAAGCACCCGAAAAGTTATCTCGCACGCATCCAATCTGCCTGTAGCGCGGTCGGTGTAGCGGTTACCAGCTCACGGGCACCTGACGGCTGCCGTGCGAGCGGCGCGTCTTGGTTTAATCGAAACGGAAACCCTGTTATCCACCTTAGCTTTCGACACCTATCTGAGGATCACCTTTGGTTCACATTCTTCCACGAAGCAGGCCATGTTGTACTACACGGGCAAAGCCACATAGATGGTGAGGGCGCTAGCATCATAGCCGCCGATCAATCAGATAGAGAGGCGGAGGCAAATGAGTTTGCCCAAAATGCGATATTGCCCCTTCAGATTCGAGAGCGCTTGATGACGGCCCGACCCAACCGCGCAGCGATCATTGCGGCAGCGAGGGAGTCTCATGTGACGCCGGGCATTATCGTTGGGCAACTAGAGAATGCTGGCGCTCTCCCACACGGCAAGATGTCGTTCCTCAAGCGCCGATACCACTGGGAAGAGGACCCCTATATTCCAGCAATACGCGACTAGCCACGAAAATATTCGTATCTGTCTGGTTGTTTTTGCCAGTTACACAAACTGTCTTCGATCACCTGCTTTCCGACATTCAGATAATCATCGAGTGCGTCCACTTTTGCCTGGACCGCTTTCGCAGATACAGAGTGGGCTCTATCTTTGTAGAAGAGCAACTTTGCTCCAGCTAGTGGACCTGTAGCGCCAACAAGGTACGTACTACCAGCCTCAATAGGCGCTATGTGGAGCTTGCTCAGCATGGTGAGGAAATCAAATTTACCGAGGCGCCCAAAGCCAGACACAGCGTCAAGCGACTTATAGAGAACGTCGAACGCCTCAGTCGGGTTCTGCCCATGCGCCTCGTGAACAGCTTTAATGAGCTGCGGAAAGCCGCCTCTAGAGAATTGCCAATCGTAGAACGAGCGAAACGTGCGATCGATAACCTCTGGCGCTTTGCTTTGATATTGCCGATGGTTCGAATACCGTCCAGAACGTTTCATGTCCGACAATGCGTCTCGCTGACTCGTGAGCATTGCAAGAAAACTACCGGGCGCTTGACCGTAGGCTTTCGTGGTCCAAATTGGCCCAGCGCCAAACGCGCCGAAAACGTTTGCCGCCAGCTTCCAGCCATCGTCCTTGTGCTTTCCAAAGTGCGTGGCAACGAACGTCAACCAGACGGCCTCGTCTGTCTCTCCTCGCCTCACAAGGAGCGAAGCTCCCTTGAGAGGATCGAATGCGGCTTGATGCGGATCCAATCTACTAGTCGACACACCGCGATCTCTGATCGCGTGAACATAGGCAATCCGTCGCAAGCTCGAAACAATCTGCTTAATAAGCGTGTCTCGCCAAACGGGACTCTTCAAGCCCGGAAGCTGGCCATTTTCCTGTTCGTACCTAGCAAGGGACGCAGCGATGTCGTCGGTATCACTCTTATGCATCCCGGCCGGCATCGGCTTCCCCAAACAAATCGCCGCCTTGCCTATTAGTGCCAGACTTCTTCGCGATTCGATCTAAAATATATAGCTGATACGTGGGACAGACGATATCGGCTAGTAGATCCTCCAATTTGTTCGGCGGCTGACCGGTCTTGTCCATTGCGTAGGCTTTAATGAGCCTAATGAGATCTGCCCAATACGGATCTAGATCAGCTTCGATCTCATGATCGTGGCGGCCGTTACGAATATTACTTTCTGCCCTCAAGACTTGCCGGATCGCTGGCCACGGGTTTCCCATCGGCATAGCAGGCATCGAGACGATCTCGTGTAGTCCCTCGTCTAGATATTGTTGAGCCCGAGATCTTGAATCAAGCTTCTCGTTATCATCATAAAGATGCAGGCTGGCCACAGAATGTAGGTAGCTCCCAAGCTCCACCCCAAGCTCACGGGCGGCGATCTCTTGGAGCATGGTAAAGGAGAAAATGTCGTGCGGGAGACCGAGGAACGCATCATTCGAACGCATATGTGTATGCAGTGAAACGTTGTTGTCCCTTATGACGAACTGAAGCGTGCATGTGCAAGGAACGTCGTTGGTCGTGCGGGCCGCATCGTCGTTCGAGAAAATCTGTATCAGTGCATTCCTAGTTCCGTTCCGCTTTTTCAAGGTCTCGATTATACGTTCCCATTGATCACTCGCTGGATTCTCACCGTTACCGCGTTCGACACTGAAGATACGCGGCCCATAGGCGCCATTCAGCGTACGACTGTCATCGGAGAACTCGTGATAATCGCGGATGTAATACTGAATGAAGTCAAGGGAATTACTTGCAGCGAGATACCACATCAGCTCTCCAAGAGGGCTGAACACCCGAGCGCGTCCCATCGATCTGCCGAGGCGCGCTCGCGGATTGGTAAGTTCAAGTAGCGCGCCGAACACCTCCGTGCTCTTGCCCTTGCGCGACGAAACTTTAAAATTGCCAGTGCTTCGCGATAGCAGGCGCCTGAAGACCGCTCGCATCAGATCGTCAATACTATCTGCCTTGGCGTGAAACACGGTCTGCGAATCCCACTCTGCCCTTACGCGAGGATGCAGGGCGATGCGAAGAGCTTAACTGCCCCCCTCAACTCAACCTAGTAGATACCCGCCAGATTCGTTGCAACGTTTGCGGCAAGAGGGTGCACGAAAAATGCCGCCTTTCATGGGAGGATTAGGGTGACAGTGCACTCAATGACTCTGGCCGCTTTCGCAGATTCGAAGGGCTCATGAATTAGGTGCACTGGCACAGTAATGCTGGACCGCTCTTAAATTGGAAACCTTGTCGGACGTTTTCCCGCTCCTTTACAATCAACGGAACAATCTCAAAATCATTTCCGTGAGAGCGGCAGCTATCCGAGCGATGACTCCGAATTCAACCAAGTTAACGGCAACCGACGCCAATGCCACACTAAATATCTGAAATGGGTGTTTTCGCACATATCGCTTAATCGACCCTAGTCCATTTGGCTTTGCGGACTTCGCCGAATCGAGTGCGAGCCCTTCAGCGACGGGTCTCCATTCGGGGCCCCCAATACTACGCAGCCGCTCGAGTTGCTCATTCGTCAGGGTTATTTGGTCACAGAGATCAAGCGCGACATGAAGCGGCGATTCGTGATAGACGAGGATCTGTTGCTCTACAGGTGCGTAGTTTACGCGCTTCTCGTACTGAAAAGCGAGAGCTCGGTCACCCTCCATTATAACGGAGACAAGCCACTCGATCTCGCTCCAAAATTTCTCGGTGTGTGGGCCGAAATTGGCGATGAAGTTTTCGGGCGTAATGGAGACTGTCATAGCATATCTCGGGGCAGTTGACCGTCGTTTGCCGTTGCGATGTCGTCGACCGCGGGTTCAGGCAGCGCCGAAGCCGCCACATCGCTATGAAAGCTTATCTGATCGGCATTTTGGACAACCATTGTTTGTCCTTTCAGCGTTACGGGGCCATACACAACATCGTAGAGCTGCTGCGAACCTGGTCGCTGATGAGGCGCAATTCCTCCTCGGCAATCAGCAACCAGATTATAGAATGGTGTGTCAGCAAGAACAAAGCACAGGGAGTCGAGCGATGCGAGCCATTCACGGTCCAGCTCAAACTTTAGAATAAGAGCTTTGGACCTCCTTCTGTCAGCTTTCACGTTGGCCCAGTTTCGTGCCTGTTCCAGCGAAGTAGTAAGGTAGAAGCCTTTCCCAAAGTCAGTAGTCGGGCGGCACACATCTAGATCAACCGTAAAACCCACGAGCAACTGACCCTTGACCGGATTGTAACTCGATAGCGACCTAAAATCGGTTCCATGATAAGCCACCAGCGGAGCATTGTTCCAAAGCGGCATAAACTAGTCTCCTATGGAAATAGCGTCAGTTTGTCGTTTCAATACATCGGCAGATGATATGCCGCCTCGGAAACCGCGTCGAACGGACACGCGCCTTTCTCGTAAAAGATGCTCCAAGCGTAATCCATTTGGACGCCAAAATTGCAGCCTCCATCCTCGCGTAGAACATCCAGGATCAGCCTGAATGCCGATCACGGTGACAGCACTGTCACCGGAATTCCTAAGACTTCATGGCGTGATCATTGCGTTTTCGCGGCTGACTGTTTCAACCACCACCACGACGGGACAGGCCGCAAATTCTTGCGACTGCCCCGATCTCCAGCAGCTGGCCCGGACGTCTTCTCGCCGCTCTGAATAGGCGCTCACCGTGTCTCTCAACGCCCCGCCTTTCGTCATTCGAGAGCTTGAATGAGCGAGATCCGACGAGCACCGAAGGAGTTCTATAGGCGAACTGTACTTCGCTTTCGGAGAGCTTCACGACTCCGCCTCCCCACACACGATAGATGCCTTCGAATTTCGGCTTCTTTTGTTTCATGTACGAGCAGTCGATGAGCCATGCGCCCGCTGGCATTTTGTGCCAATCCTCATAGGCTGCCATCGCGCTCGAATTTACCATTAGCCCGTCGGCAAAGCGCTCCGCTCGTTTTAGAGACCTCCATTTCCGCTCCGCGGTCGCAGCCTCACGGCTGACGTCCTCGTCGTACATGGCAAGGAAGATCTTCTGGTCGCAAAATGCAGCGGGATCCTCCACGAAGGCCCTCAGCAGCGACTTGCTTTGGATCGAAAGGATCTTCGTGGCCCGCGCCCGTTCTTTCCATTTGAGGTCCGCATCTTTGAGGCCCTGATCTGTGACAGGCTTCGCTTGTCTCCAGAGATCGTCGAAATATTCTCCGACGCTACGAAGCAAGTCCTTCTGGTCGAACCAAAGGTTGGCTTCGCGCCATCCCTTGGCTGCAGTGGCATCGATGACGAGACCGTTGCCGGACACATTCGACGAACCGATCACCGCCGCTTTCGGCGACCAGTAGATCTTCGCATGGAGCTGTTGGTGCGTCTTGACCTTGAACCTCTTCTTCAAGGCCCGAAGTTTACGGATCTCTTTCGGATTGCATGCGCCGGACTCAAGATTGCAGATTATGCGGCCGTTCTTCGCGCCACTCAGGGACAGCGTCTTGGCGCCACCGGCTCCCCAGAAGGCGACAGCGATGCGCAGGTCTTTGCAACCTCTGGCAATCTTCCGGATCGGCGGGATGACGCTTTTTTCGTCGTGTAATTGCATAATTTCGTTTTATCCAGAAAATGTAAAATTTGTTGATTCGCGTTAAGCGGGAAATTGTGGTCTAGCAGCCGAGCGAGAGCAAGTGATACTAAGCGCTACGTTGTGAACAGCCCTTGGGCAAATCGAGAGCCCACGGCGACAATGCACTCGATGACTCCGCCGCTTTCGCAGTGCACTCTCAATGCATGAGCTCGAAAGCTCGTGGATTAAGTGCACTATCACCGCAATCCGTAAACGAACCGCGCACCGTTGCCGGCCGCGCATTCCCGCGGGCCGTCTCGCGGCGGGGCCTGTAGCTCAATGGTTAGAGCCGGCCGCTCATAACAGTCTGGTTGCAGGTTCGAGTCCTGCCGCACATAGGGGAAATCGCTCGCACCAGATTTTTGACTGGTCTCCTTCGCCCTGCGGTTCTGTGGCGCCATTACCTCGTGCGGTTGAACGCCCCATGATAGCTCGCCACTAGGCGTATTTCTTTTCTACTCAGCCTGCCAAGGCGTTCTTCTAGTCAACCGCAACTGCGGCTGCCCACCTGAAGTCATAATGAGCGCCCAACAACTTCATTGTGACAACAGCGAAGAACGCAGATGATTTGCAACAACGTTCTGGTCGAGAACACTCTATTGAACGCGTCATGATGCTGCCTTCTAGCGCTGATGACCGAGCCGGATTCCAAGCTTGAGCGCCTTTTGGCGGAGTGAGCCTTCGGATCGCTTGGTGAGCTTCGCAATTTTCGCAACCGGAGTCTTCGCTTTTGAATGAGCGCGCAGCTCCTTCAAGTCAGCCTTTGTGTATTCGCGACGCACAGTTTTCTTCTTCGTAGCCGTGCTCTTTGCCTTCTTCGCCACTTTTAGCTCCTCGATTCGAGAGTGGGCGTACTAGCACAGGCGCATTGAGGCGCAACTATCCATCATTTGACTTTGGTCGGATCCTTGAACTCTCTCGTGACGTCAGTATTGCAGTCGATTTGCCCGACCTGTCTGATTGTTCCGGCAATCAGTCGATCGAAGAACCTAAGAGCTTTGATCTACGTTCTTCTCTGCCGCATTTGCCGGCTACGGCATGCACGATGCCTATGACCCTGCAAGAGTTCCGGACGCGGCTCGACCTGTCTGCGCCCTCACGCGATCCGTAGGCGGGGAGAAAGCTTCTTCTCGCTTTACAAAAATGCTTTGGCTAGCCATTCCGCGGACAGGAACGATTCGTCCTATTTGCACGCCACAGCTACCCAGCCGCAATATCTGTGCTCGCGATCCCTTTCTTGCTTGAGAAGCCTTGAACCTAATGCCCTAGACCAATCACCGTCCAGGGCAAAGGCATGAGCGGCAAGGGCGAAGCGACTCGGATCGAGCGATTAAGGGCGCCGAATAGTCTGGATAAGCCGCTCGCGGCGAAGCGCCGTCGCAAGAACCGTGGCATGCCCCCACCCGCGACGTTCGATATCGATACGCTGCCGGGCAGCTCCAACTTGACCGCATTAGAGGCGGCAGCGGTCATCCGGCGCACGCCCGGTGCACTTGAGCAGTGGCGGCGCGATCCGAACCATCCGCTGAAATGGCGCTACGTCGATGGCCGGCCCCTCTATCGTGTCGATGCGGTGCGGGCCTATCTGGCCAAGTGCGATAAGACGACTAGGACGCCTCGGCCGCATAATGCTCACGGAGACGGCCGAGCAGCTCGGCCTTGATCGGGTCAAGCGGATTCGTCCGCTGCAGGCGCACGATCTTCCCGATGCGTTTCGCGCCAACCAGCTCTGCAATGTAGTCGTGAGCCGCCTCGAACGCCATCTTGCGGATGATCCACTGTTCGTCGTGGTTGTAGACTTGATCGATTCCGCTTGGCTTCTGCCCAACACACAACCGCTGGATTTCGTTATCGTAGCCACAGCGCGACATGATGGTGCGCAAACTGCGCCTTAGGTCATGCATGGTGAACTTGGCAACGCCCGCTTCCTTGACCAGGCGGTTGACCATCTTGGTGAAGCCCGACATCTGCCCACCGGTCTTCGGTGACGGGAAGACATAGTCGGACGTCGCGCGCTGGAAATGTTTCGCGGCCGTGAGCACCTCGTCAACCAGGTGAGTGCGCGGCACATCGTGGTGCAGCCCCATCTTGGTCCACGCCGCATCGAAGGTGATCCGGTCGTCCATGATGTGCTTTCGCCACTCGATCATGGTAGGCTCGCTGCGGCGCGGGCCACCGAGCAGGCACATGCGTGCCAGGAGACCGAAAGCCCCGAGCTTGCCGGATGCATCCCAGACCTTGATGATCTCCTCATCGGTCAGCGCGCGGCCCTTTGTTCGGCGCCCGACTCTCTGCGCTCGGGTTTCCTTGGGCGCGCGATAGCCGGCGAGCACGTTGTGCTCGACGTAACCTTCGCCGACGCACCATTCGAGAAAGGTATGCACGTGCTTGCGCAAGTCCTTGGCTGCACCGCGCTTGCCGGTCTTGGCAATCTTGTCGACCGCAGCCATGACCTGGCGTCGCGTCAGGTCCCCCACGCCGCTCTCGGCGTGATCCTTGAGTCCGCGCCGGAGCGCCGACATTGCTGGCTTCCAGTTGACGACTTGACGTTCGGTCAAGGACGTCTGGTAGGGACCATCTTCAACGATGAGCGTCGCGAGCGTGGTGCGCTGCTTCTCGGCTGCCTGTTGCCGCCTCGCCTCGCGCTTCGCGTCGTTCGGGTCCAAGCCCTTGACGACCTCGCCTGCGGCGATGGTGGCGGCCTTGCGCGCGGCCTTCTCATTATATTTGGGCCACGCGCCGAGGGTCTTGCGCTGGGTCCCCCTCACCCCCGGCTTGGTGAAGAGGTAGACCCAGGTCCGGCCGCCGGTGGCGCGCATGCGCAAGGCGAGGCCGGGCAGCTTGTCGTCGTGGAGATAATGCTGCGCCTTACCCGGCGGCAGCGTTGCGTTGCGGATCACCGTATCGGTGAGCGTCAGCTGGTTGGCCGGCTCCGTCATGATTCCGTCCCTCTCTCTGTGCCCGGTGTGCCCCGCAAGAACGGCGGTCAGCGCTCGAACAGAACCGGGCCTTAGACCTTCTCCTTGCCGTGTGCCCTCGTAGGGAGGATCCACAGCACCAAACAGAACCGGGTCTCAAACCTCCCCCGTTTTTGTGCCCCAAGGGAAAATTCACGGCGGGCACAACGGGGGCATACAAAATGTAGTAAGGTCACCTATGGGCCCTTATGGCCAAACAAGGCCAATAACCCACGTCAATTAAAGGATTTTTATATCTGAACTATGGCCGGATTTGGTTGGCTCGGGTCTACGGATTGTGGTTCACACGGGAGAGGTCGCAGGTTCGATCCCTGCTGCGCCCACCATTCACCTTCCTGAACCCTGGTTGTTGAGGACGATGACCGACGCGCCGCGGCTGTCGTCACTCGTCCAAATCAAAAATGTCGAAAACAACCCCATGCACAGTAGCCGACATCAGTCGGATCAATGGGTTGCGCCTTTTCCGAATCGCTTGCTCCGTCGGGCAAAAGTGCGATGACGGATCAAGCGGCCCGAGCCGGCCGCCAGGCCGCGTAGAGACCGACCAGGGTCCCGATGGCGACCAGCGCTGCCGCCAGCAACAGCTGCAATTCCCCATCATCGGTGGTGCCTACGGACGAGACAAGTCTGGCCACGACGACGAACAGAACGCCCACACAGGCCGCTGCACCCACGCACAGATGGGCGAGCTCCCGCGTCAGGCTCCGGCCGAGAAGTCCGAGTGCCGTGAAATACATCGCGCAAGCGTTGGGATGAACGAACAAGGCAACGCGCGCGTAAGGACCGTAGGCGTCGAGGAGGGACTCACACCGGTTCAGCGCCGCCTTTGAGGCAATCCGCTGCAACAGCGGTCTGAAAAAACGAGCCTGTCCGTAACTCAGAACCGCGCCCACGATGATGGCCAGCCACGCCACGATAAAAACGGAGGCGTCCGCGGGCTTCGGATTGAGCGCCACGGACATCAAGATGAGGGCGGTTCCGGGAAAGTAGCCAAAATACGGGAAGACCGACTCCAGGAGCACGCAGACGAACACGAAGACCGGAAACCATGATGAACCGGTGGCACCCTCGACGATGGCGTTCAAGTCGAACAGGTTCGTCTTGTACAGGACGAGGTACATGCACATGGCCAATCCGGCCAGTGCGTAGAACGGCAACGCCCCCGACAGAAACCGCCTCATCCAACCGTCGCGCTTTGATTCACGGAGACGGCGGAGACCATCGATATCAGGGCGAGACGATTGAAACGCATGGCTTATGCTTTAGGCGAATGAGGTTGCTCTTGTCGATAGCCCCCTTTGCCCACGCAATCCTCGCCTTGCCTATGAAATTCAACAGCCGGTCCGAACGAGATAAAAGTGATCCCCCAACGGCAATCCCCACGCACCACACGACCCGATTTCGGTATTCGCAACCCTCTTCTTCCAAGATGACGATTGCTCCGGCAGCACGATTTCATCGCCCTCGTCGTAGACAACGGCGTGCCCGAGTCCAAATCCACCCCACTGCCATAGGGCGAATCGAGGTTCGCCCGACGATGGAAGCCTCGCCACATCCTCAAGATAGCTGCGGCGCATGGCCTGGAAATGGATTCTCTCTCCGATTTCCACTGCAAGTGGCCAGATGACGCCGGCATTGGCGACGAAGACAAATGTGGCGAGCGGTAAGACCGACATCGATATGGCCCGCCGCCAGTCACGCGCACGAGCCGAAAGAAGCGCGAGTCCCAATGCAAGCAGTGCCGAGCAAACCCATGCCAGAAATAGGACGGGGACGCCCAAGAATGAAACCTCGAACGGTCCGCTCCAAAGCAGGACCAAGATCACGGGAAAACAGCAGGCCAATGCGGCCGGCCACATAGCGAAGCGATCGTTGCTAGCGCTCGTCGTGGCTGCATTCTCGCTGCCCATCTGACCGCCCCCTACCCAATCGACAAAATCTCGATCTCCTGCGCGCCCGACCCCACGACATCTCCCACCGCCTTCCCCATCAGCGACTTCGCCACCGGCGCCACGAACGAGATCGAACCCGCCTTGGGGTCGGCTTCGTCCTCACCGACGATGCGATAGGTTTGCACCCGGCCATCGGCGCGGCTGAAGGTCACCGTGCTGCCGAAGGCGACGATATCGGTCGAGGCCGGGGCGGGAATGACCTGCGCCGTGCGCAGCCGTTCGGTGAGATAGCGGGCGTCGCGCAAGGGCACCGCCGACTGCCGGCGCTTCTCGTTGACGTCCTCGATGGCTTGCGCGGCTTCATAGGCCTTGCGTGCTGTTTGAAGCTGTCTCTGCAACGCCTGCAAGCCTGCTTCCGTCACGAGATTGGGATGCGGCGAGATCGGACGATCCGGCAACAACGTCTCGGCGGCGGTTTCCGCGCTCTCTTCTTTGGTAAAGGCAACGCTCAAGTCGAAAATCCTGTCGAACTGTTCGGGCTCACGGCCAGCGCCTTCACGCCGCGAGGAATCGCGCCGGGCAGCCGCCGGTGATTTGCCGGATCATATCTCAAGTTCGACGAAACGGCGCAGCTTGAAGACGAGGTCCGGCATGGCCTGGCGGAACCGGGTCGCGTTCTGGAAACTGGTCGAGAACGGCGCGAAGGTGATCATCGCGTTCCAGTGCCGGTAGCCGTAGACGGTGACAGTGACGCCGGTCGCCGGAAAATTCTCCATCTTGCGCAGCTCGCCGAGGACGAGATCGGCGATCACTTCCGCCGGCAGCAAGCGCTTGCCATCCGGCGTCGTGGCGATCTTCGCCGGCGGCTCGACCGGCTCAAATCCGTTTGTCGGCGCTGTCGGCGGCGGACCCTCGATGAGCGGCGGCGGCGCAACACTGTCTGCTGCGCGCTTGTTGCCTCCCAGGATGCTGCTGATCATGGCCACAAGGCCCGCATCCTTCACGTCGTCGCTCATTACTCTCCCCGGGGCTTCGGCCTACTTTAGCATCGCTCGCGCGGACCGCTACTGGGGATGTGTGGCCAGAGTCCGTCGGGCCAAGGTCCTATTTTCACGGCCGTCACGCGATGGCACCGGCGGCGCGACGTCCGATCGCCTCGCGCCGCCGTGCGATCCGTCACTGCTTATCGAACGGAACGTATTGCTGGTACTGCCTGGGCACCGAGCTGCGGTAGCGCGCGGGCACGGTGCCGCTGTCGACCGAGTGATCGATCTCCTGCTGTCGCGTCATTTTCTTTTTCGCCGGCTTCTTCGACGCATTCTTCTTGGAGTCGGTCGGCTGGCCGGAGGTGTCGTTGGTTGCAGCCGGCGCTGTCGTCGTCGCTGCCGGCGCGGTGGTTGTCGCCGCAGGCGCCGCGGTTCCGCCGGAGGCCGGTGCGCCCTGCGCCAGCGCGAGCGGTGTTTGCATGAGAAGCGCTAGCGCTGTTGTCGCAGCCAGCAAGTATGACCTTTGCATTTAGAACCTCCAAAATACTTGATCCGAATAAGGCAAGCGTAGTTCGCCGAGATCGACGCGTGCAAGTCCGCTCACGATAGGCCGGAACCCGATCGCGAACTGTGGCCGAGATCACATTGCCGGCGGCTGGCTGCGTCATGATGTGCCTTGTCGCGAACGCAAGGCATTCCGGCGACACCAAGACAGGCATGATCTGATAGTCTTATCCACTCGCTCTCGAAGGAGACTGAAATGCGTCGCACCATCCTCACTCTCGCATCGCTCGCGGCCCTGATCGCCGTAGCATCCCCGGTCGCCCAGGCACATCCTGCGAACGATCGATATTGCCTGCAGGGCCGCATGTGGGGTTATCCCGGCAACTGCCAGTTCGCCAGCTATCAGCAGTGCCTTGCCAGTGCCTCCGGCACGTCGGCTTATTGCGGCATCAATCCGCGCTACGCGTTCTCGCAGCAGCGCGACTACTGACGAATTTGCGGCGTGTGCGCATGACGCGCGCGCCGCCACAATTTCTACGTGAAGACGATCCGCTTCGCCGACGGTCCGGCGAATTGACACTGCGCGAAGCCGCTTGCGCCTGTCGATGACGAGAATGTTATCCGTCATCGCTCCGGGAAGAATTTGCAAAGCGCAGCCGCAGCTTGTCCGCAACGCTCCCTCCCAAATCACCATCGATGCCGCGCGTTGTGTGAAGTGGCGGCTTGTGGCGTCGCATCGCCGGGTCTAGCCTCGCATGCATATCCTGTTACGGACAACTTTAGCTTTAGTTATTTTCCATCGTGACTTTCAGGGAGGTATTTCAATGAGCAGCCGCCACGCAATTGTTCCGCGCGGTCTGAACGCAACGCGTTCGCCGCTTTCGCAAGGCCGCTTCGGCCGCATGTTCCGCAAGCTCGCACCGGCGAAATTCGGCCCGAACGATTCCGACAATGTCGCGAACCTGTCGGCGCTGGCCGACAAGATGGTCGCTGGCTTCGATGGACCGAAGGACGGGCCCGACGCGGAAGAGAGCGGCATTCCCGCGCTCTACACCTATTTCGGCCAGTTCATCGACCACGACATCACCTTCGATCCGGTAAGCTCGCTGACCAAACAGCAGGACCCGGACGGGCTCGTCGACTTCCGCACGCCGGCGCTCGACCTCGACAATCTCTACGGCCGCGGTCCGAACGACCAGCCCTACATGTATGACGGCATCAAATTCCGCCTCGGCGAGAAGGTCACCGGCGCGGGCGTGCCCGATGCCAGCGACCTGCCGCGCTTCAAGGGCCGCGCGCTGATCGGCGATCCCCGCAACGACGAGAACAGCATCGTCTCGCAGTTCCAGGCCTTGATGCTGCGCTTTCACAACCGCATGGTCGACGACAATGACAGCCTGTCGTTCGAGGACGTGCAGCAGCGCGTTCGATTCCACTATCAATATTTGGTGCTGAACGACTTCCTGCCGCGCATCGTCCACGCCAGCGTGCTGGACGAGCTGAAGACTGCAGGCAGCTATGACCGCAGCAAGCTCGCCCACTACCATTGGAAGACTTATCCGTTCATGCCGGTCGAGTTCTCGGTCGCGGCCTACCGGCTCGGTCACTCCATGATCCGCCCCGGCTACCGGATGAACGATGCGGCCAACATGCTGCTGCAGATCTTCCCCGATCCCAACAATCCCGACCACAACGCACTGACCGGCTTCCGCGCCATGGGCCCGGGACGCGCCATGGATTGGGGCCGATTCATCGATCTCGACACGCGCGCCTATGGCGTCGAGGACGACGACACCAATGCCGACAACAAGAGGCGGCTTCAGTTCGCCTATCGCATCGATTCTTCGCTGGTGGACCCGTTGCGCAAGCTGCCGCCGGAAGTCGCGTCCAATCCGTCTTCACTCGCGCTGCGCAATCTCGAGCGCAGCTGGCGGCTCGGACTGCCGTCCGGCCAGGCCGTCGCCAGGGCGATGAACCTGACGCCGCTGACGGACGACGAGATCATCATCGGCAAGGCCGTCGACGAGCCCGGCACGGGCGATCCGCAAGTCAAGATCGCGACCATCGCCAACGGCGTGTTTGCCGGCAATTGTCCGCTCTGGGCCTATATCCTGGCCGAGGCGCGGCAGTTCCAGACCGCCGTCACGATCCCCGTCACCGGCGCGCCCGGCCCCATCAACACGCCGCAGCTCGGCCCCGTCGGCGGTCGCATCGTCGCCGAAGTCTTCCTCGGCATGATGTTCGGCGACAACTCCTCCCTGCTGTCGCTCGACCCGCAATGGACGCCGGTGACCGGCTCCAGCTTCGCGCTGAAGGACCTCGTCGCCTACGCACTCGGCCAGGGCGATCCGCTGCACTGAGGTTACGACGGACGATGATGCAAAGGCCGCTCGCCTCGCGCGGGCGGCCTTGTGGCCCACCTCGCCCCGACGGGGCGAGGTGACCGATTTCCTGGCACGCATCGAGTCGGCTAAAGATCAGTCAGCTCTCGGGCGTGCCCTCATAAACTCGTCGCGTCTGGTTTGCTCTCGGAAGGCGACATTGAGACCGACATGCCGCCAGTTCGGCCTTGGGCCAATAGCAGCCATACATTTGATTAAGGCGCGCGAACAAGCGATTTCGCGACTTCCCGCGTACAGTTGATGAACGCTTCAACCGCGGGGCTGAGCGTTCGATTTTTCAGGAATACGATCTCGGCCGAAATCCGGGGACCAGCGGTTTTTAGCGGCAAAACTTTCAACGCGGCCCGATGCGCGCTCAGTGCCGCTACCGATGCGGGAAGAATTCCGACGAATTGTCCGCTTGCAATCAGCGATACCGTGAGCTGAATGGCGATAGTTTTGACCCGTGGCTTCGGTGGTGAAAAACCATTGGCTCGAAATACCTCGCCGACGATCGCGCCTGGCGCGCTGTCATAGGGCGGCAACACCCAATTGCCCATGATGATGTCCGTGAGGGAGATTCGGCGCTTTCGCGCCAATTCACCGTGGGCCCCCACAACGAAGACAAGGGGCTCATCGAACAAAACTTCGGAATGGAAATCGTCCTTCAGTACCGTGGCTCTCGTAATCAGCAAATCGATCCTTCGCTCACGTAGCTCCAGGATCTGATGTTCGCCCGGATTGGTCAATTTCACATCGAGCTGGACCCCGGGATGTTTCGCCGAAAATTCCCGCACGATCGACGGCACCAGGCTATGCAGGATGATGTCGGTGCACCCCAATCTCACTTCGCCGGAGTTTGGATCGGACAAATGCTCGAGCGAGCGAAGCCCTTGCTGCATCTGTCGAAGACATTAATGCCGCAGCGAAGCAGCACCTCGCCATGGGACGTGAGCTCGGCGCCCTGCGAACCGCGATCGAACAACCGGACGCCGAGCGTGCCTTCGATTTCGGAGATCGCCTTGGAGACAGCGGGATGGGAAATTCCCAGCCTGGCGGCTGCCTTCGCCATGCTACCGGTATCGGCGATCGCCATCAGGATATGGAGGTCGCGCAACTTGATGCGGCGGCCAATTCGATCCGACCAGTCCATGGCGAGCCTTAACCTTGGGGTTACAGGGATGCCGCAATTTTCGGTCTACCAGATAATGCCCGGGCGGACCAGAGTGACAGCGGTTCGATGAGGACCGGGCCGGAGACGAGGGCGATCCCATGATCACGAAGCGAAGACTCATAGCGCTGGCGTGCACCGGCGGCCTCGCCGCCATTTTCGCCAACGCAATCCGCACCGCGTCCGCCGAGAGCGCGTCACGCATGCTGGTGGGCTTCGGCGCCGGCGGCGCGATCGACGTGATCGCCCGAATGCTGGTCGATGGAATGAAGGGATACTCATCTTCTTTCATCGTCGACAATCGCCCCGGCGCCGGCGGCCGGCTTGCACTCGGCGCGCTGAAAACCAGTTCGGCTGATGGCACGGCGATAATCCTGACGCCCGCCTCCAGCGTCGCCATATTCCCCCATGTCTACAAGTCGCTTGGCTATGACGCGTTCAAGGATTTCGCTCCGGTCACGACCGTCTGCTCCTTTCCATTTCTGATCACCGTCGGCCCGATGGTGCCGGCCGAAGTCAGGACGCTGGCCGACTTCGTGACATGGTGCGCGGCCAATCCCAAGCTGGCGACCTACGGCACGGCGGCGGCCGGATCGATGTTGCATTTCACCGGCGTGAGCCTAGCCAAGGCCGGCCGGTTCGCATTCGTGCACCTGCCCTATGGCGGCCCGGGCGGCATCCAGGATCTGATCGGCGGCCGGATTGCTGCGACGATCTATCCAATCGGTACCGCCCTTCCGTATGTGCAATCCGGCGCCATTAGGGCACTGGCGACAACCGGACCGCAACGATCGCCACGAATTCCCGATGTGCCGACGGTTCGCGAGGCGGGATACCCGGCGCTGGAGGCCAATGAGTGGTTTGGCGTCTTTGTTCCGGCAAATACGCCGGCTGAAATGGTGAACCATCTCAATGAAGCGATCCGCGCGGTGGTGAATACCGACGCCTTCAAGACGGCCTTGGCCAGGCTTGCCATGGATCCGGCCGGCGAAACGCCGAAGGAATTTGCGCAACTGATCAAATCCGATTTCGACCATTGGGGACCGATCGTGCAGGCCTCCGGCTTTACGCCAGAAGATTGAGGCGGGTTATGAACAACTTAAGCGCCACGCGCCGGTACCGAACGCCAGACCAGATTCTCGGCCCCTACTTCCCAACGGGACACACGGCGGTCCCACAAGACGACCTGACCTCGGTCAAAGGGATCGAAGGGCATGCCCAGGGAGAGATCATCCAGGTCACCGGAAGGGTGCTCAATCTGGACGGCGAACCCGTTCGCAATATCCCCATCATCGTGTGGCAAGCCAACACCTTCGGTCGTTACGCGCACGGCAACGACCCCAATCCCGCGCCGCTGGATTCCAGCTTCGTGGGTTGCGTCGGCATTCGATCAGATGACGACGGGTTTTATCGGATCAAGACCGTCAAGCCCGGCGCATATCCCGCAGGACCGGACTGGATGCGCCCGCCGCACATTCACTTCGAGATTCACGGGCGGTTCGAGCGGCTGATCACCCAGATGTATTTTCCTGACGAGCCGCTCAATGCCTGCGACAGACTGCTTAACGCCGCGCTACGTCCGGATTTGCTAATGGCAAAGCCCGTTCCATCGGAAGATGGATGCGATCACCGCGCGCTAAATTTCGATATCGTGCTGTCAAGGGGCTAGAGGCTGCTAGACAGTAATACTTCGAAGCTTCACGAGTTTAGGGGAAGACCGAATGTCCGCTTTGGGTCCACAAGCCGACGTCGGGGCCGAGTGCTGTAAAGCGCCTGCTATCGGCCAGAAGCTGACTTAAAAGCGACGACTTAAATTGCCTCCTTGTCTTCGGTTGCAGACCGAGGACGGAGAACCGAGTTACTGGGCCTCGGCGATCTTCGGTCCAGATGACGGCATCTGCGTGTTAGTCGCCGGGAGCCGCTTCGACGGCGGTGCCGGGTCCGGTAATCGGAAAGCGGCGTCGGCCGGCGCTCCCTGGGATGGTCGGTGGGCAGCCGTTGCCGGAAGCACGATCACTTTCGCTCCGACTTTCACCCGCTCGTAAAGGTCCACGACGTCCTCATTGGTCAGCCGGATACAGCCGGACGAGACCCGCTTCCCGATCGTATCGGGGTTGTTGGTGCCGTGAATTCGATATTCCGTCTCGCCCAGATACATCGCCCGAGCGCCGAGCGGGTTGCCGGGACCGCCTGCCATGAAGCGCGGGAGATAAGGCTGACGCGAGACCATCTCCGCAGGCGGATGCCAATCCGGCCATTCTGCTTTACGAGCCACAGTCTGCTCACCGGACCATGTAAAACCTTCGCGGCCAACACCGATGCCGTAGCGCAGTGCTTGCGCGTCGTTCAGGACAAGATAAAGGAAGGTGTTCCTGATATCGATGATCACGGTGCCCGGCGTCTGGTGGCTGGCGTAGTCAACCACCTGCCGAACAAATGCTCCGGGAACTTCGGCGGCTTTTGGTGGTTCGACCAGAGGCGCCGGGGCCGGAAGCGGAGCCGGAGCTGGCGCTGATGCATGAACTGGCGTTGACACGTAAACCGGAGTTGACGACGCCTGCGCCTGGTGCGCGGACGGCTTTCGTGACGGTTGCACGCTCATCGGTCGAGCCAGCAAACCGTATCCCAACGCAGCGACGGCCACGGCGCCAATTGCAACTCTCCCGGCCATTGGGAGTGCGAGCGTCTCTGCCTTCCCACGTTTGGCCCGCTTACTCATATCTTTCCCCAGGGTCACCATGCCCTGGAAGAGGTACCTGGCAAAATTTAAGAAACTTCGAAGCGATGTCGCTCAGACTGGAACCATGCTGTCGCTCGACCCGCAATGGACGCCGGTGACCGGCCCCGGTTTCGCGCTGAAGGACCTCGTCGCCTACGCACTCGGCCAAGGCGATCCGCTCCACTGAGGTTACGACGGACGATGATGCAAAGGCCGCTCGCCTCGCGCGGGCGGCCTTGTGGCCCACCTCGCCCCGACGGGGCGAGGTCGGATTGCGCCTGGCGATGGGCAGCATCGTCCAGTGCAATCCGGGTGAGGGGCTGCGGCATTCAGTGAGACCTACGCGGGCGGCAGCCTGCTCAACATCGGGCCCTCGCGGTCGCTCCTGTTTTCAGTCAATGACGATGCCACGCTTCAAATCAGCAAGTCATGATGCGCAGGTACAATGCCGTGATGCGGACTATGATCGCCGTGGTTGGCCGCGTGTTCGTCCGGTGCATTAGGGACCATTTTGACGATCACCTCGAGGGCCTCTTTCTGACCGGGCGGAATGTGCAGATCGAGCGGATCATTAAGATGCTTAAGCTCGACTACCGCGACGAGAGTGGCAGGAGCTGGCTCGAAGCGGAACACCGGTTCTTGATCGGCGCCGCCTGTCTCGGACGCAGCTTTGGCCGGCTGCACGTCTTCAGATGCGGTTGCAGCAGATTGCGCAGCGTGCTGCGAGTTTTCGCGTTCGGCGTTAGCGCCGGTTGCAACGCTCGGATCGACGGTTTCGGCTGCTTCCGGTGCGTTCGCAGCGGTTGAGTGCCCCAAATTGCCGTGCTCCACGGCGGCGGGGTCTGCCGTCTTCACTGCCGCTGACGCGCTCGCAGCGTCGGAAGCCGGAGCGTGTTGCTCGGCGCCATTGCCGACGCCGGCGCCCGGTGTGAAGCCGGATTCGGTCGACTCCGCTACGACCTTTGCAGACCCGGGCTCCGAAGCGTTCTGCGAGTTACCGCGTCCGGCGTTACCGCCAGTTGCGACGCTCGGGTCTATGATCTCGGTTGCTTGCGGGGCGTTTGCAGAGGTTGAGTGTAGATCGTGCCCCGCGTCGCCATGTTCCACGGCGACCGGTTCTGCGGTCTTCACTGCCGCTGACGCCCCCGCGACGTGCGAAGCCTGAGCGTGTTGCTCGGCGCCAATGCTGACACCGTTGCCTGGTTTGGAGCCAGCTTCAGTCGATTCCGTGGCTGCGGCAGACCCTGACTCCGAAGCGTGCTGCGAGTTACCGTGGTCCACGCTGTCGGCCGCTGCGACGTTCGATGCGACGTTATCGGCTGGGTCCGGCGCGTTCGCAGAGTTTGAGTGCTCCGAGTTGCCGTGTTCGACTTCGCCTGATTTTGCTTCGTTCGCCGACCCTCGCGGAGCGTCCGAAGCCTGAGCGTGATGCTCGGCGCCATTGCCCGGTTTGGAGCCAGCTTCAGTCGATTCCGTGGCTGCGGCAGACCCTGACTGCGAAGCGTGCTGCGAGTTACCGCTGTCCGCGCTGTCGGCCGCTGCGACGCTCGATGCGACGTTCTCGGCTGGGTCCGGCGCGTTCGCAGAGTGCTGCGAGTTGCCGTGTTCGATTTCGCTTGATTTTGTCTCGTTCGCCGACCCTCGCGGAGCGTCCGAAGCCTGAGCGTGATGCTCGGCGCCGTTGCCCGGTTCGGAGCCAGCTTCAGTCGATTCCGTGGCTGCGGCCTTTGCAGACCCTGACTCCGAAGCGTGCTGCGAGTTACCGTGGTCCGCGCTGTCGGCCGCTGCGACGCTCGATCCGACGTTCTCGGCTGCGTCCGGCGCGTTCGCAGAGTGCTGCGAGTTGCCGTGTTCGACTCCGCCTGGTTCTGCCTTCTTCGCCGACCCTCGCGGAGCGTCCGAAGCCGAAGCGTGATGCTCGGCGCCATTGCCCGGCTTGACACCAGCTTCAGTCGACTCCGTGGCTGCCGCCTTTGCAGACCCTGACTCCGAAGCGTGCTGCGAGTTGCCGCTGTCCGCACTGTCCGCCGCTGCAACGCTCGATCCGGCGTTCTCGGCTGGGTCCGGCGCGTTCGCGGAGTGCTCCGAGTTGCCGTGTTCGGCCCCGCCTGGTTTTGCCTTCTTCCCTGACCCTCGCGGAGTGTCAGAAGCCTGAGCGTGACGCTCGGCGCCATTGCCCGGCTTGGAGTCAGCTTCAGTCGATTCCGTGGCTGCGGCCTTTGCAGACTCTGACTCCGAAGCGTGCTGCGAGTTACCACTGTCCGCGCTGTCGGCCGCTGCAATGCTCGGTTGGGCGATCGCGTTCGGCCCAGTCGACGAAACGCCGGTGTCCGTTTTGATCGGCTCACTCTGGGATGTGAGATTTCCAACTGCCGCAGCTGTCGCGCTCTGAGCGGGCTGGATCGATGATACGCGAACCAATTCGCCAGACGCACCATCGCTCTCGTCCGCTGCATCCGCCGAATCGCTAGCTCTGAACCTTGCCGTCTCCCCCAAGCCGCTCCGAGTCTGCCCGAACTGGAACCTCAAGCCGTCGTCGGCCAGAATGGCCCAAACTCCAGCCGTCCCGGGCGTGCTCTCGCTCGCCTTGATGCTGGCCTGGACATTGTCCTTGCTCAGAACAGTCTCATCGATGGCGCTCGCCGATGTCAGCGCTTCTTCGAGCTTCTCCAGGGTGATGGCGACAGCTGCGCCTTCTCGGTGGTCGACGACATCCGATTCCGCGACCGATACAATCCCCTGCAGATGGATTTCCAGCACGCCGCGATCCCGGATATCAAGGACCCGATCGGTCGGATTGACATAGACGACCGTTTCATTGCTTACGGCGTCGTAGATCCAGGCGAGGGTATGTGGCGGTATAGATTTGGTTGCCGCTGTCATATGCAGCCACGCAAGCGCTCCGAAAGCCGCAAGATTGATCCTGCTCGAGCCAGATGCGAAATCGAAGGCGGAGCGGGAAGATGTAGAATTGGAATCTGTCGGAGAGCGATGAACAACGTTCCCATCAACGTTGCCGCCGCCCACCGGTTGATCGCGGCTGTATCCGCCAACACCGGCATCGTGACCGGCGTCGACCAAGCCAACGGGTTTTCGGAGTGTGTCACCCTCGGCGCCATGACTCACCAAGCTCCGAGCGTCTTCTCCAGCGACGCTTTCGTTTCCAGTGGTCACATGCGCGGAAGACAGGCGGGAATCGTGCGAAGGGACGCCCGGGGCTGAGTTGTCTACATGATTGACGTCGGCATGAGTGATCGCGGCGAGCTTTGTGGCCGCATTCTCTCCGGCGACGGCTACGAAGGTGTCGATCGAAGCTTGACCCAGGTCATGCGACTGCACGGCGAGATGGGGGTCGTCCAGTGCGTAGATCAACGCACCGGCGAGAGTGGCGAAGGTGCCATCCCCTCCCTGAATCGACATCCGATTGGAGGCAAGTCGGGGGAATTGATGTTCCGCGGTCAGGTCACCTCCAGTCTGTGTGTCGCTGGTTCCTCGTAGTGGAGGCGCAGGAAGATTGGGCGTGCTCGATCCAACGGGACCGTAGTTTTTCCACGGTTTCGAGCCTGCGGATTCCTCAGCCACGCGCAGCGCTTCCATTGCTGCCGCCGTGTTCGCGGGGCCCAGCTTGGCCAAAAAGTCACTCTGGCTGAGCGGGAGCGTCTCGCCGAATTCCCAGGCGACGAGGTGCCGGAGAATGGCTTTTTCCCAGGGCTCATCTCCGGCGTGCTCTCCCGCGTGGCCGATGCCGTCGTCATCCGGAAGCATATCGTTCGCTTCCGACGCCTTGAGTTCGTCCGCAATGGCGACCGCCAGAAAGGCCAGCGCGAGTGTGCCGAAGCCGGAGGGACTTCGTAACAACGCGAGGGTGGCAAGCACGGTTCTATTGGTGATCTCGAGCTTCTGAAAGATGTTGTACAGGTGGACTTTGACCGTCCCTGGCGAAACATTCAGCTGGCGCGCGATCTCCTTGTTCGACATTCCTTCTGATACGAGATGTACGATTTGACGTTCCCGGTGCGTCAATACCTCCAGCGTCTTTTCAATTCTGCCGCCGTCGTCAGCGTCCTTGCCGGTTGGCGAGTGATCGAATTGCTGGGGTGACACACTGCACTTCGTCAGCAACCTCAACTGTCGCAACATAGTGTCGGCCGAAGCACACTTCGAAATTGCGCTACAGGCGCCGGCAGCAAGAGCTGCGGTCAGATCGTGGTCGGATACGGAATCGGACTCGGTAAAGAACAGCAGCCTCGCGGAAAGATTCTCAGCTTTCGCAATAGCGAGGATCTCGGACACCGTCAGATCCGGCAGGGTGTCCGCAAGAAGCGCGGCGTCGGGCATCAAGTTCCGAATTGCTTCGAGGCCGCTAGTTCCATCGCGACATGATGCGACAACGTCGAAGCCCTGCTGTGCCCGGAGTATCGACTTCAGACCCTGGAGAACGATCGGTTGTCGATCTACGATCACAAGCCGGATGCGCTTGAAACCCACCTGCTTCGCGGACATGTCTAACATGGGCGTTGCCTTGGTCCCGGCCATCTATGTGCTTCGGCATATGGCCGAGGCCGGGGCGACTATTAAAATGCAATTAATCGCGTAGAGGAAGAGGTTAGCAGGGTTAAGCTTAACCTAAAATTGTGGGTTTTGACGGCCTTCAGGTGAGAAATATGCCATTTGACCCGATGGCCGTTGCGATTGACTGGCTCGATGCCTACCGCGCAGGCGATATCGAAGCGATCCTGGACATGTTTGCCGAAGATGCCGTGGTCCACTGCGGCTGCTGCGGCAACGGCATAACCATTGCCAGCCGCGAGGCGCTCCGTGCCTATTGGGTCGATCGCCTCCGCGAACATCCGGCAGGCGCGTTAGACGATCTCAATCCTTCGGATGACGGGACCATTATCTCGTACGTCACGAGAACTGGTGTCATGCATGCGCTTTTTGCGTTTGATGACGCCGGGAGGATTAAGAAACTCGATTGCAATCCCTCACACCAGACCGCGGCGTGATCCAGCCGCGACAGGTCACGTGCTGGCCTTGCGGTGTCAAGGCGCTGACGCTTGTTAGCAGCCGGGCTAATCCGCTGCTGCGAGGCCGTTCTCCGCGAGCCGCGTCGCGAACCAGCGCGACAGCGGCTGATCGACGACGCCGCTGACATAGACCTCCGAGATCGTCACATGGTGCTTGTCCAGCACCAGCAGCACGCCGATCCAGTAGGCGAACCAGACATGCGCATCGGTCAGCGCCATCAGCTTGTGCTGGTCGTGATCGAGCGAGGTGTGGTTGCTCGCCTTGCGGATCTCCACGGTGAGCAAATTGTTCGGGATCTCGCGCTGATGCACGACGACGTCAGGATAGATCGACTTGCCCAGATGATCGTCGGTCGAGATGATGGTGCCGTGCGGCAGATGCAGCGTGCGCTCGCCGAGCCGGTCGTAGTTGCAGTCGACCGACCAGCCGGAGAATTGCTTCTCCAGATGCACGGCGAAGCGATGCGTGATCGCACGCTCGCCGATGTCCTTCTCGAACAGGAATGCTTCCTGCGCGTAGAAGTCCCGGAGCGCCGCGATCACCTTGTTCAGCTCGGTCTGCATCTTGCCCCCGGCCATTCCAACCTTGCGCGTCGCGTCGCCCGGCCTCTCGCACCCTCGCCCCGTTCTTACGGGGAGAGGGTGGGGTGAGGGGCCGCCTCCGCGAATTCGGTTGGAATGATAGGTCGAACGCGCGCCGCGTGCGAGTCGGATGGTCCTTTGCCTGGGCCCGCAGCTTGCCTTGCCCCTCACCCGGATCGCTGCGCGATCCGACCTCTCGCAGCAGAAGAGCGGGGAGAGGTGAAGAGACTCCCCTACATCTGGACTTCGATCAGCCGCGGTCCGGGCTCGGCGACGGCCTCAGCCAGCGCCTTGTTGAACTCGTCCGCGTTGGTGACGGCGCGGCCGGACACGCCCATGCCCTTGGCCAGCGCCACGAAATCCAGCGTCGGACGGTCGAGCCGGAGCATGTCGCTGGCACGCTGGCCGGGCTCGCCGGCGCCGACATTGTCGAACTCGCCGCGCAGGATCTGGTAGATGCGATTGGCGAACACGATGGTGACGATGTTGAGGTTTTCACGGGCCTGCGTCCACAGCGACTGGATCGTGTACATCGCGCTGCCGTCGCCGACCATGCAGATCACCTTGCGGTCCGGGCAGGCGATCGCGGCACCGATCGACAGCGGCGTCGAGAAGCCGATCGATCCGCCCATGTTCTGGAGCCAGTCGTGCGGGGCCGCGGCCGCCGTCGGCGGGAAGAAGGCGCGGCCGGTGGTGAGCGATTCGTCGACCATGATCGCGTTCTCGGGGATCGCATAGGCGATCGCCTGCGCGATCGAGGCGTGGGTCAGCGCGCCGGTGGGCTTGAGCAGCTCCTGCACGGGCTGCGGCTTGACGTCCTTCGCGCTGGCCTTCACCGCGCCCGCAAGCGCTTCCAGCGCTGCGACCGAATTCTCACCCCAGGAGGTCATGCGATGCACCTCGCAGCCCTCGGGCTTGAGGATGCTCGGCTTGTCCGGATAGGCGAAGAACGCCACGGGATCGTCGGACTCGACCAGCACGATATGGCGGAACCTCGCCAGCATCTGCAGCGCGTTCTCGATCACATAATGGATGCGATCGATCGAGAAGCGGCCACGGCCACGCGCCATCCTGGGACGGAAGGTCGGGCCCATCACGGTGCAGCCGGTCTTGGCGGCGATGCGCTCGGCCAGCGCCAGGCCCTGCTCGCTCAGCGCACTGCCGGTCATCAGCAGCAGCGTGCCCTCGCCGTCGCCATGCAGGATCTTTGCGGCCTGCTCGACCGCCTGCGGCGAATAGCTCGCGCGCTGCTGCTCGGCCGGCACCTCGGCGATGCCGTCGGCTTCATTCCAGGCGGTGTCGGCGGGCAGGATCAGGGTCGCGATCTGCGGCGGGGCGCTCTTGGCGGCGGCGATCGCCGCGGCACCGTCGGCGGCGACCGATTTCGAGTTCGGCGAGGTACGGACCCAGGACGACATCGGCCGGGCCAGGCCCTCGATGTCGGAGGTCAGCGGCGCGTTGTAGGCGATGTGGTAGACGGCGTGCTGGCCGACGATGTTGACGATGCCCGAGTTCGCCTTCTTGGCGTTGTGCAGATTGGCAAGGCCGTTGGCGAGACCGGGACCGAGATGCAGCAGCGTCGAGGCCGGCGTACCCTTCATGCGGAAATAGCCGTCGGCGGCGCCGGTCACCACGCCTTCGAACAGACCGAGCACGCAACGCATGCCGGGCACGCGGTCGAGCGCTGCGACAAAATGCATCTCGGAGGTGCCGGGGTTGGAGAAGCAGACGTCGACCCCGCCCTTGACCATCGTCCGCACCAGACTTTCCGCACCGTTCATTCTTTCTGCTCCCGCAACCGGCCATTTCCAATGATCCGTCCGATCAATCATTGTTCGCTCGTCTCGTCAAAGCAATAGGGGGCATCGCGGCCCTGCCCCGCGCCGCAATGCACCGGCTTGGCTAATGCTTTCCGGCAAATTGGTGCGGTTGCCGATTTGGTAACGCCAACCGTTAAGGATGACCTGTCTCACGGGGGCGTGGCTTGCGAAAAGCCCGCAAATATGGCCTGTGACTTCCGTTGAATCGATTTTTGCTGGGGGAAACAATGATCCGGTTTTTTGCCGCGCCGATTGCCGCCATCGCACTGCTGTCGGCCACCGCCGGCGGCGCCTTCGCCGAAGAGTTCGACTCGCGCGACATCATGGGCGGCGGCCCGAACTTCTTCCGCGGCGGCTCGAACCCGGTCCCCCGGTCCACCGTCATGTACAACGGCAACTACGCCCCCGGCACGATCGTGGTGAACACCAGCGAGCGCCGGCTCTATCTGGTGCTCCAGAACGGCCAGGCACTGCGCTACGGCATCGGCGTCGGCCGCGACGGCTTCCGCTGGGGCGGAGTGCACAGGATCACCGCCAAGAAGGAATGGCCGGACTGGACGCCGCCGTCGCAGATGCTGGCCCGCCGGCCGGACCTGCCGCGTCACATGAAGGGCGGCGTCGAGAATCCGCTCGGCGCGCGCGCGATGTATCTGGGCTCGACGCTCTATCGCATCCACGGCTCCAACGAGCCGGAGACGATCGGCCAGGCGGTATCCTCGGGCTGCTTCCGCATGACCAACGACGACGTCAGCGACCTCTACGGCCGCGTCTCGGTCGGCACCACCGTGGTCGTGCTGAACAACTAGCCTGCGGCGAATCGCGGGAACCCGCAGGGCGCGTGAATATGCGGTCTTGTGCGTCGCTTCCGAATACGGCAGCGTCGCCTGACAATGAGCGCATTGGCCCTGCCTTCGTCCGGCTTTCGCATCGTCCTGCTGGCGCTCGCCACCGTCGCGTTCAACCCTGACACCGCTACCATTGCCGTCGCGGGCGAATTGCCCGCGATCGCCTCGCGCCAGCGCGCCGAGAAGAAGAGTTTTACCGACGGCGAGATCGTCGATGGCTTTCTGAAGACGGCGTTCGGCGCCGAATATCACCTTGCCGGCCGTGTCGACCGCATTCGCAAGTTCGACGGACCGGTGCGCGTGTTCGCCGAGAGTGACCGCGCCGACCGCAAGGCGCAGCTCGCAAAGGTCGTGGCCGACATCGGCAAGCACGTGCAGCATCTCGACATCGCCATGATCGACACCAGCGAGGCGGCGAATGTGCGCGTAAAGCTCGTGCGCGACCGCGATCTGTTCCGCACCATCTCGAGCTTCTACGGCGCGGAGAAGGCCCGCGAGATCCGCACTTCGCTCGATCCGCAATGCCTGTCCGGCTTCCGCAAGAACGACAATTTCGAGATCGAGCATTCCGACGTCATCCTCACCGTCGACAACGGCGATTTCACCTTCCTCGACTGTGCCTATGAGGAGCTGCTGCAATCGCTCGGCCCGATCAACGACACCACGAGCGTGCCCTGGACCATGTTCAACGACAACGTCTCGATGGGCTATTTCGATGTCTACGACCAATACATCCTCAACCTGCTCTACGATCCCCGGATCAGGCCGGGCATGACCGTGCAGGAGGCCAAGGCGGTGCTGCCGCAAGTGCTCGCGGATGTGAGGGTGTGGGTGAAGCGGGTGAATGATCTGAAGGAGTGACGCGCTTACCCTCCGCTGGAGGGCAGGGCAATCGCATATGGTTCACGAGGACCGCGCGGGCTTGCTCCGCCTCTCCCGCTTGCGGGAGAGGCCGACGCGCTCGCAGAGCGCGGCGGGTGAGGGCTCTCGCCACACAGGGACATCCTTCGCAATTCTTGACAATCCCGACGCGGAGACACCCCCACCCCAGCCCTCCCCCGCAAGCGGGAGAGGGAGCCCACTGCCGATGCCGCCGCATCGTGCACACCATATGCGATAGCCCTGCCCTGGAGGGGGAGGGTAAGAGCCTACTGCACGAGATCGGCAACCGTGGTCGCGGCCTTGAGGCCGGTGCCGGTGAGGACCGCGACCGTGGTCTCGTTCGCCTTGATGGCACCAGTGGCGGATAGTTTTTCCAGCGCCGCGGCCGCGCTGGCGCTGGTCGGCTCGGCGAACAGGCCCTGCCGCGCCAGGCGCCGCAGCGCGGCGACGATCTCATCCTCGGTGAGCGCGACGGTGCCGCCGCCGCTCTCGCGCAAGGCGCCGATGATCTCGCGCAGGCGCAGGGGATTCTTGATCGCGGTGCCTTCGGCGATGGTCTTGTTCACCTCGCGAGCTACAGGCGTGTCGACGCCCGCCTGAAAACTCGCATCGATCGGCGAGCAATTTTGGGGCTGTGCCGCGAACAGCCGCGGCAGCTTTGCGATCTGGCCTGCCTTGCGCAACTCGCGGAAGCCGAAGGCGCAACCGAGCAGAGAGCTGCCGGCCCCGACGGGAACGATGACGTTGTCGGGGGCGCGAAAGCCGAGGTCTTCCCAGATCTCATAGGCGAGCGACTTGGTGCCTTCGAGAAAGAACGGCTGCCAGTTGTGGCTGGCGTAAAAGGTCTGTTGCGACTGGCGGATGGCCTCGGCCTCCGATTCCTCGCGCGGGCCCTCGACCAGCTGCACCGCCGCGCCATAGGCGCGGACCTGCGCGATCTTGGCCGGCGACGTCGATGCCGGCGCCAAAATCTTCACGCGCATGCCGCCGGCGGCACCTAACCCCGCCATCGACGAGCCGCCATTTCCCGAGCTGTCTTCCAGGATGGCATCGACACCAATCTGGCGCAGGAAGGACAGCATCACCGCCGAGCCGCGGTCCTTGAAGCTGCCGGTCGGGTTGAACCATTCGAGCTTGAAGAACGGGCGCAGCTCGTCCCAATCCTGCTGCACCAGCGGCGTGCAGCCTTCGCCGAGCGTGATCGGCTTTGCGATCTCGACCGGCAACGCCGCCCGGTAGCGCCAGAGCGATCGTGTGCGCGGCTCGATGTCCTCGCGCGATATGCCCGACCCCGGCGTCACCAGCAGCGGCGTGCGCTCGTCCGAGCACCAGCGCGGCAGGTCCAGCGGATAGAGCTTTCCATTGCGGGGGTCGATATAGCTGGCGGCAGGCATGGCGGTCTCCAAGGAAGGCGATAAGGCAAAGGCGATACGGCAAGGGCGATCTGTGCGATTGGTCTGATGACACGTTTTGTCTGGAAATTCGACGCCCGGCGCGCCAACCGCGCAGCGCCCCTTGAAAACGTGAAAAACATAATTACTTCATCGCGTTACAGCGATGGCGGCGAGGTCCACCAGTGCGGTGGCGTGGCCCTCGGGCAAGCCCTGCCGGCCCGCTGATGACGGGAATTTGGCCGCGAACCGCCCTGCCCTGCGCAGCACGATTAACTTGTCTGTCGCGACTGCCCGCTACAATATGTTGGATTGAGCTCGCGCCGCCGGTGTTCCGCATCGGCAGCGCGGCCGAGCCAGGCCCGTCCGAGCGGCGGGCCGTTGGCTTTTTTGGAGTTTGGTCATGAGCCGCGCGAACCGTACCGACCACATCCGCCTGACCTCCCATCCGGAGCCGGGCCGCAAGGCCGCATTCCCGATCCACTGGGGCGCGGCCGACGCACGCGCTCGCGGGCCGATCATCGGCACGGTGTCGCGCGCTGGGGATCGCAACGTGATCGGCAGCCATGGCGGCTCCTATGCGATGTACCGGGCGCTCGCGGTGTCCGCCGGCGCGCTCGATCCGATCCGGCGTCCCGATCTCACCAACACCTTTCCGGCCGCGACCATCGGCCCGTTCGAGCAATGGCGCGATCCCGCCAAGATCGTCGCGCTCGATCCCTGGGGGCATCTCGTCGCCGAGAATTTCGGCAAGGAGATCGCCGAGGGTTCCGACATCAGGCCGAGCATCGCGGTGACGCGCGCGCGGCTGGACCTGCCGGAGATCCGCGAGGCGCTCGCCGCCAAGCGCCTGCGCGCCGACGGCGACGTCGTGCACGCCAATGGCAGCGTGTCGGTGGTGAAGATCGCGATCGACCCGGTCTGGTATCTGCCCGGCCTTGCGACGCGCTTTGCGACCAACGAGACCGAGCTGCGGCGCACGCTGTTCGAGCAGACCGCCGGCATGTTCCCCGAGCTCGTCACCCGGCCGGACATGAAGGTGTTTCTGCCGCCGATCGGCGGCACCACGGTCTACATGTTCGGCGATGTCACCAAGCTGCCGGACCATCGCACCAAGATCACCTGCCGCGTGCATGACGAGTGCAACGGCTCCGACGTGTTCGGCTCCGACATCTGCACCTGCCGGCCCTACCTCATTCACGGCATCGAGGAATCCGCGCGCGGCGCGCAGGAGGGCGGGCTCGGGCTCGTGATCTACAACCGCAAGGAAGGCCGCGCGCTCGGCGAGGTCACGAAATTCCTGGTCTACAACGCGCGCAAGCGCCAGGAGGACGGCGACGCGGCCGCCGCCTATTTCGAGCGCACCGAATGCGTCGCCGGCGTCCAGGACGCGCGCTTCCAGCAATTGATGCCTGACACCATCCACTGGCTGGGCCTGAAGCGCATCGACCGCTTCCTGTCGATGAGCGACATGAAGCACGACGCGCTGACCTCGCAGGGTATCGACATCGTCGAGCGCGTGCCGATCCCGCCCGAGCTCATTCCCGCCGACGCTTATGTTGAGATCGCCGCGAAGAAGGCCGCCGGCTATTACTCGGACGACATCGCGCCCGAGAAGGACGTCAACGGCGTGGTCGGGCGTTCGCTGGAAAAGTATTGATCGATTGATGTCGGATTCTTTGGAACGAGAGGCCCGTTCGCTGCTCAGCGCAGGAGCGGTTCGCGCGCGTGCCGGTGAGATGCTTCAGATCGGCCTTGCCGGCGGGCTCACCCATTTCACGATCGATCTCGCTCGCATGGACGGCGTTGCGGACGCCGTGCTCGCGGTGACGCGCAAGGCCTATCCGACGCTGGAGATTCCCTTCCATGCGCGGTGGCGACACTTTGTGCTTGGCGGCGTCGACCGCTGGGCGCGGCTTGCGGACGCGGCCTCATGGCCCGATCGCGCGGCGCGGGCGCGCGCGGAGTTCGACCTTGCCATCGTCAGCGTGCTGCTCGATGCCGGCGCGGGCGCTGTCTGGCGATACCGCGACGCCGTGACAGGACAAGGCATCGGCCGGTCCGAGGGGCTTGCGATCGCAAGCCTCGACATGTTCGCAAGCGGCCTTTTTTCCGGCGATTCCCGCGCACCGTTCAGGGTCGATGCCGACGTGCTCGCGCAACTGCCGCTTGCCGCGCTCACGTCGGCCTTTCAGGTGAGCGATGCCAATCCGCTGCTCGGACTCGAGGGGCGGACCGATCTGCTGCGACGCCTGGGCAAGCTGGTGGCGGAGCGAGCGGACGTGTTCGGCTCGCACGACACGCCGCGGCCGGGCGGGCTGTTCGATCACATCGCGGCGCAGGCGAATGGCGGCGCGCTTCCCGCGCCCGCGATCCTGTCGGCGGTGCTGAACCAGCTCGGACCGATCTGGCCGTCGCGGCTTGAGCTTGCCGGGATTCCGCTCGGCGATTGCTGGCGTCATCCCGCGATCAAGGCGGACGATGCGACCGCGGGCCTGGTGCCCCTGCACAAGCTGTCGCAATGGCTGAGCTACTCGCTGATCGAGCCGCTCCAGCGCGCCGGATTTAATGTCACCGACATCGACGGCCTGACCGGGCTTGCCGAATATCGCAATGGCGGCCTGTTCGTCGATCACGAGGTGCTGCGCCTGCGCGATGCCGCTGATGCCGAGCGCGCGCATGCGGTGGATTCGCTGCTCGTCGTGGAGTGGCGCGCGCTGACCGTGGCGCTGCTGGACCGGCTTGCCGAACTGGTTCGCGCAAAGCTCGGCCGCACCCCCGATACATTGCCGCTCGCCAGCATTCTGGAAGGCGGCACCTGGGCCGCGGGCCGCACTATTGCCTTCGCGCGCCGTCCCGACGGCGCACCGCCGCTCAAGGTGATCAGCGACGGCACGGTGTTCTAATCTCTCGTTTGCGTTCGCGGAAACAGACCCCTCATCCGGCGCCGTAACCGATGCAAGGCATCGGCGTTCTTAAGAAACGGCGGCCTAAAGGCCGCCTATGCCACCTTCTCCCACAAGGGGGAGAAGTGAAAAAGCAGGAGCATCCCATCATGGAAGGCGTCACGATCGTCGATCATCCGCTGGTGCAGCACAAGCTGACGCTGGTGCGGGACAAATCGATCTCGACCAAATCGTTTCGGGAGCTGATCAAGGAGATCGGCATGCTCCTGTGCTACGAGGTGACGCGCGACCTGCCGCTCACTGACGTGGTGGTCGATACGCCGCTGGCGCGGATGCACTCGGCCAAGATCGCGGGCAAGAAGCTGGTGTTCGTGCCGATGCTGCGCGCAGGCACCACCTTCGTCGACGGCATGATGGACCTGGTGCCGACCGCGCGCGTCGCGCATATCGGCATCTACCGCGAGCCGCACAGCTTTGCCGCGATCGAGTACTTCTTCAAATCGCCGTCCGATCTCGGCGAGCGGCTTGCGATCGTAGTGACGCCTGTGGTTGCGACCGCCAACACGGCCGTCGCCGCAATCGACCGGCTGAAGGAGCGCGGCGCCAAGGACATCCGGCTGGCCTGCCTGATCGCCGCGCCGGAGGGACTCGAACGGTTGCGCGGACTGCATCCGGACGTCCCGATCTGGACGGCCGCGGTCGACGAAGGTCTCGACGAGAACGGCTTTATTTTGCCGGGCCTTGGCGACGCCGGTGACCGCGCTTACGGGACGAGATAAGCGCGAAGCTCAGAGCTTCCCGCTGCCGCAAATTTCCTTCAGCGCCCGCCACTCCGTATCTGTGAGCAGCGGCGGGCCGCTGGCGGGGCGATCCTCTTTCGTCATGCGCGCAAGGCGGTCCTCGGTGAGCGGATGGCTCGCCAGGATCGACGTGAGGCCGCCGCCTTCCTTGCCGGTGATGCGGAACATCAGTTCGGCCGCGGGCTTCGGCGAGCGGCCGAGCGCATGCATGATCTCAATCGCGAACGTATCGGCGGCCGTCTCGGCCTCGCGCGAATAGGAGGCCTCGACCACGCTGCGCGAGGCGAAGATCACGGCGCTCGAGCCGGTGACGTCGCCGAACAACAGGCCGATCAGGAACGAGGTGCCGCCGTTGTAGATCAGCCCACGCATGTTGTCGTGATGCTTGAGATGGCCGAGCTCGTGGGCGAGGATGCCCGCGATCTCGTCCGGGTTTTCGGCCTTGTCGAGCAGGCCCTTCAGCACGAACACCTTACCGCCCGGCAGCGCGAACGCATTCGGCACCGGTGTCGGCAGCACGCCGGCCGTCATGGAATCGTCGTCGAGGCCGGCGGCATCGCGCAGCCGATTGACGAGTTTGATGAAGGCCGCTTTCCCTGCCGCATCCTCGCACATATTGCGGCCGAAGATGGTCTTCACCTGGACCTCCGACGCATCGCCAATGCGCCGCTCGATCGGTTTCGGAACCAGCGGCGCAAGGCGATCGGCAGCGAGCGGCACGCCGAACAGCACGACGCAGACGATGGAGACGGCCGCAGCCATCGACCAGCCGACAATTTTTGCGACGCCGCGGCGCGAAGTCTGGTGCTCGTCGAGCCGTACGCAGCGGGCGGTCACGTCCGAGGCGAGCAGAGCGTCGCGAATTTCCAGCCGCGCCAGCGGCGGCGCGGAAGCGCAAGCGAGCCGCAAAATGCCGACCGGGCTGTCGGCGCGGCGGATGTCGGCATAGGGCCAGACTACGGGCGTTCCACCCTCTTCGAGGATCTCGAGCGCGTCACCGAGCGTCAGCGCCACCTGCCGCCGGCGGCTCGACACGCCGTCGAAGAAGATCGTCGGCTTTGCGGATTGCGCCGGGGCCTCAGCGAACACGTCACTCACAGCTCAAAATCCCGCGACATCGAGTCCATCGGCAAAGCCTTCGCCCAGTGCGCTGGCGAGCTCGCCGCTGCCGCGCACGTCCGCCGCGGCCCCGATGTCGTGCACCTCGACGGTTTCGAGCACCTTGGCCCAGAGATCGCGCTGGAGATAGACCCGCATCACGATGTTGAGGGCAAGGGCGACTGCGAAGTAGCCGATCACCATCATCAGCAGCATCGGAATGCTCTTGGAGGCATTGCCTGGCCCTAACGCCTGCTCGACCGAAAGGCCGCTCAGCGTGACGACGAGCATGGTCGCTCCGCCGATATAGGCGCCGAAGATCGCCGAGAGCAGCGTCCACCAGCCGATCACCTTCCAGTACAGGCCGTAGAACGCGTTGGTCGGCAAATTCGAGGACAGGCTGACGCCGCCAATGCGGATGCCGTCGAGCCACCAGCGCCACTCACGCGCCTTGAACTGGGCATAGAAGAACGGCGCGAGCGGGAAGATCACCAGCGCGATCGGGCTGAGCAGCCACAGCCACCAGCCGCGCTTGAAGAATGTCCAGCCGTCGCCTGCGAATTCGCCGCGCAAATCGCCGTAATGGGTGTGCCGCATCTTGTAGCGTTCGAGCGAAGCCTCGCGCCACGGCAATGCGAGACCAAGCGTCAGGAACACCAGCAAGCCCCACAGCATGGCGCGGAACGAATAGGCCCAGCCCGATCCGTCCATCCAGAACCGCACGCCGCGCCAGACCGTGCGCGTCAGGCGATAGCGCCGCGCGCGAAAGATCGCGAACTGGCCGAAGGCATAGAAGCTGATGAACAGCGGTGTCGAGGCAAAGCCCTGCCAGCGCTCGAACTCGATGCCGACGAGGAAATAGGCGAGGTAGATCGGCACCAGGATCGCAAGCGCGAACAGGAAGCCGACCAGGAGCTCCTTGGCCCGCCCGGTATATTCGGCGGCATCGCCGTCGACCGCGGTGTTCGCCCACAGATGACGGCGGATGTCGGTGACGAGCCAGAACCGGTAGAAGCCGAAGGTGACGAGCTCCAGCAGGGCACCCCTGGTGACCAATTTGCGAAACTCGGTGCGGTTGCCGGTGAAATCGACCCGCGTGGGCGGCAGCGGCGGGGGTAAGGGTTCGGAGCCCATGGGGACCCATTGCATGTCGTTCACGGCGGCAACCTCGGGGTGCGGACCTGGTTCGATCAAACTATAGATCAGAGATTAGTCGATCCCCAAGATGGGCGGGTTCGATTTAGCTCGATTCCGGTCGATTTCTTCCACGATTCCCCGCCAAACGGGGTGCGCAAGATCACGTTCACACGGCGGCGTGACGGCCGTCCGACGCTCTCCTGAAGGTTGGCTGTGGCAAAACTCTCCCTTGCTCCGACGCAGACAACCGGCTGTAATTGCAAATCAAATACCGCAGCGCAGAATTCAACGAGAACGCGCGGTTCACGCCAGGGAGAACGAGTCATGCATGGGACCATCGAGAGCGCGGCGAAGCTCGACGCGTTACGCGCACGCGCCACATCACTGCCGCTGGAGCAGTTCGATCCGGGCGATCCCGAGCTGTTCAGGACCGATACGTTCTGGCCCTATTTCGATCGCCTGCGCCGGGAGGATCCCGTGCACTATTGCAAGGACTCGATGTTCGGGCCGTATTGGTCGGTGACGCGCTACAACGACATCATGGAGATCGAGACCAATCATTCGGTATTCTCCTCGGCCTCCTCGCTCGGCGGTATCACCATCCGCGACATCGATCCGGATCTGCGCCGCGAGAGCTTCATCTCGATGGACCCGCCGCGCCACGCGGCGCAGCGCAAGACCGTGGCGCCGATGTTCACGCCGACGCATCTGGACAATCTCGCCCTCAACATCCGCAAGCGCTCGGCCGAGTGCCTCGACAATCTGCCGCGCGGCGAGGTGTTCGACTGGGTCGACCGCGTCTCGATCGAGCTCACCACGCAGATGCTCGCGGTGCTGTTCGATTTTCCCTGGGAGGACCGCCGCAAGCTGACGCGCTGGTCGGATATCGCGACCACCATTCCCGGACCCGACGGCCTCGTCGCCACCGAAGACGAGCGGCAGGCCGAGCTGACGGAATGCGCGGGCTATTTCGCGCGGCTGTGGAAGGAGCGCATCGAGCAGCCGCCGAAGAGCGACCTGCTGTCGATGATGGCGCATGGTGCCGCCACGCGCGACATGGACGCGAAAAACTTCCTCGGCAATCTCATCCTTTTGATCGTCGGCGGCAACGACACCACCCGCAACACCATGTCCGGCTCGCTCGACGCGCTGAGCCAACATCCGGAGCAATATCGCAAGCTGCGCGAAAACCCGGCGCTGCTCGACAGCTTCGTGCCGGAAGTGATCCGCTGGCAGACGCCGCTGGCACATATGCGGCGCACCGCGCTTGCGGACTTCGAGTTCCGCGGCAAGCAGATCAAGAAAGGTGACAAGGTCGTGATGTGGTACGTCTCGGGCAACCGCGACGCCGACGCGATCGAAAAGCCCTACGAATTCATCATCGACCGCGCCCGGCCGCGCACGCATCTCTCCTTCGGCTTCGGCATCCATCGCTGCGTCGGCTTGCGGCTTGCCGAACTCCAGCTCAAGATTATCTGGGAAGAGATCCTCAAGCGATTCGACCATATCGACGTGGTCGGCGAACCCAAGCGGGTCTATTCGAGTTTCGTGAAGGGTCTTGAAACGCTGCCGGTGAAGATTGCGGCGTAGGAAATCTCCCTCTCCCCGCATCCGCCTTCACCAAAACTTCGGCGGACAGGGCGGGGAGAGGCGAAGGAAGAACCAACTGGAGCCACGACCATGAACATCCAAGCGCCGGTTAAAGTGGACAAGGCCGAACGCATGAGCAGGGCCCGCGAGGAGGCCTATGCGACACCGCTGGCGCAGTTCCACCCAGGCGCGCCCAGGCTGTTCCAGGACGACACCTTGTGGCCGTGGTTCGAACGGCTGCGCAAGGAAGAACCGGTGCATTACTGCACCAACGCGCCGATCGAGCCGTATTGGTCGGTGGTGAAGTACAACGACATCATGCATGTCGACACCAACCACGGCCTGTTCTCCTCCGATTCAACGCTCGGCGGCATCGGGATCCGCGACGTGCCGGAAGGTTATGACTGGCCGAGCTTCATTGCCATGGATCAGCCGCGTCATTCGTCGCAGCGCAAGACGGTGTCGCCGATGTTCACGCCGACACATCTGGACGAACTGGCAAGACTGATCCGCCAGCGCTCGCAGACCGTGCTCGACAATCTGCCGCGCAACGAGACCTTCAATTTCGTCGAGCGCGTCTCGATCGAGCTGACGACGCAGATGCTGGCCACCCTGTTCGACTTCCCCTGGGAAGAACGGCGCAAGCTGACGCGCTGGTCCGATGTCGCGACCGCGCTGCCCAAGAGCGGCATCGTTGCGTCGGCCGAAGAGCGCCGCCGCGAGATGGACGAGTGTTACGCCTACATGTCCAGGCTGTGGAACGAGCGCGTCAATTCCGCGCCGCGCAACGACCTGTTGTCGCTGATGGCGCATAACGACGCCACGCGCTTCATGGACCCCGACAATCTCATGGGCAACATCATCCTGCTCATCGTCGGCGGCAACGACACCACGCGCAACACCATGTCGGGCTCGGTGCTGGCGCTGAGCGAGAACCCGGATCAGTACGAGATGCTGCGAAAGAATCCCGCGCTGATCGATTCCATGGTGCCCGAGGTGATCCGCTGGCAGACCCCGCTCGCGCATATGCGGCGCACCGCGCTTGCCGACACCGAGATCGGCGGCAAGCAGATCAAGAAGGGCGACCGCGTCGTGATGTGGTACGTCTCGGGCAACCGCGACGAGGAGATGTTCGAGAGGCCGAACGAGTTCGTCATCGACCGCCCGCGGCCGCGCACCCACCTCTCCTTCGGCTTCGGCATCCACCGCTGCGTCGGCATGCGCCTCGCCGAACTCCAGCTCAAGATCGTCTGGGAGGAGATGCTGAAGCGCTTCGACCGCATCGAGGTGGTCGGCGAGCCCAAGCGGATCTATTCCAGCTTCATCAAGGGGTATGAGTCGCTGCCGGTGAGGATTCCGGGGTAGGCTCCCCACTGTCATGCCCCGCGAAGGCGGGGCATCCAGTACGCCGCGGCACCTCCGTATCCCATCGCCGTCTCTGGAATACTGGATCACCCGCCTTCTGTTTATACCGGAGACATAGCTGACGCCAGTTCGGAGACATCACTGACAGTTTGGCCGCGCGTCAAGTCGATTGATCCGACCTGCCAGCTGGCAAAGAAGATTCCGTACCGGCCGTCGCGCTCGAGCGGCCTCACGGCCAGCTGCTCGCCGCAGAAGGCTTGAG
>NZ_JARVWW010000029.1 GCF_029846715.1 Bradyrhizobium nivariense
TCAGCGATATCTGCTTGTCGGGCGAGGCGAGCAATGCCTTTTCAATCGCGGCCAGCCGTTTCACTTCTTCTTCGAGCTTCGCCAGCTTTTCCCTAAGCCGCGTCTTGGTCAGCAGCACCGTTTCCGAAGGCTCTTCGCCTGCTGCAGTCTGGCGGTCGGCGGTGTCCAGTTGACTCATGTAACGCGCCACGCTCTCTTCGATCTGCTTCTGGCGGCGCTGGATCTTGCCTTGCGTGAAGTTATTGTCGCGACTGTTCACGGCCTTAAACTTGCTGCCGTCGATGGCAACGCTGGCCTTCGTCAGCAGGCCTATCTTGCGGCACAATTCGACGAATTGCGCGCAAACCTTCTTGATCGCTGCGCCATTGTTCTTGCGGAAGTCGGCGATGGTTTTGTGATCCGGCGCGAGCCGTCCGGTCAGCCACATCACCTCGAGATTGCGGCCAGCCTCGCGCTCCAGCCGCCGGCTCGATTGCACCCGGTTGAGATAGCCGTAAATGTAGAGCTTGAGCATCGGCGAAGGATGGTACGCCGGCCGGCCGGTCGCTGCTGGATCAACGCCATCGAACCCGAGGTCGCGGAGTTCCAACGCATCCACGAACACATCGACCGCGCGAATAGAATTGCTCTCGTCGACCCAATCATCGAGGCATTCCGGCAACAGCGTCGTCTGCTGGCGATCCGCCCCTTGAACGAAACCCCGCATCACTTCCCCCGCCGATTCAGCAAGGAATCATAGCATCGACGGGGTTTTCACACAGCCTGGACCCAAAGCGGACTTCGGCAAGGTTCGCCGGCTTTTTGTGCTGACTGCGGACGAATGCCTTAGCTGGTTTTTTTCTTCAGTGCATTTCGCAGCAAGGCGGCCTTCAATTGACATTGCCTTTATTGTTTGTTCTCTTAAAACGAGTTCGTTCTAGAAAAGCAACCAGTATAGGTATTTTAGGCGCGTGGGACACTGCGCGGAAAGAGCGCTTCTCACGACCCCTGATGGTATCACTTCTGATGGCGCAAACTGAAGCCTTGCTGTTCGGTCTTCTGGCGGACGATTGGAAGAATCTTGCGTCATTCTTCGTGACCCCGGCCATAGGCCTGTCTGTGGCTTTTCTTTTGGGGGCAGATCTCCTGAAAATCCCGTTCGTCTCGACCGACGTCCCCTATAAGATACCCGGGCGCATATTGGCGGCGCTCGCTTGCGCGCTTTGCTTAGTCGCCGCCTATACCGTCGCCAGCTGGCTGACGCTGCGTCTCTATCCCGGCCCGCGCCCCGACGTGGAGGGTTTCAAAGCCTCTTTTTTTCACCGCGAGCGCGATGAGGAGGCATCTTGGTTGCGGAGGATTGCCGCCGAACCGGTTACTGAGGCGTACCTTGTCTTGGATGATTTTTATAATCGATCCGACCTCAGAATATTCGTCAATAATTCACGGGTCTTCGCATCCTATCGGGAGTGCGCGTGGCAATTTGAATGCAAGAAGGACGATCAAAGCCAGCTGCGCGAGAAAGTATCCGCTCTCGTTGATCCGCTTATCGACCACAATCTTTATCCTACCGACACCCTCAACAGGCTACCGCTTCCGATAGATCTCTACCCTTATCTACGGGCAGGCGTAAATTTCATAGACGTATTCTCGAACAATTCGGGTCTTGGCGCTTGCCACGTCAAAGGGCGGATCGTCTTTTCTATGTTGTCCGGCAAGGACGAGGCTTTCGAGTTCGAGATCAAGAATGTTGTGGCTGACGAAGACTCTTTCCGCACTATTCGGCAGAGCGGCTCGTTCAGAACGTGTGATCAGTTTCGATTGCCGGCTTCCATTACCATGGGGACGCGGCCATGAGGAAATCGAAAACTCTATCGCCATCAAGTGCACGCGCCGTTTGGCTGGCAGGAGCGACGCTCGTTGGCGCATTCCTCGGCGTCTTCTCCGCCGTTGGCTGGGGCGACAATTTCAGGACCAGCACTCTCGTTGTGGAAGGCCTGGCGACCTTCTACCGCGTCGCGCTACCGAACGATATACGCGAGCTAAGCGATATCCAAACCGCGAAGATTGCTGCGCCAAGTGCCTCCGACTATGAACGGGTCGGGGTGAACAATTACTGGATTGCCAGCAGCGAAAATCTTCCAGTGATCGTTGGGTCGGTCCCACGAGAGACGGTTGGCGAGATTGCCGTTGTCCGCAATCACGGTGGCGAGCTGAGATCTGCCTTGAACGCGTTTCGTCCTGGACGCAACTTCGTTGTCTATGAAATGGAAAACAGCTCGCATGGCTACTGCGTAGGTGGATTTGACGTTCAGCTGAACGGCAGCACCATCGCCGGCGTTCCAATGTATGCGCCGAGCGGCCCGGATGAGGTCCTCTCAATGTTGAGGCTCGAAAGCGATAAAACCGTCCGCGATGGGTTTAAGAGGGTTCTATGCTCGCGCCGGGTCATCGAAATCGATATCGGCGTTCCACATGATCCTAGCCGACGCCTTGCGGAGTTTCTTGGGCTTTCGTAGGTATACCTCAATTGCGTTTCTTGGTCCGAGTAGTGCACGGCGCGATAACACTACGGGTCGAGTCAATGCATGTCGGCAAATGGCCTTTAGTGTCGTTAGCGTAGGGCATCGGCAGGTCCGGGGTCTGGGTAGAGCAGAAGTCATCGCCTCCGGTGCAGACCGCCGCCTTTGACCTGACCCGGTCATCGGCTCGCTTGGACCTACGTAGAACAATGCCTGTTCTCAGCCGGGGTGTATGAGATTGGATTGGTAATGAAACGACGAGAATTCCTGACTCTGGTTGGTGTAGCGTCTGCGTTGCCTCTGGCAGCGCGAGCACAGCAAGCGCAGCGAATGCGCCGAATTGGCCTTCTCCTCCCCCCACCGCGAAATTTGGAGGTAGACGCGTTCCTCAAGGGGCTCAGCGATCTCGGTTGGGTTAACGGCGTGAACGTCCATGTCGAATATCGCGACGCCGGTGGCGACGACGCCAGGCTGCCGGCGCTTGCGAATGAACTTGTCGCTCTTGATGTTGACGTTCTCGTCACAGCCACATTTCCCGGGATTCTTGCCGCTCACAACGCGACGACAAAAATTCCGACGGTGATGATCGTGGGCCCCGATCTGGTGACCATAGGCCTTGCAGCCAGCATGGCTCATCCTGGCGGCAACATCACGGGACAGACCTTTTTTCTTACAGAACTGGCTGCAAAGCGCTTGGAGATTCTCGCAGGCTTGGCTCCCTCGACGAGACGCGTAGGGGTGCTAGTGCAGCGAGGGAATCCACTGAACAACGCTACAATGAGCACCATGAGGAACGCAGCGCAGGCATTGAAGATGGAGCTACTACCTATCGAGGTAGACGTCCCCGGCGATCTCGAAAGCGCGCTGTCACTCGTCGGCTCTACCCCGATGGACGGCCTCGTGATCACGGACGCAAACGCGTTTGTCACCAACACGTCCATGGTCGCCGCGATTGTGGACAAGTGCCGCGTGCCATCGGTTGCCGCACCCATTGTCGCCTCCCGGGGGGCCGCCCTGATGGGTTACGGAGTGGACTTCACCGCAATGTTCCGCCACGCAGCTGTTTTCGTCGACAAGATATTGAAGGGTGCTAACCCGGCCGAGATCCCCATCGAGCAGCCGACGCAGTTCAAGACAGTCATCAACCACAAGACCGCAAAGGCGCTCGGCGTGGAGATACCTCCGTCGTTGCTGGTGCGCGCGGACGACGTGATCGAATAACAGCGCCGACCTCTGCAACAAGCGGGAGCCAGGTCGCGCCGGGGGCCAATCAATTCAGCCTAACAGCCATTTCGTCTCAGAACTGATACCTCCTCAACCCCCCGTCCACCGGGATCACCGCGCCCGTGATGTACCGCGCCACCGGCGACGCCAGAAACACCGCAAGCGCGGCCAAATCTTCCGGCTCGCCCCAATAGCCGACCGGAATCTCTTCTTCCGCAAAGCGCTCGCGATAGTCCGGCGGATAGTTGCGGCGGATCTGTTCGCTCATGATGCGGCCGGGCGGAATGCAATTGATGGTGATGCCGTGCTCGCCGATCTCGCGCGACAGGCCCTTGGCCCAGGCGTGCACGGCGGCTTTGGCGGCGAATGCGGCGTTGAGGCCTTCGGGCTCGGACTTGCCGGTGATGTTGACGATGCGGCCCCATTTGCGTTCGATCATCTGCGGCAGCAGCGCATGCGCGATGCGGCGGTAGCTGGTGAAATTCAGCGCGATCGCCTCGTCCCATTGGCTGTCGGGCGCGTCGACCGGCAGCGGACGACTGCCGCCGGCATTGTTGATGAGGATGTCGACATGGCCGAGCTCTTTTAGCGCGAAGGCCGAAATCTTCTCTGCCGCGTCCTTGGCCATCACGTCCTGCTCGAACGGGGTGACCAGACCGGAGCCGACTTCCATCACCAGCTCGGCGAGCAGGTCGGTGCGCCGTGCCACGCCGACGACGCGCACGCCTTCGGCAGCCAAGCCCTTGGCGATGGCGCGGCCGATGCCGACGCTCGCTCCGGTGACGACAGCCGTTTTCGATTTGAGCCCGAGGTCCATGGTGACGCTCTCTTGTTTGCTTTTTTGCTTGTTGCTGTTTGTTTGCTGTTCGTTTCCGACCCCGTCCCGCCGGCTTGCGAATTGCCTGAGCGGGACGAGCAGTGGTAACCAAGAGCAACGGTGAAGGAAACACGAAAAAGAAAAGGCGCTGAGCGATGGTCTGGGATCCGCAGCAGTATCTGAAATTCTCCGGCCACCGGCTCCGGCCCGCCGTCGACCTCTTGATGCGGATTCCGGATTCTGGTCCGCGTGCGGTTGCCGATCTCGGCGCCGGCGCCGGCAATGTGACAAAACTGATCAAGGAGCGTTGGCCGGACGCGACGGTGACGGGTGTCGAGGGCTCAGCCGAGATGGTCGCCGCCGGCCGCAAGGCCGCACCGGACGTGGAATGGTCGCACGAAGACCTCGGTCATTGGCGCCCGGCGAAGCAATACGATTTGATCTATTCCAATGCCGCACTGCACTGGCTGCCCAATCATGCGGCACTGTTTCCGTCGGTAATGGAGAAGGTGACACCGGGCGGCATGCTTGCGGTGCAGATGCCGCGCAACTTTCTGGCCCCGTCGCACGTGCTGATCGGCGAGACCGCGCTCGACGGCCCCTGGCGGTCGAAGGTCGAGCATCTCGTCACGCCGCCGCCGGTCGAAGGGCCGGCCTACTATCACGGTCTTCTTGCTCCGATGTCGGCCAATATCGACATCTGGGAGACCGAATATCTGCAAGTGCTCGAAGGCGAGAATCCCGTGAAGGAGTGGACCAAGGGGACCTGGCTGACGCGCTATCTCGACATCTTGCAGGGTGACGAGAAGGCCGCTTTCGAAGCGGCCTATGGCGAGCGGGTAGCGAAGGCCTATCCGAAGAATGCGGCCGGGCAGACGCTGTTCCCGTTCCGGCGTCTGTTCATGGTCGCCCAGCGCAAGGACTGATCGCACTGCCGCAATGCGACATAAGCGCTCGCTTCGCAGGGCTGGAGCGGGTGCCGGGTTGCGCCTTCAGCGGCCGTCAAGATAGCTGCGCTGCGGCAAATTGGGCTTAGGTCTAGTTGTTCGGGTGGCGGATTGCTGCCACTACTGAAACCGTAAACTGGGCTGTAAAACAAAAAGAACCCGGTTCTAGAGGTTGTTGGGAGGTTACTTCATGCGCAAGCTGCTTCTTGCGGTCGCCGCCGCAGCTATTCTTGCGGCGCCTGCCATTGTCCAGGCCCAGAGCCCGATCGTCATCAAATTCAGCCACGTCGTCGCGAACGACACTCCCAAGGGCAAGGGCGCCCTGAAGTTCAGGGAACTCGCGGAGAAGTACACCGACGGCAAGGTCAAGGTTGAAATCTATCCGAACTCCACGCTGTACAAGGACAAGGAGGAGATCGAGGCGCTGCAGCTCGGCTCTGTGCAGATGCTCGCCCCTTCGACCGCGAAGTTCGCACCGCTCGGCATCAAGGAGTTCGAGGCGCTCGACCTGCCCTGGCTGTTCAAGGACGACCAAACCTATTCCAACGCGATGAAGGGCACGATCGGCAAATGGCTGTTCCAGAAGCTCGAGACCAAGGGCATCACCGGGCTCGCTTATTGGGACAACGGCTTCCACATGCTCTCTGCCAACCGTGCCCTGATGAAGCCGGCCGATTTCCAGGGTCTCAAATTCCGCATCTCCGGATCGAAGGTCGCCGACCAATATCTCCGCATCATGGGCTCGATCCCTCAGATCATGGCGTTTTCCGAAGTCTACCAGGCCTTGCAGACGGGCGTGGTCGACGGCTGCGAGAACACCGCGTCCAACTACCTGACGCAGAAGTTCTACGAGGTGCAGAAGGACATCACCGTGTCCTATCACGCGCACCTGCAATATGCCGTCATCGTCAACTCGAAATTCTGGTCGGGCCTGCCGCCCGATATCCGCGCCCAGCTCGAGAAGGCGATGAACGAGGCGACCGACTACACCAACTTGATCGCGCACCAGGAAAACGAGGATGCGCTGGCCGAGATCAAGAAGACGGGCAAGACCACGCTGCATTATCTGACTGACGCCGACCGCAAGGCATGGCAAGAGGCGATGCAGCCGACCTACAAATGGGCGAAGGGGCGGGTCGGGCAGGAGGTGCTCGATCTCGTCGCCAAGGAACTCGACGTCAAGATGAACTGACGCCGCGCCGTCATAAGAACAACCATGAACGGTCGGGGGTGATCGCACTCCCGGCCGTTGCTCTTGAATGATGAGCCAAGCCGGGGGGACCAAGTTGCTGCGTCTACTGAATCGTGTGCTCAATCATCTCGAGGAATGGCTGATCGCGACGATGATCGCGGCTGCGACATCGCTCATCTTCGTTGCCGTGCTGCACCGTTATGGCGCCGGGCTGTCGATCGACATCGCCAAATGGGCGGAGGCGCGCAACCTGGCCTTCCTGGCCGTCCCCGCGCGAGCCGCGTTCGTCTGGCTTGCCGCTCTCGACCTGTCCTGGGCGCAGGAACTCTGCATCTACATGTTCATCTGGATGGCGAAGTTCGGTGCGGCCTACGGGGTGCGCACCGGCATCCATGTCGGCGTCGACGTCCTGGTCAATGTCCTTCCCGGCGGATCGCGCCGCCGCGTCATCACTTTCGGCCTGATGTGCGGCGCCCTTTTCACGGCCATCGTGTGCTATTTCGGGGCCGCGTTCGTCGGCCAGATGTGGCAGACCGGCCAGCAATCCAACGATCTCGAAGCCCCGATGTGGCTGGTGTATCTCACCATCCCGCTCGGCTCCGGGCTGATGTGCTTCCGCTTCCTGCAGGTCGCCTGGTCGTTCTATCGCACCGGCGAGCTGCCTCATCACGACATGGCCGGCGTCGAGGGCGTCGAGGTAGATCCGGTTCATCCGGCCCCGGTCACGCGCAGTCAGGTTGCCCGCGACGAACGCAGCCCGCTCGGCTGGGTCCTGATGTTGTTGCCGGTCCTGATCGTCGCCGTGTGCTTCGCCCATTCGGCGCACGTGATCACGTTGCCGCAGGGCCTGCGTGTCGCCGTGGTTTTCGGCCTTCTGCTGTCGTTGATGCTCACGGGCATGCCGATCTCGATCGCGCTCGGTCTGACGGTGCTCAGCTTCATGTTCACGCTGACCGACGTGCGGACGGAATCGGTGGCGCTGAAGCTGTTTACCGGCATCGAGAGCTTCGAGATCATGGCGATCCCGTTCTTCATCCTTGCCGGCAACTTCCTGACCCATGGCGGCGTGGCGCGCCGGATGATCGCCTTCGCGACCGCGCTGGTCGGCCATTGGTACGGCGGCCTCGCGCTCTCGGGCGTGGTCGCATGCGCGCTGTTCGCCGCGATTTCCGGCTCGTCGCCGGCCACCGTGGTGGCGATCGGATCGGTGATTCTGCCCGCGATGGTCGCGCAGGGATTTCCGAAGAGGTTCGGGGCGGGCGTGATCACGACCTCCGGCTCGCTGGGAATTCTGATTCCACCCTCGATTCCGATGGTTCTTTTTGCCGTCTCCACCAACACCTCCGTCGGCAAGCTGTTCATCGCCGGCATCGTGCCGGGGCTCGTGCTCGCCATGCTGCTCGGCGCCACGACGTTCTATCGGGCCTGGCGTAACGACTATCCGAGGATGCCGAAGGCAACCCTCTTCCAGCGCTTCGATGCGTTCCGCAAGTCGATCTGGGGTATCCTGCTGATCGTGATCGTGATCGGCGGCATCTACAGCGGCCTGTTCACACCGACCGAAGCTGCCGCCGTCAGCGCGGTGTACGCCTTCGTCGTCGCAGTGTTCATCTACAAGGATTTGAAGCTGCGAGACGTGCCGCGCGTGCTGCTGTCATCGGCAAACCTCTCGGCGATGCTGCTCTACATCATCACCAACGCCGTCTTGTTCTCGTTCCTGATGACTTACGAGAACGTGCCGCAAGCGCTCGCGCAATGGATGATCGACCAGGGCCTCGGCTGGATCGGCTTCCTGCTCGTCGTCAATCTCCTGCTGCTGCTGGCGGGCAACGTGATGGAGCCGTCCTCGATCATCCTGATCATGGCGCCGATCCTGTTTCCGGTTGCGATCAAGCTCGGCATCGACCCGATCCATTTCGGAATCCTGATGACGGTCAACATGGAGGTCGGGCTGTGCCATCCGCCGGTCGGCCTCAATCTCTACGTCGCCTCAGGCATCGCCAAGATGGGTATCACCGAGCTCACGGTCGCGGTGTGGCCATGGCTCCTCACCATGCTGGCGTTCCTCGTGGTCGTGACCTATTGGCCGGGCCTGTCGTTGTGGCTGCCCAGGCTGTTGGGCATGTAACTGCGAACACGCTGCATCTCTCCGCCTGTGGGCGCGGGGCTACGCATCGCTCCGTCCTCCCGTCGCCGATGGCAATCGACCGCGAGATGCGGTTAGATGCCGCGCGTCAGGCCGGGAGGAAACACAGATGACAGACACATCCAGCAGCGAGCCAAAGGGCGCAACGCCGTCCGTCGTCGCGCAGCAAACGGCGATGCTGAACGCGCTGCCGTTTTCCGACACGCGGGATTTCGACGACGCCGCGCGCGGCTTTCTCGGCACGATCGAGAGCGCGGAGATCACCAATCCGCAGGGGCGGACGGTCTGGAGCCTTGCGCCCTACGGCTTTCTTTCCTCCGAGGAGGCGCCAGCCACGGTCAATCCGAGCCTGTGGCGGCAGTCGCGACTCAACATGCAGCACGGCCTGTTCGAGGTGGTGCCCGGCGTTTACCAGGTGCGTGGGCTCGACATCGCCAACATGACGCTGATCGAAGGCGACAGCGGCGTCATCGTCGTGGACACGCTGACCTCGATCGAGGGCGCGCGCGCCGCGCTCGATCTTTATTACAAGCATCGCGGCAAGCGCCCGGTCGCGGCCGTCATCTTCACGCACACCCACACCGACCATTGGGGCGGCGCGCGCGGCGTGCTGGAGGAGGATGCGCTCGCGACCGGCCGCGTGCCGATCATCGCGCCCAATTTGTTCATGGAGCATGCCGTTTCCGAGAACATCATCGCCGGGCCGGCGATGCTGCGCCGGGCGCAATACCAGTTCGGGCCGCTTCTCGCCAAGGGCGTGCGCGGGCAGGTCGATTGCGGCCTCGGCAAATCGATGGCGGCGGGCTCGGTCGCGCTGCTGCGGCCGACCGACCTGATCATGGCGACCGGCGACAGGCGCGTGATCGACGGCGTCGAGTTCGAATTCCAGATGGCGCCGAACAGCGAAGCGCCGGCGGAGATGCATTTCTTCATCCCGCGCTACAAGCTGTTGAACCTCGCCGAGAACTGCACCCACAATTTCCACAATCTGCTGCCGTTCCGCGGCGCGGACGTGCGCGACGCGCTGGCCTGGTCGAAATACCTGGGCGAGGCCCTGCTGCTCTGGGACGGCAAGGCGGAGGCGATGTGCGGCCAGCACCACTGGCCGGTGTGGGGACGCGAACGCATCGGCACAATGATCCGGCAGCAGCGCGACCTCTACAAATTCGCGCATGACCAGACCATCCGCCTGATGAATCACGGCCTCACCGCAGCCGAGATCGCCGAAACCATCCAGCTGCCGAAAAGTCTCGAAGGCGCCTGGCATGGCCGCGGCTATTACGGCCATATCCGGCACAATGTGAAGGCGATCTACCAGAAGTACCTTGGCTGGTACGACGCCAATCCGGTCAATCTCGATCCGCTGCCGCCCGTAGAATCCGGCAAGAAATATGTCGAGTACATGGGCGGCGCGGACGCCCTCCTCGCGCGCGCACGCAAGGATTTCGACAAGGGCGAATTCCGCTTCGTCGCGCAGGCGCTCGGCCATCTCGTCTTCGCCGAGCCGGACAATCAGCCTGCGCGGGCGTTGCTGGCGGACACGCTGGAGCAGCTCGGCTACGCTGCGGAAAGCGCGACCTGGCGCAATGCCTATCTGTTCGGCGCGCAGGAATTGCGCCAGGGCATGCCGAAGGTGCCGCCGCGCCCACCGATGCCGCGCGAGACGCTGGCGGCGCTCCGCACCTCACAGCTCTGGGACGTGCTCGGTATCCGCCTCAACGGACCGAAGGCGGAAGGAAAGCACATCGTGCTGAACTGGAGCTTTTCCGACACCGGCGAGACGTTTGCGCTCAATTTGGAGAATTCCGCGCTCACCTATACCGAAGGCGTACAGGCGGAAAATGCCGATGCCAGCTTCACGCTCGCGCGCGCGACACTCGACGAGGTCATCGCGAAGCTGACGAGCTTTCCGGAAGCGGTGGCCGCCGGCAAGGTCAAGCTCGCCGGCAACCCGATGCGTCTCGCCGAGCTGATGGGCCTGATGGACGAATTCCCGCGGATGTTCGAGATCGTCGAGCCGAAGCGGGCGGTGGTGGGGTAGGGCAGCCATCACCGCGTTCTCACCGTCATCGTCCGGCTTGACCGGGCGATCCAGTACTCCGCGGCGGGAGTTGCGTAAGCAAACTGCTGCCGCGGCGTACTGGATGCCCCGCCTACGCGGGGCATGACAGCGGCTACTCCGCGCTGCTCACCAGCTTGATCCGCGGTCCCTGTTCCTCGGCCAGGCCGCGATAGGCCGCGAGATAGTCCAGGGCCATGCGCCGCGCCGTGAAGCGCGTTTCGAACTGCTTGCGGATTGCGGCGCGGCTCAACTGCGGCAGGCGCCTGACGACGCCGGCCGCGCTGAGGACGTCTTCGACGACGAAGCCGGTGAGGCCCTCGTCGATGATCTCCGGCACCGAGCCGCGATTGAAGGCGACGACCGGCGTTCCGCAGGCCATGGCTTCGATCATCACCAGGCCAAACGGCTCCGGCCAGTCGATCGGCAGCAACAGGCCGAGTGCGCCGCTCAAAAACTCCGACTTCTCGTGATCGCCGATCTCGCCGATGAATTCCACCAGCGGATTGTTCTCGATCATCGGCCGGATCAGCTCGTCATAGTAATCCTGGTCGGCACGATCGACCTTGGCCGCGATCTTTAGCGGAATACCGCAATGGGTCGCGATCTTGATGGCGCGGTCGACGCCCTTTTCCGGCGCGATACGGCCCAGCACGGCGAGATATTCCTGCTTCGCCGGCTTCGGCGTCAGCAGGTTTTCCGGCAGGCCGTGGTGGATCGTCCGCACCCAGTTCGCCTGCGGAACCGGCCGCCGTTGCGCGTTCGAGATCGAGACGACGGGGACCTTCGAAAAGGTGTTGAAGACCGGCTGATGCTCCGGCAGGTCGAGCCGGCCGTGCAGCGTGGTGAGAAACGGCGTCGGCTGCCGGTAGAACATTGACCACGGATAATAATCGAGATGGAAGTGAAGGAAATCGAACTCCTCGTCGTCACATTTCTGCCGTACCCGCTCCAGCATCACCATGTGCAGCGCATTGGGATCACGTACGGAACCGTCGAGGCGGAGCGCCCGCGGCCACAGCGCATCCAGCTTTGCCGAGGTTTGCGAATCGCCGCTGGCGAACAGCGTCACGTCGTGTCCAAGGGTCACCAGCTCTTCCGTCAACCAATGCACCACCCGCTCGGTGCCGCCATACAGCTTGGGTGGAACAGCCTCCGTCAACGGAGCTACCTGCGCGATGCGCATCTCACCATCTCCTTTGTGCGATCATGATCGTAAAAAGCCCCCGCTTGTGCGGCACCGGAAATGCCAATCAAGGGAACGTTCCCGCACCTGCGAAGTTCCCCCTTCCGGACGTTACATATTCGACACGTCGGGGGCTCGTCGCGATGCTGCCATCACATCTTCGCAGAACGTCCGCATCCGCATGTCGTGATGGCATTGCCCGGGAACCGAGGCGAAGTGGTCGATGTTCAATCGACCAGCAACAAAATCGAAATCATCACGACGGGGTCGATAGTCACATGGATCATCTTTCTGGATACGCGCGCCGGCCATTTGCCTTTGTTTTGCGCTATCTCCGGTGTCGCCTCGCGTCGCATCTCGTGATCCTGAGCGCTGTCGTTGCAGCCGTTGCCTGCTCCGTGGGCACGCAATATGGTGTCAAATCCCTCGTCGACAGTCTGACGGCCGGAACCTCCCATGGCGGCAGCGTATGGCTGGCATTCATTCTGCTCATGTCGCTGATCGCGGCCGACAACTTCCTGTGGCGGATCGCAAGCTGGACGGCAAGCTTTACCTTCGTTCGTGTCACGGGTGATTTACGCCGTGACATATTTCGTCATCTGACCGGCCATGCGCCGAGCTACTTCTCCGACCGCATGCCCGGCATGCTGACGAGCCGCATCACGGCGACGTCGAACGCGGTGTTCACCGTCGAGAACATGTTCGTCTGGAATGTGTTGCCGCCCTGCATCGCCACAGTTGCGGCAATCGCGCTGATTGGAACCGTCAGTCCCTATATGGCGCTCGGCCTGACCGTAATCGCCGGCGGAATGGTGCTTGCGATGTTCCGTCTGGCCGCCGCCGGAAAGCCGCTGCATGACGACTTCGCCGACAAGGCCGCCGTGGTCGACGGCGAGATGATCGATGTCATCAGCAACATGCCGCTGGTGCGCGCCTTCTGCGGCATCGGGCATGAGCACGAGCGGTTCGACGCAACGGTGAACCGGGAGCTCACTGCGCGCGGCCGCAGCCTGCGCTATCTGGAGAAGCTGCGGCTTATCCATGCCGGCATCACTGTCGTGCTCACGATCGCCCTGATGGCCTGGGCGATCATGCTTTGGCAGGATGGCGCGGCAACCACCGGCGACGTCGTGCTGGTCTGTACCCTCGGTCTCTCCATTCTCAATGCGACACGCGATCTCGCGGTGGCGCTGGTCGACGTCACCCAGCACGTCGCGCGGCTGACCGAGGCGATCGCCACGCTGCTGGTGCCGCATGAATTGCGCGACCACCCCGAGGCCGGGCCGTTGGTGAAGAGCGGCGCCGCGATCGCGTACAACAACGTCACCTTCGGCTATCCCGGCGGCGAGAAGATCTTCGAGCGCTTCAGCCTGCGCCTGCAGCCCGGCCAGCGCGTCGGCCTGGTCGGTCAGTCCGGCGGCGGCAAGTCGACGCTGTTCACGCTGCTCCAGCGCTTCTACGATACCGACGAGGGCAGCATCACCATCGACGGCCAGGACATTTCCAAGGTGACCCAGCTGAGCCTGCGTGAGGCAATCTCGGTCGTTCCGCAGGACATCTCCCTGTTCCACCGCTCGATCCGCGAGAACATCCGCTATGGCCGCCCGAACGCGACCGACGACGAGGTGCTGCGTGCGGCGATTGCGGCGCGCTGCGATTTCGTCGAAAGCCTGCCGGAAGGGCTCGACACCATGGTCGGCGACCGCGGCGTCAAGATGTCCGGCGGCCAGCGCCAGCGCATCGCGATTGCGCGCGCCTTCCTGAAGGACGCGCCGATCCTGCTGCTCGACGAAGCCACCGCCGCGCTCGACAGCGAATCCGAAGAGGCGATCCGAGAGGCGCTGTCGCGCCTGATGCGCGGCCGCACCGTGATCGCGATCGCGCATCGCCTCGCCACCCTGCGCAATTTCGACCGCGTGGTCGTGTTGAGGGGTGGTAAGATCATCGAGGACGGGTCACCCGAACGCCTGATGCAAGGCCACGGCCCCTATCGTGAGCTGGTCACGCAGGAAATGAGCCGGCTCGCGCAAGCCGCCGCATAAACCAGCAGTCGCGTTCGAGTCGGTGGCGTGTCGAAACAAGCGCAGGGGAGCTGCTGATGTCGGCTGAAGCCGTTACCCAATTCGTCTCCGTGACGCGGACCTTGGACCAGGTCGCGGAGCAGCCTTTCTATATTCCGATGACGGGACCGTCGGCGCGCCCGCGGCGCTCGCTCAAGCACGACGATACCTTCATCGTGCTCGACAGCCATGGCGACATTGGCGCTTCGGCTGGCGGGCCGGACGGCCTGTTCCATCACGACACGCGCTACCTTGCGAGGCTCGAGCTCGTGCTCGACGATCTCCAGCCGCTGCTGCTCGGCTCGAACCTGCGCGATGACAACTCGGCGCTGACCGTCGATCTCACCAATCCGGACATCTACCGGCAGGGCAGCCTCGTGCTGCAAAAGGACCTGCTGCACATCGTGCGCACGATCTTCCTGTGGCGCGGCACCGCCTATCAGCGCATCGGCGTCCAGAACCACGGCGACCGGCCGGCCAGCTTCGAGCTGACGCTGTTGTTCGACAATGATTTCGCCGATCTGTTCGAAGTCCGCGGCGAGCGGCGCCCGCGCCGCGGCATCGGCTCGAGCCGGCTGTTAGGCCCGACCGACGTGCTGTTCGACTACCGCGGTCTAGATGACGCCGAGCGCACCACCGGCCTGCATTTCGACCCGCGCCCGACGAAGCTGTCGGTGAATGTCGCGACCTGGCAGCTCGAACTCGACCCGCATGAAGCAAAATCGTTGTTCGTGGCCGTGTCCTGCAATCGGCCGATCGCGGAGAAGCCGGCGCGCTTTTTCAGAGGCCTGCTCGCCCATCGCCGCGAGATGCGGCAATCGACGATGGGGGCCGCCAGCATCGAGACCTCCAACAACATCTTCAACGAGGTGCTGTGCCAGGCCATGGCCGACCTCAACATGCTGATGACGGAGACCCCGCAGGGCCGCTATCCCTATGCGGGGATTCCCTGGTACTCGACGACGTTCGGCCGCGACGGACTGATCACCGCGCTGCAGATGCTGTGGGTCGATCCGCGGATCGCCAAGGGCGTGCTCAGGCGGCTCGCCCATTTCCAGGCCGAGGCCGTCGATCCGTTGAACGACGCAGCGCCCGGCAAGATCCTGCATGAGATGCGCGGCGGCGAGATGGCGGCGCTACGCGAGGTGCCGTTCGCGCAATATTACGGTAGCGTCGATTCGACCGCGCTGTTCGTCCTGCTCGCCGGAAGCTATTTCGAGCGCACCGGCGACGAGACGACGCTGGTCGAGCTGTGGCCGGCCATCGAGGCGGGGCTGGCCTGGATCGACGGCCCCGGCGACCCCGACAGGGACGGCTTCGTCGAATACCAGCGCGCCACGGAAAAGGGCCTCGCCAACCAGGGCTGGAAGGATTCCTACGACGCGATCTTCCATGCCGATGGCCAGCTTGCGGAAGGCAATCTCGCGCTGGCCGAAGTGCAAGGTTACGTCTTTGCCGCCAAGCGGCTCGCCGCGCGCTGCGCGCTCCGGCTGGGCAAGCCTGATCTCGCCAAAAAGCTCGAGGCCGAGGCCAAGGCGCTGGCCGAGCGCTTCGAGGCCGCGTTCTGGTGCGAGGAGCTCGGCACCTATGCGCTTGCGCTCGACGGCAAGAAGCGACCCTGCAAGGTGCGGACCTCGAATGCCGGTCAGGTGCTGTTCAGCGGCATGATCCGCGAAGATCGCGCCCGTCTCGTCGCCGCCGATCTGATGGGGCCGCACTTCTTCTCGGGCTGGGGCATCCGCACCGTCGCGCAAGGCGAGGTGCGCTACAACCCGATGTCCTATCATGACGGGTCGATCTGGCCGCATGACAACGCGCTGATCGCGCTCGGGCTCGCGCGCTACGGGCTCAAGCATTCGGTCGCGCATGTCTTCAAGGGACTGTTCGATGCCGCAACCTACATGGACCTGCGCCGGTTGCCCGAATTGTTCTGCGGTTTCAGGCGCGAAAAGCGGCGCGGCCCGACGCTCTATCCGGTCGCCTGCGCGCCGCAGGCCTGGGCCAGCGCAACGGCGTTCACGCTATTGGAGGCGGCGCTGGGCATCGAGTTCGATGTCGCGCGCGGCGAGATCCGGCTGCGCAATCCGCATCTGCCGGCGTTCCTGCACGAGGTGATCTTGCGCGACCTGCGCCTGGGCGAGTCCAGCGTGGACCTGCGCGTCAGCCGCCATGGCGACGACGTGGCGCTGGAGGTGTTGCGCACGCGTGGCCAGATCCAGGTCTCGATCGTGCTGGCGCGCTAGCGGCGCGCCGGAAGGAGGGTGCATGCGTACCGCCGGATGGTTGGGCCTAGGCGTCGCGATCGTCGCGGGATTGACGGTCGCCGTATCACGAGCTGCGGAGGAGTTGCCCCCGCCCTCAACTGAAGCGAATGCGCCGCCGACGACGCAACCGCCGGCGTCAGCGGTACCCGTCACGCCAAAAAATGCCGCGCCACCGCCGTCGGTCACGATCATCGGCGCGAGCGATGCGCACGGTGTGCTTGGCCGTGACGTGCTCAGCGCGGCGAACGAGGGCATGGGCCGCATCGTCGACGTCATCGTCGATCGGAGCGGCCACGTGCGCGCTGCCGTGATCGATTTCGGCGGCTTCCTTGGCGTCGGCAGCCGCAAGATCGTGGTGGACTGGAACGCGATGCGGTTCGGCAAGATTGTCAACAAGAAGGACAGCATCACGCTGGAATTGACCAAGGCGCAGGTCGCGGCCGCGCCGGAATACAAGGAGGACATGCCGATGGTTGTGCTTGGCGCGTCCGGCAGCCTGCAGCCGTTGCAAGCTGTTCAGTGAGGCGCGGGGAGGGATGGCGGCCGGTGCTGTTGTCGAGGAAGCCGAACCATGCGGATCGCGAGGGCGGCGTCGAGCAGGACAACGTTTCGGCGCCATCGCCTGCGGGCATTCCGGCGCCGTCGCGCCAGAGCCTGCGCGGTCTCGACTGGTTCATCTTCTTCCTCGCCGACGTGCAGACCGGGTTCGGCCCCTTCATCGCGGTCTATCTGACGACCCAGAAATGGACCCAGGTCGAGATCGGCCTCGTGCTGTCGATCGGGGGCATCGTTGCCCTGATCGGCCAGATGCCGGGCGGCGCCATCATCGATGCCGCGAAATCCGAGCGGCTGGTCGCAGCCCTCGCCATCGTCACCATCGGCTGCTGCGCGCTCGCCTATGCCGCGATGCCGATCTTCCCCGTGGTGGTGGCTGCGGCCACCTTGCACGCGGCAGCGAGCTGCGTGCTCGGTCCGGCGATCGCGGCGATCAGCCTTGGTCTGGTCGGCCCGCTCGCGATCGGCGAACGTCTCGGCCGCAACGCCCGCTTTGCTTCGCTTGGCAACGGCGTTGCGGCTGCCGTAATGGGCACGGCCGGCTATCTCCTGTCGAGCCGCTCGGTGTTCCTGGTCACCTTCCTGCTCGCGATCCCGACCCTGATCGCGCTCTCGCGCATCCGCGAGCATGAGGTCGACATCGCACGCTGTCACGGCGAAATGCCGCGTGAGGCGGAGGATCGCGGCGACACCAATATCTGGCACCTGATCAGGCAGCGTCCGCTCATTGTCTTTGCACTCAGCGTGCTCTTGTTGCAGCTCGCGAACGCCGCGATGATGCCGCTGATGGCGAGCGCGGTGACGGCGCGATCGAGCCAGTGGGCGACGGTGCTCGTCGCCTTTTGCATCGTCGTGCCACAGGCAATCGTGGCGCTGCTGTCGCCGACGGTCGGGCGCAAGGCGCAAGCGTGGGGCCGCCGGCCGCTGCTGCTGATTGGATTCGTGGCGCTGACGATTCGCGGTCTGCTGTTCGCAACGGTCCGCGATCCGTACCTGCTGGTGCTGGTGCAGGTGTTCGACGGCCTCACTGCGGCGGTGTTCGCGGTGATGATCCCGCTGATCGTGGCCGACGTCGCCTTTGGCAGCGGGCATTTCAACCTCGCGCAGGGCATCGTCGGCACGGCAACGGGCATCGGCGCGTCGCTGAGCACGGCACTCGGCGGCTATATCAGCGACAAGTTCGGCAATGCCACGGCGTTCATCGGACTGTCCGGCGTCGCCGCGACGGGACTCCTGCTTATTCTTTTCGTGATGCCGGAGACGCGGCGTACCGGCATGATCGCCGCAAAAGAAATGGCCGGCTGAAGATCCTGATGGTCGGCGACGGCATGAACGATGCGCCGTCGCTGGCGGCGGCGCACGTCTCGATGTCGCCGATCTCGGCCGCGCATTTGAGCCAGGCGACCGCCGATCTCGTCTTCCTCGGCCGGCCGCTGGCCCCGGTCGTTGCCGCCATCGACGCTTCGCGCAAGGCGCTGCACCTGATGCGGCAAAACCTCTGGCTCGCGATCGGCTACAACGTCCTCGCCGTGCCCGTTGCGATCAGCGGCGTCGTGACGCCCCTGATCGCCGCTGCCGCCATGAGCGGATCCTCGATCCTGGTGATGCTGAATTCGCTGCGGGCGCGCAGCGCCTCGCGGGAGATTTTGTGATGGAAATCCTGGTTATCCTGGTGCCGCTGGCATTGATGCTCGGCCTCACAGGCCTCGTTGCCTTCCTCTGGTCGCTCCGGAGCGGCCAGTACGACGATCTCGACGGCGCCGCCTGGCGTGCCATCGCCGACGACGAGCCGCCGCAGAGACCTGAGACAGACATGGCGCCGGCCAAGCGCTAGCGCTCCAGGTTGAACGTGAGCAGGGCCGCGATCGCGAGAGCCATGCCGACACCGGCCACGCAGGCATGCCAGCCAAAGCTGTCGAACAGACGCCCGAGCACAGCGGTGCCGACCAGTCCGCCGCAGAAATAGCAGGCAAGATAGGTTCCGCTGGCGACGCCGCGGTTGTCGGCCGCAGTCTGCCCGACGAAGGCGGTTGCGGCGGCTTGCGCGAAAAAGGTGCCGACGCCAACCAGAGCCATGCCGGTGAGCACTCCACCCAAGTGCGGCGCCAGCATCAACGGCAAGCCAATTCCCGCAACTGCAAGCGCGCCCCAGATCGTCGTCCGCGCGCCGAACCGGGACGCCACCCTGCCGGCCAGCAAGGTCGTGACGACCGACGGCAGGAAGACGAAATAGACCAGCCCAAGATCCATCATGCCCAGCGACAGCGGCGGCCGCACCAGAACGAAATTGACGAAAGTGAAAGTGCCGATGAAGGCGAACAGGATGCAGAAGCCGATGCCGAAGGCGGCACGCAACCGCGGATTGCTCCAATGCGCGATGGTGGCGGAGCGCGGCGATGCCGCAGGCATCATTGCTCGCATCGGCTGCACGCGCTGGATGGTGAAATAGACCAGCGCCGCGCCGGCGAGGTTGAGCGCTGCGAAGACATAGAAATTCCAGGCAAGGCCAAGGCCGTCGGCGACCGCCGCGGAGATCAGTCGGCCGACGAGGTTGCTCGCGACATTGCCGGTGATGTAGGCGGCAAAGGCGCCGCCGGCGTCCATGGCGCTGCATTGCTCGCCGAGATAAGCGAGGGTGAGAGCGAAGGCGGACGCCATGCACGCGCCCTGAGCGATCCGCAAGGCGGTGAAGACGGCAAGGTTTGGCGCTGACGCCAGCAGGCTGGTCGGTATCGCCAGCAGCGCCAGGCTGAGCAGAATGCCGGTCCGCCGGTTGATCTGCGGGCTGAAGAAGCCGACGACGAGCCCCGCGACGGCCATGGTGCTGGCATTGACGGCAAAGCTCATCGCTGCGGGCGTGACGCCGTAGTGGCGCGTCAGCGAGGGCAGGATCGCCTGTGTCGCGAAGAGATCGACGACGGTCAGGAAGGCGGTCAGTCCAATGACGAGCGAGCGGAGTATGAGTCGCGGGGAATGCTCATCCATTGTCATCGCACTCGGCTTGATGGGCGCGGAAAGATCAGTCATGGCGTCGGGTCTCCCGTGTAAGATGTGGCGCCCGGCATGGCATGAGGATCCGGGTGCCACATCGGTAACGATCAGGCTGGGGCCGGGACGCTCGTCACATGTGATGGTCGTTGGGATCCTTGCGGACGTCGCCGACATAGAGAATGACGGTTTCCTTGCCGAGGTTCTTCCACCAGTGCGAGGTGCCGTAGACCTCGGGGCGGATGTCGCCGGCCCTATGCAGGATCGGATCGACGCAATTGGAGGCGTATTCGACGATCTCGCCCTGCTGTACGAAGATGAGGGCAGGGCGGTCGTCGTGGCTGTGCCAGGGCACGATGCCGCCGGGCTCGATGGTCAGCTTGCGGAAGCGCAGCTCGCGGCCCTCGATACGCGCCGGCTGCTTGCCGAGGTCGATTGCACCGAGGGTGGTGTCGGTGACGCCGACCGGCTTGTAGTCGACCATCTGCTGCGCATTCGGCCTGATCTTGTCGGCCGGGCATTCGCCGGCGAAGACCGGCGTTGCAAACATAAGCGTGCCGAGAACGGCAACGCCCGTCAAAACTACGCGCGACAATGTGTGGTGCCTGGACATGGGGGACTCCTGTATTGGCCTCGACCTCGTTGGTCGCCGGCTATGACGGGAACTTCATCCAGAACGCGTCTATCTTGAAATGCCCGCTGGCTCTCGATGCGATAGCCCGGCGCTATGTCGATGCGCGGCGGCTATCGAAGCGATTGGGCATCGGTATTTCCGCTTCGAGAATATCCGGCGTTCGATGGCGGCGCGCCCGGTTGGCGGGCGTTCACGTCAATCCGGAGGAGCATTTCATGACGAGACTGTCCAAGACCCTGATCGCCACCGCTGCGTTTGCGGTGATCGCCACGTCGGCGTTTTCTGAAGCGGCCTGGGATTTCAAGGCCGGCATGGCCTATGTCTATGGCGGTCCCGGGAAGATGTCGGCGATGGCGATGGCCCCGGCCGAGAAGAACCACGAGGCCATGATGAAGAACGCCAAGAAGGTGCCGGAGAATACCGTCTTCTTCATGGACAACGGTGCGCTGTACTCCACCTCGGGGCGGCTCGATCCGACCGGCAATTTCTACGTGAACTGAGCAGGTCCCGGCATCGCGGCCGCCCCTTGCGGGCGGCCGAACCGGGGCACTAGTATTCACCTCAAGAATGCCGGAGCGGAAGATGACGTCACTCTTGCCAGCCAACGCCGAGCGGCTCAGGTCCGCCTTCGAGCACTGCCGCGACATGGACGGCACGCTGAACGAACAGCTCCGTGCCTATGCCGACGCCAGCCGTGAGCTCTTCCCGGCCTATGGCGAGGCGGTCGATCGCCTGGTGGCGAGATTGGGCGGGAACGGCGGTGGCGAGACCGCGCCGCACCCGGGCGATGCGATGCCGCCATTCATGCTGCCGGACGAAGGCGGACGTCTCGTCGCGCTGACCGCGCTGCTGGAGAGCGGTCCGGTCGCGGTGATGTTCTTCCGCGGCCATTGGTGTCCTTATTGCCGGCTCAACGTCCGCGCCGTGGTCCAGGCACTGGACCGCATCGAGGCCATGGGCGCGCGGATCGTCGCGATCATGCCCGAGACGCAGGAATTCACAAGGCAGCTCAAGGCCGACTCCGGTGCGCCGTTTCCGATCCTGACCGACCTCGACAATGGCTACGCATTGTCACTCAATCTGGCGATCTGGCTCGGCACCGAAATCCAGAACCTGTTGTGCTATCAGGACATGGCGAAATTCCACGGCAATGACGGCTGGATGCTGCCGATCCCGGCCGTGTTCGTGGTCGGACGCGACGGCATCGTAAGAGCCCGCTTCGTCGACCCTGATTTCCGCAAGCGCATGGAGATCGACGATTTGCTCGAGGCACTCGAAAACGCGAGCGCGAAACGCTGAATCTTGCGTTATCGTCCCGAGCCTATCCCGCGATCGCTCGCCAGTCCGCGCCGCGCAGCATCCGCATCACGGCATTGGCCACCGCCGTGCGTTGCCGGCCGGCCACTCCGTAGAGGCTGACGGTGCGGCGGGCATCCAGCCCTGTGACCGCAGCGCGCGTCAATCTCTCCGGCACGGCGGAAGTGTGTGGCACCATGGCGATGCCGATGTCGGCTTCGACGAGCTCGATCAGATCGCGCTCGCTGGAGACTTCGTGGCCGTGTGCGACGTCGATGCCGTGCTCGCGCAGGCTCGCGGTGATGCGGCCAAAATGTTCGCAGAACGTCCGGCTCAGCAGTTGCTCTGCGTGCAGATCGTCCAATTCGATCGAGCTGCGGCCGGCCAGCCGATGTCCGTCGCTGACGACGAGCTCGAAACCCTCTGTAAAGAGTGGCCAGACGTCGAGCCGGTCCCAGTCCTCGTCGATCTCGGCGGCGATGCCGAGCTCGGCTTCGCCCTTCTTCAGGAATTCCGCGACCTCGCGGCTCGAGCCGCGCAGGAAGCGAAACTCGAGCCGGTTGAACTGCCGTTTGATCTCGTTGAGATACGGAATGAGCAGCGCCAGATCGATCGAATGGGTCAGCGCGATGCGGAGCGCGCCGATCTCTCCGCTTTTGAACGAGGAAGCGAGTGTGCGTGCGCCGGCGGCGGCGTCATAGCACTGCTTCAGCAGCGGATGCATGCGCTGGCCTAGCTCGGTCAGTTGAGCTGCCGGGCGCTCGCGCCGGAACAGGTCGCCGCCCAGCTCGGCTTCGAGCTGCTTGATCGCGCGTGTCAGCGAGGGCTGCGTGACGTTGCATTCCTCGGCCGCGCGCGTGAAATTCAAGAGCTGCGCGACCGCGAGGAAATAGCGGACCTGGTGCATTTCCATGGATCGGCTCCCAGCGAGATCGGCCGGAAATCTAACCGATCGGCGCCGGGAATGATATCCTGGCCGCAATAGCACGTGCGTATGGTTTCGGAAGCCAGCCGGCATTTCCAAAAGGCCCGACAATCGCCGAGAACGGCAGGACGTAACAATAGCCTTACGCCCGACGAATGATAACCGTTGGCTCGACAGGAGAGAGACATGAACGGCATGCAGGACAACGGGCGCCGAAAGAGCATGGACCTGCCGGGTCAGGTCGTGCTCGTGCTTCAGGGCGGCGGCGCGCTCGGCTCGTACCAGGCCGGCGTCTACCAGGCGCTGCACGAGGCTGGCATCGAGCCGGACTGGATCATCGGCACCTCGATCGGTGCCATCAATGCCAGCCTTATTGCGGGTAATGCGCCGGAGCACCGGCTTGCGCGCCTGAGAGAGTTCTGGAAGCGGATGGAGCAGAAGCCGGTCTGGGACTGGCGCAGCGCGTTTCCCGGCTTCAACGAGAAGCTGGCCTATTGGTCGGCCGTGACCCACGGCATTCCAGGCTTCTTCCGACCCAATCCGCTGGCGCATGCTGGTGATTCCTATCCGCTCGGCGCCGATCACGCCGGATTCTATTCCACTGCGCCTCTGGAGGAGACGCTGCGCGAGCTGGTCGATTTCGATCTGGCCAATCGCTGCACGCCGCGGCTGACGGTCGGCGCGGCTCATGTCGGCACCAGCCAGATGCGCTATTTCGACAGCCGCGACGGTGAGCTGACGGTGAAGCATGTCATGGCTTCTGGCGCATTGCCGCCGGCATTCCCGGCAGTGCGGATCGATGGCGAACTCTATTGGGACGGGGGCATCCTCTCGAACACGCCGACGGAAGCGGTGTTCGACGACAATCCACGCAGGGATTCGCTGATCTTCTCGGTGCATCTGTGGAATCCCGTCGGCGCCGAGCCGACCACGATGGCGGAGGTGCTGAACCGGCACAAGGACGTGATGTATTCCAGTCGGATCGCGAGCCAGATCGAACGCCAGCAGCAGGCCCATCGCCTGCGCCATGTCATCAACCAGCTTGCGGAACGATTGCCCGAGAGCGAGCGCAGCGATGCCGCGGTGAGGGAGCTGATGAGCTACGGCTGTCCGACCCGTATGCACGTCGTGCGGCTGCTGGCGCCGCAGCTCGACCGCGAGACCCATACCAAGGATATCGACTTCAGTCCGTCAGGGATCACGCGGCGCTGGCATGCCGGCTATGCTCACACGAGGTCGGTGCTCGCGCGAAAACCGTGGATCGGCGAGTTCGATCCGCTCGCCGGTGTGGTCCTGCACGAGCATATGGACGAGATGCCGATTGCGGCGGAGTGAGGGCGTCGTCCGTCATTTGTTTTCGGGCGGTGACGATGTCACGGGCGCGCGGTCTGGGTTATTGTCGTGACGTCTTCGTCGCGAGGCCCGCAAATTGGTCGTTGAGAAAGATCTGGAGGCGGCCCTCGATCAGGTCCGTGCCAACGCAGCGGGACCGGTTCCGGGCGTGTTCGGCCCGTCGTCGGTGACCTGGCAGATCGACCGGGAGGCCGTCATCTTTCTCGGCGCCGGTCGTGCGCTGTTGCTGCAACTGGCGCATCCCTGGGTCGCGGCCGCCATCGCCGAGCATTCGCGGACCTTGGCCGATCCGATCGGGCGATTTCACCGCACCTTCGACATCGTCTTTGCCATGGTGTTCGGCTCGCTCGACCGCGCGCTGTTGTCGTCGCGGCAACTGCACCGGCGCCACAGCATGATCGTCGGCGAGATGCCCGAGACCGTGGGTCCGTTTGCGGCTGGGTCGCGCTACTGTGCCAACGACATTCCGTCGCTGCGCTGGGTTCATGCCACGCTGGTCGAGACCGCGCTGATGGCGCATGATCTGGTTTTGCCGCCGCTCTCGGCGGAGGAACGCGAACGCTACTGGACCGAGAGCCGGGCGTTCGGCGCCTTGTTCGGATTGACGGCGGACGATCTGCCCGCGGACTGGTCGGGCTTTGCGGCCTACACCGCGGCAATGACGCAGTCGGACACGCTGACCGTCAGTCCGGCCGCGCGCGAGATTGCGAGACAGATTTTTGGCGGCGCCCGTCCGTGGTTGCGGCCACCGCGATGGTATGGTGCGCTCACGGCCAGCCTGCTGCCGGAGCCTTTGCGCGCGGGCTTTGGTCTCGAGCTCGACGAGCGCAACATCAGGTCGGCCGACAACGCGCTCCGATGGATACGGCGCGTCTATCCGAAACTGCCGGATCGGTTGCGCTATGTCGGTCCCTACCAGGAAGCGCAGGCGCGGCTGCGCGGCGAGCCGCAGCCGGACTGGATGACCCGATGCCTCAACAGGATCTGGATCGGGCGGCCGCAGATGGATCACCGCCGCTAAGAAGCGTCTCCCGCGTGTCCCGGACAAGCTGCAACGCGTGAGCGTTGCGGCGCAGAGCCGGGACCCGGGGGCCATGAATTCCTGTGCGACATGGGCCCCGGCTCTGCAGCGCACCGTCGAAGAGACGCTGCGCTGCGTCTGGGGCACGAGAGATCGCGCGCCTCACGCCGACGCCAGCTTCCGGTACAGCGCGTTGTAGCTGCCGGCCGAGATGGTCCAGGAGAACGACCGTCCCATCGCGCTGCGGCGCATGGTGTCGAGCTGGTCCTGCGCCATGAACGCCTCGAACGCCCGGCGAACGCCGCCGAGAAGGGATTCGTGCGAGGGTTTTGAGAACAGGAAGCCAGTTTCGCCGTCGGTGATGGTCTCGGCAAGGCCGCCGGTCTGGTGGCCGATCGGCAGCGAGCCGAAGCGCTGGGCGTACATCTGGCTCAGCCCGCAGGGCTCGAAGCGCGACGGCATCAATGTGAAATCGCTGCCGGCGAAGATGCGCCGCGCCTGGGCGTCGTTGAAGCCGATCGTAACCCCGATGGCGTCGGGACGGCGGCGATGCGCGTTGATCAGCGCCTGCTCGAGCGCCGGCTCGCCGGAGCCGGTGACCACGATCTGCCCGCCGGCATCGACGATCTCGTCGGCCGCCGACAGCACGAGGTCGATACCCTTCTGGTGCACGAGCCGGGCGACGATGCCGAACATCGGGCCGCGCGACACTGCAAGCCCGAACTGCTTGCGCACATAGTCCGCATTGGCCTTCTTGCCGATCCAGTCGCCGGCGCCGAACTGCTGGGCAAGCTGGGCGCAGGAACGCGGATCCCAGCTCTCGTCGATGCCGTTGAGGATGCCGGTCAACTCGGCCGCGTCGGAGCGGGCTCGAAGCAGGCCTTCGAGGCCGCAGCCGAATTCATCCGTGGTGATCTCGCGCGCATACGTCCCACTGACGGTGGTGAGGTGCGAGGCGTAGACCAGCCCGGCCTTGAGGAAGGAGAGCTGGTCGTAGAACTCGACACCGTCGATATGGAACGAGCTCTCGGGGACGCCAATTCGTCGCAGCGAGTCCTTGGGGAAGAGGCCCTGATAGGCGAGGTTGTGAATGGTCAGGATCGACGGCAGCTTGCTGCCGCGCCAGGCGAGGTAGGCCGGCACAAGTGAAGCCTGCCAGTCATTGGCATGGATCAGGTCTGCTGCCCAATTCTTGTCCAGCTTGCCCATGGCAAGCTCAGCGGCGGCCGAGGCAAAGCGCGCGAAGCGGATGTCGTTGTCCGGCCAGTCGCGCCCGGACTCGTCGCCATAGGGATTACCCGGCCGGTCGTAGAGTTGCGAGCACAACAGCACATAGACCGGCAGGCCGTCCTTGGTCGCGGCCCGGCCGAGCGAGCAGGCCGGCATCTCCGCGAACGCCGGACAGCGGCCAACGACCTGGATATGCGTGAGTTGTTCGATGATGTCGCGATAGCCGGGGAGCATGACCCGGATATCGGCGAAAGGACGTAGCGCTCTCGGAAGGGCGGCGGAAACGGCACCAAGTCCGCCAACGCGGACGAAGTCGTCCATCTCTGTTGTAACGAACAAGACCCTCAAGAACGATTGCCCTCATCCGATCCCGTTTGCTGCTATGCAAGAACGGGTCCAGTTGCCCACGGAATTCTCGAGCCCGCCCGCGCGACGCGTCCGTTCGGTAAAGACTTTCCTACTCAGCCGCCGCCCTCTAGGGTCAGCGCACCAATAACAGAGAACTTCGATAGTTCCTAAGTGACTTGAGGACGCAAGCAGGCATGCAGCTATCAGATAAGCATGAGGGGACGACGACAAAGGCCTTCGCCGGCCTCAGGGTCCTGGATTTTTCGACCACCATCGCCGGTCCCCATTGTGCGCGGATGCTCGCCGACATGGGCGCCGAGGTCATCAAGATCGAGACCGACGGCGGCGAGACGATGCGGACCCGGCCGCCGCTGCGCAAGGGCTGCAGCACCGTGTTCGGCCAGCTCAATGTCGGCAAGAAGAGCGTCGTGCTCGACCTCAAGTCCGAGGACGGCAAGGAAGCGATCCGGCGGCTGGCCGCGACTGCCGACATTCTGGTCGAGAACTTTCGCCCCGGCGTGATGCACCGGCTACGGCTCGACTATGACAGAATACGCACCGTCAACCCGAAGCTGATCTACTGCTCGATCTCCGGCTACGGCCAGAGCGGCCCGTCGGCCGAGCTGCCGGCCTACGCGCCGGTGATCCACGCGGCCTCCGGCTACGACATGGCGCATCTCGCCTACCAGCCAGGCCGCAGCCGCCCGGATTATTGCGGGATCTACCATGCCGACGTCGTCACCGGCACCTACGGTTTTGGCGCGATTGCGTCGGCGCTCTACCAACGCACGGTGACTGGGCTCGGCCAGCACATCGACGTCTCCATGCTGGAATCGATGCTGACGCTGACATTGATCGAGTTGCAGAACTCGCAGTTCACCGTGAAGCCGCCGCCGCGCCCGATGTTCGGGCCGACCGAGACGGCGAGCGGTTATGTCATGATCACGGTTGCCAGCGAGAAGACGTTTCAGGGGCTGATGGGAGTGATCGGCCGCCCCGAATGGATCTCCGATCCACGCTTCTCCACCTACGCCGCCCGCCGCGACCATTGGGCCGACATGATGGACGGCGTCGAAGCCTGGTCGCGGCAGCTCTCGACCGAGGCATGCCTCGTCGCACTTGGCGCGGCCGGCGTGCCGGCCTCGGCCTATCGCAGCGTGTCCGAGGCGCTGGCCGATCCGCAGCTCGCGCACCGGCGGGCGCTCTCGTCTGTGGAGGACGAAGGCGGCTCGTTCCAGGTCCTCAATCTGCCGTTCCGGATGTCCGGTTCCGACACGGCGCCGGCCAAGACGATGGCTGTGCTTGGCGAGCACACGGACCGGCTGCGCGCGGAGATCGGGCTCCCCGACGGTACGCCAATTCCGTCAGGCAAAACAGCCGCGCAAGTCTGACGGCAAGTCTGACGGCAAGTCTGACGGACAGCATCGTGCGGCAAGCAATGGGGCTTTGCGCGTGGTCGGCTTGCCATCATCCGCCAGCCTAAACTAGAGCGTTTTCCAGCGAAGTGGACGCCGGTTCGCGTGAAGAAAACGCGTCAAAACAAGAATCTAGAGCGCCGTTCCGATTCAATCGGAACGGTAAATGCTCTAGACAGGTCCGAGTTTGTCTCGTCCTGCCGCCCATGCCATGGTGGCGGCGACAAGAAAAGTATCCGGGAGGACGCCGATGAAGAGTTTCAAGGTCGCCGATTTCAAGGCGCCGCTGCAGGAGTTCGACGAGGCAACGCCGCAGCCGTCCGGCACGCAGGTGCTGATCAAGGTGAAGGCGGCCGGCGTCTGCCATAGCGATCTCCACATCTGGGAAGGCGGCTACGATCTCGGCCATGGCCGCAAGCCGCTATCGCTGAAGGACCGCGGCATCAACCTGCCGCTGACCATGGGCCACGAGACGGTCGGCGAGATCGCCGCCTTCGGCCCCGACGTGAAGCCGACCGACCAGGGTGATCTCAAGCTCGGCGACGTCGGCCTGGTCTATCCCTGGATCGGCTGCGGCAAATGCGCTGTTTGTCTTGCCGGCGACGAGAACATGTGCGCGACGCCGCGCTCGCTCGGCGTCTATTGCGACGGCGGCTATGCCGATCACATGCTGGTGCCGCATCCGCGTTATCTGCTCAACCTTAGAGGGCTCGACCCGGCGTCGGCCGCACCCTACGCCTGCTCGGGCGTCACCACCTACAGCGCGCTGAAGAAGGTCGAGCAGCATTTCGACACCCCGATCGTGATGTTCGGCGCCGGCGGCCTCGGCCTGATGGCGCTATCGCTGCTCAAGGCGATGGGCGGCAAGGGCGCGATCATGCTGGACATCGACGCGAAAAAGCGCGAGGCGGCGGAGAAGGCCGGCGCGCTCGCCACCGTCGATCCCACGGCGCCGGATGCGCTCGAGCAACTCGCCAAGAAAGCGGGCGCGCCGATCCGCGCCGTGATCGATCTCGTCGGCAACGCCGCCACCACGCAACTCGGCTTCGACTGCCTCGCCAAGGGCGGCAAGCTCGTCCTCGTCGGCCTGTTCGGCGGCGGTGCGACCTGGGCGCTGCCGCTGATCCCGATCAAGGCGGTGACGATCCAGGGCAGCTACGTCGGAAACCTGCGCGAGACGCAGGAATTGCTCGACCTCGTGCGAACGAAGAAGGTGCCGCCGATTCCGGTGACGCGGCAGCCGCTCGCCAAGGCCAATGACGCGCTGGTGCAGTTGCAGCAGGGCGCAGTCGTCGGTCGCACGGTGCTGACGCCGTAATCGCGGCTCTCTCCCTCGTCATTGCGAGCGAAGCAATCCAGACTGCCTCCGCGGATGTATTTCCGGATTGCTTCGTCGCAAGGGCTCCTCACCATCACGAGCCTCTCTTCTCTTCGCGCAGGAAATCCCCATGTCCGCAAACAACGCCTTCCACATTGCCGTGCTCGCCGGTGACGGTATCGGTCCCGAAGTCATGGCACCGGCCATCGAAGTCCTGCGCAAGATCGAGACGAAATCCGGCTTGAGCTTCCGCTTCACCGAGGCGCCGGCGGGTGCAAATAATTATCTCGCCACCGGCAAGTCGATGCCTGATACCACCATCAAGCTGTGCGAGGAGGCGGACGCGATCCTGCTCGGCGCCTGCGGCCTGCCGTCGGTGCGCTATCCTGACAACACCGAAATCGCGCCGCAGATCGAGCTGCGCGTCACCTTCGATCTCTATGCCGGCGTGCGGCCCGCGCGGCTCATTCCGGGCGTGCCGAGCCCGATCGTCGGCGCTGAGCAGCGCGGCATCGATCTCGTCGTGATCAGGGAGTCCACCGAAGGCCTGTTCGCCTCGATGGGCAAGGGCGTCGTCACCCATGAGGACGCGCGCGAGACGCTGGTGATCACGCGCAAAACCTCCGAGCGCCTGTTCGAGTTCTCGTTTCGCCTGGCCGAGCGGCGCAAAGCGCGCGGCAAGCCGGGGATGCTGACCTGCGTCGACAAGGCGAATGTGTTCAAGGCTTTTGCGTTCTTTCGTGGCATCTTCGACGAGATCGAAAAGCGCCATCCGCAGGTGAAGACCGATCGGCTCTATGTCGATGCCTGCTCGGCGATGCTGGTGAAACGGCCCTGGGATTTCGACGTGATGGTGATGGAGAACATGTTCGGCGACATCGTCTCCGACATCACCGCGAGCCTGATCGGCGGCCTCGGCATGGCGCCGTCAGCCGACATCGGCGACAAATACGCGGTGTTCCAACCCTGCCACGGCACCGCGCCCGACATCATGGGGCAGGGCAAGGCCAATCCCACCGGCATGATCCTGTCTGCCGCAATGATGCTGGACTGGCTGGCTGACAAGCACGGTGTCGAGGGCGCGGCGGAAGCTGGCGAGCAAATCGAGCGCGCCGTGGATCAGATCTATGCCGGCGGCATCAAGCCGATGGAGTTCGGCGGCAGCAACGGCACGGCCGACATCACGAAGGCGGTGCTCGCGGCCCTTTAGCAATACATTGAGAAGAAAAAGGGCCCCGGTGGGCCCCTTCGTTATTCACCAGCGGTGCCAGCGGCGATGGCCCCAGCCCCACGGACGCGGGCCGTAACCATAGAAGCGTCGCGGGCCGCCATAGTAGCCATAGGCGCCATAATAGTTCGGACGCCACCAGCAGCGGCCCCAGGCATTGCAGACCATACGCACCTGATCGATATTCGCGGCCGGACCGTTTGCGACGCGATCGGCCTGCGGGATGCCGTTCGGCATCGCTGCGATCGCTTGTCCCGACGCCAGCGCAGCGCTGCCGAGCGCAGCCAGACCGAGAACGACAAACTTGAGTTTCATCGCAATCTCCCTCGTTGGTGGCGGAAGAACTTGCAGCAGATCAATTGGTTGCTACCACAGCGCAAGCGGCCGGGGAATTTAATCTTCCTGAATGAAAATTCAGCTTCGCGCGTTCACGTCATTTGCCCTGGAACTGCGGCTTGCGCTTTTCCATGAAGGCCTGCCGGCCCTCGCGGAAATCCGCACTATCCATGCAGGCCGTGCCGATCGCCTTGATCGCGTCCATATCGCGCCCGCTTTCGTCCTTCAGCACTTGCGCGATGGTGGTCTTGGCGGCCTTGATCGCAAGCGGTGCGTTCTGCGAGATCGTCTCGGCAATCGCCATGGTCTCGCCCCAGAGCTGATCGTCGGGGAATACGCGCTCGATCAGCCCGATACGCAGCGCTTCGCTGGAATCGATGCGCATGCCCGTGTACATCAGCAGGCGCGCCCAGGACGGTCCGACCAGCGACACCAGGTGCTTCAATCCATCATAACCGTAGGCGATGCCGAGTTTCGCCGCGGGAATGCCGAACTGGCTGCCATGGGAGGCGATGCGGATGTCGGTGAGCATCGCGACCTGCATGCCGCCGCCGAGGCAAAAGCCCTGGATGCTCGCGATCGTCGGCTTGGGATAGTCGGCGAGCAGCGCGCGCTGGGCAGCGCTGCGCTTGCCATATTCCTCGGAAGCGGCGGCGTTATGGCGCGTCTTCTCGAACTGGCTGATGTCGGCGCCCGACACGAAGGCCTTGCCGCCGGCGCCGCGCAGGATCACGACGCGCACGGCATCGTCGTCGCGCAGGCTTGCCAGCGCCTCGCCAAATCCCTCCCACATCTCCAGCGACATCGCGTTGCGTTTGTCGGGATTGTTGAAGGTGATCACACCGACGCCACTGGCTGTGTGCTTGAGGATCTTGCCGTCGGCGTAGGGTGTTTCGGTCGTGCTGGACATGTCGGGCATCACGCGCTCGCTGATCATTGGCGAGGCGCAATGTGCGGCCGGGGCAGGGCCGGGGTCAACCGCGGCAGGGGATGCGGCTTTGCATCCGCCCGTCCCGCGATTGCATGGCGCGATCTATCTCGTCATGTGCGCGGTCAGCGGATGGCTGCCGGCATTGCTGAAGAACGCCGCCTCTTCGGCGGTCGCCTCCAAGAGCTGCTCATCCTGGTTATAGACGTCGTTGCGGAACTGGACTGTCTGGTCCTTGGTCATCCATGCCGTGAGATAGATCCATGCCACCGGCACTTTCCTGGCCATGGCGACTTCGAGATGCTGGCCGGTGGTGATTTCCGCATCGATCGCGGCGCGGCTCCATTTCGGCTGGTCCTTCAAGAGCCAGGCGGCGAGATCGCGCACATTGTCCACGCGCGAGCAGCCATGAGAATCGAAGCGATAGTCGTCACTGAACAGGTTGCGCTGGTTGGTATCGTGCATGTAGACCGAATAGGAATTCGGCATGTCGATCTTGACCGCGCCGAGCGCGTTGAACGTGCCGTTTTGCTGGCGCACAGTGAAATTCGGCGTGTGCGTGCCCGACCAGTCGACCGAATGCGGATCGATCGGATTGTCGTGGACGTCGAGCACCTCCATGTGCATGCGCGACAGGTAGGTCGGATCCTTGCGCATATGCGCGGAGATCTCGGTCTTGGCGATCGAGGAGGGCACCGTCCAGGTCGGATTGAGGACGACGCTGCTGATCTGGGCCGTCAGCGTCGGCGAGGGCTTTTCGGTCTTGCCGACGATCACGCGATAGCGCCGCACCACGACGTCGTTCTCGACCGCTTCGGCGAAGGCCGCGGGGATGTTGACCACGACATAGCGCTGGCCGAAGCCGAAATTCATGTTCTCGAGCCGCTGGAGCGAAGCCTCCAGCTGCCGGATGCGCTTCTGCACCGGCACGTTCATCGCCGCGATTGTGCGCGGCGTCACCGTTGCGGTCGGCGCGAGGCCATGGCGGACCTGGAAGCGTTTCACGGCGTCCGCGAGATCCTGGTCGAAGGCGCCGCTCGCCTTGTCGGCGGAAAGATCGCCGGAGACGATCAGCCGCTTGCGCAAGAGATCGTCATCGGCGCCCGGCGCGCCCGGCGCGAATTTGGCGTCGGTGGGAATGGTCGGCCAGCCGCCGCGCACCGCGAGATCGGAATAGCTGAGCGCCGCATCCCTGATGCGCTGGGCGGAGCCTTCGTCGTAGGTCGGCTCGTGCGTCAGCGCGAGTGCTGCGGCCGAGCGGCTGTCTGCCGTTGAAGCCGACGCCGGCGTGGCAGTTTTCGGTGCGGCTGCATGGGCCGGATTGGCGGTGGCCGGTACCGTGCCGGCCGCGGTCGCCGGCTTGGGCCCGGCCTGTCCAATGGTCTCGGTCTGTGCAAGCGCAGAGGCGCTCGCGAGCACGCCGACGGCAATGATCATCGCATGGCGTTTCGACATGTGTCCCATCTTCCCCATGAGAGCGAGGCCCGGACGGGCGCTCGCATTGGCAATTCCCGGTCGTCGTGCTGATTCGAGAGATCGGCGGCAGGCTAGTGCCTCCCGGTTGCGGCTCCCTTAAGCACGGCGCATCGCGAGCCCCGCGCGTCGGACGCGCGGTCTCTGGATTGGGTCGCGACAGGGTCGGAATGGGTTCGCGAAAACCGCGGGCAACGGCGGCAAAAACGTCAACAAAAAGCGGCGGTCATGCCGCCCCGAGAAAGATCGCGCGCAAGCGCGGGGCCCGGATATGTCTCATCCGGGTCTCGTCCAATCCGGCCGCGCCCCCGTGACGCGGCGGATTGAACATCGGCCGGAAAGGCGCGAACGCCGATCGGCTCAGGCCTCGTTCGCTGCGATCGATTCCATCAGCGAGACGAGCTGACGCTGCACCGTCTGGTCCTTGATCTTGCTGTAGGCGCGCAGCAGGCGGAGGCTGAAGGCGGAGTCCAGGAAGAGCAGGCTCTCGACTTCGCGCGCCTTGTTGTCGCCGTCATAGAAGAAGGTCACGGGCACATCGAGGGAGGTAGCGATCTGCTGAAGCCGAGCCGCGCCGACGCGATTGACGCCCTTCTCGTATTTCTGGACCTGCTGGAAGCTGACGCCGAGCTTATCGCCCAGCTCGGCCTGCGAGATCTTCATCTCGACGCGCCGCAGACGGATTCGCTTGCCCAGCTCAATGTCCGGCTTGCCGGCACTGCGCTGCTTCATTCTTTTCGCCGCTGTCTTCATTTTTTTTCTCATCGTTCTTCGGTTGAAAACCCCCCGAAGAGCTGGGTCAGGGGTTCGCCCATATACTCGTCCTTGAATTCATGCGGGTGCACGAACTCTTCCTTAAACCACGGGAATCGCGCTGGATTGAAGGCTTCGATCAGCCAGTCAATCATGTGCCGCACTCTCGGTATCCGGCCGCTACCTGCATGGTAGGACAACCAGATATCCAGCGGTCTGTTCAGCTCGACCTCCAGTGGAATCAACTTCCCGCCAAGCGCAATGGCGTAGCTCGGGAATACGCCGATTCCGGCGCCATTCGCGACCGCCCAGTAGTTGGCGCTTGAGACGTTGGTCTTCATGACCAGAAGGTCACGTTCCGAAACGCCGGGGAAGAAGCTCTCGAAAGTTTCCTTGGCGGCGAGCTGGTCGGCGAATTGCAGCACCAGGCGGTGCTTGATCAATTCCATCGCCGAGCGCGGCGCGCCATGTTTTGCAATGTATTTCTCGGAGGCCCAGAACATCAGATGCATGCGGCCGAGCCGCACCAGCTTGACGTCGAGCGCCGAAGGCCGTGACAGATGGATGGCGACGTCGGCCTCGTGGCGGGAGACATCGGCCGAGCGCATCGCGCAATGCAGGTCGACCAGGATCTTCGGATAGGCCTGCTGGAATTCGACCAGCCGCGGGGCGAGCCAGAACGTCCCCAATCCCTCGGTCACGGCGACGCGGACTTCGCCGGACAGGACGTTCGCCGTCGAATCGCTGGTGCGCAGCACGTCGAACGCAGCCGCTTCCATCCGCTCGACGGCGGAGACCACCAGCGCGCCTTCGTCGGTGAGATGCGTGCCGTGAACGTCCCGGGTGAACAGGGTGGTGCCGGTCTGGCGTTCGAAATCGTCGATGCGCCGGCGGACGACATTGATCGACAGCGACAGCCGTTCAGCCGCCGAGCGGAAACTGCCGCATCGGACGACTTCCAGGAAAATGCGCGCCGCATCCCAATCCGAGAGGCCGCTGATATTTGTTTTTGGGCGTTCTTCCAGTGGAACGCCCCTTTCCGCCAAGGAGTGCATACAAGTCCTTTCGGGTCGCTAAACTGGCAGAATATGGCGCAAACCACAACCACGGCGGGTTGGGGAATGACGAGTTTTGAACGTCATCCTTACCGTGTTGCTGGTGGTATTGGAGTGCTGCCAGGGGCTGGGAATCGGGCAGACTATCGCCCGTATGAGGGTGTGGCGTGAGTTCCGTTGCGAGCCCTGACATGGCTGTGGGAGTGTCGGCGCTGTCCGAAATTCTTGCGCGAGAGCCGGTGTCGCCTTCCGCGATGGATCGATTGCAGCACGCCAAGCGTTGGACGACTGAGCGGTTTGACGACAGCCGGCGCAGCGGCGCGATGTTCGCCGGAACCGCGGTTTCAACGCAGAAGCACACGGAAATCATATTCAGGGGCGCAGCGGCCTCGTGCTATCGTCGGTGCTCCATGGGGCCGCGGGGATCGTCGCACATACGTCTCACAGGCCGAATTAACGGAAAGAACGCCGGTGTCGCATTCAGACGAACAGTTGCAGTCGGTGCTGGAAACGCTTGAGGATTGCCGCAAGGTCCTCAATGAGAGCAACAGCCGTGAGTCGGCCGAGCTGCTGTCCATTGTCATCCTCGACGTGCGGATGAAACTCAAAGGAATCGACGGTGCCGATCTCAAGGCGCTGTGCGACGAAATGCTGCGGAGCGCCGCAAGCGAACCGCAGCCCCCTTCCAAGCAGACGCAGGACCAGCCCCGGCGTCCGCTGCTCCGCGTGGTGAAATAGCCGCGCCGCCTAGTCTCGCTTTTTGGCGAGATTTGTGCGCGTCCCGATGCCGTATCTGTGATCACGGACGGCATCGGGAGGAGCCCCGGTTTTGTGCGCCTCTGTTGCGCATTTTCAGCCATCGGCTACACCAGAGCCGGTTCGGCTCCGGGCCGCGCACATTCCCCGCGCGCCGCGCTGGCGCCTGAGATGGCTCCGACTGCATCATGCAAAATGTTTCGATCCCGGCGGCGCTGATTGCCGGCCTCGTCAGCTTCCTGTCCCCTTGCGTCCTGCCGCTGGTTCCGCCCTATCTGATCTATCTGACGGGCGCCACGATCGAGCATGTCGAGAGCGACGAGCCGGCATCCGCCTCCAAGCGCGCGATCATGATGGCGGCGCTGCTGTTCGTGCTCGGCTTCTCGACGGTGTTCGTGGCGCTCGGCGCCAGCGCCTCGCTGATCGGCGGGCTGATCCGTGCATGGTCGGCCGAGCTCTCGATCCTCGCCGGCATCGTCATCATCGTCATGGGCCTGCACTTCCTCGGCCTGACACGCATCGGCCTGTTGATGCGCGAGGGACGCTTGACTGCGCCCAAGCCCGTCGGCCTCTGGGGCGCTTATGTGATGGGGCTCGCCTTCGCGTTTGGCTGGACGCCCTGCATCGGCCCGATCCTCGCCGCGATCCTCTCGGTCGCCGCGGCCGAAGCGACGGTGACGAAGGGCGCCGGCCTGCTCGCGGTCTATTCCGCCGGCCTCGGCATCCCCTTCCTGATCGCGGCCCTGATGATCGAGCAGTTCTCAAAACTGTTCGCGCGGATGAAAGGGCACCTCGTCAATGTCGAGCGCGCCATGGGCGTCTTGATGGTGATCACCGGCATCGGCTTTCTCACCGGCGCGGTCTCGAATGTGAGCATCTGGCTGCTGGAGACGTTCCCGGCGTTGCAGACGATCGGTTAGGGCATGCGGACTGATGATGGCCATCCGGGGCCATAGAGTGGAAGGGTCTTTGTCGTCATCGTTTGACTCATGGCGGCCGTCTCTCACTATAAAGCTTCGGCGCCAAATCTTTCCGCCACCATCGTCCTAGCCTGCGGAAAAGTTGACCGTAGTTGTCACGCGTCGCGGCATCAAAATCATAATCATCGTCAATTGCGCGGCGAAGCGCCTCTTTGTGCGCCTCTCGCTGCATGCGGTCGATGCGCTCGTATTCAGCGTGGTCGACCGCAGTTGTAGTAAAAGCGCTGGAATAACTAGGCTCGATGTCTAATCCGGTGCGATACTTGTTTGGGAGGCGACGTATGTCGAACCAGTCATGCCGCCCTCAATCTGATTGTTCTGCTTCTTCGTGTACGCGAAAACGTTGTTCTACGTTACCCTTCTGGCCCCTGTAGAGCTTAACGCTGCTGTGATCGAGAAATAGCTTCTGTCTCGCCATCGTTCCTCCGGGAAACTCCGCCAAGAACTATCTTCGGTTGTGGTTGGCCGCAATGGGAAGTTTGAAGCGAAGTAGCGATTGCAGAATTCGCTCTTAAGCCCGTGGAGCCCCGTCAGCCTCAATGTCGCCCTTCGACCGAATGAGCGAAGGGCTGCGAGAGTTTTGCCTCGAGAATGTGCGTGCGCACCTTGGTGATCTTCATATCGAGATGACCGCGCGGCGGCAGGCTCGCGGTGTCCTCCGTTGCGGGAGGAAAACAACAACCGACCGCTGCGATCGGAGATCAGCACGAGGCCGCCCTTGCCGTATTGGTCGACGAAGCCGAGCGCGATGCGGCGGAAGATCTGGAAGTCGTCATTGCGCAGCGAAGACGATCAGCGGCAACATCGTTCCGGTGACCAGAAGAGCGAGCCGGACCGGCAGGGTGAGCTTTGACAAACGCGGGCGTCCCGGTTCCAGCGCAGCCGCACCGGATTATGATTTTCGGGAGACCATACGGGGTGGGACTTGCGCTGCGCCACGATTTTCGCGTCCGACGAGCCGTTCAAAGATGAGACGTTGCAGCGCAGCCGGGGGGCCCTGCGCCTCAGCTCATGCTGATGGCGGTCAGCAGCAGACACAGGGCGTAGACAGCCGCCAGGCTGAGCCCGGCGATCCGGGCCTCGCGATGCGATGTCATGCGGTGAACTCCGCGGGCGCGGCCGCCTCCAGGACGGTCGCGCTAAGTCACGCCTTGATCAGTCGATTTCCTGAACGACCGTGCGTGAGCCGGGATCCACCAACATCACGCGATCACCGGAATAGATGTAGCGATATTTGGTGAGCGAAGGACCCCAATCGGTCGGAACGGCCTCGAGCTCGACCTCGCTCGGCACCGTCGCGCCGACGATGATCTTTTCCTTCGTCGTCACCGGACGGATGCGATGCTCGGTGACGTAGGATTTGATCCTGGTTCGGTACTCCGGCTCGATCTGAACCGCTGCCGCGTGACCGGTTCCGGTCGTGGTCACAACGGTGGATTGTGCGAAAGCGCCGGTCGAAATCAGGATGGCCGCCGCGGATAGCAGGAATAGCTTCTTCATATTGTCCTCCTCGTAAGGCTAAGCGCCGCACCAACATTCCCACCGCAGGCGGCGTTCCCCGAGGTTAGGAACAAATTGCCATTTTTTCCCGTTAGCGGATCGACCGGACTGAGACGCCCGGCAACTGGAGGAGGAAGTAAATGAAGATGAAGCTTGCGACTGCGGCGTTGATGGTTGCCGCATTGTCCCTGCCGGCGTTCGCGGCCGACGAGTTCTACGTCGTGCAGGACGTCAAGACCAAGAAGTGCACGATCGTCGACAAGAAGCCGATGGATTCGTCCATGACCGTCGTCAGCCCCTCGGGCACGATCTACAAATCGCGCACCGAGGCTGAGAGCGGCATGAAGACCGTCAAGGTGTGCACATCAAACTGAGGAGGGACGACAATGCCAGTATTAATTTTGTGGGCCGTCCCGGCCGTGTTGGTGATCGGTGGCGGCATCTATTTGATTGGCCATATGCACTAGGCCTTCGGTGGAAGGCTAGCGGATCTCTGGGTGCAGCCCAGAGGTCCGCAAGTCGTCCGTCCGCTGGGAAAATGGGGGGCCGCCGATGCGGCTTGGTCGCGCGCCAGGCGTGAGTTGCAGTGCAGCAGGGCGTGCGGGAGTGGTCCTGCGACGAAGAGTACCTCCAGCGCACGCGAAATGACTTCCGTCCCGTCGACGTTTTTCATACGCTTCCCTCTCGCAAGCCGCATGCCGGCTGCGCTCACGGCCCGGCTACAGGGCCGGAGCATCAAAGGGAGGGGAGACGATGAAGCGAAGATCATTTCTCGCTGGGCTCGGTGCGACCACCGCGGCGGCTGCGATTGGAATGCCGTCGATCCTCAGGGCGCAGGCGCCCGTCACGCTGAACGGCGCGGTCCAGTTCAACGACGACCACGCCTTCAATCGGGCACTGCTCCGGTTCGAAGAGCTGGTGAAAAAGTATTACGGCAAGCCCATCAACTTCACGCTGCACAGGAACTCTTCGCTCGGCCTCGAAAAACAGTATTTCGAGTACATGTCGCAGGGCAAAGCCGTCGATTACGGCATCGTTTCGCCGGCCCACATGTCGACCTTCGCCAAGGCGGCCCCGTTCATCGATGCGCCCTTCGTGTTCAAGGGCATCGAGCACATGAACAAGGTCGTTGAAGCCAATATCCTGGCGCCGATCGCCGACGAAGTCGCGGCCAAGGCCGAGGTCGTTCTGATCGGCTATTCCGGCGGTGGCATCCGCAACATCTTCGCCAACAAGCCGCTCAAGAATCTCGCCGACCTCAAGGGCCTCAAGGTGCGCGTACAAGGCGCGCCGATCTGGTCGAAGACCTTTGCGGCCGTCGGCATGAGCCCGACGGTGATCGCCTATAACGAAATATACAACGCGATACAGAACGGCGTGATATCGGCCGGCGAGAATGAGGCGGCCGGCGTCGAGGCGATGAAGTTCTACGAAGTGGCCCCGCATCTCAACCTGACCCAGCACGCCGTGTCGATCCGACCGATCTGCTTCTCGGTCAAGACGCTGAAGACCTTGCCCAAGGATTTGCAGGACGCGATCATGAAGGCCGGCAAGGAGGCCGGCGACTACGGCCGACAACTGGAGTCGAGCGAGGAGGTCGTCAAGCTCGACACGCTGGAGAAGGCCGGCAAGCTCAAGCGGGTCCCGTTCGAGGAACGAGATGCCATGAAGAAACTCGCCGACCCCGTGATGGCCACCTACGCCAAGGAGATCGGCGCGGAAGGCATTTTCGAGAAGATCAACATCGTCTGAGAATTGTCGCTGCCCACGCGACAGGGAGTCGGGGCAAGCCAGACGGCTTGCCCGATTCCGTGATTGTGATCCCCCGGAGTCGTGATGACCGAGATATCGATGCCACCGAACCCGTCGCTATGGCGCCGAGCAACGGCGGCCTATGCCAAACTGCTGGAAATCCTGCTTGCCGCCTGCGTCGGCATTCTGGTCATTCCGGTCACGTTGCAGATCATCTCGCGCTACACGCCTTTGATTCCGTCCTACATCTGGACCGAGGAAATGGCGCGGTTCCTGTTTATCTGGACGATCATGATCGGCGCCATGGTCGGCATAAGAGAGTCGCAGCATTTTGAAGTCGACGTCTGGCCTGACCTGTCACGCCGAAGCGAAGCCATGGTGCGGATTCTGGCGCGGCTCGGCGTGCTGGCGCTGGCGCTGGTGTTCGTATCCGCCGGCATCGAGTTCACCCGCTTTGCCTGGAACAGAACTTCGGAGCTGGCCGATCTGCCGCTTTGGCTGATCCACGTCGCCTGGCCGGTTGCCGGCGCGACGTGGATCGTGTTTGCCGGTGAACAGATTGTCGACGAGGTGCGGATTCTGGTTGGGGCAAACCGATGAGCGGCAATGTTCTTTCTGCCGGACAGGCCGCGATGGTCCTGTTCGGTACTTTCGTTGGCCTGCTCATCATACGCGTGCCGGTCGCCTTCGCGCTTGGCCTTGCCTGCGTACCGATCCTGCTGATCGAGCCGCATCTGTCGCTGATGATGCTCGCGCAGGAAACCTTCAACGCCTACAATTCATTCATCCTGCTGGCGGTGCCGTTCTTCCTGCTCACCGCGAATCTGATGAGCATCGGCGGCATCACCGACCGGCTGGTCGCGCTGTCCCGCTCGATGGTCGGGCACTGGCCGGGATCGCTGGCGCAGATCAACGTCGTGCTGTCGGTGTTCTTTGCCGGCATCTCCGGCTCCTCCACCGCGGACGCGGCGAGCCAGTCCAAGATATTCATCGATGCCCAGACCAAGGAGGGTTACGACCTCTCGTTCTCCATCGCCATCACCGCGGTCTCGGCCGTGCTCGCCGTCATCATCCCGCCCTCGATCCTGATGATCGTGTGGGGCGGACTGATCTCGACCTCGATCGCCGCGATGTATCTCGCGGGCATCGTACCCGGCCTGCTGATCGCGGGAGCGCAGATGGCGACCGTGCATGTCTACGCGACGCGTCGCGGTTATCCGACCTATCCGAAATCAAGGTGGGTGGAGATGCGCTGCGCCATCTGGCGGTCGATACCGGCGCTGATGACGCCGTTCATCATCGTTGGCGGCATTCTGCTCGGATGGTTCACCGCGACCGAATCCGCCTGCGTCGCAGTGCTCTATTCCGTGGCGCTGTCGGCGTTCTTCTACCGTGAAACCGGCGCGCGCGAACTCTACAAGGCATTGCTCGACACCGGGCGTCTAGCCGGGGTCGCGCTGTTCTGCGTGGGCACCGCAAGTGCGTTCGGCTGGCTACTAGCCTACTACAAGATTCCGCAGGAACTGCTGGCCAACGTCTCGACCTGGGGCATGGGCGCGATCGGGGCCGGCTTCTTCATCGCGTTCTGCTTTCTGGTGGTGGGCTGCTTCCTCGACGCCATTCCGGCGATCATCATCGTCGGTACCGTTCTCGAACCGCTGGCAAAATCGGTCGACCTTCATCCGGTGCAGTTTGCGATCATCTCGATCGTCTCGCTGGCATTCGGGTTGGTGACGCCGCCCTATGGCCTGTGTCTGATGATCGCCTGCTCGATCGCAGGGGTACGGTTGCGCTATGCGCTCAAGGACACGGCCATCATGCTGATCCCGATGCTGCTGGTGCTGGCGGCGCTGATCATCTGGCCCGAGGTTTCGCTATTCCTGCCGCGCCTGATCGTGCCGGAGATGTTGAGATGAGCGGGGCGTGATCCCGCGGCTCTGATGCCGCGGGATCGGTCCATCTTGCCTAGAGATTGCTCTCGGTGATCGCGGCGTAGACCATGCTGCGCAGCTCGCGCCGGAGCGGGTAGGCGCTCGACGGCAGCACCTGCGTCATGAAGATCGCAATCAGTTCCTCGGCCGGATCGATCCAGAACGAAGTCGTGGCCGCGCCGCCCCAATTGTATTCACCGGGGCTGCCGGCGACCAGCGTCTCCGCCGGGCGCATGGTCACGGCGAAGCCGAGGCCGAAGCCGATGCCGCTATAGGTCGCCTCCGAGAACAGGGAGCGCGACACTTCCGGCAGCGAGCGCCCGCCCGGAATGTGGTTGGCCGTCATCAGCGCCAACGTCTTCGGCCCGATCAACCTGACACCGCCGAGCTCGCCGCCGTTGAGCAGCGCACGGCAGAAGGTGAGATAGTCGGCCGTCGTCGAGCACAGCCCGCCGCCGCCCGAGATGAAGGAGGGCGGTGACAGGAACGAGCTCTTGGTTGGATCGTCCTGGAGCGTCAGGCCCTCGCGTCGCTGGCCAGCATGGAAGGTCATGCCGCCGCCCGGATCGGCCGAGTAGCAGGCGGCGAACCGGTGCGCCTTGGAAACCGGCACGTGGAAGTCGGTATCCGTCATGCCGAGCGGATCGAGGATCCGTTGTTTCAGGAACTGCTCGAAAGGAATCCCGGAGATCTTGCCAATGAGGTAGCCGAGCACGTCGGTCGAGACCGAGTAGTTCCAGGCCTCGCCCGGCGAGAACTCCAGCGGGATTTTTGCCAGGCTCTCGATCATGGTCTGGAGCGTGCCTGACTTCTCGACCTCGCCGATCTTTTCAGTGCGATAGGCGGCATCGACATTGGAGCGCTGCTGGAAGCCGTAAGTCAGCCCGGAGGTGTGGCGCAGGAGGTCCACGATCACCATCGGCCGGGTCGGCGGCCGGGTCAGGAAGGAAGGCGCGGTGCCGGCGACGAACACGCCGAGATCCTTCCATTCCGGAATGTATTTGGCGACGGGCTCATCGATCGCAACGAGGCCTTGCTCGACCAGCATCATGAAGGCGACGCTGGTGAGCGGCTTGGTCATGGAATAGATGCGGTAGATGGTGTCGTCCTGGACCGGCAGCTTGCGCTCGACGTCGGCAAAACCCAGGACCGAGCTGTGTGCGATCTTGCCACGGCGATAGACCAGGAGATGCGTGCCCGGGAAACGGCCGGCATCGATGTACCGGCTCTTCAGATGCGCATCGACGCGGTCGAGCGCGGCCTTGGACATACCGACGGATTCGGGCGAGGCGGGGGTGGGGGCGAGCATCAGTTCCTCCGGGCAGCTTTTCTCGGAAGGTTGATAGCCGAAATGGCAGCCCCATTCAAAGCGCGTCGCGCTTAACGCCGGCCGGCCGACTGGTGTAGACTCCACCTTGGAACGCCTCCAGCAGCCCCTCGGGCCAATGAGAAAACGCAGGCAAACGCACCATGACCCAGTTCAACGAGACCGAACTCACCGAAGCCGTCGTCCGGAGCTTTGACCAGACGCCCAACCCGCGCGCGAAATTCCTGCTCCAGGAATTGGTGAAGTCGCTGCACGATTACGTGAGCAAGACCGGTCTCACCTTCGAGGAATGGGAATACGCCATCGATTTCCTGACCCGCACTGGCCAGAAATGTACCGACACCCGCCAGGAGTTCATCCTCCTGTCCGATGTGCTTGGCGTCTCCATGCTGGTCGACGCGGTCAACCACCGCGAGCGCGAGGGCGCCACCCAGACCACGGTGCTCGGCCCGTTCTATGTCGGCGAGCACAAGGTGACGGCGCACGGCACCGACATCTCTCCGAACAATCAAACCGGCGAACGGATGTTCGTGCAGAGCCGCGTCACCGATCTCAACGGCAAGCCGCTCGCGAATGTCCCCGTCGACGTCTGGCATGCCGACGATGACGGCTTCTACGATTCACAGAAGCCGAACTATGACGAGGTCGGCGCCTCGGCACGGGCGCGCTTCATCACCGATAGCGACGGCCGCTTTTTCTTCCGCACCATCTTGCCGTGCAGCTACCCGATCCCGACCGATGGTCCGGTCGGCGAGATGATCGTGCAGACCAAGCGTCATCCGATGCGACCGGCGCATGTGCACTTCCTGGTCAATGCCAAGGGCTACGAGCCGCTGATCACCCACGTCTTCATGGACGGCGACAAATATCTCGATTCCGACGTGGTGTTTGGGGTGAAGGACGATCTCGTCGCCAAGGTCGAGCCGCGCAACGATCCGGCGATGCCCGACGGCTCCAAGGCAAGCGGGCAGTGGCACCTCATGAGCTACGAATTCCATCTCAAGCCGGGCGGCGGCATGGCGCCGAAGCCGCTGGGGGTGAAGGCGGAGGAGGCGGCCTGACGGCCCGCAGCCGGGGTGTACATTCAGCGCCCGATAAAGGCCGCCAGCTCGTCAGGCGTCCCCATGGGGAAGGCTTCCTTCATGAATTCGAGGAAGGCGGATACGCGCGCGCTCAAGAGCCGGCGCGATGGATAGAGCGTCCACAACGCGATCTCTGGTCCGTCGATATCGCCCCAATGCACCAGCGTGCCGGCAGCGAGGTCGTTACTGACCAGTGACACCGGGAGCCGTGCGGCGCCGACGCCCGCCCGGACCGCATCGCGGACCATGACCAGCGATGACAGGCGAAGGACCGGATCGACCGCGATGCGCGATTGTCCGCTTGGCACCGTCACGTCCCAGGTTGCTTTCCGGTCGCCCGCTCCGCGCATGACAGCCGGCACAGCGAGATTGCCCCTCGGTCGTTTCAGATCCGGGCTCGCCACGACCACCAGCCGATCGCGTAGGAAGATCCGACCGACGAGGTTTTCGTCCGGATCGGGATTGACCCGGATCACCAGATCATACCCTTCCTCCACCATGTCGACGGAGCGATCTTCCGTCGTGACCTCAAGACGGACCTCCGGATATCTGAGTGCGAACCTGGCTGCGAGCCTACCCATCGCAGTCTGCGAGAACAGCAACGGCGCACTGATCCGCAAGCTGCCGCGCGGGCTGTCCCCACCCGAAGCGATCGCCGCCGCCGTTTCGTCGAGCTCCGTCAGCAGCGCGCCCGTCCGCTCATAAAGCGCCCGTCCTTCCTGCGTAAGCTTCAAGGCGCGCGCTCCACGTTCGAACAGGCGCAAGTCGAGGCTGCTCTCGAGCTCCGCCACCCGGCGGGACAGGGTCGCTTTCGGGCGGCCGGTGGCGCGTGCGGCCCGTCCGAACCCGCCGTGCCGGGCGACAAGGTTGAAATCGGCGAGGGCAAGCAGGTCCATTCGTTCCACCAGTGAGACGGTGTGTCCAAATATAGCGGCTATCGGTTCATTTGTGGATCACTAATTTCCGGATGTCTTCTGACCCCAACCCGGAGTGATCCCCATGACCATCCTCGTTACCGGCGCAACCGGCTCCGTCGGCCGCAACGTCGTCGAACAGCTCGTCAAGCGCGGCGCCGATGTCCGCGCGCTCGCCCGCGACCCTGCAAAGGCAGACTTCCCGGCAGGCGTCACCGTCGTGCGTGGCGACCTGCTCGACGTCGATTCCCTTCGCAACGCGTTCACAGGCGTCTCGACCCTGTTTCTGCTCAACGCAGTGGTCGCAGATGAATTCACCCAGGCGCTGATCGCGCTCAACCTGGCTCGCGAGGCCGGCGTCGAGCGGGTCGTCTACCTCTCGGTGATCCACAGTGATCGCTACGTCAACGTGCCGCACTTTGCCGGCAAGTTCGGCGTCGAGCGGATGATCGAGCAGATGGGCTTCAACGCCACCATCCTGCGCCCGGCGTACTTCATGAACAACGATGCCACGATCAAGGACGTGGTGACCGGATACGGCATCTATCCGATGCCGATCGGGAGCAGGGGGCTTGCCATGATCGATGCGCGCGACATCGGCGAGATCGCGGCCCTCGAGCTCATCCGTCGTGAGCGAGCCGCAGCGCCGCTTCCGCTCGACCGCATCAATCTGGTCGGCCCTGATACGCTGACCGGCGCGAAAGCCGCCGCAATCTGGTCCGAGGTGCTGGGTCGCACGATTGCCTATCCCGGCGACGATACCGCCGGCTTCGAGAAGAACCTCAGGCAGTTTATGCCGAGCTGGATGGCTTTCGATATGCGGCTGATGAGCGAGCGTTTCCTCACCGAGGGAATGATCCCCGAGGCCGGCGACGTCGCGCGCCTGACCGCGCTCTTGGGCCGTCCCCTGCGCTCCTATCGCGACTTCGTCTCCGAGATCGCGGCCTCTGCCTGACGGCACGGGCAGGTCCCAATCACGACAACGAGGAATCCTGTCATGATCTCTTCAACCGCCACTGTTCCGGCGGATCCGGACGGCGCAACGAAGATATTGGTGCTTGGAGCGACCGGTGCCACCGGTCGCCTGATCGTCAACCGGGCGGTGGCGCGAGGGTACGACGTCACCGTGCTGGTGCGTTCCGCCGAGAAGGCAAGTGGCATCACGGGGGCGAAGCTCATCGTCGGAGACGCCCGCGATGAAACAGTCTTGCGCGAAGCCCTCAAAGGCCGTGACGCCGTCGTCAGTGCGCTGGGTACACCGGTAAGCCCGTTCCGCGAGGTGACGCTTCTCTCGACCGCGACGCGCGCGCTCGTGAGCGCGATGAAGGCCGAGCAGGTCTCGCGGCTGGTTTGCATCACGGGAATGGGCGCCGGCGACAGTGCCGGGCACGGCGGCTTTATCGCGGACAATGTGATCTTTCCGCTTCTCCTGAAGAAGGTGTACGCCGACAAGAACCGGCAGGAAGCGATCGTCAGAGAGAGCGGGCTGGACTGGGTCCTCGTTCGCCCCTCGATCCTGAACAACAAGCCCGGCCGCAGCTCGGTCCGGGCCCTGACGGATCTTTCGGGCTTCCATGGCGGCAGCATAGCTCGCGAAGACGTTGCGAAATTCGTGCTGGATCAGGTGCGCGCCGATACCTGGCTGCATCGTTCTCCACTCATCACGTGGTGAGCCTTGCGTGGCTACACCCTTGATCAGCGCGCGTGTAGCAGAGCAAGCAGGACGACGACGACGCAGGCGAGCGCCGCCGTGGTCAATTTCCAGAACATCAGGGGGCTGCGCTCCAGCAGGGGCGTGATCCGCGTATCGAGATAGGCCGGATTGGGCGAACGAAGTTCGAAGACGAATTCGGAGAGGTCCTCGTGCCGCTTGTAGGGATCCGGATGGAGCGCGCGCCGGAGTGCGCCATCGACCCACGCAGGCACGTTGCGGTCGTCGTCGGCCGGGCGATACTTGAGCCTCCTCACGTCCGCCTTGCGCCGGATCTTGGCGATTTGGGTGCCGTAGGGAAGCTTTCCCGTCAGCATCTGGTAGCAGATCGCGGCGAGCGAAAACATGTCGGAGCGCGGCGAGCCGCCTTGCCCAAGAAAATATTCCGGCGCCGTGTACTGGACCGTTCCCAGAATTTCGTCGGCCTCGTCCTGCGGCGCGGCCTCCGCGACGCCTGCCACCCTGACTGATCCAAAGTCGATGATCTTCGCGGTGCCGGTCTTGTCGATCAGGATGTTGTCGGGCCTGAGGTCCTGATGCAGCATCTCCATGCGGTGGAAGGCGCGCAGGCCCGCGGCGATCTGCTCGACCAGTCCGCGGACGGTTTCGAGATCGGGGCGTGGATTGTCCGTCATCCACTGCCGCAAGGTCTGCCCTTCGATGAATTCGGTCGCGACGTAGAGGTAGCTGCGACGTCTCGACTGTGACAGCGGCTTCAGCACATGCGGGCTGTCGATCCGGCGCGCGATCCACTCCTCCATCAGGAATCGCTTCAGATAGGCGGCATTGTCGCGCAAATCGATCGACGGAAGCTTCAGCGCGACCGGCTCCTCGGTCACTGCGTCAACGGCAAGGTAGATATGACTGCGGCTGCTGCCGTGGATCTCCCGGACGATCCTGTAGCCGTCGAAGATTGCCCGCGGCTCCGGCAGCGGGGGAAGCGGCAGCTGGGAGGTCTGGTTGAAGATGCCGGCCGGCTCGCGCTGCGGCACCGCATCGATGCGGAGGATCTGGACCGTGATGTTGTCGTCGCTGCCGCGCCGGTAGGCTTCCTCGACGATCGCCTTTGCCGCTCCGTCGAGCTCGGCTGCATGCTCGTTGAGCGCGCTCGTGATGAAACGCGGGTCGACGAATTCGTAGGCGCCGTCGGTTGCCAGGAGGAAGGTGTCGCCGGCCTCGATCTCGAAACTCTGGTAGTCGATCTCGAGCTGCGGATTGATGCCGAGCGCACGGCCGAGATAGGTCTGCTCCGACGACACGATGATCCGGTGATCGTCGGTTAGCTGCTCGAGCGCCTTGCCGGCCACGCGGTAGACGCGGCAATCTCCGACATGGAAGATGTGCGCGGTGGTCGCCTTGATGACCATGGCGCTCAGCGTGCAGACATAGCCCTTGTCGCGGTCATAGGCATATTGGCTCTTGCGCGTCTGCGCGTGCAGCCAGGAATTGGTCGCATCCAGCACGCGGCGGGCGGAGGTCTTCACCGTCCAGGATTCCGACGTGCAGTAATAGTCCATCAGGAAGCTCTTGACCGCCGACTCGCTGGCGATCTGGCTCACCGTGCTGCTCGAGATGCCGTCGGCGAGAACGGCCGCAATCCCCTTCAGGCTGAGCATCGGCTCGTCCGGAACGAGGACGCCGTGAAAATCCTGGTTGATGGGTTTGCGACCCTTGTCGGAATGCTGGCCGACCGAGATCAGGAGTCCGCGGGACATCGTCATCACCAGGCGAAGGGAGCCTCACCCTGGTCGGGCGAGGCTCCGCTGTCGAGACGTATTCGATCAGGCCGCAACGCGGGGCGGCGTGGCCTTGCCGGCCTGGCGCTTCGGCAGGGTCATGACGTGCGTGGCGTAGAGGGTCATGCCGGTGAAGGCGAGGCCGCCTACGAGGTTGCCGAGCACGGTCGGGATCTCGTTCCAGATCAAATAATCCATGATCGAGAATTTCGCGTGCAGCATCAGGCCCGACGGGAACAGGAACATGTTCACCACGGAATGCTCGAACACCATGTAGAAGAACACCAGGATCGGCATCCACATCGCGATGACCTTGCCGGAGACCGAGGTCGAGATCATGGCGCCGACGACGCCGGTCGAGACCATCCAGTTGCAAAGCATTCCGCGCAGGAACAGCGTCGCCATGCCGGCGGCGCCATGCGCGGCATAGCCGAGCGTTCGGCCTTCGCCGATGTTTCCGATGGCTGCACCGACCTTGTCGGGGTCTTGCGTGAAGCCGAATGTCGTGACGAAGGCCATCATGAAGGCCACGGTGAAGGCGCCAGCGAAATTGCCGACGAAGACGAGACCCCAGTTGCGCAGCACGCCGCCAAGCGTGACGCCGGGACGCTTGTCGATCAGGGCGAGCGGCGAGAGCACGAACACGCCCGTCAAGAGGTCGAAGCCCAGCAGGTACAGCATGACGAACCCGACCGGAAACAGCAGCGCTCCGACCAGCGGCTGGCCCGTGTTCACGTTGATCGTGACGGCGAACCACGCTGCCAGCGCGAGGATGGCGCCGGCCATGTAGGCCCGGATGATGGTATCCCGGGTGGACATGAAGATCTTGGATTCGCCTGCATCCACCATCTTGGTGACGAATTCCGAAGGCGCGAGATACGACATCAATGGTTCCTTTTGCTTCGTTAGAGAGATCTCGCCCTTCTGCGAGAGCGATTGAACGTCATTGGCCGTGCGGGCTGTTCGCCGCGCACGAGGGCTTGGAAAGATTTGGGAAGCCTGGGAATCGCGTCACGACGACCGAGCCGAGAAGGGCCGCGAAGCAGTTGAGCTTCCGGGATGCAGCCGCCAGCGCCTGCATCAGTGCGGCAAGCCGCAGTCTTCGTTGACCCAGACGGAAATGCAAGTTGCGTGCCGTACAGAGGAATTTGAAAAAGCAAGCAAAATCAAATAGATGATGCTCTCCCAGCTCTGAGTTTTGCGAGCTTCGCGGCCCTTTGCTTAGGCGACTGCTTATTGTTTGTGCGCCGCACAAATAATAAGCAGGGCGCGAATTTGGCGTGCGCAGAGCGCCTGCGACAGACTGGCGCGGCAGCCGTAACAAATTGAATATATAGGGATTTTATCGATGGCTGGCTTGGCATGAAGCTTGAATAGTTCCGGACCGACGCCATTGAAGCCGTCCCGCGAGACTTCTCATCCGAATTGCCGACGCCACCAGACGGGGGTCTCCCCGTCGCGCGTTCGCATGCGCTGCTTCAGGCGTCGCCGGACGGACGGGCTGCTCGTGTGCACTGACGCAATCATTCTGCAACGACGCAAAGGACGATACCGCCTATGACCAAGCGCACCCGCCGGCCCTCGGAAACGACCGGCCTGAGCCGCCGTCAATTGTTGAAGGCTGCCGGCTCGACCGCCGCCCTCCTCGCCGCCGCAAAACTGAATTTCCCAGCCGGCGCCTTCGCGCAGGACGCCGGCCCCGAGGTCAAGGGCGCCAAGCTCGGCTTCATCGCGTTGAGCGATGCCGGCCCCTTGTTCGTCGCCAAGGACAAGGGCCTATTCGCCAAATACGGAATGCCCGACACCGACGTGCAGAAGCAGGCCTCCTGGGGCACCACGCGCGACAATCTCGTGCTCGGCTCCGAAGGCAACGGCATCGACGGTGCGCATATCCTGACCCCGATGCCGTATCTGATCTCGGCCGGCAAGGTGACGCAGAACAACCAGCCGACCCCGATGTACATCCTGGCGCGGCTCAATCTCGACAGCCAGTGCATCTCCGTCGCCAACGAATATGCCGACCTGAAGCTCGGCGTTGATGCATCGCCCTTCAAGGCGGCGCTGGAGAAGAAGAAGGCCTCGGGCAAGGCCGTGAAGGCCGCGATGACCTTCCCCGGCGGCACCCATGACCTCTGGATCCGCTACTGGCTCGCCGCTGGCGGCATTGATCCGGACAAGGACATCGAGACCATCGTGGTGCCACCGGCGCAGATGGTGGCCAACATGAAGGTCGGCACGATGGACTGCTTCTGTGTCGGCGAGCCCTGGAACCTGCAGCTGATCCACCAGAATATCGGCTACACTGCGGTCACGACCGGCGAGCTCTGGAACAAGCACCCGGAAAAATCCTTCGGCATGCGCGCCGCCTTCGTCGACAAATATCCAAAGGCGGCAAAGGCGTTGCTGATGGCGGTGATGGAAGCGCAGCAGTGGTCCGACAAGGCCGAGAACAAGCCCGAGCTCGCCGCGATCATGGGCAAGCGGCAGTGGATGAACTGCCCGGTCGAAGACGTGCTCGACCGCACCGCCGGCAAGTTCGACTATGGCCTTCCCGGCAAGATGGTCGAGAACTCGCCGCACATTATGAAGTATTGGCGCGACTTCGCCTCCTATCCCTTCCAGAGCCACGACCTCTGGTTCCTCACCGAGGACATCCGCTGGGGCAAGTACGAGGCGAATTTCGACACCAAGGCGCTGATTGCCAAGGTCAACCGCGAAGACATGTGGCGCGACGCGGCCAAGACGCTCGGCATCGCAAGCGCGGAGATCCCGACCTCCACCTCGCGCGGCAAGGAGACCTTCTTCGACGGCAAGGTGTTCGATCCCGAAAATCCGGCCGCCTATCTGAAGTCGCTCGCGATCAAGCGCGTCGAAGTCTGATGGAGCCAGCGGCCGCCTTCGGGCGGCCGCATCGTCTTTTGAAGCCGGAGAGATATTGCGATGAACATGCCTGCCACGAAGATGGACATTGAGACCGCAAGGCCCGCTGGCATGGCCGCGCCGGTCGTCGCGATGACACCGAAGCGGCCGCCGCGGAGCGAGACATACGCGCGGATGGCGCGGGAGACCGCCGTGCGCGTAATCCCCCCGCTGGTCGTGATCGCGCTCTTGCTTCTGGTGTGGGAGCTGGTCTGCCGTCGCGCCGGCTCGGCGCTGCCGCCGCCGTCAAAAGTCTTCAAGGACACCAAGGAACTGATCCTCGATCCGTTCTTCGATCATGGCGGCATCGACAAGGGTCTGTTCTGGCATCTCTCCGCCAGTCTCCAGCGCGTCGCACTCGGCTATTCGCTCTCCGCCATCGCCGGCATTGCGCTCGGCGTCCTGGTCGGCCAGTCGGTCTGGGCCATGCGCGGGCTCGATCCGCTGTTCCAGGTCTTGCGCACCATCCCGCCGCTGGCCTGGCTGCCGCTGTCGCTCGCGGCGTTCCGCGACGGCCAGCCCTCGGCGATCTTCGTCATCTTCATCACCTCGATCTGGCCGATCATCATCAACACCGCGGTCGGCGTCCGCAACATCCCGCAGGATTACCGCAACGTCGCGGCGGTGGTGCAGCTCAATCCGCTCGAGTTCTTCGCCAAGATCATGATCCCGGCCGCCGCGCCCTACATCTTCACGGGGCTTCGCATCGGCATCGGCCTGTCGTGGCTCGCGATCGTGGCCGCGGAAATGCTGATCGGCGGCGTCGGCATCGGGTTCTTCATCTGGGACGCCTGGAACTCCTCGCATATCAGCGAGATCATCCTGGCGCTGTTCTATGTCGGTATCATCGGCTTCGTGCTCGACCGCCTGATCGCGGGCGTCGGCAAGATCGTCACCCGCGGCACCGCGCTGAACTAAAGGGGAAGCACATGACCGCTTATCTGAAGCTCGACCACATCGACAAGATCTTTACCCGCGGCGCTGCCTCGACGGAGGTGCTTAAGGATATCAACCTGACGATCGAGAAAGGTGAATATGTCTCGATCATCGGCCATTCCGGTTGCGGCAAGTCGACCCTTCTCAACATCATCGCAGGCCTGACCGTCGCCACCACCGGTGGCGTGCTCCTGGAGAACCGCGAGGTGAACTCACCGGGGCCGGATCGCGCGGTGGTGTTCCAGAACCATAGCCTGTTGCCGTGGCTGACCGTGTACGAGAACGTCAGGCTCGGCGTCGACAAGGTCTTCGCCAAAACCAAGAAGCGCGCCGAACGCGACGCCTGGGTGATGCACAATCTCAACCTCGTGCAGATGGCCCATGCCAAGGACAAGCGGCCCTCGGAAATCTCCGGCGGCATGAAGCAGCGCGTCGGCATTGCCCGCGCGCTCGCGATGGAGCCGAAAGTGTTGCTGCTCGACGAGCCTTTCGGCGCGCTCGACGCGCTGACCCGCGCGCATTTGCAGGACTCGGTGATGGCGCTGCATCAGAAGCTCGGCAACACCATTTTGATGATTACCCACGACGTCGACGAGGCCGTGCTGCTGTCCGACCGCATCGTCATGATGACGAACGGGCCGAGCGCGCGCATCGGCGAGGTGCTGGAGGTGCCGCTGGCGCGCCCGCGCAAGCGGCTCGAGCTCGCGACCAATGCCACTTACTTGAAGTGCCGGCAGCGCGTGCTTGAATTCCTCTATGAGCGTCATCGCTTCGTCGAAGCCGCCTAAACGCGTCGTTAACACAAGCGCAACCCGCACAAATAACAGACATCAAGCTCAATCCTTGTGCGGCGCACAAGGATTGAGCGAATCGCAAAATTTGCGTGCGAATGGAGCCCTGCAAAAATTTCGGGCCATTCGAATAAGCCTCTGAATTCCCTGCATTTCCCGAATGCGCGCAGTTGGCACGGAAATTGAAATGCCAACTGCGACGCCAACGACGACGTCCCTCAACATCATCAATCAGCATCGTGAACTCGCCACCGGGGCTTGGCCTCGGCGCGCGCCTCCTTGCCTGGAGGCTGAGCCTGCAACGACGCAGCGGTGAGCCTAGAAGGGATACTCAATGACGAAGAATCCAACTCTGAACTCCACTTGGATTTCAGACTGGCGCCCCGAAGATGAGGCGTTCTGGAATGCGACTGGCAAGACTATCGCGCGACGCAACCTGATCTGGTCGATCGTGGCCGAGCATATCGGCTTCTCGGTCTGGCTGATCTGGAGCATCGTCACCACCAAGCTGCCGCAGGCGGGCTTCCACTACACCACCGACCAGCTGTTCCAGCTCGTCGCGGTGCCCGGGCTGATCGGCGCGTTGATGCGCTTTCCCTACACCTTCGCGGTGACGACCTTCGGCGGTCGCAACTGGACCATCTTCAGTGCGGCGATCCTGTTCATTCCGACGCTCTCGCTCGCCTATTTCGTGAGCCAGCCCGACACGCCGTTCTGGCTGATGCTGCTGATTGCCTCGACCGCCGGCCTCGGCGGCGGCAACTTTGCGTCCAGCATGACCAACATCTCCTTCTTCTTTCCTGACCGGATGAAGGGGTGGGCGCTGGGCTTGAACGCGGCCGGTGGCAATATCGGCGTCTCCAGCGTGCAGCTCCTGACCCCGATCCTGATGACGCTCGCCGTCGTCAACCTCTTCCAGGCAACCCCCGTCGACGGCATCTTCCTCCAGAATGCCGGCCTGATGTGGGTGCTGCCGATCGCGATCGCGGTGTTCGGCGCAGTGTTCTTCATGAACAACCTGACCACGGCCAAGTCGTCGATCAAGAACCAGCTCGCGGTGGTCAAGCGCAAGCACACCTGGATCATGGCCTATCTCTATATCGGCACGTTCGGCTCCTTCATCGGCTACTCGGCGGCATTTCCGCTGCTGATCAAGACCCAGTTCCCGCAAGTCACGATTGCGATCGCGTTCCTGGGGCCGCTGGTCGGCTCGCTGTCGCGGCCGCTCGGCGGCTGGCTTGCCGACAAGATCGGCGGCTCGGTCATCACGTTCTGGAATTTCATCGTGATGGCAGGCGCCACGGTCGGCGTGCTCTACTTCGTCGGGCACAAGGATTTCATCGGCTTCCTGTCGATGTTCCTGGTCCTGTTCGTCACGACGGGCATCGGCAACGGCTCGACCTACCGCATGATCCCCTCGATCTTCCGCGAGCAGAATTTGTTCAGGGTGCGCGGCAAGGGCGATGCGGAGCGCGCGGTCGCCTTGAAGACGGCGAGCATCGAGAGCGGTGCTGCGGTCGGCTTCATCGGCGCGGTCGGCGCCGTCGGCGGCTATCTGATCCCGACCGGGTTCGGCAAATCGATCGCGCTGACCGGAGGGCCGCAGCTCGCGCTCGCGATCTATCTCGGTTTCTACGCCTCCTGCCTCGCGCTGACCTGGTGGTTTTATCTGCGTCGCAGCCCGCAGGGTGAGGGCGCGTCAAGCCTCGCCGGAGCGCGCGTGTGAGCATGATCCGGAAAAGTGCGTAGCGGTTTTCCGGCAAGATCGTGTTCGAGATAGAGAGTTGGTACGAATCTCGCTTCTCTCCGTACGCGGGGAGAAGCATTGCCCGACAGTTTGACCATGAACCTGGTTCGCAATGGCGCGCACCAAGGCAAACCCAACAGGCAGGAGAACATCATGACGCCAGAACAGATCACCCTCGTCCAACAGAGCTTTGCCAAGGTCGCGCCGATTTCCGCGCAGGCCGCGGTGCTGTTCTACGATCGCCTGTTCGAGGTGGCGCCATCCGTGCGCGCGATGTTTCCCGAGGACATGACCGAGCAGCACAAGAAGCTGATGGGCATGCTCGCTGCCGTCGTCGGCGGCCTGTCGAACCTGGACTCGATCCTTCCCGCGGCCTCGGCGCTTGCGAAGCGTCACGTCGCCTATGGTGCGAAGGCTGAGCACTACCCCGTGGTTGGCGCGGCCTTGTTGTGGACCCTGGAGAAGGGGCTCGGCGAAGCCTGGACGCCCGAACTCGCCATCGCCTGGACCGACGCCTACGGCGTGTTGTCCGGCTACATGATTTCCGAGGCCTACGGCGCACAGTCGCAGGCTGCCGAATAGGAGATGTCTTGTGAGTGAACCGCTGGTCATCGTCGGTAACGGTATGGCGGCCGCGCGTCTGGTCGACGAACTCGCCAAGACCGCGCTCGGCCGCTACGCGGTCGCCGTGATCGGCGAAGAGCCGCGGCTCGCTTACAACCGCGTGCTGCTCTCCTCCGTCCTCGCGGGAGAGACCGGGTCGCACGAGATCGAGCTCCGGCCGGCCGACTGGTGGCGCCATCGCGGTGTCACGGTGCGCTACGGCTATCGCGTCACCGAGATCGACACCGGCCGCCGCGAGCTCAAGATCGAAGGTGAAGAGAGCATGGAATATTCCAAGCTCGTGCTCGCCATCGGCTCGACGCCGCTGCGGCTCAACGTGCCGGGCGCCGATCTCGCCGGCGTGCACACCTTCCGCGACACCCGCGACGTCGACCTGCTGCTGACGCTCGCCGCCGCCAAGAAGCGCGTCGTCGTGGTCGGCGGCGGTCTGCTCGGACTTGAAGCGGCTTACGGCCTCGCCAAGGCCGGAGCGCCCGTGACGCTGCTGCATCTGATGGACCGGCTGATGGAGCGCCAGCTCGATGCGCCGGCGGCCGACCTGCTCAAGACGCTGGTCGAGCGCAAGGGCATCCGCATCCTGCTCAATGCCTCCACGGTCCGCATCCATGGCGAGAGCCATGTCGAAGGGGTCGAGCTCGCTGACGGTAGCCGGATCGAGGCCGACGCCGTGATCTTCGCTGCCGGCATCAGGCCCAACATTGCGCTCGCAAAGGACGCCGGCATCGCGGTCAACCGCGGCATCGTTGTCAACGACGAGATGCAGACGGCGTCACCCGATATCTACGCGCTCGGCGAATGCGCCGAGCATCGCGGCACCTGCTACGGCCTCGTCGAGCCTGCCTACGAGCAGGCGCGCGTGCTGGCGCGGCATCTCGCCGGCCGTCCCGCGGTCTATCAGGGCAGCGTGGTCTCGACCAATCTGAAGGTATCAGGCGTCAGCGTGTTTTCCGCCGGCGATTTCATGGGCGGGGAGGGCAGCGAGAGCCTCGTGCTCACCGATCGCAGGCGCGGCACCTACAAGAAGCTCGTCATCGCCGACGGCCGGCTCACCGGCGCCGTGCTGATCGGCGATACCGTCGATGCGCTCTGGTATCTCGAACTGATCCGCAACGGCGACAAGGTGGCGGCGATCCGCACCGACATGATGTTCGGCCGCGCGCTCGCGCGTCCCTCGAAAGCAGCCTGATATGACCGCGATCGATCCCACGCTCCGCGCCATCAAGACGACCTGTCCCTATTGCGGCGTCGGCTGCGGCGTGCTGGCGACGCCAGACGGCAAGGGCGGCGCGGCGATCGCGGGCGATTCTGACCATCCTGCCAATTTCGGCCGGCTGTGCTCCAAGGGCTCCGCGCTCGGCGAGACCGTCGGGCTCGAGAGCCGGCTGCTCTATCCGATGATCCGCTGCAAGGGCGTGCTCGAACGCGTCGCCTGGAGCGATGCGATTGACCACGTCGCCCACCGCATGCAGCACATCGTCGCCCGCGACGGCGCCGACGCAGTCGCGTTCTATCTCTCCGGCCAGCTTCTCACCGAGGACTATTACGTCGCCAACAAGCTGATGAAAGGCTTTGTCGGCACGGCGAATGTCGACACCAATTCGCGGCTGTGCATGTCGTCCTCGGTCGCCGGTCACCGCCGCGCCTTCGGCGCAGACACCGTGCCCGGCTGCTACGAGGATCTCGACCAGGCCGATCTGCTGGTGTTCGTCGGCTCGAATGCCGCCTGGTGCCATCCGGTGCTGTTCCAGCGCATGCTGAAGAACCGCCAGGAGCGCGGCGCGCGCATGATCGTGATCGATCCGCGCCGCACCGACACCGCGACCGACGTCGATCTGTTCCTCGGCCTCAAGCCCGGCACCGACACGGCGCTGTTCTCCGGCCTGTTCGTTCACCTCGCCGACACTGGTGCCCTGGATCAGGACTACATCGCGCAAAACACGTCCGGCTTTGACGACGCACTGGCGCGCGCGCGCAGCATCGCCGGCAGCATCACCGCGACCGCACTGGCGACCGGCCTCTCCGAGCTGGACGTCGCCGCCTTCTTCAAGATGTTCCGTGACACCGAGCGCGTCGTCACGCTGTATTCGCAGGGCGTCAACCAGTCGGCCCAGGGCACTGACAAGGTCAACGCGATCCTGAACTGCCATCTCGCCACGGGGCGTATCGGCAAGCCAGGGGCCTCACCGTTCTCACTCACCGGCCAGCCCAACGCGATGGGTGGCCGCGAGGTCGGCGGCCTCGCCAACCAGCTCGCCGCGCATATGAACTTCACGCCGCCGGACATCGACCGCGTGCGGCGGTTCTGGAAGGCGCCGCGCATCGCCACCCATGAGGGGTTGAAGGCGGTGCAGCTGTTCGAAGCGATCAACCGCGGCGAGGTCAAGGCGCTGTGGGTGATGGGCACCAATCCGGCGGTGTCGCTGCCGGACGCGGATTTCGTGCGCGAGGCACTGAAGAAGCTCGAATTGTTCGTCGTCTCCGAGAACGTGCTTTCCAACGACACGGTCGATGCCGGCCCGCACGTCCTTCTGCCCGCGCTCGCCTGGGGCGAGAAGTCGGGCACCGTGACCAACTCCGAGCGCCGCATCTCGCGCCAGCGCTCGTTCCTGCCGGCGCCGGGCGAGGCGCGGCCGGATTGGTGGATCCTCAGCGAGACCGCCAAGCGTCTCGGCTTCGGCGACAGCTTCAACTACAAATCGGCCGCCGACATCTTTCGCGAGCACGCCGCGCTCTCGGCGTTCGAGAACGATGGCAGCCGCGACTTCGACATCGGCGCGCTGACCTCGCTGTCCGACGAGGCCTTCGACGCCTTGAAGCCCGTGCAGTGGCCCGCGCGCGAAGGCGAGGCGCCCGGCGAACGGTTCTTCGCGCAGGGCGGCTTCTTCACCAATGACGGCAAGGGCCGTTTCGTTGCCCCGGAAGTGCCGGCGCTGCGTGGCGAGACCGGACCGTCGCGGCCCCTGCGCCTCAACACCGGGCGCATCCGCGACCAGTGGCACACCATGACGCGCACGGGGCTCAGCCAGCGGCTCGGCGCGCATCTGCCCGAGCCGTTCGTCGAGGTCCATCCCGATGACGCCAACAAATACAACATCGTCCATGACGGCTATGCCCGCATCACCACCGACTACGGCCAGTGTATCCTGAAGGCCGTCGTCAGCGAGCGGCAGCAGCGCGGCACGCTGTTCGCGCCGATCCACTGGAGCGCGATGAACGCCTCGCATGGCCGCGTCGGTGCGCTGGTCGCACCGTTCACCGATCCGTTCTCCGGGCAGCCGGAGTCGAAGGCAACACCGGCCGCGATCGTGCCGTATGAATACGTCTTTCGTGGGTTTGCGCTCTCGCGACAACGGCTCGATCTGCCGCCGAACCTGATGTGGACCCGTGTCACTGTCGCCGGCGGCTTCGGCTATCTCTTCGCCGACAACGCAGATCTGTCGCGCTGGCCGGCCTGGCTCGAGAGCGTCGCCGGCGAGGATGTCGCCGACTATCGCGACTTCGGCGGCGGCGTCTACCGCGCCGCGTCGTTCGCGGGCGACCGCATCGAAACCTGCTTGTTCGTCGGCCCAGCGCATGATGCCGGCGACTGGGAGGTGGTGAAGAGCCTGTTCGTGGCCGACCATGTCACCGACGACCAGCGCCGCATGCTGCTCTCCGGAAAGTCCAGCGAAGGTGCCGCCTCGACCGGCCCTGTCGTCTGCGCCTGCTTCGGCGTCGGCCGCGGCACCATCTGCGACACCATCGCCGCAGGTGCGCGCACGGCCGCCGAGATCGGCGCAAAGCTCAAGGCCGGCACCAATTGCGGCTCCTGCATCCCCGAGCTGAAGCGGCTGATTGCTACGACCGAGGTGGCGCCGGCGAAGCAGGCCAAGCTCGCGGGCGCGGCGGGGTAGGGGTTTTAAGAGAGGGTCTCGTGCCCCGGACGCTGCGCAGCACGGAGTGGTGCGCAGCAGAGCCGGGGCCCACCTGGCAAACGTTTGTTGTGGCTTTTCTGGGTCCCGGCTCTGCGCAGCAACGCAAAGGGTGTTGCAGCGCGTCCGGGACACGAGTGCGGTATGGGCTGGTACGCAGCTATGCCGCCCGCACCAATCGACGTCCCCGCGATTGTGCCCTATGTTGCCGCGCTCTCCCATCAACAACAACAAAAACAACCATGATGTACCTGGAAACGCCGCCGCGCCCGATCGAAACCAAGCTCTTCTCCGCGATGCCCGACAAATTCCGCCGCAAGGGCGTGCGGACGGATTGGGCCGACGCTAACAGGCCGGGTGTGCCGACCGGTAGCTTCATCGAAGGGCCGTCGTTCGACAAGGACGGCAATCTCTACATCGTCGATATTCCCTTCGGCCGCATCTTCCGCATCGCGCCTGATGGCGAGTGGTCGCTGGCGATCGAATATGAGGGGTGGCCGAACGGGCTGAAGATCGCGGCCGACGGCCGCATCCTGGTCGCCGACTACAGGCACGGCATCATGGAGTTCGACGCCAGGGCTGGCCGCATCAAGCCTGTCCTGACTGCGCGCAATTCGGAATCGTTCCGCGGCTGCAATGACCTGCATCTCGCCTCGAACGGCGACATCTATTTCACCGATCAGGGTCAGACCGGCCTGCATGATCCGAGCGGTCGTGTTTTTCGCCTGACGCCGAACGGCCGGCTCGATTGCCTGATCGACACCGGTATCAGTCCGAATGGCCTGGTGCTCGATCCAACCGAGACCGTGCTGTTTGTCGCGATGACGCGCGACAACGCAGTGTGGCGGCTGCCGTTCATGAGGGACGGCAGCGTATCGAAGGTCGGCCGCTTCTGCTCGTTGTTCGGCGCCAGCGGTCCCGATGGTATGACGATGGACGCAAGCGGCCGCCTGTTCGTCGGCCACGCCTCGCTCGGCCATGTCTTCGTGTTCGCGCCGAACGGCGAGCTGATCGCGCGGATCAAGTCGTGTGCGGGGCCGAACTGCACCAATGTCGCGATCGGTGGCGCAAGCAGGGATCGTCTCTACATTACGGAATCGGCGACGGGCAGCGTGCTGGTCGCGGATATCAGCGGACTGAACGCTTGAGCTCAGTGGTGGTTGTTGGAGCGAGAGATCGGTATCGGAGCAGAAAATGAAATCGAATCCCTTCGGCCAGGCTGGCGCCAACGTCTCCGTCATTGGGCAGGGCACCTGGTATCTCGACCACGGCGATCGCAAGCGTGCGATCGCGGCGCTTCAGCGCGGGCTCGATCTCGGCATGACCCACATCGACACCGCCGAGATGTACGGCGATGCCGAGCTCGTCATTGCCGATGCGATCGCGGGACGGCGCGACGAGGTGTTCCTGGTGTCAAAGGTGCTGCCGAGCAACGCCTCGCGCGGCGGAACCATCACCGCCTGTGAGCGCTCGCTGAAGCGGTTGAAGACCGATCGGCTCGACTGCTATCTCTTGCACTGGCGCGGTTCCTATCCGCTCGAAGACACCGTCGCCGCGTTCGAGGATCTGGCGAAGGCCGGCAAGATCAAGTCCTGGGGCGTCTCCAATTTCGACGCCGACGATCTCGACGAGATGATCGACGTTGCCGGCGAAGACCGCATCGCCTGCAATCAGGTGCTCTATCATCTGAGGGAACGCACGATCGAGCATGCGGTGATCCCGTGGTGCGAACAGCATGGTGTCGCCGTGGTCGCCTATTCGCCGTTCGGCCACGACGATTTCCCTACGAGCAACAGCAAGGGCGGCTCCGTGCTCGCGCGCATCGCGGAGGCGCGTCGCGCGACGCCGCGCCAGGTCGCGCTGAGCTTCCTCACCCGTGCAACTACGGTGTTCGCGATTCCGAAGGCGTCGTCCGCGGAACATGCCGGTGAAAATGCAGCGGCCGGCGATCTCGTGCTGACGAAAGACGAGATTGCGGCGCTCGATGCGGCGTTTCCGCGCGGTCCGAAGCCGCGCGGCCTGCCTATGCTGTAGTGCACAAAAGCCTATTATTAATGGAGTCTTGACGCACGCGGACGTGAGCGCATATCGGCATCCTGTTTTCAGAAGTTGTGAAAGCGTCGCAATTATCGTTTTTTACGACCATTCCCGATTCGCCTTTCCTAGGTTCCAGCCGTGACACCGCCGCCCGCCGCAGCCGCAAGGCTCGACAGTATTTCCGTGCCCATGCCCGAGAAGAAGAACGTCGGCCGCCGCGCACCCGCGCGCGTCGATCATCCCTTCAAGGGCATTGCGCTGGTGCTGTTGTCGACAGTGTTCCTCGGCTGCTCCGACGTCACCGCGAAATATCTGTCGACGAGCCTGCCTTCGATCGAAATCACCTGGATCCGCTTCGTGACGTTCGCGCTGATGTTCACGCCGGTGATGCTGCCGCGCTCGCCGCTCTATGCGATGCATACCGAGCGGCTCGGTTTGCAACTGATGCGCGGTGCCGCACTGCTTGGCTCCTCGCTATTCTTCATCACCGGCCTGGGCTTCCTGCCGATCGCGGAAGCCTCCGCCACTGGCTTCGTCTCGCCGCTGTTCGTCACTGCGCTGTCGATCATCTTCCTGAGCGAGAAGGTCGGCATGCGCCGCTGGATCGCGACGGCGATCGGCTTGATGGGCGTGTTGATTATCCTGCGGCCGGGCTCGAGCGCGTTTCACGTCGCCGCGGTCTTCCCGATCATCTCGGCGTTCTGCTGGGCCGCCGCGCTGATCCTGACGCGCATGATCAGCGGGCGGGAAGCGGTCGTCACCACGATGGCCTATTCCGCGCTCACCGGTGTTGCGATCCTCACCGTGATGGTGCCGTTCGTCTGGGTCACGCCGGGTTGGACCGCGATCGGGCTCGGCATCGTGATCGGCGTCGCGTCCACAGTGGGCCAGTGGATCGTCGTACTCGCCTATCGCTATGGCGATGCCTCGGTGCTGGCGCCGTTCTCCTACACGCAATTGCTCTGGGTCAGCATTTTGGGCTTCTTCATCTTCGGCGAGTTGCCCGACGTCTGGACCATCGCCGGCGCGGCCTTCATCGTCGCCAGCGGCCTCTACATCGCCCATCGCGAGCGCATCCGCCGCGCCCAGCTCCTGATCCTGGAAGAGCGTTCGCCGAACGCCTGACGCAATATCACGCACGCCGCTTCGTGCTATCAATGGCTCCAGCAACAAGGGAGGAGCCGGATGCGCGCTGCGATCTTCAGGAACGGTGAGATTGTCGTCGACCGGATGGCCGAGCCGAAGCCGGGCCTCGGCCAGGTGCTGGTCAAGACGCTCGCCTGCGGCATCTGCGGCTCCGACCTGCACGCGCGCCAGCACGCTCATCGCATGGTGGAGATGGCGCGGAAGACCGGGCGCAAGCCGATGGATCTCGCTCGCGACATCGTGTTCGGCCACGAGTTCTGCTGCGAGATCGTCGATTACGGTCCCGGCACAACGCGCAAGCTCAAGCCCGGCATACACGTCTGCTCGCTGCCGGCCCTCGTGACGCCGCAGGGCATCGAAGGCATCGGCTATTCCAACGACAATGTCGGAGGCTACGCCGAGGCGATGCTGCTCAGCGAGGGGCTGCTGCTCGAAGTGCCCAATGGTCTCGCGCCGGAACATGCCGCTCTTACCGAACCACTCGCGGTCGGCGTTCATGCTGTAGCCAAGGCCAACATTCGAGGCGGCGAGGTGCCGCTCGTGATCGGCTGCGGACCGGTCGGGCTCGCGGTGATTGCCGCGCTCAGGATCAAGGGCCTGCATCCGATCGTCGCCGCCGACTATTCGCCGGCGCGGCGCGCGCTTGCGGCAAAACTCGGCGCCGATATCGTCGTCGATCCAAGGGTGTCACAGCCCTATGCGACCTGGGCCGAGCACGCGCAGATGTCGGACGCGGAGAAAGCGGCGCGACCGCCGTTCCAGGCGATGCTGCCCGCGCTGAAGCCCGCGATCATCTTCGAATGCGTCGGCGTGCCCGGTCTGTTGCAACAGGTGTTCGAGGGCGCGCCGCGCGATGCCAGGGTCGTCGTCGTCGGCGTCGGCGTCTGCATGGAGACCGACAGACACGAGCCCATGCTCGGCATCATGAAGGAGCTCAACGTCCAGTATGTGCTCGGCTACACGCCGGACGAATTCGCGGCCTCACTGCGCCTGATCGCGGAAGGGCAGGTAGATGCCGCAGCGATGGTGACGGCCGAGATCGGCATCGACGGCGTCGCAAAAGCCTTCGCCGACCTCGCCAACCCTGAAGCCCACACCAAGATCATCGTGCAGCCGTGGCGATGATCGCTGGTCGGGAGTCTCCTTGTGGCCATCCTTCGAGACGCCCGCTTTGCGGGCTCCTCAGGATGAGGATTTGATTTGCGACGAAATGCCAATCCCTCATGGTGAGGAGCCCGCAAAGCGGGCGTCTCGAACCATGCAGGCCGAGCACGCCCATTTCGGCACCCTTCGTCAATATTTCGAAGGCACGTGCATCTCCGCCGGAATCGGCCCGCGGTGATAGTCGGGGTTGCGGACGCGCGGCGGCAGCACCACCGGCGCGCGCTCGACTTCCTGGTAGGGCATCTGGCTCAAGAGATGCGAGATGCAGTTGAGCCGTGCGCGCTTCTTGTCCACGGCGTCGACGATCCACCACGGCGAGTCCGGCAGGTGCGTGTACTCCAGCATCGTCTCCTTGGCCTTGGTGTACGCCTCCCAGCGGCTGCGCGCCTCGACGTCCATCGGGCTCAGCTTCCACTGCTTGAGCGGATCCTTGATGCGCATCGTGAAACGGAACTGCTGCTCGTCGTCGGTGATGGAGAACCAGTATTTGACAAGGATGATGCCGGAACGGATCAGCATCCGCTCGAACTCCGGCACGGTCTTGAAGAACTCCTGATACTGCTCATCGGTGCAGAAGCCCATCACGCGCTCGACGCCGGCGCGGTTGTACCAGCTGCGATCGAACAGCACCATCTCGCCGCCGGCCGGCAAATGCGCGACGTAGCGCTGGAAATACCATTGCGTGCGCTCGCGCTCGCTCGGGGCGGGGAGCGCCGCGACGCGGCAGATGCGGGGATTGAGGCGCTGGGTGATGCGCTTGATGACGCCGCCCTTGCCGGCGGAATCGCGGCCCTCGAACAGCACCACGACCTTCTTCTTTTCGCTCTGCACCCAGTCCTGCAGCTTGACCAGCTCGCCCTGGAGCCGCAGCAACTCCCGGAAATAGAGCCTCCGATCGACCGTCGGGCGGAGCGTGTCGGTCTCGTCCAGCAGCTCGTCGAGCCTGCTGTCATCCAGCTCCATCTCCAGCTCTTCGTCGAGATCGTCGGTCATTTCCCGGATGATGCGCTCGCGTTTGGCCATTTCAGGGGTGCGGTCGGATGCGGTCATGGGGCTCTCTTTTCGGCGGGGGGGCCTGTCGCCCGTGACCATCGGCGGGGTTTATTGCGGCCATGTGACAGCGGCGGCCGGGTCAGCCGTCACACCGGCAGCGCGATCGAATATTTCACCTGGCTGAGCGCAAAACTGGACTCGATCGAAGCGATGCCGTCGAGCCGGGTCAACTTGGTCTTCAGGAAGGTTTCGTAGGAGGCGAGATCGGCGGCGACCACGCGCAGCAGATAGTCGCGGTTGCCGGTCATCAGATAGCACTCCAGCACCTCGTCCCATTTCGAGATCGCGCGCGCGAAGCGGTTGAGATCCTCCTCCTTCTGCCGCGCCAGCTTGATCGAGATGAAGACGCTGACATGCAGCCCCAGCGCCTTCTGGTCGACGGTCGCGATGTAGCGCGAGATGACGCCGCGCTCCTCCAGCAACTTGACCCGGCGATGGCAGGGCGAGACCGACAGCCCGACCTTGTCGGCGAGCTCCTGCATGGTCAGCCGGCTGTCGGTCTGGAGAGAGCTGAGGATTTTTCGGTCGATGGCGTCGAGTTCCGGCATTGGGAAAAAACCTGCGTTTTAGGGGGGTATTATTGGTATAGTATCCTAATATCGGCGGGTATTACGCGAAAAATTGAGAAATTTGGCGCGGCTTGCGGACGTATGATCGGCCTTATTTTCCGGAGCTCGCCATGCCCGTCGATTCCGCGCGCCTCGAAACCCTGACCGCACTCGCCCGCAAGGCGCTGTGGCTGTCGTCCTGGACGATCCATCACGCCAACCACATCCGCACCAGCTCGGACGGCCTGAAGGTCGGCGGCCACCAGGCCTCGTCGGCTTCGCTCGCCACCATCATGTCGGCGCTGTATTTCCATGCCTTGCGGCCCGAAGACCGCGTCGCGGTGAAGCCGCATGCGAGCCCGGTGTTCCACGCCATCCAGTATCTGTTCGGCCGGCAGAGCCGCGAGAAGCTGGAGAATTTCCGCGGCTTCAAGGGCGCGCAATCCTATCCCTCGCGCACCAAGGACGTCGACGACGTCGATTTCTCCACCGGCTCGGTCGGCCTCGGCGTCGCGCAGACGCTGTTCGCCTCGCTGGTGCAGGACTACGTCAAGGCGCATGGCTGGATGAAGGATCGCCGCGAAGGGCGGATGATTGCCCTGGTCGGCGATGCCGAGATGGACGAGGGCAACATTTTCGAGGCGCTCGCCGAAGGCTGGAAGCACGGCCTGCGCAACACCTGGTGGGTGGTCGATTATAACCGCCAGTCGCTCGATGCCGTCGTCCGCGAAGGCCTCTGGGAAAAGTTCGAGACCATGTTCCGCAATTTCGGCTGGGACGTGGTGATCGTGAAATACGGCCGCCTGATGCGCGAGGCCTTTGCCGAGCCCGGCGGCGAGGCGTTGAAGCGCTGGATCGACAATTGCCCGAACGCGCTCTACGCCGCACTGTGCTTTCAGGGCGGCGCGGCGTTCCGCAAGCATTTGCATGACGAGATCGGCGATCAGGGACCTATCACGAAACTGATCGACAAGCGCAGCGACGACGAACTGCTGGCGCTGATGTCGAACCTCGGCGGCCATGACATGGCGAGCATGCTGGAGGCGTTCGAACAGATCGATCACGATCGCCCGGTCTGCTTCATCGCCTACACCATCAAGGGCGTCGGCCTGCCGTTCCAGGGCCACAAGGACAATCACGCCGGCCTGATGACGGTCGCGCAGATGGAGAAATATCGCGAGAGCCAGAACATCCGGCCTGGGCACGAATGGGACAGATACGAGGGCCTCGCGCAAGACGCCACCGAGCTCGACGCCTTCCTCGCGCACGTGCCGTTCAACCAGGACGGCCGCCGGCTCACCGCGCCTGTTATCGAGGTGCCCTCGCAGCTCGCCTTCAAGCCGTCGCCGCAGATGTCGACCCAGCAGGGCTTTGGTCTGGTGCTGAACGAGATCGCGCGCAGCGACGGCGAGCTGGCAAGACGCATCGTCACGACATCGCCCGACGTCACCGTCTCGACCAATCTCGGTCCGTGGGTAAACCGGCGCGGCCTGTTTGCGCGCGGCGAGAAGGCGGACTTATTCCGCAGCGAGAAAATTCCCTCCACGTTCAACTGGGACTTTTCGCCAAAAGGCCAGCATCTCGAACTCGGCATCGCCGAGATGAATCTGTTCATCATGCTTTCGGCGCTCGGCCTGTCGCACCAGATCAACGGCGAGCGGCTGCTGCCGGTCGGCACGCTCTACGATCCCTTCATCGAGCGCGGGCTCGATGCGCTGAACTATGCCTGCTACCAGGACGCCCGCTTCATGGTGGCGGCAACGCCTTCGGGCATCACGCTCGCGCCCGAAGGCGGCGCGCATCAATCGATCGCAACGCCTTTGATCGGCATGGCGCAGGACGGCCTTGCCTCGTTCGAGCCGGCCTTCGTCGACGAGCTCGCCGTGATCATGGCTTTCGGCTTCAACCACATGCAGCGCGATCCGGGCGAGGGCGGCTCGATCTATTTGCGGCTCTCGACGCGCAGCATCGAGCAGGCGCAGCGGATCATGACGCCGGAGCTTGCACAGGGCATCACCGACGGCGCCTATTGGCTGCGCAAGCCGGGCCCCAATGCCGAAGTCGTGATCGCCTATACCGGCGCGGTCGCGCCGGAAGCGATCGAGGCGACCGGCTTCATCGGCGAGAGCCGCCGCGACATCGGCCTGCTCGCAATCACCTCGGCGGATCGTCTCCATGCAGGTTGGACCGCCGCACGGAAATTGCGCCGTGATCGGAGAGGCGTGCAGCATCTCAGCCACATCGAAAAACTGCTCGCGCCGCTGCCGCGCGACTGCGGCATCGTGACCGTGATCGACGGCCATCCGGCGGCGCTCGGCTGGCTCGGCAGCGTCCGCGGCCATCGCGTCGAGGCGCTCGGCGTCGAGCAGTTCGGCCAGACCGGGACGATCGCCGACCTCTACCGCCATTACGGCATCGACGCCAACGCCATCATCGATGCGGCCGAAAGCCTCACCACCGGCGCGCCGGTGCTGCATCGGAAGATGGCGGTGTAATCGCTCGCGTGGGCCCGGCTCTGCAGCGCATCGCTGAAGTAGCGCTGCGCTGCGTCCGGGGCACGAGAGTGGTTCGGCTCGGTAAAATCTCGTGTCCCGGACGCGGCGCGGCATGAAATGACGCGACGCTGAGCCGGGACCCATGGCGCTTGCCTCGGGTGAAGGCCCGCCCCATATTCCGCCCGTCCGCCGCAACGCTGGCCCCGCATATGGCGGGTTCAATTGCTGGCGCTTTCGTGCAAGGATGCCTGCCGAAACGCCCCCTCCAAGCCCCAAGAAGAGGTTCACAATGGTCAATCGCATGCAATTCTACATCGACGGCGCCTGGGTCGATCCCGCCGTCAAGAAGTCCACTGCCGTGGTCAATCCGGCGACGGAAGAGGCGATGTACGAGATTGCGCTGGGCTCCAAGGCCGACGTCGACAAGGCCGTCGCCGCCGCCAAGAGCGCGTTCGTGACATTCTCCCAGACCAGCCGTGACGAGCGCGTCGCGCTGCTCACCAAAGTCATCGAGATCTACAAGGGCCGGCTCAAGGAGATCGGCGCCGCCGTCTCCGACGAGATGGGTGCGCCGCTGCCGATGGCGGAGAAGCTCCAGGCCGGCGCCGGCCTCGGCCACCTCATGACCACGCTCGACGTTCTCAAGAACTATCATTTCGAGGAACCGGTCGGCACCGCCATGGTGCTGCGCGAGCCGGTCGGCGTGGTCGGCATGATCACGCCCTGGAACTGGCCGCTCAACCAGATCGCCTGCAAGGTCGCGCCCGCGCTCGCCGCCGGCTGCACCATGATCCTGAAGCCGTCGGAGTTTACGCCTACCTCGGCGCTGATCTTCGCCGAGATCCTGCATGAAGCCGGCGTGCCGAAGGGCGTGTTCAACCTCGTCAACGGCCTTGGCCCCGAGGTCGGCGCTGCCATGAGCGAGCACCCCGATATCGACATGATCTCGTTCACCGGCTCGACCCGCGCCGGCATCGACGTTGCCAAGCGCGCAGCCCCGACCGTGAAGCGCGTCAGCCAGGAGCTCGGCGGCAAGTCGCCGAACGTCATCCTCGAAGGCGCCGACCTGCAGAAGGCGGTGACCGGTGGCGTGATGCACATGTTCAACAACTCCGGCCAGTCCTGCAACGCGCCCTCGCGCATGATCGTGCCGCTGTCGAAGATGAAGGAAGTCGCCGCGATCGCGAAGGCTGTGGCCGACAAGACCAAGGCCGGCGATCCGCGCGCCGAAGGCACCACCATCGGCCCCGTGGTCAACCGCGGCCAGTGGGACAAGATCCAGGGGCTGATCAAGAAGGGCATCGACGAGGGCGCAACGCTCGTGTCCGGCGGCCCGGGCCTGCCCGAAGGCGTCAACAAGGGCTTCTATGTCCGCCCGACCATCTTCGCCGACGTCACCCCTGACATGACGATCGCCCGCGAAGAAATCTTTGGGCCGGTGCTCACCATCATCGGTGCCAAGGACGAAGCCGAGGCCGTGCACATTGCCAACGACACGCCCTATGGGCTCGCCGGATATGTTACGGCCGATACGGTCGAGAACGCCAAGCGGGTCGGCCGCCAGATCCGCGCCGGCAATGTCAACCTCCAGGGCGTGCCCAACGACCGCAGCGCGCCGTTCGGCGGCTACAAGCAGTCGGGCAACGGCCGCGAGTGGGGCAAGTACGGCCTCGAGGACTTCCTCGAAGTGAAGGCCGTCGCCGGCTTCAACGCGGCGTAAGTTTTATCGCCTGAAACGAACATGACGCCGGAGCGGGAAACCGCTCCGGCGTTTTTTTGTTTCGTCATTGCAACGCTCGCAATGGTGCGAAGAATCGTAGCCCGCATGGAGCGAAGCGGAATGCGGGACCGGTCCCGGATTGCGCTTCGCTCCATCCGGGCTACGGGGCGGCGCGCAACGACGGCGGAGTAACTATCCCCCCAGCGCGCCCTGTGTGTTCACGTACAACGCGTAGATCGACTGGCTCGCCGCCATGAACAGGCGGTTGCGCTTGACCCCGCCGAAGCAGAGGTTGGCGCAGCGTTCGGGCAGGGCGATCCGGCCGATCATGACGCCATCGGGCGCGAACACCACGACGCCGTCGAGCTCGGGATCACCCATGCCCCAGCCGCACCAGAGATTGCCGTCGATGTCGCAGCGCATGCCGTCAGGGGTGCCCGGGCCTGCATCGATGTGGACGCGCTTGTTGGAAATCGCAGTGCCGTCGGCCGAGACGTCATAGGCGAGAATCTTGCGGTTCGGAACCCCGCGCGATTCCACGACATAGAGGATCTTCTCGTCCGGCGAGAAGCACAGCCCGTTCGGCCCCAGCACGCCCTCGGCGACGATGGTTGCCTTGCCGGTCGCGGGATCGAGCCGGTAGACGTTCGGCTCGATCTCGGGCTCCGCCTTGTAGCCTTCGTAATTGCCAAGCAGGCCGAAGGTGGGATCGGTGAACCAGACCGCGCCGTCGGATTTCACCACGACGTCGTTCGGCGCGTTGAGCTTCTTGCCGCCAAAAGAATCCATCAGCACGGTGATGCTGCCGTCATATTCGGTGCGGGTGACGCGTCGCCCGCCATGCTCGCAGGTGACGAGCCGGCCCTGGCGATCCCTGGTGTTGCCGTTGGCGAAATTGGAGGGCTTGCGGAACACGCTGACGGCGCCGGTCTCCTCTTCCCATTTGACGATGCGCTGGTTCGGGATGTCGCTGCACAGCAGATAGCGTCCGTCGCCGAACCAGACCGGGCCCTCGGCCCAGCGCAGGCCGGTCGTCAGCCGTTCCACCGCCGAGAGCTTCAGCCAGTATTTTTCGAAGCGGGGATCGAGTGCACGGATCGCCGGATCGGGGTAATAGGTCGCCGGCCGCCAGCCTTGCTGCGATCCTTGGTTATGGGACGATGCATCGTTCATGTGCAATTCTCGTTGTTGCGTTCCCTCTGTCCAAGTCTGCTAGCATCAGATATCTACGGCCGCAATTCGGTCGCTACATACGAGGAAAGACATGCCGCGCATCTTGATGACGGGAGCTTCGGGCGGGATTGGAACGCGCCTGCGAAAACTGCTGCCGCCGATCTATCCGGACCTCCTGCTCAGCGACATCCGGCCGCCCGCCGATCTCGGCCCGAACGAACAGTTCAAGGCGGCGGACCTCTCTGACATGGCGCAGGTCGAGGCGCTCTGCGAGGGCGTCGACGGCATCATCCATTTCGGCGGCTATTCCGTCGAGGGCCCCTGGAACGACATCCTCCAGGCCAACATCGTCGGCGGCTACAATCTGTTCGAGGCCGCGTACAGGAAGGGCGTCAAGCGCGTGGTGTTCGCCTCGTCCAATCACGTGGTCGGCTTCTATCCGCGCCACCTCAAGATCGGCACCGACGTCACCGTGCGCCCCGACGGGCGTTACGGCGTCAGCAAGGTGTTCGGCGAAGCGGTCGGCGCGCTCTATGCCGACAAGCACGGGCTGAAGGTCACCTGTATCCGCATCGGCAATTGCGACGAGCGGCCGCTCGATCATCGCCGCATCTCGATGTGGCTGAAGCCGGAAGATCTCGTGCAGCTCTGTCAGATCGGGCTAGATCATCCCGACATCCATTTCGAGGTCTTCTACGGCGTCTCCCTGAACGAGCGCGCCTGGTGGGACAACCACCGCGCCTACGAGTTCGGCTACCGCCCGACCGGCCGCTCCGAGGATCATGTGGCGCACGCGATGGCCGAGCAGGCCAAGTTGAAGCCGGACCCGATCGGCGACCACTACCAGGGCGGCTCGTTCGCCAGCCTGGAGTTCGACGGCGATGCGAGCCGCATCATCGATTGGAATAAGCGCTAGGCGGCGGACTCACAATCTGATCAGCCCGCGACGGCACGCCCCTGTCCGCGCTCGCCCTCGGGAGCGGACAGGGTCGCCGCAGCGAGCCGGCCGAGGGCCATCGGCGCACGCCCCGAATATCGCGACAAACGAGGCCTGCCCGGCTGATCGCGTGACCTGATCGCGCGTCATTTCGCAACGCGCGCTTCCTGTTTCCTGGTCACGTGCCAGAGCACGATATGGTAGTGCGGCACATCAACGCCGGGATGACCCGGGTTGAAGTAGAAGCTGACGTGGTCAACTGCTCCCGCGGACCCTGCCGCCTCCAATGACTTGTGATCGTCGATGTCCTTGTTCGGGACCATGTACACGGTCGCCACCAGACGATCCCTGCGATCGAAGCACAGGAACGGCCCCAGCGGCAAAGTGTCGGGCTTGACGAAGATGATGCCGAGGCCCGGAAAGAACTTTGGGAAGTTCACGAGATCGCTGACCCGTTCGTATCCGTTTTTTTCGGCGACCTTCCGCTGATTTGGCGGCGAACGAACGGCTTCGTGCTTCCTGTGCGCTTTGCCGCTTCGGTGAGGGGCTGTTCTGGTTTGCTTGACCTCATCAGGCGGCGGCGCAGTGGCCGGTGCGAGTGTCTGCTGCGCTGGTGGCCAGATGGGAGCGAATTGGGCGGCGGGATGCCTCACGTCGGCGATCAAGGCGAGCAGCGCAACCAGAGCTGCGGTCACAAGCGCTTTGCGCATCGACACCTCCCGGGGTTTGTTTACCAAGTTTGTTCACTTGGGCGGATTGCGTTCTCGCCAGCGCAAGAAATCCCGGAACAATTCTTCGCGGTCGGGAGCACTGGCGGTCGGTTTTCCCTCGAGGAACCGGCCGAACGCCTTGCGAAGCGCGGCCTCGCCTCCCGATTGCTGCTGGAGCCAGCGCTCTGCCGGTCGGAATCGTCGCCATCCGGGGAGCTGCGCGGCCAGGTTCACCTCGCGCCATTTGGGGTGATGCGCGTCGCCGAGAAATTCGGGGAAGCGCGTGAACAATGTCTGGACGAACAATTCCAGCAGCCGAAATCGCTCGTTGCCGCTCGGCCAGTTGTAGGCGAAGAGGGCGGATTTGATCGCGATCGTGTCGACGCTTGCTTCGGCGGCGATGATATTCGGGTAGTCCTTATGGCGGAGCGTCGATGGCAGATAATCTTGTTGCAGCAGCTCTTTGGAGTAGGGGATGGGCAGGAAGTGAACACCATCGAGTTGCGAGACCTGTGCCAGGAAGCTGACCGGTTTTCCTGAGACCAGCAGAGCGGCGGCGAGATCTCCCTTCCTCAGACCATCCAGCGCGGCCTCCGGACCCAGGTTCGACTCGCTGATCTTCACGCCCAGACGGTTCAACACCTCGCGGCCAAGGACAGCGGCGGCACTGCCGTCGTCCCCGAGATTGACCCTCTTTCCCGCCAGGTCCGTCAGGCTTCCGATCTCCGGCCGCGCGAGAAGATGGAACTCTTCGATATGGAGCGGGGCAATGTAGGTAAGCTTGTCAGAGATATCTCCGAACGTCCTTGTCTCCCGGAGCCGGTCGACCAGGACGACAGGCGCGATCGCCACGTCGGCGCCTGAGAGGGTGAGCACATCAAGGACGTTGCGGATACCGCCGTTTCCCACGATGGACAGGACCCGCAGTGCAACCTCGCCATGAGGGCCGGTCTCCTGGCCGCCGGCGAGTGTAGTCGCAATGTCCTGCGCGATCGCGAATTCAGTGCATTGCGGCGTACCAGTTACGAATCCCACCGTATACGGGTCCGCAGATAGTCCCGTTCCCTTCCTGGGGATGCCTTCTTTTCGCGGAGATACCTTTGCGGATTCGCTCGGAGAAGCGGACGGCCGCTTTTGCGCGAGGGAATCCTGGACCTGTCCGCCGAGCCAGGCCGCTGCAATCAACGCGATGAACAAACCGGCCCGCATCGCTCCGCAGACCCTCATCGTTCAAGCCTGCTCGGTCAGCCCTCCCTTGGGCGGGACATGCTCCGAGAAACGGCCACCTGCCGTGCCCGAAGCAAAACCGAGGCTAATGCTCGGCCTTCCAACGCGCCCGGGGCAACGGCGTTCCGTGATGGATGCCTGCGGCAGGTCGCCAGGTTATCTATCCAGGCGTCGGAACCGACACCTCAAACCACGCGCTTGCCGGCCTTCGCCGCGATCGGCTTCTGCACGAAATACATCAGGACCAGGGAAATCACCGCCGTCGTCACGACGACGTATCCCAGCCGGTCGAAATGCCGGAGCGTACCGTCGCCATCCTGCGCGATGAGCGCGGCGGCGAGCACGGAGCCGAGCCCGCCGGAGAATTGTTGCAGGGACGCGCCGACGGCGCTGAAGGAGCCGCGCTGTGCCGGCTCGGGGATTGCGGAGATCAACGCCTGCGACGGGATCATGCGTGAGAAGATGCCGACGAACATCAGGACGTTGACCAGGATCGCGACCGGCAGCCTCACCTGGCCGAGATGCGTGTAGATCAGCACCATGACGATCGACATGGCGCTGCCGAAGGCAAAGGTCGGGTATTTGCCGAAAGCATCGCTCGCGCGTCCGACCAATGGGCCGATGACGATGCTGAACAGGCCGGAGACGAGATAGATCGTCGGCAGATGCACGATATCGATGCCGAGGTTGTGCACGGTGTAGGCGCTGCCGAACGGCATCAGCATGTAGCCGCCGGTCGCCAGCAGCGTCGTCACTGAGAATGCCATCCAATAACGTGGCTGCGAGACCGTTGCGACCAGATGCCGGAACGGGTTTCTATCCTGCTTCAGCGCGAGATGGCCGTTCACCGGCTTCATCAGGAACAGCACGGCGGCCATCCCGATCACCGACAGGCCGACCAGTGCGCCGAACGCGACGTGCCAGTTCCACTGGTTGGCGAGGAAAAGACCAGCAGGGATGCCCAGCACCTGGCTTGCGGCGAAGGCGGTTTGCACGAAACCCATGACGCGGCCGCGCAATTTCAGCGCAAACAGATCGGTCACGATGGCGAGCACGACCGAGCCGATCACGCCGCCGAACAGGCCGGTCACGATCCGCCCCAGCAGCAACAGATGATAGTTGGGCGCGATCGCGCAAAGCGCCGTGCCGAGGGTAAAGCCGGCATAGAAAAACAGCAGCAGCCGCTTGCGATCGAACCGATCGGCAAAGCCAGCCGCCATGATGCCGGAAATTCCCGCGCTGAATGCATAGGCCGAGACCGCCGCCCCGAACTGTGCGGCCGAAATATCGAGCGCCGGCATCATGATGGCGCCGAGCGGCGACATGATCATGAAATCGATGATGATCGTGAACTGGACCAGCGCCAGCAGCGCAACCAGGATCGCCTGGTAGCGCGAAAAGCCGCGGGATGGCGCTTGCCGCTCGGCTATCGGCTCGGTCAGGGTTTGTTCGGTCATGGCATTTCATTCGGGAGGAGACAGGTGAGGACGCGCGATCTGCCGCCGGACGGCGGTTCCTATCTATTCTGGATCTGCGTTATTTCGATGGGTTGACAATAGTTTTAATGGCTGTCTCGGCGCGGTGCGCCGGTTCAGGTTGCGGCAAGTTCTGTCGGGCCCTGAAAACTGAATTCGCTTCTACTCCCAAGGCCCGACATTGCCGACCGAGCGGGCTACGTCGGTTTCGGGCCCACAACCAGACATTCAGTCGTGGCTGTGTTAGAACGGGCCTTCATCCTTCTGCCTTCATCCCTTCTAATGTCCGAGCAAGGTATGCCTAGGTATTTTCCGATCGACGCAGGCGTGAGCTTCGACTGCGATCAAAGTGATCTTCTCGCGATTAGCTGGACGCCGGACAGCCTCTCCGCAGATTTCCTTCTACCGAGCACCCCAGGCCGCGCACTCCGCATTCGCTTCAACGGAGCAACTATCGTTCGCCTTTTGGATGAGATGCCTCTCAGCACGGAGCACGGCACTAAAAACGAAGGGCTGGTTTCAAGACACTTCGCTTATCGGGTGGAAGGTTCAACTTTCGCGGAAACTCAGTCCGAGGCTTGGAAATTTGCCTATCGTCCGGTTTGTCACTACGAGTTCGTCACTGGATCGGGCTGCATGGATGTTCTTTCAAAGTTTGAACCCTCCTTTGAAATGGTCGGCTCTAGCGAGTGACCATGTCCACCTTGGGTCAAAACGGGAAATGCCGGAGTTGCCGCATAGGTCTGCTCCACCACTAACAGCGGCCGTCTCGCATTTATGACTGCGCGCCGTGGTGTTCAGCCTCCTCGCCCGCGATCCGCGCCAGATAGTCCTTCTTGCTGAACTGCATGTGATCGACGCAGAGCTGGGCCAGCGCCCAGCTGTCGCGGCCCTTCAGCAGCTCGATCATCAGCTCGTGCTGGCGCCGTGATTGTGCCAGCCCGTCGCTGTCGGCGAGATTCTTCGCGCGCATCGGCAGCGTCAAGTTCATGTAGTCCTGAAGCGAGCGCACCAGATAGGGATTGCCGCAGGCCGAAAACAGCGCGAGGTGGAAGGCGTCGTTGGCCTCGTGGATGCCACGCAAATCCTGCACGTCCGCTCTCGCGCAATACTGCCGTTGCAGCACGATCAACGCGTCGATCAGGTTTTGCGGTGCGGGCAGGGGGATCATCAGCGCGGCCTGTCGCGTCAGCATCTCCCGGACCTCGTAGATCTGCCGGACCTCCTCGGCCGAATAAAACCGCACGGTGGCGCCGACATTCTTCTCGCGGCGGACGATGCCGCGGCGCTCCGCATCCACCAGCGCCTGGCGCACGAAGTGCCGCGAGGTGCCGTAGGCCGACATCAGCGCGTCCTCGGTCAGGCGCGCGCCCGGCGCGAGCCGGCCGAAGATGATGTCCTCCTCGAGCCGCGCGACGACGTCGTCCGGATCGTCGCGCCGGACCGTCATTGCCTCAGCGGTGCGGGTGTCGGACATGCCCTCAGCCTCCCGGCGTCTGGCCGGTCCCATCCTGTGGAGCAGGGAAGGCCCGGATTGTCAATAATCTGGCCGCCCGCTGGCGCGTAGATCTAGAAATCGGCAGGCTTGACGTCTGTCTTATTGACAATCAGGGGGCGGTCTGTACGACAATGGCAGGGTGAACGGAGTGGCATGATGACGAGTGGCTTGCGCAAAGGGCTGACGAGCTATGGCGATGCCGGCTTCTCGCTGTTCCTGCGCAAGGCGTTCATCAAGGCCATGGGCTATTCCGACGACGCGCTGGAGCGCCCGATCGTCGGCATCACCAACACCTACAGCGACTACAATCCCTGTCACGGCAACGTGCCGCAGATCATCGAAGCCGCCAAGCGCGGCGTGATGCTGTCGGGCGCGATGCCGTTCGTGTTCCCGACCATCTCGATCGCGGAGAGCTTTGCGCATCCGACCTCGATGTATCTGCGCAATCTGATGGCAATGGACACCGAGGAGATGATCCGCGCGCAGCCGATGGATTCGGTGATCGTGATTGGCGGCTGCGACAAGACGCTGCCTGCGCAAGTGATGGCCGCGATCAGCGCCGATCTGCCGACCGTGGTCATTCCGGTCGGGCCGATGGTGGTCGGCCACCATAAGGGTGAGGTGTTAGGGGCCTGCACCGACTGCCGCCGGCTGTGGGGCAAGTATCGCGCCGGCGAGATCGATGATGCCGAGATTGAAGCGGTCAATGGTCGTCTCGCGCCGTCGGTCGGCACCTGCATGGTGATGGGCACGGCTTCGACCATGGCCTGCATGATTGAAGCCATGGGCCTGTCGCTGCCGATGAGCGCGACGATTCCCGCGCCGCATGCCGAGCGCTTTCGTCTGGCGGAGGCGAGCGGCAGGGTTGCCGCCGAGATGGCCAAGACCAAGGGACCGAAGCCGAGCGAGTTGCTGACGCCGGCCTCCTTTAGGAATGCCCAGGTCGTGCTTCAGGCGATCGGCGGCTCGACCAACGGCTTGATCCATTTGACCGCGATGGCACATCGCTCGCCGCACCGGCTCGATCTCGGGGTGTTCGACCAGATCGGCCGCGAGGTGCCGGTGCTGGTCGATCTCAAGCCGTCCGGCGAGCATTATATGGAGCATTTTCATCACGCCGGTGGCGTGCCGAAACTGCTGGCGCAGCTTGGCGACCTCGTCGATCTCGATGCGAAGACCATCACGGGCGAGAGCCTGCGCGATGTCGTCGCGAACGCAGAAGACGTGCCCGGCCAGGACGCGATCCGCCCGCGCGACAATCCGATCAAGAAGGAAGGCGGCCTCGCCGTCCTGCACGGCAACCTCGCACCGCGCGGCGCGGTCATCAAGCAATCTGCCGCGAGCCCAAAGTTGTTGCAGCACACGGGACGTGCCGTGGTGTTCGAATCCGTCGAGGACATGACGCTGCGGGTTGACGATCCCGATCTCGACGTGAACGCTGATGACGTGCTGGTGCTGCGCAATGCCGGCCCGAAGGGTGCACCGGGAATGCCCGAGGCGGGCTATCTGCCGATCCCGAAGAAGCTCGCGCGTGGCGGTACCAAGGACATGGTGCGCATTTCGGACGCGCGCATGAGCGGCACCGCGTTCGGCACCATCGTGCTGCACATCACGCCGGAATCCGCCGTCGGTGGGCCGCTGGCGCTGGTGAGGAACGGCGACATGATCCGCCTCGACGTTGCCAGGCGCAGCATCGAACTGCTGGTCGATGCGGCCGAGCTGGAACGGCGGCGCGCCACGTTGAAACCGGCCGCTGCGCCGGACGAGGCGCGGCGCGGCTATGCCTGGCTGTTCAACGAGACCATCATGCAGGCCGACGAGGGCTGCGACTTCGATTTCATGCAGAGGACTGGGAAGCAGACTGAGAAGGGGTGACCAACCCAAAACGGAGCCCAGACCGCTGAAGCGGCGGGCGTTAAAAACAGGGGGAAACGATGATTGCACGATCCATGCCAAGATTCTTACATCGGCTGGCGGCAACGGCCGCGATCCTGTTCGTCACGGGCGCATCGGCACAGGAGGTGAAGCATTATCGCTTCGCCTATGACCAGCCGCGCAACACCGGCTATTCCATCGCGGGCGACCTTTTTGCCGACAAGCTCAAGGAATTGAGCAAAGGCACCATGATCATCGACCAGTATCCGGGCGCGCAGCTCGGGCAGGAGCCGCAGGTGCTCCAGCTCGTGAAAGCGGGCGACGTCGAATTTGCGATCATCTCCTCGGCGAACACCGCGACGATCTCGCCACAGGCGGGCGTGATGTCGTTGCACTTCCTCTTCCGCGACGAGAACCACGTGGTCAAGGGGCTGGCAGATCCAAAAGTGTTCGAAGCTCTCAAGACCCTGATCGACGAGACCACGCAGGGCCTGCACGTCATCGCGACGGGCTCACAGGGCGTTCGTCACATGTACTCCAAGAAGGAGATCCACAATGTCGGCGACATCAAGGGCCTGAAGATCCGCGTGCAGGCGACCGCGACCGAGGACACCATGTTTCCGGCCTACGGAGCCCAGACCGTGCACATGCCGTTCGGCAGCGTCTACACAAGCTTGCAAACCGGCGTGGTCGACGTCGCCGAGAACAGCATCAACGTCTACCTCGTCAACAAGCATTACGAGGTCGCCCCGGTGCTGAACATCACCGAGCACGAGGCCAACAACGCGCTGGTGTTCATCTCCGACAAACTCTGGCAGAGCCTTTCGGCCGAGCAGAAGGGCTGGGTGCAGGCGGCGGGGAACGAGGTCAGCTCCAAGGAGCCGCAGAAGGCGTTCGAGCTGGAGCGGACCGCGGCCGAGAAGTTGAAAAAGATGGGCGTGAAGATCGTCGACAACGTCGACAAGAAGAGTTTTACGGCGATCGCCGATCCCTATCTCGACAAGCTCGCCAAGGAGCTCGGCCCGCACGCCGAGAAGATCAAGGATTTGATCCGCTCGATCAACTAGGCCGCCTGTGGCCGTCCTTCGAGACGCCCGCCTACGGCGGGCCCTCAGGACGAGGTCCGGTTTTCCGGCAGCATTTTAGACCCTCATGGTGAGGGCCCGCCAAGGCGGGCGTCTCGAACCATGCAGGCCGAGCACGTTCGGCAGCTTCCCAGCTGTCACATGCCACAGCTCCGGGATGACGGGGAAGTAAATGCCAATCGCCGACAAACTTCTGGTGCAACGGCAGCGTCACCTCAAGTGGCGCGGGCTCGACTGGCTTGAGCTGGCTCTGATGATCCTCTGCGGCGTGCTCTGCTTCGGCTTCTCGCTGTCGGTCACTGCCGACATCGTCACCCGCACTATCGGCCATCCCTGGCTGTGGCTTCAGGAAGTGACCTCGACGCTGTTCATCTACGCGATCTTCATCGGGGCGGCGGCCGCGACGCGACGCAACGACCACCTCTATCTCACCGCGATCTCCGAGGCGATGCACGGCACGTCCCGCGTGATCGTGGAAGTGATCATCCGCCTGGTCGTGCTCGGCGTCGCGTTCTGCCTGATCTGGTACGGCTATCAGAACTATCTCCGCGGCTTCGGCAGTTTCCGCCTGCCGTCGGGCACGCCGATCGCATCGCTCTACGCGATCATCCCGCTGTCGGGCCTGCTGGTCGGCCTGTTCACGATCGAGCAGCTCGTCAATGGCCTGCGCAACGGCTTTGACGACCCCGAGCCGTCCGATGAGGATGCAGCGCCTGTTGTCACCGACGCACAGATGAGGGCGCAGCCGTGAGTGCACCGGTTGTCCTGGCGTTGATGTCGATCTGTTTCCTGTCGTTCGGCTATCTCGGCGTGCCCGTGCCGTTCTCGCTGATGGCCGGCGTCTTCATCGGCGCGCTCCTGTCGGACGTGTCGCTCGCGGCGATCATCCAGAAGATCTTCGACGGCGTCGATTCCGAGGCGCTGCTGGCGATCCCGTTCTTCCTGCTGGTCGGCGAGCTCATGAGCTCGGCCAACGTGGTGGTCCGGATTGCGAATTTGTCGGTGTCGCTGGTCGGGCACATCAGGGGCGGGCTGTCGCAGGTCGTGGTCGTCTTCAGCATGTTCTTCTCGGAGATGTCGGGCTCCACGACCGCGGACGTCGCCGTGATGAGCCGCGCGCTGGGTGGCCCGATGAAGCGCGAGGGGTATGAGCCCGCCTTCATCGCCGCCATCATCGCGTCCGCCTCGACCATTGCGGCGCTGGTGCCGCCGAGCATCACCGCGGTGGTCTATGGCGCGGTCGGCAACGTCTCGATCGCCGGCCTGTTCATGGCGGGCGTCGTGCCGGGCCTGATGATCGGCGTCGGGTTGATGATCTACTGCTATTTCTTCGGGCCCTCCGGCCTGCGCAAGCCGCGCGCGCCGCTGCGGCAGGTGGTGTTCGCGGCGGGCGATGCGGCGCTCCCGCTGATGATCCCGGTGATCCTGTTAGGAGGCATTCTGACCGGCTGGTTCACGCCGACGGAAGCCGGCGTCGTTGCCGTGGTCTGGATCGTCGTGGTCGTGATCCCCGCGCTCAACCGCGGACATATCAGGAAGATTCCGTATGATTTCTGCCTCGCCGGCCTGATCTTCTCGCTGCCGCTGATCACGATCGGCGCCGCCAACGCGTTCGGCTGGATGCTCGCCTATTTGCGCGGCGCAAGCTACATCGCCGAAATGATCACCTCGATCGCCGGCAACGACCCGCATCTGATCATGCTCTTGATGGTGCTGCTGTTCACCGTGGTCGGCGACTTCATCGAGCCGGTGCCGACCATCATCATCTTCATGCCGCTGGTCAACGCGCTGACCGAAGCTGGCGACATCAACGGTGTGCACATGGGCGTGGTGCTGATCGCCACGCTCGCCTTCGGCCTGATCACGCCGCCCTATGGGCTGGTGCTGCTGATGGCGTCGAAATTCGTAGGCGTCAGTTTTGCCAAGGCGCTGCGTGCGGCGTTGCCGATCTATCTGGTGTTCCTCGGGACGATCGCGTTCGCGATCTACTTCCCGAGCGTGGTGCTGTGGTTGCCGCGGCAGGTGCTCCCCGAGTCGGTCGGGTGCTTCAAGTCGCCGGCAGGCACGGGCTATATCTGTCCCCAGTGAGCCTGCTTGAGTGGACGCTACTTGCCCTTGCTGGTGAATTTCTTCACGGCGAGGCGAAACTCCTCCGTGTTCATCGCCATGATTATCTTGTGCTCCTCGGCGTCGAGCTGCTGCTTCACTGGCGTCGTAGCGGCCTGGTAGACCAGCGACTTGGTGCCGGCAATCGCCGCCGGCGGGTTCTGTGCCAGCCGCTCGGCGAGTTGTCGCGTCGCCGCCTTCAGCTCCGTCGCGGGGACGATCTTGGCGACCAGGCCCCATTCATGGGCTTGCTGTGCGGTAAAATTGTCCTCGGACAGGAAAATCTGGAGCGCGCGGCGTGGGCCGACCGTGCCGACGATGCCGACCGTAGAGCCGCCATCCGGCGACACGCCGATCTTGGCATAGGCCGGCGTGAATTTGGCATCCTCCGCAGCGATGCAGAGATCGGTGACGAAGGCGAGGCCCATGCCCGCGCCTGCGGCTGAGCCGTGGACGCTGGACAGCGAGATCTTCGGCATGCGCCGGACGGTCTCGATGAAGGCGTGATAATGCTTCAATAGCTCGCCGACGACAGGCGTTACCGTATTGGCTTCGGCCGCGGCACCGATCGTCTGCAGATCGCCGCCGGCTGAGAAGGCGCGGCCTTCGCCTTCGAGGATCACGACCCTGATGTCGTCGGCGCCTTCGATGTAGGCTGCAAGCTGTTCGAGCTTTTGCGCAATCGCAAGGTTGATCGAGTTGAACGCGGTGGGGCGGTTCAGCGTGATGGTTGCAATCGGGCCGTCGATCCGCAGCAAGGCGGGATCATCGGGTTGGGAGATGGGAGCTGGCATCTTGAAATCCCCGGCATGAGGTCGTTGCTGCAACTAAATCGCAGAAGGCGAGGGGTGACAATCCCCGGCCGCCAGTGCCCCGCGGACGGCCCTTGCGCAAGCCGGAACGATAGGCTCAAATGGGGCAGCCTTTGCCGAGGGACGGACACGAGCGCCGGCTCCTCCTAGGCCAGCAAATCAAAATCAGCGAGAGAGGAGACGACATGGGTCACGCTCGTGTCTCCGGAAATGGGCTGTTCCGATGACGGATGGTCCGGTGATCATTGTCGGTGCCGGCCATGCTGGCTACCAGGTTGCGGCATCGCTGCGCCAGGCGGGCTTCTCAGAGCGGGTCTGCCTGATCAATGACGAGGCGCACCTGCCCTATCAGCGGCCGCCCTTGTCCAAGGGCTATATCAAGGGCTCGGCCGGGCCGGACAGCCTGATGTTCCGGCCGGAGAAATTCTTCCACGACCAGACCATCGAGCTGATCGCGGGCCGCGTAGTGTCGATCGGCCGCGCCGGGCGCAAGGTCCTGCTCGCGTCGGGCGAGACGCTTCCCTACGGCCATTTGATCCTGGCGACGGGCGCGCGCAACCGCCTGCTCGATCTGCCCAATGCGAACCTTCCCGACGTGAAATACTTGCGCACCCTCAACGAGAGCGAGGCGCTGCGAACAATCATCCCGTCGAAGACGCGGGTGGTGGTGATTGGCGCCGGCTTCATCGGCCTGGAGTTTGCGTCGACCGCGCGGATCAAGGGGCTCGAGGTCGACGTGCTCGAGCTCGCCCCGCGCGTGATGGCGCGCGCGGTGACGGCGGAGGTCTCGGATTACTTTCAGGCGCGGCATCGCGAGGCCGGCATCCGCATTCATCTCGGTGTGCAGGCAACCTCGATCGAGGCCGAGGGCGGCAGGGTGACCGGCGTCTCCTTGAGCGACGGCCGGCATCTGCCCGCCGATCTCGTCGTGGTCGGCGTCGGCGTGCTGCCGAACATCGAGCTTGCGGCGGAGGCGGGGCTGCCGGTCGCCGCCGGCATCATCGTCGACGAATATCTCTCGACGGCCGATCCTGATATCTCGGCGATCGGCGATTGCGCGCTGTTCGCCAGCCCGCGCTTCGGCGGATCGCAGCGGCTGGAATCGGTGCAGAATGCCACCGATCACGCGCGCTGTCTCGCGGCGCGGCTGACCGGCGACCGGAAAGCCTATGACAGCCATCCCTGGTTCTGGAGCGACCAGGGCGAGGACAAGCTCCAGATCGCGGGCCTCACCACCGGCTACGACCGTGTCGTGCTGCGCGGCGATCCCGCCAAGAAGGCGTTCTCGGCGTTCTGCTACAAGGGCGACAGTCTGCTCGGCATCGAATCGATCAACCGCGCCGGCGACCACATGTTCGGCCGCCGCCTGTTCGGCCTGGATCGCTCGATCACGCCGGAGCAGGCCGCCGATGAAAGTTTTGACCTGAAGGGCGCGCTGGCTTGAGGTTCTTCTCCCTCTCCCCGTGCTTACGGGGAGAGGGTTGGGGTAGGGTTGGGGTGAGGGGCTCTCTCCGCAGATGAGATGATCGCGAGACCTGTACCCCCTCACCCGGATTGCTTCGCAATCCGACCTCTCCCCGCAAGCGGGGCGAGGTAAGAACGGCATCAGCCCGCCTTGATGACAGCCGCCACTTCCCCCGCTGTTGGCATCGACGGCCCCGCGCCCATGCGCTGCACGGAGATCGAGGCGGCGGCATTGGCGAAGGCGAGTGCCGCGCGCAGTGCTGCGCCATCGGCGAGTTGCGCCGCGAGCGCTCCCACAAAACAATCGCCCGCGCCTGTGGTGTCGATCGCCTTCACCGTGCGGCCGGGCACCGACAATTCCTCGCGTCCGGCGAGCGCGAACACGCCGTGCTTGCCGAGCGTGACGCAGATGGTCTGGTCCTTGCGCGCCTGAAGTTTTCGCGCGACGTCGATGATCCGCGCAGCCTCGTCACTATCAGACAACTCTACGCCGGCGAGGAAGCCGAGCTCGGTCTCGTTCAGCACGAGGATGTCGACGAGCGCGAGCAATTCGCCGGACATGTTCTGCGCCGGGGCCGGATTGAGCAGCGTCATGGCTCCAGCCGCGCGAGCGCGTCGAAAGAACGCGGCAATTGTCGGCAGCGGGATCTCGAACTGGCTGACCGCGACATCGCCCTTCGCCAGCGGAACGGCCGCGACGTCATCGACGCTGACAAGCGCATTGCTGCCGGGGATGACGACGATGGTGTTGTCGGCCTCCGCCACCGTGATGATGGCGGTGCCGGTGTGCGCCTCGGCCGTTTCCTTGATGGAGTCGAGATCGATGCCCTGCGCGCCGAGGAACGCTTTCAACTCACCGCCGAACGAATCCTTGCCCAGCCGGCCGATCAGCGTGGTCCTCGCGCCGAGCCGCGACGCCGCGACCGCCTGGTTCGCGCCCTTGCCGCCCGGGAAATACAGCACCTGCTTGCCGGCGACGGTCTCGCCGACTTTCGGATGGCGATCGGCTGTCGCCACTACATCCATGTTGATGCTGCCGGCGACGAAGACGCGCCCCATAAGAAACCTCGGCGAACGCTAGACCCTGACCTCGAACTCGTGCCTTACTTTTGCGATATCGACAAGCGTCGGCAGGCCGGCCTCGTTGCCAAGGCGCTGGATCTTGAAGGTCGAGGCGGCGCGGGCAAAATCAAAGTGCTCGCGCCAGCTTTTGCCGGGATGGGCGAGATACGAATAGACATAGGCGCCGTGGAAGACGTCGCCGGCGCCGTTGGTGTCGATCACACGCTCGCGCGGAATCGGCATCGCCGGCATGATCTCGACCGCGCCTGTTTCGTTGTACCAGAGCAGGCCCTTTTCGCCCATGGTGATGCCGCCGATCTTGCAGCCGCGGCTCTTGAGATAGTCCAGCATCTTCTCCGGCGTCAGATCCATCTGCTCGCACAGGCGCTCGGCGACGATCGCGACGTCGATGAATTCGAGGAGCTCATGCGTGTTGGTGCGCAGGCCGCCGCCGTCGAGCGAGGTCAAGATGCCGGCCTCGCGGCAGACTTTTGCATAATGGATCGCGGCATCGGGCTGATGGCCGTCGATGTGCAGTGCGCGGCAGCCGCCCAAATTGAGCATCGGGAACGGATGGATGTGGGAGTCGTCGCGGCAGCGGACGATGGCGCGCTTGCCGTCCTTTGGCATGATGAACGACAGCGAGGACTGGTTCACCTTCCGCCCGTGCAGCGAGATCGCGTATTTCGCGCACATGTCCATGAACATGCGCCCCAGCCAGTCATTCGCCGCCGTGGCGATCAGATCGGGCACGATGCCGAGCTTGGCGCAGCAGAACGCCGCCGTCACCGCATTGCCGCCAAAGGAAACCGCGTAGTCGGAGGCCACGTGCTTCTCGTCGCCGGTCGGCATGTGGTCGGTGATGAAGACGACGTCGATATAGGTCTGTCCGATAAAGAGAGCCTGCATTGCTTGTCCGTGATGCGCTTTGTGGTCCCGGCCGGTGCGCTTACTGTAACACCGGTTCCGCCGAGGGACCGCTGAAATTATTCGCAAAACTGCCGCCCGGAGTGCTTGAGGTCGCCATGCGGCCGGAATACGACCATCATCGGGCAATGCCAAGCCCGGACAAATGCCGGCTCTCGGTCCACGGTTCCGGGCCGATCAACAGGGGGAAACATGATCATCGGCCTCGATCACGTCGTCGCTCTGGTCAGGGATATCGGTGCGGCCAGGGCGGCCTACCAGACGCTGCTCGGGCGCGCGCCGGCCTGGCAGAACTCGGGCGAGGGCGCCGACCGGGTGCTGTTCACTCTTGCGAACATGACGATCGAATTGATGGCGCCGAACGGCTTCAGCGTGACCGCCGACCGCATGCGCGCGCTGCTCGATGACCAGGAAGGCGTGCTCGCCAGCCTGTGCTTTCGTGTCGCAGACATGGGCAAGATGCACCGGCGGCTGGAGCGGGTGGCACTCAAGCCGGATGGCGTTGCCGAGGTCGAAAGCAGCGACGCGGAGAGCGGCGCGGTCCTGCACTGGAAACGGGCGCGCGCCGCCACGGAGCTCACGCGCGGCGTGCGCATGTTCTTCCTCGAACTGGCTGATGAGCGTCCGCTTTCGCCGGCGACCGACATCGCGCCGATCGATGCGCTCGACCACGTCGTGATCACCACCGAGGATTCCGATCGCGCCGCCGCGCTCTACGGCGCGCGGCTCGGGCTTGATCTGGCGCTGGATCGTTCACACCAGGATTGGGGCCAGCTGATGTTCTTCCGCTGCGGCGATCTCGTCGTCGAGGTGGTGCGCCGCCCCGTCGCGGGCGGCGATTCCCTGCATGACCGCCTCTGGGGCCTGAGCTGGCGGGTGGCCGACATCGACGCCACGCGCGCCCGCCTGATCGCCGCTGGACTCGACGTCACCGAGGTCCGCAACGGCCGCAGGCCGGGCACGCGGGTGATGACGGTGCGAAACGGCACCTGCGGTATCCAGACGGTCCTGCTGGAGCGCTCGCCGAAGCCGGTGGATTGAAGGACGGTGTGGTGTGTGTCCCGGACGCGCCGCACCGCTCTTGGCGTTGCGGCGCAGAGCCGGGACCCAACAGAAGGCGGCCATCTTTTCATTTGGAGATATGGGCCCCGGCTCTGCAGCGCACCGCTGAAGAAGCGCTGCGCTGCGTCCGGGGCACGAGATCGTTCTCAAACGCCCGCCCGCGTGTTACACGGCATCCTGACAGCACCCAGCGAGCGACCGGTTTGGCGAAGGCAAAGCGAACTCTGAAATGGCAGCGCGATCCCGAGGGGATGCGGCTGCGCATTCTCGAAGCCGCCAAGCAGGAATTCTCGGCCCACGGGCTTGCCGGCGCGCGGGTCGACCGCATCGCGGCGAAAGCCGGCGCCAACAAGCGGATGCTCTACTATCACGTCGGCAACAAGGACGAGCTCTATCTCGCGGTGCTCGAAGGCGCCTATGACAAGATCCGCAGCGAGGAGCGGGGGCTGGATCTCGAGCATCTCGATCCGCCCGAGGCGATCCGGCGGCTGATCGAGTTCACCTGGAACTACTTTCTGCGCAATCCGGAATTCCTGTCGCTGCTCCAGACCGAGAATCTTGCGCGCGCAAAGCATTTGAAGCGCTCGACCAAGGTCAAGTCGATGCATTCGCCCTTCGTCGAGATGATCCGCACCGTGGTGCGGCGCGGCGTCGAGAGCGGCGACTTCCAGGTCGCGGTTGATCCGGTGCAACTCTACATCTCGATCGCGGGACTCTGCTTCTTCTATCTCTCGAACTCGGCGACGCTCAGCGTGATCTTCGGCCGCGATCTGCTCGCTAAGGACGCCAAGGACGAGCGGCTGGCGCATATGGCGGGTCTCGTGCTCGCCGCGCTGACGGGTCGGTCGGAGGAGCTGCTGAAGATCGTCAAGGCGCCGAAGTCGCGCGCCGCGGTGGCGCAGACGGTGTAGCGAAGCGGCTTCGCTCCTCGCTTCTGGCAACGATGGGTGTGTTCCGCGATATGTACCCCCAATGTCGTCCTGGCGAAGGCCAGGACCCATACCGCGTGATCTATCGAGCATGAGCGAGGTGTTAATCCCGAACGACCCGTCTTCGCCAAATGTTGTCCTGGGGTAATGGGTCCTGGCCTTCGCCAGGACGACACTGAGGATTTGGTGCGGCCTTCAGTCCCCAAATGTCACCAAACTCACCGGAACCTCTGAGCAAAAAGTCACAGGGAAAACCGCTGGACAGTATTTATCCAACGGGTTAATTTCTCCCTCAACGAACAAGATTGCCGGGAGTGAGATGTGGCTGAGCTGAAGCCGCAGAGTGCGGTGTCCAAGATGCTGAATGCGGCGTGGATCCGGCCGTTTTTGTTCCTGGTCTTCATCGTTGTTGCCTGGGATCTGGCGATCCGGCTGTTCAGGATCCCCGCCTATCAAATCCCGTCGCCGGGCGATGTCCTTGCGGTGTTGCGCACCGACTGGCCGGAACTGTTGCGCCAGTCCTGGCCGACGACCTACGCAACCGTCTGCGGCTTCGCGCTCTCCGCGCTTTTCGGTATCCCCATCGCGATGCTGATCGCGGGGTCGAAGACGGTGGAAAGCTACGTCTATCCGCTGCTGGTGTTTTCCCAATCCGTGCCCAAGATCGCGATCGCGCCGCTGTTCGTGGTCTGGTTCGGCTTCGGCATCATTCCAAAGGTGATCTCGGCGTTCCTGCTCGGCTTCTTCCCGGTGGTGGTCTCGGCCGTTCAGGGCTTCAAGTCCGTCGACCCCGATATGGTCGACCTCGCCCGCGCCATGCAGGGCAGCCGCTTCCAGGTGTTCTGCGCGGTGAACCTGCCCCATGCGCTGCCTGCGATCTTCTCCGGCCTCAAAGTGTCGGTGACGCTCGCCGTGGTGGGCGCCGTCGTCGGCGAATTCGTCGGCTCCAATTCCGGCATCGGCTACGTGATGCAGCGCTCGATTGGAACGTTCGATCTGCCGACGATGTTCGCTGCGCTCGTGATCCTCGCGCTGCTCGGCGTCATCCTGTTCTGGATCGTGGACCGGATCGAGAAGCTGGTTATTCCCTGGCATGTCAGCCAGCGCGAGGACGTGATTTTCGCCTCTTGAACAAAGCAACGAACGGCCACCAACGGCCGAAGCAACAGACAAGGGAGAGCATGATGAAGCGGTGGATAGGAGCTGTCTCGGCGGCGCTGATGGTGTTTGCGGCCATGCCGGCGCAGGCGGCCGACAAGGTCGTGCTGATGCTGAACTGGTACGTCTATGGCGAGCACGCGCCGTTCTATTATGGCAAGGCCAAGGGTATTTATGCTGCCGAGGGCATCGATCTCGAGATCCAGGAAGGCCGTGGCTCGGCTGCGACCACGCAGGCCGTCGCCGCCAAGACCGCCGATTTTGGCTATGTCGACGTGCCCACCATGATGCGCGCTGCGATCAAGGGCGCGCCTGTGGTTGCGACCGGCGTGCTGCTCCAGACCAGCCCGATGTCCGCGATGGGTTTCGTCGACAAGAACATCAAGAAGCCTGAGGACATCAAGGGCAAGACGGTGGCGATCACGCCGGCCGATTCCATGACCCAGATCTGGCCGCTGTTCCTGAAGAAGACCGGCCTGAAGGAAAGCGACTTCCAGACGGTGGCGGGCGATGGCCAGACCAAGCTCAACGCGGTCATCAACGGCCAGGCTGATCTCTTGCTCGGCTACGTCATGGACCAGTCGATGAAGATCAAGGACGCCACGGGCAAGGACGTCTATCCGATCAAGTTCGCGGACTACGGCATCAACATGGTCTCCTCGGGCATTATCGCCAACGCCGATTATGTCAAAGCGAATGCCGATCTCGTGCGCCGCTTCATGTCGGCAACGACGAAAGCGGTCGAAGCCGCCGAGAAGGAGCCGAAGGCGGCAGCGCAGTCGATCCTCGATGCCAACCCCAAGGGTGGCAAGATCGACACGCTGACGCAGGGCTTCGAGCTGACCATTCCGCTCTACCGGACCGCGGAGACCAAGACCAAGCGGCCGTTCCAGGTCACCGATCAGAACATGACGGATACGGTCAATCTGATGGTCGAATATGGCGGGCTCGATGCCAAGGCCAAGGAGAACCCGAAGGCGTTCTACACCAACGATTACCTGCCGAAGAGCGGCTCGTGAAGCAGGCCGCAATACCTGACAACGCCGGGCAGCCGGCCGCGCATCTGAGACTGGTGAGCGACCGGGCTGCTGGCGATGCGTCGGGCATAAAACTGTCCGGCGTGTCGAAGACCTACCGGACGCGCGACGGCGATGTGCCGTCGCTGCGGCCGCTCGACTTCCACATCAACGACGGCGAGTTCTTCGTCGTGGTCGGCCCGTCCGGCTGCGGCAAATCCACGCTGCTCAAGCTGATCTCCGGATTGCTGCCGCCGACATCAGGCGAGATCCTGGTCGAGGGCGAGAAGGTAACGAAGCCGCACGGCAATGTCGGCATCGTGTTCCAGAACGCGTTGCTGCTGCCATGGCGCAACATCCTCTCCAACGTGATGCTGCCGATCGACATGAAGCGGCTGCCGCGACAGACATATCTCGATCGCGCCAAGGCGCTGCTGAAGCTGGTTGGGCTCGAAGGTTTCGAGAAGAAGCTGCCGTGGCAGCTCTCGGGCGGCATGCAGCAGCGCGCCTCGATCTGTCGCGCGCTGGTGCACGATCCCAAGATCATGCTGATGGACGAGCCGTTCGGCGCGCTCGACGCGTTGACGCGCGAGCGCATGAATGTCGAGCTGATGCGAATCCAGCGCGAGACCAGGAAGACGGTGCTGCTGATCACGCATTCGATCCCCGAGGCCGTGTTCCTCGCCGATCGCGTGCTGGTCATGACCGAGCGCCCCGGCGCGATCGCAGCGATCTACGACGTGCCGCTGCCGCGCCCCCGTTCGCTGGATGTGATGGCCGATCCCGTCTTCACCGAGCTGGTGCAGCGGATACGCAAGCACTTTTTCTCGCAAGGGGCGTTGGATTAGGGCCTGATGTGATGTCCTTTGATCGCGACCACAAGCAGAGTGCGCTCCCTCCCCCGCCTGCGGGGGAGGGTTGGGGAGAGGGTGTCTCCACAGTCGAGAACCCCCAAGAGGAGAAAACCCTCACCCGGCGCTACGCGCCGACCTCTCCCGCAAGCGGGAGAGGTGCACCGTCACCGCGGCCGAATCAGTTTCCAACAAATTCATACGCTGTAGCGCCATGTCACCCCGCCTGAAGCTGCGAGATATCGCCTTCTTCGAACGTCCCGTGCATTTCGCGCGGCCGTTCCGCTTCGGCGCGATCACGATCAACGCGACGCCCCAGCTGTTCGTGCGGGTCGAGATCGAGGTCGAGGGCAGAGGAACCGCCGTCGGCGCCAGCGCCGAGCTGCTGGTGCCAAAATGGTTCGACAAGCGGCCGGAGCTGTCGCCGGCGCAGACCGTCGATGGCTTGCGTCGCTCGCTGGAGATCGCACGGGGGCTTTATCTTGCGCGAACTGGATTTCTGACAGCATTCGATCTGCATGCCTCGTGCATCGGTGCCCAGGTCGCAACCTGTGCGAAAAAGAACATTCCGGCGCTTGCGGCGGCTTACGGCCCCGCGGAAATCGACAAAGCGATCCTCGATGCGCTGCTCCGCGCCGCCGAGACCAATTTTTTCGACGGCATGGCCGGCAACATCGCCGGCATCGATGCGCGGCTTTCGCCTGACCTGAAGGAAGCGGATCTCACGACGTTTCTATCCAGCCGGAAGCCGCTGTCGCGTGTTGCCATCAGACATACCGTCGGCCTCGACGATACCGTTGAAGGTGAGGGCGGGGTTGCCGATGCCCGCGAGAACTCCGGTGCAAGATACTTCAAGCTGAAGCTGTCGGGTGACCCCGTAGCCGATGCAGCGCGGCTGGCGCGCATTGGCAAGGCGCTCGATGCACTGGAGCGCGACTACAAGGTGACGCTCGATGCCAACGAGCAATATGCCGATCTCGCGGCGTTGCATGCACTGATCGACCGGCTTGACCATGATCTCGCGCTGCGATCGATTTCATCAAGACTGCTCTATATCGAGCAGCCGATGCCGCGCGACATCACCCGGCAGACACCGCTCGGTTCGCTCGCCGCGCGTGGCTTCATCATCGATGAGGCCGATGATTCCTACGATGCCTTTCCCGCGGCGCGGGCGCTCGGCTATCGCGGCATATCCTCGAAATCCTGCAAGGGGCTTTACAAGTCCATCGTCAGCGCGACGCGCGCGGCGAAATGGAGCGAAGGCGCCGAGACGTTCTTCGTGACCGGCGAGGACCTCACCTGCCAGGCGGGACTTGCCGTGCAGCAGGATCTCGCGCTCGGTGCATTCATCGGAATCGTGCACGTCGAGCGCAACGGCCATCACTATGTCGACGGCTTTGGCGATACGCCCGCGGCCGAGGTGCAGGCCTTCGCTGCCGCGCATCCCGATCTCTACGCCGATGCGGGCCAAGGCATCCGCCTCAACATTCACAGCGGCGATCTCCTGACGGGATCGCTGACCGCAACGGGCTTTGCGACGTCGGTCCATCCGGACTGGTCGGCGCTCGCCCCGCTCGAACAGCCAAAATCACTCTGGGAGAAATCGGCATGACCACCCAACGCCTCGGCCTCATCATGAACGGCGTCACCGGCCGGATGGGGCTCAACCAGCATCTGATCCGCTCGATCGTCGCGATCCGCGAGCAGGGCGGCGTCCGCTTGAAGAACGGCGACCGCGTGATGCCCGATCCGATCCTGGTCGGCCGCAGCGCCGAAAAGGTCGAAGGGCTCGCCAAGCTCTACAACATCACGCGCTGGACCACCGATCTCGATGCGGCCCTCGCGGACAAGAACGACACCATGTTCTTCGATGCCGCGACCACGCAGGCACGGCCCGGCCTGCTGACCCAGGCCATCAATGCCGGCAAGCACGTCTATTGCGAGAAGCCGATCGCGACGAATTTCGAGGAGGCGCTCGAGGTCGTCAAGCTCGCCAACGCCAAGGGCGTCAAGCACGGTACGGTGCAGGACAAGCTGTTCCTGCCCGGCCTCAAGAAGATCGCTTTCCTGCGCGACTCCGGCTTCTTCGGCCGCATCCTCTCGGTGCGTGGCGAGTTCGGCTATTGGGTGTTCGAGGGCGGCTGGCAGGAGGCGCAGCGGCCGTCATGGAATTACCGCGACGAGGACGGCGGCGGCATCATTCTCGACATGGTCTGCCACTGGCGTTACGTGCTCGACAATCTCTTCGGCGAGGTCGAGAGCGTGAGCTGCATCGGCAATACCGACATTCCCGAGCGTTTCGACGAGCAGGGCAAGAAGTACAAGGCCACCGCGGACGACTCGGCTTATGCGACGTTCCAGCTCAAGGGCGGCGCCATCGCCCACATCAACATGTCCTGGGTGACGCGCGTCTATCGCGACGACCTCGTCACTTTCCAGGTCGACGGTACGCTGGGCTCGGCAGTCGCCGGCCTCTCCGACTGCATGATCCAGGCGCGTCAGGCGACGCCCCGGCCGGTGTGGAATCCGGACGAGAAGCGGCTGCACGATTTCTACGGCGACTGGCAGAAGCTGCCTGACAATTTCAGCTACGACAACGGCTTTAAGGAGCAGTGGGAGATGTTCATTCGCCACGTCTACGAGGATGCGCCCTATAAGTTCACGCTGCTCGAAGGCGTCAAGGGCGTGCAGCTTGCCGAATGCGCGCTGAAGAGCTGGAAGGAGCGGCGCTGGATCGATGTCGCCCCGATCAAGGTCTGAGGAGGGAACAATGAACAAGCCCGTCCTGCCCAAGCCCGTCCTGCCGATGTCGTCATTGTCGCTGAAATTGCCGAAAGCCGATCGTTCGATCGAGACCTACCGGCTCGCGGCGTCGCGAAGCTTTCCCGCAAAGCTCGAGGGCCCGCTGAACCGCATCGCCTTCTCGGCCGTGCATACGGTGGTCGATCCCTTCGCCGACAACGATCCCTGGCTTTCGGTTGCCGTCGACTGGGACAGGACCATCGCCTTCCGCGAGCACGTCTGGGACCTCGGGCTTGGCGTTGCGGAAGCCATGGACACCGCGCAGCGCGGCATGGGGCTGGACTGGCCGACCTCGCTGGAGCTGATCACGCGTTCGGTCGCCGCCGCCAAGCGGCGCAACGCGCTGGTGTTCTCCGGAGCGGGCACCGACCATCTCGCGGTAGAGGATGCCAAGAATCTCGACGACGTGATCTGCGCCTATGAGGAGCAGATCTCGGCGGTCGAGAAGGTCGGCGGCCGCATCATTTTGATGGCATCGCGCGCGCTGGCGAAGCTGGGCCGCGACGCCGATGATTACGCAAAAGTCTATGATCGCGTGCTGTCGCAGGTCCGCGAGCCCGTCATCATTCACTGGCTCGGCGACATGTTCGATCCAGCGCTGATGGGATACTGGGGCACCAACGATCTCGACAAGGCGATGGATATTGCGGTCGCCATCATCAACGGCAACGCCGCCAAGGTCGACGGTGTCAAGGTTTCGCTGCTCAACAAGCAGCGCGAGATCGACATGCGCCGTCGTCTCGACAAGCGCATCAAGATGTACACCGGCGACGATTTTAATTATGCGGAGCTGATCGCCGGCGACGAACAGGGCTTTTCGCACGCGCTGCTCGGCATTTTTGACGCGATCGCGCCGGCGGCGTCCTACGCCTTGTCGCGGCTGGCAGCGGGTGACGAAGCCGGCTTCCACGACGTGCTGGGACCGACGGTGCCGCTGTCGCGCCACATCTTCAAGGCGCCGACGCGCTTCTACAAGACCGGCGTGGTGTTCATGGCGTATCTCAATGGCCACCAGGACCATTTCACCATGGCCGGGGGGCAGGAGAGCACGCGTTCGATGCTGCATCTGGCCGAGCTGTTCCGGCTGGCCGATCAGGCCGGTCTGCTCGCCAATCCAGAGCTGGCGACGCGCCGGATGAAGGCCGTGCTGGCCCCGCACGGGATCGAATCCTGATGCGTGATTTCTCGTCCGACCATCGCTGGCTGTCGCTGAACACGGCGACGGTCCGCAACCAGGGTGATCTCGTTCAGATCATCGACGCCTGCGCACGTCACGGCATCCGTGCCATCGATCCCTGGCGCGACCAGGTCGCCGCCGTCGGTCTCGACCGCGCCGCGCGCGCCGTGCGCGACACCGGCCTTGATCTCTCCGGCTATTGCCGCGGCGGCATGTTCACCTCCGACGTATCACGTCGAGGCGAGGTCCGTGACGACAACCGCCGCTGTGTGGACGAAGCCAAGGCGCTGGGTGCGCCTTGCATCGTGCTCGTCGTCGGCGGCCTGCCGCAATATTCGCGGCCGGGCAGCGAGGCTTCCAAGGACATCGCCGGCGCGCGGACGCAGGTCGAGGAAGCACTCGCTGATATGCTCGACTACGCCAGACAGGCAAAGCTGCCGCTGGCGATCGAACCGCTGCATCCGGCCTATGCGGCGGACCGCGCCTGCGTCAACACGACGAAGCAGGCGCTCGACATCTGCGACCGGCTCGACCCCGATCGCAGCGGCATGCTCGGCGTCGCGCTCGACGTCTATCACATCTGGTGGGACCCCGAGCTGATGGGCCAGATCGCGCGCGCCGGCCGAGATCGCCTGCTGGCGTTCCATGTCTGCGACTGGCTGGTGCCGACCAGGGACATTCTCAACGATCGCGGCATGATGGGCGACGGCGTCATCGACATCAAATCCGTGCGCGCAGCGGTCGAAACACGGGGTTTTGCCGGCTATTCCGAGATCGAGATCTTCTCCAACGACTGGTGGAACAAGCCGATGGACGAGGTGCTGCGGACCTGCATCGAACGGCACAGGACCGTGGTTTAGGTCACGCGCGCGCTGCCCCCACGGGCTTGCGACCTGTTGCAGCCTGTTGCCTTCTGCTCGCCGCTCAGCGTGGCCTAGAACTCGGGTTCGACCAGCTTGGCGGCCGTCAGTATGGCCCCTCTGAAATTGACGTCCGCTTTCAGCGGCAGAACGGAGATTGGTCGGAGTTACTGCCGGCTCGCCCCGATCGCGAGTGAACCATTTCAGACTTCGCGGGGAGGAGCGTGCTGCTAACTCGAAATGGGTAGTTTCCTCAACGAACCCGATTTGCGATTATGCAGGGCAATTGCGGTGGCCGCCCGGATTGTGGTGGCGGCCTTGATTCGTATCAGAGTCAGCGACAGGCCGCTTAGCTCCGAAAGAGTTTGCCCTCGTGACCAAACACGCGCCGTCTCTTCGTCCGTCAGCAGACCGCAGTGATCAATTCGATCTGAGCGCATCCTGTCGAATTTGCATTGTCGCAGCGGTCGGACGTAGTGGTGTCGATCAACCGCCTGGGTAAACGGGAAAGCAGCGATCATTGATCTTTTCAAGGAGATCAAAAGGTCAGCCATGCTGGACGATGCAACTGCCTAGTCTAGGCGTCGACGATGTCAGATCTACGATCACTTGCGCCGGAGATAAAGTTCCGCCGAGGCATTAGCTATGCCGGCGGTCTGGTCGCAATTGGCGTGATCTATTTCGTCCTGGCAAAAGGCGGCCTTACCCTCGCCTCTATTAATCCCAGTGCAACGCCAATTTGGCCGCCGACGGGTGTCGCGCTGGCGGCGGTGCTGTTGCGGGGATATTGGACCTGGCCCGCAATTTTTATTGCAGCAATGATCGCCAATGCGACGACGGCCGGCTCGGTTGCCACCGCAATTGCGATTGCGACCGGCAACACTCTTGAAGCCATTGTTGGCGCTTATCTGGTCAATCGATGGTCGAGCGGCTGCAATACGTTTTCGAGACCAGATTCTGTCGCAAAGTTTGCTTTGATCTGCATCGTGATCGCGACGCCGATCAGCGCGAGCATTGGTCTGACCAGCCTGGCGGCCGCCGGGTACATCGATCGGACCGATTTCGTGAACGCCTGGGTCACGTGGTGGCTGGGAGACGTGACCGGCGCGCTGGTCATTGCCCCCGCACTCGTACTTTGGGCATCAAGCCGCTACCGTGCTTTCAGCCGCAATGAATTGTTGGAGACGGTCGGCGTCCTCGCAACAGCGGCGGTTGTTGGACTCATTGCTTACAGTCCGCTGATCGCGCAGACGCCGAGCCGGGATCCGCTGGGTTTTCTCGCCATCCTGCCGATGTTGTGGGCGGCGCTGCGCCGCGGTCCGCGTGACACCGCAACGGTTGCGCTGGTGCTTGCCGGCATCACCATTTGGGGGACGCTCACGGGCGGCGGCCCGTTCACGACCGCGGATCTCAACGCTTCGTTCCTGCTGGTGTTGATGTTCCTGATCAGTATTACGGTTCCGAGCTTGTTACTGAGCGCCGACGTCGAGGTTCGCAAGAAGGGGGAGGAAAGGCTGCGCCGCGCGCAGATCGAACTCGAACGCAAGGTCGCGGAGCGTACGCAGGAGCTCGAGCTCGCCAATGCAGCAAAATCGCGTTTTCTTGCCATGGCAAGCCACGATTTGCGGCAGCCACTCCATGCGCTGGGCCTGTTCGTTGCCCAACTGCGCACGGGATCGGGGGAACGGATAAGGACGATCGAGCTGGTCGATGCAACGCGCAAAGAAATGGATGAAATGCTCAATTCGCTCCTGGATATGTCCCGGCTCGATGCTGGGATACTCATACCCACAATTACTGAATTCCCGATCGCGCGCCTGTTGCAAAAAATTGAGACGACATTTGATCAAGCAACGCGAGAAACGGGCTTGCGTCTGCGGGTCAGGCGAAGTGACGCCTGGGTGCGGAGCGACGCCATGCTGCTCGAACGCATACTGCTCAATTTGGTATCCAATGCGGTGCGCTATACATTGCGGGGCGGGATCATTGTCGGTTGTCGTCGGCGCGGTCAGATGTTGCGCATCGAAGTATGGGATAGTGGTTCCGGCATTCCTGAGGATCAGAAGCAGAATATCTTTGGCGAGTTTTTTCAACTTGCTGCTCGAGACCGGAACCGGTACGGCAGCATGGGGCTCGGCTTGGCTATCGTCGACAGGCTTCGCCTGCTTCTCAACCATCCAATCGACGTAGCTTCGACTGTGGGCCGTGGTTCGCGATTCGCGATCCTGGTTCCGATGGCCGAAGAACGCGACTCGTCCACCGAGCCCGTCGACTCGCCACACCCCGCGGCCTTTGCTGTCGAAGGCAAGGTCGTTCTTGTTATTATCGATGCTCCAATCGTGCAGGAGGGAACGGTCGGATTGCTTGGCAGATGGGGATACACCGTCCTGACCACCGGATCCGACGAAGTGGCGCTTATCCGACTTGCGGAGCGCCGACAACGCCCCGATCTCATAATCTCGGATTATCATCTTGCGAGCGGAAAGACCGGGATCGGAGCCATTGAACAAATCAATGCGGCGTTTGGTTCATCCATTCCTGCTATTCTCATCAGCGGCGATACGGCACCTGAACCAGCACGTGAGGCCAAGGATAGGGGATACGTTATGCTGCACAAGCCCGTCGACCCAATGCGGCTCCGCGCTGTCATGCACGAGCTCTTTATGGATCATGACGACAGAAGAGATGACCGGTCGGCTTCATGACCCGGATTTCGGTGACGAGTCCCAGCCCATTTTTCCCACCTTTATGACTGCCTCGGTGCGGCTCGTTACGCCGAGCGCCTTGAGAACGACCGTGATGTGGTTCTTCACAGTCGGCACTGCCATGTTGAGGGTCTTGGCAATGACCTTGTTGCTTTTTCCCTTCATCAGAAGCGCAAGTACTTCGACCTGCCGATCGGTCAATCCGAGGCCCTTAAGAAAGTCGGGCGTCGTTGGTTTATTTGTAGGCCGCGGAGACGGTGTTTCCTCCAGGATTTCCGAGGGAATGTAAATGCCGCCGGAGAACACCAGCTCAATGGCGTTGAGCATGACCTCTCGTCCGGTCGTTTTTGGGATGAAACCCAGAGCGCCAAGTTTGAAAGCGCGCTTCACCGTGTCTTGATCATTCGAGGACGAGAGAATGATGATGGCAATGGTCGGATAGCGGTCTCGCAGTTCGCGGAGGACAGAGAAGCCATCTCTGTCAGGCAAATTGATATCAAGCAAGATAAGGCTGACGTCGGGATGTTCCTCGACTATGTCCATTGCCTGACGGCTGCTCGAAGCTTCAAATATGACGGCTTCTCGCTTCACTTGTCTGAGAACGGCGTACAACGCCTCGCGTATCAATGCATGATCGTCAACAATAAGAACTTTCATGAAAAGCTCTCCGTCATCCCATGGCGCGGAGATCCAATTGAAGCAATCATACACCCAGGTTTGGGTCTTTGGCGAGGAATAGGCTGGCGGGGAGACGGACCCTGAAACCGTCCATTCTTCATCCCTGGCCGAGCCAGCGGTTCAAGGTTAGGCCTTCAAGATAGAAGCCGAATGCCGTTGTGTGCTGTAATTGAAACAAGGTCACAGGACCCCGAAAAGCGAGTGCGGACCACGAGAGTCGCGGGCTTCAGAGTGCGGATACCTGTAAGGACCATGATCATAGGACCTAAGACCCCCCTTGTGAGGACGTCCGGATGATTTACCCGCTGTACCGTTGAACGATAATCGTCAACCGACAGCCTCCCGCGTCAGGAGATTGTACCAGGCGTCGCCATAATTCGCCGCCGGGTTCGGCGCGGCTGATGTTTTTCGTCAGATTCGATCCCTCTTGAAACCTGCTTGGATGCCGGACGGGGGAACCAGATGCTTGATCGACCTGCCACCCCGAAACCGTTGGCAAGCCCGCTTCCGGAGCTAAACGGTTATGGCCGCGATCTGCGCATTGATGCCTGCCGCGGCATCGCGCTCTGGTGCATCTTTCTCGACCATGTGCCCAACAACGTCGGTAGCTGGCTGACGCTGCGCAACTACGGCTTCAGCGATGCCGCGGAAGTCTTCATGTTTCTCTCGGGTTTGACCTGCGCGTTGTCCTACGGCAAGGCACGGCAGAGCGCGGGCTGGACCGGCGTGATCGGCCGGACGCTGTGGCGAAGCTGGGATATCTATGTCGCATTTCTGCTGCTCACGCTCGCCTGCGCTGTCGTGGTTCACCTCGCAGGCGACGGCCCTCTTGCCGACAGGAGCAATACGCGCGTTCTGCTGGAACAGCCGGGCGTGACGCTCGCGCACGCGGCAATCCTGCAATACCGCCCGGTCAACACCGACATCTTGCCGCTCTTCGTGCTTTACCACTTTTTGTTCGCGCCGCTGCTGTGGCTGCTGCTGCGAGCGCCGAACGCAACGCTCGGCGCGTCGTTGTTGCTTTATACACTGGTGCACGTTTTCGGATGGACCATCCCGGCATGGCCGACCGGGCACTGGTTCTTCAATCCGCTTGCCTGGCAACTGCCGCTTCTGCTTGGCGCGTGGTGGATCATCGAGGGCAAGAGATTCCGGCCGTGGGTGACCTCACGCGCCGCCCTTGTGCCTGCCGTTCTCTATCTGGTGTTCAGCCTCGTCGTCGCATTGAGCTGCAGCATCAAACCGCTGGAAGCGCTGGTCCCGCAGCCGCTGCTGACGCTGCTTTACCCGATGGACAAATCGAATCTCGCTCCATTGCGACTGCTGCATTTTTTGGCCCTTGCGGTTTTGGCGGCATGGTTCGTGCCTCGCGATTGGCGAGGGCTGACGGCGGCGGTGATGCGTGGCGCCATTCTCTGTGGCCAGAATTCGCTGCCAATCTACTGTCTCGGCGTTCTGCTGACGCTGGCCAGTCACCTGGCGCTACTCGACGTCTCGGACGGGCTGATGATGCAGATCGCGCTCAGTGTTGGTGGCGTCCTGGTGATGGTCGCGGCGGCGACGCTGCTGAACTTGATCAACACCAAGCCCAGGCAGCCGCCGCACGCGACGCCCGCCGACTTGCCTGTCCAGGAGGCGACCAGGTTTGAGCTGGTCATCAATCTCAAGACGGCCAAGACACTCGGCGTCAAGACACTCGGCGTTATGCCACCCGCGCTGCTCGCCCATGCCGAAGCAGGTGATCCCTTAATCTTCCGGCCATCGTACAGGAGCCAAGGCCATGATTTACCGCCCAAGGACCCACAAGGGAGCGGCGCTGATCGCGGCGTACGTGACGTTTGCCTGCGTAGCGGCATTACTATCGGTCAACCTGACATCACCTACCATTGCCACGCTCGGCGCTGACTGGCAGTGCAGCCGGTTTGCGCTCGTATTCACGACCTGCACGCCGGTGCGTGCACACGAAACCGTTTTCACCGGCCCGCGCAAGCCGACCTAAAGCGTGATGGCATTAGGTTCGATAGCCTGAATTTTTGAGGTAGTTGGCGCATTCCTCGGATGTGAAGGCATCGAGTGCGCGGCCGATTGCGGCGCAGACCGCGTCGACGGTTCGCGCGGCAG
>NZ_JARVWW010000002.1 GCF_029846715.1 Bradyrhizobium nivariense
CGGTGACGACGGTGGGTCCGGTGACGGCGACCAGCGGCAACGGCATCTTCGCGCTGGCCACCGGCGGGAATGTGACGGTGACCGCGGCCGATGTGACCGCGACCGGCAACACCGCGATCATGGCGCAACAGACCAAGGTGGGCGCTGCCGGCGCGATCGCCGTGACCGCGGCCAACGTGTCGGGCACCACCGGCGTCATTGCGGCCAACGCCGGCGTCGGCGCCGTCAGCGTCACCACCAACGGCACCGTCACCGGCACCGTCGCCGAGGGCATCAAGGCAACCGGCAACGGCGCGGTGAGCGTGGCGGTTGCCGGCACGGTGACCGGCGCGACGCTCGGTCTGAGCCTGACCGGTGGCACCGGGGGGGCCGGCAACATCCTGGTCACCGGAACGGGCGGGTTCGCGGGCGGCACTGGCGATGCCGCAAACATCAAGAACAACGGCTCGGGCACGGTCACGCTCAACGTCTCCGGCGCGAGCAGTTCGACCGGCGGCAACGGCATTTTCGTGCGCGACACGGCGGCGGGCGGCAACATCAGCGTGACCGCCGGTGCGGTGACCGCGCTGACGGCGAACAAGAACGGGATCGACGTCATTACGTCGACGCTGACCGGCAATCTGACGGAGGTGGCGAACGGCGATGTCAAGGCGGGCAATGCCGGCCTGGTGGGCGCGATCGTCGCGGCCGCGGCGACCGGCAACATCGCTGTGACCGCGAACGGGGCAACTACCGCGCGGTTCGGGATCGACGCGGAGAACTTCGGCTCGGGCGCGACCACGGTGACGACGGTGGGTCCGGTGACGGCGACCAGCGGCAACGGCATCTTCGCGCTGGCCACCGGCGGGAATGTGACGGTGACCGCGGCCGATGTGACCGCGACCGGCAACACCGCAATCATTGCGCAGCAGACCAAGATCGGCGCGGCGGGCGCAATCGCCGTGACCGCACGCAATGTGTCGGGCACGACCGGCATCGATGCGACCAACAGAGGCACGGGCGCGACCAGCGTCACCGCCAACGGCACGATCACCGGCACGGCCGCCGAGGGCATCAAGGCAACCGGCAGCGGCGCAGTGAGCGTGGCGGTCGCCGGCACGGTGACGGGCGCGACGCGCGGGCTGAGCCTGGTCGGCGGCACGATTGACGTTACGAACTCGCCGTCCGGAACGATTCGCAACATCTCCGGGCTGTCTTCCGACGCAGCGATCCAGGCCACTGGCGGATCGGTTACGCTCACAAACGGAGGATCGATCGTCGGCACGGTCCAGTTCACCAGCGCGGCAACACTGTTCACCAACAACGGTAGCTGGAACGGCGCCGGAGCGACAAGCGACTTTACAGGCGCCGGCAGTACGCTGGTCAATGCTGGTACCCTCGTCGGAGGAAATGCCTCGGGTACAGCCGAGGTCACAATATTGTCCAATCTGACTCAGTTGACCAACCGGGGGCTCATGACGATGGTCGACGGCGGTGCAGGCGACGTCATCCGGCAGACGGGGGGCAATGCGAGTTTCCAGGCCGGCAGCATTCTGGCAATTGATGTGAACACGGTCGGCCAGGCCGACCGCTTCACCACCACCGGCACGGCGACGCTGACGGGGACGTCATTGGTGCTGCACGGCGGATTGGCAGTTGGCAATCACTACACGGTGCTGACTGCCGATATCGGCCTGACCGGAACCTTCACCTCCATTACGCTCCCCAGCGCGTTTCTGGGCGTTAAGGATAGCTACGACGCCTTCAATGCTTATCTGGACGTTCTGGTCTCCCACCCATTCGTCGTGGCCGGTCTTACGCCGAACCAGATCGCGACAGGGCGCGGCCTCGACAGCATTCCGCAGTCCGGCACATTGTTCAATGCAGTGGCTAACCTGGCCACCTTTGCGGACGCACGCGCCGCCTTCGACAGTCTCTCGGGCGAGGTGCATGCGTCTGCGCAGACGGCGCTGATCGAGGAGAGCCATTTCGTCCGAGACGCCATGAACGACCGACTGCGCCAGAGCTTCGCAGCGGTCGCCGCACCGTCAATGCCAATGATGGCATTTGCCGCGGATGCGCCGGCCAGCAGCGCGCTGGCTTATGCGATGTCCACTAAGGCGCCGCCGCGGGGCGCGCTCGCGCCGGCGCCGACCTATGCGATCTGGGGTCAGGCCTTTGGTTCGTGGGGCCACACCGACGGCGATGGCAACGCCGCCCGGCTGAGCCGCTCGACCGGCGGCATGGTGAGCGGCTTCGATGCGATCGTCGGTGAAACCTGGCGGGCCGGTGTGCTTGGGGGCTACAGTCATACCTCCTTCGACGTGTCCGATCGCGCCTCGTCCGGCCAGAGCGACAATTATCACGTCGGCCTCTACGGCGGCACGCAATGGGGCGCACTCGGATTCCGTTCTGGGGCAGCCTACACGTGGCACGACATCGGCACGGCGCGTTCGGTCGCGTTTCCCGGCTTCACCGACAACCTGAAGGCCGACTATCATGCCGCTACGATGCAGGTGTTCGGCGAGTTCGGCTATCGGGTTGAAACACGGGCAGCCGCGTTCGAGCCGTACGCCAATCTGGCTTACGTCAACCTGCGCAGGGAGGGGTTTAGCGAGCGTGGCGGTGCGGCGGCGCTGACCAGCACGGGCGAAAATACCGGCACTGCGTTCACCACATTCGGCCTGAGAGCTTCAACCGCGTTTGCAATTGGCACGGTGAAAGCTGATTTGCGCGGCACGGTAGGCTGGCGTCACGCGTTCGACGATGTGACGCCATTCTCGACTTTTGCTTTTGCTGGCGGCAGCGCCTTTAATATCGCGGGGGTGCCGATCGCGCGTGACGCCGCTGTGGTCGATGCAGGTTTGGATTTCGCCGTCGCGAAGGGCACCACAGTCGGCATCTTCTATAACGGGCAATTCGGCAACGCAGCCGCTGATCAAAGCATACGCGGCAACTTTGTGATCAAGTTCTGATCCAGTCTAAAATTAGATACGATGCACTGCACTATTTGCTCATCTGGGTGAGACCGGTCGGCGGTCCGTCGACGGCGGTCCAGCCGCCATCGACGAACAGCGTGCTGCCGCTGACATAGCTCGCGGCGTCCGAGGCGAGATAGGCGACGGCTGTCGCGACCTCGTCGGCGCTGCTCCAGCGGTTGAACACGGTGTGGCCGGCGTAGAGATTGTAGATGTCGGGACGCTGCTTGAACGGGCCGGTCAGCGCGGTCTCGGCGATGCTCGGCGCGATCGCGTTGACGCGCACGCCGGAGCGGCCGACCTCGGAAGCAAAGCCCTTCACCAGCAGGCCGATGGCCGCCTTGGTCGAGCCATAGACTCCCAGGCCCGGCTCGATGGTCACGGCGCGCACCGAGGAGCAGGCGATGATGCTGCCGCCCTTCTGCTCGACCATGATGCGGCCGAAGGCCTGGAAGAACCAGACCGTGCCCTTGACGTTGAGGTTGAGGACGCGGTCGAGATCCTCCTCGGTGTAGTCGAGGATGGTCTTGCGGATGTTGAGCCCGGGCGTCGTCACCGCAATGTCGAGCCGCGGAAGTTTCTGCATCACGGTCTTGGCCAGCGCATTGACGTCCGCAGCGCTGGCGGCGTCACACGCAGCGGCCTCGGCCCAGCCGCCCTTGTCGCGAATGCCGGCGGCTGTTGTTTCGGCGGCGTCAAGCGCACGATCGGCGCAGACCACACGGGCGCCGAGCCCGGCCAGCGCCTCGGCCGACGACTTGCCGATGCCCGAGGCGGCGCCGAGCACCACGGCCGTTTTGCCGCTGAGATCGAAGAGCTTGCGATAGTCAGTCACGGATAGATTCTCCCTGCGTTGCTGCTATCCCTTGTAGCCCATCAGCAGGCGGGGCAGCCACAGCGAGAAGGCGGGAACATAGGTCACGAACATCAGAGCGGCGATCAGGGCAGCGTAGAACGGCAGGATGGTGCGCATCACCGCGCCCACCGAGATGCCACCGATGGCGCAGCCCACGAACTGCGTCGTCCCGACCGGCGGGGTGTTCAGCCCCAGGGCGCAGTTGATCAGCATCAGCATGCCGAACTGCACCGGGTCCATGCCCGCCTTCATCGCGATCGGCAGGAAGATGGGAGTGCAGATCAGGATGGTCGCGGCCATGTCCATGAACGTGCCCAGCACGAACAGGATGACGTTGATGAGCAGGAAGATGACCCAGGGTTGCGTCGAGACCTTGCTCATCATGTCGCCGGCGAAGTCGGCCACCTCGTAAAGCCCCATCAGATACTGGAACATGGTGGAGACGCCGATCAGCAGCAGCACCACGCCCGTCGTCTTCACCGCCTTGGCCGCGGCGCGCAGGAAGTTGGGCAAGGTCATGGTACGGTAGATGAAGAACGTCAGCAGGATGGTGTAGGTGACCGCGACGGCCGCGGATTCGGTTGCCGTGAACACGCCGGACAGAATGCCCGCCAGGATGATGCCCACGATCAAAAGGCCAGGCAGAGCGGCCGCCAACGAGCGAACAACCGCGGGCCAGCCCGGGAACTTGCCGGCCGGATAGCCTCGCTTCACCGCGACCCCGTACGCGGCGACCAGCATGCACACCATCAGCACGAGCGCCGGCAGCAGGCCGGCGGCGATCAGCGCGCCGATCGAGACCTTGCCGCCGGCGGCGAGCGCATAGATGATCATGTTGTGACTGGTCGGCATCAGTGCTCCGACCAGCGAAGCATGGGTGGTGACGTTGACGGCGTAATCGGTGTCGAAACCTTCCTTCTTCATCATGGGGATCATCACGGCCCCCATCGCCGAGACGTCGGCCACGGGCGAACCGGATACGCCGCCGAACAGCGTGCAGGCGACCACGTTCGACATGCCAAGCCCGCCGCGGATGTGTCCGACGAGATTCTTGGCGAGTTGCACGATCTTGTCGGCGACGCCGCCATGCAGCATCAGCTCACCGCTGAAGACGAAGAACGGGATGGCGAGGAAGGAGAAGATGTTCATCCCCGACATCATCTGCTGGAAGATGACGGCGACCGGCAGGCCTTCGTAGAGGATGGTGCAAATCGCCGAGAGGCCGATCGCGAAGGCGACCGGTACCCCGAGGACCAGGAAGCCGAAGAAAGTGGCGCCGAGAATGATCAGTTCCATGAGGGGACGACCTCTTCGCCGCGCAGGAGAGCGATGATGTGCTCGATTGAAAAGGAGACGATCAGGACGCCGGAGGCGATCAGCGGCACGTAGCGGATGACCTCAGGCAGGCCGAGATTGGGGATCTTCACGGTTCCGACCGACGCCCCGAGGATCCAGCCGTTGTAGGCCATCGCAATGCCGAACACGGCCACCAGGATGTGGATGATAAGCTCGATTTTCTCACGCACGTGATCCGGCAGCATCACCAGCAAGCTGTCCATTCCGATGTGTCCGGCATCGCGTACGCCGACGGCGGCGCCGATCAGCGTGACATACAGGATCAGAACCAGCGCAAGATTCTCCGTCCAGGTCGGGCTGGAATTGAGCACGTAACGTCCGAACACCTGGTAGAACACGATGGTGACGATGACGAGCAGTCCGGTCACCGACAGGTACATCCCCGCGCGAGCGACGACGGCATTGATCCGCGACAGCAAGCCGGTAGACGGGGGTCCGGCAACCGCCTCCTGCTCGTGGCTTGCGACGTGAGGGTCTGTCATCCAAGTCTCCTTGCAAGTCTTCTTGCACGTCTCCTTGCGCGTCTCCTTGCGGGGCGTCCGGTGTCGCCAGTCGGCGACGCCGGACCGACACTAGGTCTTACTTCGTGTCCTGGATACGCTTGACGAGGCTCTGCAGCTTCTCGTCACCGGCGAACTTCTGGTACACCGGCTTCATCGCGTCGACGAATTCCGCCTTGTTGGCGATCGTCACGACCTGAACGCCGGCCGCTTCGACGGTCTTGCGGGACGCCTGCTCACGCTCGTCCCAGAGCTTGCGCATGACGGGCACCGATTCCTTGGCCGCCTTGCGGACCATCGCCTGATCCTCCTTGCTCAGCGTGTCCCAGACCGTCTTGGACATCACGAGAACTTCGGGCGCCAGCGAGTGCTCGGTGACGTTGTAGAACTTGGCGGCCTCGAAGTGGCGTGAGGACTCGTAAGAGGGCCAGTTGTTCTCCGCAGCGTCCACCAGACCGGTCTTGAGAGCGGTATAGACCTCGCCATACGGCATCGGCGTCGGATTGGCCCCGAGGCTCTGGATCATGCCGACCCACAGGTCGGATTGCTGGACGCGAATCTTCAGACCCTTGAGGTCCGCGAGCGACTTGATCGGTGCCTTGACGGTGTAAATGGACCGGGCGCCGCTGTCATAATAGGCGAGGCCGACTAGGCCTGCGGGCGCCATGGCCGCCAGGATCTCGTCGCCGATCGGCCCGTCAAGGACAGTGCGCATGTGCTGCGTGTCCCGGAAGACGAAGGGCAGGCACAACGCGATGGTTTCCGGCACGAAGTTGTTCAAGGGCGATGCGTTGATCCGCATCATGTCGAGTGCGCCGATCTTGAGCTGCTCGATGGTGTCCTTCTCGGAGCCCAGGGCTCCGTTGGGAAACACCTTCACGCCAAGCTTGCCACCGCTCGCCGTCGCGAGCTGCTTGCCCATGAACTTGACGGCCTCGACGGTCGGATAATCGGCGGGGTGGATGTCGGCGGAACGGAAATCGCGGGCGGTCGCCAAGGGGGCTGAGACCGCCAGCAGAGCGGCTGCGATGATGCCGGTGAGTGTCTTCATCTGGGCTTCCTCCTGAGGTGATTATGTCGTTGGGCAGAGCTGCGGGCCGCCTTGGGTCGCTCCACTTCAGGTGTGAAGTCAAGCGCCAATGTCGTCCCTAGGGCCGGCGGCATTCTGAGTCCAAGCCAAATGCGGCATCGATCAATGCTAGAGTTGCATCGATGGATCACGCGGGCTTCGGGGAGGTTGTCGGCGAATGGTCCGTTTTTTCCGAAGCTACCTGGCTGGCTACCCGCGTGATGCGTTCATGCGCGTCGCTTGACGCCGCCGGCGCGGCCCCCTCTAGATGCTCCGAAGCAAAAACGGACGACCCGAGGAATGCCCATGCCGCGGAAGCTGATCGACATCTCCGTGCCGCTCAGAAACGACGTGACGGCCGATCCGCCGGGCAATCACCCGACGATCCAGTACATCGATCACCAGCAGGGCCTGCCGCGGATGCTGCAGTTCTTCGACGGCCTCAAGGCGCAGGATCTGCCGGACGGCCAGGGCTGGGCCGTCGAGCAAGTCTCGCTGTCGACCCATAACGGCACGCATCTCGATGCGCCCTGGCACTTCCATCCGACCATGAATCGCGGCGAGCGGTCATGGACGATCGACGAGGTGCCGCTGGAATGGTGCCTTCAGCCCGGCGTGAAGCTCGACTTCCGGCATCTCCCCGACGGCTACGTGGCGAGCGCCGACGACGTCGAGAAGGAGTTGAGGCGGATCGGGCATACGCTGTCGCCGCTGGAGATCGTCGTCGTCAACACCAGCGCCGGCGCGAAGTTCGGCCGCGCCGAATACGTCAACTCCGGTTGCGGCATGGGCTATGAGGCCACCATGTATCTGCTCGAACGCGGCGTGCGGCTGACCGGCACCGACGGCTGGAGCTGGGACGCGCCCTTCGTCCACACCGCGAAGAAATATGCGGAAACAAAAGATGCCGGCCTGATCTGGGAAGGCCACAAGGCGGGACGGCACATCGGCTATTGCCATCTCGAGAAGCTGCACAATCTCGACCAGCTGCCTTCGACCGGGTTCACGGTCTCATGCTTTCCGATGAAGATCGAGCGTGCCTCCGCGGGCTGGACCCGCGCCGTCGCGATCATCGACAGCTAGCCGTCGAGCCCGCTCTCGGCGAGTTCGCGCAAGGCATCAATGTCGAGCACGACGATGGCGCCGTGCTCGAGGCGAACCCAGTTGCGGCCCGCCCAGGCGCGCAATTGCTTGTTGATGCTCTCGCGCGTCATCCCCACCATCTCGCTGATCTCCTGCTGCGTGATGGCGAGCGTGCCGCTGCCGGAGTCGAACTTGCGCTCCTCGGTGAGGCCGAGCAGCGCGCTCGCAAGCCGGCCCGGCAGATTTTGCAGGATCACCTGCTCGACCTGCTGGCTGGTCCAGCGCAGGCGCGCGCAAAGCAGCTCGATGAATTTCATCGCCAGCGCCGGCTGGCTCTTCACGAACGGCAGGAAGTCCCGGCGGTCGATGATGTAGAGCTCGCAATTGGTGTTGGCGGTCGCATCGGCCGACCTGGGGGCGCCGTCGAGCACCGCGATTTCGCCGAAGATCTCTCCGGGACCGATCAGATTGAGAATGGCATTCCGCCCGTCGGGCGATGAGGAGGAAATCTTCACCGTCCCGGTGATCACCGCGAACAAATTGTTGCCGGGATCGCCCTTGGCGGCGATCGTCGCGCCGCGCTTCACCGTGCTGTGCTTGGCATAGCGGCAGAGCTGATCGAGCGCCTCCGGCTCCAGATCCGCGAAGATCGGGTGCTTGCGCAGGACCGATAGTTTGTTGCCCGCCGACTGTCGCGGGTCGCCGGTCTTGTCCTGAGGCACGCCACGGGGCTCCTAAGACTGCAAGGCACTGAAGTTTCTGCCTAGTCAACGTTATCAGGCTTTTCAACCAGAAAGCACGCGCGCATCTGGAGGCAAATGCCGCGAAAATGCGGCGGCCGGGCCCGGAGTCCGCATCCGAAGGATGCGCCTATGCCTTTGGATAGATGCAGAGTTGCAGGTAACGCAAGTCGTATTGCGTTGAGGCGCTGCCGAACGCCGAGATCCACGGCGCATCCCTCGAAGCCCTTCAGCTCGAAGCCCGCGCACTCCAGGCCCAGATGTCGGGCGCCGTACATCATCCGCTCGGCACGATCGCGCCGGTGCTGGTGCCGCTGATTGCGGTCATCGTCAAGAATTTGCGGAGGACGGCCAAGGACCCCGCCGCCGCAAATTCGGCTGAAGCGCGCTCCTAGCGGGCGCGCTCAGAGCTTCAGCCTGACGTCGCAGATATCCGGCTCGGCAGGATCCGGCTTCACCTCGAAGCCGAGCTGCCGGCACATATCGAGCATCACGGTGTTCTCCCGGAGCACGTCGCCCGATATGGCCTTCAGCCCTTCCGACTTCGCGTAGTCGATGATCAACTGCATCAGGGCCCATCCCAGCCCCCTGCCCTTGAGATCTGACCGCAGCAGGATCGCGTATTCGCCGCTCTCGTAGATCGAATCCGAATGGAGCCGGACCACGCCGACCATCTCGCCGGTGGCCTCGTCGAATGCGATGAAGGCCATCGCGCGCGCATAGTCGAGCTGGGTCAGACGCGCGATGAACTCGTGACTAAACTCCTTCATCGGCGCGAAGAAACGCAAACGAAGGTCGTGCGCCGTGACATGACGCAGGAATGCGTGGATGGTCGGCTCGTCCTCCGGACGCAGGGGCCGCGCGAAGATCCGCCAACTGTCCTTGAGCTCGAGGCGGCGCTCCCATTGCGACGGATAAGCTCGAACGGCGAAGTTGGCAGGGCTGGAGCCGGCAAACTTCTGTTGCGGCGGTCCAACCGCGACACGGGCATCGACCGCGGTCACGCTGGTCTCGTCCGCGAGCAGCGGATTGATGTCGAGTTCGCGGATCTCGGGAATGTCGGCGGCCATCTGCGCCAGCTTGACCAGAACCATGGCGACGGCGTCCGGCTTCACCGCCGGTACGTCCCGATAGGCCTTCAGCAGCCGTGAGACGCGCGTGCGGTCGATCAGGTCGCGGGCCAGTTGCAGATCGAGCGGCGGCAGCGCAAGCGCCTTGTCGTTGATGATCTCGACCGCGGTCCCACCGCGACCGAACACGACGACGGTTCCGAAAGTCGGATCGTCGGCAAGGCCCAGGATCAACTCGCGCGCCTTCGCCTTGACGACCATCGCCTGCACGATGACGCCCTCAATTCGAGCTTTGGGACGCAGCTTCCTTGCCCGGGCGAGAATGTCGGTGGCAGCGGCGCGCACCATCTCGGGCATCGTCAGATTGAGCACGACGCCGCCGACGTCGGATTTGTGCACGATGTCGCGCGACATGATCTTCAGCACGACGGTGCCGCCTTTTGCGAGGATTTCTTTCGCGCAGGCTACCGCCTGCTCGACATCGGTGGCGGCATAGGTCGGAACCATTGCGATGTCATAAGCCTCCAGCAGAAGCTTGATCTCGACGGGCTCGAGCCATTCGCGACCGTCGGCGATCGCAGTCGTAACAATCTGCCTGGCAGCCTGGGCGTCAGGCACGAACGTATCGGGCATCGCCGGAGGAACCTGGCTCAGCTCCTCCACGACTTCGCGGTGCCTCACGAGGTACATGAAGCCGCGCACCGCGTCGTCTTCGGTCGGATAGTTCGGAATGCCGGCGCCGGACAGTGTTTCGATGATGTTTTGGTCGGCTCCGATCCAGGAGGCGAGCACGGGCTTGGCCCAACTGCGTTGCTTCTGGCGATATGCCTTAACGCGCTCGGTCACCATCGCCGCGATATCGGCAGCCGAGGCGATCGCTGTCTGTACATTGAGGACAAGGACTGCGTCATTGTCGGGATCGGCGAGCAGCACCTCCAGCGCCGCCGCGTAGCGCGAGGCGTCAGCGTCGCCCACGATGTCGACGGGATTTGCGCCGGACCAGGTCGACGGCAGCACGTCGTCGAGTTTCTTGCGCGCGTCCGCCGAGATGGTTGCTGGAATTCCGCCAAGCTCGACCAGCCGATCGACGGCGAGGACGCCAATGCCGCCGCCATTGGTCAGGATGGCGAGGCGCTTCCCGGTCGGCGATTCGACGCGGCCGAGCGTCTCGGCGCAATCGAACAGCTCGCGCAGATCCGAGACCCGCAGGACGCCCGCGCGGCGGAACGCCGCGTCATAGACGGCGTCGGCGCCCGCGAGCGCACCGGTATGCGTGGCAGCGGCCTTCGCGCCCTGAGCCATGCGGCCGGACTTCACCACGACGACCGGCTTCACGCGCGCCGCGGCACGCGCCGCCGACATGAACTTGCGCGCGTCCTTGATGGCCTCGATATAGAGCAGGATCGCGCGGGTCTTGTGATCCATCGCGAAATAGTCGAGCAGGTCGGCAATATCGACATCGATCTGATCACCGATCGAGACGATGCCGGAAAAGCCGACGCCGCGCTGCGCGGCCCAATCGACCATGCCGGCCGCGATCGCGCCCGATTGCGAAATCAGCGCGAGATTTCCCGCCCCCGGCATGTGTGCGGCGAAGCTGGCATTGAGGCTCACCCCAGGCATCATGATGCCCAAGCAGTTCGGCCCGATCAGCCGCATGCCGTATTTGCGGGCCGCAGCGATTGCGGCCTCGTGCAGGGACCCCGGTCCGTGACCGAGCCCGGCCGAGACGATCAGCGCGCCCGCCGAGCCGCGACGTCCGGCTTGATCGACGATGCCTGGAACCGCTCGCGCCGGCGCGGTGATGACCACGAGCTCGGGCACGAACGGCAGCCTATCGAGGCTGCCCACCGCCGCGACGCCGCCGATCTCGGCATGACGCGGATTGACGAGGCCGAACTGCCCCGTGAATTCAGCCTTGCGGATGTTCTCCAGAACGGCGCGTCCGACGGAGACCGGGCGGGCGCTCGCGCCGACGAGCGCGACCGAACGCGGCGACAGCAGATTCTTCAGGCGATAGGTTGACATGACAGCAAATGCGCCCGGTCGCTGGCGGTTCCGATGGTTGACGGTCGGGCCGATGAACTGGCTATCCGCCTAGTACGAGATCATAACCCAGCACGGTGGCTCGCCAATGACGGTCTTTGTCACACCGCCCCAAACGATCTCGTTCAGGCGCGAATGATGGTAGGCGCCCATCACGATCGCGTCGATGGCATGGGAATTCGCCCAGCTTCCGAGCACCTTGCCGATCGAACTGCCGTTGCCCTTCGCGGTTTCGAACGAGGCGTAGACCCCGTGTTCCCTCAAGTGGTCGATCAGAGCCGTCCCGGATTGCACGATCGCGTCGGATTTATCGTCCGCCACGGTCACCACGCGAACCGAGGCGGCCGCCTGAAGGAGCGGGAGCGCGTCGCCGACCGCTCGCGCCGCACGCGCGGAGTGATCCCAGGCGATCATGACGCTCTCGAATTCCGGCCGCAGCTCGTCCACGTGCTGCTCCGGGCAGAGCAGCAGCGGTCGTCCGGATTCGAACAGGAACGTCTCGATGATGTGCTCGGTTCGACTGTCGTGCAGCTTGACGGGGACCAGCGTAAGATCGCTGAAGCGCGCATGCTCGGCCAGGACCGACGCGACCTGGTCAGCCGGTACCTTGGCCGATCGGCTTTGAGCGCGAATGTTGACGCGGGAGGTTGCATGGGCGAACGCATTCAGGAGATGCTGCATGTCGCTCGCCTCAAGCAACCCTTTTGCCTCGGCCGCATCGGAATCATCGGGGAGCACCACCTTCGGCCGCACGAAAACATCCTCCTCGAGCGCAAGCGCGGTGATCCGGGCACCGAGGTCGGCGGCAACGGCCACGCATTTCTCGATCGCAGCAAGGGCCGGCCCGCGCGGCTGGCCGACGAGCGGTAGAAAGACATCCTTGATGGTCATCGGGATTCTCCTTGGCCGCCAGAATAGGCCGGCTTTGGTCGGGACGCTTGATCCTCGTCAAGCCCGGGGAACTCCGACCGGTCGGACGGAGACCAGCGTTGACAGAAGTCAAGGACTGGCCGCGATCTGCGTCTAAGGGTTACCCTGGTCGCCGGGCGGGCCGCCTTCCGACGCATCTGGATGTAGCAGCTGGAATGACAGACGATTCTGCGACCCAGGACCGGATCTTTGCGGCGCTCGCCGATTCCGCTGCGCATCCGGACATGAGGCGGATCGATACGCACGCAGCTTCGGTCTTTCTCGAAGGCAGGCGCGCGCTGAAAATCAAGCGCGCCGTGCAGTTTCCGTTTCTCGATTATTCGACGCTCGAGAAACGCAAGGCGGCCTGCGAGGAGGAGCTCAGGATCAACCGGCCGCTGGCGCCGCAGATCTATCATCGCGTCGTGGCGATCACGCAAGAGGCCGATGGATCGGTGAAGGTCGACGGAAGCGGCCGGCCGATCGAGTATGCGGTCGACATGTCGCGCTTCGACGAGAGCCGGACGCTGGATCACCTGGCCAAGGCCGGTCCGCTGGATGCCAACCTTGCCTCGGCAGCCGCTGACGCCATCGCGGCTTCGCATGCGGCAGCGCCCCGCGCCGACGGCAAGGCATGGGTTTCATCCATCCCCGGCCTGATCGACGGCAACAGCGATGGCCTGCGAACCGGCAACCATTTCGAAGCTGAAGAGATTGCACAGCTCGGCACAGCCTCGCTCGCGACGTTCCTGCGCCTCCAACCGCTGCTCGTCGAGCGCGGCCGTCAGGGCTTCGTGCGCCGCTGCCACGGCGACCTCCATCTTGCGAACATCGTGTCGATCGACGAACAGCCGGTGCTGTTCGATGCCATTGAGTTCGACGCCCAGATGGCAACCATCGACGTGCTCTATGATCTCGCATTCACGCTGATGGACTTGCTGCGCCATGATCAACCACGCGCGGCCAACGTCGTGCTGAACCGATATCTCGCCGCGACGCCGGCCGAAAATCTCGACGCGCTCTCCGCATTGCCGCTGTTCATGTCCATTCGGGCGGCGATCCGCGCCCAGGTGGCCCTGGCACGGCTGAAGCCGCCGCATTCTGATGATCCGGGCTTTCTCGACGACGCACGGCGCTATTTTGGCCTCGCCCGGGCGCTGATCCATCCTCCCGCACCCCGGCTGATTGCGGTCGGCGGACTGTCAGGCACCGGAAAGACGGCTTTGGCGCACGCGCTGGCGCCGGTGGTTACGCCGCAGCCGGGAGCCGTCGTGCTGCGCAGCGATGTCGTCCGCAAGCAAATGTTCGGGGTCGAGGACACGGACCGGTTGCCGGCATCCGGATACACGCCGGAAGTTACAGCGCGCGTTTACGACATGTTGGCTCAGCACGCCCGGCGGGTGCTGGCGCAAGGCCATTCGGCGATCATCGACGGCGTTTTCGCCCGTGAGGACGAACGCGACGCGGTCGCCGCTCTGGCACGCGAGCGCAACGTTCCGCTGAGCGGCCTATTTCTGGTTACCGACCTCGCGACCCGGCAGGCGCGGATCGGCAGCCGCCGGGGCGACGCATCCGACGCCACGCAAGAGGTTGCCGCGCTGCAAGAGCACTATAATATCGGCCATGTCGGTTGGGCGACCATCGATGCATCCGGGACGCAAGAGCAGACGCTCCAGAACTGCCGGGACGCGATCACTGCGGGCAAATAAGGCAATCTGATTGACGCGGGCAAGGATGGCGCGACCCAGCACGAGTTCGACGGCGACCGCGCGCGCCAAGCCTGCGGCGAGGCGCAATGCCCTGCCCGGCCGCCTCAGCCCCGGCATGGTCTGCGACACGGCCTTCCGGATCATCGCCCGCCGTCACCTCGACGCCGTTCTGGCCCAGCATGACGGCACCTGCCGAGGCGATCCGGAGGCGCTGCACCAGATCCGCATCGCACTGACGCATCTGCGCACCGCCATCCGCTTCTTCTCGCCGATGGTCGACGACGCCCTGCGGCCGGATGTCTGGGCCGAACTGAAATGGCTGAACAGCCAACTCGGCATGGTGCGGGACCTCGACGTGGCGATCGAGCGAGTCCTCGCCGAGAGCGGAGGCGAGTTGACCGTGATTGCCGAGCTCCAACATTGGGACGAGAAGCGCGCCGAGAGCCACCGCCTGCTGGCCCGCGCGCTGCAATCCGCGCGGTATCGCCGTCTCGTCGAGCAGACGTCGGCCTGGATCGAGAGCGGTCCCTGGTCGACCCGGCGCAGCAAGGAGGCCATCAGATTGCGCCGCTGCTCGCTCGCCGACCACGCCACGGCGCAACTGACGGAATGGGAAAAGACGCTGCTCAAGAAAGCGCGCAAGCTCCGCAAGCTCGATGTCGAGAAGCGGCACAAGCTGCGGCTTCTCAACAAGCGGCTGACCTATTCGATCGAATCGCTCGAGGACCTGTTCGCCGACGACTCGTTGACGAAGCAGAAGTCCATCCTCAAGCAATTGCGCAAGGCGCAAAAGTCCCTCGGACAATTGAACGACGATGCCCGTGGGCAAACTCTGGCAGCGTCGTTGAACGAGGCCGTCCCCGAGGCGGGCATTCGCTTCCTCAACCGCAAGCGGGAAAAGAAGCTGTTGCGAACCGCTTCGAAAGCCTACCGGAAACTGGACGAGGCCAAGCCGTTCCGCTCCGCCGACCTTGCGCCGAATGCGGAGCCTGAGGATTAGGTGACCTCGCCAAGGCAAGCTGAAATCGAACGCAATTCAGCGCGGAATCACGGCGGTAGCTTCGATCTCGACGCGCGCCGCCTTCTCGACGAGGCGGACCACCTGAACCAGCGCCATCGCCGGATAGTGCGCGCCGAAGATGGTGCGGTAGACCTTGCCGAGCTCTTTCAGGTTCGTCAGGTACTCGTCCATGTCAACGACGTACCAGGTCAGGCGCACCAAATGCTCGGGCTGCGCCCCGGCCTCCGCGAGGATCTCGGCGATGTTGCTCAGGATCTGGCGCACCTGCGCGACAAACCCCTCCGCGAGACGCTCCTCGGCATCCCAGCCGATCACCCCGCCCGTGACGACGATGCGTCCCTCGGCGGCCATGCCGTTGGCATAGCCTTTCGGCACCGGCCAACCAGACGGCTGGAGCACCTGCGCCTTGGAGCGGGTTTCGTCCTCGGCTGCTGTCGGCAGCACCGCGAGGTGCGGGCCTTTCGGCGTCGTCACGGACAATTCACTATCCTTCTCTCATTTCGCCGCGACGCCGGAGGACGTCACCGCGGCCTGCGCCAGTTGCCGCAGGGCAAAGCGCTTTAGTTTGCCGGTCTCGGTCTTCGGCAGTTGCGTCACGAACTCGATTGCGCGCGGATATTTGTAGGGCGCGATCTCGCGTTTGACATGCTCCTGCAACGCTGCCACGAGCTCGGCGTCCGGCGTTACGCCCGGCGCGGCAATGACATAGGCCTTCACGATCATGCCGCGCGCCTCGTCCGGCGCACCGACGACCCCGCACTCGACGACCGAGGGATGCGTGAGCAGCGCCGCCTCGACATCCGTGCCTGCGATGTTGTAGCCGGCCGACACGATCATGTCGTCCGAGCGCGACTGGTACCAGAAATAGCCCTCGCTATCCATCAGATAAGTGTCGCCCGTGATGTTCCAGCCGTTCTGGACGTATTTGCGCTGCCGCTCGTCGGCGAGATAGCGGCATCCGGTCGGCCCGCGTACCGCGAGCTGTCCTATCGTGCCCGGCGGCTCGTCATTGCCGGAATCGTCGACGATCTTCGCTTCATACCCCGGCACGGGCTTGCCCGTCGCGCCCGGGCGAATCTCGTCCTCGGTCGCGCTGATGAAGATGTGCAGCAGCTCGGTCGAGCCGATGCCGTCCATCAGCTTGATGCCGGTCGCCTTGAGCCAGGCATCGAATGTCGGCTTGGGCAGCGTCTCGCCGGCGGACACGCATTTGCGGAGCGAGGAAATGTCGCGGCCCGGAAGCTTGCCAATCATCGCCCGGTACGCGGTCGGCGCGGTGAAGCAGACCGTGGCCTTGTACCGCTCGATCGCATTCAGAATGTCGTCGGGCGTCGTCTTCTCCAGAACGACGAAGGAGGCGCCGATGTGCATCGGAAACAGCACGCCGCCGAAGCCGAACGTGAAGGCGAGCGGTGCCGAGCCGACGAAACGATCCTTCTGCTCCGCGCGCAAGATGTTGCGCGCATAACCATCGCAGACCGCCAGCATGTCACGATGGAAATGCATGGTGCCCTTGGGATCGCCGGTCGTGCCCGACGTGAAGGCGATCAGGCAGACGTCGTCGGAGGCGGTATCGACGGCTCTGAACTCCGGGCTTGCATCCGCCGTCAGCGCTTCGAGGGAGTCGCCGGCGCCGTTGCCCCAATAGACCACGTGCTTGAGACCGGGGGCTGCGGCTTTCGCCTTCTCCATTTCCTCGGAGAGCTTGCCGTCGCAGAGCGCGAGTGTGATCTCCGCCTTCTGGATCGGATAGGACAGCTCCTTGGCGCGCAACAGCGGCATCGTCGCCACGACGATACCGCCGGCCTTGATTACCGCCAGATAAGTCGCGACCATCATCGGATTGTTGGCCGAGCGCAGCAGAACGCGCCCGCCGGTGACGAGACCAAGCTCGCCGACCAGCACGTTGGCGATGCGGTTCACGAGCGTTTGCAGCTCGCGATAGGTGTAGCTGGCAGCGGGGCTGATGACGCAAGGGGCGTCGCCATGTCCCTGCTCGACCCAGCGGTCGAGGAAATAGCTGACGCAGTTCAATCGCGGCGGATAGTGCAGCTCCGGCCGCGTGAAGATGAATTCGGGCCAGAGCTCGCGCGGCGGAAGATGCTGCCGCGCAAACGTATCGACATGGGCCGTTGCGGTGTTGCCGTCATCCGAGCCCGTCACTTGAATCTTGGCGGCGTTGGCCATCGCACGCTCCTTTCAGCATGGAAAGCACCCGGCAGCACTAACTTGAAAACATTTTATGCTTAAAACAATTTGGCGCAATAGCGGATTTTGGGCATCCCGTGCTTTTTCCGGCGGCAACGTGGGATCGGCGGACGCGTCGGCCCGCGGGCCTAGGCCCGGCGGCGACCGGCCGATTTCTGCGCCGACGCCTTGGTCTTGGCGAGGAGCCGCATCAATTCGCGCACATCCTTCGGCGTCAGATCGGCGAACAGATCGGCAATCCAGGTCTCGTGGTCCGCGGCCATTCTGCGGAACTCGGCACGCCCGAGTTTCGTGAGCCGGATCACCTGAACGCGGCGGTCCGTCTCCGAAGTGCGGCGGTCGAGATGACCGGATTCCACGAGGCGTTCGACGAGGCCGGTCACGTTGCCGTTCGACACCATCATGCGCTTGGAGACGTCGGACAGCGTCATGCCGTCAGGCGCCTTGTCGAGCTGCGCCATCAGGTCGAAACGGGGCAATGTGACGTCGAAGCGCTGCCGCAACCGGCCGCGGACCTCGCCCTCGATCAGGGTCGTGCAGGTCAAGAGGCGCAGCCACAGCCGAAGCTCTTCGGCGTGATCCTCCGGAGTTTCGACGGCCTTGGTCTCGGAATCGAGCATGTTGATGCTGTCACTCACGGCCGGCATTGGCGCCCGGCACGGATTCCCAACGTTTTGAGCTTCAAATAAATCGAAGCCGGCTGCAAGCCTAAAGCCGCAACAATCGACCGCACGCCGATTTCTTTAGGCTTCAAACAATTGGCGCGCCGCTTGCATGCGCCGCTGCCCGCAGGATGACGACGCCTTGAGCTCGCTTGCCGCGGCAGCAATCATCGGCATAAGCTTGGATCGGAGTAGCGGCTTGCAGCGCAAGACCTGTTATCACGGGGGACAGATCATGAAGACGCAAATGACCTTGGCCGCAGCCGCCGTGCTGCTTGGCACCGCGGTGAGCCCTGCCCTCGCCCAGGAGAAGATCAAGCTGGGTGTGATCGTGACCCTCTCGGGGCCCGCCGCCGCGCTCGGCCAACAGGTTCGCGACGGCTTTGCGCTCGGGGTGAAGGATCTCGGCGGCAAGATGGGCGGCCGCGATGTCGAGGTCGTCGTGGTCGACGACGAATTGAAGCCGGATGCAGCGGTAACCAAGGTCAAGGGCCTTCTGGAGCGCGACAAGGTCGACTTCGTGGTCGGCCCGATCTTCTCCAACATCCTCCAGGCGATCCACCGGCCGGTCACGGAATCGAAAACCTTCCTGATCAGCCCCAATGCCGGCCCGTCTACTTTTGCCGGCAAGGACTGCAATCCGTTCTTCTATGTGACCTCGTACCAGAACGATCAGGTGCACGAAATCCTCGGCAAGGTCGCGCAGGATCGCGGCTACAAGCGCATGTACCTGATGGTACCGAACTATCAGGCCGGCAAGGACTCGGTGGCCGGCTTCAAGCTCGACTACAAGGGTGAGATCGTCGAAGAATCCTACATGCCGCTGAACACGCTGGACTTCCAGCCGGAGCTTTCCAAGATTTCATCGCAGAAGCCGGATGCTCTCTTCACGTTCATGCCCGGCGGTCTCGGGGTCAATCTCGTCAAGCAATACCGGCAGGCTGGCCTCGCCGACAGCATTCCGGTGCTCTCGGCCTTCACGGTGGATGAATCGACCCTGCCGGCGCAGCAGGACGCGGCCGTCGGCATGTTCGGCGGCGCGAACTGGGCACCCAATCTCGACAATCCCCAGAACAAGAAGTTCGTCGCCGCCTACGAAACCGCCTATAGCGGCGTGCCCGGCACTTACGCCTTCCAGGCGTATGATGCCGCGATGCTGATCGACAGCGCCGTCAAAACCGTGAAGGGCGACCTCTCCAACAAGGACGCGGTCGGAGCCGCTCTGAAGAAGGCCGACTTCACCTCGCTTCGCGGCGCCTTCAAGTTCAACACCAACGGCTATCCGATCCAGGACTTCTACCTGACCAAGGTCGCCAAGCGTGCGGACGGCAAATTCCAGACCGAGATCGTCCAGAAGGTCTTCGAGAATTACGGCGACCGCTATGCCAAGGATTGCAAGGCGGCGAACTAAGGCTGCGCGTCGCGTTAAGGGAGGACAGCAATGAAGAGCGAAATCACCGGCATCACGCGGGCCAATGAGGGGATCCAGGGCATTTCCTGGAATATCCTCGGCCAGACCTACGTGCCGAAGAGCAATACCGAGCACAGTTTTTCCTGGCATGCGACCCTGCCGCCTGGAACATTCGTGCCGCCGCACATTCATCCCGACCAGGATGAGTATCTCTACATGCTGGAGGGCAAGCTCGATTTCATGCTCGGCAATTCCGAGTCGCAGGCAACCGCGGGTGACCTGATCCGGCTCGGCATGGGCGTGCCGCACGGCATCTTCAACAAATCGGAGCAGACCGCAAAAGTGCTGTTCTGGGTCTCGCCGACCCGCAAGCTGTTCGACCTGTTCTGGGGTCTTCACAACATGAAGGAACAGAAGCCGGAGGACGTGGTGGCGATGGCGGCCGAGTTCAATATCCACTTCCTGCCGCCGCCTCCCGGCGGCTAGCAGCGCATCTTAAGCGCGCACCGCCGCCAGTCCCGGCACTGCGGCGAAGCCGGCCTTGGTGGCATAGCCGCGCACGATGGCCTCGCGCTGGGAATAGCTCAGCACGTTGTCGACATTGTCGAAACCGTCAGGCGCGAGCTGCTCGACCGCGTCGATGACGCCCTCGGGGCCGCCGCGCCGGTTGGAACGGACGATGTCCGCGGTCATTGGCAGGCGCTTTTTCTCGTATTCAAGCAACGCCTGGCGCGGATGCTCGGCGCGCACCAGCGCGTCGGCGAGGCAGCGCGCATCGAGGATCGCCTGCGAGGCGCCATTGGAGCCGACCGGATACATCGGATGTGCGGCATCGCCGAGCAGCGTGACGCGCCCGGACGACCAATAGGGCAACGGATCGCGGTCGCAGGTCGGATACTCGTAGAATTCGGGCGTTGCCGAGATCAGGCTCTTCACGTCGATGTATGGCACCGAAAAGCGCGCCACATGCGGCATCAGCTCCTCGCGCCGGCCCGGCCGCGACCAGTCTTCCTTCCGCGGCGGCGGGGCATTGCCCTCGCCGACCTTCACCAGCACCGCCCAGTTGGTGAGACGGCTCGCCGGGCTCGATCCCTCCGCGATCGGATAGATCACCACCTTGGCGTTGAGGCCACCGGCGACGATCATCGACTTGCCGGTGAGGAACAGCGGCCAATCCCGCGCACCGCGCCACAGCATCAGGCCATTCCAGCACGGCGGTCCCTCGCTCGGGAACAGCGTGTCGCGGACCCGCGAATGGATGCCGTCGGCCCCAATCAGAATGTCGCCGCGCGCCGTGTGGATGTGCGCGCCTGAGCGGTCGAAGAAGTAAGCGGTGACGCCGCCCTCGTCCTGCGTGAAGGCGCCGAGGCGGCAGCCGGTGTGGATTGCCTCCGGCCCGAGCCGCTCCTCGACGGCCCGATGGATGACGCTCTGAAGGCGGCCGCGGTGGATCGAGAATTGCGGCACGTCGTGGCCGGCGTCGATGCCGCGGGCCTCGCGCCAGACCTCCTGGCCGTGACGGTTGAGGTAATAGAGCTGGTCGGTGCGGATCGCGACATCGTCAAGCTGCTGGAGCAGACCGAGGCCCGCCAGCTCACGCATGGCATGCGGCAACGTGTTGATGCCGACGCCAAGCTCGCGGATGGTGTCGGACTGCTCGAAAATCTCGCAAGCCAGGCCACGCGAGCGCAGCATCAATGCGGTGGTGAGACCACCGATACCGCCACCGACGATAATCGCCTTCATCGCCCTCACTCCACTCGATACACACCAGGCAATGCGGCTAAATTCGCACGGGCGGTCACTCGGCCGCAAGCGGCTTTGTCGCCTCCGCCTTGAGCTCGGCCCGGGTCTTGGGCTTAGCCTTAATTCTCAGCTCCTCGAGATCCTGCCGGTCGCGCACGCTGTTGCGGAAAATCTGATCTTTTCCGGGAAGATATTGCGGCGGGCAGAACGCGTCGCCCGCTCCGTACCAGGCCGCCGCCCTCATGGTGAAGAAGGGATCGACCAGGTGCGGCCGACCGAGCGCGACGAGGTCCGCCCGGCCGGCGGCCAGGATGGTGTTGGCCTGGTCCGCCGTCGTGATGTTGCCGACGCACATGGTGGCCACCCGCGCCTCGTTGCGGACCTGGTCAGAGAACGGCGTCTGGAACATGCGGCCGTAGATCGGCTGCGCATCGCGCACGGTCTGACCGGTCGAGACATCGACGAGATCGACGCCGGCTTCGGCAAAAGCCCGCGCGATCTCCACCGCATCGTCGCCGCCGATACCACCTTCGGCCCAGTCGGTCGCGGAAATGCGCACCGACATCGGCTTGTGCGACGGCCACACGGCCCGCAGCGCCTCGAAGATTTCGAGCGGAAAACGCAGGCGATTTTCGAGCGAGCCGCCGAAATCGTCAGTACGCGTATTCGTCAGCGGCGAGATGAAGCTCGCAAGCAGATAGCCGTGGGCGCAGTGCAGTTCGAGCATGTCGAAGCCGCAGCGTTCGCCTCGCTCGGCCGCCGCGACGAAGGCGTCCCTCACCGCATCCATGCCGGCGCGATCGAGCTCGCGCGGAACCTGGCTGTCGGGGAAATAGGGCAGCGGCGATGCGGAAAAGACCTCCCAGCCGCCTTCGTCCAGCGGCCGATCCATGCCATCCCACATCAGCTTGGTCGCACCCTTCCGCCCGGCGTGCCCCAATTGCAGGCAGATTTTTGCGACAGAATTGGCATGGACGAAATCCACAATGCGCCGCCAGGACGCCTCCTGCTCGTCATTCCACAATCCTGCGCAACCCGGCGTGATGCGGGCGTCGCGAGCAACGCAGGTCATCTCCGTGAAGATCAGGCCGGCACCGCCGATCGCGCGCGACCCGTAATGCACCAGGTGGAAATCGGTCGGCACGCCCTCCTTCGCCGAATACATGCACATCGGTGACACCACGGCGCGATTGGCGATCTCCATCTCGCGCAGCCGGAATGGCTGGAACAGCGGCACCATCGGCTTGTTGGTGTCGACTTCAAAACCGCTGTCACGAACACGCCTGGCAAACGATCTCTCGACCTCCGCCACGAAGTCAGGAGCGCGGAGTTTCAGATTGTCATAGGTGATCGCCTTCGCGCGCGTCATCACGCCGAAGGCGAACTGCACGGGGTCAAAATCCCAGAAGCGGTCGACATGCTCGAACCAGACCAGCGAGACGTCAGCGGCGTGCTGCGTCTTCTCGACCTCCTCACGCCGCCCGTGCTCATAGAGATCGAGCGCCGCCTTGATGCCGGGCGCCTTCTCCATCGCCTCGGCCAGCGCGATCGCGTCTTCCATTGCGAGCTTGGTGCCCGAGCCGATCGAGAAATGCGCGCTCGCCTTGGCGTCGCCGAGCAGGACCATGTTGTCCTTGACCCAGCGCTTGCTGCGGATCATCGGGAAATTGCGCCACATCGAGCGGTTGGTGCGCAGTTGATGCCCATCGAGGAACCAACCGAAGATCTCAGCCATCCGCGCGGCGGACTGAGTCTCGTTCAGACCCGTCAGTCCCGCGCGCTCGAACGTCTCCGGATCTGTCTCAAAAATCCAGGTCGAGTGCCCGGCTTCATATTGATAGGCATGGGCGATGAACGGCCCCCACTCCGTCTCCTGGAAGATGAAGGTGAAGGCATCCAGCGGCTTGGTCGAGCCCATCCAGGCGAACTTGTTGGTACGGAGGTCGACTTCCGGCTCGAAATGATCGACGTATTTCTCACGGAAACGACTGTTGACGCCGTCCGCGAGCAGAATGAGATCAGCATCGGCGAAGCGGGACTCGTCGTCGACGTCCGCTTCGAAATGCAAGACGACGCCAAGCTCGCGCGCCCGCTCCTGCAGGATCAGGAGCAGTTTTTGCCGCGAGCAGCCACAAAAGCCGTTGCCGCCGACCCGATGGACCGTTCCGCGGAAGTGCACGGCGATGTCATCCCAGTAGGCAAATTCCTGGGTGATACGGCGATAGCTCGGAAGATCGTGCTTCTCGAAATTATCCAGCGTGGCATCTGAGAACACCACGCCGAAGCCGAAGGTGTCGTCGGCGCGGTTGCGCTCGTACACCGTGATCTCAGCGCTCGGCCGCTGCTTCCTAAGCAGGATTGCAGCGTAGAGACCCGCAGGTCCGCCACCGATGATCGCGACTTTCATGGGAGCCTCGCCAATTCAACCCGCCAAAACTATTTTAAGCCTAAAATAATTTCGCGCAAGTCCCCATTGCAGCAGGCTGCCGGCAAAGTCCGACTTAGTCGCCCCTGAAGACCGGCTTGACCTTGTTGGCGAAGGCCTCGAAGGCCCGTTCGAAATCGGCCGTCGTCATGCACAGGGCTTGTGCAACAGCTTCCGCCTCGATCGCTTCATCCACCGACATCGCCCATTCCATGGCCAGCATCCGCTTGGTCATGGTGTTGGCGAAAGTCGGCCCCTCCGCGATCTGCTTGGCCAGCACTTGTGCCTGGGGCAGCACCTGCTCCGGCGTGACGAGGCGGCTGAAGAAGCCCCAGCGCTCGCCCTCTTCCGCGGTCATGAACCGGCCGGTGTAGAGCAATTCGGAGGCGCGGGACTGTCCGATGATCCGCGGCAGGATTGCGCACGCACCCATGTCACAACCGGCAAGGCCCACCTTGTTGAAGAGGAATGCGACCTTGGCCCCGCTCGCCGCAAGCCGCATGTCCGACGCCATGGCGATGATCGCGCCCGCGCCGGCGCAGATGCCCTCGACGGCGGCAACGATCGGTTGCGGGCATGCCCGCATCGCCTTGACGAGGTCGCCGGTCATCCGCGTAAACGCCGTCAGCCCCTTGGTGTCCATCTTCACGAGCGGACCGATGATCTCGAACACATCGCCGCCGGACGAAAAATTGGCACCGGCACCCGTGACGACGATGGACTTGACCGCATCGTCGAACGCGCAGGCCCGGAAGAAGTCGGTGAGCTCGCGATAGCTCTCGAAGGTCAGCGGATTCTTCCGTTCGGGACGATTGAGCGTGACTGTCGCAACACCGTCGACCACGGCCAGCAGGAAGTGCTGCGGCGAATAGTCCGCGAGCGGTAAGGTCACGGGATTGGCTGGCCTGCTCATGCGATCTCCTTAGCTTCCTTGTTCCGCGCCCGCCATGCGCGCTAAATCTCACCACCGGCAACAGCGATCGCCTGTCCGGTGATTGCACCGGCGCCCTCGCCGCACAGCCAGAGCACGGCATCCGCGACCTCCCGAGGAGAGATCAGCCGCCCCTGCGGATTATGTTTCGCGAGCTCGGCGATCGCCTGCTCGCGGCTACGCCCCGTCTTTTTCATGATGTTCTCGATGCTGCCGGCGACCAGATCGGTGTCGGTGAAGCCGGGACACACCGCGTTTACGGTCACGCTGCTGCCAGCCATCTCGATAGCAAGGGAACGCACGAGACCGACCACAGCGTGCTTGGCCGCAGTGTACGCGCTGACATAGGCATAGCCCTTGAGCCCCGCCGTCGACGCGATCGCGACGATACGGCCATAGGGACGATCCCTCATCCCCGGCAGCACACCGCTGATAGCATGGACCACGCCCATGAAATTGACGTCCATCATGCGCGCGAACAGGGCGCTGTCGGATTTGGAGAACGGCGCGGACTCGGCACTTCCCGCGTTGGCGATCAGAATATCGATCGGCTGCCGCGCACTCGCTTCAGCGATGGCGACTTTCAATGAGGTTTCGTCCGAGACGTCGGCAACGGCCACAAAATGCGCGGCCCCTGCGCTGACGACCTCTTCAAGCGTCGCAGCGTTCCGGCCAAGGACGGTCACCGTCGCACCGGCCTCGACGAGCGCTGCTGCGATGGCGCGACCGATGCCGCGACCGCCACCGGTCACCAGCGCGTGCGGCGAATGCGGTAATCCGGACATGCACTGGCTCCCTTGCAATCTGCTGATCGCTCTCTCGATATATTTTAACCTTCAAACTTTTGCAAACAAAGGTCGACTTGGCACCGCAAGCGGATGCACGCCGAAAGACCGGCCCGAAAATTGCTTTAAGTATAAAATTATCTCTTCCCATCCCTCACAGGCCTGTTAGCATCGAAGGGCCAAGCAAAAGGATGTCGCGTGTCGCAGCCTGCGCCAATGATAACAAAGGACGGCCGCTTCGCCTATGAAGCCGCGGGCGATCCGGGCGCGACACCTCTGATTTTCCTGCATGGCATCGGCGGTGCGGCACGGGCCTGGCGGCAGCAGCTTGCCACATTCGGCGACCGCTTCCACGCGATTGCATGGGACATGCCCGGCTATGGCGGATCGGCGCCGCTCGCCAGCGTCAGCATCGCTGCCCTGGCGGATGCGCTTCAGCGATTCATCGAGCAGCTTGGTGCGAGCAGGCCAATTCTGGTCGGCCATTCCATCGGCGGCATGATCGTCCAGAAATGGCTGGTGCAATCCCCAAAACTGGCGCGCGCGGTCGTGCTGGCGCAGACCAGCCCGGCCTTCGGCAAGGCCGACGGCGATTGGCAGAAATCGTTTATCGCCGCACGGCTCGGGCCGCTCGATCGAGGGGAGACGATGAAGTCGCTGGCGCCCTCTCTGGTGAAGGAACTCGTGGGCGACGATCCTGATCCCAGGGGGATGGAGCTCGCTCGCGAGTGCATGGGTAGCGTACCCCAGGCAAGTTATCGCGCCATGATGCTGGCCTTGATCGGGTTCGATCAGCGGGCCACGCTCAAGGACATTTCCATCCCGACGCTGCTGCTGTCCGGCTCCAAGGACAACAACGCGCCTGCGCCTATGATGGCGAAGACGGCGACCCACATTCCCTCGGCTGAATATGTCGAACTCGACGCTGTCGGCCATCTCGCCAACCTCGAACGCCCAGATGCCTTTGACGAGGCCCTCGGCCGGTTCCTGGACTCCGTCGCGACCAAAACACGGGTGACTGCGCAATGACCATGCAAGTCAGCCAGACCATTGGCACGACCGACAAGGTCGTGCTCGATCCGCCCATCTTCGATCCCGTCGCGTTCCGCTTGAGCGACGAACAGGCCCGCATCATCACGCGGGCGCGCGAAATCGGCCAGAGCGTGTTCGCCGGTCGCGCCGCGGCCTACGATCGCGAGGCGATCTTCCCGACCGAGAATTATCGCGACCTGCATCGCGTCGGCCTGCTCGGCATTGCCGTTCCCAAGAAGCACGGCGGACTCGGCGCGAACTACCAGACCTACGCCTTGGCGGCAGCCGAAATCGGCCGCTATTGCGGCGCAACGGCGCTCACCTGGAACATGCATGTCTGCTCGACCCTGTGGTCGGGCCCGCTCGCCGACGATCTCGACATGGATGCAGAGGCCCGCGCGGAACACGAGCGGAGGCGCGCCGTCCACTACAAGCGCATCGTCGAGGACGGCGCCATCTATTCGCAGCCCTTCTCGGAGGGTGGTGCGGCAGCGGCAGGCGGCGTCGCTTTCGGCACGGAAGCAAAACCGGTCGAGGGTGGCTGGATCGTCAACGGCAAGAAGATCTTTGCATCGCTCGCCGGCCACGCCGACTATTACGGCGTGCTCTGCACCGAGATCGAGGAAGGCGCGAAGGCCTCGCGCCGCAACACGCTTTACCTCGCCATCCCCTCAAAATCGGAAGGCGTTTCGGTCGTCGGCGACTGGGATCCGCTCGGCATGCGCGGCACGGTCTCGCGCACGCTGCTGTTCAAGGACGTGTTTGTGCCGCGAGATTCAGCGCTGATGCCGCGGGGCATCTATTTCCAGGCCGCGATGCGCTGGCCGCACATGTTCCTGACGCTGTCGCCGACCTATATGGGCCTCGCTCAAGCAGCCTATGACTTCACCGTGCGATATCTGCGCGGCGAAGTACCGGGCATGCCGCCGGTCAAGCGCAGGATGTATCCGACCAAGCAAATTGCGGTCGCGCAGATGCAGATCAAGCTCGAGCAGACCAAGGCGATCTGGTTTCAGGCTGTCACCGAGGCGCGCGCCAATCCGAGCAAGGAGCAGGTATTGCGCGCCTATGCCGCGCAATATTCGGTGATGGAGGGCGCCAATGAGCTCGCGGCGCTCGCGATCCGCACCTGCGGCGGCCAGGCCATGCTTCGATCGCTGCCGCTGGAGCGAATCTACCGCGACAGCCGCTGCGGTTCGCTGATGCTGCCCTGGACAGCCGAGCTCTGCCTCGATCGCATCGGCCGCGAGGCGCTGTACGAGGCCGGCGAAACGGACGACTGACGGTGGACCTCTGTAGTCTGATCGATCGCAACGCGGCGTTCGCGCCAGACAAGACAGCCCTTGCCTTCGAAGGGGAACGGCTGAGCTATGCCGCATTTGCTGGGCGCATCGAACGGACCGCAACTGCATTGAAGCGGGAGCTTGGCGTCGGTCGGGGTGACCGTGTCGCGATCCTGAGCCTGAACCGTCCGGACTATCTGGTTCTGCTCTATGCCTGCGCGCGGCTCGGCGCGCTGCTGGTGCCCCTGAACTGGCGACTGGCTATCGCCGAGCAGCTTTTCATTCTCACCGATGCCGGCGCCAAGGTCCTGGTGCTCGAGCAGGCATTTGAGGGGGTTCTTGCCGAGCTTGAGGGGATTACCGCCGTCGGGCTTGATTTCGAGCCGGCTCGCGGCACGACGTTCGAAAATCTGTTGGCTCGCGGCGAGGGCACCGGCCGCAACCCGCATACCGACCTCTCCTGTCCGCTGCTCATCGTCTACACGTCAGGGACGACCGGACGACCAAAGGGCGCGGTGCTGCGCCAGGAGGCTCTGTTCTGGAACAGCGTCATGAGCCAGCACATGCACAACATGACGTCCGACGACCACATCCTGACGGTACTGCCGTTCTTCCATGTCGGCGGCCTCAACATCCAGACCACGCCGGCACTCCACCTTGGCGCGACCGTCACGATTCATGCCCGTTTCACGCCGGACATGGCGCTGGCTGCCATCGCGGGCGAGCGGCCGACGCTGACAGTGATGGTGCCGGCGATCATCCAGGCCGTAAGCGATCATCCCGCTTGGACCACGACCGACCTTTCGTCACTCAAAGCCGTCTCGACCGGCTCGACCATCGTGCCGCCGCATCTGATCGACCGCTTCGTCGCGCGCGGCGTCCCGGTGCTTCAGGTCTACGGCTCGACGGAGACTTGCCCCATCGCAGTCTACACCCGGCTTGGTGGCGATCTCTCGCGCGCGGGATCGACCGGACTTGCCGGCCTGTGCTGCGAGGCGAAGGTGATTGATCAGGACGGCTACGAGATGCCGGCGGGCGCGCCGGGCGAGATCGCGGTGCGCGGCCCCAACGTGTTCTTCGAATATTGGGGCAATGCGGACGCCACGCGCGACGCGCTGCACGACGGCTGGTATCGCACCGGCGATATCGGCCTGTGCGACGCGGACGGCTATTTCTGGGTGCGCGACCGCAAGAAGAACGTGATCATTTCCGGCGGCGAGAACATCTATCCGGCGGAGGTCGAACGCGTCTTGCTCGAACATCCCGATGTCAGCGAATGCGCCGTGATCGGCCGGCCCGATCCGCGCTGGGACGAGGTGCCGATCGCCTACGTGATCCAGCGATCCGGGTGCCGGCTCGATGCAGACGAGTTGAAAGTGCATCTTCAGGCACAACTCGCCCGCTACAAGGTTCCGCGCGACATCGTCTTCGTCACCGACCTGCCGCGTACCGCGTTAGGTAAGGTCCAGCATTTCCTGCTGAAGCAGCTTGATGCGCAATCACACGCGCAAGGAGAAACATCTTGAAGATTGCGGTTCTGGGTGGGGGGAACGGCTCTTTCGCGGCCGCGGGCGATTTTGCGCTGTCGGGACATGAGGTCCGGCTCTGGCGCCGCGACGCGGATCAGGTCGCAGCACATCGCGCCGCCGGTTCGCGCATCCTGGTGAAGGATCATAACGGCGGACACGACGTCAAGCTCGCGCTGGTCACGGCCGGCATCGCCGAAGCTGTCAACGGCGCAGAGCTGATCCTGTGCCCCGCCCCCGCCTTCGCGCAGACTGACATTGCCCGGCTGCTTGCTCCACATCTGCGGGACGGACAGGTCGTGTTTCTGCCGCCGGCTACGTTCGGCTCGATGGTCTTCGCCCAGGCTGCACGGGATGCCGGCAACCACGCCAAGGCGAGCTTTGCCGAGACCGGGACATTGCCCTGGCTGACCCGCAAGCACGGGCCATTCGAGGTCGCAATCACCATCCGCGCCAAGCGACTTCCGGTCGGCGTTTTCCCGCTCGATCAAGCGCCGCATGCACTTGAGGTGATTGGACGGGCTTTCCCCGGCGCGGTCGAGCCGTGCGGAGATGCTCTCTCCGGCGCGCTGATGAACGCAGGCCCGATCATCCATCCGCCGCTGATCGTGATGAATGCAGGCCCGATCGAGCATTTCGAAAAGTGGGACATTCACAAGGAAGGAACGCAAGCCGCGATTCGCCGGGTCACCGACGCGCTCGACGCCGAACGGATCGCCGTGCGTGAGGCGCTCGGATATGGCGCACCGCATTTTCCGCTCGCTCATCATTATGCCAAGGAAGGCGAGATGTGGATGTATGGCCGCGGCTCGCATGACCGGCTGACCGATTCCGGTGACTGGCGCGAACGCATTGTGCTGACGGAGCACCGCTACATGCGCGAGGATCTGCGGCTTGGACTGTCGCTGCTGGTCTCGGTCGCGGAACTGGCCGGCGTTGCCACACCACTTGCAAAGGCTTTTCTGGCGATCGGCGGCGCCATTTGCGGCGAGGATTTTGCGCAAGGCGGCCGAACGCTCGAGACCTTGGGGCTCGGCAATCTAGGCAAGCCCGAATTGCAAACGCTCCTTAGCAAGGGGTTCTGACCGATGACGACCCGCGCCAACATTGCCTGTCTCGGGGCCGGCCGCATGGGGCGCGGCATCGCCGTCGCGTTCGCCTACGCGGGGCATACCGTCACGATGATCGACATCAAGGCCCGTTCAGCGGAAGATTTCGCCAGGCTGGAGGCAGATGCGCTCGGCGAAGTCGGGAAAACCTTTGCCAGCCTGTCGAAGCTGGGGCTGCTGACCGAGGCGGATGTCGATCCGCTGATCGCACGGGTCTCGGTGGTGTCGGCCAGCCAGAGCGGTGAGGCACTATCCGATGCGGCAATCGTCTTTGAGGGGGTCCCCGAAGTCGTCGAGCTCAAACGGGATGTGCTGGGGGCGGCCTCAAAACAAGTCGGCCCCGACACGATCATCGCATCGACGACATCGACCATTCTCGTCGACGATCTCTCAGGCGCGATCGTGAACCCTCGTCGCTTCCTCAATGTGCACTGGCTCAATCCGGCCTATCTGATCCCGCTGGTCGAGGTTTCGCCCGGCAAAGCAACCGACGCTGCGGTCGTTGACGAGGTCAAGACGCTGCTCGAAGGCATCGGCAAGGTGCCGGTGGTCTGCGCGGCAACACCCGGCTTCATCGTTCCGCGCATCCAGGCGCTGGCGATGAACGAGGCCGCACGCATGGTCGAGGAAGGCGTCGCCAGCGCCGAGGAGATCGACAAGGCGATCCGCTACGGCTTCGGCTTCCGCTACGCCGTGCTTGGGCTGCTCGAATTCATCGACTGGGGTGGCGGCGACATCCTCTACTATGCCAGCCGCTATCTCGAAGGCGCACTCGGCAGCGACCGCTATCGTGCGCCGGAAGTGATTTCAAGGAACATGCACGAGGGTCGGATTGGCCTGCGAACGGGCGCAGGCTTTCTCGATTATTCCGGCCTCGACGTCGACGCCTATCGGGCAAAGCGGCTTCAGGCAATGGTCGACCTGCTCCGGCACTTCGACCTGGCGCGGCCGCCGGTGCTCGATCGCGGCTAGCCGAAGACGTCCTGAAGCACCCCTTCACGCACCACCGCGACGCCATCGAGCTCGATGGTCGTCCCCATCATCGGCAGATCGAAATGGCCCGCCGTGTAGCGGCCGGCGAATTCGTTGGCCCCGGTCGAGAACAGGAAGTTGCCGGAGACGGCGCGAATTTCCGTCCCGTTGGTGTCGCGCTGATCATACATCGACAGCGCCTCGTAGCGCGCGCCCGGATTCATGCCGAAGCCGACATGCGATACCGCATAGGCTTCCCGATCGCCCCAGGCGGCAAGATAGGCACGCATCATCGCGGCATCCGTGCCCTCGCCTTCCAGCTCGACGACATAATCGTCCTTCAGTGTCATCTTCACCGGCGATGTGAGGTAACGCTTGAAGGTCAGGTTGATATCCCCGGGCGCCATCACCAGCGTGCCGTTGATCGTTCCGCTCTTGGGGAAGCTGACAACGATGCCGCCGGGCCAATGCGCCAGCGTACCGGGCTTGTCCGTCCACCCCCACACGCCGACCGTGGACGCGCCGACCATGTCGACGTCGAGCGCCGTGCCGGCCTTCGAGGTGACCCGCATCCGCTTGGTCCCGCGCAGCATCTTCGCCGCCGCGCGAACGCGCTTCTCGAGCGCCGGATCCGGCACCATCCGCTCCAGCGCCTCGGGATGCTCGTTGGAGATCACCAGGATACGCGCGCCGGCCTTCAGGATCTCCGGCGTTTCCACGGCATGCATCAGGCCCTCGATGGTGCAATCCACCACAAAGCCGGCCTGTTGAAGCGCGGTGATGACCGGGCCAAGCCGCTGGATCGCCTCGCTTGCCCCGGTTGAGCGAACCGGAACGATATTCCGGTTACGCGGGGTCGGCATCACCACGTGAAACGGTCGCGCGCCCATCCGCAGCAGCGCGAGCTCCGCCAGATGAACATTCAACGCACGTGACTGGGTTTCCGAGAGGATCGCCGCGGTATCGCCGGCCTTGACGGCGCATCGCTCAAAAATCTCGCAAAATGCGTCGATCCATTTTGCCTCGATGCGATCAGCCAGCATGGTCCACTCCCGGTCTTGTTTCTTCTTTGTCAGTTCATGCTTCGGGGAAACCCCGCAGCAGGTACGAGCGCACTGCCCCCAGCAGGCCATTCAGGATCAAGCCCAGCAGCGAAATCGTGATCAGCGGCACGAACATATCGACCGCCTGAAAGGTCCGCGCCGCCGTGACGAGGACATGTCCGAGCCCGTCCGTCGACGTGATCATCTCGGCCAGAAACACCACGATGCAGGAAATGACAAGGCCGATCCGGCAACCGGTTAGGATCGACGGCATCGCCGCCGGCAACACTACCTTAAACAGGATTTCGAAGCGCGGCGTTCCCGCCGCCATGGCCGACCAGATCAGCTTCTGCTCGACAGTTGAGGCGCCGTAATAAGTGGACAGCAGGATGGGAAAGAGCGCGTCCGCCGCCACCAACGTGATCTTCGATCCATGGCCGAAACCAAGCAGCAGCAATAGCGCCGGATACAGCGCAACCTTGGGCAGTGGCGCCAGCACGCGCACGATCGGCCGAACCACGGCGTTGATTGCCGGATTCGCCGCGGCAGCGATGCCGATGCTGACACCGAGCACGACCGCAGTCGCGAAGCCGGCAAACAGCCGGATCAGGGTCGCCGCGATTTCCTGCTGGAACGTCCACGTCACGAGCTGCTGGAGCAGCCGGCTGAAGACGAATCCCGGCGGCGGCAGCAGGACCGCAGGCGCAAACCCGAATGATACGAGGCCCTGCCACACCGCGATCAGCAACACGATCGGCGCGAGCCCAAGCATGACGTTTGCTGAAAGAAGGCGCGATGTCATGAGAAGCTCAGCGGCATGTCGAACTGCGGCTCAGACCAACGGACAAGCCTTGCGCGGACGCGCTCGAAGATTGCATCGAGGCAGATTCCCATCGCCCCCACGATGATGATCATCGCAAAGACGGTGTCGTATTGGCCCATGTCGAGCGCGTTGAACAGGATATTGCCTGCGCCGGACTGGCGGGCGATCATCTCGCTGGTGATCATCGTGATCAGCGCCAGCACGAGTCCCGTGCGGCAACCGGTCAGAATTTCCGGAAGCGCCGCCGGCAGCACGATCCGCGACAGCCGTTGCACGGGCGAAAGCCCCATCGCGGCGCCCGACCACAACATCTTCTCTTCCACCGCCTTGGCGCCCTCGAAGCTGTGATAGATCACCGGCAGGCTGACGCCGAGGAAGATGACCAGTGTCTTCGTGATGTCGCCGACGCCCAACCACAGCATGATGATCGGCATCAAGGCTGCCTTCGGCACCGGATAGATCACCATCAGGAGCGGATTGAAGAAAGCCGCGACGGCCCGGCTGCGGCCCATCAACAGGCCCAGCGGAATCGAAACCAATACTGCTATGCCGAACCCGATCGCCATGCGGCGGAGCGAGGCCAGGATGTTGATCAGCGATTCCCTGTCGCCAAGGATGTCCGGAATCGCCCGGATCGCCTCGATCGCCGTTGGAAAGCTGTCATTCTTCAACGCGAGCGACGCAACCTGCCACACTGCCAGCAGCCCGATGCAGGCGAACACCGGGGCAGCGCGTCTGACCAGAGCCGCTGGCCACGTCATGATGGCGCCCCTGTCTCGTCGACTTCATCGAACATGCGCTCGATATCGACGACGTACTTCTGGTAGCGTGGATCGAGCAGCAGCTCGTTACGGCGCCGCGGCCGCGGCAGATCGATGTCGATCACCTGCCGGATGCGGCCGGGCGATGTCGACATCATCACGACCTTGTCCGACAGGAAAACGGCCTCGTCAACCGAGTGGGTAACGAACAGCACCGTCTTGCGATCGCGTTCCCAGATATTCAGCAGATCGTTCTGCAGGCGCGTCCGGGTGTGAGCATCGAGCGCACCGAACGGCTCGTCCATCAACAGAACCTCAGGATGGTAAGCCAGCGTCCGAGCCAATGCCACGCGCTGCTTCATGCCGCCCGACAGTTCCTTGGGATAGAAGTTCTCATAGCCCTTGAGCCCGACCATCTCGATCAGGGCCCGGCTCTGCGCTTCCGCCTCAGTAGCCCGCACGCCTTGCTGACGCGGGCCATACATCACGTTGCCCAGCACGGTTTTCCACGGAAACAACGCGAATTCCTGGAATACGGGACCGCGGTCCGGCCCTGGTCCCGTGATCGTCTGCCCCTTTATCTTCGCTGAGCCGCTTGTCGGGCTGACGAAGCCGCCGACGACGTAAAGCAGCGTGGACTTGCCACAGCCGGACGGACCAAGGATGGAGACGAAGGCTCCCTCGTCGATCGCCAGCGAGATGTCCGATAGCGCCACATGATCCTTGCGCGTCGAGGTCTGAAATACCTGCGAGACGCGCTCGATCTCGATGATTGCAGAAGCCGGTTTTTGCGGCGTCACCGGTCTCACCCATTCGCTCGATCTCGAAGGCACTACCTTCATCCCGTCTCACTTCATTCGCGCGCGAACCCTGCGCAACAGACTCGCTGAATGTCCTCCATCAGCGGCACGAGCTTAGCAAGAAACCTGCCAGACTACCGGCTGTTTCCGAGCAGGCGCGCCGCATCATTCGAACCAGGGCCATTCTGCGGGCCCCTCATGCGTGACGGCCCCGCCCGGTGCCTGGCCAACCAATCGCGCATATTTCGCGAGGGCGCCGGCACGGTGACGAGGCGGCCGCGGCTTCCAATCGTGTCGGCGAGCCGTGAGTTCCTGCTCGTCGACCAGCATATCCATCCGCCGATTTGCGGCATCAATCCGGATCCTGTCGCCGTCGCGAACCAGCGCCAGCGGACCGCCGACGAAGGCCTCGGGGGACACATAGCCGATGCACATTCCGCGGGTGGCACCAGAGAACCGTCCATCAGTGATCAGGGCCACTTTTTCGCCCATGCCCTGTCCATAGATCAGCGCGGTGACGCCGAGCATCTCGCGCATGCCTGGGCCGCCAACCGGCCCTTCATTGCGGATCACAAGCACTTCGCCCGCTTTGTAGCTGCGGTCACGAACCGCTGCGACACAAGCTTCTTCGTCTTCGAAGACGCGCGCGACACCTTCGAACAACTGGCTTTTCAAGCCCGCGACCTTGATCACCGCACCATCAGGACAGAGGTTTCCCTTCAGCACGGCCACGCCGCCATCGGGCATGATTGGCGCGCGAGCCGCGTAAACGATCTCTCCGTCAGGCGCGTTGGCGGCGCCGTATTCTTCGGCAAGTGTACGGCCCGTGACGGACAGGCAACTGCCATCAATATGCCCACTCTGGATCAGCTCCCGGATCACCACGGCGGCGCCGCCGATATCGTAGACATCCTTCGCCGTATATTTGCCTCCAGGCCGCAGGTTTCCGATCAGCGGCGTCCTGGCAAAAACCTCGCCGACATCATCGATCGTGAATGCGATCCCGGCCTCGTTCGCCATCGCCGGCAGATGCAGCGCAGCATTGGTCGAACCACCCGTGGCAGCCACGATCGCCGCGCCGTTTTCCAGGGATTTCCGCGTCACGATGTCGCGCGGCAATGGCCCGCCGCGCTCCAGCATCTCCATGATGAGGCGTCCGGCGCCTCGCGAAATCTGGGCGCGCTCGGCATAGACGCCCGGCACCATCGACACGTTGGGAATGGTAAGGCCCATCGCTTCAGACACCATCCCCATGGTGTTCGCAGTGAACTGGCCGGCGCACGCGCCGATGGTCGGCAGGCAGGCCCGCTCGATCCGCTCGAGCGTGGCGGCGTCGATCTCTCCGGTCATGAAGCTGCCGACAGCCTCGTAGGAGTCGAGCACGGTCAGGATCCGCCCGTCCACGCGGCCCGGCAGCGAGCTGCCGCCATAGATGAAAATGGACGGCACGTTGCAGCGGACCATGCCCATCATCACGCCGGGAAGCGTCTTGTCGCATCCGCCGTATCCGATCAGCGCATCGTAGGCGAGACCATGGACGACGGCTTCGATCGAGTCGGCAATCAGCTCCCGCGAAAACAGGGAGAACTTCATCCCCTCGTGATTCATGCTGATACCGTCGGAAACCGACACGGTCGAAAACTCGCGCGGCGTGCCGCCGGCCTCCTCGATTCCCGTCTTGGCCGCCGCCACCTGGAAGTCGTGGGTCATGTTACAGGGCGTCTGTTCACCCTTCATGCTAACGACGCCTACCATCGGCTTGGCAATCGCAGCGTCGTCGAGCCCCATGGCGCGCATGAACGCGCGGTGCGGGGCCCGGTCGAGGCCGTCCGTCGTGATCCGAGATCGCAACTTCTTCATACGTGCATCTTCTTCATGCAACGTCCCGGATCATCCTGGACGCCGCGACCTCCTCGCTCGGATCATTCGCCCGATCGCCTATTGTAGCGGAGCGACAATCGCCGGATGCTTGAATTGCGCGACATCCAATTTCGGTAGCATCCCTGTCTCCGCGTAGATATCCAGCATCTTCTGGATCGCGGGGAAATTCGGTGCCGCACCCGGATCGCGACCGAAGTCGTTGTCCTTGAGCAGATAGGTCTCGAGAACCGGAATAGGTGCCTTTAGAACCTCATTGACGACCTTCAACGTCTCTTCGCGGTTGGCCAGCACTTTCTTCATGCCAGAGGTAATGTCACGCACATAAGCCTTCACCAACTCCGGGTTCTTGTCGACGAAATCGGCACGGCAGGCTTCCAGGATGTGCACGATGTTCGGCATCGCCTGCGACAGCGAGAACAGTTTGCGAGTGCCGCCCTTTGCCTCCGCACGCGCGGCAAACGGCTGGTTCATGTTGACCGCATCGACGCGGCCCTGCCGCAACGCATCTTCGGAGACGGCAAAGCCGACCTCGACCAGCTTGATGTCCTTGGCCGGGTCGATGCCATTCTGCTTCAGGAGCAGATTGAACGGGCCTTGCGTGCCGCCGCCGATCACGGAGATCCCGATCGTCTTGCCCTTGAGATCGGCGATCGTCTTGATCGGGGAGTCGTCCATGACAGCCCAGTAGACCGAGAAACCGCCGGGCTTCTCGAAGACATGCTGCGCCACGATGTAGGCCTTGAGGTTGCCGCCAACCACGCCGTTGGCGAGCGACAGCGGCGCCTGCGTCGCGCAATCCAGCGCGCCGGCCGCCAATGCCTGTGTCATCGGAGCGGTGCCCTGAAATTGGGTCCATTCGATGTTGTAGGTCTTGCCGATATTAGGAAACTCAGCCGGGCGGCGCATCATCCAGTATTTGGATTCCTCAGCCGGAATCGTCCAGCCGACGCGGATCGTCTGCTGCGCCCATGACGAGCCTGCGTTCGCGCTCACGGCCGCTACCGCCCCCAAAGCCAGGATCCACTTCGAAACGGTTCGCATTGTGCCCACTCCGCTGCTCCGGCGCCGACTGGCGCCATCCAACCCGACCGCCCCAAATGTTTCATGGTTCAAACAATCAAGCAAGCCATGTGGGCCGGGGCGGTTTCGTCATGGGATTCGCCATGTATGGTAAGGCAGCGCCGCGCGGCATCGCGGAGCGACAGATGGAGGCAACCTATGGCTGAAGCGAGCAAGACAAACCCGCAAGGCGTCGAGCGGCTCGGCTATCTCGGCCTTGGACTGATGGGGACACCGATGACCCGCCGTCTGCTCAAGAACGGCCATCAGGTCGCTGTCTGGAACCGTTCGGAAGGAAAGATGGCTGCGCTCGTCGAGGCCGGCGCCAGGCGCGCAGCCACCCCACGCGACTTGATGGAGAGCTCGGACATCGTTTTCATGTGCGTAACGGATGCGGCCGCCGTGGAAGACGTGATCTTCGGGACCTCGAGCATCTCAACCGCGCCCGGCGTGGGCAAGCTCGTGGTCGACTTCTCATCCATCCATCCCGACGCGGCGCGTGACCTTGCAGCACGGCTGAAAGCTTCGAACGGCGCGGGCTGGATCGATGCACCGGTATCCGGTGGCACCAAGGGCGCCGAGGAAGGCACGCTCGCCATCATGGCCGGCGGAGAAGCTGCCGACATCGACAGGGTCCGGCCCTATGTGCTGGCCATGGCACGCAGGTTCACCCACATGGGTCCGACCGGCGCCGGCCAGACCACAAAGCTATGCAACCAGGTGATTGTCGGATGCGCGATGGCTGTACTTGCGGAAGCAACGCGCCTTGCCGTGAACGCCGGAATCGACGCCAACCGATTGCCCGAAGCACTCGCTGGCGGCTTCGCAGACTCCATTCCGCTTCAGCTGTTCGTGCCGCGGATGGTCCAGGGCATTCACTCACCGCCGCTTGGTCACATCGCTACAATGCTCAAGGACCTCGATACGGTCGCCGATGTCGCGCAGTCGACGTCGACACCAGTGCCCATGGCCTCGCTTGCGGGACAACTTTTCAGGCTCGCCAAGGCCGCGCGAGGCGCGGATGCGGATGCGCTCGAAATCTACAAGCTTTCGGCGGGGAGCGCTGACCCGCCGAGCGCGAGCGAAGCACGTTAGGGTGCCTGCTCGCGCTCGTTGTCGGCGAGAAATCGGCCAAACGCGCCCCGCGCGAAGAGCAGCGGCTCCGTCGCATTGTAAGTATAGGCCTCGACCGCACCGAGAAAGATCACGTGGTCGCCGCCGTAATAGCGATTGACCGAGCGGCATTGAAAATTGGCGACGCTCTCGGCGAGCACCGGCGCGTTGCCGAGGCCCGGCGTCCAGTCCACACCGGTGAACTTGTCATCCGACGACTTGGCGAACTTGCTCGCAAGCGCCTGTTGCGAAGCGCCAAGCACGTTGACGGTGAAATGACTGGCGTTCTGGAAGATGGTCAAGCTGGAGGAATAGACGACCAGGCTCCAAAGAACCAGCGGAGGATTCAGCGAGACCGAGGCGAACGAATTGCACGTCAGGCCATAGGGCTTGCCATCAGGAGCCGCGGCCGTGATGATCGTCACGCCCGTGGCGTAAGTGCCGAGCGCGCTGCGAAAATCACGGGGATCGATCGACGAGCTGTCGCTCGCGAATTCGTTGGCTGGATCGGGAACGGCCGGCTGCTTCGGCAGATCATTCATCGGCCGGCCTCACAGCGTGAGATTCTCGGACGGCAGGCCCAGCGCCACGCGTCCATAATTGGTCCCGGCCGCATCGAAATTGAACGCGAGATGCGAGTTGATCGCGTGCGCATCGCGAAACTGCCGCTGCAACACACCCGTCGTGAACAGGCCCCGTGCTCCGCTCGCGGCAAACAGCATCGAAACCGCATCCGTGCAGAAGTTTACTGAAAAAGCCCCGTCGCGCCGATATCTGGTCTTAGTTGCCATATCGGGGATATGACCCCGCCGTGCATCCTCCGTGGCATTCAGACAGGCCGAGCGCATGATCAAGCGTGCAGCGTCGATCTTCGCCGAGGCCTCCGCGATCTTGATCTGGGTGCTTTGAAAGTCGCTCAGCCTGGCGCGGTTGTAGGTGGAAATGCGATGACGGACGACCTCCGCATAATCGTCGAGACACGCCTGCGCGTTTCCCAGTGCGACGCCGGAGAGGACGTAAGGAAACAGCGAGAACACGGGGAGCGCATACAGCGGGTTAGGATTGAGCTTGCTTCCTGGAGTCGGACCACCGTCAAGATCGCCGACCGCGACCGTCATGTAGTCGGGCACAAAAGCGTCCCTGACCTCCACGTCGCAAGACCCTGTCCCGCGCAGTCCCGCGACATTCCAGGTGTCGAGGACCTTGTAGTCGTCTTTCGGCAGCAGAAATATCCGATACTCGATGCCGTCTGCCTCATCGTCGGAGTAGACCACGCTTGCAAGCATGTTCCATGCGCAGGAGGCAACGCCCGAGGAGAACGGCCAGCTGCCATGGAGGCGGTATCCGCCCTCGACTCTCGTGGCGCGTCCGGCGGGAAAAATGAACGAGGACGCGATCAGCGCGTCCGGATCACGGCCCCAGACCAGATCCTGCGCCGTCGGCTCGAACATGCCGAGCATCCAGTGGTGGCTCGCCAGATTGGCCAGATTCCAGGCGACCGAGGCGTCTGCTTGTCCGAGCAGGTCCGCGCAGTCGATCAAGGCGACATAATCGAGTTCTGCGCCGCCAATGCGCCTGGGCTGGAGCATCCGGAACAGGCCGGCCTCGTGCAGGTCCAGCTCGGTCTCCGGCGGCAGGTGCCGCAGCTCTTCCGTTCGCGCCGCGCGGTCTCGCAGCCGTGGTACGAGCGCCCGGGCCTTCGCGACCATTGCCGCATGGGCACGTTCATCGGATTGCGCCCCCGCAGGCTGGCCCACGCTCGGCTCTTGACCAGGCGCCATTCGTATCCCTCGCTTTCACACATTTATGCGGCTAGACCCTTGCCAAATCAAGCCGAGGCAGCGCTGTCTGGGTATGGCCGCCCTGACCCCGGCTGCCCGGGAAGGATGCGATGTCGCGAAGGCGGCATCGCCAAGCCGTGATCCGCAAGCCGCGCAAGGCCTGGCCTGCAGGATCAACCCTTCAGGCTCAAACCGACGTCGAGGGCTTGCCTGAGCCAAAGACACCCTTTTGGGTGAACGCCGATATCCGACGCTCATCACAACCGAGCGTATCACGTAAAACCTGCTCCGTGTGCTCGCCCAGCAGCGGAGCAGCTACAGGGTCGATCGGGCCGGTCAAGCTCATGGCAATCGGCGGCTCGATGTTCGGGACCCACTCTGCCGTACGATGCGGAATCCGGCTCAAGCGATGGCGCTCGCGCGCCTCCGGTGCATTGAACCCCTCCTCGACCGTCCGGAGATAGCCGACCGGGATATTGGCGAGCTTCATCTTCGCCATCCAGTTCTCGAGGGTATCGCTTGCAAAGACCTCCGCGATGGCTGCTCGCAACAGCTCCTTGTTCTGCGAGCGGGCTTTGCGCGTTGCAAACTGCGGATCGGTAATGAGATCGGGCCGGTTCAGCACCTCGACGACCAGCCTGCGATAGAGCCGGTCGTTGGCACATGCGATGTAGAGCGGCCCATCGGAGGCCTCGTAGACGCCGACGGTGGGAGACCCGCTCGGCGAATTACCGAACCGCCCAGGGTTCTCGCCGTTGATCAGATAAGCCATGCCGTAGAAGCCCGTCATCCCCATCGCGACGTCGAACAAGGCGACCTCGACCTCGACATGCTGGCCGCGACCGAGCCGATCCCGCGCCAACAGCGCCAGCAGGATGGCGTTGCAGGCAGACATCCCCGTCGCCATGTCCACAATGGGCGGCCCGGTGCGAACCGCCGGGCCGTCGGCAAATCCGTTGAGCGACATGAAGCCGCTTTCCGCCTGCGTGATCGGATCAAAACCGGGACGCGAGGCAAACGGTCCGGTGCGCCCGTAGGCGGAGATCGAGCAATAGACCAGCCGCGGATTGAGTGGCGCAACAGCCTCATAGTCGAGGCCAAATTTCTTCATGACCCCGCTGGAAAAGTTCTCGACCACCACGTCGGCCTTGCGAATCAAATCCAGCGCAATCTCACGAGCCTCCGGCAGGGTAAGGTCGAGCGCGATGCCGCGCTTGTTGCGATTCAGGCTGAGATAAGCAGCACTCTCTCCACCGATTTCGGCGTGTTCATACGCACGCGTGTCGTCGCCACCGTCTGGATTCTCGATCTTGATGACGTGCGCGCCGAAATCAGCAAGCGTCTGCGTACAGGCCGGACCGGCAACCACACGCGTAAAATCAACGACCAGCAGACCGTCGAGTGCGGTTGGCCCTCCCGTCGTCCGCGACGAACGTTCCGGCAGTTGTGGCTTGGTGGGCATCGATAGCGCTCCCTTGCATCGGCTTGTGGTCGCCGAATTTCCTGCGAGAGCTTAAAGCCCGCCCCCGCCGACTTCGCAAGTGCTTCACCCGCATCGCTTGAATACGCAAAAAAAGGCCCGGCAGCCGAAGCTGCCGGGCCTTTGGACATTCTGGACATGCGGTCGGCGCCACGTCTCGCGCGTTGCGACAGCCACGTTCCGCATCGCGGGACACCTGCTGGAATCGTCAGCGAAGCGACCTTCGCCAATAAAGCGTATGTGACCAAGCCCAGGGCACCTCGGGTTCGTAGAGTCGATAGCCCGCCTGGATGAAATTGTTGGCAGACACCGGATTGTTCGTCGTATCGGAGACGATGCTGTCCCATCCGATGCGGCGCCCCCGCGCCTCGACCGCCCGCATCAGCCTGAGCTGAAGTCCCCGCCCCCAATGCCGCTGCACGACCCCGACCCTGGCGAAGTAGCCGCTGTTTCGTGCATGCGTGGACGGCACGACGCCGGCAAAGGCGATCGCGTCGTCCCCGTGATAGGCCAGCCACCACGTTCCAAGGTCGAATTGCGGCATAGCCGCCGCATCGAAGAACGTCAGCTGGTGCAGGTCGGACAAGGTGTCGACAACGTCATCATCAGACGCATCGACGATACGAATTCTGTACATGAGATGGCTCATTGGAGCGAAACGATCCTTTAGGGGGCATGCGGAAGGTTACCGCCACGCGAAACTCATTTACCCAGCACGACCTTGACGCCTAGCCAAACCGCACCCATCAGGCCGGTGGCGATCACCGTAATCACGGCCTTGAAGGTGTAGCTCTGCGCCTGCTCCACGCTCGTTCGCCATCGGCGCAGGTGCTGAAAATCAGCCCTCAGCTCCTTTCGATCGTCATCCTCGATTCCAAAGGAGGCCAGCACCGATGCCACGGTCTGCAATACGATCGCATCGATATTCGCCTGCTGAAGCCTGTGTTGCTCGGCCAGCGTCTCGGCAACGATCGCCCTGATTTCGTCATCTGGTATCTTCACCGCTTGATGATCCTCGCAACATTCTCGAAGCCGCGCTTGGCGAAGTAGAAGGAGACAACCAGATTGGCCTGCAGTCCGCGAAAGATGATCAGCCCGTCCCCGGGCGTCTCGATCTTGTCGCTGAACAGCTTGAAGCCGTGGCCGAGCCCAAGGCTCGCGATCTTGCCCTCGATCAGCCGCTTGGAAGACTGCGCCAGCGTCCGCTGCGCCTCGCGGATACAAACCGCAAGCGTACCGCGCTCGGCCTGGCAGGTCTCGACCAGAAGCTCGCCGAAGAAATGCGATTTGCCCGAGCCGCGTCCGCCGTAAATGCCCTTGTAGCGCGCGGGCTTGAGCAGCGGCTCGAAGATCTCGGCCGTCGGAATTCTCAGGATGGACAATGGCTGCGCTCGCTCGCCCTAGGGCAGGCCGGTACGCCTGCGCCACATCGTGGACCAGTCTTCTGTGTCGGGAGTGTCGAGTTGTCGCTGCCGGGTTTGGCTCAGGTCAGGAGCGGCCGCGTTTTCAGAGAATGGCGGCCAGAGTCCAAAAAGCCCTCCGAACTGTTTCTGCGCGGCTGGTGGAAGCGTAGACGCAGGGCCGGCTTCGGGGACCGCTATCGGCTCCGAATCGAATGCCGATCGGCTCGGGCTTCCTGCAGGCATTCTAGTCAGAATCCGCACGTCTGCTGGTGACGTTGCCGGTACCGTCCGGGCGTCTCGCAAATATTGTCGATACTCCGGAATATAAGCTGGCGGTGCTGGGTTGGGATCGAACGGCCCCAACGCATCGGAAAACGCGCGTGGATCTATGAGATTTCCCGAAGGATCCTTGATTTGATAGTGAACGTGCAGGTCTCCCTTCTTCCCATCTTTACGGATTAGACCTGTGTTTCCCATTGTCCCAAGGATCTGGCCTGCCGCCACGGGATCGCCGATCTTCACGTGCCTGGCATTGCTGTGCAGTATCTGATGCAGGAGGCCGTCCTTATCTCGGATGGCAATCGTTCCCCACTTGTCTTCGCCGGCGTTCTCAACAACCCCATCCACCGGCGACCGCAACGCGGGATGACTCTTGTTCAAACGAGCCTCTTGTCCGCCGACATAGTTGAAATCGATACCTCGATGCGGATTGGATGAACCACGCGGCCGGTTGGTCGTCTCTCCATATCCACTCGTACCATGGGGCGCCACGCGCCCGATGGGTTGCAAGATGCGCCGCATCATGTGAGGACATATTCAACTCCATTTGTAGTGACGTAAGCGCGTTCTGCCGGCACGCTGCAATTCGCAGCTTCGGCCGACTTGCTCAACTCACGATAATTGCTTAACTATCTCACCCGCACGGGTTGGCAGAGCGCAACCGTTCGATCTGATGAAGCAGGGGAGATTCGCGTGAGGAGATGGTCAGTCCTCAGAATTTTAAGTCATGCGATGCTGGCGACATTCGCACCAGCCGCCTTCGCACAAGAGCCATCTGCTCAGGCATTCGACAAATGGCGCCCCAAAGCCGGTGTCTATGCCGAACCCGGCAAGAATTTCCGTTCGTCTTGCGATGAAAGCGGCGGCCTTACGATCGACCTTCGCGAAAAGTCGGTCAGCGGTTACGAATGGGGCTGCGACGTCAAGAAAATCACCGATCTCGGCCCGGGCTCGCTGAAGGTTGAAATGGTGTGTGACGATTACAATCTGGCGCAGAACCTCGACCCTCGCGATCCCAACTGGGAGACCAGGCAATTCAACGAAGTCATGTTCATCAAACGGCTCGATGCGGCGACAATCTCCGTTCAGAAGAGCCTGAATGGGAAGATCAAGGATCCACCCTGGCGTGCGGCCGACTGCCCTCCGAACACGCAGCGCGCGCTTGCCGAGGCCACACTGAGAGCCAAGGAAGAGGCGAAGCAGAAGGCCGAGCAGGATCGAGCCCTCAAGGAGGCCCACCCGCGGGATGGTGTCTACGCAGCGGCCAGCGCCGATTTCGAGGACCGCTGCGCGAAATTCAACGACACCATAGTCGCGTTCTCCGGAAAATCGATCACGACGGCGTCCAACATTTGCAAGATCGAAAATACGCGAGTTCAGCTTCCCGACACCGTCAGGATCGACGCTGCCTGCACATTGCAAGCGGCTTCCGGCCCTGAAACCGTCAGCGTGCAGGACCCGAACACCATTCAGAACCGAGAGAATCTGATGCTCAAGAAGATCGACGACAAGACCGTCATCCTCTGGATCATCAAAGACGGACACTTCACCGGCGACGGGCGGACGCTGACTTATTGCAGCGACAAGATACAGCGCGCCTATGCCGGGCAGCGCCGGACCAACCAGCAGACCAGGAACTAGCGAGGAGGACCATCGAAACGAAAAACCCGCGACCAACCGTTCGGCGCGGGCATCAACCAACTCGTCTCGATGATGCCATTCTGCCGGTGTTTTGCCCGACGTGTCAAACCGTAAGTCCAATCGAACTCGAAATCGGGTTGTCCGTCAGCTCAAGCATCTTTTCCGGCGTCACCGCTGCTCGCGCTCTCCGGATGCACGATCACGCGCTGGATTTGGTGAATCAATTCCAGCGTTCCATCCTCGCCGTTCTCGACCGGCTGCGCGGCCTTGCCCCAGCCACGGTCGAGGATGGCGTTGGCGGCTGAAGCTCGGGCGGCCGGCGTCGCCTCGTTGCTGCGCATGATCCCGACCAGCACACGAATTGCGGTTCTGGTGTGGCTGCGCGCGAGCGAGCGAATTTCGGTCAGGGTGCGCGCGTTGGACGTCCTCCTTCGCGCGGGCAAGCGAACCGGCTCGCCTGCGCCCTCACATTCGACCTCCTCGCTCAAGAGAAAATCTCCCACAACACGATTGCAACCAGGCCCGCGAGCGCGAGCGATATCAGATAGGCGGTCATCGTCTCTCCATGAAAACAAATGCGCGGCAGATCGCGCGACGAAGCGCGATCGTTTCGGGCGCGAACCCTATCTCCGTTCCCGGAGACCGCAGCGGCGCGAGCAAATGGCCCAGCGCCGCGGGCCGGCACGTTCGCGCGTGCACGGCCAGCAATGGTACGGACGGCGGCGCGCCGATCGGCGCTCCAAGTTTGACGAGTGCGTGGCCGCAATGCGCCGCCGCCGTCCGATCTCAATCGAGACGAAAAAACCCGCGGCGGATGCTTTCCGCGCGGGTGAACCAAACTCGTCTCGATGATATCATTCTGCCGGTGTTTTGCCCGACGTGTCAAAACCTATGTTGAATTAAAAAGCCCGCCGCAGATCGCTCCGCGCGGGCTGAACCATACGTCTTTCGATGATGCCATTCTGCCAGTGTTTTGCCCGACGTGTCAAACGAACGAATTCGCTTTGGCTGCGTTAGGCGATCAGGAGGAGCGGCAGATGACACGCGGGACTACGTCACAAAGGACTTCGTCACCAAAGACTTCGCGAAATCTTCCAGGACGCAAGCCGCGCATCGACAAGGAGCGCGACACGCAAGAAGCCATCGTTGAAGACGCCGGCGAGACGGAGAAGGGCCGCGATCTCGTGCACGGCGATGGCGGCACCATCGACCTTCCCACCAAGCCCGGCGATTTGTCGAAGGACGATTAAGCCGCTCCGCGGGCGGCGCGCATCTCGATGATGCCATTCTGCCGGTGTTTTGCCCGACGTGTCAACGCGACGAAGGCGGAAGAAGGATTCCTTCCTCCCACTCAGATATCTGGTGTGCAAGGGGCTTGCTTCAAGCCCCCGGCCCTGCCGTAGAACCCTCGCCCCGAAGACCATCCAAGCCTCGAGGGGTCATCACATGCCTGTATTGCTCCCGACGTCCCGGACGCGCGGCCACACCAAACGGGCCGGCGCCCGCCACGCCAAAGACCACGCCGTGGTGATCGCCGGCGGTGGCCCGACCGGGTTGATGCTGGCCGCGGAGCTGGCGCTCGCGAATGTCGACGTCGCCGTGGTCGAACGGCGCGCCAACCGGGACCTCGTCGGCACGCGCGCCGGCGGCTTGCACGCGCGCAGCATCGAGATCCTCGATCAGCGCGGCGTCGCTGACCGCTTCCTGCGCGAAGGACAGATCACCCAGCTCGCGGGATTCGCCTGGACCAGGCTCGACATCAGCGACCTCCCCACCCGGCACGCTTACGGGCTCACGCTGCGGCAGAGCCACATCGAGCGCATCCTGGCCGATTGGGTCGAGGAGCTCGCGGTGCCGATCTATCGAAACGCCGAGGTGGCGGGCTTCGCGCAGGACGAGACCGGCATCACCGTGACGCTCTCCGGCGGCGAGACGTTGCGCGCAGATTATCTGGTCGGCTGCGACGGTGGACGCAGCCTGGTGCGCAAGACCGCCGGCATCGACTTCGCCGGCTCCGATCCGACGCTGAGCAACCTCATGGCCGAGGTCGAGATGCGCCAGGACCCGGCTGGCGAGCTGGCATGCGCGCCGGCCTGGGGCCTGCGCCACGACGCGCTCGGTTTTCACGGCCTCAGCAAAACCGAGAGCGGACGCGTGCTGGTGGTCGTGACGGAAGCGACGCTCGAGCGCACCGGCGAGCCCGGCTTGCGCGATCTCAGCGACGCCCTCGTCGCCGTGTACGGCACCGACTTCGGGCTCCACAGCCCGTCCTGGATCTCCCGTTTTACTGATGCGGCACGGCAGGCCCACTCCTATCGCAAGGGACGCGTGCTGCTCGCCGGCGATGCCGCGCATATCCATCACTCCGTGGGCGGACAAGGCCTCAACACCGGCGTGCAGGACGCCGTCAATCTCGGCTGGAAGCTGGCGCAGGTCGTCAAGGGCACGTCGCCCGACAGCCTGCTCGACACCTACCACACCGAGCGCCATCCCATCGCCGCGCGCGTGCTGCGCAACACCATGGCGCAAATCGCCCTGCTCCGCCGCGGCGACGACGGCCTCAAGGCCGCGCGCGAAATCGTCTCTGAACTGCTCACGATGGACGAGCCGCGCAAACGTTTTGGCGCGATGATGAGTGGGCTCGACGTGCACTATGATCTCGGCAAAGGACACGCGCTGCTCGGGCGGCGCATGCCTGATCTCGATCTGACGATCGACGGGCGTCCGCTGCGACTATTCACGCTGCTGCGCGGCGCGCGAGGCGTGCTGCTCGATTTTGGTAAGGCCGGCGGCCTCGATATCGCGCCCTGGGCAGATTGCGTCGATCGCATCGACGCCGATTGCGACGGCCCGTGGCAGCTTCCGGCGATCGGCCAAGTCGCCGCACCAGGCGCCGTCCTGGTGCGGCCCGACGGGCACGTGGCCTGGGTGGGAGATCAGAGCCAACACGGACTTGCTGACGCGCTGACGAGGTGGTTCGGACCGCCTGCGGCGTGACGCATGGACGTCCGGCGCGCCTTCGAGACAAAGAAGCCCGCGGAATTCCGCGGGCTTGAACCAGGCACCTTTTCGACGATGCCATTCTGCCAGTGTTTTGCCCGACGTGTCAAACGACCGATCTCAACAGCACACGCACGTCTCCATATCCTGCATTTCAGTCCGGCCGAAGCAGCGGCCTTATCCAGCGCGAGAACCACTCCTCGGCTTCACTGTGCGGACTGCCTGCACCATCCACTCCAAAGATCGGTGGCGGAATGAGATAGCTCGGCTCATTCGCAAATGGGCCGATCGGCCTGCTCGGCTCCGGCTGTCGGCCGTCAGCAGTCGGCATGGTCCAGTTGCCAAACCGATCGTTGAATTCCGTGGAAGGCAGATAAGGGACTGGCGCACTCCCCGACGTGAAAACGCTGCCCGCATTCGACTCATTGACACGGGTGAGACGGCGAACCTCTTCGGGCGCGAGAGTCGCTGCGGCAGGAGGGGCCGACCCTTCTGGCAAGTTCGATGGCCGCGCAGGCACAGTGCCTGCCGAAGTGTCGGCCCAGTTTCCGAAGCGGTCGGCAAAGGTGCTGGCCCGAGCCACATCTGGATCAAGCGGGTAATGTCCGGCCAGCGGCAGCCCGAGCATCGAGGAAGCAGAATCGTCGCCGCTGTTGGTGGCGTTATCGGAAGTGTGGCTAATCCCGAGATAATTGTAAGGGGCCGCACCTGCGGAGAAAACTCCTCGGCCATCGGCTTCCGCGCCCTCCGCCGGCACCGATTTGATGTCTTGCGCCCCGGCGGCGCCAACACCCACCGCCACACCTGCGCCCAAGCCCAACATGGCTAGCCAAGCGGGAATGAACGGAACCGCTACGCCGAGCGCCGCCGCTCCGGCCAACCACGGAAGAACATCTCGGGCCAGAGTCGAGTTATTGGCCGAATGGCCCGTCAAGGGATTTTCGTAGAACGGAAGCGACACCCCGGTCATCGGGTCGGATTTGAGAACAAACGGGTCCGACGGCGCGGCGGTAGTCGGAGGTAATTGGCCAAACTGTTGTTCATTCGGATCAGGCACCGGAAAAGCCGGTAGCACACCTGTGAAGCGCGGATCACTTCGCGCAAACCCTTCCGTTGCGTTCAGACCTGCGAGAGAAGGCGAACTGTAGCCTCGCAGCGGTGGAAACTCGCTCGGGTTGACTGGTGTCGAGCCGGGTATACGAAAGATGCTTGAGGAGGGATCGGACGCTTCGAACCTGGACCAATGCGTTCCGTTCAGGTCTCGATTGCCTGAAGTTAAGTTAACGTCAGGATTTTGAGCTATCACTTCATCTAGCAATTTCCGTCTCTCAGGGTTATCCAGGTAAAGCATCCATTTAATCAGATGGTCCTGGCCGGAAGCTGCTCCTTTTTGCTCAAGGTCTCTAATTGCCTGTAGTCTCTCCGGGTATCGATCGCGATAGGCCTTGTAATCTGCGAAGATCTTCGCAATTCCGAGAGCAACGTCCTCGTCCGTTTTTCCGATCGGCACATTTGTGTAGAGATCGCCATTGGCGAAGCCTATACGCATTGCATCAATAAGAGCCTTTATTTCTGCGGCTCGATCGCCTGAACTCGGAATATCTGCGATCCGATCAAGTGTTTTACAGACGGCCTCGACATAGGAAGTAACGTGTCTGCCGGGATGAGGCGACACATTCAGTTTCGCGGCGAACTCCCGATCTGCTGGCAGATAGATGCGATTTGCGGGTGAATCGATATCGAACGTTTGCTTATCTATATCCTTAAACGCGGGGTGGCTTCTAAAGCGCTCGAGGATAATGTGATGATCAAACAGAATTGCCATGCACCCTCACGAAATGGGTCTCATTAGGACGTGGGCTGATGAACTGCGATCCTGAGACGTATTAAGGCGAGCGACCGCGGCGGGAATTTCGCGCGCTCGTCAAGCGAGATTGCAATACGTCTGGAATGCTTGGCTTGCAGACGAGGCGGTCGAGCACTCGGTGCAGAGAGCGCTGGTGTAGTCGCCGCTCCGAACGAATATGGGCCAGGCACTTCCGAATTTGTGCGAAAAATGCATCTGCGTTATGGCCGCCACGGCGCTACAGCACGCGATCCACTCTCCACCGAAAAGGAAGGAGCGGGCAGATCTGATCATGAGCTAGTTTGAACGGAGCCGGCAGGCGCTCTCACGGGGGCCGTGTTGATCTTTATGCCTATGTTCTTCAAGAACAGGCCATGGCGCAGTCCTCGCCATTTTTAGTCGCTTCGGCGTTATGAGGTTCGACGCGTCGATCTGCGCATTTGAATGAGGCGAGGCTGTCGAAAAGTCACAGCTAAGCACTGCTCAATATCAACGATCGGGGGGCGACTATCGCATCGTCCCGTGAGATCAGGGCAGACGGACCGAAGTACATGGAATGTGCCGCTAAGGAGCCGCAATCTTCTACTCGCGCTCCCGCTCGTGCCTGCGAGCGAACCGGACCTCACGACTCCAGGCCCGTTCAGAGCTTCGAGACGTCGCTAAACCAGATTCTCTTGAGACCCGCGGACTTGCAGGCGTCCTTCAATTCTTGATCGCATATGACGTTCGCCTCGCCATGAGCCATACGAAAGATATGCGCTTCGCCGATTGCAGTCTCGCTAAAGACCAGTTTGGAGCCCGGCAGGGCCAAGTAGATCTTCTTTCCAAACTTGAGAGAGCGAGCATCGTCTTCAATTCGGATGATCAAGCGCGATTGCGCTTCATCCAGCGCGTCGAGGACGCGAACAACATCGCAGAGCCAATAGTTCGGCCCATGGTAGCTACCACCCGGTACTCGCACGTCACACGGCACAAACACAAAGGCCTCTGGGTCAAGCCTCTCGAATATCACCTTTGTCCGGTCCGAAATAAGCCACCAGCGGTAGTACGGCTCCAAGTCATAAGGCAAATCGCCTGCCGATTTGTCAAACATGAAAGGGGCAGGCGGGGTGGAAGCTGGAAGACGAAAAACCTCGTAGGGAGGAAGGATACTTTTGTCCTCCAGCCAATAGCCCGGCTTGCCCCCCACCCGGAGGTCGGGACCGATTTCGTAGTAGCGGCGCTTTCGCCCTTTGGATTGTTTCGTAATCGAAGCTGCTCTTTCTTTAGCCACGACCGAGTCCCATTGAACATCGTACCCACGATGACGACATGCAAAGAATCAATATCGCTGCACAACAATAAAGCCCGCGGCATTCCCGCGGGCTTTATCCGAATTCTTCCGATGATGCCATTCTGCCAGTGTTTTGCCCGACGTGTCAAACCAACCCGTTTAGACGGCCCCAGCAACTCTCTCCCTACATCATCACTCTGGATCAGAACCGTCGTCACAGAAAAGTACGGGCAAGCCATCGAACTGCTGGGAGTTTTTGTAACGGACCCTGAAGCGCTCGCGCATGTTGGCGCCAAACGTATCACCGTCTTTGACCACAAGTCCGTGCTCAATCAGATAGTCGGTAAGACCGTCCACCTTGTCCATCAACGCTGCAAGCGTTAGCCTGTGAGTCTCGAACTCGATTTCACGTTCGGCAAATGCCGAGAGCCCCACCGTCACCGCGCCGATGCCGCCCTCTGATCGGAACGGCAGTACATCGACCCACAGCGTGGAAGGATAGTCTGGGAACGGCGCAAACGATCGACTGGACATGTCCAACCATAGATCGGCAGGCCGTGCGACCTTGCCATTCCATACAACGGCGCAACATTGCGGCATGGTCGCGATCAATGCGCCGATGACAGCAGTTGTCAGACGAGCGGCCGGCAATGATCGCTGCTTTTGACCGAGCACCGAGACGATCAGATGCCCACGATGCCGCGCCGCGATGGCCTTGCCCTGCGGCCACGACGGAGACGCGCGCGACCACAGGCCGGGATCGTCAGGAATGCGCGCCGGCATCGACATGACGGCAACAAATTCATTGCCACAGCGAATGAGCGGCGAGTTTGCTTGAACCTGTTGCGCCTCCTCGTTCTCCGCAGCCTCCGTTGCCAGCTCCGGATGGCGAGCGCGGAGGACCTTCGCAACCGCCGACATGTCCGGCGTTGCCGGATCGTCCAGGAGGACCAAAGCCAGAAGCGAGTTACTCATCGCCACCCCACGGAAATTTGGGCGACGCCGAGCGCTTCCGCTTGTCGCCCACAGGTAGAAAGCTTGACGAGAATAGAACAAAAGAAGAACATTGTCAACCAATGCTCGCTGCTCGCATCAACCGACCACGACAGCGCTGCCGGTTCAAGCGGTGTCAAACATCTCTTAGCTGGCAGGCGATACACGCGTTCTTCTGCAATCTTTCTCGCGAGTGATGACGCACTGAGCGGCGGCGGCACTTGAGCCGACGCAGAAACGTCACGTCACGCGTTCAGCGTCCGAAGCAACTCTGCCCGCACGATCCGATCTCGCTTCTGTCCAAAAGTGAACATTGGAATCACAAACACTCAAGATGAGTAACTCGCTCAAGTCGCTGAACTTGCTCTCGCAATTTAATCCGCCAACATATCAAATGATGTGTCTCTCTCGCCGACAGAAGCGCAAAATTAATCCATCACCGCAAGGCAATTGGCATCGACCGATGATGAGACCGCCGAGATTGCTCCCGCCCCAAAAGAACGAGGGAGACGTGCATGCATACGCGTAGACGATTCAAGCAAACCAAGAGGCTCGACGAGCGGCTCGCCGAGGAGGCCGCGCGGCTTCGCGAGGAGGCGCGCACGCTCGCGCCGGGGCGCCGCCGCGAGATGCTGCTGCGCAGGGCGCGGCAGGACGAGACGGCCATGCAGATCGACGCCTGGCTGCATTCACCGGGCCCGAGGGCGCCGACATGACACAGCAATATCGCGCCTACCTCGTCGGCGAAAACGGCGTTTTCCGCTCCGCCGAAGCTTTCGAGGCCTCGTCGGATGCTACCGCCCTCACCTTCGCGCAGCAGTTCACGCGGCACGGCAAGGTCGAGGTCTGGCAGCTCGGCCGAAAGATCGCCGTGCTGGAGCCCGAGTCATCTCCGCCGAGATTGCTCACGCGACAATGATCGCGTGGCGAAAACGACAGGGGCGAAACGACACTCGGCACCCTCACTCCTCCGCAAGCTTCCGCTCGATATAGGCATCCACCGTCTCGGCGAACGAGCGCTGCACGCCGACCGCGGCATCATGCTGGTCGAGCGCATCGCTCCGGAGCACGCGCAGGCCGCGCCCGCGCATGCAGACCGGCGCCGTATTCAGATATTGATCGATGGCGCCTTGGGCGAGCGGGATGGCCTTCGGGTCGCCCCTTGCGATCAGAAGGCGCAAGAGGCTCTGGCATTCGGCCAAACCTGGCATGGGATCAGCGCCTCACGCCTGCTGCGATTTCGACTTCGGCCGCTTGACCGGCTGGGTGTGCGTGCCGAACAGCGCCAGCAGAAACGCGACTTCTTCCTTCGAACCGATCTGGATCATGATGATCTCCTTTTCGCTTCGTTGGTCGGGCGCAGCGGGCGGAGAGTTCGAGGCTATCTGGTTTCGGCATTGTTTCAGGCGTGTTTCGTCGGGACGCCGGAGCCGTGCTCCGGCCCGCTTGTGCCGACAATTGTACATGGCGGGTGCGCGGCTCTCGATCTGTTCATGCCCAAATGCGGAAAACAGGCCACCTATTAGGAACACGTTTAAGGGCCAAGGGGTTATTCGGGTGTCGGTCCGGATGCACGACCGACAATCCCTACGGCCTCAGCTCGGCCCCCCGTGCTGGGGCCTTTTTTGTCCACTCGCAGGTTCAAAATAGGCCACAGATTTCAGGCGCGACGGAAGCAGCATTGGCAGCCTGGAGGGGCCGACTGAGGCAGCCTTACTTTTGGTCTCGCCTGGGCTTCTCCCAGAATAGCTTGTTGCAGTCGGAGCACCGAAAGATGGCAATCGCCCCGTCCGGTGAACCAACCGCGTCGATGAACACCATGGGCTTGTTGCACCCAGCACAAATCGGCCGTTGCTTGGTTTCTCGGTTCGCCATTCCGCGCAACGCGGGAACAGCGGACGAGGTTTCTATGGTTTTGGAGGCTCAGGGTGCCAGATTTTCGGAACCTGTTGCTGAAGCAGTGCCATTGACACCGCGATCTGCTCCCGAGAACGGCGCAGCATTTGTCGTGTCGTTTGGCTTGCATCAAGCTGGTGCATTTTCTGCCCGTCGAGAGGCACCTCAAATTCCTTCCTGGTGAGATGACAAGCTCCCGTCTTCCTGCTCCATTCGCAAAGTACGTTAAGAAGCGATCCAGGACAGTCCAAAAGTGAACACGGGAAGCTCGCATGCAACCATCCGGGGCGCTCTTCCCTCTTGCAACCGGAACCCGCGCGCCTTTCACCTCACATTCATGACCCCGTCCCTAAACCCCCGGCCGACAAAGGGCACGCAGGTAGGATGATGTTCCCGTCCAGATGTTCTCGTCCCGATCACACGTCCTGATAGCGCAGAAAACTGCAACCAATGGCGGCAGTGTCCCGCAGGACAGATCGACTTTAGTTCAAATGCAGCAAGGCAGATTCGGCAGGATGCAATTTGTTCGCGCCATGCTGGGACATGTCCCTTGCGAAAGACGCAATCGGGAAAGGTTCGGAGAGATCGTCGATGTATTACGTCGCCGCTGCGTTGCTGGTGCTGTCGGGACTGTTCTATTCCGCGAGCCATCACGAGATCGGCTCGTTCGGCGTCACCATGTGTACCTATGGCAGTGCGTTCTGCGACAATCCGCTGATCGTCTTTTCCGGCGCCGCGCTGGCCGGCGCCTGGGGCATGTTCGTCAGCATCAAATAGCCCCGGGACCGCACTCGCTCAGGGGACAAACACCTCGCTGGTGTCCATGCGCACGTTGCGGACTGCGCGACAGGCGTCCATGGTCTCCCGGTTACGCTCGGGATGCGCGCAAAAGCCCGCATCGAGTGTTCTTGCGATGATGCACTTATACAGGTGTTTTGCCCGACGAGTCAAAAGCGATTAGCAAAATCAGAAATGGCATCGGAGCCCGCTAACCAGTGGGGAACCTTTGTTCCCTCATTGGCATTTGCTCAAGGATGCGCCCCCGATCGAGGTCCTTCTTCCATGAGCGACAGTGCCCTCACCCCCATGAAATCCGCGCCCACACTGTTGCAAAGGCTGGGGCCGGGGCTCGTCACCGGGGCCGCTGACGACGATCCGTCCGGCATCGCCACCTATTCGCAGGCCGGCGCGCAATTCGGCTACGGACTGCTCTGGACGGTGTTTCTGACTACGCCGTTCATGATCGCCATTCAACTCGTCAGCGCCCAGATCGGCCGCGTCACCGGCAAGGGGCTGGCCGCCAACGTCATGCAGATCGCGCCGCGCTGGGCGGTGCTGGGTCTCGTCGCCATGCTGGTCGCCGCCAACACCTTCAACATCGCCGCCGACATCGCGGCGATGGCGGAGGCGCTCTCGCTCGTGATCGGCGGCCTCAACCACGAGCACGCGCTGATTTTTGCCGCGGGCTCGACGCTGCTGCAGGTGTTCCTGCCTTATCGGCGCTATTCGCCGGTGCTGAAATTCCTCACACTGGCGCTGTTCGCCTATGTCGCAACCGCCTTCACCGTGAAGATCCCCTGGAGCACGGCGCTGCTCGCGGCGGTGTGGCCGGAGACCAATGTCAGCGCCGACTATTTCATGATGGTCGTCGCCGTCCTCGGCACCACGATCAGCCCGTATCTGTTCTTCTGGCAGGCCTCGCAGGAGGTCGAGGAGATGAACCAGGGCACGCGCGACAAGCCGCTGCGCGAGCTGAAGCGCGGCGGCAGTCCGGAGCTGGCGCGTATCCGGGCCGACACCATCGCCGGAATGCTGCTTTCCAACGGCATCGCCTTCTTCATCATCCTGACCACGGCCTCGGTCCTGCACGCCAACGGCGTCACCAACATCGGTTCGGCGACGCAAGCCGCAGAAGCCCTGCGTCCGCTCGCCGGCGACTTCACCTTCGCCCTGTTCGCGCTCGGCATTATCGGCACGGGCCTGCTGGCGATCCCGGTGCTGGCGGGCTCCGCCGCCTACGGAGTGGCGGAGATCTTCGGCTGGCGTGCGACGCTGGAGGCGAAGCCCGACGAGGCCGTCGGCTTCTACACCATCATCGCGGCCGCGACCGCGATCGGCTTCGGTCTCGGGTTCACCGGGATCGATTCCATTCACATGCTGGTGTGGAGCGCCGTGCTCAACGGCATCGTCGCCGTCCCGATCATGGCGATGATGATGCTGATCGTCTCCAGCAAGGCGATCATGGGCCCCTTCAAGGCCCGGTCATGGCTCGTCGTGCTGGGCTGGCTCGGCACCGCCCTGATGGCGCTGGCCGTGCTCGCTCTGCTCGGCTCGTCCGCGATCGGCTGACTAACCTTGCGGCAATGGCCGTAAAACGTCCCCGAGAAGCCGGCTACGGGCTTCACGCCGATCGGTGGTTGGCCTTACAGTTGCGGCCAGGGCTCGGGCTTGCGACCAGGCCACAAGAAAACAGAGCCCGGCCGGGCGACAGGGAGCGACATGACCACATCATCAAAAGCAACAAGTCTCGAAATTCTCGCCTGCGATGCTGGTTGGAGAAACTATCACTTCGTCAAGCTGACGACCGAAGACGGCATCGTCGGCTGGAGCGAGTTCGACGAAGGCTTTGGCTCGCCCGGCGTCGGCGCTGCGATCCAGCGCCTCTCCGCCCGTGTCGTCGGGCAGAACGTTTTCCAGCACGAGCGCATCTACGCCGAGCTGTTCGCGGCTACACGTCCCGCTGCCGGCGGCGTGGTGGCGCAAGCGCTCGGCGCGATCGAGAATGCGCTGCTCGATGCCAAGGCGAAGTGTCTCGGTATGCCCTGCTACGAACTGCTCGGCGGCAAGATCCGCAACCGCGTCCGGGTCTACTGGTCGCATTGCGCCACATGGCGGATCAATCACCCTGCCTGGTACAAACCATCGATCGAAAATCTCGACGGCGTCAAGGCAATGGGACGCGAGGTGCGCGAGAAGAAGTTCACCGCGCTCAAGACCAACATCTTTTCCTACGACGACGGCAAGCCGACCGGCTGGCGGCCGGGCTTCGGCTCTCCCTTCGCGCCCGAGATCAACGTCGACCGCAAAATCCTGCACGATCTGCGCATGCATCTGGAAGCGATCCGCGACGGTGCGGGCCCCGACGTCGACATCCTGCTTGACTGCAACTTCAACGCCAAGACCGAGGGCTATCTGAAGATCCTGCGCACCATCGCGGACCTCGACATGTTCTGGATCGAGATCGACAGTTTCAATCCGGAGGCTCTCGGTTACATCCGAAGGCAAAGCCCGCATCCGATCTCGTCCTGCGAAACGCTATTGGGCCTGCGGGAATTCCTGCCCTATTTCCGCGAGCAGGCGATGGACGTCGCAATCATCGACACGCCCTGGAACGGCGTCTGGCAGTCGATGAAGATCGCAGCCGCCGCGGAAGCGTTCGAGGTCAACGTCGCCCCGCACAATTTCTACGGCCATCTCTGTTCGATGATGAACGCGCATTTCTGCGCCGCGGTGCCGAACCTGCGCATCATGGAGATCGACATCGACCGCTTGGCGTGGGACCGCGAGCTGTTTACGCATGAGCCGGAGATTGCGAACGGGCATCTAGTCGTTCCGGACCGGCCCGGCTGGGGCACCGAGCCGAACGAGGAAGCCCTTCGCGCGCATCCGCCAAAGACCAGCGGCGGGCTCCTCAACTACGGTCGCAAGAACTGAGGCTGACCAAGTACTGAGCTAATGTACTGAGCTAATTACGGCGTCACCGGATTGACGGTCGGGGACGTCTTCGGCCCCGGCCGCTCCGGCTCGATTGGCGACTTCTGTTCGGTCGGAAGCACTGCGGCGCCTGCGGCGCGCGCGGCCTCGCCCGTGGTTGCATACATCGCGACGTGAGCCGGCTGCGTCTTGGCGCGATTCCATGGCCCATGATCGACGATGAGCATCGCGGCAATCGTCACGCCGGCCACAATCAACGCAATCACGCCGGGATGGCGAAGCGCTGAGGACATGGAGTTTGCGAAGCGATCAGTTGCCATCGAAGGACCCATACGTTTTTCCTCTGGCAGGTTAATGCAATCGCGTCCTGCGAGTTCCGCCCTTTGCCCAGGCAAGTTCCGAGCCAATGCGTGGAACCTGATCGCCACAAGGTCTTCAGTTTTTCACATCGGGCCGCGCATCGCCGACGAACTTGTCGCGGTTCGGCATTTTGACAGCCGCAAGCGATTTGGCATCGAGCGTCACATCGGTTCCAACCAGTCCGTTCAGGTTCAGGATATAGGCGGATACCGCATAGATGTCCTCGTCGCTCAGCGATTGCGGTGCGTTCTGCGGCATCGCGCGGCGGATGTAATCGAACAGCGTCGGCGCATAGGGCCAGTAGCTGCCGACGGTGCGGATCGGCTTTGGAGTTCCGATCGTGCCCTGCCCACCGACGAGCCGGTCACCCAAGCCGCCCTCGCCTTTGTCGCCATGGCATGAAGCACATTGCTGGGCGAACACCTCGCGCCCCTGGCTGACCGAGCCACTTCCCTTCGGCAGATTGCTGCCGTCGCGTCCGATGTCGATATTCCAGCCCGCGATCTCCGCAGCCGTCGCGGGGCGTCCGAGGCCATACGGGCTTTGCGCCTGCGCTCCGCTCGCGAACGCACACAGCACAATTACGACAGCAATTCCGCAAATCTCACGCCAGCGCATTGGTCACCTCACCATCAGCCGCGATGCGCCAGGGCCAGATTGCGTTGTTGTGGTAGAAATAGTTCTCGCCGCGCACCGCGAGCAGCTCGGAGAGCGTCGGCTGCACATAGCCGGTCTCATCGATGGCACGGCTCTGGATCACGGCAGGCTTGCCGTCCCACTGCCAAGGCAGGCGAAAGCGCGTCAAGGCACGCGTCAGCACCGGCTCCTGCAATTGCGCGCCTTGCCAACTCTTTCCCTCGTCGACGGACACTTCGACGCGCGCGATCTTGCCATGCCCGCTCCAGGCGATGCCGGTGATCTCGTGGAAGCCTGGCGCGTTAAGGCGCTGGCCGCCCGAGGGCCGCGTGATGATCGACTTCGCCTCCATGTAGAACGAAAATTCGCGCGCCGTGCCGTCCGGCAGGAGGTCGGTGTATTTCGAGGTCTCCTCGCGCGAATAAACCGGCTCCGCCGCCACATGCAGGCGGCGCAGCCACTTCACGCTCATATTGCCCTCGAAGCCCGGCAGGAACAGCCGCAGTGGATAGCCCTGCTGCGGACGCAGCCGCTCCCCGTTCTGGCTGTAGACCAGCATGGCGTCCTCGAGGCATTTCTCGATCGGGATGCTGCGGGTCAGCGCGGCCGCGTCGGCGCCCTCGGCGACGACCCATTTGGCCTCCGGCTTCAACCCGGCCTCCTGGAGCACCAGCTTGAGGCTGACGCCGGTCCATTCCGCACAACTCACCAGACCCACCAGGTCAGATGCTGTCTTGCCGTAAGGCTTGCTGTAGCCGGGATTGCCGGAGCATTCGAGAAAGTGGACGCGCGATTGCGACGGGAAACGCCTGAGATCGTCCAATGTGAAGATCAGGGGGCGCTCGACCAGCCCGTGCAGCATCAACCGGTGCTGGGCCGGATCGATGGCCGGAACGCCGCCATGATGCCGCTCGTAGAACAGTCCGTTCGGCGTGATGATGCCATCGAGCTCCTGCAATGGCGTCCGGCTGGAGGCCGATATGTACTGCTTGAGAGTCTTCGAGATGTTCTTGACGACGCCCTTCTCGAACGGTGATGGCGCGCCATAGGGCTGGCTTCCCATCGGTTCGCCCGGCGCCTTCATCCATTCGGGAATGTTGGGAGGAAGGTTGCCGGTCTCAGCGGCAGCCGATGCGCCGGCACCCAGGACAGTGCCACCCGCAGCGGCAGCGCTGCCGCGCAGAAAGTGGCGGCGAGTCGTCCCCGCGGATTTGTCGTCGACGTCGAACGTGCTGCTCATTTGCGGATCCTCGGCTGAAGCGCGACCCGCATGAAACATTCCGCGACGTGCATTGGCAATTCGCACCTGTTTCAAAGATAGGCGATTTCGACCTGGACTGATCTAAATCTGGCGGCCCCGACGGCAGTTCCCTTCTTCGCAACGCACAAACGGATCATGCGTCACTCGCCCGGCGCGATCGCATTGCTCGGGGTCGGCCGGTCGGCGATCTGCTGGCCGAACAGGCTGCCGATCAATTCAACCGCGGTGCGCGCGGTGCGGCCACGCTCGTCGAGGAACGGATTGAGCTCGACGATGTCGACTGATCCGACCACGCCGGAATCGTGCAGGAGCTCCATGATCAGATGCGCCTCACGATAGGTCGCTCCGCCCGGCACCGTCGTGCCCACGCCGGGTGCGACGCAGGGGTCGAGAAAATCGACATCAAAGCTGACATGCAGCACACCATCGCACGCTTTCACGCGTTCGATGACGCGGCGGATCAGCACGGCGACGCCGAACTCGTCGATCTGGCGCATGTCGATAACCCTGATCCGACGCGCGCGCATCAACTCCTTTTCGAGCTTGTCGATCGAACGCGCGCCGAACAGGTCGAGCCTGTCGGGATGGATCGAGGCGCGCGGATCATCGCCGAGCAATCCGTCGAGGCCGGGTTCGCCGCACAGGAACGCCGCCGACATGCCGTGCATGTTGGCGGTGATCGTCGTCTCCGGCGTGTTGTAGTCGGCATGGGCATCGAGCCAGAGCACGAACAGCTCGCGTCCGCGCTCCTGCCAGTGGCTGGCCATGGCATTCACCGATCCCATCGACAGCGTGTGATCGCCGCCGAGGAAAATCGGCAGCGCACCGGTTTTTGCGATCTCGTAGCCTCTGCGGCTCAGCACGCGCGTCCAGCGCTGGATTTCGCGGTAATGATTGGCTCTGTCGGGGGGCCTGTCTGCGAGGTCCCGGACCTCGGCCACCGAGAGATCGCCGTAATCGGCTACCTCAAAGTCCAGGCTTTCGAGCAGCGTCGCAAGGCCGGCGGTGCGGAGCGCCGCAGGACCCATCAGGGTGCCGCGCTGCGAAGCTCCCATGTCGATGGGAGCGCCGAGCAAGGCGATGCGCCGGGCTCGATCCGTCGGGGTCCGATCGGTCTCGGTCACAGCTGTCTCCTGAGATCAGCAAGGTTGAACCAGCCTAACAGAGATTCGCATCCGTCGTTGCACGGGGAAGGTCTGCGTAGGGGCGCATCATCTCGGAACAAAATCCCGCGGGCCGAATTGCTCATCCAAGGCCGGTACCCGCCGTAAATACCACGGCGCCTGTCGCGGATAGCCAAAGGTCATCTGACCCGCTGTTCAGAACGAGCGCTCGCGCGGATAGCCAAAGGTACCGGCCTCCGTCACATGGTCAGCCTGGAGGTCGCGCGCTTGAGCACGGAGATCCCGCAGTCCCCTTCCCATCCCGGCATGGCCGAGCGCGCCATCGATGCCGCGACGGACGTATCCCGCACGGTCGGTGAAGTCGCAGGTGGTCTACATGCAGCTGTCGACCGCTTGACATCCGCAATCGAGGAAGCACGAAGGCCCGGCCGGCCCCTCGCGACCGTCGCAGCAATCACGCGAGAAGCACCGCTTGCCAGCCTGTTCGTTGCTTTCCTGTTCGGCGTCGCGGTGGCTCGTCGGCGCTAGAAATCGAGCGGGGCCCTTTCAGGCGGCGCTGACGGCGGCGCACTCCACCGCGAGGAATTGCCGCTCGAATGCTTCCGCCGGCATCGGGCGGCCGAAGAAATAGCCCTGACCTTCCTCGCATCCCATGCTCACCAGGAAATCGGCCGTAGCGCGATTCTCGATGCCTTCAGCCACGATCGAGAGTCCGAGCTGCTTGCTGAGGCCGATGGTCGACCCCACAATCGCGGCATCGTCGGAATCCACGAGCAGATCAAGCACGAACGACCGGTCGATCTTGAGCCCGTCGAGCGGAAACTTCTTCAAATAGCTCAGGCTCGCATAACCAGTGCCGAAATCGTCGAACAGGACACGGACGCCGAGCTGCTGGATCCGCTTGAACATGTCGAGCACGCGGCCTTCGTCGTGAAGCAGGATGTCTTCGGTCACCTCGAGCTCGAGCAGCGACGGCGTGAGCCCCGTCGCTTCGAGCAGTCCCGCGACCGAATGCGCGAGATCACCGGAGTGGAGCTGCGAGGGCGACAGGTTGATCGCGACGCGCACACTGTCGCCGGACAATTCCCAGGCGCGCGCCTGCCGGCAGGCGGTCTCCATCACCCAATTTGCGATCCGCTCGGACAGGGCCGAGCTATTGACCACCGGCATGAACTCCCCGGGCGAAACGTAGCCGCGCACCGGATGCCGCCAACGGATCAGCGCTTCCGCCCCGACCAGGCTGGCGTCGATCAGGCGAACCTGGGGTTGGTAGAACAGCTCGAACTCGTCGCGATCCGCGGCAAGCGCCAATTCGCTCTCCAACGTCAGCCGGTTCTCCAACTCCTGCCTGATCGCGCTCTCGAAGATCACATGGCTGCCGCGCCGCGTCAGCTTTGCCTTGCTCAGCGCGAGATGGCCATTGCTCAGGAGATCGTCCGCGTTGTGCCCGCCTTCCGGATAGACGGCGACGCCGATGCTGATCCTGACGCGATGCTGCCGCGTGCCGGTTGCAAGCGGCGCCTCGAACGCGCGCGCAATTCGTTCGGCGAACTCTGCGATCGGCTCGGCGCCATCCGAGCCGTCACGCGCAATGGCGAATTCGTCTCCGCTCAGCCGGGCAACGATGGCGCCATCCGCAGTCTGGCCTTTCAGGCGAATAGCGACCGCCTGCAGGACAAGATCTCCGGCGGAATGACCCAGCATGTCGTTGATGCTCTGGAAGCCGTCGAGCCCGATCACGAGCAGCGCGAGCTCGCGAGTGCGCTGCCCCGCGTCCGCAATCATGTCGACCAGTCCGGCATGCAGCGTGTTGCGGTTGGCAAGACCGGTCAGCGCGTCGTATTCGGCGAGATATCTGACGCGTTCGGCCTCGCGCTTGCGGACCGAGATGTCGCGCAGGATCGCTCCGTACTGGAAGCCGTCCGTTCCCTGCCAGCCCGAGAAGCTCGCTTCGACCGCGAAAGTTTCACCGTTTTTGCGCCGCCCTTCGAACTCGACGACGACCGCCCCGCCGGGCACGAGGAGCGCTTGGCGTGCGGCGACGCGCATGGACGGCTTGTCGTCACCGCCCACCGGCAAGGCGCACAACGTTTCGAACGGACGGCCGATGATTTCGGCCGGCATATAGCCGAAGATCGTACTGGCGCCGGGATTCCACACCGTGATCAGCTGATCTTCGTCGGTGCAGACGAGGCCATCGCCGAGCGACATCGCGATGCGATGAAAGCGGCTTTCAGCGATGCGCCCCAGGAGACTACGGAAATCGATTTCGTCGAGTGCGATCGCCGTCAGATAAGCGACAATCGCGATGTGGAACAGCGATGTGTCGATGATGAAGGGCCATCTTGCCTGCACGAGGACAGCGACCAGCTCGAAGGCCGCCCCGGCTGAGATCAGGATTGCGACGCGAATTCCCGGTGCGAAGCGGCGCCACGAATACATCATCAGCAGGCAGATCACACCGAGGCCCAGGATCATGCCGATATCAGAGGTCCAGCGCAGCATCCGGTTCTGGAGGATCGATTCTGCCGCCAGCGCCTGGAGGACGGGTCCCGAGACGATGCGCCCGTTGGGAACGCTGAACCGGTCGCCGAGTTCGAGCGCCGTCGCACCAACGATGATCTTCTTGCCCCTCAGCTTGTCGAGAGTCTCGGTATTGCCGCGCAGCACGTCGACATAGGAGACACTCGGAACGGAGGTCGCCCGAATACTGAAATCGATCAGGAAAGGAGGCCGCCGATTGGCGTCCTGCCCGGCCAGCACGACGGCCATCGACGGTATCAAGGCATCGCCGAGCGTCTCGCCGAACGGATAGCGGCGAACGAGCCCGTCCGATTCGACCGCGACATTGACGACAGCCGGCCACGACTGGTTGCTGAACGGTTTCAGGGGACGATTGATATGGGCCGCGCCACCATTCGACGTAGGCTGCTTGAAGGACGGCAGGATCGTCGAGCCGCCGACCTCACGTAGGGCCTTGGCGAAGGCCTCGTCGGAGGCTGGGTCTGATGGCGTGCTGAAATCGACGTCGAAGGCGACGTCCTGCGCTCCCGCCGCCTCGAGCCTGTGCAACAGTTCCGCGTGCAGCCGGCGCGGCCAGGGCCACACCCCGATCTGGTCGATCGAGGGCGCGTCAATGGCGACCACGACGACATGACCGCTCGCGGCACGAGATTGCCACGCGAACCGCAGGTCGGTAAGCGCGTTGCGAAGCGCACCGTGCCACCCCGTGGACAGCACCACCGCGAGTGCGGTCACGACAAGAATATGCGGCCGATAGCGTTTCACCCGATCCTCCTGCACACCCGCTTCGGCGGGTGCGCCCCTCATCTCCTAGGAAATCGCCTCAGTGTCTGTTGTGGCCATAGGCGTTGCCGTGACCATTGCCATTCCCGTCGCCGTTACCGTTGTTACTCTTGCCGTTACCGGTGGCGCCGTTGTTGCCGTTGCCGTTGTCGTCCTTGTTTCCATTCCCGTTGCTTCCATTCGCCGGGCTTCCACCGGACACACTGTCCGTCGGCCCAGTGGTGGTCGCAACGGTCGTCGTTGCGCTTGACGACGACGACGTGGCACTGGCTGCGGATGAACTGCTGCTCACGGTGACTGCCGTTGCGTTGGAGCTGTTGGCGGCTGCGGTTGTCGTGCTCGCCTTCGTATCGCTCCAGACAGTCTCGGTAGCGGAGCTGGCGTTCGCGTTACGCACCTGTCCGGGAGCAACGGCGCCGTGGGCAAGGCCATTCGTGACCTTATGGAAGTTCAGCTTGACCTCGCCGAGCGAGCTCGAGATGCGCACGACGCCGGCCTTGGCAGCACCAGACTGGGGCGCGTGACCTCCGGCCGCCTGATGCGATTGCTTCGGCGCGCCGGCCGCCTTGGTGCCCTTGTCGATCGGACCAAGCGCATGGATCGCATGGCCGTTCGCCGCGTTGCGCGGGGCGGACAGGCCCGATTTCGGCACGGGAACGCGCTCGATCGTCGAGGCGCGCGGCTTGCCGTGCTCGATCGGATTGAACGTCCCGGCACCGCTCAGGCTGAGGCCGGGCTTGCCGTGCTCGAAGGCGGTAGCCGCTTGTCCCGGCATGACCTGAGCGATCTGTCCCGTCTTGAAGTCGGAGACTTCGACCTGGCCGCGAAGCACGCCGACCTTGGTGCTGCCCGCATTCACGGTGACGCTGAACTGCGTTCCCTTGACCACGGCGGCGAGATAGGGCGTCTCGACCTCGAAATGCTTCACGTTGCGCTTCTCGACCTCGAGCAGGATCGAGCCTGCCTGCTGGATGATGGTGGTCGAGAGACCCTCCTTCTTCTCCGTCGGCAAGCCGACCACCGAGTTGGGAGAGATCAGTATCGTTTCCTCGCCGCGGACGAGCAGCACGCGCCCGTTACGTCCGGTGCGAATGGTGTCGCCGGGCTTGAGCGCCTCCTGCTGATTCAACGACACCTGCTGTGCGCCGTTGGTGGCGACCCAGACCTCGCCGGTGGCCTTGCCGACCGACCAGACGCCATCGTCCGCGGCGGATGCGCCGGAGGCCGTTCCCAGGATCAGCGCAGCCACGAAGGCGCACCGCATTCCAATTTTGCCCAGCATGACGATCCTCAGTCCGAGTTACAGCCAGCCCTGGAGGTATCCGAGATCACTCAACATAGAATTAGCGGGAAGCGGCGAGTGGAGCGGTCGCATTAACGATTCATTGACCATAAAAAACTAAGACAAATCATGCGGCTAACGAATTCTTACCGGCTCACGGGCACTTCTCCGTCAAACTACGGAGACAGGCTCGTTGCGCGCGTTGAGAAGCGGCATCTCCTTGCCAAGCTGGCGCTATTGGCGACGATTCTTGCGGGAATTCCTCAGGCTTTCGCCCAACAGGCGAACCAGCCGGGTTTCGATCCGCGCCAACCAGAGAAATACTTTGAAAACCAAACCGAGCGGGAATCGCTGAGCCGTCCTCCGGTCAGGTTACCAACCGTCGGCCAGCCCAACACCGGCGGCGATACCAAGCCTCAGTTCGTGCTGCGCGGCATCAATGTCAGCGGCGCCCAGGCCGTTTCCCCCGATCGCATCGCCGCGGTCTACCGGCCCTATGTCGGTAAGAAGGTTTCGCAGGCGGATCTCGCCGCGATCGCCGGCGCCATCAGCGATCTCCACCGCGCCGATGGATTTCACCTGAGCCGGGCGATCGTGCCGCCGCAGGACATTGCCGGCGGCCTGGTCCGGATCCAGGTGATCGAAGGCGCCATCGTGCAGGCCGAACTGAAAGGCGATGGCGCCGAGCAGTTCGGCGTGCGACCGATGCTCGGGCCGGTTCTGGCCGAGCAACCGTCGCGCCTGGCAACGCTGGAACGCCAACTCTTCCTCATCAACGGCAGGCCGGGCGTCCGGATCACCGATACCGCGCTGGAGGAGATCGGCGGTGCAACCGGCCGCTTCCGCCTCACCGTCTATTTGAAGACCTGGCACGTCTTCTCGTCGTTCGGTCTGGACAATCTCGGCTCGTCGTCAGTCGGCCCGTGGCAGACCTACGCGACCGGCGCGTTCAACTCCTACCTCACGCCCGGCGACACGCTGGCGGTCAACCTGTCGACCATCGCCAACGACCCCCGCGAGCTCGGCTTCGCGCGGCTGTCCTACGATGCACCGGTCGGCGTCGACGGCGTGCGCCTCGGCGCGTCCGTCCTGTACAGCGCGGTCCGGCCGGGCGATGCCCGCCGCCTCGACAGCGACATCACCACGACCGAGGCGTTCGAGCTGCGCGCCGGCATCGTCCCGTTGCAGTCGCAATCCTCCTCGCTGACCCTGACTGCGGCAGCGACCTTCAGCAACGTGTCCGAGCATGACCTTTACGGCCCCTGGTACAACGACCACATCAGGACCGCGAGCCTGACCGCCGATTACCGGCTCCAGGATCATTTCGGCGGAACCAATTTCGCAACGCTGACCTACCGCCAGGGCCTCGACATCTTCGGTGCCTCGCATTTCGACGACGATTTGTTGTCGCGCGATGGCGCGTCATCGAACTTCTCGGTGCTGAACCTCTGGTTCACGCGCTACCAGACACTCAACGACGCCTGGTCGCTCAAGCTCTCTGCTGCGAGCCAGACGGCATCGCGACCGCTGTTCACCTCGCAGCAATTCTATCTCGGCGGCGCGGCCTTCGGCCGCGGCTATGGCGCAGCCGAGATCAGCGGCGACAACGGTCTTGCCGGCTCGCTCGAACTGCGATTCGACCAGAAGCTCAATTACCGCTACTGGAGCGGCTATCAGCTCTATGCCTTCGGCGACGCCGGCGCAGTCTGGAACGACGGTTACCGCCTGAGCGACGGCCTGTCGCTGAGTTCGGCCGGAGTTGGCGTGCGGTTTTTCCTGCCGGACGATTTTCAGGCCGATCTCGGCGTGGCCGTCCCCCTGAGCTACCGAGCGCCCGACAACGAGCGCCGCAGCCCGCGCTTCCTGTTTACACTGTCAACCGCGCTGCGGCTCTGCTCCGAACGCGGCAAGGGCGGCTGCCTTTAGGCATTGTCCTTCGGGCGACGGCCCGGCATGCGGCCCTTTTGGGGCGCTGCTCACAGACTTGCCTAAATTTAATCCCGTAGCATGCTCACGATCGCTCGATCCGGGAGTTCCCAATGGCCATGTTCAGTCAAAAGTGATTTGAGACGGAACCATGAAAAGGGTGTTTGCAATTCTGGCGTTTCTCTGCGTCCTCGGGGTGGGCCAGTATTTCGTCGTCAGCCGGTTCGCGATCCGCCACGAGGTTTTGACCCTGTTCGACGCCACGCGCCAGCGCCCGATCGCGGTCGAAATCGCGGTGCGGCGCGATTACGAGACCAAGGCCAATCTCGGCCTCTGGAAGCTCCCGCTCGCCATCATCAGCAACGGCAACACCGTCAAGGCCACCGAGTATTCCTTCCTCGCCAACGCGCTCGCCGCACGCGGTTATCTCGTCGCCAGCATCCAGCAGGATCTACCGAGCGATCCGCCGCTGATGACCCAGGTCGGCCAGCAATATGTCGGTCGGCGTCAGGTCTATATCCGCTGCGAGGCCAACATCCTCTTCACCTTGGGCGAGTTGAAGAGCCGGCAGAAGAACGCCGACTACGACCACATCACGCTCGTCGGACATTCGAACGGTGGCGACGTTTCGATGTATGTAGCCCGTCAGCACCCGGAGCTGGTGTCGAAAGTGATCACGCTCGACAATCTGCGGGTGCCTTTCGTGCTTAGCGACAACATGAAGATCCTGTCGTTTCGCTCGAAGGATCCGCATTTCGTAACCGATCCCGGTGTGCTGCCAACGCCGGAAGAGGCCAAAGCGCGCGGCATCGACATTATCCACACTGGCGCACAGCATAGCGAGATGAGCGATCGCGGTCCCGATGCGGTCAAGGAGAAGATCCAGGAGACACTCGACCGCTTCCTGCGCGATAGCGCCAGCAGCGCGCTCGCGCCAGCCGATACACGAAGCCCGATGATCATGAACCCCGGCGACTATTAGCGGGCCCCTTTGCGGCAGATCAAGGTTGCCCCGAGCCGGCCACGATAAAAAGGGTCTCGCCATCTCGGAGAGGCACGTGTCGCACTCCCTCGAAAGCCTTGATACGAAAAGACTGGATACGACAAGCTTTGGCCTGCCCGCGGCAAAGACGCCGAGATTCGCGCGGCATCTCTATCGTTCGGCCCGCAGGCTGCTGCGGTCGATCATCGCCCGCATCGACCTCTCGCAATTTCCGGGTTCATGTTGCGGATGAGCACTGCGTCGCGAGCGAACGCAGAAGGTTGCCCTATGCACCAGCATTTGAGACGAATTTGCCTGCTGCTTGCATTGGCCTCGGGCTTTGGGACGTCGTCCGCTCTCGCCGCCGATGCCGATCACGGCGCCGACCTTGCGAGGCGCTGGTGCGCCAGCTGCCATGTCGTGGCGAACGGCCAGATCCAGGCGAGCGCCGACGTCCCTTCCTTCGCGTCCGTTGCGCGCAGCCCTGACTTCAATTCAGAGAAGCTCGCCCTTTTCCTGCTCGATCCGCACCCGAAGATGCCGAATTTTCCCTTGAGCCGGACCGAAGCCGGCGACCTCGCGGCCTACATCGCATCGCTGCGTTAGCAGCCGGTCAAGACACCTGCGACAAATGCAAATCCCTGCCGGTGAACCGACAGGGATCAGCATAAACGATGATTGACGGCGAATGGGTCCATTCGGCGGCCCATCGTGGACCTGCGTCAGCATCGCCGTGCGGATCGACACGCCGCGCAAGTCCAGGCTGTGGACACGCCGTGAACACACCGAGAATCAGGACTTGTCCTTCCCCGGTTGCATGAGACTGCCGGTCATCTGGCGCATGTGGTCTCCGGCGCTGGTGAACTGGCTGCGCAGGAAATCCGATTGGATTCGCATCGCCTCCTGAAGGTCGGTGGCATGAACGAGCTTGCGAGCATGCTCGAACGCCGACTTCATGTTCTGCTCGGTGAAAGCGAGCGCCTGCTTCGACACCTCCGCCCCCGCGCCCGGAACGGTCGTCATCGATTTGGTGGCGGCTTCGAAAAACATGCCGAATGCCTTTTCCGCTTGATCAATCGTCTTCTCGGCCAGGTCGCGCAGTTCGGCCGGAACTTCGAGCTTCGGTTCGATCATGGTCGCACTCCTCCCTTTTTCTAAACTGAATACCACACTTGCCGGATCGCCTTCCAGCGTCCAGCCCGGGCAAACGTCGCCCGGCGGCCGGCTCTGGCTGGAAAACGAAGGGCAAGGCGTAAGGCCGACGCGCAGCCCGGCTCAGGAAAGGGGGTGTTCGGGTAGGGTTTCTTCGGTGGCGAGGTCTTCGACCAGCTTGATGACCTCGAAACGCTGCCGGGGCGCGAGCTTCAGAAACGCGCGGAGCAGGCGCAGGCTTTCGACGGTGCCGCTTGCAGGCGCGCCGAGCTTCAGGTGCAGCTCAGCCGCGAAATTGAGGTTTTTCATCTCGCACCTATGACAAGCATCGGCCTTCGTGATCCGACATCGAGGTCCTACTCGAGAACCGAACGCCATAACAGGATGCCATGGCGACGGCGAGCTTTCGGCCCGGGGGGCCCCGCCGGGTTAGCACGCTGAGCGACATGTCCGAACGGATGGGCTCAACCGAAGAGGTTGCAATTATGCCAAGGAACAACCCCTCCGGCAAGCCCAACAGTTGGCGTAGCGATGCTTTGTCTGCATCGCGCCACGGCAATTCCGGATAACAGGAATATGGCCCGCCGTCACCCACCTGCGTCAAGAAGCGTCATCAACCAGGCACGAGGCGTCGATCACTGTCGATCGGCGCTGCGTTTGGCCTTGTATCGGGATGTGAATGGACATTGGCGGGCCCGGACTAGGGCTTTTTCAGCGTATACACGTAATTGTTGAGTCCGACCTCGGCGGTTGTATCGTCCACGAAGTGAACATCGATCTCGCAGCGGTCTCCAGCGTCCGGATCGGGGCAGCGGTGAAGCCGAGCGAGGCGGCAAGGGCCTTGGGATCGACCTTCCTATCGGCACGCTGCATCTCGTCGAATGCGCCCTGGAAGATCATGTCGGGGCCATAATCCGTGACCTGGGCCGCATTTGTTTCCGGCCATGAACCGTTGTTGAGCAGCGAACGACAAAGCGGTTGCGAACAGTCACGCAGATCACGGGCGCCATGGCCGATGGGCTGATCGATTCGGGCGCGCGCCAGCACCAAAGGACGACGGCATGCTTTCTCGCTGCGATCTCATCAAGGGCGCCGCAGTCGCGCTTCTCACCCTCTCGATACAAGGCGCATGGGCGCAGGAGACCAGGATGAACCTGTTCAAGATTGTCACCATCAAGGACGAAATCGTCGTCGGATTGTCGGCAGAGGAGCTTCAGGCGCTCGGCGGCAACGACGCGAGCGCGGTTGCACACGCTCTTGCGCAGAAGGGCGATCTCACCGTCTGGCAATATAATGTGCATCGCGGTCCGAACGGGGAATTGCAGCAGGCGCCGACCGCCAGGATCGGGCTTTTGGCCAACGCCTCGCTCCGCGTCGAGCCCTATACCACGACCTACCAGGTCCTACCGCATCCCTAAGCAACAGACTGGCACGCCGGCGGCCGCGACCGCGGGCGTGCCGTTGTCATCTGCGCTGCCCTGCACGCTGTGCCCCCGTTTCCGTCGCAAAGCCATAGATCAGCGCCAGCCGGTCCAGGCATTCCCGAAAGCGCCGCGCAAAATAGTCGTTCCAGCGCTGCGTACGGACGGCGCGACGCTGGCCGATCTCGTCCATGGTCAGGCCCAGCACCAACACGTCGTGCACCAACGCGGCGCCGTCGGTGCCGAGTTCGCGCTCGACCCGGTTTAGCCGCAGCACCGCCTGGCGCTGGCTCTCGGTGACGGGCTCGCGCGTGCGCGCGCCATCGACGTATTCGCGGGTCGGATCCATCGCCTGAGGGCCTCGCTCGGCCCTCTCCCAATCGTTCTGGAAGGCGCGCCCGCCGCGATATTGCGCCTCGTCGATCTGATGGTGCGCGTGCAGCCGGCCAAGCGGATCGCTGCGGATCGACCGCACGGCCATGATCTTCTCTCCGGGCTCGAGCGCCAGCGGATTGTCGACCTCGACGTCCGCCACCTCCGCATTGAACGGTACCTCGCGCGAGCGCCGGTCGTAGATCTTGGCCAATTTGTAGGACCTGTTGCGTCGGACACGTGCCACTCGGATACTCCTTGCGAAATTTGACGATCGAACGGGTGACCGCGAGGTCAGGCTGCAGAGACCAGCTTCAGCACGACGGGATGGGCGTCGCGGCCGGACCCGGCTCCAGAGCGGCGCGTCAGGCGCGCATGCGGCGTGCAATAGCTCGATCCCGGCTGGCGCGGATGGCCGCAGAAGGTAATCTCCTCCCCGTCCTTGTCGCCGCCATAGGGATAGCGACAGTCGTCGCGATCGAGTTCGGCCAACGGGATCAGGCGCGGCTGGACGCCGACGCAGCGCAACTTGACTGGCGCGGCCGGCTTCAGCGCGGATTTCGGCGGCAGGTTCAGTAACGTGGGACGGTGCGGGAGGATAAGACAGGCTCCAGACGGCAACGCCGGCACGATCGATGGACTCGTCATCCGCACCTGGACGATCAGCCCGAGCCGCTTGGCGCGGCCGACCACCGCGTTGCGCGTGTAAGCCATTCCAAACCTTGCGTTAATCTGTCTTCCGATCTCCGCATAAGACATTCCCTTGAGAAAATAGTCGCGAAGCGCGTCGGAGTGCTCCGACGGCCAATGGCCCGGTTCCATGCTGCTGTCCTGTGATGCGCCTCCCCCGATCGCACGATCGCGAGGCGGAGCGCACATTCCGGTATTCCGAAGTAAGTGTCAAGCAATAATTCTGATATTCATAATTGCATCAATTCCGAATTTCGGATTACAAGAGGCGGAACGATGGACAATCGAGGGAATCAACATGTTGGACGCTGCAATGATCGAGCGGGGCCTGGAAAAGACGGGCAAGAGCAAGGGCGGCCTGGCGGCAGCCATGGGCGTACGGCCCGGCGCGGTCTCGGAGATCCTCGGCGGCGAACGCCTGGTGAAGGCCTCGGAAATCATTCCGATCATGGAATATCTCGAGCTCAATCTCGCGCCGATCATGGGCCGCGTCGGCGCCGGTGCCGTGATCGAGCCGGATTATGAGCAGGTTCCCCCGGAAGGTCTTGGCGACATCGCGCTGCCCTTTCCGATCATGGAGGAGACCATCGCATTCGAGATCGTGGGCGATTCGATGCTGCCCAAATACGAGAGCGGCGATGTGATCGTGGTCTACAAGGACCAGCGCCATCCACTGTCGAGCTTCTACGGCGAAGAGGCCGTGGTCCGGCTCAAGACCGGCGAGCGCTATCTGAAGACCATCGAGCGGGGCAAATCCCCCTCCGTCGTCAATCTCAGCAGCTTCAATGCCAAGCAGATCGTCGGCGTGAAACTGGAGTGGGTCGGCGAGATCTGCCTGTCCATGCCCAAGGGCCAACTGGAGCGGCTGCGCGCCAAGTCGGCGCGCCCCCGCAAGAAGAGCAGGTAGACACCTGCTTCTGATTTTTCGAAATTGGACTTGACTTGATTCCGTTTTTCGGAAATACTCCGCCGTGCCCGACCCTAGGGCACGGCGGGACCGTTTCATGCAGTATTTCGTCGTGATGATCGACTATGGGCGGCGCGGCCGCGAGGCGATCGTCGACCCTGAAATCACCAGGCGCGAGGTCATTTCCCGCGTCGCGTCAGGTGAATATCAGAACATCTCGTTCATCCACGAGATCGTGGAGAGTTCGGTCGAGGACGTGACCGAGGCGATCCTCGCTGAGGCTGCCCTGCCCCGGATCCCGCCGGAAGATGTCGACCTCCAGGCAATCCGCCTCGATCACACCCGCGATCTTCGCAAGCACGAGCGGACGTGACGCAGGCCCAAGCGGCCTGCGCCACAGCCCGGTCGGAGATTACACCGTAAGGACAGTCGATCCCGTGGTCTTGCGCGCGGCGAGATCGGCGTGCGCCTTGGCGGCGTCCTTCAGTGAATAGGTCTGGTGCACCTCGATCTTGACCGCGCCGGACTTGACGACGTCGAACAGCTCGCCTGCCATCGCGACCAGGCTTTCACGCTTGGCGGCGTAGGTGAATAGCGTCGGCCGGGTGACGTAGAGCGAGCCCTTCTGCGCGAGCAAACCGAGGTTGAGCGGCTCGACAGCGCCGGAGGACGCACCGAACAGCGCGGCGACGCCGAGCGGCGCGAGGCAGTCGAGCGACTTCAGGAACGTATCCTTGCCGACGGAGTCATAGACCACCGGCACCTTCTTGCCGCCAGTGATCTCGTCCACGCGCTTCACGAAATCCTCGCGCGTGTAGATGATGACATGATCGCAGCCATGCGCCTTGGCGAGCTTGGCCTTCTCATCGTTGCTGACGGTGCCGATCACGGTCGCGCCCAGATGCTTGGCCCACTGGCTCAGGATCAGGCCAACGCCGCCGGCCGCCGCATGGAGCAGGATGGTGTCGCCAGCCTTCACGCGATAGGTCTGCCGGATCAGATATTGCGTGGTGAGCCCCTTCAGCATCATCGCGGCCGCGGTTTTGTCGTCGACACCGTCCGGCAGCTTCAGCAGTCGATCGGCCGGGATCAGCCGCGCCTCGGAATAGGCCCCGAGCGGCGAGGCGCCATAGGCGACGCGATCGCCCGGCTTGAGATCGGTGACACCGGGCCCAACCTCCTCGACGACGCCAGCAGCCTCGCTACCAAGCCCGCTCGGCAGTTGCGCCGGATAAAGTCCGGACCGGTTGTAAATGTCGACGAAGTTGAGACCGACGGCGGTGTGGCGGATTCGCGCCTCGCCCGGTCCAGGCTTGCCGACACTGACCTCCTCCCAGACCAGGACTTCCGGACCACCAGTCTGGTGAAAGCGAATGGCATGCGTCATGGGCGTTGCTCCCTTATCGTTGAGGTAGAAGTCCGAATATCGGATCGGCCTTTTGAAATAGGCATTTGGTCCGCCCGTCACAGTACAGAGACGTAGCAAGAATGTCACAGCGAACGACAAACCTCCGCCGTTCCGTCTCTGTTCGAAAGAGTTGATGTCGGCCTTGCGCCGACCGGCAGTAGCCTTTGCGGGGGTTTGGTGGTCGCCTGCGAAGGAGAGCCGAGATGCCAGCTTATGTACAGCATCATCAGGATATCGAAATCGCGCCTGTGATTTGCCCCGCTTGCATGGGGTTCCTTCCGATGTATGTGCGCGAGGTGGAACCGCATTGGAGTCTGGCCAAGATCGACTTCGTCTACGAATGCGCCGATTGCGGCGCCGAGGTCAGACAGACCATCCGCAAGCCGGAGCTGCTGCGGCACTGATCGCCCGGCCGCTGGGCCGCTCAACTATTTGCGTTGAGCGGAAAAAACGCCCATTCGCGCGGATCTGGCCTCTCCCAAACGAGGCTTGTTCTTTGCCGGGAACGCAGGCAGAACAAGCCCAATCAAGACCTTTGGGAGCGCCTTTTCGTGGCTGAACAGAAGCCCTCGACAGCGATCGAGGCGGTAGAGAGCGGCCTTGCCGCGCAAGGCTATATCGCGAGCCGGCAGATCGCGACGGCCGTCTATTTATCGCAACAGATCGAGAAGCCGATTCTGGTCGAGGGCCCCGCGGGCGTCGGCAAGACCGAGCTCGCCAAGGCGATCGCCGCCTGGCGCGGCATGAAGATGATCCGCCTGCAATGCTATGAAGGCCTCGACGAGGCCAAGGCGCTCTATGAGTGGAAATACGCCAAGCAGCTGCTTTACACACAGATCCTGAAGGACAAGCTCGGCGAAGTCCTCGGCGGCGCACAGACGCTGCACGCCGCGCTCGACCAGCTCCACGATTTCGGCGATGTGTTCTTCTCCAAGGAATTTGTCGAGCCGCGGCCGCTGCTGCAAGCGCTGGAGCAGCCAGGCGGCTGCGTGCTCCTGATCGACGAGATCGACAAATCGGACGCGGAATTCGAATCGCTACTGCTTGAGATCCTCTCCGACTTCCAGGTCACGATCCCCGAGCTTGGTACCGTCTCTGCGATTACGCCGCCGACGGTCATCCTTACCTCCAACAGCGAGCGCGATCTTGGCGACGCTTTGAAGCGGCGCTGCCTGCATCTGCACATCGGCTTCCCCGAGCAGCGGCTCGAGGAACGCATCGTCGAGAGCCGCGTCCCCAACATCTCGCAGACGCTGCGGCGGCAGATGATCGGCTTCATCCACGAAATCCGCTCGCTCGACCTGAAGAAGCTGCCCTCGGTCAGCGAGACCATCGACTGGGCGCGCGTGCTGGTGCTCTTGCAGGCCTCTGAGCTCGACACCGAGATCGTCAAGGACACGCTCAACGTGCTCCTGAAATACGAGGCCGACATCGAGGCGGCTCAGCCCCAGATTACGACCTTCATTGCCAAGGCAGCACGATCCAACGTCTTCGGTTGACGCCGATGCGCGAGAATATCCATCGTTTCTTTCGGGCGGCGCGCGGCGCCGGCGTCCATGTCTCGCCTGCCGAAAGCATCGATGCGATGCGCGCGGTCGCGCAGGTCGGCGTTTCCGACCGGACCATCCTGCGCGATGCGCTCCTTCTAACGCTCGCCAAGTCGCAGGACGAGAAGCTCGCGCTCGGTGACTGTTTTGATCTGTTCTTCAGCCAGCCGGAGCCGCGGCAGGATCAGCCCGAGGCCGACACCGAGGACGCCTCGCATGGCGCGGATCAATCTCCGTCGTCCGGCGCGGCCAGCGATGCGAGCGCCGATTCGCCTCCCGCAGAATTGGGCCCCCTCGCGCAGATGCTGCTGTCGCGGGATCGCAACGCGATCGCCGCCGCCATCGCCAGCGCTTCCGGTGCCGCCTCCCTATCCGACATCCGCTACTCCACCCAGCGCGGCATCTTCTCCAGCCGCATCCTCGACGCCATGGGGCTCCAGCGGCTACGCGACGATCTCGACGAGCTGACCGCATCCAACCCGGCACTGGCCGAGCGGCTTCGCGCCGCGCTCGATGCCTTGCGCGAAGCCGTGCGCGACACCGTCGCGCAGGGGCTTGCGCTCTACGCCCGCGAGGAGGCCGAAAACCTCCGCAACGAGATCCTGCGCAACGCGCCGCTTGCCCGCATTGAGCGGCGCCATGTCGCGGAGATGCGCGCTCTTATCCGCCAGATCGCGCGGCGCCTGCGCGAGCGCTATTCGAAGCCACGCAAGCGCCAACGCCGCGGTCATCTCGACGTTCGCCGCACGCTGCGCCGCAACGCCGCCTGGGGCGGCATCCCCTTCCTCACGGCGTGGAAGCGCAAGCATCGCGACCGGCCGAAGATCGTGGCGCTCTGCGACGTCTCGGGCTCGGTCGCGCAGGTGTCGGATTTCTTCCTGCTCCTGATCCACTCGCTGCACGAGGTGGTCGAAGACGTCCATTCCTTCGCCTTCTCCTCGCATCTGATCGAAGTCAGCGACATCCTGGAATCGAAATCGCCGGAAGAGGCGATGGCCGAGATCATGTCCAAGGTCGGCTTCGGCTCCTCCGACTACGGCTCGTCGCTGGTCGATTTCGAGAAGGAGTTTATGAGCACGTTGACACCGCAGACCACGGTGATCGTGCTCGGCGATGCCCGCAGCAACAATCTCGACCCGCGCGCCGACATCCTGCGCCGCATCTCCGAGCGCTCGAAGCGGCTGGTGTGGCTCAATCCGGAAGGCCGGCTCGCCTGGGGCTTCGGCGATTCCGAGATGCCGCGCTACGCGACCTTCTGCAGCGTGGTGCGCCAATGCGCCACCGCGCAGCAGCTCGAGCGCGCGGTGTCCGATATCGTGGCGACTTATCAGTAGGAAGTGATCGCAATCGCGTCAGGCGGCGTTCAGCTCGGCCTGGAGATTGCATTCGCGAAAATGATACGCGATTTCGTCGAGCGCGCGCTGTTCCCATTCCTGGGCCTGCGCAAGCCAGAACACCCGGCGCTCCGAATCAAGCGCGGCACGCTCGCGACAGAGGAATTCCTGACTGCGAATTTCGACCAGCGTATTCATGCACTCACACTCCTGTTGTGTGAAGCCATTCCCCACGAAGCAGGGTAACAGAGTCCGAAACCCTTCGCCTCAAGATTTCTGTGCATATTGCGACGCAGAATGGGACAGTAGCGCTTCCCGTGCAGAGCGGTACTCGCCGCGCAACATCAAGCCCACATCATCAATATGTGATCGAGGTCTGGGACGATATTCGTGGTCGGGCGATCTTAACCCTTGTGACGCAATAAAGTGCTTCAATTTGTGAAGAAAAGTTCTAGGCACCCCACCGAATTCCCGACTCATTGTCGTCGCACGGTCTTCATGCAGCGCCGCTAACAGGGGCGCACGAACGGTACTATCGCTTGAGGCAACATGAGCAACGACATCGACTTCGATCTTTCGCCGGACCAATGGGAGGTTCTGAAAGCGCTCCGCAATCCCGCGTCGCGTGGTCGCCTCACGAAGACCTCCGTCGTCCAAGACCTCGTCAAGCTCGGCCTTGTCGCGATCAGGGACAGCGTTCCCGAGATGACGTTGACAGGACGCAAGGTGCTGGTGCGAGGCTCATGCCACCTGCTGGATCTGGCAGCCTAAAGCATGATCCGAAAAAGTGCGAAGCGGTCTTCCGAAGAGATCATGCTCAAACAACAACCTAAAGCGCGATGATGATTCATCCTCATCTCATCGCGCTTTAGATCTTTCGCGACATCCGGACATCTCAAAAGATCTGTGAGATCACGACCGCATAGGCGATGAACACCACCCCGAGACCCCAGACCATCGCAGGAATCCGCGCTCGCCGGCCCACCGCAACCTCCAGCGCGATATAGCTCAGCGTCCCCAGCGCCATTCCGTTGATGAGATTGTTGGTCAGCACGGTGACCAGCAGCGTAAGCACGATGGGCACGGCGTTGACGAGATCGGTCATGTCAATGCGGGCGAGGCCCTGCATCATCAGCACGCCGACGAGCACCAGCGCGGGAGCAGTTGCTTGCGGTGGAATGATGACGAAGACGGGCCAGAAGAACAAGGCAAGGCAGAAGAACGCAGCGACCGTCAGCGATGTCAGGCCGGTGCGTCCTCCGGCCTGCACGCCGGTGATTGACTCGATATAGGCCGTCACCACCGACGTGCCGAGCAGCGGGCCGACGATGGACGCCGTCGCATCGGTGGCGAAGGCGGCGGTGGCATTCGGGATCGAGCCGTCCGGGCGGCGCAGATTGGCGGCGCCGGTCACGCCGATCAGCGTTCCCAGAGTCGAGAAGAATTCGGCGCACAGGAAGTAGAGCAGCAGCGGCAACGCCACGACGAAGTGACTGACGAGGTAGCCGACGTCGAGTGCCATGAAGGTGCTGGTGGGCCAGCGCGGCCATGAAACGATCGCCGACGGCACCGCGGTCACCATCTTGCCGTTTGCGCCGGGAACGAAGAAGCCGATCAGGGTCAGCACGGCGATCGACAGGATGAGCCCCCCGGGAACACGTCGCGCGACCAGCACCGGCGTGAGCAGCAGACCTGCGAGCGTCAACAGCACCGGCGGACTGCGCAGCGATCCCATGGCGATATAGGTCGAGGGGTTCTGCACCACGAAGCCCGCACCGCGCAACGCAATGAACACGATCAGGGTGCCGACCGCAGCCTGGATGCCGATCTTCAACGCTTCGGGAACGTCCCGTGCGACACGCTCGCGCAGCTTCGACAGGCTGAGGATCAGGAACAGCACGCCCGTAAAGGCGACCATGGCGAGCGCGCCTTGCCAGGGCATGCCCATCTGCTTGACGATCACATAGGTGAAGATGACGTTGGAGCCCATCGCGGGCGCGACGGCGAGCGGCAGATTGGCCCAAAGCCCCATCATCACCGAACCGAAGATCGCCGCGAGCGCCGTCGCGCTGACGAGATCGGCGCGATCCATTCCGGCATTGGACATGATCGCCGGGTTCACTGCGATGATATAGGCCATCGCTGCGAACGTGGTCGCACCGGCCATCACCTCGCGTCCAATGGTGGTGCCGCGCTCGGAGAGGCCGAAGAGGCGGTCGATCGGACCTTGCGGGCCCGACGGCCCGACGGATTTCGGTGCGGCGTCTGCGGAAGCCGTTTCCGGCAGCGTCATCTCGTTCATCGCCGTCTCCCCCATTCCCGTGCTCACCAGACCACCGGATGCGCTTCGCCGGTCGGGACGTTGATGAATCCGAGCGGCGCCTGCTCGCAGGGCGCAACCAGCACCCAGCTCCAGGGTGCGCAGGTCAGCGTCGCGAACATCAGGCGCTCCGGAAACCCGGGATACCAGCGCGGCCGGAAGGTCGGCTCATACATCCAGTCCACCTTGCGGCCTTCCGCATAGAGCGCCTGCATCTCGGCATCGAGCGCCTGCGCCGAGCGACAGCTCATCAACCCGCCAACCTCGAACTGCACGGTACCGACGAGCTCGCCTTCGCGCACCAGCGCCCATCCGCCCTGACGCTCGACCAATGCGTTCACGGCCTTGGCCATCGCGGCGTCGGACGAGCCGACCACCCAGATGTTGTGCTTGTCGTGCGCGACCGAGCAGGCAAGCGCAGTGTCCGGCGTGCGCGGTCCGCAGCCCCGCCAGAACATTTTTGCAACCCGGCCGTCGCCGGAGAAGCGATCGACGATGGCAAACTTGGTGATAGCCTCGCTCTCATCGCGCTGCACGGCGCCGTCACGGACCGGCAATTCGAGGATGTAGAACTCCGGATGCCAATGGAATGGGCGGATCACGGCGGCTTTCATCGTGGTGCGGCCAGGTTGGGCCGGCAGCTCGAAATCCTCCGGCTGGATCTCGCGCTTGATATTCACCGTCCTGGTTGCCCAATCGGGCCAGGAAATTTCTGGGACCTTCCCCAGGTAGCGCTCGCCTTCCGACACCTGCGCGCCGTCGGCCCAGACCTCGGCGATGGTCAACTTGGCGACATCCGAGAGCAGCACGACATCGCCAAAACGCCCCGGGGCGAGACTGCCGACGAACGGCGTGATGCGCATGTGCCGCGCGGGATTGATGGTAAGACATTGGATCGCGACTTCCGGCGCGAGACCGGCTTCGATCGCGACCCGCGCGTTGTGATCGCTGGCGCCGAGCTCGAGCGTATGGCTGGCGCTGCGGTCGTCGGTGGTGAAGGCGATCTGCGACCAGTCCTGCAGACCCTTGGCGAGCAACCAGGCGACGATCTCGGGCATGGCGTAGACGCGCAGCTCAATGGAAAGACCGCGGGTGAGCTTGTCCCAGGTCTCCTCCGGCGTCTGCACTTCATGGTCGGAGGCGAGCCCAGCCGCGGCAAAGGCGTTGATGGATGGCAAGTCCTGCAGACCGGAGGCATGGCCTTCGACCACGCCGCGGGCCGCGAACGTGGCCTCGATCATGCCCCAGAGCCGCTTGTAGGACGGATTGTCGGGATTCCAGACCGCCGGCCAGTCTATGACTTCGTCGAGACCGGTGACCATCAGGCTCTCGCTCATGAAGCGCGCCTGCTCGTCGCGACCATACCAACCGCCGCCCCATTCATAGGCCGTGGGTGGCACCGCCGATCCGGGTTGCGGAAAGATTTTCAGCGGCGATCCGCGACGGCGTGCCTCGAACCAGAATTCAAGATTGCGTGCGCCGTTGACATTGGAGAATTCGTGGCTCGCCTCGCACGTCCAGGTATTGCCATGCGGCAGCACCAGCGCGGCCTCCCATTCCGGCGTCAGATGCGAGCTTTCGATATGCTTGTGCACTTCACCGAAGCCGGGAACGGCCGCAAGATCCGGGCGATGCACACGTTCGCGGACCTCGCCCTGATAACTCCCGGCCGGCCCGACCCACGCGATCCGACGGCCCTTGAACACGATCTCCTGATCTTCGCTCCAGGTGCGACTGTGAACGTCGAGCAGCCGGCCGACCCGCAAGCTCCGGTCGGCCGGGCGGCGACCGAGCGCCGTCAGCACCAGGTCCTGACGGATGCGAACTTCATCGGGCGCATTGATCAAGAGATCGTCGGGTATCGCGTTCATGGCCTTATCTCACACAACGCCGGTAGTCTCGCGGGTCGTGGTTCGCTTTCGCGGCGATTTGCCGGTCTTGCCGCTGCCCGCAGCAGCATCGCGCCGACGGACATCCTTCAAAAGGGTCGTGAGCGCCCACTCGATCGCGTCGGCGATCTCGGCGCTGGACATGCCGAAGTCCTCGCGCATCGCATTCCAGGCCAGCACATTGTTGAGATAAGATGCGAGCGCCTCCGCCTGGCGGACCTCCTTCGCGGGGAGATGCTGCACCAGCGGCGCCATCGCCTTGTGATGCTGGTCGATCAGGTGCCGCCGGAAGCCGGCGCGCACCCGGCGGCCCGCCCGCGTCATCGCAATGGCGCGCGCCAGATGCGGATGGCGATCGAACCGCTTGCACAGCTTGCGGAAGATCTCCGGCAGCTCGTCGGGTGACGTGAAGGGAATATAGCTGAAGACGTTGTCTTCGATCCATTCGCCGGCCGCCGCAAACAGCTCCGCGCGGGTCTTGAAGTGCCGATAGATGGTTCGCTCAGCCACCTTCGCGCGCTTGGCCACCGCGGCCATGGAGATGTCGTCAGCCGCATCATCCTCCAGCGTCTCGACAAAAGCGGCAACGATGCGCTGCCGCGTCATCTCGGCATATTCGTCGCGAAGGCTGGTGATATGTCGCTTTGCTGCACTCATGTCATAGGTCTGACACCAGACGATTTGGGGGGCAAGCCGAGACTTGAGGCACGCAGCGCTGCAACAATAGGCGTCAGCATGCTTCGGGGACGACCGACGGTCCTCGCAAGCACGGTCGAGTTCGCAGCCTGAAAAATGGACTTTTGCGTGCCGCCAAAATCGGATTTGCTCTTCCGCGAACTAATAGCGCGCAACGGCGCCGCGCGGACGGCAAGGGAGCAGATCATGAACGGACTTGGCGGATTGAACAAATCGCCTGAGGGCGTGGTCATCGGGCTCGTTCAACTACAACTGCCGAACGTCGTGACAACGGCCGATCTGGCCAAGCAGACCGAACGCATCGTCTGGATGGTCGGCAAGGCGCGTCGCAATCTCTCCACCATGGATCTGGTGGTGTTCCCCGAATATTCGCTGCACGGCCTCTCGATGGACACCAATCCCGAGATTATGTGCCGGCTCGACGGGCCCGAGGTTGCGGCCTTCAAGAAGGCCTGCATCGACAACCGGATCTGGGGCTGCTTCTCCATCATGGAGTTCAACCCGCACGGCAACCCCTACAATTCCGGCCTGATCATCGACGACCATGGCGAGATCAAGCTCTATTACCGCAAGCTCCATCCCTGGATTCCAGTCGAGCCGTGGGAGCCCGGCGACGTCGGCATTCCCGTGATCAAGGGGCCTAAGGGCGCGAAGATCGCGTTGATCATCTGCCATGACGGCATGTTCCCGGAGATGGCGCGGGAATGCGCCTACAAGGGCGCGGAGGTCATGATCCGCACCGCCGGCTACACTGCACCGATCCGCAACGCATGGCGCTTCACCAACCAGGCCAACTCGTTCCAGAACCTGATGGTCACGGCGAATGTCTGCATGTGCGGCTCCGACGGCTCGTTCGATTCCATGGGCGAAGGCATGATCGTCAATTTCGACGGCTCGGTGCTGGCGCACGGCACCAATGGCCGCGCCGACGAGATCATCACCGCCGAGGTGCGTCCCGATCTCGTGCGCGAGGCCCGTATCAATTGGGGCGTCGAGAACAACATCTACCAGCTCTGGCACCGCGGCTATGTCGCGGTGAAGGGCGGCGCGATGGACTGCCCCTACACCTTCATGCAGGACATGGTCGCGGGCACCTATCGGTTGCCGTGGGAAGATCAAGTCAAGATCACCGACGGCACCTCCTGCGGCTTCCCGGCGCCGACGCGGATGTTCGGCAAGACGGCGAAGGCGGCGGAGTGACACCCTCGTGGCCCCGGACGCAGCGTAGCGCGAAGCGATGCGCTGCAGAGCCGGGGCCCGGTCTTTGGTGCGGCGGCGCACCGCTGAAGAAACGCTGCGCCGCGTCCGGGACAGGCGGGCGGTGGAAGCGTCAGTTTCGCGCGCGATACCGCGACAATCTGGCACGGTTGTTGCTCCTTTTGACATTCAAGACGCGTCAAACCGGGGAATTCGCCATGTCGACCATCACTGCGGCGCCCGCCGCCGAGCCGAAGCCGCTTTACACATCGCTATTCGTCCAGGTCCTGGCGGCCTTGATCCTTGGCATCATCCTCGGCGTAGCCGTCCCGGACTTCGCCATCAGCCTCAAGATCCTCAGCGACGCCTTCCTGAAGCTGATCTCGATGATCGTGGCGCCCATCGTGTTCTGCGTCGTCGTGCACGGCATTGCCGGCGCCGGTGACCTCAAGAAGGTCGGCCGGGTCGGTGTCAAGGCGCTGCTCTATTTCGAGGTCATGACGACCGTCGCACTCGTCGTCGGCCTGGTGCTCGCTTACCTCTTCGGCCCCGGCCATGGCATGAACATCGATCCCTCGACGCTCGATGCCAAGGCGCTCAACACCTACGCCGACAACGCCCACAAGCTGCAGGGCGGCGGCATCGGCTCCTTCCTGCTCAACGTGATCCCGAGCACCTCGTTCGACGCGCTGTCGCGCAACGACGTGCTCCAGGTCCTCTTCTTCGCTGTGCTCTTCGGTGTCGGCCTCGCGCTCGTCGGCGGCGAGAAGGGCAAGCTCGTCACCTCCATCATCGATGCCGCCTCGACCGTTCTGTTCCGTGTCATGGGGCTTATCGTCCGCGTTGCTCCACTTGGCGTGCTCGGCGCGGTCGCCTACACCGTCGGCAAATATGGCGTCGGCTCGCTGAAGCAGCTCGTCTCGCTGGTGATGCTGTTCTACGTCTCGGTCGGCATCTTCGTGCTGGGCGTGCTCGGCAGCGTCATGGCACTCGCTGGAATCAACATCCTCAAATTCCTCGCCTATCTGCGCGAGGAGCTGACCATCGTGCTCGCCACCGCATCCTCCGACGCCGTGCTGCCCCAGATCATGAAGAAGCTGGAGCGGATGGGCGTGAAGGATTCCGTGGTCGGCCTTGTCATCCCGACCGGCTATTCCTTCAATCTCGACGCCTTCTCTATCTACCTCACGCTTGCCGTCGTCTTCATCGCACAGGCAACCAACACGCCGCTGTCGTTCGGCGATCTGCTGCTGGTGCTCGGCGTCTCGCTGATCACCTCGAAGGGCGCGCATGGCGTGCCGGGCTCGGCGATCGTGATCCTGGCGGCGACGCTCAACGCGGTGCCGAGCATTCCGGCAATCGGCCTCGTGCTGGTCTTGTCGGTCGACTGGTTCATCGGCATGGCCCGTGCGGTCGGCAACCTCACCGGCAACTGCGTCGCCACCGTCGTGGTGGCCGCCTGGGAAGGCGACCTCGACCGCGCCAAGGCGGCCAAGGTGCTGGAGGGCGGCGAGCTGGTGGACGTGACGGCGGGGTAGCGCGGGTCAATCATTCCACTGGAGGAGCGGCGTTCCATACGCCCTCCTCCAGACGGAGAGGAAACGCGGAAACCAGGAGTGGGCCACGGCGCCCTTGTAGGCCCAGGTGCGATATTTCAGGCCCTGCTCCGAGATCAGTTCCTGATAGCCGCCGTGGACTTCGGTCGCAGTGCGAATGTCCCTCAGAATTCCCTGGGCGCAGGAACGGTAGGTATCGTCGCCAGAGAATTCATCGTAGTCCAGCATGCGATCCGCGAACTCGACGTTGAACGTCGGCCAGGAGGACCGTCCCTGGTAGGCGGGAGCCGCGATCTTGTGGATCATCTTGTTCCGCGGATTATCCGCGGACACCAGGAAGTGGAACGTGCTGGGGATGCGAAAGCGCGGCTCCGCAATGATCAGATCCGCCGTTGCCGCGAACAGCGCGCGCTCGCTTTCCTCGTTCAGATCCCAGAAGCCGCGATGCACGCTGACGAAATCCAGGGCTACCGAAGACACCGGCGAGCCCGTCGGACCATCCAGGGAATGCCTGATATAGCCGCCCTTGCCGAACAGGCGGAGCAGGTCCCTCTTGTACTGCGCTAGGTCGCGTCCGAGCAGCCGCTTCAGCTCATTCTCGTCGACGGCTCCCAGCTGCACGCCCCACACGAACGTCGTGTAGACACAGGCATTGGTGACAAAACGCCCGCGCTCGGCGCGCGTGTCCGTTGCCGCGGAGCGAGGGGCGCTGGCGTCGCACAGCAAATACGTGGTGCCGTCATGATTGAAAGGTTCGAGCTCGCTTGCAAGCTGCAGGATCGCGCGCTTCAGATCACCGCCATATTCGGCCAGCAGCATGCGGCCGGCATGCGCGCATTGCGACATCGCCAGATAGGGTGACGCTCTCTCCTCGGCAGAGATCATCTGCTGGAGGCCGGCCAGAATGCCGAGCATCGTATCCGAGGGGCGCGAGAAATAGTTCACGCCGAGATACCGGGCGCGCCCTGCCGGGACGATGGTGGTCGTGACGACGTTGGCGCGAACCGCTTCCAGCAACAGGCGGACGCTCTTCTCGAGCAGGCGCGCCCGCCGCACCGCGTCCTGCGAATCCATGATGGTCTCAGGGTCGAGAACGTCGGGATAGAACCAGGCGAAGTCGCGCGGGTAATAGGCGGAAGCGTGCGGCGCTCCCGTGACCAGGAATGCCTCGGTCACCGAAAAGGCGCTGTCCATCGAGTGCCGGTAAAGGTCCTCGATGGCCGTGAACGGATGATGTGACTGCCTCAGGAATCGATCACCGAGAAAATTCACCGCCTGAAGCGCGTTGGCGACGAAGGTCACGGCCAGGCCCTGATAAAACCGGTTTTCGCGATGGGATGGAAAAGAGATGTCGCTGTTCATATCGGTCGTCAAATGGTGTCTCGTGGTTCCGGCGGTAGGCCGTCACTCTTCTAGACCTGTCTGATTCGTGTCTCTATCAGGTGACTTGCGGGCCTCTCGCGGAGAGCATCTACCCTATCAATTTTGGGCGTACGCCCCAACGCCCTCGATGCGCAGGCTGGACTCTACCAAAGGTGGTGCGCTATGCTCCTTCCTATTTTAAGGGAGAGCATTTATGAACATTCTTACTTACCTCAAGGCCGTCGTCGGCGCCGTAGGTGCGAACGTCTTTCCGCCCCTCGCCGACTACGCGGTTTCGTTCCTGCCCGCATCGGCACCGGCGAATGTGCACACTGCGCTGTCGATTCTTCTGGTGGCGTTGTTGACGGGGGGAGCGGTGTACGCAACCCCCAATCAAAAGCCGACTTAAGGTACTGCCCGCGGCCGAAAGTTCTCGATCAGCCGCAGCAACACCCGCGCGCCGGCGTCGGCATCGGCGAGCTCCACATGCTCGTCCGGGTGATGGCTGATGCCGCCGCGGCAGCGGACGAAGATCATGCCGACGTCGGCAATGTCGATCATAGCCATGCCGTCATGCCCCGCCCCGCTCGGCAGCTCGAACACGGAAAAGCCTTCCGCTTTGATCGCCTGCGCGACCTGGTCCTTGAGCCACGGCGCGCAAGGCGCGGTGCGGTTCTCGTGAGTGACGTCGAGCTGAAGCGTCAGCTGCCGTTGCTTTGCGATGGCTTCGATCTGCCTGACGACGTCGGCGACCGCGCGCTTGCGGTGCATGTCGGTCGGCGCGCGCATATCGATGGTGAAGGACACCTCGCCCGGAATGACGTTGGTCGCGCCGGGCCTGGCCTGGATGTAACCGACGGTGCCGACCAGGCCGCCCTTGTCGGTACGGCAGAAATGCTCGATCGCGCCGATGCATTCGGCCGCTCCGGCGAGCGCATCGCGCCGGAGCCCCATCGGCACCGTGCCCGCGTGCCCCGCCATGCCCGTCAGCCGCGCGGCAAGCCGTGTCGCGCCGGCAATCGCGGTGACCACACCGACGGGCAGGTTTTGGGCTTCCAGCACCGGCCCCTGCTCGATGTGCAGCTCGAGATAGGCAAGCAGCTCGCGCCGGGCCCGCGCGGCCGCGCCGATATGATCGGGGTCGAGTCCGAACTGCACGAGTGCATCGCGCATGGACACACCATCGCGGTCGCGTGTGCTCAGGACGCTCTCGTCAAAGGTGCCGGCGACCGCGCGGCTGCCGAGCAAAGTCGAGGCAAAGCGCACTCCCTCCTCATCCGCAAAACCGACGATTTCGATCGCGAACGGCAGGCGCTTGCCACGGCGGTTGAGATCGGCGACGCAGGCGATCGCCGTGATCACGCCCAGCGGCCCGTCCCATTTTCCGGCATCGCGCACGGTGTCGTAGTGCGAGCCAAGCATCAGGCAAGGCGCGCCCGGCCGCTCGCCTTCGTAGCGCCCGCAGACATTGCCGATCGCGTCGAGACGCACACTCATGCCGGCATCGCGCATCCAGCCGAGGATGAGGTCCGCGGCCTTGCGCAGCTCGCTGGTCAGATAGATGCGGGTAAGCTTGTCACCTTGTTCCGAGATCGCGGCGAGCTCGTTGATCCCTCGCACGATCTCTTCGCCGAGCGATCCATTCTGAACGGCGTTACCAGCAGCCATCTCGGCGAGCTTTCCATCTCTTGGGACCGCGGCAGCGGTGGTCCTGGCGGCAATCGATACAATTTCGGTGCCAGCGAAAATCACGCTGCCGACACCGTTCCAATCGGCGCGTGGTTAGCATGAATGCGGGTCGCCGGCAGACCGCCCTGCCCACGTCATGCACATCTCCAAGCCGGTTAAGACTGCTTAACTCAATTGCATACAATCATAAAATACTGCCTAGAATTTCATCTGCCGATTTCCTGATCAAGGACCCGAACACCTGGAATACTGATTTATTTTCAATATCTTAAATAGAAATGCCCTCTCGGTGATCTCTGGCACGAAGCTTGCGACATCTATCCCGGGCTCCGCCAGACCGGCGCAGCGCGAGATTAGGCGGTTCGTCCGCCAAGGGGAGCAAGCAATGGATTTTGGCAGCATCTCACGACGTCATTTGTTGCAGGGCGGTGCGGCCCTCACCCTCGGCGCGGCGGCCGGCGCCCGCCCCGCCTTCGCGGCCGAGACGACCATCGGCTTCATCTATGTCGGCTCGCGCGACGACTACGGCTACAACCAGGCGCATGCGCAGGGTGCGGCGGCATTGAAGAAGATTCCCGGCCTCAAGGTCGTGGAAGAAGAGAAGGTGCCGGAGACCGACGCGGTCGAGAAGACGATCGAGTCCATGATCAATCTCGACGGCGCCACCCTGCTCTTCCCGACCTCGTTCGGTTATTACAATCCGCATATGATCAAGATGGCCAACAAGTTCCCGAAGCTGCACTTCGAGCACTGCGGCGGCCTGTGGAGCGACAAGGACCCGAAGAACGCCGGCAGCTATTTCGGCTATATCGACGAGGCCCAGTACATCTCGGGCATCGTCGCCGCCTACACCTCCAAGAGCGGCAAGCTCGGCTTCGTCGCCGCGAAACCGATCCCGCAGGTGCTGCGCAACATCAACGCCTTCGCGCTCGGCGCCAGGCTCGCCAACCCCAAGGCCACCACGCAGGTCATCTTCACCGGCGACTGGTCGATGCCGGTCAAGGAAGCCGAAGCCACCAACAGCCTGATCGACCAGGGCGTCGACGTGCTGACCTGCCATGTCGACGGTCCGAAGACCATGGTCGAGAACGCCGCGCGCCGCGGCGCCATGGTGTGCGGCTATCACGTCAACCAGTCGCCGCTCGCGCCGAAGGCGTATCTGACCGGCGCCGAATGGAATTGGGAAGCGCTCTATCCAAAATTCGTCAAGATGATCGCTGCCGGCGAGAATATCCCGAACTTCTATCGCGGCGGCCTCAAGGAAGAGATCGTCAAGACCTCGCCCTATGGCGAAGCGGTCTCCGCCGAAGCGCGCAAGCACGCCGACGACGTCAAGGCCAAGTTCTTGTCCGGTGACGGCTACGCCATCTTCAAGGGAGGGTTGGTCGACAACAAGGGCAAGACTGTAATCGCGGCCGGCACCGATCGCGGCCAAAAGGATCCCGAGCTGGAGAAGATGGACTATCTCGTGGAGGGCGTGATCGGAGCGACTTCGTGACAGCGGAGACGGCGGATCCTACTGAAGCGGTCGGGACAGTTGCCCCGGCCGCCGATCCGGGATTCCTCCAACGTCACGGCGGAGCGATCGAATATGTCCTGATCCCGGGCGCGGCGCTGGCCGGCGCGCTCGTGGTCTTCGGCATCTTCGTCGCGATGTTCGGCAAGAACCCGCTCGACCTCTATTTCTACATGTACTACGGCGCCTTCGGCACCTGGTTCTCCTGGCAGAACACGTTGACGCGTGCAGCGCCGCTGATCCTCACCGCGCTCTGCACCGCGCTGCCCGCGCAGCTCGGCATGGTCATCATTGGCGGCGAAGGCGCACTCCTGATCGGCGCGCTGTCGGCAACCAGCGCCGCGCTGGTGCTCCAGGGCATGCCGCCGCTCATCGTGCAGATCGCCATGGTCGTTGCCGGCGTGATGGGCGGCGGCCTGTGGGTCATGCTCTCGGGCGCGCTACGCCAGTACCGCGGCGTCAACGAGACGATATCGAGCCTGCTGCTCGTCTACATCGCGCTCGCGGTCCTCAACCATCTCGTCGAAGGCGCAATGCGCGACCCCGCCAGCCTCAACAAGCCGTCGACCCGCGAGATCGGTGCCGCCAACATGATCGGCTCCATTCCCGGCACCGACGTGCATTGGGGCCTCGTGTTCGGCCTGATCGCCGCGATCGCCGCCTACATCCTGATCTATCACACCGTGTTCGGCTTCGCCGCGCGCGTTGCCGGCGGCAACATCCGCGCTGCGAAGATCGTCGGCCTCGGCGTCAGCAAGCTGATCCTGACCATCTGCTTCCTCGCCGGCGGCGCTGCGGGCCTTGCCGGCGTGGTCGAGGTCGCCGCCGTGCAGGGACGCGCCAACGCCAATCTCGCCGCGGGCTACGGCTTCACCGGGATTCTCGTCGCCTTCCTGGCGCGGCAAAATCCGCTCGCGATCGTCCCCGTCGCGATCCTGCTTGGTGGCATCAGCGCCAGCGGCGGCCTGTTGCAGCGCCGACTTGGCCTGCCCGACGCGTCCGTGCTGGTGCTCCAGGGCATCATCTTCGTCTTCGTGCTGGCCAGCGATGCGCTCTACGGCCGCATCGGGTTTCTGAAGGGAAAGGCCTGAGATGGCAGACGGCTCGATCGGACTCTGGACCGTCCCGCTCGCCGTGCTCGGCGGCGCCATTCGCGTCTCGACGCCGTTCCTGTTCGTGAGCCTGGGCGAATGCATCACCGAGCGCTCCGGTCGCATCAATCTTGGCCTCGAAGGCACGCTGGTGATGGGCGCCATGAGCGCCTACGGCATCTCCTATCTCACGGGATCACCGTGGTTAGGTGTGCTCGCCGCCGGCATCACCGGCGCGCTCCTGGGAGCGCTCCATGCCGGCATCTGTTCGCTGCCGCGCGTCAACGACATTGCCGTCGGCATCGCCTTGATGCTGTTCGGCACCGGGCTCGCCTTCTATCTCGGCAAGCCGCTGATCGAACCGACCGCGCCGCGGCTGCCCGCGATCGATTTCGGCTGGTGGAGCGATATCCCGCAGCTTCGCGCGGCGCTCCGCATCAATGTAATGTTCCTGATCGGCGTGGCGCTGGCCCCGATCCTGTACTGGGCCTTCCGCACCACGCGCTGGGGTCTGTTGATCCGCACCGCCGGCGAAAGCTCGGATGCCGCACGTGCCATGGGCTACTCGGTGCTGCTGATCCGCCTGCGCGCGACCATGGTCGGGGGTTTCCTCGCCGGCATCGGCGGCTCCTTCCTGTCGCTGTTCTATCCCGGAAGCTGGAACGAGGGTCTGTCCTCCGGCCAAGGCATCACGGCGGTGGCACTCGTGATCTTCGCGCGCTGGGATCCCTTGCTGTGCCTCTGGGCCTCGCTCGCCTTCGGCGGCGCCGCTGCGCTGGGCCCGGCGCTGCAATCGGTCGGCGTCACCTCCGGCTATCACCTCTTCAACGCCGCACCCTACATCCTGACGCTGGCGATCATGATCATCACCTGCTCGCCGAAGCGAACGCTGACCGGAGCCCCGGCCGAATTGTCGATCACCCGCTAGGAAGCGAAATCATGTCCGAGCGCACCATCAAGTCCGAGCCCTATGCCTGGCCGTACAACGGCGATCTGCGCCCCGAGAACACCGCGCTCATCATCATCGACATGCAGACCGATTTCTGCGGCGTCGGCGGCTATGTCGACAAGATGGGCTATGATCTCTCGCTGACGCGGGCGCCGATCGAGCCGATCAAGAAACTGCTCGCGGCAATGAGGAGCCAGGGCTTCCACATCATCCATACCCGCGAAGGCCACCGCCCCGATCTCTCGGATTTGCCCGCCAACAAGCGCTGGCGCTCGCGGCAGATCGGCGCCGGCATCGGCGACCCCGGCCCCTGCGGCCGCATCCTGGTGCGCGGCGAGCCCGGGTGGGACATCATTCCGGAACTGGCGCCGCTGCCCGGCGAACCCATCATCGACAAGCCCGGCAAGGGCTCGTTCTGCGCCACCGATCTGGAGCTGATCCTGCGTGTGCGCGGCATCGAGAACATCGTGCTCACCGGGATCACCACCGACGTCTGCGTTCACACCACCATGCGCGAGGCCAACGACCGCGGCTTCGAATGCGTGCTGTTGCATGACTGCTGCGGTGCCACCGACAAGAGCAACCACGACCACGCGCTGAAGATGATCAAGATGCAGGGTGGCGTGTTCGGCGCGGTCTCGACCTCCGACGCGTTCATCGGAGCGATTTCGTGATCATCGGCGAAACACCACCGCCATCGGGCGCCTTCGGCGTCGATGCCGTTGCCATGACCATGCGCTTTGGCGATTTCCTGGCGCTGGACAATGTCGGGCTCAAAGTGCGGCCGGGTTCGTTCCATGCGCTGCTCGGCGAGAACGGCGCCGGCAAGTCGACCCTCGTCAAATGCATCATGGGTTACTATCACGCCACCGAGGGCGACATCCTCGTCGGGGGGCGCGAGCAGGCGATCGGCAATCCGAAGGACGCCCACGCGCTCGGCCTCGGCATGGTCTACCAGCATTTCACGCTGGTACCCGCGATGACGGTCGCCGAAAATCTGGTGCTGGCGCGCGATGACGTGCCGGCCATGGTGAACTGGCCGAAAGAGATGAAGGAGCTCGAGGCCTTTCTCGCGCGCATGCCGTTCAAGGTCCCGCTCGGCGCAAAGGTTTCCGACATCTCCGCGGGCGAGCGCCAGAAATGCGAGATCCTGAAGCAGCTCTACCTGAAGCGCCGCTTCCTGATCCTGGACGAGCCGACTTCGGTGCTGACGCCGGCGGAAGCCGACGAAGTGCTCGGCATGCTCCGCGACATGGTCGTCAGGGGCGAACTGACCATTTTGATGATCACGCACAAGTTCCGCGAGGTCATGGCCTTCGCCGACGACGTCACGATCCTGCGCCGCGGCAAGCTCGCCGGAGCGGGCCAGGTTTCCGAGCTGACGCCGGACGCGATGGCGCGCACCATGATCGGCGCCGAAGAGCTGACGGTACAACCGCCGCGCACCGGTGAGGCCGGCAAGGCGAGGCTGGAGCTGGCGAAGGTGCGCGCCCTCGACGACGCCGGCGCCATCGCCGTGCATGATGTCTCGCTCACGGTCCGCGCCGGCGAGATCGTCGGCATCGCCGGCGTCTCCGGCAACGGCCAGCGCCAGCTCGTCGAGGTGCTGGCCGGCCAGCGTGAGGCCGAGAGCGGCGAGATCCGCGTCGCCGGCGATCCCTATCACGCCAGCCGCGAGGAGATGCGTCGCCACAAGATGTCGCTCCTGCCGGAGGAGCCGCTGAAGAATGCCTGCGTCGGCGGCATGAGCGTTGCTGACAACATCGCCTTTCGCGAATTCGATCGCGCGCCCTTTGCAAGCCTCGGCTGGTGGCTCAACCGCGGCGCCTTCCGCGTCGACGCCAGGAAGAAGATCGCCCAGTACAGGATCAAGACCCGCACGCCCGACACGCCGATCTCGGCGCTGTCGGGTGGCAACGTCCAGCGCGCCGTGCTGGCCCGCGAGCTCGGCGGCGACGTCGAGGTGCTGATCGCCGCGAATCCCTGCTTCGGGCTCGATTTCGCGGCGGTGGCGCAAATCCATGCCGAGATCATGGCCGCGCGCAACCGCGGCGCCGCGGTGCTGCTGGTCAGCGAGGATCTCGACGAACTGCTTGAACTTTCCGATCGGCTGGTGGTGATGTTCCACGGCGAATTCGTGTATGAAGCACGGACCAGCGAAGCCGACCTCACCGTGGTCGGCCGGCATATGGCGGGGCATTGACCAGGGAAGAGCGATGAGTGGCGAATCCGAGCGCGACGAGCACTTCCTCCGTCTGTCGTTCGTGGTCGCCCGCCGTTCCCTCACCCATGGCAACCATCCCTTCGGCTGCATCGTTGTCGATGCCGAAGGCAAGGTCCTGATCGAGGCCGAGAACGGCTACATGCCGGATCATGACGGCACCGCGCATGCCGAGCGTCTCGCGGCGACGCAGGCCTGCCGCACGCTCAGCCGCGAGGTGCTGGCGACGGCCACGCTCTATTCCTCCGCCGAGCCCTGCGCCATGTGCGCCGGTGCGATCTACTGGGCCGGCATCGGCCGTGTCGTCTATGGCCTCAGCGAGCACCGCCTGCGCGGCATCACCGGCGATCATCCGGAGAACCCCACGCTCGACCTGCCCTGCCGCGAGGTCTTTGCCAGCGGGCAGCGGCCGACGGAGGTTGTGGGGCCGCTACTCGAAGACGAGGCCGAAGCGCTGCACGACGGCGTGTGGACGAAGTAGGCGGCGCCGAGCAGGCCTCGCCCCGCGCTCGCCGAAGGGCCGCCTGACGGCACCGGCCCATCCCACAAACGAAGATGACGCCGCGGAGGTTTGACGCGGCGTCATCTCGTTCACCCGAAGAGTGTCAGGTGGTTAGAACTTCACAGTGATACCGGAGTAGAGCGAGGACTCGGTGCAGGACCCGGTGCTCACCTTCGCGCCACCGGACAAGGTGGTGCAGGCCACGGCGTTGTTGTGATCGAGGCCGAACTTGTTCTGCCAGTAGCGGTAGGCGACCCAGACATCCACGAAGTGCGAGTACTTCTCACCCCAGACCGCCTTCGAGGCATCGAGGGTCAGGCGGATCGGCTCCGAGTTGAACTCGACCTTGGTGGGATAGACGCCGTTGGCGACGCTGGCGGGAAGCGGCTCGGTGTCCGTTCCCTTCTTGCCGTACCAGCCGGCACGGCCGCTGATCGAGAAGTACTGCATGTTCGGCGGCAGGAAGCCGAGGTCCATATAATAGTTGGTCTCGACCGCCCAGGTTGGCTTGAACGACGTGTTGCCGTCGGCAATACACGGGGCGGACCAACCGGCGCCGCACTGCGAGAAGGAGTTGTGGTTGGCGAACTCCCAGTACACCAGCGGCGCTACGTTGAAGTAGCCCTTGTAGGGAAGGTCGAAGGCGAACTGCAGACCGGCGACGACGTCGCGCTTGGCGGCGCCGAAATACCGGTTCTCCGTGTTGGCATCCATGCCAACCTCGAACGAGATGTTATGCAGCGGGCCCTGAGTGAAGGCCTTGGTGTTGAAGATCTCGTTCCAGCCGAAGGTCGAGCGGAAAAGGCCATAGATTTCTGTCGCGCCGGCACAGCTCGCGGGCGTCGCTGCGAAGCCTGCAGCCGGCGACACGATCACGCCTGTGGCGGTACACGGGCCTGCCGGATCGTTGTGGTCCGACTTGAACATCGAGATGGTGAAGAAGTTGGTGCCGTAAGCCCAGGCATCGAAATGGGTGAAGGAGTAGACCTGCTTCGTCGTCTTGGCGTTGATCACGCCGTTGGTGTTGGTGAACGCACCGGGCTGCGAGGCATTGAAAATGTAGGAGAAGGTGACGCGGTCGTCGATCACCAGGAAGAACGGGAGGTCCGCCGCCTTCTTGGCAGCCTTGACCGGCAGATCCGCCGCCTGAGCCAGGCCACCGGTAGCGAGCGTAGCAAGTGACAGCGCCCCAGCTGCAATTGCCTTCATACGAAACGACATCCTGAATACCCCCAAGTTTGGACACGTAAAAATGAACGTCCCTTGGGTGCGACACTTGCGCTGATCTCCCGGAGTGAGAAGCCTCAACTTGTTTCAAGGCATGCCGCTTGTTTGCGCAGGAAGCGGCGTTTCACCCTTGGGATTTGGAAGTTTTTGCGCGCTACGCTCACCGCGACGCGGTCGGGGGAGAGCGGCCATTGCCGGATATTCCCGTTTGATTTCGCTCGCCTTTCCATGTCGAACGGACGAGGCTGACACGATGGGCGGGAGCTATTGTCGCGTTGTTCGCAAATGCATACGCGTGATGGCGCTCCTCTGCTCAACTTCACGTCAAGCCTGCATAGCGGGTTCCGAATTGGCTTGAACCGTCACAAATTTGCAACAGGCGTCACACGCAAGCCGAGACTGCAAAGGCTGTTCGGAAAGCATTTGAGGACGATCGTCGCCGGGCGCGAGCCGCGACTCGCCGACACCACCTGCCTGCCGAAGCGTTGAGCAAGGGATGACGCTTTTTCACACCTTACGCAGCGGTTCAAACTAGCCCACTATTGAGGCACTTCTCCCCATGCAAGTGCATCAGCGAATGTTGGATCCAACGACTAACGGCCTGCATTCCGGCGAGGCCCCGCTCCTCAGGACGATCGGGCTTACCAAGCGCTATGGAGATTTCCTCGCCAACGATGCCATCGACATCAATATCTGGCCAACGGAAATCCACGCGCTGCTCGGTGAGAACGGCGCCGGCAAGTCGACACTGGTCAAGGCGATCTACGGGCTGATCCAGCCCAGTGCCGGCGAGATTTGCTGGCAGGGCCAGCCAATCGTGCTGTCCGGTCCCTCGGAAGCGCGCAGCCGCGGCATCGGCATGGTGTTCCAGCATTTCTCGTTGTTCGACAACCTCACCGTCGCCGAGAACGTCGCGCTCGGCCTCGACGGAAGAGAATCCTTCAAGGACATGTCGGCACGGCTTGAGCAGGTGTCGAAGACTTATGGTCTGCCGCTCGATCCCAAACGCGAGGTCTGGCAATTGTCGGTCGGCGAGCGCCAGCGCATCGAGATCGTCCGCGCGCTGATGCAGGATCCGCAATTCCTGATCCTGGACGAGCCCACCGCGGTGCTGACGCCACAGGAAGCCGACCAGCTCTTCATCGTGCTGGAGCGGCTCAAGGCCGAAGGTCGCGCCATCCTCTATATCAGCCACAAGCTCGACGAGGTGAAGCGCCTGTGCGACACTGCAACGATCCTGCGCGGCGGCAAGAAGGTGGAGACCTGCAATCCCAGGCTTGAGACCGCCGCTTCGCTCGCGCGCATGATGGTCGGCGGTGAGATCAAGCAAGTGAAGGCGGCCGCCGACCGGCAGACCACCGTGCCGCGCCTCGTCGTCAACGACCTCTCGCTCGCCCCCGGCGAGGCGCATGGCGTGCGGCTCGAACACATCTCGTTCGAGCTGAAAGGCGGCGAGATCCTCGGCATCGCCGGAGTCGCCGGCAACGGCCAGGACGAACTGTTCGCCGCGCTGTCCGGCGAACGCCTGTCGAAGGATCCCGGCACGATCGTGATCGAAGGCCTTGCTGCCGGCCATCTCTCGATCACGCAGCGCCGCAAGCTGGGCGCGGCTTTCGTTCCCGAGGAGCGGCTCGGCCACGGCACCGCGCCGCGCATGAAGCTTTCGGAGAATGCGCTGCTCACCGGGCACGCCGCCAGCGGCATGGTCCATCACGGCTTCATCGACACCGCCGCGACGCTGAAGACCGTCGATCGCGCGACCGAGACGTTCGATGTCCGCAAGGCCAAGCGCGATCCGGAAGCCGCGAGCCTCTCCGGCGGCAATTTGCAGAAATTCATCGTGGGACGCGAGATCCTGCGCAACCCCGCGGTGCTGGTGGTGAGCCAGCCGACCTGGGGCGTCGACGCCGGCGCAGCCGCCGTGATCCGCCAGGCACTGCTCGATCTCGCGACCGCAGGCGCCGCCGTGCTCGTCACCAGCCAGGATCTCGACGAGCTCGCGGAAATCGCCGACCGCATCGCCGTGATGTTCCACGGCCATCTGTCCGCCCCGCTCGCCACCAGCGAGGCGACGCGCGAAAAACTCGGGCTGTTGATGGGCGGCAGCTCGCTGGAGCCGAAGGAGGCCGCGCATGCAGTTGGTGCTTGAGAAGCGCGCCGAGCGCTCCAATACGATCGCGCTGATCTCTCCGCTGATCGCGATCGGCCTCACGATCGTGACCATGGTCATCCTGTTCGCGATCCTCGGCAAGAATCCGCTGCTCGCATTGCAAGCCTATTTCATCGCGCCTTTGACCGACAGCTATTCGCTTCAGGAGATCGCGGTGAAGGCAACGCCGCTGGTGATGATCGCGATCGGGCTGTCGCTCTGTTATCTCGCCAACGCCTGGAACATCGGCGCCGAAGGGCAGTTCCTCATCGGCGCGGTCGCCGGAAGCTGGATTGCGGTGAAGACGCAGGGCACCGACGCCGGCGTCTGGGTGCTGCCGCTCATGCTCGTGCTCGCCGCCGCCGCAGGCGCGCTCTACGCGCTGATCCCGGCGATCTGCAAGGTGAAGTTCGGCGCCAGCGAGATCCTGACTAGCCTGATGCTGGTCTATGTCGCCGACCTCTTCCTCGACTATCTCGTGCGCGGCCCCTGGCGCGATCCGCACGGCTTCAACTTCCCGACCACGGCCGAGTTCGATCCGGTGGCAACAGTCCCTTTGCTGATTGAAGGCGGCCGGCTGCATCTCGGCTCGATCATCGCCCTTCTCGTCGTCGCGGCGGTGGCGATCCTGCTCGGGCGAACCATCAAGGGATTCGAGATTCGCGTGGTCGGCGCGGCCCCCCGCGCCGCGCGCTTCGGCGGCTTCAATTCCAACCAGTTGATCATCCTGACCTTCGCTGTCTCCGGCGCGCTGGCGGGCCTTGCCGGGATCATCGAGGTCGCGGGTCCGGTCGGACACCTCCAGCCTGGCATCTCGCCCGGCTACGGTTTTACCGCGATCATCGTTGCCTTCCTCGGCCGATTGAACCCGCTTGGAATACTAATTGCAGGCCTTTTCCTCGCATTGACCTTTATCGGCGGCGAGCAGGCGCAGATCGCAATGAAGATCCCGTTGGACGTCACCAAGGTTTTTCAGGGCATCCTGCTGTTCTACGTGCTCGCCTGCGATTCCCTTATTCTCTACCGCTTCAAGCTGGTCTTCCCGAACCGACAGGTGGCTCGTGGAACTGGTTGAAGCCATCATCCTCGCAGTGCTGGCCGCCTCGACGCCGCTCTTGATCGCTGCGACCGGCGAGCTCGTGACCGAACGATCCGGCGTGCTCAATCTCGGCGTCGAGGGCATGATGATCGTCGGTGCCGCGTGTGGCTTTGCAGGTGCGTGGCTGACCGGCTCGATCTTTATCGGTGCGCTGTTCGGCATCGTCGCCGGCACATTGATGTCACTGATCTTCGCACTGATGGCGCTCGGGCTTGCGGTCAACCAGGTTGCAACGGGTCTTGCGCTGACCATCCTGGGCGTCGGACTCTCCGGCCTGATCGGTGCCGGTTTCGTCGGCGAGCGCATCACGCCGGCGGTACATCTCACCATTCCCGGCCTCACGGACATTCCGCTGGTTGGCCGCGTGCTGTTCGGCGAAGACCCTTTCGTCTATTTCTCGCTGGCGCTGATCGTCGGCATCTGGTGGTTCCTGTACCGCACGCGGCCAGGATTGATCCTGCGCGCCTGCGGCGACAACCACGTCTCCGCGCATGCGCTCGGCTACCCCGTGCTGCGCATCCGCACTTTGGCGGTGATGTTCGGCGGCGCTTGCGCCGGGCTTGCCGGCGCTTATCTGCCGCTCGCCTATACGCCGTTCTTCATTCCCGGCATGACCGCCGGCCGCGGCTGGATCGCGCTGGCGCTGGTGGTGTTCTCGTCTTGGCGACCAGGGCGGCTCGTGGTGGGAGCCTATCTGTTCGGCGCCGTGACGATCCTGCAACTGCATGCGCAAGGCTGGGGCGTCGGCATTCCCTCGCAGTTCATGTCGGCGCTGCCTTACCTTGCGACCGTCATCGTCCTGGTCCTGCTCTCCCGCGCGCGCACGGGCGGATCGACCGCACCGGCCGCGCTCGGCACGGTGTTCGTGCCGGACCGCTAGCGTTTCATTTCCGCGGCGTGCGCGATGGGGCGCGTGCGTTGCGGATCGTGGCTTTCCCCTGATGTTTGGAGATTGATGATGAGGAAATCACTTCTTGCGCTGGCTGCCGGGCTCTTGCTTGCCGGAAGCGTCAGCGCAGCCTCCGCCGCCGACAAGCTGAAAGTCGGCTTTATCTATTTGGGTCCGATCGGAGACCTCGGTTGGACCTACCAGCACGATCTCGCGCGCCAAGCGCTGGTGAAGGAATTGGGCGACAAGATCGAGACCACTTATCTGGAAAACGTGCCTGAAGATCCCGACGCCGAGCGCGCCATCGAGCAGCTCGTCCGCGCCGGCAACAAGCTGATCTTCACCACGTCGTTCGGCTACATGGATCCGACGCTGAAGGTCGCGAAGAAATATCCGAACGTGCATTTCGAGCACTCGACCGGCTACAAGCGCGACAAGAACATGTCGACCTACTCGGCCAAATGGTACCAGGGGCGCTACATCCAGGGCCTGATCGCGGCCAAGATGTCGAAGTCCGGTGTGCTCGGCTATATCGGCTCGTTCCCGATTCCCGAGGTCGTCTCCGGCATCAACGCGACGATTCTCGCGGCGCAGACCATCAACCCGAACATCAAGGTCAAGATCATCTGGGCCAATACCTGGTTCGATCCGGGCAAGGAAGCCGACGCCGCCAAGGCGCTGATCGACCAGGGCGCCGACGTCATTATGCAGCACACGGATTCGCCGGCGGCGATGCAGATCGCCAGCGAACGCGGCAAGCTCGCGTTCGGCCAGGATTCCGAGATGATCAAGTTCGGGCCGAAGACCCAGCTCACCTCGATCCTCGATACCTGGGGCCCTTACTACATCGCCCGCGTCAAGGCGGAACTCGACCGCACCTGGAAATCCGAGGACACATGGGGCGGCCTCGACAGCCACATGTTCGCGATGGCGCCCTACACCAACATGCCTGACGACGTGAAGAAGCTCGCCGAGGATGCCCAGGCCGCGATCACGGCGGGCAAGCTGCATCCGTTCAAGTGCCCGGTCGTTGGGCAGGATGGCAAGCCGGTCGAGTGCAAGGGCGGCGCCAATCTCGACGACGGCCAGATCCTCGGCATGAATTTCTACGTCAAAGGCATCGACGACAAGCTGCCGGGCAAGTAGCACGCTTCTTGCATTGCCTAAATCACCTGCTCCTCCCGGAGGAGGTTCGGAGGGGGTGGCCAGAAGCACCCGGCACTTGTGGTCGCCCCCTCTTTCTATTTTCGCCTGGATATTATCCCACCTGCATCGCCCGCGCCGCCGAACTGTGGCGGCGGATGAGGTCCGCCACATCCAGCCCCGGAATCGTGCCGTCGACCACGGCCCATTTCCCCGCCACCATCACCCTGTCGGCCCGATACGCTCCGCACAACACCAGTGCGGCCAGCGGGTCGCCGTGGCCGGAGAAGCGCAGCTCGTCGAGCCTGAACAGCGCGAGATCGGCCGCCTTGCCGACGGCGATCTCGCCGAGTTCCGGCCGGCCGACGCAGGCCGCCGAGCCCTTGGTGGCCCAGCGCAGCGCATCCTTGTGACTGACCTTCGTCACCCCGTAGCGCGCCCGCTGCAGCAGGAACGCTGCCCGCACCTCCTGCATCAGGTTCGATCCGTCGTTCGAGGCCGAGCCATCGACGCCGATGCCGATGCCGACACCGGCCTCCTCCATCTCGCACACCGGGCAGCAGCCGGAGGCCAGAAGCTGGTTGCTGCAGGCGCAATGACTGATCGTCGTCTTCGCCTTGCCGAGCCGCTTCATCTCGTCGGCGTTGAAGAAGATGCCATGGGCGAGCCACGTCCGCGCATTGAGCCAGCCGCATTGCTCGAGATAGTCGAGCGGACGGCAGCCATACATCTCCTGACAGAACCTGTTCTCGTCCTCGGTCTCGGCAAGATGGGTATGCAGGCGCACGTCGAGCTTGTCGGCGAGATCGGCAGTGGCGCGCATCAAGGACGTCGTCACCGAGAAGGGCGAGCAAGGTGCGAGCGCGATCTGCACCATCGCATCCGCGCCGCGCTGGTGGTACTTGGCGACCACGCGCGCGCTGTCCGCGAGGATGGTGTCCTCATCCTGCACGACGCTATCGGGCGGCAGACCGCCGTCGCGCTGCGACAGGTTCATCGAGCCGCGCGTGAGCAACACGCGCACGCCGAGCCGCCTGGCCACCGCCACCTCGATATCGACGGCGTCCTCGAGCCCTGCCGGGAATACGTAGTGATGATCCGTCGTGGTGGTGCAGCCGGACAGCAGCAGCTCGGACATCGCCACGGTGACACCGAGCTCGAGCGCATCAGGCGTCAGCTTCGCCCACACCGGATAGAGCGCCTGGAGCCAGGGAAACAGCTCGCGGTCCATCGCCGCCGGCAGCGCCCGTGTCAGCGTCTGGTAGAAGTGGTGATGGGTGTTGATGAGGCCCGGCAGCACGACGTGGTCGCCAGCATCGAGCACCGCAACATCCGCGGTCGCAGGCGTGCCGCCGGCTGGCACGAGTTCGATGATCCGGCCGCCTTTCACCACGATCCCGCGCTCGGCGCCGTCGGCGAGGATAGCCAGGGGATCCCTGATCCAGATCGGCTTTGCGTCGCTCATCAACCTGCTCCTCCTGACATCCGCTGACGAAAGGCCTGCGAGGCAGGGGCCAGCCTGATTGCGCTTTTGCTGCGACTTGTTGTTGCGACTTGGCGCCCGTCTTGCAAGACTTTCCCCTGGCTCGATTCACTCGTTGGAAGCGTTGGCGTCGCCATGGACTTGAATACCATCACAGCGGTCGCCCATCCGCAAACGCGCGCCCAACTGCCGGTTTGGACGGCAGGTGATGCTTGGCTCGCGGGCGGCACCTGGCTGTTCTCGGAGCCGCAGGTCCACTTGAGGCGGCTGATCGATCTCACCGATCTAAAATGGCCGGCGCTGACGATTGCGGACAGTCATCTCACCATCGCGGCCACCTGCACCGTCGCGCAGCTCGATGCTTTCGCCTGCCCGCCCGACTGGCTCGCGGCACCGTTGATCGGCCAGTGCTGCCGCGCGTTCCTTGCTTCGTTCAAGATCTGGAAGACGGCGACTGTCGGCGGCAATCTCTGCATGTCGCTGCCGGCGGGACCGATGATCTCGCTCACCGCCGCGCTCGACGGCGTCTGCACCATCTGGAAGGCCGACGCCGGCGAACAGAAGATGCCCGTCGCCGACTTCGTCACCGGCAACCAGCGCAACCGTCTGACGCCGGGGGACCTGCTCCGGCAGATCGATATCCCGATTGCGGCGTTGAAGCGTCGTACGGCCTTCCGCCAGATCTCGCTGGCGCCGGTCGGCCGCTCGGCGGCGCTTCTGACCGGCAGCCTGGATGCCGATGGCACACTGACGCTCACGGTCACCGCATCGACGGTACGACCGATCCAGCTGTCCTTTCCCAGGTTCCCCAACGCGAATGCGCTCCGCGATGCGATCGAGCAACACATTACCGACGAGCTTTACCACGCCGACATCCACGGCAAGCCGCTCTGGCGCAAGCACATGACACTCCGACTTGCCGAAGAGATCCGTGACGAACTCCTGGGTGCGACACCATCATGAGCTTCGAGGTCAACGGCACACCGTTTTCGCAAGCGCCGCGCGCCGGGCAGTGCCTGCGCACGTTCCTGCGCGAGCTCGGTCATTTCGGCGTGAAGAAGGGCTGCGACGCCGGCGATTGCGGCGCCTGCACCGTGCTGCTCGACGGCGAGCCAGTGCATAGCTGCCTGGTTCCGGCTTTCCGCGCTGAAGGCCGTGCCGTCACCACGATCGAAGGTCTCGGCGGAGACAGCGGCGCGCATCCGATGCAGCAGGCTTTCCTCGACGCGCAAGGCTTTCAATGCGGCTTCTGCACCGCCGGTATGATCCTGACCTGTGCCTCGCTGAACCAGGCGCAGCGCACCGATCTCGGCGTGGCGTTGAAGGGCAATATCTGCCGCTGCACCGGCTATCGTTCGATCGAGGATGCGTTGCTCGGCAAGTCCAATGTCGAGGAGAACATCGAGCCCGGCGCCGCATTCGGCCGCAGCCTGCCGGCGCCAGCAGGCCCCGACGTCGTGCGCGGCAAGGCGCGCTACACGTTCGATACGCAAATCGACGGCCTGCTGCATATCAAGCTGCTCCGTTCACCGCACGCCCACGCGAGGATCGTGGCGATCGACAAGTCGGAAGCGCTGAGCGTTCCCGGCGTGCACGCGGTGCTGACGCATGAGGATGCGCCAACGATCCTGATCTCCACCGCGCGGCATGAGAAGGACTGGATGGATCCCGAGGACACCCGCATCCTCGACGACGTCGTCCGCTTCATCGGCCAGAAGGTCGCCGCCGTCGTCGCCGACAGCGAGGCCGCCGCCGAGGAAGGGTGCCGCCGGCTGAAGGTCAGTTACGAGATTTGGCCCGCGCTGATCGATCCGGAGCAGGCGATGGCACCGGGTGCACCTGTCATTCATCCTGATCGCACCACCGCGAACCGGGTCGCCGACGCCCAGCGCAACCTCGCCGCGGAGACGCATGGCGAATTCGGCGACGTGGCGGCTGCGCTCGCGACATCCGCCGTCACCTTCGAGGGCACCTTCCACAGCCACCGTGTGCAGCATGCCGCACTGGAGACCCATGGCGGCCTGGCCTGGCTCGATGCTTCCGGCGTGCTCAATGTTCGCACCTCGACGCAGGTGCCGTTCCTGACCCGGCGCGCGCTGTCTGATATCTTCGAGCTTCCCATCGACAAGGTCCGCGTCTTCTGCGAGCGCGTCGGCGGCGGCTTTGGCGGCAAGCAGGAGATGTTCGTCGAGGACATTCTGGCGCTCGCCGCGCTCAAGACCGGGCGGCCGGTCAAGCTGGAGCTCACCCGCGAGGAGCAGTTCATCGCGACCTCGACGCGGCATCCGATGCGGGTCCACATCAAGGCCGGGGCCGATGTGGACGGCAGGCTCACCGCGCTCCAGCTCGACGTCCTCTCCAACACCGGCGCCTACGGCAATCATGCCGGCCCCGTGATGTTCCACTCGCTGTCCGAGTCCATCGCCGTCTACAATTGCCCGAACAAGCGGGTCGACGGCTACGCCGTCTACACCAACACGATGCCGGCGGGCGCGTTTCGCGGCTACGGCCTGCCCCAGACGCTGATCGCGGTGGAGGCTGCGATCGACGAGCTCGCAAAGCAGCTCGGCATCAGCCCTTACGAGATGCGCCGGCGCAACGTCGTCAAGCCCGGCGACCCCATGCTGTCGCCGCCGCCGTCGGAATTTCACGACGTGCTCTACGGCTCCTACGGGCTTGACCAGTGCCTCGACCTCGTCGCGCGCGCGATGCAGGCTGATGGACCGCAGCCGGACCTGTCGCCGGAGTGGCTGATCGGCGACGGCATCGCCCTGACCATGATCGACACGGTGCCCCCGGCCGGCCATCTCGCGGATGCGATGGTCGCGCTCAACGACGACGCCGGCTTCGACCTCACGGTCGGCACCGCCGAATTCGGCAACGGCACCAGCACCGTGCACCGGCAGATCGCGGCGACGACGCTTGCGACCACCGTCGACCGGATTCGCCTGCGCCAGTCCGACACTGCCCATGGCGGCCATGACACCGGCGCCTATGGCAGCGCCGGCATGTTCGTCGCCGGCAAGGCGACGCATGCGGCAGCCATGCAGCTTGCGACCGAGCTGAAGGCGGCCGCCGCCGGCGCATGGCTCTGCGACGTCGGGAGCTGCACGCTCGAAGGCGAGGCCGTGGTCAGTGGCGTGCGGCGCATGTCCTTTGTGGAATTGGCAAACCTCGCGCGCGAACGCGGACAGCCGTTCGCAGGCACCGGCAATTCCGGCGGCACGCCGCGTTCGGTCGGCTTCAACGTGCAGGGCTTTCGCGTCGCCGTGAACAAGGGCACCGGCGAGCTCAGGATTCTCAGGAGCGTGCATGCGGCCGACGCCGGTGTCGTCGCCAATCCCATGCAGTGCCGCGGCCAGGTCGAAGGCGGTGTCGCGCAGGCGCTCGGTGCCGCGCTCTATGAGGAGATGGTGATCGACGCGGACGGCCGCGTCACCAACCCGAAATTCCGCGACTACCACCTGCCCTCCTTCGCCGACGTGCCCCGCACCGAGGTCTTCTTCGCCGAGACGTCCGACACGATCGGACCGTTGGGGGCGAAGTCGATGAGCGAGAGTCCGTACAATCCGGTCGCCGCCGCGCTCGGCAACGCGATTGCCGACGCCACCGGCATCCGCTTCACCGCGCCGCCCTTCAAGCCGGACCGGTTGTTTCCCGCGCTGCGCGAGAAGTTCGGTAATTAACTGCCGCGATAGGTCGAATAGCTCCACGGCGTGACCAGAAGCGGCACGTGGTAGTGATTTTCCGGCTCGCTGACCGCAAAGCGCAGCGGGATCTCGTCGAGGAACGGCGGGTCTGACAACGGCACGTTGCGCTCGGCGTAATATTTGGCGACGCGGAATCGGAGCTCATAGCGGCCGATCGGCAACGGACGGCCGCTGATCAGCGGCTGGTCGGTCCGCCCGTCCGCATTGGTGACGGTGCGCGCGATGATGCGGCTCTCGCCGAGAGCGGCGAGTTCGACGAGCTCCACCGGGATGCCCGGAGCGGGCTTGCCGGCGTGATTGTCGAGCACATGGGTCGAGAGCCGGCCATGGACCTTGAGCTTGTCATCGGCTGCGACGAGCTGGTCGAGTCGCAACGCCGAGATACGGCCGATCTCCTCGATCGCACGTCGCGTCTCGGTCTTGGCGATATTGCGCAACCGCGTCTCGAAATCGCACAGCACGGAATCCTTGGTGTGACGGCGCACGCAGACGATATAGGGGATGCCGAACTTGTCGCGATAGGCGTTGTTGACGCGCTCGAACGCTGTGTATTCGGCCTCCGACAGCCGGTCGAGGCCGGCGCTGTTCTGCTCGTCGGTCGATTCCGCCGTCAGGCCCGCGGCGCGCTGGGTCTTGTTGGCGAGATCGGGATGCGCCCGGATCAGCGCGAGCTGCACGTCGGGTTCGGCACTCTGGATCGCCGCCATCAGCGCGGCATGCAGCTGATTGATGCCGGTGAACGGCCGCTGCGCCGCGATCTGCTCGGCGATCCACGGCGAATATTCGACGACGTTGGCAAGCGCGGCGACGAACGTGGCCTTATCAGCAGCATTGAGGTCGGAGAGCGAGATTTGCGACATTCCTCACCCGATCTCGAACGCATCGGCGGCAAGATGCGCATGCTTGTCGTGCCAGTGCTGCGCGATCTGGAGCCGCGTCGGCACCCAGACGCGCTCGTGCTTGCCGATGTAATCCAGGAAGCGGATCAGCCCCGCCGCACGGCCGGGCCGGCCGGCGAGGCGGCAGTGCAGCCCCACCGACATCATCTTCGGTGCGCTCTCGCCTTCGGCATAGAGCACGTCGAAGGCATCCTTCAGGTAGGTGTAGAATTGCTCGCCTTCCGCAAAGCCTTGCGGGTTGATGAAGCGCATGTCGTTGGCATCGAGCGTGTAGGGGATGACGAGCTGCTTGCCGCTCGCGCCCTTGACCCAATAGGGCAGATCGTCGGCATATGAGTCGCAGAGATAGAGGAAGCCGCCCTCCTCCATCAACAAGCGGTTGGTGTTGATCGAGGAGCGCCCCGTGTACCAGCCAAGCGGCCGCGACCCGGTCGCCGCGGTGTGGACGCGGATCGCCTCGGCGATCTCGGCGCGCTCCTGCGCCTCGGTCATATCCTTGTGCTCGATCCATTTCAGGCTGTGGCTGGCGATATCCCAGCCCGCCTCCTTCATCGCCGCGACGATTTCCGGATTGCGCTTCAGCGCTGTGGCGACACCGAACACGGTGGCCGGCCACTTCCGCTCGCTGAACATCCGCCACAGCCGCCAGAAGCCGGCGCGCGAGCCATATTCGAACATCGATTCGATATTGGCGTGGCGCTGGCCCGGCCAGGGCTGTGCGCCGAGCACGTCGGACAGGAACGCTTCCGAGGCGCGGTCGCCGTGCAGGATGTTGTTCTCGCCGCCCTCCTCGAAATTGACGACGAACTGCACCGCGACCCGCGCGTTGCCGGGCCATTGCGGGTGCGGCGGGTTGCGGCCGTAACCGCGGAGATCGCGCGGGTAGCGGGTGTCCGTCACTCAGACTTCCTCGAAGCGGATCGGCAGCGCGCCCTTCCACAGCACGCTCTTGCCGAGCGTTGCCAGATTCTCCAGGCCCGAGGTCAGCGTGATGAAGTGATTGCCGGCGAGCTGGCCCATCTTGCTCGCGAAGCTCACGCCACCATAGGCCATCAGGATCTCGGTCTCGCTGATGCCGCCAGGATAGAGGATGATCTGGCCGGGCGCGGGATAGCTGGTGTGGTTCTCGTAGCCGACGCCGAAATCGAGGTCGCCGAGCGGCATCCACACGCCCTCGCCGCTCCAGCGCACGTGGATGATGTGGCTTTCGAACGGCAGCGCCTTGCGGAACGCGGCGACGGTCTTGGGCGCCGATTGCTCCTCGAAACGGGCATCGAAGGTGAAGTCGCCGGCGCGGATAACGAGTTTGCTCATCTCATCTCTCTGGATCGGGGGCGGTGGCCCCACGGGGAATTTTCAGGCAAAGAGCATTCCATCGGGCTTCGCGCAAGGGCCGCGCCCGTCACCTGCGGTCGTAGGACCAGCCGAAAACGCCACTCCGCCGCGTCTCCGGCTCCGGCTCGGCGGCAGGCTGCGGCGTCTCCCTCAGTTCCGCCTGCGGTGGCGGGGGCGGCGCCGGCAGATTCTCGCATTTCATGGAGTAGACCAGCTTGCCGTCCGCGGTACGCCCGATCGGCGCGCAGGGGTCCGGATGCGCCGCCGAGGTTTTCGGGGTCAGCTTGACCTGCGCCACGGCCGGCGAGGCGATCAGGAGGAGGATCAGCAGATATTTCGACATCATTGTCGCCTGAAAACCAAATTTGGCCCATTGAACCGGATTGCGCAGGTCAAGTCCATCGGGGCTGCGGCACGATTGCCGAATATTTAGCCGAGGCTAAAAAATTGGCTCGCCCCAACGTGATGGTTGCACTGGCGATCGTGAAGCCGACGTCGCTGATATCAGGCAGGACGCATCGCCATGTCAGCTGCGACGACGAACACATGTCTCACAACCGGGACGTCGTCACGGGAGAAACAACCATGCAAAAGACCTTTGCCATTCTCGGCGCCACCCTGATTGCCGCCGCCACCATCCAGACCGCCGCTGCGAGCGATCGCCGCCACGTCCGCAAGGCGCAACCGGCCCCCATCACCCAGTCGGTACGCGATTCCAACGCGCTCTGGCCGTCGCAACCGACCGCGCCCGACTGGTCGCGCTACGCCAACGGCGCGATGTCGGCGCCGGCGGGACGGTGATGCTGAAAGTATAGAGTTCGGTTGCTCCAACCTCGTCATCGCGAGCCAACGCATTTCCTCTCGTGTCCCGGACGCGCTGCAGCGTTCTTACGCTGCTGCGCTGAGCCGGGACCCAGAAGTGGCACGGCGGAATGCGGAGACATGGGCCCCGGCTCTGCAGCGCACCGTCGAAGGGACGCTGCGCTGCATCCGGGGCACGAGAGCGGATCTTCTTCGCATTCATCTTCGGCTTGCACACACACCTTCGCATCCTCGCGGCGCATGGCGCCCGAGCTTTGCTTGATCGCTCCACCCTCTTGAGCCAAGAGGGCACAGGGAAGGCCGGGTGCCGGCGGCACCCGCGGTCCGCTGCGCAAAAGCACACGCAGAAAAACCGCACAGCAGCATACAGGTGTAGCCAAATCACTCGGCCTTCCCTGCGCAGTGGCTTTACGGCTTATGCCGTGCTCTCCCGGGAGCCGAGTTCGTTCTGGCCTCCCTCGCCCTCGCGAAATTCACGGACACCGCGCCGGTTGACGCGAATGCCGCATCCGCAAGAGCTTGACCGTAGCAACGACGGCCAGGACCACACGGTTTTGCCGTACGCACGGCCCGCCATTTCGCCGCAGTTTTTCCAGCCCTGTCGACGGAGCCGAAAACTTACAGACGAGACGAACCTGACAGCGCCGCTCGTCGGCACGAAGCCTCAGGGCTCACGGAGAGCAATCCGCCCTGCCCGCACTTCTCGCACCCGAACGCTGCCGCGTCCACCGCAAGCCCGGCTCGCGAACATGACGACCACAAGATCGCCCCTCAAGAATGAGCCGGGATGGGCGACACATACGCCGTTTCCGAATTTCGGTAAAGTGGAATATTTTTACGGCAGACGATTGACATGCTCGCGAAACAGGGCGAACGGCGGATCATCCGCAAGCAACAGAAAGGAGCGGTGCCGGGCACCGCCTCCTCCGATGAAGCGGAAACGCGCGCGGATCAGACCAATGAACCGGGTCTGCGCCTGTACGACGACGTCGAAAGTTCAGTAGCCCGGATCGTAATAATAAGGACTGCCGCCGTAGTAGCCCGGACCGCCGTAGTAAGGACGCGGCCGATAATAGCGGTCCTCATAATAGTCGCGACGGCGCTGCTCGGCGATCACCCCGCCGATGATGCCCGCCGCGGCACCCATGAAGGCAAGGCCCGCTGCGTTCGACCCGCGTCGATAGTAGTGGCGACGTCGCGCTGCGCTGAAATCGGTGGCGGAGGAGGCCGGGCCCGCCGTGATCGCCTTCGCGGATTCGGAGGACGCCGCAGCCGAGGGCGACGCAGAGGTTGCGACCAGTGCCAGGCTGGCGAACGCGGCCAGGACGGCGTTGCGCCCGGCGGCGGAAATCGTGGGTCTACCACTCATCTTGACCTTCCTCTTCTCGCCCAAACCATAGATCAAACATACGTATGAAAGCGGTCCATAACGCGCAAACGACTGAAATGGTTTCGTGATCGCGGCAATCTGCCACGCTTTGAACGATTGTAAACCGAACGACCGGATCCAGCTTGAACCATCCAACATGAGCGGATAATGAACAGCCGCACCGCTTTTTCGGTCGCCGTAAGCGTTTTACGTGAACCAACGCATCAACCGACGCCGTCGGGATCGATGCCATTTTCAGGTTCAACGTGACTGACGCGTCCTATTCCAAAGAGAAACCAGATGATTGCGGTTCGCAAACTGCGGGCGCGCTATGCGTCGATCGTGATGCCATTTGTGCTGTCCATCCTCATGACGGCCGTGGTGTCGGTCATTTCCACGCTTCGAAGCCTCGGCGCGACGCCGGCGTTCCTCGCGACCTGGCCGGGCGCCTGGGCGCTGTCATGGCTCGTCGCCTTTCCGACGCTGCTGATGGTGCTGCCACTGGTCCGCCGGATTGTGGCTAGCGTCGTCGCGGCTCCCTCCCGACCAGGCCGATAGAAGGCGCGGACGGCGGCGCATGACGCACGCCGTCCCGCGTCCGCGTGACCTTACGACAGCGCGCCGAGCACGCCGCGCGTCGCCTTGTCGATCTCCTCGACATAGCGGCGGCGGACGAAGGTCTCGGTGAGGAAGCCGACCACCTTGCGGCTGTCGGTGGAATCGACCACCGCCAGCATCTCGGCTTCCGCTTCGTCGAACACCGCCATCGCCGACTTCACGTTCATTTCCGGGATCAGCACGATCTCGGTCAGGCGGGCGAGCTCGATCACCTGGATTTCGTCGGCGATGGTGTCGAGATCGCCCGAGAACAGGTCGGGCAACAGCACCAGCCCGACATATTCGTCCGCATTGTTGACGATAACGATCCCGGGCCGCGATCCCAGCGCGAATTCGCGGCGGACCGCGGCGATGGTCGTGGTCGACGGCACCTTGCCGACATCGGAGCGCATCAGCCGCTCGACGGTGAGGTTGCGCAACCAGCCGACGTCGTTGGCGCTGCGGATGGTCTCGCCACGCAGATGCAGGCGCCAGGTCGAGAAGGAGTGTCCGAACATGAAGCGGACGCAGATCGAGGTGACGATGCAGCCGGCCAGCACCACGGCGGTGACGTCGACGTTGCGGGTCATCTCGAGCACGAGGAATGACATGGTCAAGGGACCGCCGACGATGGCGACGCCGAGCGTCGCCATGCCCGTCAGCATCGCGACCAGCGGGTCGATCACGAAGTTCGGGCTGATCAGCAACAGCACCGCGGCAAAGAACTTTCCAATCAGGCTGCCGACGAACAGCGAGGCGAAGAACAGCCCGCCGCGGAAGCCCGAAGCGAGCGAGATCAGGCAGGCCGTCACCTTCAAGGCGATGATCAGCGCGATCAGGCCGATCGTCATGTCGTGAAAGAGATCGAGCACCATGGCGCCGTGGCCGGCCGCCAGCACCTGCGGGGTGAGAATCGCAAAGCCGCCGACGATGAGGCCGCCGATCGCCGGACGCAGCCAGATCGGCAGCCAGGCGAACAGGCGTTCGAACATCGATGACGAGCGCATCACGGCGATGCCGACGCCGCTGGTGACGAGCGCGAGCCCGATCAGCGCCAGATATTGCTCGACGCCGACCGAGCTGACTTTCGGTATTTCGAGCGAGTACGGTGCGCCGCCGAGCCATTGCGCGGTCAGGGCGCCGGCGAGCGAGGCCGCCAGAATTGGGGCGGCGCTGCTGACCGAATAGACGCCGACAATCAGCTCGCAGGCATAGAATGCACCGGTGATCGGTGCACCGAACGCCGCCGCGATCGCAGCGGCAGCGCCGCAGCCGACGATCAGGCGCAGATCGTTGCGGCGCAGATTGAAGAACTTGCCGAACAGCGAGGCGATACCCGAGCCGATCTGGGTATAGCCGGCCTCGAGACCGACGGATGCGCCGCAGCCGTTCGAGATCAGCGTCTGGCTCGACACCACCAGGCTGTCGCGCATCGACAGATTGCCGCCGCGCAGCGCGTTCGCCTCGATCGGATCGACCGCGCTGGAGATCTTCCACCGCCGCCGCCACCACTCCATGATACCGAGCGCCAGCCCGCCCAGCGCGGGCGCGATCAGCGCGGCCCAGGGACTGATGCGCGTATTTGCGGACAGGCGGACGTCGATGGGAATCCCATAGATCACCACGTGCGCAATCTGCGCGATCTCGGCCATCAGCGTCACGATCGCGCCGGCAAGCGTGCCGATCACCAGCGCCAGCGGGATCAGATAGAATTCGTTGCTGCGCAGCAGCGCCCGCAGCCGAACCATGACGCGGTTCGTCCCCTTGCGATCTGTGAGATGTCTGATCCGCAGGAACACTTTCTGTCCGCCCTACCCTTCCGACATGCCGTAACCGGACATGCGCTGGCGGACCCGCTCGATCTCGGCGCTCGAAAGCAGCGGCGGCTCTCCGATCTGGAGGCAGCCGTGATATTGCCGCGCCAATGTCTCGACCTCGACGGCGAGCCACATCGCCTTGTCCAGCGACTTGCCGACCGCGATCATGCCGTGATGGTCGAGCAGGCAGGCAAGCCGGCCCTCCAGCGCCCGCACCGCATGTTCCGACAGCTCCATCGTTCCGAAGGTGGCATAGGGCGCGCAGCGGATGCTGTCTCCGCCGGCAGCCGCGATCATGTAGTGCACGGGCGGGATCTCCATGCCCATGATCGCGAGAATGGTGCAATAGGTCGGATGAGCGTGGACGACGGCGTTGACGTCGGGCCGGGCCTTCAGGATGTCGAGGTGGAAGCGCCACTCGCTGGACGGCTTCTGACTGGGCGCATGCGAGCCGTCCATGGCCATGAAGACGATCTGGTCCGGCGTCATGGCGTCATAGGGCACGCTGGTCGGCGTGATCAGAAGCCCGTCCACATGTCGGACGCTGATATTGCCCGAGGTGCCCTGGTTGATGCCGAGCGCATTCATGCGGCGGCAGGCGCCGATGATGGCCTGCCTCCTGTCGAGCTCGTCCGCTGTCATCGACATCTCGATTTCCTGACGATGGGCGCTTGTCAGACGGGGAGTACGTCAAAGCAATGTGGCAGCGCAAGAGAAAGCGGACCGGATCGCGCGCGATCCCGCCAGACGCCTCATGGCATCATGAAATAAACATGAAAATCAACGCATTAACCGATTGTCGCAGCCCTACGGCAAGCTCGCCCGGACGGCCGCGATCCCGTTGATCACGAACTGCACCGAATAGGCCGCGAGCAGCATGCCGAGCACGCGCGAAAGGACGGCATTGCCGGTGCGCCCAAGGGTGCGCGCGATCAGGTTGGCGGAGGCAAAGCAGAGCATGCAGATGAGGCAGACGCAGAGCACGACCGCGATGATGATCGCGAGCCTCGCCCCGTAGCCGGCATCGCCCGAAAGGAGCAGCGTGGTCGCGATCGCGCCAGGACCGGCCATCATCGGGATCGCCAGCGGGAACACCGCGACGTCCGAGGCATGCTCCGAGGTTGCCTTGTCGGCCTCGCGGGCCTCGCGATGCGGACGGTCGCCGAAGATCATCTGGTAGGACACGCCGAACAGCAGCAGCCCGCCGGCGATCTGGAAGGCGGGGATGCCGATCCCGAGCTGGCGGAGGAGCCAGTTTCCGATCAGAGCGATCACCACGAGGATCGACGCGGCAATCAGCGGCGCGCGCAGCGCGATCGTGCGTTTGATCTTGTCGGGCATGCCGCCGGTCGCGGCGAGGAAAGCCGGCGCAAGACCCACGGGATCGACTACGAGCAACAGCGTCACGAAGGCGGACAGGGCGAAATCGATCATGTCTCGGTGGGCTCCCTGGACGCAGGAACGATGGCTGGCGGACTGACTTAGCCCGGCAGAACCGCTTTGAAAATCACCGGAGATGCACAATGAGCGACAGTGGAATTGGAATGTTGCTGGGCCACCTCTCGGCCAACCTGCTCTGGCTCTGGTTCATCGGAGCCTTCCTGCTCGGCGCGGTCCTCGTCTATGGCGTGGCGAAAGCGGGACGCCTGCGGCGCAGCGAGCGCGCACAGCTCGACCGCAACACCGAGGCGCGGCAGCGGAAGGAAGATCCCTACAAGCGCCCGACCTGAGCGGTCGCCACGAGCGCAGGCTGCCGTTTGGAACTTTCGTTCTCGGAAAGGTTTTGATCGCCTGAGGATTGAGGAAGGCAATGCCTTCCCATGTCACCTCAAGAGGAGGATGTATGGCCAAACGAGCAAAGAAACGCACAACCAAGAAGACCGCGGCGCGGCGCGCCCGTAAGGCACCGAAGATGTTGAGCGACCTGTTCCTGGAGACGCTGAAGGACATCTATTTCGCCGAGAACAAGATCATCAAGACCTTGCCCAAGATGGCCAAGGCCGCACACTCGAAGGAGCTCACGGCGGCTTTCAACAAGCATCTGCGCGAAACGCAGGGTCAGGTCAAACGGCTGGACCAGGTCTTCAAGATGCTGGGCAAGCCCGCGCGCGGCAAGCCTTGCGAAGCGATCAACGGCATCACCGACGAAGGCGCCGAGATCATGAAGCAGTTCAAGAACGCTCCTGCGCTCGACGCCGGCCTGCTCGCAGCCGCGCAGGCGGTCGAGCACTACGAAATCTCCCGCTACGGCACGTTGCGCACCTGGGCCGAGGAGCTCGGGATGCAGGACGCCGCAAGATTGCTCCAGGCGACGCTGGACGAGGAAGAGGCGACCGATCACGCCCTGACCGAGCTCGCCACTTCCGTGATCAACCTCGAAGCGGAAGCGGAGTACCGCCAAGCGGCCTGAGCCGCACGCACCTGATGACGAAACGCCGCGGCCCCGAGGCCGCGGCGCTTGTCTTTTCGGATCGCACGATCCGCATGGCACCTCCGCGCCGCCGGGCTGGAATTCTCGGGAACCGGTCCCATATGCAGCGTTCCTCACCGCCGAGCCCGCATCATGCAACCCAAAAATCCCCTCGACTGGATGCTATCCGAAGCCCTGGACTCGCTGACCCGCGCCGGACGGCTGCGCCAGCAGTTCGGCCGCCAGGAAGCCTGCTGGGAGCCGCCGATCGACGTGCTCGAAACCGAGCATGAGCTCCTGATCCTGGTCGCGCTTCCCGGCGTCAATCCCGACAATGTCGAGACGGTGATCCATGACGGCGTGCTCGTCATCTCCGGCCAGCGCACCCTTCCGCCGGAGCTTCGCAACGCCCGCATCCACCGGCTCGAGCTGCCGCAGGGCCGCTTCGAGCGGCGCATCGCGCTTCCCGTCGGCCGCTACGCCATCAGCCGCTTCGTGATGGACGGCTGCGTCGCACTGCGCCTCGCCAAATCCTGAGGTCGATCATGGCCACCGAACCAATGAATACCGCACAGACCAATCCCCAAAACAATTCTGACGTGAAGATCCCCGAAGACGCGCTGATCATCATCGCCGTGCGCGACATGGTGCTGTTCCCCGGCGCCATCGCGCCGATCGCGATCGCGCGGCCGAGGTCGATCGCCGCGGCGCAGCAGGCGCTGCGCGAGCAGCGGCCGATCGGCATCGTCCTGCAACGCAGCCCCGAGACCGGCGACCCCGGTCCGGACGACCTCTATCGGGTCGCGACCATCGCCAATATCGTGCGCTACATCACCGCGCCCGACGGCACCCATCACATCGTCTGCCAGGGCGTGCAGCGCGCGCGCATCCTCGACTTCCTGCCGGGGACGCCGTTCCCGGCCGCGCGGATCCAGCAGATTCCGGAGCCGACCGCGAGCTCGCCCGAGATCGAGGCGCGGGCGCTGAACCTGCAGCGCCAGGCCATCGAGGCGATCGAGCTGCTGCCGCAGGCGCCGCCCGAGCTGGTCGCGATGTTCCAGGGCACCACCGCGCCCGGCGCGCTGGCCGACCTGGCGACCTCGTTCATGGACATCAAGCCGCAGGACAAGCAGGAGGTGCTGGAGACCATCGACCTCTCTTTGCGCGTCGAGAAGGTGTCGAAGCATCTGGCCGAACGGCTAGAGGTGCTGCGCATCAGCAACGAGATCGGCCAGAAGACCCGCGCCAGCTTCGACGAGCGGCAGCGCGAGGCGATCCTGCGCGAGCAGATGGCGACCATCCAGCGCCAGCTCGGCGAAGGCGACGGCAAGGCGGCCGAGGTCGCCGAGCTGACCGCTGCCATCGCCAAGGCCAACATGCCGCCCGAGGCGGACGCGCATGCGAAGAAGGAGCTGCGCCGCTACGAGCGCATGCCGGAGGCCGCCGGCGAAGCCGGCATGGTCCGCACCTATCTCGACTGGCTGATCGAGCTGCCCTGGGCGCTGCCCGCGGAGAAGCCGATCGACATCAAGGAAGCGCGCCGCATCCTCGACGCTGATCACTTTGGCCTGGAGAAGATCAAGACCCGGATCATCGAATATCTGGCGGTGCGCAAGCTGGCGCCGCAGGGCAAGGCGCCGATCCTGTGCTTCGTCGGGCCGCCCGGCGTCGGCAAGACCTCGCTCGGCCAATCCATCGCACGCGCGATGGATCGCCCCTTCGTGCGCGTCAGCCTCGGCGGCGTGCATGACGAGGCCGAGATCCGCGGCCATCGGCGCACCTATATCGGCGCGCTGCCCGGCAACATCATCCAGGGCATCAAGAAGGCCGGCACGCGGAACTGCGTCATGATGCTGGACGAGATCGACAAGATGGGCCGCGGCGTGCAGGGCGATCCTTCCGCCGCGATGCTGGAGGTGCTCGACCCCGAGCAGAACGGGACGTTCCGGGACAATTACCTGGGCGTGCCCTTCGACCTGTCGCGCGTCGTGTTCATCGCGACCGCCAACATGCTGGACCAGATCCCGGGTCCGCTGCTGGACCGCATGGAGCTGATCAGCCTTGCCGGCTACACCGAGGACGAGAAGCTGGAAATCGCGCGGCGCTATCTGGTGCGGCGGCAGCTCGAGGCCAACGGCCTGTCGGCCGAGCAAGCCGCGATCGAGCCGGAGGCGCTGCAGCTGGTGGTCAAGGGCTACACCCGCGAAGCCGGTGTGCGTAACCTCGAGCGCGAGATCGGCAAGCTGTTCCGGCACGCCGCGGTGCAGGTCGCCGAGGGCACGGCTGCAAAGGTCGTCGTGGCGCCGAAGGATATCGCCATCGTGCTCGGCCAGCCGCGCTTCGAGGGCGAGATCGCGCAGCGCACCAGCATTCCAGGCGTGGCCACCGGCCTTGCCTGGACGCCGGTCGGCGGCGACATCCTGTTCATCGAGGCCTCGCGCGTATCAGGCCGGGGTGGGATGATCCTGACCGGCCAGCTCGGCGAGGTCATGCGCGAGAGCGTGCAGGCTGCGATGACGCTGGTGAAGAGCAAGGCCACGCAGCTCGGCATCGATCCGTCGCTGTTCGAGCGGAGCGACATCCATGTTCACGTCCCGGCGGGCGCTACCCCCAAGGACGGGCCGAGCGCGGGCGTTGCGATGTTCACGGCGCTGACGTCCCTGCTCACCAATCGCACGGTGCGCAGCGACACCGCCATGACCGGCGAGATCTCGCTGCGCGGCCTGGTGCTGCCGGTCGGCGGCATCAAGGAGAAGGTGGTGGCGGCCGCGGCCGCGGGCCTGAAGCGGGTGATGCTGCCGGCGCGCAACAAGCGGGACTACGACGACATCCCGCAGAGCGCGCGGGACAACCTCGAATTCATCTGGCTGGAGCGCGTCGACGAGGCCATCGCCGCGGCGCTCGAGCCGGCTGGTGCCAAGGTCGAAGCGGCGGAGTGAATGCGATGAAGAAACTGCTGGAACGAGCAAAGCGATCGCGAAGGACGCAGCGGCTGCGCCAGTTGCTCGATCGCGCCATCGACGGGTTTCGCGATGCGCTGGCGGCGCCAGGACCGCGGCTTCAACCGATCCCGGTCCGGGTGAAGCGCCGCAAGGGTTGAGCCCTCCGTCTCAAGTCCTCGCGGCAGCCCCGAACAAAAGGCCCCCTCGCTCGAGGGGGCCTTTGCGTTGTTAGCCCACGGCGTCCTTGGCGGCCTTGACCGGGCGGGCGCGGACGATCTTCCGGGCCGGCTTGGCCTTGAACATCATCTCTTCACCCGTGAACGGGTTGGTGCCCTTGCGCGCCTTGGTCGCGGGCTTCTTGATGACCACGAACTTGGCGAAGCCCGGCACCAGGAACAGGCCGTTCTTCTTGAGCTCCTTGTGTCCGACGTCGGTCAGCGTCTCCATGACGCTCTTGACGTCGCGCTTGGAAAGCTCGGTGGTGGTCGCAATCTTTTCAATCAGCTGCGATTTGGACATTTGAGTTGGCATCGTGTCTCCTCTGATTCGTTGGCGGCTGCATATTAGACCAACCGGCGAAGGCCTATAGCCTTCTGCACAGTTTTGTCGCGGTTTTACGGGCTTTTTTGGCCCTCTGTGGCAAAAAACCCTGCATTTTAGCCACTTCCAGTGCGGAAGGAGCCTCGGGCAGCGCATTTTACCTTGTTTCAAAGGCCCGCACGCAGCCTTGCTAAAGCTGATTCGATGCTTTCGACAAGCGACGACCGGCCTCTTTGTGAAAGCAGGAGCGCGATTCACCCTGGAAAATAAGGCTAGACGCGCTCGATGATGACGGCCGGGGCCATGCCGCCGGCGGCGCACATGGTGACGAGACCGCGCTTCAAGTCGCGCCGTTCGAGCTCGTCGAGCACGGTGCCGATCAGGATCGAGCCGGTGGCGCCGATGGGATGGCCGAGCGCGATCGAGCCGCCATTGACGTTGACCCTGGTGCGGTCGAGCTTGAGGTCGCGGATGTATTTTTCCGCAACCACGGCAAAGGCCTCGTTGATCTCGAACAGGTCGATGTCGTCGATGGTCAGCCCCGCCTTCGCCAGCACCTTGCGCGTCGCCGGCACCGGCGCGTTCAGCATCAGGGTCGGCGAGTCCCCCATGTTGGCCATCGCAACCACGCGGGCACGCGGCTTCAGGCCGTGTGCCTTGGCATAAGCGGGCGACGCGAGCAGGATCGCTGCGGCGCCGTCGACAACGCCGGACGAGTTGCCGGCGTGGTGCATGAAGTCGATCTCGATATCCGGGTACTTCTGCAGGATGAGGCCGCGATAGGTCGTGCCCTTGTCGTCGAGCGCATGGTCGGCGACCGCGGGGAATGCGGGCTTCAATGCGCTCAAGCCTTCCATCGTGGTCTGCGGCCGCGGATATTCTTCATGGTCGAGCGCGAGGCTGCCGTCCTCGCGATGCACCGGCACGAGGCTCTTCCTGAAGTGGCCGTTCGCCATCGCAAAGCCTGCGCGCTTCTGGCTTTCGAGCCCGAGCGCGTCGACGTCCCTTCGCGTGATGCCTTCCAGCGTGGCGATCGCGTCGGCGCAGACGCCCTGATGCGACTGCGGATGCCGCGCACGCAGGCGCAGATTGCCGCTGTCCATCATCATCGGACCGCCGCCGCGACGTCCTTCCATCGACATCATCTCGCAGCCGCCGGCGACGACGAGGTCTTCCGCGCCCGCCATGATCGAGGCTGCGGCCATGTTGACGCTGGTGATGCCGGAGCCGCAGAAGCGGTCGAGCGTCACGGCGCTCGCGCGCACGTCGTAGCCGGCATCCAGCGCCGACATGCGGCCGAGATCGCCGCCTTGGGTCGCGACCTGCGCGCTGCAGCCCCAGACGATGTCGTCGACGTCGGCGGTGTCGATGCCGGTGCGCTCGACGAGCGCGCGCAGCACGGTCGCTCCCAACTGCTGCGGATGAATGCCTGACAGCGCCCCCTTGCCGGCCTTGCCGACGCCGCGCGGGGTCCGGCAGGCATCGATGATGAGTGCGTCGGTCATTGGCGTTATCCTCTTTTTTGAAGGGTTAGAGGCGTTTTGAATCAGGAGGCGAAGGGAGTCAATGCGCGCCGAGGCAGCCCCTTACCCCAACCCTCTCGGCGCGGGCCAAGCTCGTCGCGCCCCCGCAAGAGCGGGGCGAGCGAGAGCAATCACACCCCCGCCGCGTTCTTCGCGATCACGTTGCGATAGAAGCTGGCGCTGAGCTTTGGCGTACGGACCTGCGTGTCGAAATTGACGTGGTAGAGCCCAAAACGCTTGTTGAGCCCGAACACCCATTCAAAGTTGTCCATCAGGCTCCAGAGGAAGTAGCCGCGCACCGGCACGCCTTCCGCGGTGGCGCGCTGCAGCTGGGCAAGATAGTTGCGCAAATACATGATGCGGTCGGTGTCGTAGATCTTGCCGTCGGGCGTCACGACGTCGTCGCCGGAGGTGCCGTTCTCGCTGATGTAGATCGCATCCGTCTTCCAGATCTTCGCCGCCAGCTTCGGCACCCAGTAGATCGTCTCGGGGCCGACGCGCAGCCAGTCCGAATTCATGTGCGGAAACGATTTCGGGATCGGCAGCGGCATGAAGCCCGCGCCCTGGTCGGAGGCCACCACGTAATTCTGCGGCGCGTAGATGTTGAGGCCGAGGAAATCGACCGGCGAGGAGATGATCTTCAGCTCCGCATCGGTGTATTTCGGCGCGTCACGCCCGGCGAATTTCAGGAAGGCGTCGGTATACTGGCCTGTCATGATGACGTTGAGATAGCCGGCGTTCATCTCGCGCAGCGCGATCTCGGCGGCGCGGACGTTCTCGGGCGTGTCGATCGCGGGCGCGCAGGCATCGATGTTCTCGGCCGGCCCCACCCGCGTGCCGCGGCGGCCATGGGCGCGCACCGCCTGCACGGCGAGCCCGTGCGCGAGCGCGCTGTTGTGCCTGATCTGGTTGACCTCGGCTTGCGGCAGCGTCACGCCCGGCGCGTCGATGCCGATGCCGTAGCCGAAATAGACGAAGCGGCCGCTCTCGTTCAGCGTGAACACGTTCTTGACGCGGTCGGTGAGATGCTCGGCGACATAGGCCGCGTAATCGCCGAAAATCTTGCAGGTCTCCGTCGAGCGCCAGCCGCCAAACCGGTCCTGGAGCGACTGCGGCAGGTCCCAATGATAAAGCGTCAGCCACGGCTCGATGCCGTTCTTGAGGAGCTCGTCGACTAGGCGGTTGTAGAAGTCGAGCCCCTTCGGATTCGGCTTGCCGTCGCCGTCCGGGAACAGCCGCGGCCAGGCCACCGAGAAGCGATAGGCCTTGCAGCCGAGCTCCCTGATGAGCGCGATGTCCTCCTTGTAGCGGTGATAGTGCTCGTTGGCGCGGTCGCCGGTGCTGCCGTCCTCGATCTTGCCGGGGATGCGCACAAACTTGTCCCAGATCGAGGCCCCTCGCCCATCCTCGTTGACCGCGCCCTCGACCTGATAGGACGAGGTCGCCGTGCCCCAGGCGAAGCCCGCTGGAAAGCCGTCCATAGCCCGCGGCGACGGTGCCGGCTTGACCTCGGCGGCCTCCAGAGGATTGGCCAGCCCGGCTGCGGACAATCCCGCGATTTTCGCGAACTGGCGCCGCGAGACCTTGTCCGACATTGATGCTGCTCCGGGGTGATGCTCTTGCGGCGGCACCATGGCTAATCGCGGGTCGTTTGAGAAGCGGGCGAGCCGAGGGCTGAGAATGCAGAATTGCCGGATGCGACAAAGCTGTCTGAAACAGTCCACGGCGATCGCCGGCCGACCTACGCCAAGGCCGAAACACTCACTTCCACCGTCATTTCGGTCGCCGAGCTGGCGCCCGCATAACTTCCAGATACCGGCGTCACTTGGCGGATATCCCGCGCCACAGCGACCGGGATCAGATTGTGGCCCCCCACACTTTGGTTGGTTGGGTCAAACGTGATCCATCCAGCGCCCGGAACATAGATCTCCGCCCAAGCGTGAGTCGAACCGGAGCCCACTGAGCCAACGCGGCTCATGTCTGGGTCGTAGAGGTAACCGGAAGCGATCCTACCCCCAAATCCGAGGAGACGCGCCGCTTCCACAAGCAGCGTCGCCATATCCCTGCACGTTCCGATGCCAAGCTGGAGCGTCTCATCCGGAGACTGAGTACCCTCCGCCTCACGGGCTTCGTAGCGCAGGCGCTGCGTGACACCTTGATTGAGGTCTTTGAGCAGAGACAGGGTATCGGTAGGACTGCCAAGCACGAAAGATCGAGCCCAGTTACGTACCGCGTCCTCGGCATCATGGTACTGAGGCCTGACGAGCGCCCCCAAATCCATCCACTCCTCGTCCGTGTACAGGAACGGGTAGGAGATGGCTGACGCCGAAACAGGGAAAACAGGCCAGGCGGCCGAGCTCAGTTCGACCTCGGACAAACTTTCGACGACCAGGCTGTCTGTACTGCCCGTGAAGTTGGCCGTAGCGACAGAATTGCCGAAAACATCTTGCGCCCATGTTAATTCGCAAAGCGGCGTGAGGTGAATAAGATTGGAAAGAAGCCTGAGATCGCGACCTTCGCGAGGGCGCAGCAACAATCGATGCGGGTTCAGGCTGACCTGGCCTCCAAACCGATACACGGTCTTGTGCCTTATGCTCAGAACCACCAAACAGCTCCCGCCCCGTCCATGTACGAACCCAGATGCCTGGACCTAGCCTGCATTATAGATTCGCGGCTCCTGAGCGCAGGATTGGCTCGAGATTCCCAGCCCCCATCTGGAAGCAAGTGGTCAGTTCCCTTCGAGACGCGGGCCCGCATGCTTACAGAATGCCATAAACCCGCTCAGAATTTACGACCAAAGTTCGCAAATGTGGCGTATGGTCCAACCATCGCCGCTCCGCTCCAGGCAACTGTCGGCGACTGAGAATGCTTGCACTCTCGTCTTTTGAGGGCGGGCTCCTGTGGACCAGCCAGTGGGTGAGCCAGTTCGTAGCTTGACCGGCCTTCGGCGTGAACGGTGCGGCGACAGCCGTGCCTTGTGCACAAAATACTGTGAATTTTCGAGGTAGATATATGTCGTATGCCTACAAGCTAAATGAAGATGTTCGCCACCAGCCCCAAGGCCCACAAGGACGTGCCGCAACTGATCAACCGATGATTTACACCATCGTCCAGCATATGCCCATCGAGGCCGATGGACGTCTCCGATACCGCATCAAGTGCAAGTCGGAGAAAATTGAGCGAGTCGTTACGGAAGATCAGCTTTCGTATTCGCAGTGAGCTGCTTGATGACGGTGGGAGTCCGGCGCGGATGAATTGGCTCGGAGTTGCGTGAGCTCGTCGTCAACGCCGAAGACTGTTGCACGTCCGTCGGTATGACGCTTCGTCGACACGGTGGCGGTGAAGCGATCGCCATCGACCTTGCAGGAGCCGTGATACGTCATCAGACTGTCGCAGCCGCAGATCTGTCCGTCTGCGACATGGACGATGCCGGCACCCTGATCGAGCGGCGTCTTGTACCACCACGCCGCGTAGTTGCCGTCCTTCAGCATGGGAGCAGTCTCCCCTTGGCATTCCCTCGCCAACAATCCGCGCGATTGGTGCTAACAAAGCGTTAATCACGCGGCCCGTGCCAATCCGGGCTGTCCCTGCGCAGCTCGGCTTCAAGCTCCTCGATGATGCTGTGAAGCAGACATGCGGCAAGCGGATCGGTCACTTCCCGTTCCAGACGCCGATAACGCGCGATCTGGAATTCCTGCTCTCTCAACTGCTGCTCTGTCATCAAACGGGCCCTCCGACAGATCGACGCGGAGACAGCCGAACAGTTTCGTTAAAGTTTTCGGATCATTCGCTATGGTTTCCGACCGGTAAAGGGCAATGGGGTGTCAAGCTTCGCCCGCGCGCCGGACGCCATTCGATCTCACGGCACTTCGCCGTTCCTGCGACTTCCGCCGATGCTGTGCGGCTTGTTGAGGAAGAACTCCCGGTTGCCCAGAGCCGCCTCCGCGTATTGATCGATCGCGACCTGGATGGCCTCGATGTGCATCCGGCACCACCCCTCATAGCAAGACAGGCGCCGCGCGTGATCGAGAGCCTTCAGAAACTCAGGCGGCTCCTCCATGTCGGAGAAATAGGTCACCCTCTCGCCTTTCATGCCTGTGCCACCTCTCGCGGCGGGCGAAGGCGGCGCGGCTCGAGACGAACGCGCGGAGGTGTCGGCCGCCGCCGCGGAATGAAAAGGCTGGCGACGACGATCGGGTCGGTGTCACCAAGAGCGGTCCGCTCCTGGACGAGACCGCTCATGACGACACGCATCTTCATGACCTCCTGGGCCACGAAGGTGCAGTCCTCGTCCCGGTTGATCTGCTCGTGCATGATGGCCTCAGCCTCACGCATACTGACGCGCAACGCTCTGATAACTCTGCGGATTTCATTGATTCGGTTGTCCATGGCTCGCTCCTTGGCTGGACGGCCAGCATAAGAACAAATCATGAACATTAAGTCAATCGGCCTAAGGTAGAACGGTTCGCTACCGACATCCCACCATGGGCCAGGCGATCGAGAAGCGATAGGCCTTGCAGCCGAGCTCCCTGATGAGAGCGATGTCCTCCTTGTAGCGATGGTAATGCTCATTGGCCCGATCGCCATTGGTGCCGTCCTCGATCTTGCCGGGGATGCGGGTGAAGCCGTCCCAGATCGAGGCCCCTCGCCCGTCCTCGTTGACCGCGCCCTCGACCTGATAGGACGAGGTCGCCGTGCCCCAAACAAAGCCGGCCGGAAAGCCGCCGGCGCTGCGTAGTGTTGATGCTGGCCTTGCGCTTGCTGCTTCAATGGGACTTGCCATTCCAGCTGCGGACAGCTTCGCGAACTGGCGACGCGAGAACTTGTCCAGCACTGGTACTGCTCCACTTCCATCGTTCCGGGCCGCCAATGACGAGTTCCGGTCGATTTGAGAAGCAGCGTACCTCGCTGTCTCGACTACAACCGACGCTCACATCTGTCGTCTCCGGCGTGGAGCGCCGATAAAGCATTATCGGACCAAACCATCGTTTAGTTGAATAGAACCCGGCTCCTGATGTCTCATCCCGACGGCTTGCACCGAAGCGGATCGGACGCCCCCGTGTGGATACCGGGACTTTTCTGTGTCCAAGGCATGAAACTCGCATGACAAGACACCGGGAGATCCGTAACTTTTCGCTTTGAACGCGCACGAGGGGACAGGGGTGATTCGCACTGACGTAAGCCCGATGGCGTTGCGTGGTGACCGGCACGGCCAAGATGTCGTTGCCGGCCTCACGCCGAGCGTTTCGTTCGCTCTGGTGCGCCATGCGCCGCGAGAGATGCTGCGCGTTTTACGGTGCGGCCCTGCCGTCACCGTGGAGATCTACTGGCCGTCGGGAGAGGCAGGCCTCTTCCTGCGGTGCCGTATCGAGCTGAGCTCGAGAGACCAGTGGCGGTTCCGGCACCGGCGGCACGCCCATCAGGCTGCGAACCATCAATCATCTCAATTGGCGATCCTTGCCATGACATTGCTGCTCGCCGTCTGCGGCTGGAGCGTCGGCGGAGCCGAGGGCATGCAGCGGGCGCTGTTGGGAAGCACGCCCCGTCCCGACGAAACGGTCATCTCGCGCGAGAACGTGTATCGCTGGTTCGGTGCCCGCCTGCTGTCCCCTGCCGAGGTGCCGGACCTGTTCGCCATTCTGGCAAGAGTTTGCGGCCGGGCCGGGCTGGTGCGATTGCCGGATCTCTATTGCCTGCCGGCACCGCGCGACATGAATGCCTATGCGCTCGGCGGACCGGAACGCAGTGCCATCGTGTTAACCGAGGGCCTGCTCCGCGGCCTGACGCGCGACGAGATTGCCGGGATATTGGCTCATGAAGTCGCTCATATCCGCAACAATGACGCCTGGACGATGGGCTGGGCGACAGCATTGCGACGCGCGATCGATTGGACCTCGCTCGCTGGTCTCGCGCAGTTGCGAACCAGCCATCATCACGGTGGCATGACATCGAGCCGGCCATTGGCGATGCTGCTGAGCACAGCGCCAATGCTCGGCCAGCTCCTCGGACTTGCTCTGTCGCGCGTTCGCGAACTGGATGCAGATGCAACGGCGCTCGAACTGACCGGCGACTCGCGAGCGCTCATCGCCGCACTCGACAAGCTGGAGCGCCATCACACCGGCTCTGCACCAAGCCGCACGTCCGCATTCGTGCATGATCCGGCGCGCTTGCTTCGCAGCCATCCCGCCACCTCCGAGCGCGTCGGCACATTGCTCAACCTCGCCTATTAGCATTCGCTGAAGTTGGCACCGATGCACATCGGAAGGCTCGCTAACCAGGCAAAGAGTGCTGACGAAAATCCGCGCGGCTTGAAATTTTTGCGAAAGCTGATTGCCGCCAAAATATCGCCGCGCTTTCGCGAAACTATTTCGACGTGAGTACGTTCTCCGCGTCTCTGCTCATTGCAGAACGGGAGAGACCAGCGTAATTGCCAAGCGTCTGAGCGGACGTAGGACATAAACAATAAATCGCTGGCCACCGTGCCAGTGAGGAAAATCCGCTCCCATATCTTTCGACGGCTATCATTAGCCGCTCTAAAACATTTCACCGTCGGCTTGTCACCTTGAGGGGACGCAACTCGCGCCTCCCAGGCAGACGATATTGCTTGATTGCTTGCGGCTGAAACTTTCGTGCCAAGCATTTGAACTTGAAGGTCCAACGCCGACGCACCGGCGTGACGAACCGCCATTTCCAGCGAAGGGGTCGCACATGCGACCGGCCTTGGCAGGATTTTGGGCTGAGGGCACCACCATCGGAGATCAAGCGATGACCTATTATGACACCCTGCAACAGAACCTCGCGCATGGTTCGCCATTCGGCCAGTTCGGTCCGCAACAATGGGGATCGGGAGCTTTCGGTGCGCAAGGCGGCCAACAGTATGGAGGCGGCGGTCTCGGATTGGGCCAGGCGGCCTATGGACAGCAATACGGACAGTTCGGCGGTCAGCCGACCTTTGGCGCGTTTGGATATGGCCCCGCCGGAGGCGGACAAATGGGCTGGGGTCAGCAACCCTGGGGCGGACAACAACGCCAGCTTTCGCAGCAGGACGTGAGCGAGGTCGTGCGGCAATTAATACCGGCGCTGCCTCAAATTCTCGCGCAAGCTCAAACTCCGTTCGCAGGAATGGGCTATGCGGCTTACGGCCAGGCGCCGCGGCAGCTAAGTCCGCAAGACGTGAGCGAGGTCGTGCGGCAGATCCTGCCCATCGTGCCGCAGATCGTGGGAATGCTGCAAAGCCAGCCCCAAATGCAGCATTCGGCCATGCATGGCGGTATCGGTCAGGGTCAGTTCGGAGGCCCCGGTCAATTCGGTCTCGGCTATCCCACGCAGACTCAGCCAGCGCAGATGTGGGGTTCGCAGTTCGGCGCGCCGCAGTTCCAGGCGGCATTCGGCGGTCCGACGGGCTTGGGCCAGCAGCGACAGCTGACGCAGCAAGACGTCGCCGACATCACCCGCCAGCTGATCGGCGTCATTCCCCAGGTCATCGGCAACCTTCAGGCCTACGGCCAGCAGCGGATGATCTGACCGCGCGGTAAGGCGCGACCGCCGTCCAAAGCGGCGGTCGCGCCTCGCCCTTGCGCATGCTTCCTCCGAAGGAGACCCCTCATGTCGGATTCCAATCCCTCCGCCGCATCGGCGTCACAGCGCCACTTACCAGACATTCAGCAGCTCGTGGGCCTGCTTGGCAATTTGATGCCGCTGCTCTTGCGCCTGCAGTCGCAAGGGTTCGAGCAGCCGTTCCGAACCGTGCCCGGCAACTTCCCGATGCCGAACCCGGTGCTCGATCATCAGGCTGCGGAAAACATGATCGGAGACATGATCGCAGAATCATTGCGTTCGCTCTCTGCCTATCTCGAGGCCAACGCTGTACAGCATGCGGGCCTGGAAAACTGCGTCTCGGTCGTCACCCAGGCAGCCAACAAGTTTACCGAGCGGGATTTTGCGCAGGCCTTCAACCTGATCTATTTCGCCTATCGCGCGATCGAAGCCGCCCGCGCGGCCGATCCCCGCATTCCGTTGCTGAGACAGGCTTCGATCGATCGCACGCAATCTTCTATCCACTGAAATCAAGGAGGCGACGCCATGGCAACAGGTCCAGATGATGCGCGACCGACCTCGAGCGACAATCGACGCAAACCAGTGCGCAGCACTCAATACATGATCGCGCCGGCGAGCGCCGGCATCAGCGCTCAAACGCTGGCCGAACAACTCAACCAGTTCGGCAACATCCTGTGGACCCACGACCAGCGCGGCGTCAGTGGCCCGCCAATTGCGGTCGTGCGCATGCCCGACGAAGCCGCCGCCGCCTTGCGCCGCTCTACCGCCGGCAGCTTGATCATCGAGCCGGACAGCCATCTGCGCGCTGCATCCTTTGCCGGCCCGGCCTCCTCTTTCATCCCGGCGGCCACGACGATGACCGCACTCGGGCCGGACTTCAAGGTGACGATCCGGGTCCTCAGCGAAACAGGTGCGCCTGTGGAAAAAGCAACTGTGCAGCTCGTCGGCGAGCAGTCGTCGGCTCAAGGACGGACGGACCGTGATGGCAACGTCGATCTGACGCTGCCGGACGAAGTGCCGGAAACAATCGCCGTCATTTTCGTCAGCGCACGCTCCGGCCATTGGGGCTTGTGGCAACAGCGGCCGAATATCGAGATCGATGCGGCGAACACCTTCACCCTGAAACCGTTGCCGCTGCCTGGCGGGCTCGATTGGGGCGGCGAAGCGATGCGCTTCGATCAGATTCCCGACCACTGCCGTGGCGCTGACGTCAAGATCGCGCTCATCGACAGCGGCGTGGCGACCAGCCACAAGCAATTGGCTGACATCAAGCACGGTATCGATGCCCGACGTGGCGAAGATCGCTCATGGTCAAAGGACGTCACTGGCCACGGCACGCCTTGCGCAGGTATCATCAATGCGGCTGCGCAGGCAGATCGCGGTATCCGCGGCTACGCCCCGGACAGCGAGCTGCATGTTTGCAAGCTTCGTCTGGATGCCCGTTGCAGCGACTTGATCGCGGCGCTCGATGATTGCCTGCAAAACGGCATCGACGTGGCGTGCGTCGGAGTCGGTTGCGAGCGTGGCTCCGTGCTGGTTGAGCAGCACATTGCCATGGCCAAGCAGCAAGGAGTCAGCATCATTGCCGCTGCCGGCAACTCCGGAGAGGGCGTACTGTTTCCAGCCTGTTCCCCGCATGTCATGGCCGTCGGTGCGGTCGGACGGATGGGAAGCTTCGCGGAAGACAGTCCGCAGGCGGCGCAGGCCGCAGCCGCCGCTGCGGCGGCGGGCGGGTTGTTTGTACCGCCGTTTTCCTGCCGCGGGTCCGAACTCGACCTGTGCGCGCCCGGTGTTGCGGTCATTGCCTGCCAGTCGCCGGACGGCTACGCCGTCTGCGACGGCACCTCGCTCGCAGCGGCTCACGTTGCCGCGCTTGCGGCCTTGATCCTCGCCGACCACGCCGACTTCAAGGGCAGCTTCATCGCCAAGGATGCCCACCGGGTCGAACGGCTGTTTCAAATTCTGAAGGAGACGGCGCAGCCCATCGGCCATCCATGGCAGACCGGGGCCGGGTTGCCGGATGCAGCCCGCGCGCTGGGCGTCTGGTCCGATCAGCGGCCCCTTGCCATGCCTCTGAATGCCGGACTGCGCGAGATGCGCAGCGCCATTCGGCAGCTCGATCGGATTCCATTCGGCGCAAGCCAGGCGATGATATTCGAGCCGCCACGCGGCCCGGCCAACGTGACCCGGCTCCCGTTGAATCCGGCCCCTCTGGCGTTCCAGGCTGCCGGCGGGGGAACAGCGACGGTGCATGAACTCAGAGCAGCGATGGCGCTCGCGGGTCTAGCGGACGGACCGTAGAGGATGATTGGGCCCCCCGTCCTAGAACGTCACCCTCATCCCCGCATAGAATGCGCGCGGCCTTGCCGGGCTGAGCGAGCGCGGGTCGGTGAACTCGGCACCGCCATTGGTGAAGTTGGGCACGGCTCCCGTGTCGAAGAACTGTCCGTAGGTCGCGTAGCGCTTGTCGAAGATGTTGGCGACCTTGCCGTAGAGCTGGACGTTCCTGGTCACCTGGTAGGAGGTGTGGAGATTGAACACGGTATAGGACGGCAGCTTCGCATATTGATTGGACTCGTCGCCGACCAGATATTGGCTGGAGACGAACAGCGCGTTGCCACCGACCTTCCAGACGTCGGTGACGGCATAGTCGACGCCGACCTTGATGCGGTGGCGCGGGATGGCCGGGATCTGGTTGCCGGGCGAGACCTGGATGTTGCCGTCGGCGTCGGCGAACGGGCTGTTGGAGCCGATGGTCAATGCGTCGAGGAAGCGCGCGTCGACGAAGGCGTAGCTCGCCTGGAATTGAAGCGTCGGCGATTTGATGTTGATTTCGGCCTCAAGGCCCTGCCGCCGGGTGCGGCCGACATTGGAAAAATAGCCAAAGCCGGTGCGCCCGGGAACGGGGATGGCGACGATGTCGTCGTAGTTGGTGGCGCGGAAGCCGCCGAGCTTCCAGCCGAGCGTGCCGATGTTCAGCTCCCTGCTGCCGCGCAAGCCCGCTTCCACGGTCTTGGACACGACCTGTTTCAGCGGCGGATCGGAGACGAGAAACGCGGCGATGAGACAGGGACGGGTTGGATCGGAGCAGCCGAGCTCCAGCGGCGTCGGCGCGCGGTTGGCCTCGGAATAGCCGGCATAGGCCGTCAACTCCGGCGTGATCTTGTAGGTGCCGCCGATCACCGGATTGAAACGGGTGAAGGTGTGATCGCCGTTGAGATCGGCCCCGAGCTGATCCTCCAGGGTAATGCGCGCCACGTTGAAACGGCCGCCGCCCGTCACGGCAAACGCATCTGTGACGTTGAACGTGTCCATCGCGTACAGGCCGTTATATTGATTGACGGTCCGCAGCGAGACGGGACCGGCGACGGTGTCCGGCACGCCGGTCGGCCCCAGGAAGAGGCCGCTGCCACTGACGACGTAGTTTTCTCCAATCGTGCCGATCTCGGCGGTGGCGTTGTAGCGCGTGACGCTGGCGTCGTAAGTCGCGCCCATCACGAAGCGGTTGTCGTGGCCGAACAGTTGATCGGTGTTGGTGGCCTGCCCTGATACGCCGAAGGTGGTCGACCGTATCGAGCTCCGGTCGATCTCGCCGAAAATGGTCCCGGACGCGAAAGGATTGGCAAGCGGCAGGCCGTTCACGCCGTTTGCCGGTGTGGCGCCGTCGCCGAAGCAAAGAAGGCCGGCGAGCCCCGGATCGGTGCATTCCTGCGCGTCGGTCGGATTGCCATCGACGAGTTGCTGCTCGTAGCGGCGCACATGCGCGGTGCCTTCGAGCGTCCAGGTCGGCGTCGCATCGACCTTGCCGGTCAGGTTGAGATAGCCGACGCGGTTGGAGGTGATCTGCGGTGTCGTGTAGGTCGCGCCCCAATATTTGTCGAGCAGCTGGGCCGGAACGGTGGCGCTGGCGCCGAAATCGTTTTTGGCGACTCCCATGTTGGCGTGGAATTCGCTGTCGCCGGCCTTGTAGCCGACATCGCCGTAGAAGCGCCGCACGTCCGACTGGGAGAAATTGCGGAAGCCGTTGTCGTGCAGGCCTTCGAGCGCGGCATAGACGCCGTAGTTCTTGTCGACCGTCTTGCCCCATTGCGCCGAGCCCTGGATGCGGCCGAACGAGCCGCCCATGAGATCAAGCTCCGCCCCCTGATAGGTAAAACCGTCCTTCATTTGCAGATTGATCGCGCCGCCCAGCGCGTTGAGGCCGAAGACGGGGTTGTTGGTCACGAGCGTCACCGACCGGATCGCCGCGGTCGGGATCAGGTCCCAGTTGACGGCGTCGGAGAAGGCTTCGTTGATGCGCACGCCATTCTGATACACCGCAAGGCCCTGTGGCGTACCCGTCACGGGCGAGGCGACGAAGCCGCGGAATTCGACATCCGGCTGAAACGGATTGCCTGTGACCTCACTGATGTTGACGCCGGCGATGTTATCGCGGAGCGCGTCGGTGATGTTCAACGAGCCGGTGCGCTTGATCTGGCTTGCGTCGACGGCGTTGATCGCCGACGGAACCTTGTCGACGTCAAGACCTCTGCCGGTACCCGGCGCGGTCGGGTAGACGTAGAGGCGCGTCTTGGGGCCGGCTGATGACGGCGCCCCGACGCGCGCGACCGGGCGCGATGACGCGGTGCGCCGCGCCGTTGACGGCGGCGGCGCCGTCACTTCGACCGGCGGCAAATTCTGGACGTTGGTTTCCTCGTCCTGCGCGGCCCCCGCGGGGATCGCGAAGATCAACCCCGACACCAGCCCGGTCGAAACCGAGGCCATCACCAAACGACGCTTGAACCAAAGAGGCTTGAACCAAAGAGCCTTGAACCAACGAGCCTTGCCCATCCCCAGCCTTCCCATCCGTGACCACCGGCTGTTTTGATCTTCGCCGGTTGGTCGAGAGGAGTGTAATCGGCAGCCGCCCACGCGCCAGCCACAAAAGGTCGGGCAATATCCGCACCCGTTTTCCCGACGAAATCGGGAATTTTTCCCGATGATTGAAATCCGCTGCACACTTTTCCGGATCATGCTCTAGCGGCGCGATCAGACCGCCACCGTCGGAACCAGCGCCTCGACGGTCAGACCGCCATCGCCGGAGACGACGTCGAGCGTGCCGCCGAGCGCCAGGATCCGCTCGCGCATGCCGACCAGGCCGAAGCCGAGCTTCTGGCCCGGCTCCATGCCGCGGCCGTTGTCGCTGACCCGCACCCGGGCGCAGCCGCGGCCGTCGCTCGCCGCCTGCGCCACCGGCTCGATGACGACATTGACCGAGGTCGCGCCGGCGTGGCGGAACACGTTGGTGAGCGCCTCCTGCACGATGCGGTAGATGGTGAGGTCGGCGGTCTCCCCCGTGACGCCAAGCGCCGGCGAGATCACGGTCTCGATGGCGACATCGGGATGCGACTCCCGCCACAGCCGCGACAGCGATTCCAGCGCCTGGCGCAGGCCGAGCTCGGCAAGGCCGACAGGCCGCAGACGCTCCAGCACGCGGCGATTGAACTGCTGGAGCGCGTTGATCTGCTCCAGCATGGCGCTGCCGTGTTTTCGCACGGCCTCGGCGCTCGGGGCGCCTCCGTCCGCCTGCTTCGCCAGCGCGCTGGCATGCGCGCGCAACGAGAACAGATACGGCCCGAACTCGTCATGGAGCTCGCGCGCGATCTCCTTGCGCTCGACGTCCTGGAGCGACACCGTTCGCTCGGCGAGGCGCCGCTTGTCCTCGACCGCCTCGCTGAGCGTTGCCGCAAGATGGTTGAGCTTGGTGCAGATCGCGGCGAGCTCCGGCGCGCCGCCCGGCGCGACGCGCGCCTGATAGCGCCCGTCTTCGAGCTCGGCCATCACATCCGCGAGGGACTTGAGCGGCGCCAGTGCCCGGCCGACCACATTCATCATCACCAGGAACAGCGCGAGCGCGATCACCGAGCCGACCTCGAGCTGGGTCACGATGGCGTCCCAGATCTCGGCGATCTCGTCATCGGGATGGGAGGTGATCAGGAGCGAGCCCGGCTTGCCATGGATCGAGACGGGTACGCTCACCGCGGTCTGCTCGGGATGAACCAGGCTGACGAACCAGGCCGGCGGCCCGCGCGTGTCGTCATCGGCGTCGGTCCGGGGCTGCGTCAGCGGACTGCCGCCTTCGTCCCGAAGCGCGATGCTGACATGGCGCAGCCGGCTGAGATCGCGCGCGATCTGATTCAGCCTGGCGTCCGGATCGGGCGCCTCGTTGAGATCCGCAACGATCATCTCGATGAATTCGCGCGCGAGCCGGATCACGCTCTGGTCCTCGGCCTGCACGCGCGGCCCGGCTTCCGCGACCTGGCGGCCGATATTGACGGCGAGCCCCAGCGCCAGCAGCAGCGCCAGCAGCAGGTTGATGCGCCCGCGCAAGGATAGATTTTGCCACATTGGTGTCGCCCGTGCCTCCGCGGGGGATCGCCCGCACCTGCCCGATGACGTTGACAGAGGCGAAGCGCCCGATATCTAATCGAAAGCGTACAGCAATCCCGGCCGGGCGCGAAACAGGCCGGTGCTGTCGCGAGGAACGCCTATGCGCATTTTGATCGTCGACGATCATCCCATCGTGGCTTCCGGCTGCCGTGCCGTGCTGGCCGACGAGGGCGAGATCGAGATTTTGGAGGCCGCCGACGCCGAAGACGGCGAGTGCGTCTTCATCGTCGAGCGCCCCGACCTCTCGATCATCGACATCAACCTGCCGACCGTGTCCGGCTTCGAGCTCGCGCGCCGCATCCTCGAGCGCGCGCCCGAGGCCCGCATCATCATGTTCAGCATGAACGACGACCCTGCTTTCGCCGCGCGTGCGATCGAGTGCGGCGCCAAGGGCTACGTCTCCAAGACCGGCGATCCCGACGATCTCGTCGAGGCGATCCGCACCGTCGGCAACGGCGGCACCTATCTGCCAAGCGCGATCGCGCGCAGCATCGCCTTTGCGGGACCCGCGCTGGCGCAAAGCCCGCTGTCGAAGCTGAACGCGCGCGAGATGGAGATCCTGCGGCTGCTCAGCGCCGGAAAGAGCCTTTCCGAGATCGCCTGGCTGGTGCAGTCGTCCTACAAGACTGTCGCCAACACTTCGTCCATCATGCGCCAGAAGCTCGGAGTGAAAACCTCTGTCGAGCTGGTGCGGCTGGCGATCGACAGCGGCGTGGCCTGACGGCCGCCACGAATTCGGTCACACAAGCGTTGCAATCCTGATGTGGCTTGATGCCACGGAGCATGACGGCATGACGATCCAGACTGTCTCGACCAATACATCCTATGGCGGCGTGCAGGGCGTGTATCGCCATGCCAGCCAGGCGACCGGAACCGACATGGTGTTCTCGGTCTATGTTCCCCCGCACGCGCAGGGCGCCAAGCTGCCCGTGGTCTGGTATCTCTCCGGCCTCACCTGCACGCACGCCAACGTCACCGAGAAGGGCGAATTCCGCAAAGCCTGCGCCGAGCTCGGCCTGATATTCGTCGCGCCCGACACCAGCCCGCGCGGGCCCGACGTGCCGGGCGATGCCAACAATTCCTATGATTTCGGCCTGGGCGCCGGCTTCTATGTCGACGCGACGGAAGCACCGTTTTCACGCAATTATCGCATGTGGAGCTACGTCACCGACGAACTGCCAAAACTCGTGGCGGAGAACTTTCCAGTCGATGCCAAGCGGCAATCGGTGATGGGTCATTCGATGGGCGGCCACGGCGCGCTGACAGTCGCGCTGCGCAACCCACACCGTTTTCGCGCGGCCAGCGCCTTCGCCCCGATCGTGGCGCCGTCGCTTGTGCCCTGGGGCATCAAGGCGCTGACCGGCTATCTCGGCCCCAACAAGGATACCTGGCGCAGCCACGACACGGTGGCGCTGATCGAGGACGGCGCGAAGTTTTCGGGCTTCCTGGTCGACGTCGGCGAGGCCGATAACTTTTTGAAGGAGCAGCTTCGTCCTGAACTGCTGCAGGCCGCCTGCGCCAAGGCCAACATCCCGCTGACGCTGCGGCGGCAGGCCGGATACGATCACAGCTATTATTTCATCTCGACGTTCATGGGCGACCATCTGCATTGGCATGCGGAGAGATTGAAGGGGTGAGTTTTCTTCCTTCTCCCCCTGTGGGAGAAGGTGGCGCGAAGCGCCGGATCAACTCACGGCTTGCCGTAATTCGGCGCCAGCAACCGGTTGCGGATCAGATAGCTCATCGTGCGCGTCCAGGATTCATCCATGTTGCCGCGCATGTCGGCGCTGGCGGCCGTGATCATGGTGCCGGTCCTCACGTCGCGCAGGTAGATGTTCAGATTGATGATCAGGTTCGAGACCTTCTGCACCATGCCGGTGATTTCCAACTCGGCACCTAACTGCCCGGCAAGCTTGAGGTCGCAGCCGCCGCAGGCCTGCAGATTGGCGTGATGGGCGGCGTCCCTGACCGGCGCGATGTCGAGCACCTGGAACCTGCCTGAATCCGTCAATTCCTTGCGCAGCTGCTCGCTGATGCGCACCAGCCGCGCCTCTTCAAGCTTGGAGCCATAGAACTCGCCGGGCAGGCTGGTGTCGATCAGTTCGAAATCGAACACCGCGAGTTTCGGCGGATCGGCAAACGCGACTGATGCCGTCAACAGCAAAGCCGCGAAACATATCAACGCTCGCATGATCGTGATTCCAGGCCTCGCGCGCGCGAGGACGAAATGCGGGGTTGCAAGCCGGGCCAAATCGGTCATGCTTTAGCAGAGACAATTCTCCACCGGCGGTCAAGCCAGGGAGAACATCTGGAGGAAACATGATCCGATGGTTGGTCGGCCTGATCGGCTTGGGTCTTGCTGCGACGAGCGCGCTCGCGGCCGATCCCGTCATGATCGGCGTCGGCTATCTCGGCATCGCCGGCACCAGATCGACGCTGTCGCTGGTCGAGCAGCCCGCGGACAATGACGGCGTTGCCGGCGCGCGGCTCGCGATCGAGGACAACAACACCACCGGCAAATTCCTCAACCAGCGATTTGCGCTGGAGGAGCGGCGTATCAAGGAGGGCGAGGATGCCGTGCAGGCCGCGAACGACCTCGCCGCACGCAACGGCTTCGTCATCGCCGACCTGCCGGCCGACGCGCTGCTGAAAGTCGCCGACGCCCTGCGCGAGCGCGGCACGCTGCTGTTCAACGCTGGCGCGATCGACGAGCGGCTGCGCGAAGCCGATTGCCGCGCCAACGTCATCCACACCGCGCCGACGCGCGCGATGCTGGCCGATGCGCTCGGCCAATATCTGGTGTGGAAGCAGTGGAAGCGCTGGCTGCTCGTGGTCGGCTCGCATGACGAGGACAGGCTGTTCGCCGATGCGCTCAGGCGCACCGCGACGCGGTTCGGCGCCAAGATCGTGCAGGAGCGCAGCTTCGAGGACAAAGGCGGCGCGCGCCGCACCGACTCGGGCGTGACGCTGATCCAGCGCCAGATGCCGGTGTTCACGCAACAGGCGCCGGCTTACGACGTGCTGGTCGCCGCCGACGAGAGCGAGGTGTTCGGCGCGTACCTGCCCTATCGCACCTGGGATCCGCGGCCTGTCGCGGGCTCGGCCGGGCTCGTGCCGCGGAGCTGGGACGCAGCGCAGGACCAATGGGGCGCGATCCAGATGCAGAACCGCTTCGTCAAGCTGAACGCGCGGCGGATGACCGCGCTCGACATGCAGGCCTGGACCGCCGTGCGCATGATCGGCGAGGCCACCTCGCGCACCAATTCCGGCGACGTCAGGAAGATCACAGATTTCATCAAGGGTCCGGATTTCTCGGTGGCCGCCTTCAAGGGCACAAAGCTGACCTTACGCGACTGGAACCTGCAGCTGCGCCAGCCGATCCTGCTGGTCGACGGCCGCATGGTGGTGTCGGTGTCGCCGCAGGAAGGATTCCTGCACCAGGTCTCCGAGCTCGACACGCTCGGCTATGACCGCCCGGAGAGCAAATGCAAGCTGAAATGAGTGTTTGCGACATGAGATCGAGCTGCGACCGCAACGGCGCTGTGCCCCCTCCCCCGCCTGCGGGGGAGGGTTGGGGAGAGGGTGTCTCCACAAGCGATAACCCCCTAGAGGAGAGAACCCTCACCCGCATCGCATCTTACGATGCGACGCGACCTCCCCCGCAAGCGGGGGAGGTGAAACCAACCCGCAGCGGAATGTTGCGCATGTGGCGTGTGGGGTTGCTGTCCGGACTGGCGCTGGCGGCGGCGCCCGCGCATGCGTTCATCGCCTATGTCTCCAACGAGAAGAGCAACACGGTGTCGGTGATCGACACCGAGAGCTGGACGGTAACCAAGACCATCAAGGTCGGCCAGCGCCCGCGCGGCATCGATTTCACGCGCGACGGCAAGTTCGTGATGGTTGCGGTCGGCGACGACGACACCATCCAGATGATCGACGCGAAGACGCAAAGCGTGGTGGACAGCCTGCCTTCCGGGCCCGACCCTGAATTGTTTGCCCAGGATGCCGCCGGCAAGATCCTCTATGTCGCCAACGAGAACGACAACACGGTGACCGTGATCGACCTCGAGAAGCGCGCGCGCCTTGGCGACATCCAGGTCGGCGTCGAGCCCGAGGGCATGACCATCAGCCCGGACGGCAAGACGCTGATCAACACGTCCGAGACCACCAACATGGCGCATTTCATCGACACATCGTCGCGCCAGATCGTCGCCAACGTGCTGGTCGATGCGCGGCCACGCTTTGCAGAATTCAAGCACGACGCGTCCGAATTGTGGGTGTCCTCGGAGATCGGCGGCACCGTGTCGATCATCGACCCCGGAAAGCACGAGGTGACCGGCAAGATCAATTTCGAGATTCCGGGGTTGAGGAAAGAGGCCATCCAGCCCGTCGGCATCGGCATGACCCGGGACGACAAGACCGCCTTCATCGCGCTCGGTCCCGCCAACCGCGTCGCCGTGGTCGATACCGCCTCGCGCAAGGTGACGAAATATCTGCTGGTGGGACAGCGGGTCTGGCACATGGCGTTCACGCCGGACGAGAAATATCTGCTCACCACCAACGGCGTGTCGAACGACGTCTCCGTCATCGACGTCGCCGCGCAAAAAGTGATCAAGACCATTCAGGTGGGCGAACTGCCCTGGGGCATCACGATCGCGCCATGACCAGCCCTGCTCCCATCGCCGAACAACGCGGAACGCCAAGGCCTGATCCGGCGGCGGTGCCCGCACTGTCGATCGACGGCGTCAGCCACGCCTATGGCCCGCGCCGGGCGCTGATGGACGTGTCCTTCAACGTACAGCCCGCGAGCTTCACGGCCCTGCTCGGCCTCAACGGCGCAGGCAAGAGCACGCTGTTCTCGCTGATCACGCGCCTGTTCGGCATCCAGTCCGGCCGCGTCGGCATTTTCGGCCATGACATCAGCAAAAGCCCCGGCGAAGCGCTGCGGTTGCTCGGCGTCGTGTTCCAGCCGCGCACGCTCGATCTCGATCTGTCGCTGACGCAGAACCTGCTCTATCACGCCGCGCTCCACGGCATCAGCCGCCGCGAAGCGCGCGCGCGAGCCGCCGAGCTGCTCGGCCGCATCGGGCTTACCGAGCGCGCCGGCAGCAAGGTGCGCGATCTCTCAGGCGGGCAGATGCGGCGGCTGGAGATCGCGCGGGCGCTGCTACACCGGCCGCGCCTGCTGTTGCTGGACGAGCCGACCGTCGGCCTCGACGTCAAGGCGCGCGCCGACATCATCAGCCATGTCCGCCAATTGGTGACAGAGCAAGGCATCGGCGTGCTCTGGGCCACGCATCTGTTCGACGAGATCATGGCCGGTGACGATCTCGTGGTGCTGCACCAGGGCAAGGTTCTGGCGCAGGGGCCGATGGGTCGCGTCGTCGCGGAAGCCGGCGCGCAGGACGTCAACACCGCCTTCATGCGCCTGACCGGCGCGCAGACCCTGCCGGGCGGCGGCACATGAGCAGCATCATCACACGCGAGGCGCCGCGCGGCTTCTCGTTCCAGGAGTACATGACCTGCCTCACCGGCATCGTCTGGCGCGAGGGGCTCCGCTTCCTGCACCAGCGCGAGCGTTTCGTCTCGGCGCTGGTACGACCGCTGGTGTGGCTGTTCATCTTCGCCGCGGGCTTCCGCCAGGTGCTCGGCATCTCCATCATCCCGCCCTACGAGACCTACATCCTCTATGAGGTCTTTATCGCGCCGGGGCTGATGGCGATGATCCAGCTCTTCAACGGCATGCAGTCCTCGCTGTCGATGGTCTATGACCGCGAGATGGGCAACATGCGCACGCTGCTGGTAAGCCCACTGCCGCGCGGCTACCTGTTGTTCTGCAAGCTGCTCGCGGGCACCGCGGTGTCGCTGCTCCAGGTCTACGCGTTCCTGCTGATCGCCTGGTTCTGGGACATCACCCCTCCCCTGTCAGGCTATCTCACCGTGCTGCCGGCGCTGATCCTGTCCGGACTGATGCTGGGCTCGCTCGGCATGCTGATCTCCTCCGGCATCAAGCAGCTTGAGAACTTTGCCGGCGTGATGAATTTTGTCATTTTCCCGATGTTCTTCGCCTCCTCGGCGCTCTACCCGCTCTGGCGAGTGCAGGAGGGCAGCCCCTATCTCTATTATCTCTGCGAGGCCAATCCGTTCACCCATGCGGTCGAGCTGATACGTTTTGCGCTGTATGGACAGATCAACTGGATCTCGCTGGCGGTGGTCGCTTGTTGCACAATCGTCTTCATGATCGGGGCGATCTATGCCTATGATCCCTCGCGCGGGCTGGCGCGACGGGGCCCTGCGGGAGGCGAAGGATGAAGATTCGGATCGTGACGATGGCCGTTCTGACGCTCGCCCTGTCGGGCACGGCCGCGCGCGCCGCTGATCCTCGCTATCCCAACTGGCCGTGCACCCAGGCAAAAGTTCCGGAGATCTCGCTCGCCGCCGTCTGGGCTGGTCCTGCGCTCGACGACGTGCAGAACAAGTGGAAGGACGACGCCAAGGTCAACGCGCTGGTCTCGAAACTGTCGGCGCGCAAGACGCCGCTGGACGAAGCCGAGAAGTCGGTAAAGGAGTTTCTGGCGGGCTCCGCGGCCGACAAGACCGCGAATGCAAAACTGCTGTTCGCCGGCCTGTTCGATACGCTGAACGCTCAGCGCTCGCAGGTGATGGGAGGGCTCGAACGCGTCAGCAGCAAGCAGCGCGAGGCCGCCGACAATATCCGCGAGGAATCGATTCAGCTCCAGGCGCTCCAGGGTGCAACGCCGCGCGACGAGGCCAAGATCGAGGCGCTCAGCAACGAGCTGATCTGGAAGACCCGCATTTTCGAGGACCGCCACAAGGTCGTGCGGTTCGTCTGCGAGGTTCCGACCACCATCGACCAGCGCCTGTTCGCGCTCGGACGCGTGATCCAGCAGGAAATGGAATAGCGTCAGTTTTTGCCATCGACTTCCCGAGAGTTCCCTTGGTTCATCGCAATCGTTAACATTTGCAACGCTATCGGCCGGAACCAAATCGATCTAGGATGTCTTGTCGAAGGGAATCCAAGATGTCGGGAGGCCTCGATGGGAACTACGAAATTTATCCTCGCAGGCGCTGCGGCCATCAGCGTGCTCGCGTCCAGCGCATTTGCTGACGACATGACCGGAATGGTCTCGCGGATCGACCGGCTCAACGGCACGATCTCGATCCAGCAGACGCAGAAGGGAACGGTCGGCGGCAGCGCGGGCGGCGCCGGCGCGCTCCAGGAGTACAAGACCAAGGATGCCGCGATGCTCGACACCGTCCATGCGGGCGACCGAGTGACGTACTCGGCGACCGACAATAACGGCACGGGCACGCTGACCAAGCTGCAGAAGCAGTAGGCCGGGATCTTTGCGGCCATCCTTTGAGACGCCCGCCTTTGGCGGGCTCCTCATGATGAGGTCTGGCTTCGCGGCGAAATGCTAGATCCTCAAGGTGTGGAGACCGCAAGCGGTCGCCTCGAACCACGAGGCCGTCGGTGGCGCGGATCGATTCAATTCGCCTGCTGCTCGGGCCGCGGCTCGGGCTGCGCCTCCTCAGTCGGAAGCTTTGCGCGCTCCCAGCCATCGGTGCCATCGGGATACCAGGCGAGGTTGGAGTAGCCGTACGCGAGCGCGCGCTTGGCGGCGTTCCAGGACATCCAGCAATCGGCCAGGCAATAGATCACCAGCAGCGCGGCCCTGTCGCCGTGCGATGCGCGCGCGAGGCCGCGTTGGAAATAGTCGTCCATGGCGGCCGGCAGTGTGCCGTAGCCGGTATCCGGCAGCCAGATGCTGCCCGGAATATTTTTGCGCGGCGCCTCGCGCCAGACGGTCCCCGCGGGAAGGTTCTTCGGCTTCGGCGCGCGCGGCAGCACGTCGATGAAGGCGCCGCTCTTCGCGTGCCAAATCGCCTCGGCTTCTGAAGTCGACAGCACACGTGCGCCGCCGAGCGTCGCCGGCACCGGCGCGCGGTAATTGTCGACGCGATAACCCTCGGGCTCGAACGGCTCCTGCTGCTGCGCGACTACCGGCGCCACCAGCGTGGCGGCGACGAGCGCAGCGGCAAGGTGCCGCCTCATGGCGTCTGCCTCATGGCGTCTTCTTGGCCGTCTCCGCGCCGAGCGGCCGATCGCTCTCGTCCAGCAGCGGCACGCCGAAATCGAGCAGGATCTTGTTGATCTCGCCCTGGTTCTCCTGGATCAGCTTGTTGAGCTGCCGCTTCCAGTTCTGGTCGGCGCCACGCACGCCCATGCCGATGCGATAGACCAGTTTTGGCCCGGTGGTTTCCTTCACCAGCGGCGTGACATGAAGCGAGCCTGCCTTCTTCGCGTAAAACCCTGCCATCGGTCCCCACAGCACGCCGGCGTCAATCTTGCCCGCCGTGAGATCATCGACCATCGCCTGCGCCGAATTGTCGTAGCGCGTGTCGATCATCAGCGGATAGGGTTTTGCATCACCCATCAATCCCGCGATGGCCATGTTGGTCGCAGGCGGCGTGCCAGCGACGATGCCGACATGCTTGCCCTTCAGCCTGGTATCCTCGAGCGTGTCGACCTCCTCGAGCCCGCTGCCTGCTTTCGCGACCAGCGCATAGCTCGTGCGGTAATAGGGATTGGTGCCTTGTACGAGGTCGTCGCCTTGGGGAAAGCCCATGATGACGTCGCAGCGATGCGAGCCGAGCGTCATGCGCACGAAGCCGGTGGCTTGCGGAAAAAAGACATAGTCGAGCTTCTTCTGGAGCTTGTCCGCAAACAGCTCGGCAAGCTTGTTCTCGAACCCCTCGCCCTTCTCGTTCGAGAACGGCAGATTGCGCGGGTCGGAACAGACGCGCAGCACCTTGGGATCGACCAGCTCGAAGGAGAGGTCGCCGGCATCGTTGGTCTGCGCGATGGCGACGTCGCCGAGCGCGCAAGACGCAACCAGGATACTCAGTGAAAACAACCAGCGACGATGTCGTCCGGCCTCCGTCATCGCGCTTCCTCCTAGGTTTGTTTGAATGCTAGCCATGCAACGCATGACGCGCCATGTTTTGCCAGAGTTTGCTGGCTTTTCTTTGTTGCAGTGCAATGCGCGCAACCCTTTGAACTGAGGCGGAAACGTGTCTCGCATCGCTCTCGTGATCGCAGCCTTGTCCCTGCTGGGGCTCACGACGCTAGCATGCGCCGGAGCGGCCGAATTGCCTGTGAGCGAAGTCGCGCCGGGAATCTTCGCACACTCCGGGACCATCGCCCTGATGACCCGCGAGAACGAGGGCGACATCGCCAATATCGGCTTCATCGTCGGCGAGGATGCGGTGGCCGTGATCGATACCGGCGGTAGCCTTCGCGAGGGCGAGGCGCTGCTGGCGGCGGTGCGGGCCCGCACCAGCAAGCCGATCCGCTACGTCATCAACACCCACGGCCATCCCGATCATGTCTTCGGCAATGCGGCCTTCACCGTGGGGGACACCATTTTCGTCGGTCACAGCAGGCTGCCACGGGCGCTGGCTGCGCGCGGGCCATACTATCTCGACAATTTTAGACGCATCATGGGCGACGAATTGATCTCTCCCGTGAGGATCGTGCCGCCCACAATGCTTGTCGCGGACACCCTGACGCTCGATCTCGGCTCACGCCGCCTGACCTTGCGGGCCTGGCCGGCCGGGCACAGCGACAATGACCTGACCGTGTTCGATGAGACGACGAAGACGCTGTTCGCTGGCGACCTCGTCTTCCTGCGCCATATTCCGGTGATGGACGGCAGCATTCGCGGCTGGCTCGGGACCCTTGGGGAACTCGAGAGCATTCCGGCGCAGCGCGTCGTTCCCGGTCACGGGCCCGTGAGCGAATGGCCTGCAGCGCTGACCGATGAACGGCGCTATCTGATGGCGCTGCTGGCGGACGTCCGGGCATCGAACAAGAAGGGCGAGCCGATCCGAACCGCCGCAGACAAGGCGGCCGCCTCGGAGCGGTCGCATTGGGAGCTGTTCGACGACTACAACGCCCGCAACGCAACCGCAGCATTTTCGGAAATTGAATGGGAGTAGCGGACGCGCTACGATCGGTGAAACATTGCTTCGTCCGCGGGACCATGACCATGACGGGATGCACACGCCGCCGGACCTGGATCGCCCTGCTCCTCGGCATTGCATTTGCCGTGCCGGCGCAGGCTGAAGAAGCTTACGATCCCTGGCCGGGCCTCGTGCAGGACATCTTCAGCAACCGTTCGATACATGACGGCGGCAATGTCATTGGCATCGAGATGCCGTATCGCGCCGAGGACGCGGCCATCGTGCCGGTAACCCTGCGCAGCAAGCTCTCGCCTGGCGATGCCCGCCGCATCCGATCGATCACGCTGGTGATCGATCGTAACCCGGCGCCGATGGCGGCGAAGTTCGAGCTCGGACCGGATGCCAACGTCACCGAAATCTCGACGCGCGTGCGCGTCAACAATTACACCGACGTCCATGCGGTGGCCGAGCTCAGCGACGGCCAGCTCTACGTCTCGAAAGTCTATGTAAAGGCCTCCGGCGGCTGCTCGGCCCCGGCGGGGAAGAATGCCGAGGAAGCCCAGAACCGGCTCGGGCAGATGCGCTACCGGCAATTCGCGCGCGAGGAGGCCCCGGCGAGCCGCATCCGTGAAGCGCAGATCATGATCGGCCATCCCAACAATTCCGGCCTGCAGATGGACCAGGTCACGCAGCTCTATATTCCCGCCTACTTCGTCAACCAGCTCAGGCTGACGCAGGACGACAGCCCCGTGCTCTCGATGGAAGGCGGCATCTCGATCTCGGAAGATCCCAATCTGCGCTTCACCTATGTGTCCAACGGCGCCAAGCGCTTTCGCGCGGAAGCGAAAGATACGGATGGACATGCGTTCCGCAACGAGTGGGACGTGGAGAAGCCGGGGACGTGAGGCCCTCACCCGTCATGGCCGGGCTTGTCCCGGCCATCTACGATCTTCTCGCCTGCCGCTAGAACGTGGATGCCGGGGACATCTAGCGCGAAGACGCGCTTCGCGCTCCTGCCCGGGCATGACGACTACGATAGGCGCCGCGAAGCGGTTAGAAACATCTGACCTCGGCTTCCGCCTGCGCACGCCTCAAATCATTCACGGCCGAGTTCGCCTGCTCCGACGTGCGGAACTGGACGCCGAGATTGCCGCGGACCTGGGACATGCTGAGCGCGGTTTCCGCAGTGACGTAGCGCTCATAGGTGACGATCGACGCCACGACGTCGATCGAGCAGGAACATTGCTCGATCGCCTGCCGGCTCTCGCCATTGGCCTTCATGCAGCCATAGACGTATTCAGCACGCGCCGCCGTCGGATAATCATTGGCCTCCTCGGCTCGCGTCGCGGTCGCGGCCAGCACCGCCAATGCGGCGACAATCGGTCGTAGCTGTCCGGCCAGATTCATGAGCGTCCTCCCGCTGGTTGCGACGAAAGCTATGCTATGCGTATTGTCCTGAAAAGCACTCTGTCAGAGGAAACGGCTCACAAGGTGATGAGAGCACTTGGTTTGATAAGAGCACTTGGTCGACCATTGGCGCTCGCGGTGACGCTGGCGCTGACACTAGCGGGACCCGGCCGCACCGCGGATACCATCCGCCTTGCGGTGCAGAAGACCGGAACGTTCTCCTGGGAGCTGGCCGCGATCCGCGCCGGTGGCCTCGACAAGGAGGCCGACCTGTCGCTCGACGTCACCGAGCTCGCGAGCCCCGAGGCCGGCAAGATCGCGCTGCGCGCCGGCAATGCCGATATCATCCTGTCCGACTGGCTATGGGTGTCGCGCGAGCGCGCGCTCGGCGCCAAGCTCACCTTCTATCCCTATTCCAGCGCGCTCGGCGCGGTGATGGTGCCGGCGTCCTCGCCGATCAAGTCGCTCGCCGATTTGAAGGGCCGCAAGCTCGCCGTGGGCGGTGGTCCCATCGACAAGAGCTGGCTGCTGCTCCAGGCCCGCATGAAGCAGGACGGCATCGACCTGAAGTCGGAGGCGACCATCGTCTATGGTGCCCCGCCCCTGATCGCCGCCAAGACGCTTGATGGCGAGATGGATGCGAGCCTCAACTTCTGGAATTTCTGCGCCCAGCTGGAAGCCAAGGGTTTTCGGCGCCTCGCCGGCATCGAGGACATCTTGCCGAAGTTGGGGGCCAAGGGCGCGGTCTCCGCCGTCGGCTATGTCTTCGACGAGAGCTGGGCGGCGAGCCATCGCGAAGCCGTGGCGCGCTTCATCGCGATGACGCGCAAGGCCAAGCAGTTGCTGATCACATCCGATGCGGCCTGGGACAAGATCGCGCCGCTCACCGGCGCGACCGATCCGGCCATGCTCAAGACCTACCGCGAGCGCTATCGCGACGGCATTCCGCGCCGGAGCATCGACGACGAGGAAAAGGACGCGCGCGTGCTTTACCGCGTGCTGGCCGAGATCGGCGGACGCGACCTGGTTGGGCCGGCGGCCGAGCTCGAGCCCGGCACCTTCTATCGCGCAGTTCCCGGAGACTGAGGTGCTGCGTCTTCTGTCGTTTGCCCTGTTCCTCGCGATCTGGTGGATTGCCGCGCTGTTCGTCGGCGCCGCAAAGCTGCCCTCCCCGCCGGCCGTGCTCAACGTCATCATCGCGGAAGCATCGAACGGCGCGCTGTTCCTGCATCTCGGCGCCACGCTCGCCCGCGTCACCCTCGCCTTCGTGCTGGCGATGTCGCTCGGCAGCGCCATCGGTTATCTGATGGGGCGGGTGAAGCTGGCCGACCGCCTCGGCGATCCCTGGCTGATCCTGCTCCTGAACCTGCCCGCGCTGGTCGTGATCGTGCTCGCCTATATCTGGGCCGGGCTGACCGAGGCCGCCGCGATCGCCGCGATCGCCATCAACAAGCTGCCAACCGCCATCGTTACCCTGCGCGAGGGCACGCGCGCGCTCGACCGCTCGCTCGACGAGATGGCGAGCGTGTTCGCGATGCCGCGCTGGCGCGCGTTCCGCCACGTCGTGCTGCCGCAGCTGGCGCCGTATATCGCGGCCTCAGCCCGCTCCGGATTGTCGCTGGTGTGGAAGATCGTGCTGGTCGCCGAACTGCTGGGGCGGCCGAACGGCGTCGGCTTCGAGATCGGCATCGCCTTCCAACTGTTCGACACGCCGCGGCTGCTGGCCTACTCCCTGACATTCGCCGCCGTCGTGCTCGTGATCGAGACAGCGCTGGTGCAACCGTTCGAGGCCCGCGCAACACGGTGGCGACCCCGTGCGGCTTGAGGTCGATATCACAGGCAAGACGTTCAGGAGCGCCGCGGGCGGAACGCAGGAGGTGCTCGCGCCGGTCAAATTCGCGCTTCAGTCCGGCGAGGTCGGCGTGCTGATCGGCCCGTCCGGCTGCGGCAAGAGCACGATGCTGCGCATCATCCTCGGGCTCGACCGCGATTTCGGGGGGCATGTCTCGCGGCCGCCGGAGGCGAGGATCGGGATGGTGTTTCAGGAGCCGCGGCTGTTGCCGTGGCGCTCGGTCGAGCAGAACGTGCGGCTAGCTGCGCCCGATGTCAGCGATGCGAAGCTGTCGGAGCTTTTCAGAATCCTCGAGCTGGAGGCGCATCGCAGCCATTTTCCCGGCGAATTGTCGCTGGGGTTGGCCCGGCGCGTCGCGCTCGCCCGCGCCTTTGCGGTGGAGCCCGATCTGCTCGTGCTCGACGAGCCCCTCGCCTCGCTCGACGACGCACTCGCCGGCCGTTTGCGCGACGAGATCGCGACACTGGTGGCGAGTCGTCCGGTGATGACGCTGCTCGTCACCCACAGCCTGGACGACGCCATCCGGCTCGGCGACCGCCTGTTCTTGCTGTCGCCGAGGCCTGCACGCATTCTTGCCGAGGTACCCATCAGTATCCCACGCGCCGCCCGCGGCGACGCAGAGATATCCGCGATCAAGGCAGACCTTGTCCGGCGGACCCAAGGGGAACATGGCGGCGAACGCGCCGGGCGTGATGTCTCATAGGCAGCAGCCCCGGGCCCGTGCTAAATAAGCGGTCGGCGGAGTTGACCATGAAGCGAAGGATCGCCCTGACGACGCTTGGCCTCGCTCTTGTCGCGCTGGCGGCACGAGCTCAGGACATGATGCGCGACGTCGACCTGTCATCGCCCGCCATGGTCTCCGCCGAAATGAGCCGGCAGGACGTCGAGGCCGTGCTCGCCAAGACCAGCGCTGGTACACCCGTAGACTTCACCGGCAAGCGCCTGTCGGGTCTCGACCTCTCCGGGCTCGATCTTTCCAACGCAATTCTGCGCGCGGCGCGGCTCAACAAGACGAGGCTTGTCGGCGCGAAACTCGATCATGCGATCCTCGATCAAGCGTGGCTGCTGGATGCGGATCTCACGGGCGCGAGCCTAAAGGGCGCCAACCTGTTCGCCTCGCAGATGGCACGTGCGCGTCTCGACGGCGCGGACCTGTCGGGAGCGCGCATTGCTGCCGACCTCACCGGCGCAAGCCTGGTCGGCGCCTCGATTGCGAACGCGCATCTTGGCGCCGATATGCGCAACCAGTCGATGGGGCTGATGCGTGCGGTATTGAGATCCACCAATCTGGAAAGGCTGAACGCGCGCAACGCCGATTTGTCACGCGTCGACCTCGAATTCGCGGTCCTCAGGGGCGCCGACCTGACCGGTGCATCACTGAAAAACGCCCAACTCGGCGGAGCCGATCTGACCGGCGCCATCGTCATCGACGCCGATTTCGACGGCGCCGATCTCGTCTCGGCGAAGCTGATCGCACCGAACGGCCTTGACCGCGCCAAAAATTTCGACAAGGCAAAGAACCGCGAGCGCCTGATCACGAAATGACAACGCTGCTTTGGGGAGGAATAGCTGATGCGTCGGTGTCTGATTCTGATCGCATTGTTGGTGTGCGGCGGCGAGGCCGCCGCACAGGCCAAGGGCAAGGGCATCAGGCTCTGGAATCTGACCTCGGAGACCATCACCGGCTTCCAGCTATCGCCGGCCGGCAAGCCCGAGTTCGGCCCGAACCAGACCTTGAACGACAAGGACAAGGAGGTCGATCACGACGAGCGGCTGCGCATCACCGGCGTCGAGCCCGGCCGCTATGATGCCAAGGTCAGCTTTCCCAATTCGCGCCAGTGCTTCGTCCTCGGTATCGAGATCAAGGCGGATGCGGTGTTCTCGATCGCCGACAAGGATCTGAAGGACTGCACCAAATAGCGCCGGCGCGTCACGCCTTGTCATTCGGGTGCGGATATTCGCAGCGCCATCGCACCGCCTGCCACTTCGGATGGTCGCCGATCCATTGCGCGATATAGGGCGGCGCAGCCATCGCGCATTGCGTCGGCGACCCCGCATAGTTGAACACCAGATGCTGCTCCTCGCAGGTCGCAGGCGAGAGCAGCGCACACACAGTCACCACCAGGTCGATCGGATTCATGCCGGGATCCTCGCAGAGGCGATGGAGATTAGCACAAAAGGTTACGCTCCACGGAGCGGGAAGTTTCAATCCGGTGGGATAAACGGGGGGCTTTTTCCTCTCTCCCTGCACGCGGGGAGAGGCGAAGAGCGCGCCTAGAAATTGACGCCGAATATGACCCTTCCCTGGTGGCGCTCGAAATTGACGAGGTCAAGATTGCCGCTTGATCCGGCCGGACGGCCCCAGGCCTGCATGCTCCAGCTCATGGTCAGGCGCGAGCGCTCGGAAAGCTGGAAATAAGCGGTCGGACCGACGAAGAGGGCCTGGCCTGCGAACTCGCCGAGGCCGATGCCTTCGTACTGCCGGAAGTAGCGCACCTCGCCGCCGAGCAGCACATCGGGCCGCACGCGCACCAGGCCGGCGAAAGCCGCGCCGATGGTTGAACTCTTTTCGGACAGTCCCGCCACCTCGAAGCGCGCCCATTCGGGTTGATAGATCAGGTTGAGCGCCCCGATGGCGAAATTCGGGATCAGCTCGCGATCGAAGGCGAGCGTGAAATCGGTACCGTACATCCGGCCCTTTGCGCCGGAGGTCTCATCAATGCGGTCGCCATGGAGCTCGGCGGCGACAGTCAAGCCAAACGGCGCGCGCTCGCGATCGAGCAGGCGATAGCGCAGGTCGAGCGAAGCGCCCTGAAAATTGAACTGGCGGCGGTCGCCGATATCGGGGACGCCGGTGATGTCGTGCAGCGTGGCGGTGCCCCCGACCTCGATGCGGAAGTTCGGCAGCGGCACGATCTCGATCTCGACCTCCTGCGCGAGGGCGCGATAGGTCCCGCCGCCTTTGCCGAATCGCCCTGTCGTTTGGGTCTGGAATTCGCGCTCGCCGGGATTGCCGACATCGGTGCCGATCATGAAGCCGAAGATGTGCTCGGTATCAAAACCCTCTTCGGCGCTGACGCATGCCGGTGCGAGCGCGACGGTGCAGGCGGCTATGGTCCAGAATGTATGGGCTCTCGCGCGCATCCCCAACACTACCACGGCTTCGACGGTGGTTGCCATCGAAGCCGCAGCAGGTCGTCAGTCTTACTTGCGCAAAGCGCAGGCGTACATGTTGATTTCCATGCCGACCGGCACTTCCACGATCTTCGGAGCTTTCCAGGCCATTCGGGGACTCCCAAGGGATTGAGCGCGACATCGCGCGGGCCAAAACCTAGGGCTGCGTCAACGACAGCGCAAGTCTGGAATCGAGCCGCTGACACAGCGAACTGTCGCATCGCGCTCGCAAATTTCCCTCTCGTGCAAAACGCCTTCACTCCCAGTCAAGCGCGACTGCCCTCACCGCAACAAGCGCAGCAGCGCGCGGCCGGCGCGCGAGTTCAGCTCCTTCGCATCCAGCGTTCCATCCTTGTCGGGATTCGCTGCGTTGAAGCGCTGCTCCACCACCGAGAGATATTCGTCGAGCGTGAGAGTCCCGTCGTGATCGGGATCGGCGGCGGCGAGTTCTTTCGCCGTTAACCGTCCGCGCAATTCGCGGGCGTCCAGCGTGCCGTCGTGATCGGAATCGAGCTTGGCGAACAATGCGGTGGCAGCCTTCTTCACCTCGGCAAGATCGAGCGTACCGTCATTGTCGGTATCGAACGTCTTGACCGCGTTGCCGGAGGCCGACCATGCCGGGCCGGACAGCAGTGCAATCGTGAGCGCAAGCGCAACAGAGCGACGCGATATCATCAAAACCTCCCTGATCAAGGGCTCCGATTCGAGCCGGATCGAAACGACATAAGTCCACAAGCCAGCTTCGGTTCAAGCCCGAATTGCAGCCCGCGCACCGCACAACTCGCGGAACCGACGGCCCGAGCGCGGCGCGCTCTGCTTCATGCCGCGGAATTTCTTCAGCGCCTGCGCACAAGTGAGAGTCGTTTGTCAGGTTTCCGTCAGGTGACCGGCATCCGGCGCCCACCATATCGGCGTCGTAAATACGACTTTCGTATTGACGCGTTTTGCATTCGGGCGGAGTGTTGCTGTCGCAGCGTCAATAGGCGCGCATATTGGGAGGAACGGATGAAACGCTTTGCGATGGCCGCGAGCCTCGTCATGCTTGCATCGACCTGTGCAAATGCACAAACCAGCGAGCAGCTGGTCAAGGGGGCGGCCGATACATCGAACGTTCTCAACTACGGGATGGGCTACAATCTCCAGCGCTTCTCGACGCTGAACCAGATCAACAAGGACAGCGTCAAGAACCTGGTCCCGGTCTGGAACTACTCCTTCAACGACGATCGCAGCGAGGAATCGCAGCCGCTGGTGTACCAGGGCGTGATCTACGTGACCTCGCACAACGCGACCATGGCGGTCGACGCCAAGACCGGCAAGCAGATCTGGAAGAGCAAGATCGAGTATCCCGCCGAGACGCCGCGCATCGTCTGCTGCGGCATCATCAATCGCGGCGCCGCACTCTTCGACGGCAAGGTGATCCGCACCACGCTCGACGCCAGCGTGATCGCGCTCGACGCCAAGGACGGCAAGGAGCTGTGGCGGCAGAAGGCGGCCGACATCAAGGAAGGCTATTCGATGACGGTGGCCCCGCTGGTCGCCGACGGTGTCGTGATCACCGGCGTCTCCGGCGCCGAGTTCGGCACCCGCGGCTTCATCGACGGCTGGGATCCGGCGACGGGCAAGCATCTGTGGCGCACCCATTCGATCCCGTCCCCCGACGAGCCCGGCGGCGACACCTGGAAGGGCGACACTTGGAAGCTCGGCGGCGGCTCGACCTGGATCACCGGCTCCTACGATCCCGAGCTGAACACGGTCTATTGGGGTATCGGCAATCCCGGCCCGTTCAATTCGGCGGTGCGTCCCGGCGACAATCTCTACACCTGCTCCGTGCTGGCGATGGATCCCAAGACCGGCAAGATCAAGTGGCATTACCAGTTCTCGCCGAACAATCCGTTCGACTATGACAGCGTGGCCGAGATGGTCCTTGCCGACATGAACGTCGAGGGCAAGCCGACCAAGGTGCTGATGGATGCCAACCGCAACGGCTTCTTCTACGTGCTCGACCGCACCAACGGAAAGCTGCTCGCGGCCAATCCTTACGTGAAGGTCAATTGGGCGACCGGCATCGACATGAAGACCGGACGTCCGATCGAGACCGACGTTTCGAAGGACGCGCGCGACGGCAAGAAGGTGACAGTCTATCCGTCAATCCTCGGCGGCAAGAACTGGGAGCCGATGTCGTTCAATCCGCAGACCGGCCTTGCCTACGCCAACACGCTCGCGTTCGGCGGCAGGTACAAGACCGAACCCGTCACCTTCAAGCAGGGTGAATGGTATCTCGGCATGGACCTCACCGATCTCTGGGAATGGGGCGACGGTCCGCGCGGTCATCTGAAGGCGATCGATCCCATGACCGGCAAGGCGAAGTGGGAAGCACCAAGCGACATCCCGCGCTTCTCCGGCGTGCTGTCGACCGCGGGCGGCGTTGTGTTCTCGGGCGCGCTGACCGGTGAGTTCGAGGCCTTCGATGCCGACACCGGCAAGAAGCTCTGGCAGTTCCAGACCGGCTCGGGCATCGAGGGACAACCGGTGACCTGGCAGCAGGACGGCGTGCAGTATGTCGCGGTGACGAGCGGCTATGGCGGCGTCTACTCGCTGTTCTCCGGCGACGAGCGGCTTGCCAAGGTACCGCCCGGCGGCTCGCTTTGGGTCTTTGCGGTCAAGCAATAACCACGGCGCGATGCTGACAAAGCTATCTCACAAGACGGTGGCGATCCTCGCCACCGTCGCGGTGCTGACGGTCGCGCTTGCGGCGACCGTTCGTGCCGCGGATGATTCAACCGGCAATCCCGCCCAAGTGCAGATCGACCACGGCAAGTCGACCTATGCCGAGAAATGCTCGCACTGCCACGGCCCCAACATGATGAACCCCGGCACCATCACGCCGGACCTGCGCGCCTTCCCCGACGACAGGACGCGCTTCGTCACCACGGTGAAGAACGGCAAGAACAACAAGATGCCGCCCTGGGCCGATATCCTCAGCGACGACGAGATCGGGGATCTCTGGGCCTTCATCTCGAGCCGGAGGAAGCTATGAGGACCTGGCGCGCCGTATGGAGCGTTGCCGCGATCCTCGCGGCGGCGGCCACGGCTGCGCGAGCGGCCGACGATCCGCTCCGGATCTGTCTCGACGAGGACCGGCCGCCGCTCTCGGTGCATCACAAAGGCAAGCCGGACTCCGGCTTCGACGTGCGGCTGGCGCAGGCGATCGCCGACCAGCTCGGACGGCCGCTGACGATCCAGTGGTTCGAGAGCAAGCTGGATGAGGATTCGAGCCCGCAGCTCGAGGCCAACGCGCTGCTGTCCGACGGGCGCTGCTCCCTCGTCGGCGGCTACGCGCTGACGAGGGACTCTCTCGTCAAGCCCGGCATGACAACGGCACGCTTGCCGGATTTTGCCGGCGCCACCCGCGACGACCGACGCCGCCGCGTCGCGCTCGGCGTGCTCGCACCGAGCCAGCCTTACGTCTATTCGCCGATGACGGTCGTGCTCGGGCCGAAGGCGCAGGGTCGCAAGATCGGCGATATCGGCGACCTCGCAGGGCTTCGCCTCGTCATTGAGAGCGGCTCGCTCGGCGATGCGATCCTCATGACCTTCGACAAAGGACGCCTGATCGACAACGTCACCCATCTCGTCCCCGGCCGCGATGACATCCTGGGCGCGCTTGCCCGGGGGGACTATGACGCGACGCTGATCGACCTCGGCCGCTTCGACGCCCATCGCGCCGCGCATCCTGATACGGCGATCACCGCGTCCGGCTATTATTATCCGATCGGCGCCAACCGCGGCTATGTCGGGCTCGCCAGCGATCCCGCGCTGATCGACGCCGTCAACAAGGCGCTGAGCGGGCTTGCTGCCGAGGGCAAGATCGCCGAATTCGGCAGGCAGGCGGGGCTGACCTATCTGCCGCCGCGGGAGCCTGCGATCCTCGGCGACGTCTGGATGAAGATCATTCAGCGGTGACTCCCCTCGTCATTCCGGGGCGACTGCAGGGCGGGCCCGGAACGACGAGACTGTGGTCGGCCGCAAGCGTCGTGGTCGGCGATCTCGCTGCCTCCACTGGCAAGCTGAAGCAGCGGGCGATCGGCGTCTTCGTCGGCGTGCCACTCGGCTTCCTCGCCGGCATGGTGCTGCCGCAAAGCCGGCTCGGCTATGCGCTCGCGGTTCTCGCGGCCACCCTCACGCTGATCTCGTTCTCCCGCTACATCGTCGGCTTCGGCCTGCGCTGCTTTTTCATTGCACTCGCCGCTTCCGTCGCCGGCGGCGCCAGCGGCATCGCGGAGGAGCGCATCGTCAACGGGCTGATCGGCGGCACTTTTGGCTTGCTGGCGGTGGCCCTGACCGAAATCGTCTGGCTGCGTGTCATGCGAAAAGTGCGATCGTCCGGATGACGCCCGAATAGGCACAGCACGGTCTTTCGAATGCGCCAATCTGTCTCGCCTGTCGCCCATGGCGGCGGCGCCCCGATGCAGTACCTTCGGCAAAAATCCGGGAGAGAATCATGTCCACAAAGCTCGATCGCCGCCACTTCATCGCCGCCGGCAGCACTGCACTCGCGATGCCTTTCGTCTCGCGCAGCGCCTCGGCGCAAGCTGCGTGGCCATCGCGGCAGATCCGCATGATTTGCAGCTATCCCGCCGGCGGACAGACCGATTTGCTCGCACGCGCCTACGGCGAATTCATTTCCAAGCAGGTCGGAGAGACCGTCGTCGTCGAGAACAAGCCGGGCGCCTCGGGCGCGATCGGTACGGCGGAGGTCGCCCGCGCGGAGCCCGACGGCCACACCATGCTGTGCTCGATCTCGACCACCTACATCATGAACCGCCTGGTGATGAAGAATCCGGGCTACGACATGGACAAGGATCTGACGCTCGTCAGCGTCATTCCGGGCGCGGGGCTGCTGCTGGTGGCGAACCCCAAGACCGGCGTCAAGACGCTGGAGGATTTTGTCGCCTTCGCGCGCAAGAGCGGCAAGGTCAACTTCGGCACCTATAGCGCGGGCTCGGCTCCGCACATGACGATCCACGAGCTCAACAAGCAGTACGGCCTCTCGATGGAGCCGGTCCACTACCGCGGCGAAGCCCCGATGTGGACGGGCATGCTGGAGGGCACGCTCGATGCGGCGATGGGCAGCTTCACTGCTGCGCAGTCGGTGCTGCAAAGCGACCGCGGCACCGTGTTCGCGGTACATTCGAAGAAGGTCGATGCGATCCCGAACGTGAAGACGTTGCCCGAACAGGGCGCGACGTCGAAGTTCTTCACCGTCAGCGGCTTCACCGGCTGGGCCGTGCCAAAGGCGACGCCGCAACCGGTCGTCGACCGCCTGGCGGAGCTTTGCGTTGCCGCCAACAGCGATCCGAAGGTGAAGGACGTCCTCGCGACCTTCGTGCTCGAACCCGCGATCGGCTTCAAGGATACCAATGCGTTGTATCAGCGCGAGTTGCCGATTTGGCTCGAGAGCGCGCGGTTTCTTGGCTTGGAGCCGGCCTGAACCTCGAGGGATGCCGCCGGGCGCGCCCCTGCGCCGCCCGGTGTCCGACCAAAGCCTAGTGTCGGAAAACGCATTTTCCCGCTACGATTTTGCGGCGCTGGCGAAAGATTTCACCGCGCGGACGAGAAAGGCCGCTCGCATGACACCGGATGGCGTCGCCGTAGCCGTCATGATCATCCTGCTGTTTCCGATGGGCTATTTCACGCTGGCTTCGCCCGCTTTCCTGCTGGTGAAGCTGGACATCAAGCCCGTCGCTCAGTTGCTGCGCGGAATGTTCAATGCCCATTTTCTGGTGATGCGCGTTGCCGGGATCGTCGGAACGGCAGCGTTCCTGCTCGACGGTCGCCTGGTCGCCGCGATCGGCGTCGGCCTGATTGCAGCCCTGGCGATCTGCGGACGTCGCTGGTTCATGCCGCGGATGGACGACCAGCTCAGCGCGAGTGACGCGGGCGATACCGAAGCCCCGCGTCGGCTGCGACGGCTGCATTGGAGCGGGATGCTGGGTAACGCGGTCCTGCTCGTCGCTCTCCTGGCCAGCATTCCCTACATCGCCATATCGGCGTGAGAGAGTCGACGGCCGGCCGCTGGCTGGCGTCGGCCTAATGCTCGCCCAAGGCCGCAGCACCCTGCTGCGCCTTGTGGATCGAGGACGGCACCACGCCGAAATATTTCCGGAACACCCGGCTGAAATGCGACGAGCTGGAGAAGCCCCAGGAGAACGCGACGTCGGTGATGGTCTTGCCGGCGTGGGTCTCGAGCTCCTGGCGGCAGTTCTGAAGACGCGCCTGCCAGATGTAGTCGCTCACCGTGGTGCCGCGCTCCGAGAACAGCATGTGCAGATAACGCTTGGAGCAGCCGAGCTCGGCAGAGATCTGGTCGATGCACAGATCCGGATCGCGCAAATGCTCGCGGATGAAGAACTGCGCGCGCACATACGTCGCTTCGGGGCCGACGCGATCGAGCATCGTGTCCGCCTCGCGCAGCGGCAGCAGCAGGAGGTCGATCAGCGAATCGGCGACGCCGACCGCACTGTTCGCCGACAGCTTGGCCGCCTCGTCGAAGGTCGCATGGACGAAATCGTGGGCGATCCGCCCCGTCCCGGTGCGTGACGTCAATTTGCAGGCGGGCATTCGCTGCGACGGGAATCCGCGGTCGCGCAGCAGCGCCTTCGGCACGATCACCACGTCGTGGCGCGTGAAAGCGGGGCTGATGATCGAATGCGGGCAGGAGACGTCGTAGGCGAGGATGTCGCCCGGGTTCAGCTCGATGTGGCGGCCTTCCTGCTCGAAATAGGACACGCCGTAAGTCTGGAAGTGGATCTTGATATACGGGTGTTCATTGGCCTTGGCGCGCGCCAGCGTGTGCGCGATGCGATGCTGGCTGACCTCGATCTGGCAGAGCTTCAGGCGCGAGACGCTGGTGTAATCGATGCGGCCTTCGAGCGAAGACGCTTCCAGCGGATCGACGTCGAAATGCCCACACAGGCTCGTCAACCCGTCGATCCAGCTTTGGATCTGCCGCTTCGGCGTCATTCCCGTCGTCGAGAGCGTGTGAATGGTGTCGGACATTAATCCAGCCAGTGGTTTGATCCGGAGATTCGACGCGAATCGCGACCAGCGCTGCCGGAGCCCTCAGCCGTGATTGCGTGACGTTTACCTCGATTTTGAGCGATCTTTTGGAACGAGAGCCACCGTTCCATTGCCACTCTTGAAAGTTAATCCTCCGCCTTAGTTGTAGCGCCGTCAAGCGGAACCTGAGCGTCGAAGACGGTCCCAAGCGATGCGGAAGCTGCTGAATTCGCTACTGCAAAATCAGAATCTTCGCGTCCGTGCGCTGTCAAGCAAACCAGCTTCTCTCTTGGGCAAGTTTCCCGATGACGAAGGCGTTACGGATTGCGGCAGGAACAACAAGAACGGGCCGCTCTGCACGTGGACCCGTGGCTCTCATCAGGAGGAGAAAACACCACAGCATCGTTTCTGGTCCCAACGTGACCGCCCTGCACGAGCAGACGCCGGACGAAAAGCCCGGCGATTAAGCAATGCTTCGGAAACAATAAACGAGACCAATGGAGGAATGACTATGCGCAAGGTACTACTGGCGGCCTATCTTGGCTCCGCGGCGGCTCTCGCCGTCGGCAGCGCGTCGGCCAACGACGAAGTGCTCAAGATGTCGCAGAACCCGAAAGATTGGGTGATGCCGACGGGCGACTACGCCAATACCCGCTATTCCAAACTGAACCAGATCAACGCACAAAACGTAGGCAAGCTCCAGGTCGCCTGGACCTTCTCGACCGGCGTGCTGCGCGGTCACGAAGGCGGCCCGCTGATCATCGGCAACACGATGTACGTCCATACGCCGTTCCCGAACAAGGTCTACGCTATTGACCTTTCCAACGAGAACAAGATCATCTGGAAGTACGAGCCGAAGCAGGATCCGAACGTCATCCCGGTGATGTGCTGCGATACGGTCAACCGCGGCCTGGCCTATGGCGATGGCAAGATCTTCCTGCATCAGGCCGACACCACACTCGTCGCGCTCGACGCCAAGAGCGGTCAGGTGGCATGGACCGCGAAGAATGGCGACGCCAGCAAGGGCGAGACCGGCACTTCGGCGCCAATGGTCGTCAAGGACAAGGTGCTGGTCGGTATCTCCGGCGGCGAGTTCGGCGTACAAGCCCATATGTCGGCCTACGACATCAAGACCGGCAAGCTGGCATGGCGTGGATACTCGGAAGGGCCGGATGATCAGATTCTGGTCGACGCCGAGAAGACCACCGCGCTCGGCAAGCCGATCGGCAAGGACTCCAGCCTCAAGACCTGGCAAGGCGATCAGTGGAAGATCGGCGGCGGCGCCACCTGGGGCTGGATCTCCTACGATCCCGAGCTGAACCTCGTCTATTACGGCTCAGGCAACCCCTCGACCTGGAATCCGAAGCAGCGTCCCGGCGACAACAAATGGTCGATGACGGTCTGGGCGCGTAACCCGGATACCGGCGTTGCCAAATGGGTCTATCAGATGACGCCCCACGACGAGTGGGACTATGACGGCGTCAACGAGATGATCCTCTCGGATCAGCAGATCAACGGCCAGCCGCGCAAGCTGCTGACGCACTTCGATCGTAACGGCCTCGGCTATACGCTCGATCGCGCCAGCGGCGAGCTTCTGGTCGCCGAAAAGTACGATCCGAAGGTGAACTGGACCTCCGGCGTCGACATGGACAAGAACTCGCCGACCTACGGCCGCCCGAAGGTGCTCGACGCAGCTTCGACCGACAAGGCGGGCGAGGACCACAACGTGAAGGGCATCTGCCCGGCCGCGCTCGGCACCAAGGACGAGCAGCCGGCAGCCTACTCGCCGGACACACAGCTGTTCTACGTTCCGACCAACCACGTCTGCATGGACTACGAACCGTTCAAGGTGAGCTACACCGCGGGCCAGCCCTATGTGGGCGCGACGCTCTCGATGTATCCGCCGCAGGGTGAAACCCACATGGGCAACTTCATCGCCTGGGACGGCAAGACCGGCAAGATCGTCTGGTCGAACAAGGAGCAGTTCTCGGTCTGGTCGGGTGCGCTCGCAACCGCGGGCAACGTGGTGTTCTACGGAACGCTCGAAGGCTACCTGAAGGCAGTCGACGCCAAGACCGGCAAGGAGCTCTACAAGTTCAAGACTCCCTCCGGCATCATCGGCAACGTCACCACCTATGAGAACGGCGGCAAGCAGTATGTCGCAGTGCTTTCCGGCGTGGGCGGCTGGGCCGGCATCGGTCTGGCGGCAGGTCTGACCGATCCGACCGCAGGTCTCGGCGCAGTCGGTGGCTACGCGGCGCTCAGCAACTACACGGCACTCGGCGGTACGCTGACCGTGTTCTCGCTGCCCAACTAGGCCCGTTCAGCATCGCTCCGGCGCGTGGATCAAACTCCACGCGCCGGCTCGTCTCACCGAATGCCTTCCGAGGAAAATCTCTTGCGTAAAATCTGCTCTGCCATTGCTGCGATAGTCTTGGTCGCGTCCGGGGGAATTGCCGTCGCGGACGGCTCCGGTGACCCGACCGCCGTCAAGCAGACCGAAACCGGCGAATGGCTCGATAAGGAAGGCAACCCGACCTACAAGGTCACCGAGGGGTCCGTCGACTGGTACACCTATTCCGGATACCGCCGCTATCACTCGGACTGCCATGTGTGTCATGGCCCGGATGGAATGGGCTCGACCTACGCCCCGGCGTTGAAGGATTCGCTGAAGACGATGAGCTACGCCGATTTTCTCGGCGTCGTCGCCTCCGGCCGCAAGAATATCTCGACTGCCGCAGAGAACGTGATGCCGGCCTTCGGCGATAACCCGAACGTCGCCTGCTACATGGACGATCTCTACGTCTACCTGCGCGCCCGCTCCGACGAGGCCTGGGGCCGCACACGACCCGGCAAACACGAGGACAAGAACGACGCCTACACCAAGAACGAAAACTCGTGCATGGGCAACAAGTGAACGTTTGGAGTCCGACCGAGGCCTGGTTCTTGGCGCCCTGCGAGAATTTGAGGAGTTTACGATGAAGACACGTGCCGCCGTCGCTTTCGAAGCCAAGAAGCCGCTCGAGATCGTCGAAGTCGATCTGGAAGGACCGAAGGTCGGTGAAGTCCTGGTCGAGATCAAGGCGACTGGCATCTGCCATACCGACGCCTACACGCTCGACGGCTTCGACAGCGAAGGAATCTTCCCGTCGATCCTGGGCCATGAGGGCGCGGGCATCATCCGCGAGATCGGCCCTGGCGTGACCTCGGTGAAACCGGGCGACCACGTCATCCCGCTCTACACGCCGGAATGCCGGCAGTGCAAAAGCTGCCTCAGCCAGAAGACCAATCTCTGCACTGCGATCCGCGCGACGCAAGGCAAGGGCGTGATGCCCGACGGCACCAGCCGCTTCTCCTACAAGGGCAAGCCGATCTACCACTACATGGGCTGCTCGACCTTCTCGAACTTCACCGTGCTGCCGGAGATCGCCGTCGCCAAGATCCGCGAGGACGCGCCGTTCGACAAGAGCTGCTACATCGGCTGCGGCGTCACCACCGGCGTCGGCGCCGTCGTCAATACCGCCAAGGTCGAGCCGGGATCCAACGTGGTCGTGTTCGGCCTCGGCGGCATCGGCCTCAACGTGATCCAGGGCGCCAATATGGCTGGCGCGGACAAGATCATCGGCGTCGACATCAACGATTCCAAGGAGGAATGGGGACGCCGGTTCGGCATGACCGATTTCGTCAATCCCAAGAAGATCACCGGCGACATCGTCCCGCATCTCGTGACCCTGACCGACGGCGGCGCCGACTACACTTTCGACTGCACCGGCAACACCACGGTGATGCGCCAGGCGCTGGAAGCCTGCCACCGCGGCTGGGGCACCTCGATCATCATCGGCGTTGCCGAATCCGGCAAGGAGATCGCCACCCGCCCGTTCCAGCTCGTCACCGGGCGCAACTGGCGGGGCACCGCCTTCGGCGGCGCGCGCGGCCGCACCGACGTGCCGAAGATCGTCGACTGGTACATGAACGGAAAGATCCAGATCGACCCGATGATCACCCACACGCTCAAGCTCGAAGACATCAACAAAGGCTTCGAGCTGATGCATGAGGGCAAATCCATCCGTTCAGTCGTCGTGTTCTAGTTCGAAAAGCGTCACCCCCAAGGAGGATCGACCCATGACTGTTGCACTCCATCCCTCGATCGATAACGGCATCAAACAGGGCAGCGGCAGCTTCGCCGGCGGCACGCTCGTATGCAAATGCAAGGACCACCAGGTCAAGGTCGCCGTCAAGGGCGACGTCGCGCACAACCACGCCTGTGGCTGCACCAAGTGCTGGAAGCCGCAGGGCGCGAATTTCTCCGTCGTCGCCGTGGTACCGCGCCAGAACGTCACCGTGCTCGAGAACGGCGACAAGCTCCAGATCGTCGATCCGTCGGCGGTGATCCAGCGCCACGCCTGCAAGGCCTGCGGCACGCACATGTACGGCCGCATCGAGAACAAGGACCACCCGTTCTACGGCCTCGACTTCATCCACCCCGAACTGTTCCAGGAACAGGGTTCGCAGGCGCCGCAATTCGCCGCCTTCGTCTCCTCGGTGATCGAATCGGGCGTGAAGCCGGAGCAGATGGGCGGAATACGGGCTCGGTTCAAGGAGCTTGGACTTGAGCCCTATGACTGCCTGTCGCCGGCACTGATGGACGCCATCGCCACCCACGTGGCGAAGGCCAAAGCCGCTTGAGCAAGGCCGCCTGACATTTGCCGCGCCCCGTCCGCTCGTTGGTTTCCACCACCGCCAGCGAGCCGGACGGGGCCGGCCCCGGGACGATCGCGGCGATGCCGCCGCTTCTCCACTTCTGCGTATGCGAGGGCCGTCAGCTCCCTCAGTCTTGGTCTCTGAATGACAACGCAGGGCCGCCGGCTTCCTGCTTGACGTCCGCGGCGCTTGCGTTTCTCCCTCCCTCGACTGAGGCATCCTGCTTCGTCCGCACAGTTCTTTCTGGCGGACGAAGCTTTTTTCATTGTGCCCATTTCGGGAGGCGCGCGGCGTATGCGGCGCCCTGCTTTTGACAAACCTTCGTTGCAATCTTTTCCCGTCGAGAACAGCTGACTAGAGAACAGCTGATCAGAAGAACACTTGGCTGTGAACGCCGGACCGAGGCGATCTCTGCTACGATCGCATCGTGACGATGCCGCGCGAAATTCAATAATCAAGAACAGGACGGGAGGTATCGAGCACACCCGGACATGACATTCGCATTCCTGCTTCCTGCCGGGATCTGCCCGCGCGGGATGACGGCTGGAATACGACGAGACGACGCAGCGGGCATTGCACCGACCGACGTCGGGAAAATTTGAAATCGGCAAGCTTATGAAGAGCGAGGGACGATCATGATCAAGGTGAAGATCAACGGCCAGGAACAGAGCTGGGACGGCGACCCGGATCTCCCGCTACTTTGGTTCCTGCGCGACGAGGCCGGGTTGACCGGCACCAAGTTCGGCTGCGGCCAGGCCCTGTGCGGCTCCTGCACCGTCATCGTCGAGAAGGAAGCCGTGCGCTCCTGCATCACGTCGATCAACGATGTCGCCGGCCGCGAGGTCACGACGATCGAGGGACTGCATCCGAACGGCGATCACCCGGTGCAGAAGGCTTGGCGTCAAGTCAACGTTCCCCAATGCGGCTTCTGCCAGACGGGCCAGATCATGCAGGCGGCTGCGCTCTTGATGGACAACCCAAAGCCGTCGCACGACCAGATCCGCGAAGCGATGTCCGGTAACATCTGCCGCTGCGGCTGCTACCAGCGCATTGAGAACGCAGTCCATCTCGCATCGACGGGAGTGTGACATGAATTTCATCGACAACCCGGGGAAGCTTCGCGGCTTCGAAAAGAACATCCGTGTCGAAAAGATCTCGCGCCGCAGCATCCTGAAGGGGCTCGGCATCACCGGCGGCTTCGTGCTCGCCGCCCCCGTGATGTCGCGCCAGGCGTTCGCCTATGAGACCGGCGCCGGCAAGATGCCGCATGGCGTCGTGGTTGATCCGCGCGTGTTCGTCGCGGTCGCGCCCGACGGCACCGTCACCATCCTCGCTCACCGCGCTGAGATGGGCACCGGCGTGCGCACCAGCCTGCCGCTGATCGTGGCCGAGGAGATGGAGGCCGACTGGGCCAGGGTCAAGGTGGAGCAGGCCCACGGCGACGAGGTCAAGTTCGGCAACCAGGACACCGACGGCTCGCGCAGCACGCGGCATTATTTGATCCCGATGCGCCAGATCGGCGCCTCCGCCCGCACCATGCTGGAGCAGGCCGCGGCCAAGCGCTGGGGCGTGCCGGCGACAGAGGTGAAAGCCGTCAATCACGAGGTGGTCCACAGCGCGACGAGCCGCAAGCTTGGCTTCGGCGAGCTCGCAGCCGACGCCGCCAAGGAATCGGTGCCGAGCATCGAAGGCCTCAAGCTGAAGGACCCCAAGGACTTCCGCTATCTCGGCAAGGGCCAAATCAGCATCGTCGATCTCCACGACATCACCACCGGCAAGGCACGTTACGGTGCCGATGTGCGGCTGCCAGGCATGAAATATGCCGTGATCGCGCGCCCGCCGGTGACCGGCGGCAAGCTGGTCTCGTTCGATCCGGACGCGGCGTTGAAGGTCCCCGGCGTCGAGAAGGTGATGGAGGTGCGCGGCTGGCCGTGGCCGTCGAAATTCCAGCCGCTCGGCGGAGTCGCCGTGATCGCGCGCAACACCGGCGCGGCGATCAAGGGCCGCGACGCGCTGAAGCTGACCTGGGACGACGGCGCCAACGGCAAATACAACTCCGTCGCCTACCGCAAGGAGCTCGAGGAGGCCTCGCGCAAGCCGGGCCTCGTCGTGCGCCAGGAAGGCGACGCCGATGCTGCCCTGAAGGGCGCCGACAAAGTCATCGTCGGCGAATACTATCTGCCGCACCTCGCCCATGTCAGCATGGAGCCGCCGGTGGCGGTCGCCGACGTCAAGGGTGACAAGGCGGAGATCTGGGCGCCGGTGCAGAGCCCGGGCGGCACGCGCGAGGACGTCGCAAAAACCCTCGGCATTCCCGAGGGCAATGTCACGGTCAACGTCACCCTGCTCGGCGGCGGTTTCGGCCGCAAGTCGAAATGCGACTTCGCGCTCGAGGCCGCGCTGCTGTCGAAGGAGCTCGGCGCGCCCGTGAAGGTGCAGTGGACGCGCGAGGACGACGTCCGCCACGACTTCCTGCACACGGTCTCCGTGGAACGGATCGAGGCCGGCCTCGACAAGAGCGGCAAGGTGATCGCCTGGCGTCACCGCAGCGTGGCACCCAGCATTGCCTCGACCTTCGCCGCGGGTGCAAAGCACGAGGCCCCCTTCGAGCTCGGCATGGGCCTCGTCGACATGCCGTTCGAGATCGCCAACATCTCCTGCGAGAACCCGGAAGCCGCAGCGTTCACCCGCATCGGCTGGTTCCGCTCGGTCTCGAACATCCCGCGCGCCTTCGCGGTACAGTCGATGGTGGGCGAGATCGCGCATGCGACCGGCCGCGACCAGAAGGAGACGCTGCTCGCGCTGATCGGCAGCCCGCGCATCGTCAAGCCCGCCGTGAAGGACATGTGGAACTACGGCGAGCCCTTCGACAGTTATCCGATCGACACCGCGCGCCTGCGCAAGGTGGTCGAGCTGGTCGCCGAGAAGGGCGAATGGGGCCGTCAGGTGCCAAAGGGCCATGGCCTCGGCATCGCCGTGCACCGCAGCTTCGTCAGCTACATCGCGACCATCGTCGAGGTGGCCGTCGATGACAAGGGCAAGCTGACGGTGCCACGGGTCGACACCGCCATCGACTGCGGCACCTATGTCAATCCCGAGCGCATCGCCTCGCAGATCGAGGGCGCGGCGATCATGGGGCTGAGCCTCGCCAAATACGGCGAGATCAGCTTCAAGGAGGGCAAGGTGGAGCAGAAGAACTTTGACGACTTCCAGGTCCTCAGGATGGACGAATCCCCGCTGGTGACCAACGTCTACATCGTGCCGCCCGGACCCGACACGCCGCCGAGCGGCGTCGGCGAGCCCGGGGTCCCGCCGTTCGCGCCGGCGCTGATGAACGCCATCTTCGCCGCGACCGGAAAACGCATCCGCAACCTTCCGCTCGGCAAGCAATTGGAAGCGTAAAGGCGGGAACATAAAGGCGGGAACACAAGGCGGCCTCGCGCCGTTTCCATCGATCTGACAGGAGCAGATCGATGACCCATATCTCAAAGGCGCTCGCAGTTTCGCTGTCGAGCGTCTTTCTTTTGACGGCCACTGGCGCGTTCGCCCAGAGCAACACGACGCCGCCGACCACCGCGACGCGCCCCAGCACGCCGGACCAGAACTCCCTGCCCAACGCCAATGCCCCGCCCCCTTCGACCACCCAGACCACCGGGCAGCACAATCAGAATCCGAAGGTTCAGGAGATGAACCAGAAGGAGAAGGACAAGGTCGACCGCCAGGGCAAATAGCGATCTGGCGCGTTGTGTTGCGACCGCATCGTCATGGCCGGGCTAAACAGTTGTCCCGGCCATGACGACTTCGTGGCGCGGGCAGCAATCCCATCACACATGCAAAATGCGGCGGACGCTGCCGTCCGCCGCATTTGCCCCCTGACACTCCGCTTCTTTCGATCCGCCAGCGGAGCTTACTTCTTCAGCGCGAACACCCAGATGACGCCGCCCTGCGGCACGTTGGCTTCGATGCCGATATTATTGGTCACGAGTGCATCCTGAATGCGCTGCGCATCCACGCCCCATCCCGACTGGATCGCAATGTATTGCGTGCCGTCGATCTCATAGGACATCGGCATGCCCATGATGCCGGAGTTGGTCTTCTGCTCCCACAACAGCTCGCCGGACTTGGCGTTGAAGGCGCGGAAGTTGCGGTCGTTGGTGCCGCCGACGAAGACGAGATCGCCTGCGGTCGCCGTCACCGATCCGAACAGCTGCGATTTCGGGAAGTTGTGTTGCCACATCTTCTTGCCCGTAACGGGATCCCAGGCCTGGAGCTCGCCGAAATGATCCGCACCCGGCTTCGTCTTCAGACCGATGTCCTCCGGCTTGGTGCCGAGCCAGAGCTCGCCGGGCTTGAGCGGAACCTTCTCGCCGGTGAACCCGCCGCAGAAATTCTCGTTGGCGGGCACGTAGACGAGGCCGGTCTTCTGGCTGTAGGCCGCCGACGGCCAATCCTTGCCGCCCCACAGCGACGGACAGAACTCCACCCGCTTGCCGACCATCGGCTTGTGCGCGGGATCGACGATCGGCTTGCCGCTCTCGGCATCGATGCCCTTCCAGACGTCGGTGGAGACGAACGGCCAGCCGGCGACGTAGTTGATCTTGGTCGGCGTGCGCTCGAGTATCCAGAAGATCGCATCGCGTCCCGGATGGACCAGGCTCTTGATGTTGCGGCCGTCGCGTTGCAGGTCGATCAGCATCGGCGCCTCGACCTCGTCCCAATCCCAGGAATCGTTCTGGTGGTACTGGTGATAGGTCTTGATCTTGCCGTTGTTCGGATCGAGCGCGAGCACCGACGAGGTATAGAGATTGTCGCCGGGATGCATCTCGCCGGGCCATGGCGCGGCGTTGCCGACGCCCCAATAGATCGTTTTGGTGTCCTTGTCGTAATTGCCGGTCATCCAGGCCGAGCCGCCGCCGTTCTTCCAGTCGTCGCCCTGCCAGGTGTCGTGGCCGGGCTCGCCTTCGCCGGGAATGGTGTAGGTCCGCCACAGCTCCTTGCCGTCCTTGGCATCATAGGCGGCGACATAGCCGCGCACGCCGAACTCGCCGCCGGAACCGCCGACGATGACCTTGCCGTCTACGATCAGCGGCATCAGGGTCATGTACTGGCCCTTCTTGTAGTCCTGCACCTTGGTGTCCCACACCACCTTGCCGGTCTTGGCGTCGAGCGCGACGACATGGTCGTCGGTGGTGGCGAGATAGAGCTTGTCCTCCCAGAGGCCGACGCCGCGGCTGGTCGGATGCAACTGGAACAGATCGTCGGGAAGCTGCCGCTTGTAGCGCCAATATTCGTCGCCGCTCTTGGCGTCCAGCGCGATCACCTGCCCCATCGGGGTCGCCACGAACATCACGCCGTTGTTGACGATCGGCGGCGCCTCGTGGCCCTCGACGACGCCGGTGGCGAAGGTCCAGACCGGCGTGAGGTTCTTCACATTCGAGGTGTTGATCTGGTCGAGCGGGCTGTAGCCCTGCCCGTCATAGGTCCGCCGGTAGAGCATCCAGTTGGCGGGCTCCGGGTTTTCCAACCGCTGCGCGGTGACCGGCGCGTAGTTCTCGATCGGGCCTGACACGGCGGCGGTCGAGGCAAGACACGTGAAGGCGACGAAGCCGGACAGTAACCATTGTTTCCTGGTCATCGACGTTTTCATGGACGTTTTCATGGACGTTCCCCTTTTGCATCCGTTTGAATTCTTGTTTTGAATTCTTGTCGTTCGTCCCGTCGTCCGCCCATCGGCGGATGCGGCCTCTCGTGACGCGGGCACAACCCGCACGTCCATCATCCCGGCTGCACGCCACCTACCTTTCCGATGAAGTTGCCGGCGACGCTGAGCGAACCGTCAGCGAGCGCCAGCGGCAGCGCCGCGAGCCGTCGCGGCGCTGGCCCGAACACGACCTGCGCGCCCGCGCGAGGATCGTATTCGGAGTTGTGGCACATGCACTTGAACACCTCCTGGTCGCCGACATCGCTCTTCGTCCAGGCCGTGACGGGACAGCCGGCATGCGAGCAGATTGCCGAATAGGCGATGATGCCGTCGACGGCGCGTGCCTTGGTCTGCTCGTCGAGTTCGGCGGGGTCGAGCCGGATGATCAGGATCTCGTTGAGGCGCGAGGCGCTGCGCACGACCGATGTCTTCGGGTCTTTCGGCCAGGCGTGCACCGGCGGTCCGCCGGCCGACAGATCGGCCGCGGCAATGAGTTTCCCCTCCTGATCGCCTTCCGAGAAAACCAGCACATCGCCCTTCTGCGGCCGCTCATCCGAGCCGGGCGGATCCTCGCCCGCATGCACTCGCGTGGAACAGACGAGGCACGTCGTGGTGGCCAGCGCGCCAATCAGGAGCGCCCGCCGCGTTTTCTCCGTGCAGGCATCAGCTTCGGATTCCGATGTGTTGTCGGAGGATGAAGAGGATGTGTTGAACGATGCACTCGACATGTCCGCAAGCAGGCGCTGGAACTCTGCCGAAAAAAAGGCAGAGATTTTTCGCCGCAGTGCATCAATATGGCTTTGCTCGCGCTGATTGAACGCGAATACGCGCATTCACGCGCATATTTTCAATTGCAACGTCACACGACGCGACCGGCATGATGATTTTGCAGATCAGACCGATGCTCTCGGTATTGGTGCAACGCGTCACCGCGCATCGCGATGTCAGCGACATTAATACGGCTGCACGCCTCGGTCAGGCATTTTGTATTCTAGGAGCGGAGCACGTGACGCGGTGAAGCGATGCGCCCGGCAACCGTCGCCGATGCCATCTCAAAGCTGTCGGCGATGCGGCGCGCCTTGTCGATGAACAGCGCTGCCGCCGCCGGCGGGCAGACCTCGCGCGCGGTCTGTTCGAACAAATCGAGCCAGCGGTCGAAATGATGGCCAACCAGGCTCAGCGGCATATGCGGCCGCATCGGCGAGCCATGGTAGCGGCCGCTCATCAGCACGACCGACGACCAGAAATCCCTGAGCTTGGCGAGATGCTCGTCCCAATTCCGCACGATCGCGAAGACCGGTCCCAGCAGCGCATCCTCGCGCACGCGGCCGTAGAAGCGGTTCACGAGTTCCCCAATCATCTCTTCGGTGATCCCCGTGCGCGCGATCGCGTCCTGGGTCAGCAAGTTCCGCCGCGCGGTCGCAGCCTCGCGCTCGGCCTTCAGTCGATCCGACATGTCCTTTATTTATCCGTTCCGTTGTTCCCGCAGGCCGCCCGTTCGACATTGTCGGGCCAATTGCGCGCGGCGTCTTTGTCGCAACGCAAATTGCGGGTCAGGCGGCGGGTACTAAACGCCCACCGCCTGCGCCATTGTCAGGCGCTGTAGGTGTAAAAGCCCTGCCCCGTTTTGCGGCCGAGATGGCCGGCATCGACCATTTCCCTGAGCAAGGGGGCCGGACGGTATTTGGGGTCGTTGAAGCCTTTGTAAAAGACCTCCATCACCGACAACATGGTGTCGAGCCCGACGAGATCGGCGAGCGCCAGCGGCCCGATCGGGTGGTTGCAGCCGAGCTTCATGCCGGCATCGATCTCTTCCGCCGTCGCAATCCCCTCCTGGAGCGCGAAGATCGCCTCGTTAATCATCGGGCACAGGATGCGGTTGACGGCGAAGCCGGGGCTGTTCTTCGCCGTGATCGCCACCTTGCCGACGCGCTGGGCGAAATCCAGCGCCTTGGCGTGGGTGTCGTCGGAGGTCTGCAAGCCGCGGATGAGTTCCAGCAGCGCCATCACCGGCACCGGGTTGAAGAAGTGCATGCCGATGAAGCGGTCGGGGCGGTCGGTCGCCGCGGCGAGCTTCGTGATCGAGATCGAGGAGGTGTTGGTGGCGAGCAGGGTGCGCGGCGACAGCGTTGCGCAGAGGTCCTTCAGGATCTTGACCTTGAGCTCCTCGTTCTCGGTCGCGGCCTCGATGACGAGGTCGCAATCGACGAGCTTCGCGCGGTCGGTGGTGCCGGTGATGCGCTTGAGCGTGGCGTCGCGATCGCCCGCCGACATCTTCTCCTTCTTGACCAGGCGCTCGAGGCTGCCGCCGACGGTCGAAATCCCGCGGTTCACCGCCGCATCGGAAATGTCGACCATCACGACCGAGAGTCCGGCCGCGGCGCAAATCTGCGCGATGCCGTTCCCCATGGTCCCTGCCCCGATGATGCCAACGGTCTGGATCATTGCCTCAAATCCTTCATCCTTACGGGCGTGCCATACCCGGCCCCGCCCCATTGTTCCTGCATCAGGGTCTATCACCGCCCCCGGGCGGGTGCGACCTGATCCTGCCCCTTCCTTAAAGCATCCAAGGCGGGAATAAAGCCGCCTTTCGGTCGCGCGACGGCATGATTTGGCGACCCCTTGGCCTGTTTGGCCCGAGCTATCCGCGGCATCCTGCCCCCAGGAGCGCCGAGGGTACGGAGGGATCGGGCTCGAGGCGGGAGCGCCTCAACCGAGACGAAGCACCTTGCCTGGATTCATGATGTTCTTGGGATCGAGCGCCCGCTTGATCGTGCGCATGATGTCAAGCTCGGTCCGGGAGCGATAGTGCTGGAGCTCGTCGAGCTTCTCGATGCCGATGCCATGTTCCGCCGAGATCGAGCCGCCCATGGAGGTGACGAGGTCGTTGACGGCCCGTGTGATCGCCGCGGAATACTGGGAGAGCGTATCGAGGTCCATGCCCTTCGGGCCCATGAAGGAGAAGTGCAAATTGCCGTCTCCGATGTGGCCGAGCGGGTAGGGGCGGATCGCCGGCAGGATTGCGAGCACGGCCTCGAGACCGCTGTCGATAAACTCGGGAATCCTGGAGACCGCGACCGACACGTCGTAGCTCAAGCCCGGACCTTCGGTGCGCGATGCCTCGGCCACACTCTCGCGAATCCGCCACATGTTGCGCGACTGCGCTTCGGTTTGCGCGATCGCCGCGTCCAGCACCCGACCCGCCTCGAGTTGGTTAGCCAAGAACTGCTCCATCCTGTCCGACATGCCGGTGCCACCGTCCTGCCGTGACCGGGCCGACGACCATTCGAGCAGGAGATACCATTCGGTCTCCGCCTTGAGAGGATCCTGGGTGCCGGGAATGTGGCGCAGCACCATGTCGGTGCACGCACGGCTGATGAGCTCGCAGGAGCCGACATTGTCATCGGAGGCGGCATGTGCCTCCGACAGAAGGTCGATGGCTGCCTTGGGATCGCGAATCGCGAGCCATGCCGTGCACACGTCTTTCGGCGCCGGCCAGAGCTTCAGCACCGCCTTGGTGATGATACCGAGCGTCCCCTCGGCGCCCATGAACAGGTGCTTGAGGTCATAGCCGGTGTTGTCCTTCTTGAGTGCGCGCAGGCCGTCCCAGACATCGCCGTTAGCCAGCACGACCTCGAGACCCAACACCAGATTTCGTGCATTGCCATAACGCAGCACCTGTACGCCGCCGGCATTGGTGGACAGATTGCCTCCGATCATGCACGAGCCCTGAGCCCCCAGGCTGAGCGGAAAGAGGCGGTCGTGGCGCGCGGCCGTGTCCTGAAGCGTCTGGAGGATGCAACCCGCCTCCACGGTCATGGCGTAGCCGACGGGATCGACATTCAGCACCTGGTTCATGCGACCGAGCGACAGCACGATGCCGCGGTGCATAGGCCACGGCGTGGCACCGCCCATCAGGCCGGTGTTGCCACCCTGCGGCACGATGGCAATGCCGTTGTCGTAGCAGAGCTTGACGACGGCGGAGACTTCCGCGGTGCTGGCCGGACGCACGACCGCCGCGGCCTGGCCCGCCAGCGTGCCGCGCCAGTCGATCACGAAGGGCTGCTTGTCTTGCTCATCCAGGATCAGGCCTTTGTCGCCGACGATTGTCCGCAAGCGGTCGAGAACGACTGACGTCACGGGCGCAGTCGGAATCGAGGGAGCGATGGGAGGGGCTGCACCCGGCATGTGTTCCTCACTTTGCGGCTGTTCTGCGCGCTGGGCGCACCGGCCTTCGTTCTTGTTTTCTGTTCTCGGCGGCTGCGCGATGACCCTAGCACAGAGGTCGCGCTTGCGGGAACGTCCCCGGCAGTGAGCCTTATGCAGATTTGCCTGGAATGCTGAATGCAAGCGCACTTCCGCGGAGGTCCCGCATACCCTACTGTGCCCCGATCAAATTCGGATTGGAGATCATGAGCCGTTTCTGGAGTCCGGTCGTCCACACGCTTTCGCCCTACGTCCCCGGCGAGCAGCCGAAGCAGGACGGCATCGTCAAGCTCAATACCAACGAGAATCCCTACCCGCCCTCGCCGCGCGTGCTGGCGGCGATCGCATCGGCTGCGGAGCGGCTACGCCTTTATCCCGATCCGGGTGCGACGCGCCTGCGCGAGGCGATCGCGGCCCATTGCGATGTGGGGGCCGAGCAAGTGTTCGTCGGCAACGGCTCCGACGAGGTTCTGGCCCACACCTTCCAGGCTCTTCTGAAGCACGATACGCCGCTTCTGTTCCCCGACGTCACCTACAGCTTCTACCCCGTCTATTGCGGCCTCTATGGCATAGCGCACGACGAGGTGCCGCTCGATGCCGCGATGAGGATCGATATCTCCGACTACAGGCGACCATCGAGCGCCATCCTTCTCTGCAATCCGAACGCTCCGACCGGCATCGCCCTTCAGCGCGACGCAATCGCATCGCTGCTCGCCGAACAGCCGGACCGGCTGGTGGTGGTGGACGAGGCCTATGTCGATTTCGGTGCCGAGAGCGCCGTGCCGCTGGTTGCGCGCCACGACAATCTGCTGGTCATCCAGACCTTCTCGAAGTCGCGCTCGCTCGCTGGCCTGCGGGTTGGCTTTGCCGTCGGCCAACGACCGCTGATCGAAGCGCTGGAACGGGTGAAGGACAGCTTCAACTCCTATCCCGTCGATTGCCTCGCCATCGCCGGCGCCGTCGCCGCGATCGAGGATGACGGCTGGTTCCGCGAGACCCGCGCCCGTATCATCGCAAGCCGCGAAACGCTGGTCCGCGAGCTTGGACAACTCGGCTTCGAGGTGTTGCCGTCGCTCGCAAACTTCGTCTTCGCGCGCCATCGAAGCCGGAGCGGAGCAGATCTCGCGGCAGCACTTCGCCAGCGTGGCGTTCTGGTACGGCATTTCGGAAAGCCGCGCATCGAGGACTTCCTGCGCATCACGGTCGGGACCGAGGCTCAGTGTGGCCAGCTTGTTGAAGTGCTGCGTGGCCTGATCTGATCCCCGACGGTCTCGGCATCGGCCAACGTCAAACGATGAGCCCGAACGCGAACGTCGTGCCATGCCGCCCGCGGCTTTGATTTCCGGTCAAATTCGGGCTACCAAACCGCTCCACGCGTACCCGCAGGGAATTAGACGTGAAATACCTCCGCAGTCCCGAAATCGACGCACCCAAGACATTGTGGCGGGCGCCGAAGCTCAGGCACGGATGAACGACTTCGCGCGATCCATCGGCGCCGCATTCACGCTGATCGGCGAGGCCGATGCAGAGCTGCTGGGCATCGTCGGACTGTCGGTGCGCGTCAGCCTGACCGCCAGCATCGTCGCGCTTCTGATCGGGGCGCCGTTCGGGGCCCTGCTTGCGATCACCCGGTTCCGCGGGCGGCAGATCATCATCGTACTGACCAATGCCTTGCTTGGCCTTCCGCCGGTCGTGGTCGGGCTCGCGCTTTATCTTCTGCTGTCGCGGTCCGGCCCGCTCGGGGCGGCCGGCCTGTTGTTCACGCCGGCGGCCATGGTGATCGCACAGTCGCTGCTCGCAACACCGATCGTGGTCGCACTGGTGCACCGGCCGGCGAGCCTGCTGTGGGCGGAGTATGGCGACCTGGCGCGGATCGACGGGCTGTCGGCGCTGCGCAGCATGGCGCTGCTGCTCGCGCTGGGCCGGACCTCGCTGCTGACGGCCTTTCTCGCAGCCTTCGGGCGCGCGATCGCAGAGGTCGGCGCCATCATCATCGTCGGCGGCAACATCCGCGGCTTCACGCGCACGATGACGACCGCGATCGCGCTGGAGACCAGCAAAGGCGACCTGCCGCTGGCACTCGGGCTCGGGCTGATCCTGCTCGCACTCAGCGTCGCAGTGTCGACCGTCGCCTTCCTGCTAGTGGGACGCGTCGGGGAAAAATAGCTGCTCGCCGCCGACCTTGTAGCCGGCGATCGCATCCTGCCCCTTCGGAGAGATCAGCCAGTCGATGAAGGCCTGCCCGTCCTGCGCCTTCACGTTCGCATGCTTTGCCGGATTGACCAGCATGACGCCGTACTGGTTGAACAGCCGCTTGTCGCCTTCGGTCAGGACGGCAAGCTCGCCGCGATTCCGAAACGAGAGCCAGGTACCGCGGTCCGACAGGAGATAGGCATTCGACGACGACGCCATGTTCAGGGCCGGGCCCATGCCCTGGCCGATCTCGCGATACCAGCCGTCCTTGTCCGCACTGAGGTCGACGCCCGCCTCCTTCCACAGCCGCAGCTCGGCCGCATGCGTGCCGGACTTGTCGCCGCGCGAGATGAACGACGCCTTCGCGGCCGCGATCTTGCGCAGCGCCTCGGCCACGTCCTTGCCGCCGGCGATCTTTGCGGGATCGCTCTTCGGCCCGACAATGACGAAGTCGTTGTACATGACGTCGAAGCGCTTCACCCCCTGCCCTTCGGACATGAACTTGTCTTCGGCAGGCCTGTCATGGACGAACACGACGTCTGCATCGCCGCGCCGCCCGATGTCGAGCGCCTGGCCCGTGCCGACGGCAACGACCTTCACATCGATACCCCCGGCCTTCGAGAACAGCGGCAGCAAATAGCCGAACAGCCCCGACTGTTCCGTCGACGTCGTCGAGGCCACAGTGATGGTGCGCTCCTGCGCGAATGCGATCGTGGACCAGAGCAGAACCGCTCCGAGGACGACTATCTTTCTCATGCCTCGTCTTACACCAGATGCCGGATGTTCCAAGCTCTACTGTTGATAGAGCCGTGCAGGGAACCCCGACATTTGGCGCAACGCCCTTGGCGCGATCCTCGCGACGCTGCCGATTGGGAACGTCCGCCACGCGCGCGGATTGTCCGGAGGTAGACCCAGGAGGACAACCAGATGAAGAAGATCATTTTGGCATCCGCGTGCATCATGGCGCTGGCGACCGGCGGCGCCTTCGCACAGACACAACCCGCTCCAGGCGCATCCGGTCAGGGCGACGTCGGCCCGTCCTCGCGGGGCCCCGCGACCAAGGGCATGACGACCGGCGCGTCGTCGAACATGCAGAACGAGGCCGCCGACAGCAAGGGCAAGCAGACTCCGTCGGCCGGCGGTAGCAACACCAATAACATGGGCAGCCAAGCAGGCGGCGGCGCGGGCTCCGGCAAATAGGCCGGCATCGATTGGGAATCTGGAGAGGGAGCGATCGTCCCTCTCCAGATCAGCGGCCGAACATGGTCATCGTCCGGGCAGCACCGCATGACGGTGCAGATTGCCTGCTCTTTCGCCCAATCGTCTTCATGCAGCCAAGCTTGTCGTCATCGATGACATAGCCCGCGGGTGACGCAGGCGTGGATGTTCTGCAATTGGTCCCACCTACATTGACATCAGTGTGACGGCCGGGGCAGTTTTTAAATTGCTGGCGAATCAGCGATTGCCTCACGCCGAGTACCTCTTGGACAACTCCCAGTGCTTTCGAGACTGATATCGTTGCTGCACCGCATTCCCGCGGTGAAATGGGCGTTTACCCGGCTTCGGTCCTTGCCGCAGGGCGGCAGCATTGACGTCGCGCCTGATACCGCAGACGCTTCGCCCGCCATCGTTGCCGAAATTGCAGAAGCCGCTCCGGCTCTCGACACCGGCAACAGCGCGGATGCGCCGCACTGCGACGCCGCGGTCGCGGCTTCAGCCGCCGAAGATGACACCGCCAGCCCTGTCATCGCGGAGGGCCCGTCGGAAGCGCCGGCCGATGTCAGCGGTAGCGACGATTCATCCCGGGAGACGCCGACGGAAGTCGAGCAGGTCGCCGTGAAGGAAGCTTCGGTCTCGCCCATCGACGTCGAGCGCGAGCCGGTCGACGTCTCCGAATTCATCATCAACAGCGATCCATCTTCCGAACTCGCGGCCGACGCTGAGCCCGTTGTCGCGGAGAAGGCTTCGTCCGTCGATGTCGCTCCGGTTGATGCCCCCGCTCTCGTCGTCAACGACGATCATCCCACTGCCGTCGACGTGGATGCTCGCTCGACTCCGCACGCCACGTGTGTCGCGTCTGCCGATCGCGAAATCTCGGCGGAGCAAGTCCCTGAGGACAGCAGCGATCCGTCGGCTCTCGTGTCTCCTTCTCCCGAGATCCGCAATGCACCGAAAGTTGGCGCGCGAGCTGCAGAACCCACCGACCGCGCCGCACTGATCCGGCAGCGTTGGGCGGAGACCGGGATCAGGATGTGGAATCCACGGCTTCACGGCGCCGGCGATGCCACGCTGAACATCCAGGGAAGCGTCGGGTTGCTGCCGCCCGCGCCCGGCGAGACGATGCCGCGCTACGACAAGCTGGAATTCGGGATGCTCGGCGGACAGATCGTCTGCGAGGGCGTCATCGTCGAGGCGCCCACGCAGGCGGGCCACCGCAGCTTCACCCACCTCGCCGAGCCTGGAAAATCCGAGCGGGTCCGCGAACCCATGCGGGAACGCCAGCCCGCTCTCGCCTGATCCCCCTTTATCTTCGGCGACGATGCGCGCGATGTGTTAGGCTGACGTCCTGAACACAGGAGGTCACATGCCCGCAAAATCATTGCGACTGGTCGTGATCGCCGCCCTCTGTGTCTCGCAAGCATCCTTTGCGGCGTCCGGCAAGCGGCCGCGCCACGCGCACGCGACAGCGCCCGCCACCGATCCGGCCGCGCCCTACAAGGCCGACCGGCTCTCCTCCTCGCGCGGAGAGACGATCCTCAATACGCCCGGCCAGACCACCGTGCTGACGCGAGAGGTTCTCGACGACAAGAACGCGACGAGCCTCAGGGACGCCATGCGCTCGACCGCCGGCGTGACGATCGGGCGCCAAAGCGCGATGAGATGAGGATGAATCATCATCGCGCTTTAGGTTGTTGTTTGAGCATGATCTTTTCGGAAAACCGCTTCGCACTTTTCCGGATCATGCTTTAGGCCACTTCGCGCGCTCAGGGGATCGGATAGCCCTTCCAGACCCACTCCAGTGCCGACGGCAGCGTCTGCGCGATCGTGGGACGATCGACGTGCTTGGCGTTGCGCACGAACAGGAACTGATAGTGGTAGCCCTTCTCCGCCAGCACCTTGGCCATCAGCGCGTGCGACAGGGTCCAGTCGTGCATGCCGTCGGGAATGGTGGGGTTCGGATAGAACAGGTCCTGGTCGCCGCCGAAGAACCAGAAACGGATCGGCTTGGTCGGCGCAGCGACGATCAGCGGCACGCCGGGCGGCTCGGCCGGCGTGAGCACGCCCGCCTTGGAGATGAGGTTGGGACCGGCCGGCCCCGTCCATGCACTGTGATATTCCCAGGCGCCGCCACGCAGCGACGGGTCATGCGGCCATTGCTGGTTGACCATGGTCGGCGAGAAGGCCAGCACGCGGCGATAGAGATCGGGATAGAACCACGCCATGGTGAAGGCCGCAGCCCCACTCGAGCTCAGCCCCATGGTCGCGCGCCCGTCGGGATTTCTGGTGAGGCTGACCTCGGCGTTCTTTTCCACCAGCGGCAGCACTTCACGCTCGACGAACTGCGCGTAGGCACCTGACACCGCGTCATATTCGCGGCCGCGCTGGCTGCCCTGCGCGTCCTGCCCGCCATTGCCGATCTGGATCGCGATCATCGGCGGCACACGACGCTGCGCGATCAGATTATCGAGCGTCGCGGCGAGATCCTTGTAGGCGTTGGAGCCGCCGTCGCCGATCACGATGAACGGCGCGTCGGTGCCGCGCACATATTGCGCCGGCACGTAGACGTCGATGGTACGTGACCAGATACCTGGGTGGCTGGTGGTGACGATCATGTGCGACTTGTCGTCAGGCGCCGTGACAGTCGTCATGATCGAGGAATTGGTGCAGCCGGCGACATCGTCGCGGATCAGACCCGGATTGTAGATGGTGCTCTCCTTCGACGACAGCGTGAAGGATTTTGTGGTACCGCGCGGCACGCCCGCCTTCGCGACCGTCTCCGGCGCAGGATTGTGGGTGGGACCGATGATGAAATTGCCCTCGGCACCCGGTGGCGGCAGCGTTCCGTCAGGCAGCTCGGTGGCGCGGGGGTAATTGGGATTGGAGGGATCACGCGTCGGAGGCGCCGTCTTGAAGTCGAGACCCGTCGTATCGATGAAGAACGGGCCCGCCTTGTCGGTGGTGTTGGCCCCAGGCGGTACGGCCATGTTCTGGGTGACGCAGGCCGGCTGCGAGACGGCGATCGACGGTGAAGGAGAAGACGGAAATCAGCGTCCCCGCAAGGACGGAGAATGAATTGGCCATGTTAGCTCCCGGTGCCGACGAGTCTTTCTGGCTCGTCTTGAAGCAAAGTATGGCGAGCCGCCTGCGCGCGGTCAAACGCCAGCCGGCCGCGTTGCAGCAATGGCCGCCATGCTCAAACCGGGCAGGCTTCGTTATTTCGCGCATGCCACGAAATTTTCCGGACGCGTGGCCGTTGCTGCCGCACCTCGCACGACGTAGCTTGCCGGCCGGCCGCGCGAAGGCCGCGCCGATCAAAACGACAAGAACAATCTGCAGGAACAATCTGTAAGAAAAATCTGCAAGAAAAATCTGGGAGACAAACTATGAAAAAGCTCACGGCCGCGCTGTGCGCGCTCGCGTTCCTCACAACCGGCGCGCAGGCGCAGACCGTCAAGGATTTCATTGCGGCAGTCACCAAGAAATGGACCACGCCGTTCGAGCCATTCCAGCTCATCGGCAACATCTACTATGTCGGCACCGACGGCATCGCCGTCTATGTCATCAAGACCTCGCAGGGTCTGATCCTGATGGATACGGCGCTGCCGGAATCGACCGGCATGATCAAGGACAACATCGCAAAGCTCGGTCTCAAGGTCTCTGACATCAAGATCATCCTCAACACGCACGCGCATTTCGACCACACCGGCGGCTTCGCCGAGATCAAGAAGGAGACCGGCGCGCAGCTCATCGCCGGCGAGCGCGACAAGCCGCTGCTCGAAGGCGGCTACTATCCCGGCGACGAGAAGAACGAGGACCTCGCCTTCCCGGCGGTGAAGGTCGATCGCGCCGTGAAGGAAGGCGACAAGGTTACCCTCGGCGATACCACGGCGACGGCGCATGCAACCCCTGGCCACTCGCCGGGCTGCACGAGCTGGGAGATGACCGTCAAGGACGGCAACCAGGATCGCGAGGTGCTGTTCTTCTGCAGCGGCACGGTGGCTCTCAACCGGCTGGTCGGCCAGCCGACCCATGCCGGTATCGTCGACGACTACCGTGCGACCTACGCCAAGGTGAAGGCGATGAAGATCGACGTGCTGCTCGGGCCGCATCCAGAAGTCTATGGGATGCAGGCCAAGCGCGCGGAGATGAAGGACGGCGCGCCGAACCCGTTCGTCAAGCCGGGCGAGCTCGCAACCTACGCCACAAGCCTGTCGGAGGATTTCGACAAGCAGCTCGCCAAGCAGACGGCGGCGCTGGAGAAGAAATAGCGGTCATCGGATGCTGCCCTTCACCTCTCCCCGGCGGGGCCCGACGGGGAGAGGTGAACTCGCGTCCGGCACGCGCCTCGACGTGCGCCAATACGCTGCGCAGATGCGCATGGTTAGCAGGACGTAGCCGCAAACGGCACAACAGCGCCGAAACGCCCGGCTCTGTCGCCACATATCCTTACCGCGGCCTCACCAATGCACGCGGCCGGAAAATGCAGCGGTAGCGTGCAACCTGCGCTGGCTATTCCCGCGAAATCCACCTAACGCGACCTTTACCCCCGCCGTGCAAGATCGCCCATGTTTTGAAGGCGATCCAGGGCTCGTATTGCAATGCCTCTCACCAATTTGAAATCTCATCTCGCCGCCGCGATGCAGCTGTTTCGCGTGCCTGCCGACCCCGACCTCACGCGCGCGCAGTTCGACGCCTTCTCCAAGCAGGTCCCGCTGCTCTACTTCCTCCTCATGAGCAACTCGATCGCGGTTGCCTATACCTATGTGAACGTGGCCCCGGACTGGCTGACGCTGATCGTGCCGTCAGTGCTGACCGCGCTCGCCGCACTTCGCACCTTCTGGTGGCTGCGCCAACGGCATCTCGTGCGCACCGATGCCGACATCCTGCGCAATCTGCGCGCCACCAACTGGATGACATTGCCGATCGGTGCGGGCTTCACCGCCTGGTCCTTCGCGCTCTACCCTTACGGCGATCCATTCGCCAAGAGCCAGGTCGCCTTCTACATGGCGGTGACCGTGATCGGCTGCATCTTCTCGCTGATGCATCTGCGCTCGGCGGCGCTGATCGTGACGCTGGTCGTCGACGTGCCGTATGTGCTGTTCTTCTGGGCCACCGGCGAGCCGACACTGAAGGCGATCGCCGTCAACAATTTGCTCGTGTCGGGCGCGATGGTGACGGTGCTGTTCATCTATTATCGCGACTTCGCCGATCTCGTCACGAGCCGCAAATCGCTGCTGGCGCAGCAGGCGGCCACCCAAGCCCTCTCGGACGAGAACTTCCGCCTCGCCAATCTCGATTCCCTGACCGAGCTGCCGAACCGCCGCCGCTTCTTCGCCGAGCTGTCGAGCGCCTTCGCTGACGCCGAGCGCAGGAGCGTTCGCGTTGCGGTCGGGATCATCGACCTCGACGGCTTCAAGCCGATCAACGACAATTACGGCCATTCGGTCGGCGACCGCGTTCTGATCGAGGCGGGTCGGCGCATCCGCGAGGTCTGCGAGGGCTTTGGCCCGCAGCGGGTGGAATTCGCCAGGCTCGGCGGCGACGAATTCGGCCTCGTCGTGTGTGGCGACCCCGACGACGCGGATCTGATGCGGCTCGGCGAACGCATCGGTGACCAGGTCAAGCTGCCCTATCAGCTCGACACCGCCCATACCGGGCTGTCCTGCTCGATCGGCTTCGCGCTATTCCCGCAATCGGCAACGACGGCGGAAGCGCTGTATGAATGCGCCGACTATTCGCTCTATCACGCCAAGCGCCATCTGCGCGGCCGCACCGTAATCTTCTCGAGCGAGCTCGAGGCCGAGATCCGCAGCCGCGGCGTCATCGAGAATTTGCTGCGCACCGCCGATTTCAGCACCGAGATGCACCTGGTGTTCCAGCCGATCGTGGACGCCATGCGTGAGCACACTACCGGCTTCGAGGTGCTGGCGCGCTGGCACAGCGCCCGCCTCGGCCTGGTTTCGCCGGCCGACTTCATTCCGGCCGCCGAGCGCATCGGCCTGATCCGGCCGCTGACGCAGGCGCTGCTGGCGCGCGCGCTCGCGACGGCCAGGACCTGGCCCGACCACATCCGGCTGTCGTTCAACCTGTCCGCCCACGACGTCTGCTCGCCCGAGGGCATCCTGCCGCTGATCACCATCGTCGAGAAGAGCGGGCTGCCGCCGCACCGGATCGATTTCGAGATCACCGAGACCGCAGTCACCTTTGATTTCGTGCGCGCACAGCAGTCGATCGCAGCATTGAAGGCGATGGGCTGCGGCATTTCGCTGGACGATTTCGGCACCGGCTATTCGTCGCTGAGCCACGTGCACCGTCTGCCGCTCGACAAGATCAAGGTCGACCGCAGCTTCGTCGCCGACATCAACGACAATCCGGTGAGCCACAAGATCATCAAGTCCCTCACGGGCCTCTGTGACGACATGGAGATCGCCTGCGTCGCCGAGGGCGTCGAGACTCGCGCCCAGCTCGACACCCTGCGCCGGCTCGGATGCGACTTCATCCAGGGCTACTACTTCGCAAGCCCATGCGGGGCGACACGATCGACGAGTATCTCGCAAAGGAACGCCAGCGCCTCGACGGCGCCGGAGCCAAGATCGTGGCCTGAGGCGCGCCTAGCCGAGACTCGGCAGATCGAGCCCGTTGTCGCGGGCGCATTCGATCGCGGTGTCGTAGCCCGCGTCGGCGTGGCGCATGACGCCGCTGGCTGGATCGTTCCAGAGCACGCGCGCGATCCGCTTCGCCGCTTCCGGCGTACCGTCGGCGACGATCACCATGCCGGCATGCTGGGAATAGCCGATGCCGACGCCGCCGCCATGGTGCAGCGAGACCCAGGTCGCGCCGCTGGCGCAGTTGAGCAGCGCATTGAGCAAGGGCCAGTCGGACACTGCGTCCGACCCGTCCTTCATCGCCTCGGTTTCGCGGTTGGGGCTCGCCACCGAGCCGCTGTCGAGATGATCGCGGCCGATCACGATGGGTGCCTTCAATTCGCCGCGCGCCACCATTTCATTGAAGGCAAGGCCCAGGCGGTCGCGATCGCCGAGGCCGACCCAGCAGATCCGCGCCGGCAGGCCCTGGAACTTGATGCGCTCTTTGGCCATGTCGAGCCAATTATGCAGGTGCTTGTCGTCCGGCATCAGCTCCTTGACCTTGGCGTCGGTCTTGAAGATATCCTCGGGATCGCCCGACAGCGCGGCCCAGCGGAACGGCCCGACGCCGCGGCAAAACAAGGGACGGATATAGGCGGGGACGAAGCCGGGAAAATCGAAGGCATTCTTCAGGCCCATGTCCTGCGCCATCTGGCGGATGTTGTTGCCGTAGTCGAGCGTCGGGATGCCTTGCGCATGGAAATCCAGCATCGCCTGGACGTGCTCGACCATCGAGGTTTTCGAGGCGCGCTCCACGGATTTGGGATCGGCGGCGCGCTTGGTCTCCCACTCGGCGAGCGTCCAGCCCTTCGGCAAGTAGCCGTTGATCGGATCGTGCGCGCTGGTCTGGTCGGTGACGATGTCGGGCCTGACGCCGTGGCGGACCAGCTCAGGAAAAATCTCCGCGGCATTGCCGAGCAGGCCAACCGAGACCGCCTTCTTCGTCTTCGCCGCCTCCGCCATGATCGCAAGCGCCTCGTCGAGTGTTGCGGCTTGGCGATCGAGATAACCGGTGCGCAGCCGCATCTCGATGCGGCTCGGCTGGCATTCGACCGCGAGCATCGAGGCACCGGCCATGGTCGCAGCCAGCGGCTGCGCGCCGCCCATGCCGCCGAGACCGGCGGTCAGAATCCATTTGCCGGCGAGGCTGCCGCCATAATGGCGACGGCCAACTTCAACGAAGGTTTCGTAGGTGCCCTGCACGATGCCCTGGCTGCCGATATAGATCCAGGAACCCGCCGTCATCTGGCCGTACATCATCAGGCCCTTGCGATCGAGCTCGTTGAAATGATCGAGCGTCGCCCAGTGCGGCACGATGTTGGAGTTGGCGATCAGGACACGCGGGGCGTCGGCATGGGTGCGGAACACGCCGACCGGCTTGCCGGATTGGATCAGCAGCGTTTCGTCGGCTTCGAGCTTGCGCAAGGCCGCCGTGATCCGGTCAAAGCTCTCCCAGTCTCGCGCGGCGCGGCCGATGCCGCCATAGACGACGAGCTCGCTCGGACGTTCTGCAACGTCCGGATCGAGATTGTTCATGAGCATGCGCAAGGGCGCTTCCGTCAACCAGCTCTTGGCGCTGATTTCGCTGCCGCGGGGCGCGCGGATGATGCGGTCATTGTCCAGTCGGCGGTTCATGCGGAACACCTCGTCAAGCAAGTGTCGGAAACGGGTCAGTTGAAAGCACGGCGAGCACTGCCGCCGGCAGCGCATCGGCTTCGACCAGCGCTGCAGCCCTGGCGAGATCGCCGGCCATGTAGCGGTCGGCGCCGAGCGCCGGTACCTGCTCGCGCAGTGCGGCAATGACGGCAACGAGCGGCGCGCTCGTCGCATGCGGCGCGCGCAACGTGATGCCTTGGGCGGCGACCAAGAACTCGATGCCGAGGATCGCGGCGAGATTGTCGGCCATGTCGGACAGGCGGCGTGCAGCATGCGCGGCCATCGAGACATGGTCTTCCTGGTTGGCACTGGTCGGCGTCGAGTCGATCGAGCAGGCGGCCGCGCGCTGCTTGTTCTCGGCATAGAGCGCGGCCGCCGTCACCTCGGCGATCATGAAGCCGGAATTGATGCCGGGATCGGGAGTCAGGAACGGCGGCAGGCCGAAATTGAGCGCGGGATCGACCAGCGTCGCGATGCGCCGCTCGCTGATCGCGCCGATCTCCGACAGCGCCAGCGCGATGGTGTCCGCCGCAAAGGCCACCGGCTCGGCGTGGAAATTGCCGCCGGAGACGATCTCGCCGGTCTCGACCAGCACGAGCGGATTGTCGGTGACGGCATTGGCCTCGACGATCAGCGTCCGCGCCGCCTGCACGATCAGGTCGAGCGCTGCGCCCGCGACCTGCGGCTGGCAGCGCAGGCAATAGGGATCCTGCACGCGCTCGTCGCCTTCGAGATGCGACAGGCGGATGTCGCTGCCGTCGAGCAGCGCCATCAAGGTTGCCGCCGCCGCGATCTGTCCGGAATGACCGCGCAGCGCCTGGATCTCGGGGCGGAACGGCGCCGTCGAGGCCATCGCCGCATCGACCGACAGCGCGCCGGTGACGAGAGCGGCACGGGCCAGGCGAAATGCGCGAAGCACGCCGGAGACGGCGTAGGCAGTCGAGAACTGCGTGCCGTTGATCAGCGCGAGCCCTTCCTTGGGCCCCAATGTCAGCGGCACGACGCCGGCGGCCGCGAGCGCGTCGCGGCCCGATACGGTCTTGCCGTCCACGATTGCCTGCCCTTCGCCGATCATGACCGCAGTCATGTGCGCGAGCGGCGCGAGATCGCCGGAAGCGCCGACCGAACCTTGCTGCGGCACCAGCGGATAGACGCGCCGCGCCAGCATAGCCTGCAGCTGCTCGATCACCTCGCGGCGCACGCCGGAGGCGCCACGCCCGAGCGAAATGATCTTCAGCGCCATCATCAGGCGGACGATCGGCTCGGGCGTCGCCAGGCCGACGCCGCAGCAATGCGAGACGATGAGGTTGCGCTGGAGCAGCGTGGTCTGGTCCGGTGGAATCCGCTTCGACGCCAGCTTCCCGAAGCCGGTGTTGATCCCGTACACGGGAACGTCGGCTTGCGCAGCCCTTGCAACGATCTCCGCGGCCGCGTCGACGCGCGGCCAGAACGAGGGATCGAGTAGCACGGATTGCCCTGCAAGCACGCGCGCGAGATCATCGAGGCTGACCGCTCCCGGCTTGACAACGATCGGCGCGTCTTGCTCCGTCATTGCCCCCTCCAGATCCGACGATGCAGCGGATTGAAGCCGATGCGGTAGACGAGCTCGGCGGGACGCTCGATGTCCCAGATCGCGAGATCGCACCATTTTCCGGCCTCTAACGTGCCGATCTCCTCCAGCACACCGAGCGCTCGCGCGCCTTCGCGGGTGACACCGGCCAGGCATTCGGCCACCGTCATCCGGAACAGCGTCGCACCCATGTTCGTGGCGAGCAGGAGCGAAGTCAGCGGCGAGCTCCCGGGATTGCAGTCGGTCGCCAGCGCCATGGAGACGCCGTGCTTTCGGAATGCCGCGACCGGCGGTTTTTGCGTCTCGCGGATGAAATAGAAGGCGCCGGGCAGCAGCACGGCCACCGTTTTAGCTTTTGCCATCGCGGCGGCACCGGCTTCGTCGGTGTGCTCGAGATGATCGGCCGACAGCGCCGAGAATTTTGCGGCGAGCGCAGCGCCGCCGAGGTTCGAGAGCTGGTCGGCATGCAACTTGACCGGCAGTCCAAGCCGCCTCGCCGTCTCGAACACACGCGCCGTCTGCTCACCCGAAAATGCGATACCCTCCATGAAGGCATCGACGGCATCGGCCAGGCCGGCCTTTGCGACCGCCGGCAACATCTCCTTGCAGACGAGATCGATGTAGCGATCCTTGTCGCCCTCCGCCTCTGGCGGCAGCGCATGCGCGCCAAGAAACGACGTGCGGATCGCAACCGGCCGCTGACGGCCAAGGTTGCGCGCAGCGGACAGCTGCCGCATCTCGGTCTCGATGTCCAAGCCGTAGCCGGACTTGATCTCGACCGTGGTTGCGCCCTCGCCAATCAGCGCATCGAGCCGCGGCAGCGCGCCCGCGACGAGCTCGGTTTCGCTTGCCTTGCGCGTCGCGGCCACCGTCGAGACGATGCCGCCGCCGGCGCGCGCGATCTCCTCGTAGCTCGCGCCCTTCAGGCGCAGCTCGAACTCGTGGGCACGGTTGCCGCCATAGACCAGATGGGTGTGGCAATCCACGAGGCCGGGCGTGATCCAGCGCTCCTCGCAGTCGATGCGTTCGGCTGCATCGGCATCCGCCGGAAAATCGGTCTGCGAACCTGCATAGACGATACGGCCGCCGCGCGCGGCGATCACGCCGTGCTCGATCTCGCCGAGATCGGGACGGTCGGCCCGCATCGTGGCGAGGCGGGCGTTATGCCAGATCCGGTCGAAGCGCTCTGCCATGCAACTGTCCCTTCGCGGATGTCCCTGCGCCCTGGGATGCTTGACTTATATGTCTAGACATATAATCGTGTCGCGGTTCTGTCCAGCCGGCGTGTAATCATGACCCGACTGCATTTCGCCTCCGCGCTCCTGCCCTCGGGCTGGGCCAATGACGTGCAGGTGGCGATCACCGCCGGCGCGATCGCCGAGGTGACGCCGGGCGTGGCGCCGGCCGCAGGCGACGAGCGCCACCAGATCGCGCTCCCGGGACTTGCGAGCCTGCACAGCCACGCCTTCCAGCGCGGCATGGCGGGACTCGCAGAATTGCGCGGCGATAGCACCGACACCTTCTGGACCTGGCGCGAGACGATGTATCGCTTCGCGCTGGCGATGACGCCGGATGACGTCGCCGCCGTCGCGACGCTGCTTTATATCGAGATGCTGGAGCAGGGTTTTACCCGCGTCGGCGAATTCCATTATCTGCATCATGATCGCGACGGCACGCACTACGCCGACCTCGGCGAAATGGCCGCGCGCATCGCTCAGGCCACCGAGACTTCCGGCATCGGGCTTACGCTGCTGCCGAGCTTTTATGCGCATGGCGGCTTCGGCGGCGCGGCGCCGCATGCCGGCCAGCGCCGTTTCATCTGCTCAGTCGACCAGTTCGCTGCGCTGATGGCCGCTTCGCGCAAGGCGATTGAAAAATTGCCGGGCGCCAATATTGGCATCGCGCCGCACAGCTTGCGCGCTGTGACGCCGGACGAGCTTGCAGCGATCATTCCGCTCGCGAACGGCGGCCCGGTGCACATTCATGCCGCCGAGCAAATGAAGGAAGTCGAGGATTGCCTGGCGTGGTCCGGACGACGTCCCGTGCAATGGCTGCTGGAACACACGCCCGTCGATCAGCGCTGGTGTCTCATCCACGCCACCCATACGACGAATGAGGAAATCACTGCCTTCGCCAAGGCCGGCGCGGTCGCCGGCCTCTGCCCCATCACCGAGGCGAGCCTTGGCGATGGCATTTTCCCGGCTCGCGAATTCGTCAGTGCCGGCGGCGCCTTTGGCATCGGCACTGATTCCAATGTGCTGGTTGGCGTCGCCGACGAGCTGCGCCAGCTCGAATACGGCCAGCGGCTCAAGCACCGCGAGCGCAACGTGCTCTCCGCTGGCGCTGGCCGCTCGACGGGGCGCGCCCTGTTCGATCATGCGCTGGCCGGTGGTGCGCGGGCACTGGCACAGATGTCCGTCGGCCTCACGCCCGGTGCGCGCGCCGACATCGTCACGCTCGACACCACGCATCCCTCGCTGGCGGGGCGCCCGCGCGACGCCGCCATCGACGGTTGGATCTTTGCCGCGGGCAGCGGCGCCATCGATTGCGTGTGGGCCGGCGGCGACATGGTCGTCGAAGGTGGCCGGCACAGACTGCGCCAGACCGCGCGCGAACGTTTCAACGCATCGGTCCGGAGACTCGTTGCATGAGTCTCGCGACGGATACGACCGACCAGCCGACGCTGTACAAGCGAATCCGCGCCGATATCGAGAAGCGCATCCTGACCGGCGAGTGGCCGCCCGGGCATCGCATCCCGTTCGAGCACGAACTGGTCGCGCGTTACGGCTGCTCGCGCATGACCGTGAACAAGGCGCTGTCGGAGCTCGCGCAAGCCGACCTGATCGAGCGGCGGCGACGTGCCGGCTCCTTCGTCCGCCGGCCGCAACACCAGTCTGCCGTGCTCAAGATCGCCGACATCCGCGCCGAGATCACCGCGCTCGGCCGCGGCTACGGCTACGAGCTGATCGGCCGCAAGCTTCGCGCCGCAACCGCTGCCGACCGTGACCGCCTCGGCGTCAAGAAGGCCGGCAAGGTGGTCGCGATCACCTGCCGCCACAGCGCCGACAACGTGCCGTTCGCCGTCGAGGACAGGCTGATCGATCTGGCGTCCGTGCCGGATGCGGCGACCGCGGATTTTTCGCGTGAGCCGCCCGGCTCGTGGCTGCTCCACCATGTTCCATGGACAGAGGCCGAACATACGATCAGCGCTATCGTTGCGGACGATCGCACGGCGGAAGCGCTCGACATCGCCGTCGGCGCACCCTGCCTCGTGATCGACCGCTATACCTGGCGTAGCGCGCGCACGATCACCGCGGTGCGCCTGCTCTATCCCGGTGACTCTCACCGCCTTGTTGCCCGATTCAAGGGAGGCTGAGAGGACGATGTCGGCACAAATCGTGCAACGCTTCGGGCAACGGTTCATGAGGACCGACCAGGATCAACAGGACGTCAATCCATCGATCGGCAAGAGGACGACAATCATGCGTAGTTCGAAAGTATTTGCGACAATCATTGCGCTTACGGCCTCCACTCCCGTGCTCGCCGACGACGTCAAGGTCGGCGTCGGCATCTCCGGATGGACCGGCTTCGCGCCGCTGACGCTGGCGAAGGAAGCCGGCATCTTCAAGAAGAACGGCCTCGACGTCACCATCAAGAAAATCCCGCAGAAGGACCGCCATCTCGCGATCGCCTCCGGTGACGTCCAGTGCGCGGCAACGACGGTCGAGACGTGGATCTCCTGGAACGCCAACGGCGTCGCGACCAAGCAGATCTTCCAGCTCGACAAGAGCTACGGCGCCGACGGCATGGCCGTGCGCAACGATCTCGCCGCGATCAAGGATCTGAAGGGCAAGACCGTTGCGGCCTCCGCGCCAGGCACCTCGCCCTATTTCGCGTTGGCCTGGATGCTCAAGAAGAACGGCCTGTCGGTGAAGGACGTCACCGTCGTGAACCTCGAGCCGGCCGCTGCCGCGCAAGCCTTCGTCTCCGGCCAGAACGACGCCGCGATGACCTATGAGCCGTATCTGTCGACGGTTCGTGCCGCGCCCGACAAGGGCAAGATCATCGCCACCACGCTCGACTATCCCATGGTCATGGACACGTTCGGCTGCACGCCGAAGTTCTTGAGCGAGAACCCGAAAGCCGCGCAGGCGCTGGCCGACAGCTATTTCGAGGCGCTCGACATGATCGCCAAGGACCAGGCCAAGGCCTACGAGATCATGGGCGCCGACGTGAAGCAGAGCGGCGAGCAGTTCGGCAACTCGGCAAAGTATCTGCGCTGGCAGGACAAGGCTGCGAACCAGAAGTTCTTCGCCGGCGATTTCCTGACCTTCAACAAGGAGGCCGCAGACCTTCTGCTCGAGATCGGTATCATCAAGGCTGCGCCGAAGGTCGAGGACCTCTTCGACGCGAGCTACATCAAGTAAACCTCTTGAGAGCCGCCGGCCCCGTCTCGCGGCGGGGCCGGCAAACTTGTTCACCGCCCGGATAGACAGTTTGATGCGTCCCCTCGATCCTGTGACGTCAAAGCAGCGCGTGGCTTACGGCCTTGCGTTCTTCGTGGTGTTCGTTGCCCTCTGGTCCTGGGCGACCTTCGGCGGCCACGTGTCCAAAGTGTTCCTCGCCAACCCGCTGACCATGGTGCAGGAAGGCGTCGATCTGATCACCAAACAGGGCTTCCTGTTCGACATTGGCATGACGATCTGGCGCGTCGTCGGCGGCTTCGCGCTGGCCGCAATCATCGCGGTGCCGTTCGGCGTGCTGATGGGCGCCTACAAGCCGGTCGAAGCGTTCCTCGAGCCTTTCGTCTCCTTTGCACGCTATCTGCCCGCGTCCGCTTTCATCCCGCTCCTCATCCTGTGGGCCGGTATCGGCGAACTACAGAAGCTGCTGGTCATCTTCATCGGCTCGGTGTTCCAGGTCATCCTGATGGTGGCGGTGACCGTCGGCACGACGCGGCGCGATCTGGTCGAGGCGGCCTATACGCTAGGCGCCAGCGACCGCGGCATTATCCGCCGCGTGCTGTTGCCCTCCTCCGCGCCGGAGATCGCTGAAATCCTGCGGCTGGTGCTGGGCTGGGCCTGGACCTATGTCATCGTCGCCGAACTGATCGGCTCGTCCTCCGGCATCGGCCACATGATCACCGACAGCCAGGCGCTGCTCAACACCGGCCAGATCATCTTCGGCATCATCGTGATCGGACTGATCGGCCTCGTCTCGGACTTCCTGTTCAAGGCGTTCAACGCCTGGCTGTTTCCCTGGAGGCTTGCATGACGACCCTCAAGGTCGAGCAGGTCTCGCGAACCTTTCCCGCGCGCCACGGCAACGCACCGACCAGGGCGCTGGAGCCGACCGATCTTGTGATCGGCAACAACGACTTCGTCACCATCCTCGGCCCTTCCGGCTGCGGCAAGTCCACGCTGCTTCGCATCGTCGCCGGCCTCGATCGCCCGACCGGCGGACGTGTGGTGCTCGATGGACGCGAGGTGACCGGCCCGGGCGCCGACCGCGGCATGGTGTTCCAGTCCTACACGCTGTTTCCCTGGCTGACCGTGCGCGAGAACATCGCCTTCGGCCTGCGCGAGCGCGGCGTACCTCAGGACGAGCGGAACAAGATCGCCGACGCCTTCATCCGCCAGGTCGGTCTGTCCGGCTTCGAGAACCACTGGCCGAAGCAGCTCTCCGGCGGTATGCAGCAGCGCACGGCGATTGCCCGCGCGCTCGCCAATGATCCAAAGATCCTGCTGCTCGACGAGCCCTTCGGCGCGCTCGATAACCAGACCCGCGCCTTGATGCAGGAAATGCTGCTCGGGATCTGGGAGCGCGACCAGAAGACCGTGCTGTTCGTGACCCACGACATCGAGGAAGCGATCTTCCTCGGCAGCCGCGTCATCGTCATGAGCGCACGCCCCGGCCGGATCAAGGCCGAGATCAATGTGGACCTGCCGCATCCGCGCTCCTACAAGATCAAGACCACGTCCGAATTCGTCCAGTTGAAGGAACGCCTGGTCGAGGAGATCCGCACCGAGGCGTTGAAGGTTGCCGAACATGCCTGACAGCCAGCCGCGCGCCGACGGAAAGCGCGTTCTCGCCGACCTCAATGCGCTCCGCGCCATCGGCGCCTACAAGACCGGCGTGCACAAGCCAACCTTCTCCGAGCCGCACAAGCTTTCGCTGGATTGGCTGGTGCAGCAGCTGCCCGACGCAGGCCTCACCGCCGCGATCGACGGCATCGGCAATGTCTTCGGCACCAGCGCAAAGTCGGGACCCAAGCTGCTGGCGGGATCGCACCTGGAGAGCCAGAACTACGCCGGCTGGCTCGACGGCCCGCTCGGTGTCATCTATGCGCTCGAAGCAGCCCGCGTGCTCAATGCCGATCCCTCGTTCAAGGGCGCCGTCGAAGTTGCCGCCTGGTGCGACGAGGAAGGACACTTTGGGCATTTCCTCGGCTCTCGATCTTACGTCGGTCAGGTCACCGAGGCCGACATCGACGCCGCGCGCGACCGCACCAGCGGCCGCACCATGCGGGACGCACTCGCCGACATGGGGCTCGCAGGACGACCGCGCATCGCCGCCGAGCCGGGCCGGCACGTCGGATATCTGGAGGCGCATATCGAGCAGGGCGACACGCTCGAAAGTGGCCACCTTGCGGTCGGTGTCGTCACCTCCATCGTCGGCATCTGGCAATACCAGATCAATTTCGTCGGTGAGCAGAATCACGCCGGCACCACGCGCATGGCGGCACGGAAGGATGCGGGACTGGCGCTGGCCAAATTCTGCGTGGCCATCGACCAGCGCTTCCCTGATACAAGCGGCCCGCGCACGGTCTGGACCACTGGCCGCATCACGCTCGATCCCGGCGCGCCCAGCATCATCCCCGGAGGCGCGGAGATGCTGTTCCAGATCCGCGACGACGATCCTATCGTCATCGCGCGGCTGGAAGCACTGCTGCGGAGCATGGCGGACGAAGCCAACGCGAACGGTCCCTGCACCGTCACCGTGGAGAAGCTGCGCACCGGCGCGCCCGCGATGATGAACGCGGGCATCCAGGACGCGATCGAAGCTGCGAGCAAGGCCCTGGCCGGCGGGCGATCCGTCCGCATGGCCAGCGGCGCCGGTCATGACGCGCAGATGCTCGCGACAATCATGCCCGCGGGCATGCTGTTCGTGCCGTCGATCGGCGGCATCAGCCATCATTGGACCGAGAACACCGCCGACGCCGACATCGTCACCGGCGCGCAGGTGTTCGTCGACGCCTGCCGACGGATCCTGACCGGCTAGAACGACGTGCCGCCACCGAACCTGAACTCCTGAACAATGTCGTACTTGCCCTTCGTGATCGGCACGGCATAGTCGAAGCGCAGCGGCCCGAACGGCGAGGCCCAGATCAGGCCGACTCCGACCGACGAGCGCACCAGATTGCCGTCGTCATATTGCAGTCCGCAGGTCGGGCAGGCCTTGGTGTTGACCTCCCCGGTGGCCGTCCACGACGTCGGCCCCTGGTAGCCCCAGAGCGAGCCGGCATCGGCGTAGACCGCGCCCTTCAGGCCGACCTCCTCAGGCAGGAACCAGAACGGCATCTGCAATTCCATCGATGCGCCCCAGTATTTCGTGCCGCCGAGCGCATCCCCGCTCGCGCCCAAGCTCCAATAAGTGATGTCGCGCGGACCGATGCCGTTGGACGCGAAACCGCGCACGAGGTTCGGACCCATCTGGAAGTGATCCAGCATGCGCAGATCCTGGTTGCCGAGCTTGCTGAGGAGACCGCCCTGGAGATGGATGACGCTGACGATTTCGGAGACGAGCGGCGTGTAGTACTTGGTGTCCAGGGCCGTCTTCAGATAGGTGACGTCGCCGCCGACGCCGGCGAAATCCTGCCGGAAGTCGATCAGCAACCCGTCCGTCGGGTTCTTGGTGTTGTCGAGCGTGTTGTAATTCAGCGTATAGCCGAGCGCCGAGGTCCAGGTCGCGCCGTTCGCCAGCTCTTTTCGGACCGGCAGGCTCGACTCGCCGTCGCCGTAGCAGCCATATCCATAGACGCCCGAATCCGTGGCGTTGGTCGGGTCCACACCGCCCAGAACGTTCTTGATGTAGGCCGGCGTCGGGTTGTACGCCAGCGACGTGTTCGAGGCGTTGTTGTTGCAATTGTTGTAGGCGCTGGCGAGCGTGATGCTCTGTTGATAGAGCGAATAGCGGAGCTGGAGCGACAGATCTTCACGCAACGCAAGGCCGATGCGCGGCGAGAAGCCCAGCGTCGTCACGCCGTAGCTGGTATAGCTGTTCGACAATTGCTGGCGCCAGTAGGTGTCGAATTCGAGCGCCATCCGGTAATCGAGCAGATAAGGCTCGACGAAGGACAGCGATATCCCGCGCGAATACTGGCCGTAGCTGACCGACGCCTTGGCGTAGAGCCCTTTGCCGAGCAGGTTGCGCTCGGAGATCGAGACTTCGGCCAGCGCGCCGTCGGTGGTGGAGTAGCCGCCCGAGATCGAGAAGTCGCCGGTCGATTTCTCTTCGATGTCGACGATCAGGATCACGCGGTCGCTCGACGAGCCGGGCTCGGTGACGATCTTGACGCTCTTGAAGTAGTCGAGGTTCTTCAGGCGCCGCTCGGCACGGTCGACCAGCGCGCGGTTATAGGCATCGCCCTCGGAGATGTCGAATTCGCGCCGGATCACGTAGTCGCGTGTGCGGGTGTTGCCGCGGAGGTTGATGCGCTCGATATAGGTCCGCGGGCCCTCGTCGACGTTGAACACGACCGACACCGTGTGTGCTTCGAAGTTGCGGTCACCGCCCGGCCGCACCAGGGCGAAGGCATAGCCGCGGCGCGACGCCTCGACCTGCATCTCCTCGGTCGACTTCTCGACCGATTCGACGTTGTAGAGCGAGCCGACATTGACGCGCGAAAGGCTGCGCAGCGAGGCTGCGTCGAAATTGGCAATACTGGAGCGGAAATCGACCGAGCCGACACGGTACTGCTGACCTTCATCGATCTTGAAGGTAACGAGAAAGCCCTTCTTCTCCGGATCGTATTCGGTGAGCGCGGCCACGACCTGGACGTCGGCAAAACCGTTCTTGAGATAGAAGCGGCGGATCAGGTCGCGGTCGGCCTCGACCCTGTCCGGATCATAGATGTCGTTGTTGCCGAGGAAGCTGAGCAGATTGCTCTCGTGCGTCTTGATGACGTCGCGCAGGCGATACGACGAGAAGGCGCTGTTGCCGATGAACTCGACCGATTTGACGCCGGTCTTGGCGCCCTCCTCGACCGTGAAGACGAGATCGACGCGGTTGTTCGGCTGCTCGATGACCTCAGGCGTGACGCGCACGTCGTAGCGGCCGGAGCGGCGGTAGATCTCGGCGATGCGCAGCGTGTCGGACTGCACCAGCGCCCGCGAGAAAGTCCCGCGCGGCTTGGACTGGATTTCGCTCGAGAGCTGCTCGTCCTTGATCTTCTTGTTGCCCTCGAAGGCAATGCGGCCGATCACCGGGTTTTCCACCACGGAGACGACGATCTGGCCACCGGCGCCGCGGTTGATCCTCACGTCCTGGAACAGGCCGGTCTCGATCAACGCCTTGAGGCCGTCGTCGATCGCGGGCTGATCCAGGCGACCGCCCGGACCCGGCTTGAAATAGGAGCGAACCGTCTCGGCCTCAACGCGGCGGTTGCCTTCGATGACGATGGTCTCCGCGACTTGCGCGGCCGCCGGTTGCGGCAACAGGGCAAGCGGAAGTGAGCTTGCAATCGATACGCCGCTCATCACCACAACGATCAGCCAGGTCCGCAACAACGACTTTCCACACCTCAAGAACACCTCACCTGCTCTGAAACGAAACGGCTGTGTCCGCCGTGTGGCTTTGAGATTGCTGTACTGTTTCCGGTCGTTGAATTTGATTGATCGATCAGCCGTGTGAGCGGCGCGGCTACGACGACCGCGCGCACTGTCGGCGGGCGACTGGCCGACATGGAAGCAGCCCGCACACGCGGCCTGCCGCTACAGACGTTCAGCAACATCGCGCAACGTTCGAATTCTTTACAGACGCCCAAGCTGGTGCGAGAGGCGACGGCACCAGGAACTCGCATGGGGTATTTGCCGATGAACGCGATTGTCATGACCAGAACGGTGCTGGTCGCCCTCCTCGCCTCGACCCTCTCCGCTCATGCCGCGACGGCGGACAAGCGCGACCGACAACAGGCGACAGAGAGCGCGGTCTACGACTACGGTCCGCGCGGTCCCAACCGTTCCTACCGGTCCGGTCCGGGCACCCGCATCTATGTGAGCAAACGGTCCTGGCTGGATGGCGGCACCGAGGTGCTGCCGGGCGAGCGCAAATTCACCGACTACGCGCTGCCGCCCGGCGCCTCGTTTGCCCGCGGCAACAACAACCGGCCACTCGACCGCCAACCCCTGAGCCCCGACTCGGATCTGGGCGGATTTGCGCAGAGGATTCCGATTGCGTGGTGAGCGGATTCTCCCGTACGCGCTGCAACGCGCGAGCGTTGCTGCGCAGAGCCGGGACCCAGCAGCGACACGGTACAGTGAGGCGACATGGGCCCCGGCTCTGCAGCGCATCGCTGAACCGGACGATGCTTCGCATCGCCGGGATAGCGCTGCGCCGCGTCCGGGGCACGAGAGGAGAGTGAGGCGCACGCCCGCCTCCCCATCGTCGTTGCGAGCGGAGCGAAGCAAATCCAGAATCCCGCCGCGGACAGACTCTGGATTGCTTCCGCCTTCGCTAAAGCTTCGGCGGACAAGTCGCTCTGCTCGCAATGACGGAGCAAGGGGCATCGTCATCATTCTCCAACAGGCATCTCAAGTGCACTCGTCGGATGGGTAGAGCGAAGCGAAACCCATCACGCTCGCGTCCGCACCGAAGCATGATGGGTTTCGCAAGGGCTCTACCCATCCTACGGCATCCGGACACACCTTCGCATCCTCGCGGCGCGTTTCGCCCGAGTTTTGCTTCGTCGATCCACCCTCTTGTCCAAGAGGGCACAGGGAAGGCCGGGTGCCGGCTGGCACCCGCGGTCCGCTGCGCGAAAATGTAGCGCAAAAGAACCGCACAGCAGCATACAGGTGTAGCCAAATCACTCGGCCTTCCCTGCGCAGTGGCTTTACGGCTTATGCCGTGCTCTCCCGGGAGCCGAGTTCCTTTTGGCCTCCCTCGCCCTCACAGAAGTCGCGGACATCGCGCCGGTTGACGCGAATGCCGCATCCGCAAAGGCTTGACCGTAGCAACGACGGCCAGGACCACACGGTTTTGCCGTACGCACGGCTCGCTGCTCACCATCGGTTTCGACGAATTTGTGCACGTTGCCGCCGACCTGATGGCGAGACGAACCTGACAGCGCCGCTCATCCAGCACGAAGTTTTGGGCTCACGGAGAGCAATCCGCCCTGCCCCAGACCTCTCGCACCCGAACGCTGCCGCGTCCACCGCAAGCCCGGCTCGCGAAAATGACGACCACAAGATCGCCCCTCAAGAATGAGCCGGGATGGGCGACACATACGCCGTTTCCGAATTTCGGTAAAGTGGAATATTTTCGTCAACGCGGCTTGACACCGCGCAGGTCGGAGATGCTCCGGTGTTTTGCCCGACGGGCAGCCCACCGGCGCGCCGAGATGCCGGCAACGGACGAGAGGGCCTGCGCGTCCGCTTTGCAGCTATCGAAGATTGCCTGCGACAATTCGGGCACGCTGCGGACATAAAGGCGCGGCAATCGCAGGGCTTGTCGATTCACTCTCGCCCTGCTTCCCCCCGGAGTTCCCATGCCTTCTGCCGACACGCCGGCGACCCGCCTTGCGACCAGGCTTGCCTTCCTCGTCGCGGGGTTCGGCATCGCGTGCTGGGCACCGCTGGTGCCGTTCGCGAAGGCGCGGCTCGCCGTCGATGATGGTGTGCTCGGACTGCTCCTGCTCAGCCTCGGCATCGGCTCGGTCGTCGCGATGCTTCTGACCGGCATCATGAGCGCGCGCCATGGCAGCAAGCCGATCATCATTGCGGGCGGGCTCGGTCTCGCCCTGGTCCTGCCTCTGCTGGCAATCGCGAGCTCGCCGGCGACGCTGGCGCTGGTCCTCTTCGCGTTTGGCGCCGCGCTCGGCTCCATCGACGTCGCCATGAACATCCACGCGGTGGAGGTGGAGCGCGGCGCGGGACGTCCGCTGATGTCCGGCTTCCACGCGCTGTTCAGCATCGGCGGCTTCGCCGGATCCGCGCTGATGACCGCGCTGCTCTCGCTGCAACTCGATGCGCTCGCTTGCACGCTGATCTGCTCCGTCCTGATGCTGATCGCGATGCTGGTGACCTGGCCGCGCCTGCTTCGTTCCGCGCAGGTGCAGGAAGGACCGCTGTTCGTGCTGCCGCATGGCTCCGTGCTCCTGCTCGCGCTGCTCGGCGCCATCACCTTCCTCGTCGAGGGCGCGATGCTCGATTGGGGTGCGCTGCTCGTCATCGGCGCGGGCCTCGTCTCGGAGGCGCAAGGCGGGATCGGCTACATCGTGTTCTCGATCGCGATGACGGTGGGGCGGCTCGGCGGCGACGCCGTCGTCGCGCGCGTCGGAGACCGCACGACATTGTTCTGGGGCAGCCTCATTGCAATCGCGGGCTTCGTGGTCCTGCTCACGGCTGGCGTCGCAGCAATCGCCATCGGCGGCTTCCTGCTGATCGGCCTCGGCGCATCGAACCTCGTGCCAGTGCTGTTCCGCCGGGCGGCGAGGCAGACGGTGATGCCCACCGGGCTCGCCGTCGCGGCGATCACGACCGCCGGCTACGCCGGCATCCTCGTCGGCCCCGCCGGTGTCGGCTTCGTCGCACGTCTTGGCGGATTGCCGATGGCGTTCTGGCTGCTGGCCGCGCTGATGGGCCTCGTCACGCTGTCGGCGCGCATTGTTACGCGCACCGACGCCTGAGCGGCCTCACAAATTGCTCAGCCCGATCGATTTGATCACGGGCGCCAGGCTTGCCGATGTCGCCTCGACAATGCGCTGGAATTTGTCCGGGCTGGAATCGTTGTCGGGCTCCATGCCCTGGGCGCGATAGCTCGCCAGAAGCACCGTATCGGACATGGCGAGGCGCGTCGCCTGCGCGATCCGGTCGATGATCGCATCGTCGGTGTCCTTGGGCGCGAACAGACCGAACCATCCCTCATATCGGATGTCGGGCATGCCGGATTCGACGGCGGTCGGTACGTCAGGCGCACCGCTCAGCCGCCTTTCGGTGGTGACCGCCAGCAGCCTTATTTTCCCGGCTTGAGCCAGTTGCTGCAATTGAATGGACATGACGGCAATGACGAGCGATATCTGGCCGCTGACGAGGTCGTTGGTCGCCTGTGCGATGCCGCGATAGGGCACATGGACGATGTCCAGCGCGCCGGCCTGCTGCTTGAAGGATTCGCCGACCAGATGATTTCCGGTCGCGATCCCCGGCGTGCCATAGGACAGCTTTCCCGGATTGGCTTTCGCATAGACGATCAGCTCGCGCAGGTTTGCGGCTTGCACCGCAGGATGGATGGCGAAAACCAGCGCGCTGTTGATCAGGCGGTAGATGGCGCGGAAATCACCGACCGAGTAAGCGGGATTTGCCGACGTCAGCGGAATGATGACCTGCGTGCTGCCGTTGCCGAGCAGCAGCGAATAGCCGTCGGGCTCCTCGCGCGCGACCGCCGCGGTCCCGATCGCGCCGCCCGCACCGCCGATATATTCGACGAAGGTCGGCCCGAGCAGCGACGACATCCTGTCCACCCAGGGGCGCCCGATCTGGTCACCCGATCCGCCGGCCCCGTAGGGAATCACCAGTCGAATGGGACGAGACGGATAGTCGGCGGCTTGTCCGCTGCGGGGAAGTGCGGCGAGCGCCGCTGCGCCCGACAACCCATGGACGAATTGTCGCCGCGAGAAGGAAGCCATGCTGGAATTCCGGAAGTCGGCAGTCAACGTTCGGCAGTCAATGTCGTGGCGGGACCAGATCCCGGAGCATGCCATCGCAGCAATCCGCCACAGTCAATGCTCCATCCGGACGAGCCCCGGCGCCATCGCCTTGTCACCTCGGCCTAACTCCTTACTTTTCAAGCATTATTTCGGCGAGCCCGCGGACCCAAGCCGTCCGCGCAGGGCTTGTCAGCCCTGCCCACTGCTTTCGGCCAGTTTACTGTACGCCTCGTTCTGGTAGACCAGAAAGTAATACTTTTTGACTCCCTTCCAGGGGGCGATGGCGCGTGCCAGATCGTAGCGAAGACTCGGCCATTTCCTTTGGGCCATTTCGACTGTTTCCGAAGTCCCGGCGCTTGGAGAAAGAGGGCTCGCCGCTTCATGTCGGCGGCCGCGCGCTCGACATTCTCATTTTCCTTGCCGGACGCCCCGGTGAAGTCGTCGACAAGAGAGAGCTGGTCAAGCGCATCTGGGCCGACGTCAATGTCGACGAGGGCAGCCTGCGCTTCCATGTCGCGGCGCTGCGCAAGGCGCTCGGCGATACCGGCAAGTCGGCCCGTTATGTCATCAACGTGCCCGGCCGCGGCTATTGCTTTGTCGCCTCGTTCGCTCAAGCAGCAACGCCGGCGGTCTCGCCCCCCGCCGAAATCGCCCCTCCCCACTCCCTGCCCGCTCAGCTTACGAAGATGGTCGGCCGGGAAGACGTCATCGAGAAAATCTCGAACGGACTTTCGCTCTATCGCTTCATGACCGTCGTCGGCCCGGGCGGCATCGGCAAGACCGCGGTCGCCGTCACCGTCGGGCATCGCCGTTCCCAGGATTTCGGCGGACGAGTCTTCTTTGTCGATTTCGGTCCGCTGAGGGATGCCAGCCACATCGCGACCACCGTTGCTTCGGCGCTCGGACTGACCATCAGCTCCGAGGATCCGACGCCGGCCCTGCTGACATTTCTGAAGACCGGCCCAGCCCTGCTGATCTTCGACAGTTGCGAACACGTGCTGGATCATTTGGCGCCGCTGGTCGAGCGCATCGTTCGCGAGGCGCCGCAGCTGCGTGTTCTCGCAACCAGCCGCGAGTCGTTCCGGAGCGAAGGCGAGCGGATATTCCGGCTGTTCCCGCTGGATTGTCCGCCAGAGCGTGAAGGGCTTGCTGTCGCCGAGGTCCTTGCCTACCCCGCGGCCCAGCTCTTCGTGGAGCGTATTGCGCAAAGCTCTGGCCCGTTCCAGCTCAGCGCAGAAGAGGCGCCCCTCGTCGCGAACATCTGCCGGCGCCTCGACGGCATCGCGCTGGCGATCGAGCTCGCGGCGGGCCGCGTCAATGCTTACGGCATCGCCGGCACGGCATCCCTGCTCGACAGCCGCTTTTCGCTGCAATGGCGGGGACGGCGCACCGCCGTGCCGCGGCACCAGACGCTCGCCGCGGCCCTCGACTGGAGCTACGACCTTCTGCCTGCCGCGGAGAGCGCTACGCTACGACGCCTGTCGGTCTTCGCCGGGCCTTTCGCGCCGGAGGCGGCTGCCGCGGTCGCGTCCGGTGACGGCCTCAACGCATCGGAGACTCTCGAAGCGATCGACAGCCTGGTGACCAAGTCGCTGATCTCGCCGTCCGGCTCGCGGACGCTGCGCTATCGCCTGCTCGACACCACGCGCACCTATGCGCACGGAAAACTCAACGAGCTCGGCGAAACCGGGCAGTTCGCGCGGCGCCACGCGGCGCATTTTCGCGATTTCTTCGAGCGCGCGGAGGCCGACAATTCGACGCCGCTGCCCGAATGGCTGGGCATCTATGGCGCGGAGCTGGACAATGTGCGTGCGGCGTTGGACTGGGCGTTCGGGCCCGACGGCGAGGCGACACTCGGTATCGCGCTGACGGCGGCCGCGGTCACGCTGTGGGTGCGTCTTTCGCTGTTCGCCGAATGCCGCGAGCGCAGCAGAACGGCGCTCGCCGCGCTCGGAGACAGCGGCGGTGATGACCGCATCCGCATGCAGCTCCTGTCGGCGCTCGGCTGGTCGCTGATGTATGGCGAGGGCCGCGCGCGCGAGGCGCGGCCGATCCTCGAGACGACCCTCGAGCTGGCTGACAGGCTCGACGACAAGGATTTCCGGCTGCGCGCGCTCTGGGGCTTGTGCATCGACCAGTTCAACAACGGGCAGTTCGGCAAGGCCCGTGCGCTCGCCGATCGCTTTGCGAACGCAGCGGCGAACTCGCCCGACAGGACCGATGTCATGCTGGGCGACCGGCTGATGGCCGTCGCGTTGCACTATCTCGGGGATCAGAACGAGGCTCGGCTGCGCATCGACCGGGTCAATGCATCGCTGCATGTGTTGGCGGAGAAGCCGAAGATCTTTCCGCTCGATCTCAGGATATCGACGCAATATTTCCGGGCCCGCATCCTGTGGCTTCAGGGCCTGGCCGATCAGGCTCAGGCCCTCACCGCCAGAAACATCGAGGAAGGCCGCGCCAACGGCCACGCGCTGACCTTCTGCAGCGTGCTCGGACAAGCCGCCTGTCCGATCGCCTTCTGGTCCGGCGATTTCGACGCCGCGGAGCGTCACGGCACCGAGCTGCTCGAACACACCGAGCGCCACGCGATCCGGCTGTGGGGCCTGTGGGCACGGGCCTTCAATGCCGCGGTCATCGCCAGGCGAGGCGATGTCACGACGGGCCTGCCACTGCTGCGTGAAGAGCTCAATCGCGCCGGCGATGCGCGCTTCCTGCCGCGTTTTCTGCCCCTGCTCGGCGAGCTCGCCGCGTGTTCCGGGGAGGCCGACCAGGTCGACCGCGGCCTCGACGTGATCGAGGACGTCCTGACCCGCTGCAACGACCGGCAGGAGCTGTGGTATCTGCCGGAGCTGACCCGCATCAAGGGCGAATTGATGCTCAGGAGCGCGCGGCACGCAGACGACGCCGAGGCGCATTTTCGCGAGGCCATGGACATTGCCGTCCAGCAAGGCGCGCGCTTCTGGGAGCTGCGAAGCGCGGTCAGCCTCGCGCGGTTCATGGTCGGGGCTGGCCAGCCTACGGAGGCCTTGGCAATTCTGGAACGCGCATGCGGGCCGTTCACCGAGGGCGCCGGCATCGCCGATATCCGCAGCGCCCACGATTTGATCGAGCAGCTCCGGGCTTGACGAGTCGGCTTGCCGGCGGCGATTCATCCGGCCCGCGGAATGAATCCGGGCACGCCGGTCTCGACGACCGTGTTGAACCTGATGTTTGTCGTGATCTGGTCCCGCATCTCTCGCATGGCGTCTTCGGGCAAGGCCGAAATATCGAAGTTTTCCTGGATGCGCCGAGGATTGGTCGAAGTCGTCAGGAAAGCCGTGCCGCGCTGAACGGCCCACGCCAGCGCAATTTGAGCCGGGGTCTTGTGGACGCGCTCCGCGATGGCGGTGATCACGGGGTCAGCGAGGAGGTTCGGCTTCATGGCGTGTCCCAGCGCCGCAAACGCCTGCAAGACGATTCCGTGCTCTCGACAGAAGTCGAGAAGGTCCCATTCGGGAAGATACGGATGCGATTCGACTTGCACCATGGCGGGCCTGATCCGCGCGACCGCGACGATCTCGCGCAGCTTCTCCAGGGTGATGTCCGACAGGCCGATCGACTTGCAGTGCCCCTCGTCGACGAGGCGCTCCAGCGCCCCCCATGTCTCCGCCAACGTAACCCCTGAATCATAGATGACCCGACCGCGCTCATCTCTCGGGTCCTGCTCGTCGCCGGGTTGAAAGGCAAAGGGCGTATGGATGATATAGCAGTCGATATCGTCGAGCTGCAGTCGCCGGCGACTGGCGTCGAAGGCAGGCTTGACCCGCTCCGGCCGATGATTGGTGTTCCATAGCTTCGTCGTAACGAACAGGTCCTGGCGCTGAAGCGTCCCCGCCCTGAACGTCTCCTGCAGCGCATCGCCGACCGCCTCTTCGTTGCGATAGCGCTCCGCACAATCGAGATGTCGAAACCCGGCCTCCAATGCGGCCCTGGTGGCCCGCCTGGTCACGAGCGGATCCGGAATGAGCGTGCCAAATCCCACAGCGGGAATCGTCCCTGACCCGTGAGTGGGAATCCTCGTATAGCGAAGCGAATCCGACGTCGTCATGCTGATGCTCCCATGTTTGTCCCCGGCTCCCCCAAAAGCAGGGGACGAGGTGATCGAAATTGACGATGCGATGTCATTTCACGGCTCCAGGCGTTAACCGATGGGCCGCGGCTTACGGAGAAAGAACACGAGCGGGATCACGACGAGCATGGCGAACATCAGGATCACGAACTGGTCGATGACCGCGACCGTGGCCGCCTGACGCGTGACCATGCCGTTGAGGGCCGCAAGGCCCGGCTTGCCGATCGAGCCCCCGACGTAAGCGGCGACACGATAGGACGTGAGGTTCTTTGCGAGCGCGATGTGCACGGCCTGCGTGTTGGCGTAGAAGAAGAGCTGGACAACCGCGATGCCAATAGTGCTGCCATAGAGGCGCGACAGGTTGATCAGCGCGCTGCCTTCCGGGCGGAGCTTGGGATCGAGCGTGCCGAACGCGGCCCTGGCGAGCGCGGGCAGCAACATGCCGAGACCTGCTCCCTGGAGCAGGCCGGCCTCGACCACCGGCCGCCAATCCATCGCCGGTGAATAGCCGAGCATCAGCCAGTTGGCATAGACCACCAGCGCCATTCCACCCACGAGGAACGGCCGGCAATCGATCTGCGCCGGAACCAGGCTCGTCAGCACCAGCGCTCCCACGAGCGCGACGCCACGCGGAATGGTCATGTAGCCGGTGGTGTCGACCGGGTAGTTGAGCAATTCCTCCAGCATCGGGGACGTCAAGGCCAGGGTCGGGAGCAGGACGAAGCCGAGCGCGAAGGAGATCACCGTCGAGAGCACGAGATTGCGATCCCGGAACAGCGCCGTGCGGAGAAAATGCTCTTTTGTCGTCATGACGTGGACGCTGAAGAGATAGAAACCCAGGACCGAAGCGATCGCTTCGACCCGGATTTCCGTCGAGGCGAACCATTCGAGGCGCTCGCCGCGGTCGAGCAACATCTGCAGCCCGATCATGCCGACGGAGAATGTCGTCAGGCCGAAGAAGTCGAAGGACTGGCTCCGCTCCGCCCGCTTCTCGCCCAGCAGCTGAGCCATCATCAGGAAGATGAAGCCCGTCATCGGCAGGCTGAAATAGAAGATCGACGGCCAGCCGTAATACTCGCTGAGCCAGCCGCCAATGGCTGGGCCGCTGCTGATGCCGAGCAGGGAGCAGACGGTCCACGCCAGGCTCGTGCGGGCATGTCGCGCCGGCGGTGTCACCTCGAGCAGGATCGCCAGCGAGAGCGGCGCAAGCGGTCCGCTCGCCGCGCCCTGGAGGATTCGCGCCAGCACGAACTGAATCGACGTCGTCGCCAGCGTGTCGAGGGCGAGACCCAACACGAAGATCGTGATGGCGGCCTGATAGACCAGCTTGCGGCCGTAGCGTCCCGCCAGCCATTGCGTGATCGACATGGTCACGGCGCTCGCTGCGATATACGAGGAAAACACCCAGCCGACCTCGTCATTGGCCATCGAGAGCGTCGCCTGAATGTGGGGCAGCGCCGCGTTCGGTATCGAAATGTTGACGGCCTGCATGTAGGTCGCCATGAGGGCGGCCGCGGCGATGGCGTGACGACCGCCGGGCGTAGCGGTCGATGGGAGGGGCGTGCTCATTTGCCCTCCGTCGCGAGCGCGGGTTGGAGCAGATGCGGCCAGGTGCGGCGATAGCCGGTATCGACCCGTGCCGTGACGCTGATGCCCGAGAACAGCGGCCGGCCTTGATCGAGATCGTCGAATTCGAGGCGCACTGGCAAACGCTGGACGACCTTGACCCAGTTGCCGGTGGCATTCTCCGCAGGCAGGATCGAGAAGTCCGATCCGGTGCCGGGACTCATGCTGACGATATGCGCCCTGAACTTGCGATCCGGATAGGCATCGACGTCGATCGTCGCCTCCTGCCCTGGACGCATGTGGGTTAAGCCGGTCTCGCGGAAATTCGCTTCGATCCAGATATGCCGGTTCGACATCAGCGAGAACGTGGCTGCGCCGGCATTGACGAACCCGCCGATCTGCAGATCGTCCACCTTCGTCACGATACCGTCCTCGGGCGCCGTCACGGTGGCGTAGGAGAGATCGAGCCGCGCCCGGTCGAGCTGTGCCCTGGCCGCACGAACTGTCGGATGGCGATCGACGTCGATATCGGCATCGCCATTGAGGGCGACGATCGTGTTGGCGATCTGCTGTCCGATCGATGCCGTGCGGTGGCGAGCGACCTTCATGTCCGTCTCGGCCCGCTCATAGACCGCGCGCGGCGTGAAGTCGGACGCGACCAGCATCTTCTTGCGGTCGAACTCACGCTCGTCGAAGGAAGCAGATTCCTGGGCCGATTGCAGTTCGGCCTGCTGCCGACGGTAGGTCGCCTTGAGCGAGGCGATCTGAAGGCGCGCACTGCCGAGCCGCGCCTCTGCCTGATCGACGGCAATCTGGTAGGGCTCAGGATCGATCCGAAACAGGACCTGGCCCTGCCGAACGCGCTGATTGTCCCGCACGGCGATCTCAACCGCCTGGCCGGAAACCCGGGCGTTGATGGTCACCTTGGCGGCGCGAACGAATGCGTCGTCGGTCGAGACGTATTGTTCCTGGACGAAATACACGAAGACGCCGAAAGCGGCCACGACGATCGGCACCGCCAGCATCAAGGGGCGGCGCAACCGCTTCCCGAGCTCCGGTCCGGGCAACTGCCCGACAGCTTCGCTGCCGCTGATGCCCTTGCGATCGCTCCACCAGCCGGCGTTTGGCGCAAAATCGAAACGCATCGAAGGCCTCGCCTCTATCGAATTAACTAACGTTCGTTACAAATACTGTCCCATCGACCTGCAATCAAGTCTTCGCCTCTTGATTTTTATAACGATCCATACAAATATTTATAGCGACGCACGGCAGCCGGGGTTTTTGACGATATGACGCAAAAAAGCAGCGGAACGAGCCCCGCGCGGCGAGGGCGGCCACCCACCTACGACGCACAGGCAGCCCTCAAGCGGGTAACCGAGACCTTTTGGAAGACCGGCTACTCCGGAACGTCCCTCGATAAGGTGGCGGCAGCCACCGGCATGAGCCCGCCGAGCCTCTATGCGGTCTTCGGCAACAAGCACGCGCTCTATCTTGAGGCGCTCGCGCGTTATTGGGAGATCAGCCTTACCGCGACGCGTGAGGCGCTCGCGGGAGACCATCCCCTGGACGAGGCGTTGATGCTCGCCTATGACGCGGCGCTGTCGATCTATTTTTCGGGCAAGGGACACGCGCGCGGCTGCTTTGTGGTCGGGACCGCCGTCACAGAGGTCGCGGAAGATGCGGCGATCCGGAAAAGTGTCGCGACGGGACTTCGCGCGATCGACGCTGATTTCGAGGCACGATTCCGCCTCGCACAGGATAAGGGCGAACTGAAGCGCGACGCCGATCCCGCGACGCTTGCGATCCTCGCTTCGGCCACGATGCATACGATCGCGATCCGCGCCCGTGCCGGCGCTTCCCGCGCCGAACTGAGGGAGATTGCCCGGAAGGCGGTCAATGTGATCTGCGGATGACGCGAGCTGCGCCGAGCGGCAACGCATTCTCGAGACTGGAAAACTGCCGCCGGCGCGCGAAGGGGATAGTTCACACATTTGCGCTCCCGCGCTTCCGTGAAAAGCTGGCGAACGTCTTCAAACCAAGCGCAAATGCTTTCGCGCACCGTCGGCACCGACGATGACAGCATCGTAGATTGATCGATGATCTCACGGGCTTCGGTGGCAACTCCGCGCCCGGCGGCAGTATGCCCTATGCCTCAATCCGGCTCTGCGAAGCTGCGGCCCAGAGCATTCTCGGTTCTGATTGAATCAGAACCGAAGCTCTGGATTGTTGTCTTAACGCGTTTTCTTCACGCGAACCGGTATCCCACTTCGCTCGAAAACGCTCTAGCCTGCCGCTGCAGCCCCGCGCCGCGGCAGCTTCCAGTCGGGACGGATGAAGTGGCAGGTGTAGCCGTCCGGATAGCGTTCGAGATAATCCTGATGCTCCGGCTCGGCTTCCCAGAACTCGCCGGCCGGCGCGACCTCGGTCACCACCTTGCCGGGCCAAAAGCCGGACGCCTCAACGTCTGCAATCGTGTCTTCGGCGATCCGCTTCTGTTCGTCGCTCGTATAAAAGATCGCCGAGCGATAGCTCGTGCCCAAATCATTGCCCTGGCGGTTGAGCGTGGTCGGATCATGGATCTGGAAGAAGAACTCCAGCATGGTCCGGAAGCTGGTCTTGGCGGGATCGAAGATGATTTCGATCGCTTCGGCGTGGCCTTCATGGCTGCGATAAGTGGCATTCTTCACCGCACCGCCGGTGTAGCCGACGCGTGTCGAAACGACTCCGGGTTGCCTGCGGATGAGATCCTGCATGCCCCAGAAACAGCCTCCAGCCAGAACTGCGCGTTCCGTCGTCATTCGATGCTCCCTTCGTTCAGTCGAGATACACAGCAATCTACTCTGCAACCGCATGCCGACGCGGGTCATCATAGTCGTCGTGGTATTCGAGGCCAAGAGGCCCGATGGCGGAGACCTGCGTAATGTATTCGCCGGACTTGGCCCAATGAAAATGCCAGGTCTCGCCGGGCAGAACGATGACGCTGCCCGGCGGATAAGCCGTCACTTTGTCGCCATCAAAGCTTTCGCCGAGCCCGATGTAGAACACACCCGACATGACCGTATAGATGCGGTCCTCCGGATGCTTGTGCGGCATCAGCCTGGTGCCGCCTGGCACCCTCACCCGGACCACGTAAGGTCCGGGTTCACTGGGGTGGCCGACCATCACGGCCAGCCGCGCGCCCGGCGGAAATGCGGGGAACGGCTGCCACGCGATATCCTCGGGCAGGATCGCCCGGAACCTGTCTTCGTCCGGCTGATGTTGGCGAGGCATGACGGCAGTCCTGGTGTGTGCTGAGCTAGATCAGCTTGGCGTCGAGCGTGATCGCGGCGTTGAGCACCTTCGACACCGGACAGTTCTTCTCGGCCTCGCCGGCGATCTTGGCGAAACCTGCGTCGTCGAGGTTCGGCACCTTGGCACGCAACGTCAGCGCCGACTTGCTGATCTTGAACCCTTTGCCTTCCGGCTCGAGGCTGACCGCGGCTTCCGTCGAGAGCTCGTCCGGCGTGAAGCCGGCGAGCTGCAGGCCGAAGGCCAGCGCCATGGTGAAGCAGCCGGCATGGGCCGCCGCGATCAATTCCTCGGGATTGGTGCCCTTCTCGTTCTCGAAGCGGGTCTTGAACGAATAGGGCGTCCCGGCGAGCACGCCGGATTCGCTCGATAGCTGACCAGTGCCATCGCGGCCGGTGCCCTTCCATACTGCTGTTGCCTTGCGGATCATCTCTCTTCTCCTTTTCTGGTATCAGTACCGGCGCTCCGCACCGGTAGAATGCGGCCTCGGCGTCGCCGCCTATCGCCTCTCCAACCGGTCGAGCGCCGCAGCGGTTCCCTCAATTGCCGATCTGTCCGACATGGAAGCCCAGCCGGTTCTCGACGTCGCCGGCGCGGTGGAAACCGCGCGACATCAGCGCCTTGATCCGGGTCTGGCTCGCGGGGCGGCTGAGCGACGCCAGGAACGCGTCCCATTCCGGCTTGATCTCGACATCCGGCGGCAGGCTCGCGACGTCGACGAGGCGCTTGGTCTCGGCAATGGCGTCCTTGTCGAAGGACGCGATGCGCATGGCCAGCGCTTCGACGAAACCGTCGAGCTCGGCATCCGGCAACGAGCGGTTGACGTAGCCGTACCGTTCGGCGAGATCGCCGTGGATGTCGTCGGCGCCGAGCAGGACTTCGAGCGCGCGGCCGCGGCCCATCAGGCGCGGCAGCCGCGCCATCGGCCCCCCGCCGGGCACCAGGCCCGCACCAACTTCCCATTGCGACAAGATCGCCTTTTCGCGGCTGGCAAAGCGCATGTCGCTCGCGAGCGCCAGCTCGCTGCCGACGCCGGTCGCGCGGCCCCTGATCGAGGCAATGGAGACGACCGGCGCACGGCTGAGACGCACCAGCATGTCAGGCAATGCCTCGAGGCCGGTGGGCCCGGGCGGAATACGAAGCGAATCCTCCAGCGGTGCCAGGAAGTCGTAATGCGTGATGAAGAAGCCCTCGACGGCACTGTCGAACACCACGACCTTCACCAGCGGATCGTTTTCGATCGCCGTGACGATGTCGTTGAGAAGTGGAAGCTGCTTGGGGCCGAAGATGTTGACCGGCGGCATGTCGAAGGTGACGCGCCAGTACGACGGCAGGCGGCGCTCCAGGCGAATGTCTTCGGTCGTGAAAGTGCGTTCGGGACGGTTCATGATTGTGGCTCCTGATGTTGGATGGGCAGTCAGGGACGCGCGGAATCGCGTGTCCCTGCTCGTTTCAGATCGACTGACGTAGCGGTCGGAACGCGGTGCGCATCTCCGCAGAGAACAGCGCGGGCTGCTCCCAGGCCGCGAAGTGGCCGCCCTTGTCGAGGCGGTTGTAGTGCATCAGCGTCGGATAAGCCTTTTCAGTCCAGCTACGCGGCGCGGCGTAGATCTCGTCCGGGAAGACGCTGACGGCGACCGGGATCTTCAGGTGCTTGGGCTCGAAGAACACCAGCTTGTTCTCCCAATAGAGCCGCGCCGACGACACCGCCGTGTTGGTGAGCCAGTAGAGCGTGATGTTGTCGATCACGTCGTCCCGCGACAGCCCTTCCGCCTTGCCTTCGAACACCCGCGCGATCATCGCGGCGCTGCGCGCATCGTGATCGAGCATCCAGGAGGCGAGACCGGCCGGCGAATCCACGAGGCCATAGAGCGTCTGTGGCCGGTTCGACATCTCGATCGCGTAGCCGAGACCGTGCTTGTAGAAATCGTCGAGCTGATCGTAAGCATAGCCCTCGTCGGCCGAGAGATTAGACGGCCGCGACCCGCCGGGCTGAAGCGCCTTGGCGATGTCATCCGGAACGGTGGCGGGCATGTTGGTGTGGATGCCGAGCAGTTCCGGCGGCGCGATCACCGCCATCTGCTCCGTCACGGCATTGCCCCAATCGCCACCTTGCGCGACATAGCGGTTATAGCCGAGACGTTTCATCAGCACGATCCAGGCGCGCGCGACGCGCTGGGGGTCCCAGCCGAGCACCGTCGGCTTGCCGGAGAAGCCGTGGCCGGGCAGCGAGGGAATGACGAGATCGAAGGCGTCCGCCGCCTTCGCGCCATGTGCAGTGGGGTCGGTGAGCGGGCCGACGATCTTCATCTGCTCGATGATCGAACCGGGCCAGCCATGGGTGACGATCATCGGCAGCGCGTTTTCGTGGCGGGAGCGGACGTGAATGAAGTGGATATCGACGCCGTCGATCTCGGTGACGAATTGCGGCAAGGCGTTCAGCCGTGCCTCAATCTTGCGCCAGTCGTAATTGTCCTGCCAGTAGCGCACGAGCTCCTGCACCGTTGTCAGCTGCACGCCCTGCGACTGATCGGCGACGATCTCGCGATCCGGCCAGCGCGTCGCCGCGAGACGGCGGCGGAGGTCGAGCAGATCCTCCTCGGGCACGCTGACGCGGAACGGGCGAACCGCCCCACTCACGGCAGCCTTCGCCGGATGCAGCGGCAGCAAGCTCGACACGCTGGCGGCAACCGCGGTCATCGCGGCCTGGCTCAACAGTTGACGGCGATCTGGATTGAGAATGTCGGTACGTGCTTGCGTAGTCATGTTCGATCTCCCTGACTTTGGTCGGTGACGCTGACCGAATTCGAAATCAACGCGTCGGTTCGTCATGCAGAGAGATTGGCGCAGACCCTGGCAATTTGCTCGTTATGGGTTGTTAGACCGCGTTAGCCGTTGCGAGCCGCGCGACAGCGAGGGGAGCGATCAGTGACCCCGCGATGCTCGCAGCAAAAGCAACACGGCGCGCGATGAGCTCAGTCATCGCGCGCCGGGCCGGCTTGGTTCAGTCGAAGACTCCGTGCTGTCCAACTCAGGCTGGCAGCGGCTGGCCCGCCTGCTCGCGGACGATGTAATCGGCGTACCAATCGGCCCAGTTCTCGTCGTGCCCGCCGGTCCGCTTTTCGTGCTCGCCATGGGCCGCCGCCGCACGGCGCAGTGCCGCCGCCAGCGCAGCCTGCGAAGCGAATGTCGTGCCGTCGCCCGCGATGCGTCCCGGCAATCGCGTGGTGACCTCCTGGAACAGCCAGCCATTGCCGTCGGGGTCGCTGAACGCGGCAAATGAGCTGTAGCTGCCGCGCTCCGGGTCAGCACCGTTGACCCGAACGCTGCCGAACAGATATGGCTCGTCGGTTCCGGCGTGAACATCGGACACCGGGATCACGATCACCTCGAGCCTCAGATCGACGCCACGAGATGTCGAGGGCTTGACCTGAGCGTCGCGGTCGATTTCGAGTGTGGGCATGTCGAACTCCCTGAGTTGAATTTGAGACGAGCTTCAAGCGGCGATCGGCATCACGATGGTCACGCGTGTACCGTCTTCCCCCGCCTCGCCGTGCAGCCGGGCGCAAATGCCGCGTGCGAGACCTTCGAGAATCCGGCTGCCTGCGCCCTGAAGCGGCCCGGTCGCGCCGATTCCGTTGTCGGCCACCGTGCAGAACCAGGCGCCGTCACGATTGACCATGTCGATGCGGATCAGTGCATCATTCCTGTTGGGGAAGGCATGCTTTGCCGCATTCGTCACCAGCTCCGTCAGCATCAGCGCGAGCCGGTGACATTGCGATGCCGGCAGCGTACCGCTTTCAACGGCAGCCTCGCAGCGGATGCCCGCCGGCTCCAGCACGGCCTCGGAAATCGCTCCACACAGGTTTTCGAAGAAGGCCGCTACGGGGATCGCCGTATGGTCGTCATTGTCGGACAGGAGTTGATAGAGCCTGCCGAAGGCGACGATGCGCCGCTCGAGCCGGTCCGCGGCAAGCGACACGTCCCGGGTGCCTGCCCGTGTGAAATCGCGGCGAACCGACGCACCCAGCAGCGTCAGCGTGTTCTTCATCCGATGATGGGATTCCCGCAGCACGAGCTCCCAGTCACGCGACTGCTGGACAAGACTGGCGACAAATTGAGATTGAACGACATGGTCGTTCGGCCGAGCACCGATACCGGACATCATAGCCTCCCCGTTGGATGTAGCGTCTAACTCGGAGACCATACTGGATGCAGTTTATGTGCTTTGCTCGTTAGACGTTGCAAGTTTTTGTTATGATCGGCGCCACGACGACCGGGATCCAAACTGTCATCTCGGGCGGTCAGCCATGCTGCCTCTTCTTGCGTTTAAGCAAAATTGGCGACGGATCGACCGTACGCAATCGGCCGATTTGCGGCGAACCGCCACGCGATTTCGCCACTTTCAACCAGTTTACTCGGAGTTCTCTTCTGCTAGATCAAAGTGCAGAGTTCAGCCCTTTCACTGGAATCATTGGCCCGTGCCGGACACTAACGACCAGGATTCGGCCATTGCCTTCGGGCCATTCCGGCTGTTCGCGAAGTCGCGCCTGCTCGAGAAGGACGGCGCCCCGGTTCACCTCGGCGGCCGTGCGCTCGACATCCTCGTTTTTCTCGCGGAACGCGCGGGCGAGGTCGTGGACAAGCGAGAGTTGATCAGGCGCATCTGGGCCGACGTGAACGTCGACGAAGGCAGCCTGCGCTTCCACATCACGACGCTGCGCAAGGCGTTGGGCGATGCCGGCGAAGGCGCCCACTACGTCGTCAACGTCCCCGGACGCGGCTATTGTTTCGCGGCGCCGCTGCTCCGGGCTGCCCCTTTGGAGAACCGGACCAGCCTGCCCGCGGCTTCGCCCCGCTCGCTGCCCTCGCCGCTCGCGAAGATGATCGGACGTGACGATGCGGTGGAGAGAATTTCCGCCGAGCTTGCCCTGCATCGCTTCGTCACCATCGTCGGCCCCGGCGGGATCGGCAAGACTTCGGTCGCACTGGCCGTCGCGCATGGCGAGCTCCAGACCTTCGACGGCCAGGTGTGTTTTGTCGATTTCGGCGCACTGAGAGAGGCCCGGCTCGTTCCCGGAACGATTGCGGCTGCGCTCGGCCTGACCGTCAATTCCGACGACCCGATACCCGGACTGCTGACGTTCCTGCGCAGCCGGCGGATGCTGCTGGTCTTCGATAGTTGCGAGCACATCCTCGAAGATCTCGCCCCGCTGGCCGAGCGCATCGTTCGTGAAGCGGGCGAGCTGCATATTCTCGCCACCAGCCGCGAATCCTTCCGCGCCGAAGGTGAGCGTGTCCATCGGCTGTTTCCGCTGGATTGCCCGCCACAGCGCGACGGGCTCGGCATTGCCGACATCCTTGCCTATCCCGCAACTCAGCTCTTCGTGGCGCGCATTGCCGAGAGCCTCAGCGAATTCGAGCTCAGCGAAGAGGATGCGCCGCTCGTTGCCGAGATCTGCCGGCGGCTGGACGGCATTGCGCTCGCGATCGAGCTCGCGGCCGGGCGTGTGAACGCCTATGGCATTGCCGGGACCGCCTCGTTGCTGGACAGCCGCTTCTCGCTGCTGTGGCGCGGGCGGCGCACCGCTGTCCCGCGGCACCAGACCCTGAGCGCGGCGCTCGCCTGGAGCTACGATTTGCTGCCGGCAGCCGAAAGCGCAACGCTGCGCGGATTGTCGGTGTTCGTCGGGCCGTTCACCCTTGAAGCCGCGCTTGCGGTCGCCTCCTGTCAGGGCATCGGCGAGCCGGAAGCCGTCGAGGCGATCTCGAATCTGCTTTCCAAATCGCTGATCGCGACGTCGCCTGCGGAGCGGCGGCTGCGCTATCGCCTGCTCGACACAACACGTGCCTTCGTCGCGGACAAGCTCGTCGAGAACGGGGAAGCCGACCGCGCCGCGCGCGCCCACGCCGACTATTTCCGCGACTTCCTGCGCGACATTGCCCTCAAATCCACGGGCATGCAGACGGCGGGCGGCTTCCTTCCCTATGCCGATCACCTGCCCAATGTCCGGGCCGCGCTGACCTGGAGCTTTTCGGACAGCGGCGACCACGCCATCGGCGTGGAGCTGGCGGCGTCGGCGGCCCAGTTCTTCCTCGAGCTGACATTGCTGACGGAATGCTACCGCTGGACCCAGCAGGCGCTGGCATCGCTCGATACCACCCCGATCGACAGCCGCCATGAAATGATTTTGCAGGCCGCGCTCGGCGTCTCCGCGATGTTCACGCAGGGCAATACCGAAGCGGTCCGGATGGCGTTCACGCGCAGCCTCCAGCTTGCCCGTGAGCTCGAGGACCTGCACTGGCAGCTCTGGCTGCTGCGTGGATTGCACATTTACCTGACCCGGGTCGGGGATTTTCACGGCGCGCTTGGAACCGGCGAACAGGGTAAGAGCGTTGCGCGGAAGCTGAACGATCCCGCCAGCACACTGAACGTCGAATGGATGCTGGGCGTCGCACATCATTTGATCGGCAACCAGGACAAGGCGGTGCAGTTCTGCGAGAGCGCGATGGTGCATAATCCCGGCTCGCAGCGCCTGAATATCGGCCATCTCGGCTATGACGACCGCATTGTTGCGCTGGTGGCGCTGGCGCGCGGGCTCTGGCTCACCGGCCGGCCCGATCGTGCGATCGAGGCGGCCCAATACACCGTTCGCGAGGCCGAGCTGCTCGAGCAGCCGCTCACTCTCGGTATTTCCCTGATCTGGACGATCTACGTGTTCCTCTGGGTCGGCGACTTGGCCAATGCCGAAATCCTGATCGAGCGGCTGATCGACCATTCCGCGCGGCACTTCCTCGGCCCGTATCACGCGGTCGGCATCGGCCAGAAGGGCGAGCTGCTGCTTCGCCGCGGCGACGTCACTGGGGGGATCGAGCACCTTCGCCGCAGCCAGGCCACGCTGTACGCGACGCGGCACCGGATCATGACGACGGTGTTCGCGACGGCGCTCGCGGAGGGGCTTGCCTCCCAGAGCCAGGCCGACGAAGCCTTGCAGACGATCAACGAGGCCATCGCAGAGATCCCCGATCACGGCGAATCCTTTGACATGCCGGAGATGCTCAGGATCAAGGGCGATATCCTTGCGCAGTCGGGTAACGCTGCGGAGGCCGAGAGCTATTTGCGCAAATCGCTCGATCTGTCGCGGCGGCAATGCGCGGTCGGCTGGGAGCTCCGCGGAGCAATCAGCCTTGGCCGCGTCTGGGAGCGGGCCGGCAAGGCCGCCGACGCGCGCGCCCTGCTCACCCCACTCGTGGCGCGGTATCAGGAGGGCCTTCAGACCCGTGATCTCGTCGCCGCCAAGAGGCTCCTTACGGCGCTGAATTGAGAGTATCTTCAATGAGATACCGCCATGCTACGCGCTCGCAACTCCTAACAACTTCTAACACGCCAAGCCGCATCCGCCCCGCCATGGTGGTCGCACTTCATGGTGGATATGGCGGGACATGGCGCTTCTTGACGATGTGATTGATGCCAGCGGCGGAATGGCCCGCTGGAATAGCTTGAGCCGGTTCACGCTTCACCTCTCCGTCGCCGGAACGCTGTTCTCCAGTGCCGGACATGCCAGCGAATTCAAGGACGTGACCGCGGAGGGCTCGACCCGCACGCAGTCGGTCCGCTTCACCGGCATCACCGGCGGCGAACACTCCGGCTCGTTTCAGCCGGACGCGATCACAATCGAAAGCCTCGAGAGTGAGGTCCTGCGGACCTGGCGCAATCCGAGCCTTGCGTTCACCGAGGCCGGTTCGCCCGCGCTCGCGGACGAACTGCACCTCGTCTTCTTCTGCGGCGTCGCGATCTGGAATTATCTGACCAATCCGTTCCTGCTCGCCCATCCCGATGTGGTGGTGGAGGAACTTCCACCGTGGCAGGAGAACACAGAGTCATGGCGGCGGTTGCGGGCGCAGTTCCCGCCGAGCCTGATCGCGCTCGCGCCCGAGCAGATCTTCTATTTTGACGAGAACGCGTTGCAACGGCGGACCGATCACGATCTGTTCGGGATGAAAGTCGCGCATTACTCCTGGGCCCATGACCGCTTCGGCGGCATCGTGGTGCCGACGCTCCGACGCGCGCAGACGCTGCGGCCCGACGGAACCGTGGTCGCCAAGCCCGTGCTGATGGACGTCGAGATCTTTGACGCCGTCTTCGAGTAGCGGCACGCGCGAAAATTTCGCGTCGATCTGGTCAGCCCGCCGGCTCGTTCAGCATGCGCCGTGCCGCCCTGAGATCGGCGGTCTCGAACCCTTCCGAGAACCGGGCATAAGTTTTGGCGAGCTGTTCGAGAGGATTTTGCAGACCCTGCCAAACCCGAAGCCGCGCCAGCGACATTTCGGCTCGCAGCCGCCAGGACAATGCGCCCTGCTGTTCGGCGAGCGTAACCGACGCGACGAAATCGGCCTCGGCCGCTTCGAGATTGCCGCCATGGGCCTCGAGCTCTCCCCGCAGCCGGAGCAGCTCGGGCATGTCGAAGGCGCCGCCTTCCTGCTCGATCCGCACAATGGTTTCGTGAAGAATCTGAATGCCCTCCGCCGATCGTCCCAAAGTGACCAAGCCCCGAGACAGATCCGCGGCGAACGCCGAGGCATAGAGTTCGTAGCGATCGGCGTGCAGGCGTGGAAGCGCGCTCCGCAAGAGGTCGACGCCGCCGGCTACCTCGCCCCGGGCGATCATGCTCTGCGCCCGAAAACCCGTCGCGACGGCTTCGTAGGGCACGAGTCCGTGCATGCTCGCATGCGCAGCCAGGCGATCGGTCATGGCCTCGACGGACGACCAGTCGCCAACCCAGCCGAACACCGAGGCGGACCAGCATAGCGCGATACAATGCATGACCGCGTCGCGCGGCGCTGAAGCGCCGACAAGCGGCCGGACGCATTCGAGCGCACGATCGGGAAAGCCGCGCAGCCATAACACGCGCGCGAGCGGAATTTGCGGCGTGCGTGAATAGGCGAAATGCCCGGGTTGCGTGCCGCGTAGCGCAGCGTCGTCGCGTACGCCCTGGTCGAGATGGGCTTGCGCTTCGGCCTGGTCCCCGGCGAGGTGATAGGACACACCGAGCAGCGCTTTGCTGCCGGCGATGCCCGCGGTATCGCCGATCAGGCGCGCGATCCGCTCGGCATGAAGCGCAGTCGGCACCAGATGCCGATAGCCGCCGGTCCGGCGGTAGAACATGTTGAGCCGCGACAGCAGCCTGAATGTGTTGGCGTGGTCCCCATGCGCTTCCGCGATCTCCAGCCCGCGCCGGAGCGCCGCTTCCGCCTGCTCGCTGTTGCGCTCGGTGAACATGAAGGCGTGACCGAGCGTCGACTGAAGCTCGAGCTCCCATCTGCCGCCCCGGTCGGCCTCGTCGAGCATTGCGAGTGCGCGATCGGACCAGATGCGGGCCTCGCTGAGCAGATTGAGCTCGACGAACAGCCTTGTGCAGCTGCCGGCGAGCGGCACGCGCAAGCCGGCGCCGTCGTCGTTGGCATAAGCCCATTGCAGCGCCGCGCGGGCGTCGGCGAGCCGGCTCGCGCGCTCCTGCAAACGGGATGCATGATCGGTGCCCTCCTTATCCCTCATGCCCGCTTCGAGCATGCATTGAACATAGAGAGCGTGACGGCGCGCGATCTCTGCCAGTTGTCCGTCGTCGGCCAGTTTCTGCAGGGCATAGGCACGCGTTGCGTCGAGCAGGCGATAGCGCCGCGATGCGCCGTCCGGCTGGGCGGAAACCAGCGATTTCGCCACGAGTTGCTCCAGCGCCTCGACGACGCGATCCTCCGGCATCTCCTCCCCGGCCGCCACAATTATCGCGCCCTTCAACGTGAAGTGACCTGCGAAGACGGCGAGGCGCTGAAACACGATCCGCTCGCTCTCGCCGATCAGACCGAAACTCCAGTCGAGCGTGGCGCCGAGCGTCTGCTGCCGCGGCGGCGCCGTTCGCCGCCCGCGCCATTCGAGCTGCAGCCGGTCGTCGAGCAGAGCCGCCATCTCGCGTAGTCCATAGAGACCGACACGCGCGGCAGCCAGCTCGATCGCGAGCGCGATGCCATCGAGCTTGCCGCAAATCCGGGCCAGGACCTCAGCATCCTCGTCGGTGATGTCGTCGCGATGCCCTGCGGCGACGGCGCGATCGACGAACAGGCGCACAGCGGGATACGCCAGCACCTCGCCGGCGCCGAGGCGGGTGCCCTGCGGCGGACCCGGCAGCGGAGCGAGCTCAAAAATCTGCTCGCCTTCCACCAGCAGCGACTCGCGGCTGGTTGCGAGGATGACGATGCCGGGCGCCTCCCGGTAGATGTTTTCCGCAAGACGTGCGACCTCTTCGATGACGTGCTCGCAGCTGTCGAGAACGAGAAGCAGCCGCCGGCCACGCAGGAAATTGATGATGCTACCCGAGGGATCATCGTGGTGCACGACGAGGCCGAGCGCGGCGGCAACCGTGCTCGCGACCAGGGCCGCGTCCTTCAGCGGACCGAATTCGAGGAAATGGACGTTGCCGTCGAAGCTATCGCACATCTCATGCGCGAGCGCGGTCGCAACGGTGGTCTTGCCGATGCCGCCCGGCCCTCGCAGCGTGACGAAGCGATCGCGGAGCAAGCGCGCCGCCAACTCGGCCACAGCGTCCTCCCGCCCGACCATCCGGTCCAATCGATGCGGCAGAGACGGCGGCGGTGCGGCCCTTTCCGACGCCCCCGACGCCAGCGCCGACACCTCTGCACGCTCGCCACGCCGCACGGGCGCGACAAAGCAATAGCCCCGGCCTGGGACGTTGGTGATGTAGCGGGCACCATCCTTTCCGTCGCCGAGCACCTTGCGCAGCTCCGCGACATGGACGCGCAGGCTGATCTCCTCGACGGAGAGTCCGGACCACGCATAGCCGAGAATCTCGTCCTTCGGGACCACTTCGCCGGCGCGGCTGACGAGCAGGCGCAAAATATCCATCGCGCGGCTGCCGAGCCTGACCGGCGAGCCATCCTTCTCCAGCAGCCGCGACCGAAGCGAAAACGGCCCGAACGCGACGGCATCGAAATCCAGGATCGTCGCGGCGCCGCTGCCGCGGGGGCCATGTCCTGCCGAGAGCTCGGTCACTTCTGACTCATCCTGACGGCCGCTCCATCGAAATGCGGCGCGACTATACCCCGCACCGGTGCGAGGTCCAGCGAGGGCCCTGCACGGAACTCACCCCGCTGCATCGATCGCCACGCGGCGGCCTGTGCTCTCCGGAGTTGGGGCGAGGCTCCGCAAATATCTGATAAATTGTACAAAACAACGCTTCCCGCGACGAGCTGCCGCACCTGATGCGCATCCACAAAAACTAACAGATCCTAATCACCACTAACGGGCTTCCTGGCCAGCTCACGCCTATCCTCTCAACATCGAAAGCGTGGGCTTTTGCGCGTTTGCCGGTTGCAAACAGCGGCAAAGCCGGGAGAGGACGAGTGATGTTGACCAACTTGCAGGCGGCGCATGCCTGGATCGATTTTCCGGCCGGCCCGCGGGATCGCGAGATCCCCCAAGCAACCCAGGCGATCACCCGGGAGAGCCAATGGCGTCAGATCGATCGCGGCCCCGAGGCTGCTGTCGAAGACATCAATATCTCGCGATGGGAAGATCCGCGGAGCACGTCGACGCACGAAGCGACGACACCCGAGGATCGCTATTTCGTCGGTATCGCCCTGAAGACCACGCGCGCGAAACTGACGCGGGACCGCCAGATCATTTTCGACGGCACCATGCCTGCGGGCACGCTGTATCTCACCGCGCCGTCGAAGCCTCTCGGCGTGCAATTCCAGTCGCCCTGCGCCTTCCTGCACTTTCACATCTCCGCGGATCATTTTCCGGCGCAATTCGCCGCGACCGACGGACTGAATGACCTCGTCCTGCTGCGCGACCCGCTCGCAGCCGAGCTTGCCAAGACGCTGATCGAACACGGCGACGCCGCGGACCACCAGTTTACACGCTGCATCGGCCAGACCCTTGCGATGCATCTCGCGCGGCTGGAACTGCCGCGCGCCAGGGTCAATGCCCTGCCGAAATGGCGGCTGCGGCGCGTCGAGCAATATATCGCCGATCATTTCCACCGCTGCATCAGCCTGTCCGAGCTCGCCAATGTCGCCGGCCTGTCCAGAATGCATTTTGCGGCGCAATTTCGCGTCGCGACCAGTTACCGGCCCCGCGAATATCTGCTCAATCACCGAATCGAGCATGCCAAGACGTTGTTGGCGAGCACCGAGCGGCCATTGGCCGAGATCGCGCTTGCCGTCGGCTTCAGCACGCAGGCGCATTTTTCGACGGTGTTCAAGCGCATCAGCGATCAATCTCCGGCACGCTGGCGCCTCGCCAGCAAGGACGAACGGCGCGAGATGCAAGCGCTCCCGCCGCGCTGCCGTTCTCCGGAGAGCAACTGGATCAGCGCAGCCGCGTGATTGCACCAGTGCCTGTTGGTGCAAGTGCCTGCACTTGCATCGGCTCGCGCCCTTCTCCTCCCGGGCCCGCGAGCCTCTCGGGGCCGTCCCTGCACCCCCACAGGGCGGCCCCATTTTTCTTCGTCGACGCGCGCCAACTATCTTCATTGCGAGCTCATGTCCCGGACGCGCTGCAACGCGCATAGCGCGTCGAAGGCGCGCGTAAACGCGCTTATGGCGTTGCGGCGCAGAGCCGGGATCCAGGGGCGACACGGTACAATGCGGCGACATGGGCCCCGGCTCTGCAGCGCACCGCTGAACCGGACGATGCTTCGCATCGCCGGGATAGCGCTGCGCTGCGTCCGGGGCACGAGAGCGGAATCCGGCTTAACTTTCGCTTTCAAGACGCAGACACGCCTTCGCATCCTCGCGACTGATTTCGCCCGAGCTTTGCTTGGTCATTCCACCCTCAAATCCAAGAGGGCACAGGGAAGGCCGGGTGCCGGCTGGCACCCGCGGTCCGCTGCGCGAAAGGTAGCGCAAAAGAACCGCACAGCAGCATACAGGTGTAGCCAATCACTCGGCCTTCCCTGCGCAGTGGTTGGACGGCTTATGCCGTGCTCTCCCGGGAGCCGAGTTCCTGCTGGCCTCCCTCATCCTCGCAGAAGTCACCGGCACCGCGCCGGTTGACGCAGATGCCGCATCCGCAAGCACTTGACCGTAGCAACGACGGCCAGGACCACACGGTTTTGCCGTACGCACGGCTCGCTGTTCACCACCGGTTTCGACGACGTTGTGCACGTTGCCGTCGACCTGATGACGAGACGAACCTGGCAGCGCCGCTCGTCGGCACGAAGCTTTGGGTTCACGGAGAGCAATCCGCCCTGCCCACGCCTCTCGCACCCGAACGCTGCCGCGTCCACCGCAAGCCCGGCTCGCGAACGTGACGACCACAAGATCGCCCCTCAAGAATGAGCCGGGATGGGCGACACATACGCCATTTCCGAATTTCGGTAAAGTGGAATATTTTCGCGCAACGAGGTTGACAGAGGGGCGACACAGCAAGCCCCCGTAGCCCGGTTGGCTCCATCCGGGCTATGGCGATGTCCCTACACCGGATCGAACGCCCGGATCGGCGGCAGATTGCCGGTGAACTTCTCGACCTCGATTGTCGTGAGCTGGCCGGTGCAGCCCTGCGCGAAGGACGAGGTGCCGACGTCGCGGGTGAGCACGTTCGGGTTGCCGTGCACGCAGAGCGGCGCGTCGTCTTCGGGGTCCATCGGGTCGTACCAGGCGCCGGTCGGGAGCTGCACGACGCCCGGCGCGATGTCGTCGGTGACGTGGACCGCGGCGAGACAGGCGCCGCGCGCGTTGAACAGGCGGATGATGTCGCCGTCCTTGATCGCGCGCGCGTCTGCGTCCTGTGGGTTCATACGCGCGACCTCGCGGCCGCGATGTTTGCCTTGAAGCGAATGCCCGCCGAAATCGAGCTGGCTGTGCAGACGCGTCACCGGCTGGTTGGCGACCAGGAAGCACGGCGCCCCCGGCTTCGGCATGTCGGACTTCTCGAGCCAGACCGGATGGCCCGGACAATCGGCATCGCCATGGCCCGCGATCTTGGCTGAGAATATCTCGATGCGACCGCTCGGCGTCGGCAAAGCGTGATTGACGGGATCGTCGCGGAAGCTGCGCAGCCGGCCGCCGTCGTCGGGCTGCTGCGGCACCACCAGGCTGCCGCTTTCCCAGAATTTTTCAAAGCTCGGCGCCTCCAAACCGCGCGCTTCGAGCGAGGAGCGGGTCGGCTCATAAAGATGTTCCAGCCACTGACGTGACGTACGCCCCTCGCTGAAGGGCTCGCGCGCGCCGAGACGTTCGGCGAGGTCGGCAAAGATCTCGTAATCGTCACGCGCAAGGCCGAACGGCTCGGCGATCCGGTGCATCGCGACCATCAGGGGATCGTTGCTGGAATAGCCGATGTCTTCGCGCTCGAGCGTCATCGTCGAAGGCAACACGATGTCGGCATGCCGGGCCGTGGCAGTCCATGCCAGCTCGTGCACGACCAGCGTATCGAGTTTCGCAAACGCCTTGCGCAGACGGTTGATGTCCTGGTGGTGATGGAAGGGATTGCCGCCGGCCCAGTAGACGAGGCGGATGTCCGGATAGGTGCGCGTCTCGCCGTTGTAGCGATAGGTGCTGCCGGGATTGAGCAGCATGTCGGCGATGCGCGCCACCGGAATGAAATCGCGGACAGCGTTGCGGCCCTGCCCCAGTGTCGGCCCCGGCACGTCGTTGACGCGGCGGCCGTAGTAGCCGATCGCACCCAACGAATAGGCGTAGCCGCCGCCGGCAAGCCCGATCTGGCCGAGCGCCGCCGCCAGCACCATGCCCATCCACACCGGCTGCTCACCATGCTCGGCGCGCTGGAGCGAATGGGAGACGGTGATGAGCGCGCGCTTTCCGGCGAGGCGACGCGCCAGCTTGCGGATCGTGTCCGCGTCGACGCCGCAGATCGCGGCGGCCCATTCGGCGTCCTTGGCCTGGCCGTCGCTCTCACCGGTGAGATAGCGCAGGAACACCGGCCAGCCCTCGGTGTAGCGATCGAGAAACGCCTGATCGTGCAGGCCCTCGCGCACAAGCGTATGAACGATGCCGAGCATCAGCGCGGTGTCGGTGCCGGGCACGCAGGTCATCCATTCGGCGCCGGCCTCGACGGGCAGGTCTTCACGCAACGGACTGACCAGGATGAACTCGCAGCCGCGGCGGCGCGCAGCCTCCATCGCGCCGCGCTCGACATGCTTGCTGATCGAGCCGCCGGCGACCATCGAGTTCTTCAGCGCCATGCCGCCGAACGCCAGCACGATGTCGGTATCATCAGCGATCTGCTCCCAGGTGACGTTGCGCTTGGTGATGTCCTCGTAGCCGCAGAGGATCTGCGGCAGCAGCACCGAGGATGCGCCGGAGGAATAGGAATTCACCGAACGCACATAACCGCCCAAGGCGATGTTGAGGAAGCGATGCACCTGGCTCTGCGCGTGATGGAAGCGGCCCGCGCTCGACCAGCCGTAGGAGCCGCCGAACACGGCGCCGGGCCCGCGCGTGTCACGGATGCGGCCGAGCTCGTCACCGAGCAGATCGAGCGCCTTCTCCCAGCTGACGGAGACGAATTCGTCGCGGCCGCGGCGATCGTCCGGGCCCGGCCCACGTTCGAGCCAGCCGCGGCGGATCGCGGGTTGGGTGACGCGCGCCTGGTGGCGCAACGCGCCGGGGAAATTGTCGATGATGCCGTTCGGATCGGGATCGCCCGCATACGCCCTGACCTCGAGCCCGGCCTCGCTGTTGCGCGCCGAGAACACGCCCCAATGCGAGGTGTGCGGCTTGAAGCCGTCGGAGAGGTCGAGGCCGGGGTCGGGGAAGCCAATCGTATCGTCCATCGTCTGATCCTTGTTCAGGGCGCGGCACGGTCCCGGCCGCTCCCGTGTCAATTCGGGTGGCAGTATAACGATCCGCTGTTCGATGTCGTCGGGATCAGGGTCGGCGGAAATGCCGGGCGCTCGTGCAAGGACAGCTTGGCGAACGTTCGAGGGAACGACCGGCGGTGATTGTCAGATCAATTTATTCTTTTATTTTCAATGCCTTACCGAGGGCACATTCGGTGCAGCGCGATCCATCTTTCGGTAAGACTTCGTGCGAAATCTCTGGCAACGACAGTGACATTGAAATGTGCGATATGCCGCCCATCCCCACAGCAACATCGGTCTGATCATGATCAAGCGCGTCTCGCCCTACGAAGGTCTGCTCCACGAAGTGGTCGAGCATAATGGCGTGCTTTACATCGGTGGAATCGTCCCCGAGGACACGAGCCTCGATATGTCGGGCCAGGCAAACGACGTCCTCGGGCAGCTGGCGCACCTGCTGAAGACCCTCGGATCCGATCTGGCCAACGTCTTGCAGGTGACCATCTACATGACCGACCTTGGGGAGAAGGCGGAGTTCAATGCGGCCTGGAAGGCGCACTTTGCAGAAGCCCATCTGCCGGCGCGCGCCGCAATCGGCGTGGCCGATCTCGGTCGGGGCGTCAAACTCGAGATGACGGTCATCGCCGCTCGACAATAGTCGCGGTGATCTTCCCGGTGAGCAGCGACAGCTCGTCGAAATCGATGCCCGCCAGCACGGCTGGATCGATCGCACTTTTCCGGATCATGCTCTAGCCCAGCGAGTTGATGATTTCCCGATAGGCGGCTTCGGGAAACGCCTTCAACGTGCGCGTCCGGACGTTTCCCAGCATCCCCAGTTGCAGGCTAAAGCGCGCCGCAACAGCGTCGTCCGGAGCTTCGAGGATCACGACCATGTCAAAGTCACCCATGGTCAGGTAGAATGATTTGATCTCGCCGCTCATATCCTTGAGAGCTTGCTTCGCAGCGTCCAGACGGCGTGGCGAGTCCTTCGCCTTCAGGATGCCTTGCTCGGTCCAATTTGCAAGCATGACGTAGGTGGTCATGGCCGTCCTCCTCCTGGTAAGAAGCAATGGTAGCTACGCCGTTGGGGCGAAAAACAAGACCCGGAGCAGATGCGTGTAGTCGGCTTCGAACACCATGATCGTCACGAATACCAACACCAGCACCGGCGGCAGCAGGATCGCGTAGGCCAAAGCCAGCCGCTCCCAGGCCATGTGCATGAAGACCGCAACGATCAGGCCAGCCTTCAACACCATGAACAGCAGGATCAGCGACCATCGGAGATGGCCATGGAGGCCAAAATAGTCGACGAGATAGGAGCAGGTGCTGAGAACAAACAACCATCCCCAGACCACGAGATAGAGCTTGATCGGATGCTGCTGGCCCTTTGCCTGCGTGGCTCCTGATGCAAGTGCGTCATGCACGGGGGCTTGCAGCGAGTGTTGCTGCGCTTCAAGATGTACCGCGACGTTCGTCATGCTGCGACCTCACCAGAGATAAAAAAGCGCAAAGATGAACACCCACACGAGATCGACGAAATGCCAGTACAGGCCGGTGATCTCGACGATCTCGTAATGCCCTTTCCGACTTGTAAAAAAGCCGCGCCGTTCGACATCGAAGTCTCCCCGCAAAACCTTTCGCGCAATGGCGATCAGGAAGATCACGCCGATCGTCACGTGGGTGCCGTGGAAGCCAGTGATCATGAAAAAGCTTGAACCAAACTGCGCCGCACCCCAGGGGTTGCCCCAGGGCCGGACGCCCTCCATGATCAGCTTGGTCCATTCGAAGGCCTGCATTCCGACGAACGTTGCGCCGAATGCCGCCGTGGCCAACATCAAGGCTGCAGTCTTCACGCGATCGCGGCGATAACCGAAATTGACGGCCATCGCCATCGTGCCGCTGCTGCTGATCAAGATGAAGGTCATGATCGCGATCAGGATGAGCGGGATGTTCTTGTCCCCGATCGTGAGGGCGAAGACCTCGCTGGGATTGGGCCACGGCACGGTCGTGGACATTCGCGCCGTCATGTACGCCAGCAGAAAACAGCTGAAGATGAAGGTGTCGCTGAGAAGGAAGATCCACATCATGGCCTTCCCCCAGGAAACGTTCTTGAAGGCGCGCTGATCCGAGGACCAATCGGCGGCGATGCCTCGCCACCCTGCAGGCCGCGCCGGCGGTTCTACCTGGTTTATGAGCACCGTTTCTGCCATCTGGTCCTTGCCTTCCCTAGCTCAGCAACTGGCGACAGATGTCGACGAAATTGTCTGTCCAGCCCGTCAGCAGGCCGAGCAGAACCAGCCAGACCAACAGCAGGAAGTGCCAGTAGATAGTGCAGAGTTCTACGCTCAGGCGAATTTGACTCGCCTCGGCGCCACGCAATACCTTGGCCGTCGTTCTGCCGAGGGCCACCAGGCCGCCCATCAGATGTAGCCCGTGCACCGCGGTGATCAGGTAGAAGAACGAATTGGCTGGATTGGACGCCAGGAAGTACCCGGCGCCACTCAGCTGGCGCCACGCCAGCAGTTGCCCGACAAGGAATATAATGGCGGACGCGCCACCGGCGCACAAGCCGACGCTGAGGCCGTCGATGTCGTCGCGGCGCGCGGCCATATACGCCCATTGCAGTGCCACACTGCTCAAGACCAGGACACCGGTGTTGAACCACAACAGCGCCGGCACCGGCAACGTCCGCCAGTCCACCAGGTTCATGCGCATGGAGTAAGCGCTGATGAAGAGTGCGAACAACGAACCGACGACCGCAAGAAACACGCCCAATCCGATTTTCGCCGGCGGCAGGGACGACGTACTCTGTTCGCGAAGATCGACGATCAGCCCTTCCTCCAGCCAGGGCTTGGCTGTCAGCCGCTGTTGCGAGAGCCACCAACCCGCAATTGCGGCGATTCCGGCCATGAACAGGATAATGGCGCTCACGGGTGGGCCCCCTGCGCCGACAATCCAGCCGGCGGTTCATTTTGCGGCACGAAATCCATGGCGGTGCCGGGGACGCTGTAATCGTAGGCCCAGCGATAGACGATCGGAAGATCCTTGCCCCAGTTGCCATGCCCCGGCGGGGTCTCTGGCGTTTGCCATTCCAGCGACGCGGCTCCCCAGGGATTGCCGCCGGCCTCTCTTCCTTTGAACAGGCTCCAGATCAGATTGAACAGGAACACGAGCTGGGCGAAGCCGACGATCAGGGCCGCCACGCTCATGAACGCATTGAGGTCATGGGCGGATGCCGGAACGAAGGCCGTTTCGCCGATGTCATGATAGCGGCGGGGCATCCCCAACAGACCCAGATAGTGCATGGGGAAGAAAATCGCGTAGGCTCCGAGGAACGAGACCCAGAAATGGAATCGTCCAAGCGCCTCATTGAGCATTCGTCCGGTGACTTTCGGGTACCAATGATAGAGTCCGCCGAACACGGCCATGATCGGCGCAATACCCATCACCATGTGAAAGTGCGCCACAACGAACATCGTGTCCGACAACGGAACGTCTACGACCACGTTGCCGAGAAATAGGCCGGTCAGGCCGCCGTTTACGAAGGTGATGATGAACGCCAGCGCGAACAGCATCGGGATGGTGAGATGAATGTCGCCTCGCCAAAGGGTCAGCACCCAATTGTAAACCTTGATCGCGGTCGGGACGGCGATGATGAGCGTCGTGGTGGCGAAGAAGAACCCGAAATACGGATGCATGCCGCTCACATACATATGGTGCGCCCATACGACGAAGCTGAGGGCGCCGATGGCCACGATCGCCCAGACCATCATGCGATAGCCGAAGATGTTCTTCCGCGCGTGGACGCTGATCAGATCGGAAATGATGCCGAAGGCCGGCAACGCCACGATATAGACTTCCGGATGTCCGAAGAACCAGAACAGGTGCTGGAACAGGATCGGGCTGCCGCCGCCATATTTCGTCAGCGTGCCCATCTCGACCAGCGTGGGCATGAAGAAGCTGGTTCCCAGCAGGCGGTCGAGCAGCAACATCACCGAGGCGACGAGCAGCGCCGGGAAGGCCAGCAGCGCCATGACCGTGGCCGTGAAGATGCCCCACACCGTCAAGGGCAGACGCATCAACGTCATGCCGCGCGTGCGCGCCTGCAGCACCGTCACCACGTAATTCAGCCCGCCCATGGTGAAGCCGATGATGAACAGGATCAGCGAGACCAGCATGAGCACGATGCCCCAATCCTGCCCGGGAGTACCGGAGAGAATCGCTTGCGGCGGGTACAGCGTCCAGCCGGCGCCGGTGGGCCCGCCGGGCACGAAAAAGGTCGAAGCCAGCACCACGACCGCGAGCAGGTAGACCCAGTAGCTCAGCATGTTCACATAGGGGAACACCATGTCCCGGGCGCCGACCATCAGCGGGATAAGGTAGTTGCCGAAGCCGCCGAGGAACAGCGCGGTGAGAAGATAGATCACCATGATCATGCCGTGCATGGTGATAAACTGGAGATACTGGTTCGGATCGATGAACGAAAACGTGCCGGGGAATCCGAGTTGCAGCCGCATCAGCCATGACAGCACCAGCGCAACCATTCCAATGGACATCGCCGTGATCGAGTACTGGATGGCGATGACCTTGGCGTCCTGCGAAAAGACGTACCTCGTCCACCAGCTTCTCGGATGATAAAGCTCGACCTCGCCCACTTCAGCGGGCGGGACGCCTGCGACGGTGTCAAACGGGACATCGACCATCGGAATTCCTCCTTGGTCTCTCTTAGAGCGCGATGAGATTGGGATGAATCGTCATCGTGCTCTAGGTTGTCGTTTGAGCATGATCTATTCGGAAAACCGCTACGCACTTTTCCGGATCATGCTTTAGCGAAGAGTTCGCCCTCTGCTATGCGGCGCTCCTCGCCGATATTTTCATTCGCTTCCTGACCTGTAGGCCGCTTTCGCGACGTTGCGCTGCTGCGACAACTCGGCGAACGTCCGCTGCTTCTCCAGCCACGCGTGATAGTCTTTCTCTTCGTCTACGATGACCTTGCTCCGCATCTGCGCGTGCGCGGCACCGCAGAGTTCCGCGCAGAGAACTTCGAATGTTCCGGTGCGCGTGGGCGTGAACCAGTAATATGTGACCGAGCCCGGTATCATATCCATCTTCGCGCGAAACTCCGGCACATAGAAATCATGCAGGACGTCAATCGAGCGGAGCAATAGCTTCACCGGTTTGCCAAGCGGCAGGTGCAAATCGTCGTTTTGAATCACGACATCGTCTTGTCCGGCGGCATCGTCGGGACTCAATCCCATGGGATTGTCGGAACTGACATTGCGGGCATCGGAAGTCCCGAGCCGGCCGTCCTTTCCGGGAAGCCGATAGCTCCATTGCCACTGCTGTCCCATGACCTCGACCTCGGTCGCATCGGCCGGAACTGTGACGAACTGGTGCCAGACGACCAGGCCGGGTGCCAGCATGGCTGCGACGCCGATTGCAGTCCCGACGCTGAGCCACCATTCGAGCTTCTTGTTTTCGGGATTGTAGTCTGCCCGCCTTCCCTCCGTGTGTCGAAAGCGGAAGACGCAATAGGCCATGAATGCGACGACCGCGAAGAAAACCGCCCCGGTGATCCAGAATGTCAGGGTGATGGTGTCGTCGATGTAGCGCCAGTTTGAGGCGAGCGGGGTCCACCACCACGGGCTGAAAATATGAAACAGCACCGAGGCGATTGCGACCAACAGCAGTATAATCGCTACAGCCATCCTTTATGCATCCTTGCCACCAAAGGCTGCGGATACGAGTTAAAGGGCGGAACTCAGGTCTGTCACGATGGCGAATTTCATCTTCGCCATCATCGTGCCTCTTGCCTCGCCCATTCGACCGGTCGCGACGTAAAGGGTTGACACGAACTGCACGTCACGACCGCTCATTTCACGGGAGCTGGGGGACGTTGAGAACTTAAGATGGCCCCCGTTGAGCCTACCGTCAATAGCTCAATAGAGGGCCATGTCACGCCCCGACTTTGCGAGTCTGACGCGCAATCCGATGAGCATCCATGGCACCGGGCGTTTGGTGATGCAGCGCAATAATCGATGTGTGCAGTCGCACAAATCACCCAACCGCGAGCGCTATGTCTTGCTTCTATCGTATATCGGACTAATTTCACTGTACCGGTCGCGACAGATGTCGTCCGGCAAGGCTCCTTCACGTTGAACCTGATTTGCCGGGCTCGATCGCGATTTCCGCGGACGAGACGGATGCGCGCTTTTTTGAGAGCGCTCCGTTCGCCCGCGACCACAGTCAAGGAGCCCGGAGCCATGACCACAGTATTCGCAAGACCAAAACTAGACGTGTTTGGCGTCTCTACCGCTTTTGTCGTTCGCAAGATCAGCCTTTCCGATTTGGGCAACGCGTTGCGCCTGGGCTGGGAGGACTTCAAGGCCATTCCAACTCACGCCGTCGTCCTGTGCGTGATTTATCCCGTCCTCGGTGTTGTCCTGTTCAGACTTGTGATCGGCTATTCGGTGCTGCCGCTACTGTTTCCGCTCGCCGCCGGCTTTACCCTGATCGGTCCTTTTGCCGCACTCGGCCTCTACGAACTCAGCCGGCGCCGCGAGCGCGGAGAGGAAGCGGCAGCATGGGATGCCATGCACGTGTTGCGCGCACCGTCCTTCGGCGCCATGCTCGAACTCGGCGTCCTCCTGCTGGTTCTGTTCGGGGTCTGGATCGCCGCCGCGGACGCGATCTACATTGCAACCTTCGGCCACGCTCCGGCTGCAACCATCCCCGACTTCGCAACGCGTGTTTTGACGACGCCGGAAGGATGGTCGCTCATCATCGTCGGCTGTGGCGTCGGCTTCCTGTTCGCGGTCGTGGCCCTGTGCGTCAGCGTTGTGTCGTTTCCGCTGATGCTCGACCGGCACGCGACTGCGATCGACGCAATCCGGACGTCGCTGCGGGCCGTGAGGGAGAATCCGGTTCCGATGGCGGTATGGGGTCTGGTTGTTGCGGCACTGCTGGCGATCGGTTCGCTGCCGTTCTTCGTCGGTCTCGCCGTCGTGCTGCCGGTGCTCGGTCATGCCACCTGGCATCTCTATCGGAAGGCGGTCGAGCCTGACCCGAATCCGCCGGAAGAACAGCCCCGTCCACCGATAGGTCACCGCTATGCGGCGGACTTCCCGGCCTCACTCTTCCCATGGAGCCACGAACGCTAGCCAGGGCAGCAACGACCGGTCGCACCATCACCGTGTTCGGCGGAACCGGCTTTCTCGGCAACCGCATCGTTCGCCATCTGTGCAGTCACGAATTTTCCGTCCGGATCGCGTCAAGGCATCCGGACGTGCAACCTCAATCTGTAGCGGCCAACATTCACGACGAGCGATCCGTCGCGAACGCGCTGGTCGGCGCCTACGGCGCCGTGAACGCGGTCAGCCTTTACCGCGAGCGCGGAGGGGAGACGTTTCACTCCGTTCACGTCGAGGCGGCCCAACTTGTAGCAGCCCAGGCCCGCCGGGCTGGAGTCGAACGGCTTGTTCACGTTTCGGGGATCGGGGCCGATGCCGCCTCGCCATCCCTCTACATCAGGAAGCGCGGCGAAGGTGAACGGGCGGTCCGCGCGGAATTCGCCGATGCATTTATCGTCCGCCCCGCTGTGATGTTCGGACCGGACGACGCGTTTCTCAACACCGTCCTCAAGCTCCTTCGTCGGCTTCCGATCTATCCGATGTTCGGCCGCGGCCGGACCAGATTGCAACCGGCCTATGTCGAAGATGTTGCCGAGGCGGTTGCCCGAATCATGGAGCGAGCCGAGACTTACCCGACGGTCTTTGAGTTCGGCGGCCCGACCTCCTACTCCTACGAGCAACTGCTCGGAGCGATCGCGCATCAAGCTGGCCTCGCGCCTCTCCTGATTCCAATGCCGTTTGCCGTTTGGCAAGCGCTGGCATGGGCCTTTGAAATACTCCCTCGTCCACCCCTTACTCGTAATCAGGTGGAGCTGATGCGGATCGACTCCGTGTCATCACCGGAGATGCCTGGATTTTCCGAGCTGGGCATTTCGCCACATTCGATCGAGGAAATCCTCCGGAGGATGTCATCGCATCGAGGATGAAAGAGGCTCCGCGTCTAATCCGCTTCCACGGCTGACGGTTCACGCGCGGTGCCTGTACACGTGCGAAGCGCCTGGGATCGTCCTCGCCCTCGAAGCGCGCCAAGGCTTCCAGAAGTAGCTGACCAGAGAAGAGATGTGCGGAAACGGCCTTGCGATCGCGGGGATCGTTGCTGCGACGGGGCGAAACACCCTTTAGGTGCCCGGAACAAATTACACCTCCCGGCGCTTGAATCCTGACTCGTTGTGCCGGGCAGCGATGATTTGTGGAGGCGAGAATGGTGCTGATGGGACTTGGCGCTCTGCTCGTTCTTGGCGGAATCTTGTACATGGTACGCGCTACTCTTTGGCGGGGATCGCTTAGTCGGCCGGCTGGCGATACCCTGGAGCCGACACGGCGCGGCGTGGGATTCCTGGGGGTCGGAGCGAACTGGCCGGGCATTCTCCTGATGGCAGTCGGTGCCCTCCTGTTGGTGTCGGGGGCCGGCCTCTAGCCTCAGCCAGCCGGCCTGGGCCATTTCAATTTGCCACATCGCACTGCTCCGGGGTCCGGGCGACGCAGTTTCGAGCACCTGCGTCGCCCGCCTCGAGGCGCAATTCCGACCACCGAATCAAGCGGCGGGCGTCCCTCATTTCTGCTATGATCAAGTCATGACGATCGGGATCACCGGACCCGAACGGAAGGTACCAAGGCAAAGTGCCGTGGTCGGGCTCATTATTGCGGCTGTCATCATTGGGGTTTGCCTGTTCCTGCTCTGGCTCGCGAGCGACTTCCTGGTCGACTGGCTGTGGTTTTCCTCGATCGGTTATCTGCAGGTTTTCTGGACAACAATCGGCGCCAAAGCTGCCGTCTTTCTTGCGGTCTGGATCGGAACTGCCGTCGCACTTTGGTTGAACGGATGGTTCGCACTGCGCTTTGCCCGACGGCGGTCGACGCAACTTGTCGCCGGTCCGACGTGGAATTTCGTGGGCAACGCGCCGCCAGATCTCCTTGCGCTTGTACGCGATCGACTGCCGTGGCCCCGGTTGATCGCAGGCGGCGCAGCTTTGCTCGCTCTGCTTGTCGCCGCCGCAGAGATTGGCAACTGGGGCGTCTTGCTGCGGTTTGTTTATCAGGTGCCGTATGGCGCAGACGATCCGCTCTACAACAAGGACATCGGCTTCTATCTATTTTCGCTGCCCGCCTACATCCTCATCAAGAACTGGACGATGCTCGCGCTCGTCCTGAGCGCGCTCTTCGCCGCGGTGATCTACTGGGTGCACGGCGATATCGAATACGACCTTCGTCGCCGATCAATGTCGTCGGCGGTGATTGCCCACGGCTCGGCACTGCTCGGTCTTCTCTTCGCGGTGAAGGCCTGGTCCTATGGTCTCGATCGCTATCTGCTGCTCTACGGCGATAACGGCGTGGTCGTCGGTGCAAGCTACACCGATGTCCACGTGGCGCTGCCGGCCTTGTGGTTGATGATCGGACTTTCAGTCGTCGCGGCGTTCGCCGCGTGGGCAAACGTGCGGGTGCGCACCTATCGGCTTCCTGCAGCCGCGTTCCTGCTTGTCGTGATCGGGTCTTTCGTGCTGTCCGGCGTGATTCCCGTGCTGTTCCTGCAGTTCTTCGTCAAGCCAAGCGAATTAGAGCTGGAAAGGCCCTATATCGAACGCAACATCGCCCTGACCCGGCAGGCATACAATCTCGATCAGATCGCTGCCAAGCCGTTTGCCGCCGAACAGAAGCTGAGCTTCAAGACGCTCGACGCCAACAAGGCGACAATCGACAATATCAGGCTTTGGGACTGGCAGCCCCTGTCGGACACCTACGCGCAGCTGCAGGAGATCCGCACCTATTACAAATTCCATCATCTTGACGTCGATCGCTACTGGCTCGATGGATCCTACCAAAGCGTAATGCTCTCGGCGCGCGAACTGCGGCCCTCCTTGCTGCCGCCGAATGCCCAGACATGGGTCAACCGCCACGTGCTGTTTACTCATGGCAATGGCGCGGTGATGAGCCCGGTCACGCGCAAAAGCACAGAGGGGCTACCGCTGCTCTATCTGCGGGATATTCCTCCGGTTGCGGATGGCGGCCCCAAAATCCACGAGCCGCGCATCTACTACGGCGAACGGAGCGACGATTACATCATCGTCAAGGGGAGCACGCCGGAGTTCGACTATCCGAAGGGAAAAGACAATGTCTACGCTGCTTATGACGGTGCGGGCGGCGTTCCGATAGGAGCGATGGTGTGGAGAGGCCTGTTCGCTTACTACTTCAACGACCCGAACCTACTGCTCTCAAGCTACATCACGACCGACAGCCGGATCATGATCCGGCGCAATATCGCGGAAAGGGTACGAACGATCGCGCCGTTCCTCAGGCTCGATCACGATCCTTATCTGGTCATCAGCAATGGGCGGATGTTCTGGATGCAGGACGCCTACACAGTGAGCTCCTACTTCCCCTCCGCGCAGCCGGCCCAAGACCAGGATATCAACTACATTCGCAATTCAGTGAAGGTCATCATCGATGCCTATAACGGAACCGTCGACTTTTATCTGATGGACACCGCCGATCCGATTGCCGCGACTTACCGGCGTATCTTTCCGAACTTGTTCAAGCCATTCTCGTCCATGCCGACGGATCTGCGGAGGCACATTCGCTATCCGGAGGACCTGTTCATGATTCAGGCGCAGCTCTATCAGAGCTATCACATGGAAGCCGCCGACGTTTTCTATAACCGCGAGGATCTCTGGCAGTTTCCGCGCCAGCCGGGCGGCGGCGGCGTTGCAACGATGGCCCCGTATTACATCATCATGCGGCTGCCCGGCGAGCCGCAGGCCGAGTTCTTCCTCATGCTTCCCATGGTGCCTAGCCGCCGCGACAATATGATCGCGTGGCTCGCCGCGCGCTGCGACGCGCCCGACTACGGCAAGCTGATTGTCTACGAGTTTCCCAAGGAGAAGCTCGTCTACGGGCCGTTCCAGATCGAAGCGCGGATCAATCAGAGCACCGAGATATCGCAACAGATCACGCTGTGGAATCAGATGGGCTCAAGGGTGATACGCGGTGCGAACCTGCTTGTGATTCCAATCGAGAACTCGATCCTCTATGTAACGCCGCTCTATTTGCGAGCGGAGCAGGGGCACCTGCCGGAGCTGAAACGGGTGATCGCGGCATACGGTGAACATGTGGTGATGAAGGAGACGCTCGACGAGGCCTTGTCAGCACTGTTCATCGAGCCTGGCGCGGTGCGGCCGATCTCGAGCACGAAGGAGGAAGTGCCTGTCACACCACGCCCGTCGGCAAGTCAGGCACGGGAGGCACTCGACCGCTACAATCAGGCCGTTGAACGATTGAGGTCCGGCGACTGGAAAGGCTTTGGTACGGAGTTCGACGCAATGCGCGAGCTCCTGGAGGAAATGAACCGGTATTCCGCCGACCACTAGTGCCTTAACTCCGCAGTCCAGAATGGGTCCGCACCAATTGCCCCCGCGACTGCTGTGTCGGCGCGCACGATTGCGATTCGCCGCACAGAACATTGCGCATCTCACGCACCCTGGGCCACCAATTCGTCGCGAACACAGGCAACGCGTCGGCCGGGCGCAATTTCCCTCAACACAGGCACACTCTCGGCAGAGCCGGCAACGGCATGCGGGCAGCGCGTGCGGAACACGCAACCTGACAGCGATGAAGCGTAAATCGGCAACTCTCCCGACAGAATCACCTCGCGAGAACGCTTCGCAAACGGATCGACGGTGTCGCAGCGATCAGCGCCCGCGTATAATCGATATGGCATTGACATGACGCACATCAATGACCTGAATAGAAGGTGACGTCCTCGCTCTGGCAGTCCCGCCCCATGCACGAACCGGTCTTGCGTGTCGAAGATCTCCGAGCCGAATTTCGTATTCGTGCGGAGTGGTATCCGGCCGTCGACGGCGTCTCCTTTACGGTCGACCGCAATGAGACGCTGGCGCTGGTCGGCGAGTCCGGTTGTGGAAAGTCCGTCACGGCCCTCTCCATCATGGGTCTTGTACCGCAGCCGCAGGGCCGCGTGTCGGCGGACTGCATCCTCCTGGACGGAATTGATCTGCGAACTCTGGATGAGGCCGGGTTCGAAGCTCTGCGCGGCGACCGCATGACGATGATCTTCCAGGAGCCGATGACCAGCCTGAATCCGGTGATGAATATCGGAGCACAGGTTGCCGAGGCGCTGCGCATCCATCGCGGCCTGTCGCGTGCGGACTCGGAAGCGAAGGCGCTCGCCGTGCTCGAAGAAGTGAAAATTCCGTCAGCCAAGCAGCGCTTCCACGACTATCCGCATCAATTTTCAGGCGGCATGCGTCAACGCGTCATGATCGCGATGGCGCTCGCTTGCGAGCCGGCGCTGCTGCTCGCCGACGAGCCGACGACAGCCCTCGACGTGACTATCCAGGCGCAGGTGCTTGGGCTGCTCGCAGACCTGAAGGCGCGGCACGGCATGGCCATGCTGTTCATCACGCACAATCTCGGCGTCGTTGCCCAGATCGCCGATCGCGTTGCGGTCATGTATGCCGGACAGATTGTCGAACAGGCGCCGGTGCACGAGATTTTCGCAAGACCCGCCCATCCCTATACCCGTGCGCTATTCTCTGCGATTCCGCGCATGGATCGCGCCGAGCAGACGCTCGCCGCCATTCCAGGTCGTGTGCCACCTCTAAACGATATGCCCAGGGGATGCCGCTTCGCGCCGCGCTGCCCATTGCGTCGTTCCGGCTGCGAGGCGCCGCAAGTCCTGGCAGCCGCCGCTCCTGGACATCTCGCCCGCTGTCATGTTGCAACCGGCGCTGTCGCCAGGGAGCTTGCCCGTGCTTGAAGCCACTGATCGCGTCGTGATGATCTCCGGCGCCTCGCGCGGGATCGGCCGCGCCGCGGTCGAGCGCCTGGTTGCCGGCGGCTACCGCGTCTCGGCCGGCGTGCGTGATCCGCGCGGACTGGCCGGGTCAGACCGGCTGATGCTGCATCGTTACGACGCGGATTCGCTGCCGTCGGCGGAAGCGTGGATTGCGGCGACGATCGAGCAGTTCGGCCGACTCGATGGCCTCATCAACGCGGCCGGAATCAACCCGGAAGCCGATCTCGCCGATCCCGACGAAACGGCGTTCGACGCGATGATGCTGATCAACGTCAAGGCGCCCATGCGGCTCATTCGTCTCGCGCTCCCGCATCTCGCGAAAAGCGGCGAAGGACGCGTGATCAACGTTGCTTCGATGTCCGGCAAGCGCGTTCGCAATGCGAATGCCGGTTACGCGATGAGCAAGTTTGCGCTGCTCGCGCTCACCCATGCCGTACGACAATACGGCTGGGACCACGGCATTCGCGCGACCGCGATCTGCCCGAGCTTCGTTGCGACCGACATGACCGCTCATGTCACCAAATGGCCGCGCGAGAAGATGAGCGATCCTTACGACATCGCCGAGTTGATCGTGACGGTCCTGCGACTACCCAATACGGCGACGATCGCCGAGCTTCTGGTCAATTGCCGGCTGGAGGACATGCTATGAGATTGCGACGGCTGGCAGAGACGGACCGGCCCACCGTGTCATTCTTGCTCGACGGCGCTCCCGCGGACGCACTCGCGGGGGACACTTTGCTCACGGCCATCCTCGTGCGTGACGACCACCTGCGCGCGAGCGAATTCGGCGATGGACTCCGTGCGGGCTTCTGCCTGATGGGGGCATGCCAGGATTGCTGGGTGAACGTCGAGGGTGGTGGCCGTGTGCGCGCCTGCACCACCCCGATCGCCGAGGGCATGCGCGTGACGCGCAGGGTGGCGCAGCCATGAGCATTGTCATCATCGGCGCCGGTCCGGCCGGCACGCGCGCGGCCGAAGTGCTTGTCGGCGCAGGCCTGCGGCCGGTCGTGATCGATGAAGGGTTGGAGAGCGGCGGGCGAATCTATCAACGCCAACCCTCCGGTTTCCACCGCACCGCGCACACCCTCTATGGCTTCGAGGCCGCAAAGGCGCGTGCCATCCACGACGTCTTCGACCAGCTTCGTCCTTCGATCGACTTCCGACCGCGAACCCTTGCCTGGAATTTGCGGCCCGGCGTCATCGACACGATGTGCGAGGGCAAGGCGCGCGCAGTAGCTTTCGCGCAGACAATCCTCTGCACCGGTGCAATGGACCGAGTAATCCCGCTACCGGGCTGGACGCTGCCGGGTGTCTTCACGTTGGGCGGATCGCAGATTTCACTGAAGGCTCAGGGCTGCGCCATCGGCGCGCAAGTCGCCTTTCTTGGGACGGGGCCCCTGCTCTATCTCGTCGCCTATCAATATGCCCGCGCCGGCGCGCAAGTCGTGGCCGTGCTCGATACGACACCATTCGCCACCAAGACGAAACGGGCGTTCGGGCTGATGCGTGGCGGGGTAACCTTCGCCAAGGGCCTCTATTACATCGCCTGGCTGCGCGCGCACGGCATTCCCATAGTCGAGGGCGCGACCCCGCTTGCCATCGAGGGCAACGGCCGGGCGGAATCGCTGAGCTGGCGCGACGCAGGCGGCACTAGGCACGAGGCGGCAGTCGATGCCGCCGCGCTCGGCTGGGGACTGAAGCCAGAGGCGCAGCTCGCTGATCTCGCCGGCGTGCCGTTCGACTTCGACCCCGTGCAACACAATTGGGTGCCACGCCAGGATCCCACCGGCCGCACATCAATCGAAGGAGTGTTTCTTGCCGGCGACGGCAGCGGCATTCGTGGCGCTGATCTCGCCGAGACGGCCGGCGCACGCGCCGCCTGGGCTGTGCTGGCGGCGCGCGGCTCGACGGTTGACGCGCGTGCAGTCGCGCGCCTCGATGCGACGCTGGCGGCCGGCGCTAGCTTCCGCAACGCACTGGAGCGCGCATTTCCATTTCCGGCAAAACTCGCGGCGAACATGACCGACGATACCATCCTCTGCCGGTGCGAGGTGATCACAGCGGGCGAACTGCGTGCGGCCGCGAATGAGGCATTGGCGACGCTTCCGCCACCAGAGGTCAACCGGGCAAAAGCCCTGACCCGTGTCGGCATGGGACGTTGCCAGGGGCGCGTCTGCGGCGCAGCCGCGGCCGAGGTGCTGGCGTCAAAGCTCTCCTGCCCGGTGGAGCAAGTCGGACGCTTGCGCGGACAGCCGCCCGTCAAGCCGATTCCCATCCTTCCCGCGGAGGCCGCATGAGCGCCACGCCGACCGATGTATTGATCGTGGGCGGCGGCGGCGCTGGCTGCTCCACGGCTCTGCATCTCGCGAACCGCGGCGTGCGATGCATTTTGCTTGAACGCGGCCAGATCGGCGGACAGGCCAGCGGTGTCAACTACGGCGGCGTGCGCCAGCAGGGGCGGCATCCGGCCGAACTGCCGCTCGCCCGCCGTTCCCGCGAAATCTGGGCAAAGCTGCCGGAACTCATCGGCACGGACTGCGAATTCGAGGTGACCGGTCACCTGAAGCTCGCACGCAACGAAGCCGAGGAAGCCGATCTCATCGCATATCTCGACGTTGCCAAGGCGAACGGCCTTCCGCTGATCATGATCGGGGGCAATGCCATTCATCAGCACTATCCATGGCTCGGTCCCGATGTCGTGGCCGGCTCGCTCGCGCCCGACGACGGCGCCGCCAACCCGCGTCTGTTGAGCCCTGCTCTCGCGCGAGCCGCGCGCGATAGGGGCGCTGATATCCGTGAATTCATGCCGGTCAACAATCTGACCCACGACGGCACTCAGTTCATCGTGCGGTCGGGCGAGAATGAATTTCGTGCCCAATATATAGTCAACACAGCCGGCTATTGGGGCGGCGCGATCGCCAAAGCATTCGGCGAACCGGTTCCCGTTTCACCGCTGAGCCCGAACATGCTCGTGACCGAGCCCCTATCCTACTTCATTACGCCCAATCTGGGCGTCGTCGGCGGCGACGTCTACCTGCGTCAGATCCGGCGCGGCAACATCATCTTCGGCGGCGGCCGTGGGGAATCCGATCCGGATGTTCCGCGCTCACGGCCATTGCCCGAGCCAGGCTATGCCGTCATGGCGAAAGCGCTCCAACTCGTGCCGCAGCTCGCGGGTGTACAGGTGATCCGCAGCTGGACTGGCATCGACGGTGAAACACCGGACGATATTCCAGTCATCGGCCCCAGCCGAACGACGCCCGGCCTGTTTCATGCATTCGGGTTTTCAGGTCACGGCTTCCAGCTCGGCCCCGTCATTGGGGCCATCATGAGCGAGCTCATCCTCGACGGACGCACGGATGTCCCGCTCGAGCCGTTCCGTATCGATCGTTTCGCGCAGGACGGATTATTCAACCAGCAGGGACAGACACATGAAGCTTTCCGTCACGCTTAGCGCGGCACTCGTAGCCGCCACTCTCGTTGCGATGCCCGTTTCGGCGGCGCCGAAGACCGATCTGAGAGTCGGCATGGCGGCCCAGGATGTAGGCCAGCTCGATCCTCATCGCGCGGTCAGCACGATCGACCGCACGGTGGTTGCCTGGATGTATAACGGCCTCGTGCGCTTTAAGCCGGGGACGATGGATCCCACGCAGATCGAGCCGGATCTCGCGGAGAAATGGGAATCAAGCACCGACAAGCTCGACTGGACGTTCCATCTTCGTCGCGGCGTCAAGTTTCACGGCGATTTTGGCGAATTGACCGCCGATGACGTTGTCTTCAGCCTCAGACGGGCCAGCGAAGCCAAGACGTCAGCCTTCTCCGCCGACTTCGCCGCCTTCAAGACCATCGAGGCGACGGATCCCGACACGGTCCACATTGTACTGGCGCGGCAGGTGCCGAGTCTGCTCGGATTGGTGACCAACTATTCCGGCGGCTACATCGTCAGTCGCAAGGCGGTCGAGAAGTATGGCGCCGACTTCACCCGCAATCCGGTCGGCACGGGCCCCTTCGCCTTCGTTTCCGACACTCCCAACCAGTCGCTCGAGCTCGCAGCCTTCGACGGCTATTTCCGCGGCAAGCCGAAGCTGCAGCACGTGAGCTATCGCTACATTCCCTCGGACTCCTCGCGAGACCTTGCCTTCCAGAACAACGAAATCGACCTCGTTTACGGCAAACAGGATCAGGCCTGGATCAACCGCATCCGCGCGTTGCCGGATTCGGTCGTCGATATCTTCGAGCCTGGCGAACTCGCCAATCTCAATCTCAACATCACGGCGAAACCACTTGACGACATTCGCGTGCGGCAGGCGATCGCCTACGCCGTCAACCGGCCGGAGCTCGTCAAGTGGCAGGGCGCCGACACCGCGCGGCCGGGCCAAAGCGTGATTCCGGCGGGCTATCTCGGATCTTCGAAGGATGTCGGCCTCGTCAACACCGACATCGCCAAAGCCAAGGCACTGCTCAAGGAGGCAGGCTATCCGGACGGCGTGACGATCAAGGTGATCCACACGCAGTTGCCGCAGATGCTGGGCAGCATGCAGGTCGTGCAGGCGCAGCTGCGGAAGGCAGGCATCAATCTCGACATCGAGGTGGTCGATCATGCCACCTTTCACCAGCAGATCCGCAAGGATCTGAGCCCGATCGTCTATTACGCGGCAGCACGATTTCCGGTGGCAGACATCTACCTGACCCAGTTCTTCCACTCGGCTAGCATCGTTGGAAAGCCGACGGCGGTCACCAATTTCAGCCATTGCGACGTGGCGGACAAGGAAATCGGCGCCGCGAGGACGGAGCCCGACACCGAGAAGCAGGTTGCCCTCTGGGTCGAGGCCCAGAAAAAGATCGTCGCAGCCGTCTGCGCCGTTCCGCTGGCCGAGGCCTTGCAGATCTGGGCGCATCGCACCGACCTCGACTTCGGCTACGATCTGAAGGCTTCGTTATCGCTTGGTCCGCTCTTGACCGAGGCCACGCACTTCAAGTGAGGTCAACGAGACAGAGCCACGGGATCGTCCGGTGATCAACTTCATCATCCGCAGGCTGCTTGCGTCGATACCGACACTGCTCGCGGTATTGACGCTTGTCTTCCTGCTGGTGCGTGTGGTCCCGGGCGATCCCGCCATTGCAATCCTGGGTGATCGGGCGACCCCGGACGCCCTCGCCGCCCTGCGCGCCGAACTTGGCCTCGATCGCTGGATCGTCGCGCAATATTTCGACTTCCTGGGCCACGCCTTGCGCGGCGATCTCGGCACCAGCATGGTCACGCACCGTCCGGTCTGGACCGAAATTACCGAAGCCTTGCCGCACACGATCGTATTGACGTTGGCGGCCATGGTGATCGGCTGCCTGATCGGCATACCCGCCGGCGTCTGGGCTGCGCTGCATCGCAACGGCCCGATCGACGTGTTGACCCGTCTCTTTTCATTGCTCGGGCTGTCATTTCCCGTCTTCGTTTCGGGTATCTTCCTCCTGATCGTCTTCGCGCTGCAGCTCCACCTCTTTCCGGTGATCGGCAATCCACGCCCGGGCGACTGGATCGACGGCCTGCATAAACTCGTCCTGCCCGCAATCACTCTCGGCATCGTGATGGCTGCCTATGTGGTGCGCGTGACGCGCAGTTCGATGCTACAGGTTCTGGGGGAGGACTACATCCGCACCGCGCGCGCCAAAGGGGGGCCGCGGCGCTCCATCATCTGGCGCCACGGTTTCTCCAATGCCCTGATTCCAGTGGTCACCGTGGTCGGCCTCTATGTCGGCATCCTCATCGGCAATTCGGTGCTCACCGAAATCGTTTTCAACCGGCCCGGCCTCGGCAAGGTGATCGTCAGCGCGCTGACCCAGCGCGACTACACCATGTTGCAGGGAATGATGGTGATCTATTGTTTCATGATCATCGTCGTAAACCTGATTACGGATCTCAGCTATGGCCTCATCGATCCAAGAGTTAAGCAATGACAGTTAAGCAATGACCGATGTGACCCTTCCCGCACCAATTTCGCCATGGCGTGTGATGGCCAGCCGGATCTTGACCGATCCCACGACACTCGCCGGCGTTATCCTCTGCACGATCGTCGTATCCGGCGCCCTGCTGGCTCCGTGGCTTGCCCCTCACGATCCCCTCGAACAGAACATCATCGATCGCCTGGCTGGCCCCGGTCCGGAGTATCTGCTCGGCGCCGACCAATTCGGCCGCGACGTGCTGTCACGGCTGCTTTGGGGGGCGCGAGTGTCCCTGCTGGTGTCCTTTCTTTCCATCGCCGGCGCCGTCGTCATCGGCGGGGCAATCGGCATGATCAGCGGCTATGTCGGCGGCCGATTTGACCTCGTCACTATGCAGGTGATGGACGTCCTCCTGTCGTTCCCGAGCCTGATTCTCGGCATGATCATGGTGGCCTTGCTCGGTTCGAGTGTCACCAATCTCGTCATTGCGATTGCGCTCACCGCGATAGCCCCCTTCGCGCGCATTGCGCGAGCACCCGTTCTGGTGCTCAAGGAACGCGCCTTCATCGAGGCCGGCCGTGCGCTCGGCTTCTCGCATTTGCGAATTCTGCTCGTGCATGTGCTGCCCAGCATCGTCAATGATCTCCTGGTCATGGGCACTCTCTGGATGGCGACCGCAGTCCGTACGGAAGCCTCGCTCTCCTTCATCGGTCTCGGCGTCAAGCCGCCGACGCCGACCTGGGGCGGCATGATGCGGGACGGTTTCGAGAATATTCTCGATTCAGCATGGCTGTGCATATGGCCGGGCCTGGCCATTCTGGTACTGGTCTTGGGACTGAACCTCGTCGGTGACGGCCTTTACGACGCGACCGATCCGAAAGCGAACGCGCAATGAGCGCGCCCCCAGCCCTGCTCGAGGTCCGCGATCTCACCAAGCATTTCGCGGTCACCAAAGGTTTACTCCGCCCGGTCACAACGATAGTCCGTGCCGTCGACGGCGTCAGCTTCGCGGTCACGCGTGGTGAGGCGTTCGGCGTCGTCGGCGAGTCCGGCTGCGGCAAGTCGACCGCTGCCCGCGCCGTGCTGCATCTGATTCCGCCGGATGCCGGCTGCATTCGCTTCGCCGGCATCGACGTGACAAGCGCCCGTGGATCCATGTTGCAGCGGCTGCGCCGCCGCATGCAGATCGTCTTCCAGGATCCCTATTCGTCACTCAATCCGCGACGCACGATCGGCCAGACCTTGACAGAGCCACTAGGCGTACACGGTCTCGCCCGCGGTCACGCCGCACGTGAACGCGCAATGGCGTTGCTGGAGGAAGTCGGTCTGCCGTCGTCTGCGTACGACCGCCACCCTCACGAGTTTTCCGGTGGCCAGCGTCAGCGTATCGGGATCGCGCGCGCCCTGTCTGTCGAACCCGAACTGATCGTTGCCGACGAGCCGGTCTCCGCACTCGACGTCTCCGTCCAGGCCCAGGTGCTCCTGCTCCTGAAGGACCTGCAGGCACGGCGCGGCCTGACCTTCGTATTCGTTAGCCACGATCTCGGTGTCATCAGGTGGTTCTGCTCGCGCGTCGCGGTGATGTATCTCGGACGCATTGTGGAGAGCGGCCCGGTGGCACGCGTGTTCGGCGCTCCGCGCCATCCCTACACGCGCATGCTGCGTGATGCTTCGCCCCTCCCCGATCCAAGTATACGAGGCCGTCTGCCGCGCATCATCGGCGAAATTCCTTCCGCTGCCAATCCGCCGTCGGGGTGCCACTTTCACCCCCGTTGCCCCCGCGCATCCGATTTGTGCCGCACTGTGTATCCGGAATGGCGGGCTGATGGTGATGGGGGTGTCGCCTGTCACCATCCAGAGGATTGATCGGTCGGAGCAACCGCTGGCGCATGTTGAACGATGCGGTTTCCCCACCGCTTGCGGACGACTGTGGATTCCCAGTTGCCATCTGCCGAGGCCGGGCCGAACCGGACTCAACGCCGCGAACTCCTGAGTCATGGCGCAATGCAGCCCTCGCCCCATCGAGGCGCGGTTGGTCGTTGCTCTAGGCTGCCGAGCGGAGCGGCGTCCCGCTTCACTAGACGTCCCCCCGGCTCCAATCGTCGCTCTCATTGAGACAACCGGCCGTTCGTAGCGCCAGTTCAAGTGCGCGTTGCTCGGTTGGCGTTACCGACGGCTGCGGCGGACGCACGGCGTCGCAAGCCAGCCGTCCGAGCAACTTCAGGCAAGCCTTGAGCCGCGCCGGCGCGCGTCCTCCCGGCGCGTCGCGATAGATTGCGGTGACCAATGGATAGAGCTTCTCGTGTATGGCTCGCGCCTCGCCCAAATCTCCAGCCAGGGCCGACCTCCAAAGGCCGACCACAAGCTCGGGCGCGACGGCCGCAAGGCTGACCTGGCTGCCCGCCGTTCCGATCACGTAGCTCGCCAGAAGATGCTCGTCTCCTGAACTGAGCACGGTGAAGTCCGGGCGGCGCTCGCGGACCAAACGCAGGTTGTGCTCATAAGCGGCAACTTCCCAGCTGCCTTCCTTGATCGCCACGAACCGGCGGTCCGCCACCAGTTGCTCCAAGAGCGGTCCCGCATAGGCCATGGCACCTGAGCCAATGGGCGCAGCGTAAAGCATTAAGGGCACGGTCGTTGCATCGCGGACGCGGCGGTGATGCTCGATCACGCAGGTGTCGGCGTGCGGCAGCGCCCAGCTGTTGGGAGGAAACACCAGCAGCCCGTCAGCGCCCGCCCGCTCCAGGGCGGCCGCCTCCCGCGCTGCCTCCAGGCTCGACTCGTGATTGACCCCGGACACGACAAGGCAATTCTTCGGAGCATGCTCGCGCGCGATCTCCATCACGCGCCGCTTCTCGGCCAAGGACAGCACGAAGTTCTCGCCGGCATGGCCGTTGACCAGGAGGCCATCGATACCCGGCACGGACGCCACCGACGCAATATGCGCCGCCAACGCCGGCTCATCGATCAGGAAATCGGATGTCATCGGCACGATCGTCGCGGCATGGATGCCACGCAGGCGATCGCCGAATGATGGGGACGATTCAATCTCGCCAGACACCGTCGACCCGCGCGCTAGTGAATGATCTGGTCGAGGAACGTCCGCGCCCGCTCGGACTTCGGATGATGGAAGAACTCCTCCGGCGCGGCCTGCTCGACGATCTTCCCCTCGTTCATGAACACGATCCGGTCTGCGACTTCTCGGGCGAAACCCATCTCATGGGTCACGCACAACATGGTCATGCCCTCTTCCGCGAGCTTCTTCATGGTCTCCAGCACCTCCTTGACCATCTCGGGGTCGAGCGCGGAAGTCGGCTCGTCGAACAGCATGATCTTCGGCCGCATGCATAGCGCACGCGCGATGGCGACGCGCTGCTGCTGGCCGCCCGACAACTGCCCGGGAAACTTGTCGGCCTGTTCGGGGATCCGGACCTTGGTCAGGAAATGCATGGCGAGATCCTTCGCCTCCTCCTTCGTCATGCCATTCACGGTCATCGGCGCCAGGATGCAGTTCTCCAGCGTGGTCATGTGCGGAAACAGGTTGAAGCTCTGGAACACCATGCCGGTATCCCGCCGGATCGCATCGATGTTCTTCCGCTGGCGATCAAGCTCGGTGCCGTTGACGTAGATCAGGCCCTCGTCGTGCTTCTCGATGTGATTGATGCAGCGGATCAGGGTCGACTTGCCCGAGCCGGAGGGACCGCACACCACGATCTTCTCGCCCTTGGCGACCTTGAGATCGATCTCGTTCAGCGCGGTGAAGTCGCCGTAATGCTTGTAAACGGCCTCCATGCGAACCGCCGGCACGTCGCGCAGCCGCGGCTGCACCCTTTCACCCTCGATACCGGTTGCCATCGCTACGTTCCCCGGTGATGCGCTCATGCTCTGGCCTCGACGCTCGCCTGTGCAACCGGCGCCCTCGCCACAGCCCGCCTGGATTTCGCAGCGTTGGATCGACCAAAATGCTTCTCCAGCCGGCGCTGAACCGCGTCCCAGACCGAGGTGAGGATCAGGTAATAGGCAGTTGCGGCCGCATAGACTTCGAGGATCTGGAAGTGCTCCTGCATCAGCATGTCGCTTCGACGCATGAGCTCCTCGACCGAGATGACGGAGGCGAGCGAGGTCGCCTTCAGAAGCGAGTTGATGGAGTTGCCGAGCGGCGGGATCATCAGCCGAAACGCCTGCGGCAGGGTGATGCGCCGGAACGTCACCCAGGGCGACAGGCTCAAGGCCCATGCAGCTTCGCGCTGTCCGGCCGAGACGGCCATGAAACCGCTGCGCACGATTTCGGCGAGATACGCCGCCTCGTTGAGGATCAGGCCAACGAGCGCGCAGGTGATGACACTGAATTTGATCCCCAACTGCGGCAAGCCGCTGTAGATCACCACCAGCTGGATCAACAGCGGCGTGCCGCGGAAGAACCAGGTGTAGAACCGCGCCGCGCCTGATAGCACTGGGTTGGACGACATGCGCATCAACGCGATGCCCATGCCGAGGATCAATCCGCCGATGACAGCCGCCACCGTCAAGCCGATGGTGACGAGCACACCCTTCATCAGGAAGTAGTTGAAGAAGTAGTTGACGGCGGCCGTCGGACTGAAATGGCTCATCGGCTCGTCTCCGTTGGTATCAGGCCGGACCTGGGCCGGCGATCGCAATCGGCTGATCGGCCGGCAGGCTGGTCAGGCCGAACTTGTCGAACAGCGCCTGGTAGCTGCCGTCGGCACGCATGGTGTTGAGCGCCTTGACGACGGCATCGACCACCGTCTTGTTGCGGAAACCGAGCGTGGTACGCGCCGTGCCGAGGCCGCTCAGCACTTCCTTGACGCGACCGCGTCCGGCAAGGTCGCGTGCCACGCTGTCGACGAGGAGCGCATTGTCCACTTGTCCGGCGAGCAGTGCGCTCACGACGTTGGTCGCTGTCGGGAATGTACGCATCTCGACGGCGGGGCCACCCTTCGCCACGTTCGCATCGCTGAGCTTCTTGAGCCAATTCATCTGGTAGGTGCTGACTTCGACGGCGGATGTTTTTCCGATCAGATCATTCTCGGTAGCAATTTTTATGCCGCTGTCAGGCGCAACAACGACCGAAATGGCCTGAATGGAATAAGGCACCATGTACATCAGCTTCGAACGTTCCTCGGTCCAGAACATGCCGGTATCGATGCCATCGATGCGGCCCGCATTCATGGCCGGGATCATCGCCGGAAAATCCATCCGGACGAGTTCGACCGGAAGACACAACCGCTTGCCGAGCTCCGCCGCCAGTTCCACGTTGAGGCCCTGCAACTGGCCATCCTTGTCGACGAATTGCTGCGGCGGATTGGTCGGGTTGATGGAGAGCTGCAGCTTTCCGGGCGCAATCAGATTGTCGTCGGTAATCGCGGGCGTGCACGCGGCATGCGCCGCAGCAGATGCGAGAACGAGTGCGGCCGCGGCACTCAAGCGAAGCAGTGTCGAGAGCATGTGATACCTCCAGTAAGACGCCAATGACCGATGCAGTCCCTCGCCCGGTTTCCCCTCAATGTTTTTGGATGCGGCCAGCCGGATCTCACGACACGGCAGGCAGCATCGTCTTTGATCCCCTCAAGCCGGTCCCGACATCGGCTTGAGCTGAATGCGCGCGAAATTCTTCACCAGATTTTCGAACGGACCGAATCCTTTCACCTTCAGGAATTCCGGCGTCTCGAACGCCCATCGTCCCGCGACTTCGTACATGGCGGCGTATTTCGGCCCGTCGCCGATCGAGACAAAGCGCTTTGCGGAAAGCCAGCCGGGACAGCCGAGCAGGTCGGGAAAATGCGTGTGCTCGTACCAGGCATTGAAAGCGTCTTCGTGCTCTGGATCGATGTCGACCCGCACGATGTGGAGAAAGGCCTCGTCAGGCATGAGTGCGCCCCTCATGTGAGACGAATGTCGCCGGCCGCGCGCGCGGCGCCGACGGTCGTCGCAATCGCGTCGCACAGCGCAGGCAGGACCGGCAGCAGCGGCGGCCGCGGATCGGCGTTACCGATCAGGCCGAGCGCCTTCAGCCCGACCTTCATGCGCGTGTGCATGTCCATGATCGGCGCCGGCCCGTAGATCGCCCGGACGATCGGATAAAGCCGCTCGTTGACCGCGCGCATCGCCTTGAGATCGTCGGCAAGCGCAGCCTGCCAGAGTGCGATGAACAGATCCGGCGCGAGGCTGACGAGACCGGACAGAATGCCGTCGCCACCGACGGCAAGCTGCGGCAGGAACCAGTTGAAGTTCGACGGCAGGACCGCGACGGCCGGATCGGCCTGCTTCACCGCCCGCCGGTTCTCGTCATAGGCGAAGATGGTATCGCTGCCTTCCTTGATGGCGATGACACCGTCGAGCGCCGCGATTTCCGCAAGCGTTTGCGGCGAGTAGCCGAAGCCGGACGCCAGCGGATACTGGAATATCGACACCGGAATCCCGATGGCCGAACTGACCGCCCGTACGAAAGCCACCGGCGCGCGCGAGGTGGCCGATGCACCGCCGCCAAGCGGCGCCGGTGGGAACAATACCGCGCAGTCCGCGCCGGCAGCCTCGGCCAACTGCGCCTGGTGGATCGCTTCCGCAGTGGAATGCGCAATGATGCCGGCCAGCAGCGGCTTGCCCCCGATATGCCCGCGTGTCCGCTCGATTACCGCCTGGCGCTCGTCGTCCGAGAGCGATCCGCCCTCGCCGGCGTGTCCATTGACGAACACGGCCGCGATTCCGTCCCGGCAGGCGCAATAGTCGAGCACACGGGCATAGCCGTCCCAGTCGATCGCGCTATCGTGCTTGAAGGGCAGCACGGTCGCGACCGTGACGCCGCGCAGGTCCGGTTTCTTCATCAGCTCGCTCATGATGGTTTGCGCCGGGGAAATTTCAGGCTCGCGCGCGCCTTCAGCACTTCGAGGCCGTTCTCATTGCGGGCGCTCGCCTCCCAGATGATGGTCCGGGTCTCGTCGTGCTGCTCGGCGATCCAGACGTCGAAGGTGAGCGTGTCGCCATAGAACACCGGACCGGTAAACCAGAAGCGATCCTCCACCGACACGCCGATCGTGCCGACCAGCTCGCTGGTGAGGATGCTGGTGCAGAGGCCCGCGACCATGATCCCTGGTGCCAACCGGCGACCGAAACGCGTGGCGCCTGCATAGACCTCGTCGACGTGGACGGGACCGAAGTCGCCGGTGGCGGCGATGTAGAGCGCACCGTCCGCCTCAGTGATGGTCTTGCTCAGGCTCACCCTGTCGTCCACCTTCAGCTCATCGAAGGATTTCGGCTCATACATGGCTCAGCCCTTCGCGAACGGAACGAGCGTCGCGGTGCCATCAACCACGATCACGCCGGACGATGACAACGTACAGGTGACGCGGCAGATCGCTTCGTCGCCGGCAACCGAGACGATCTCGGCCTTCGCCTCGACGGTGTCGCCGACGAGCACGGGGGCGGAGAAGTTCAGCGCGATGCTGCCGATCCGCCGCGTGGGCCCGCCGAGCTGGCTGAGGCAGGTGGTGGCGAGGCCGCCGACCGCGAGCTCGAAGGCGACCATGTTGGCTGCGCCCGCCTTCCTGGCGCGGACGGCATCCACATAGAGACCGCCAAGATTGCCGCTGATGCCGGTGAACATCGCCTGTTCGGCCACGGTCATGGTCTTGTGGAACGCAAAGGCGGCGCCGGGCTTGAGAAGGGAGTGAGACATCGAGTGGTCCTAAAGCTGCAAGCCGTTCTTGATCGTGCTGCGCGCGACCAGCATGCGGTGAATTTCTGACGTGCCGTCATAAATGCGGGTGACCCGGGCATCGCGATACATGCGCTCCAGCGGCAGGTCCTTGCTGAAACCCATGCCGCCGAACACCTGGATGGCGCGGTCGACCACGCGTCCCTGCATCTCGGACGCTGCAACCTTGATCATCGAGACCTTGTCGCGCGGATCATGTCCCTGGTCGATCTCCCAGGCGGCATTCATCACCATCATCTTGACGCCGAAAATCTCGGTGGCGGAATCGGCGATGAGCTTCTGCACCATCTGGAAGTCGCCGATCGCCTGGCCGAACTGGCGCCGCTCGGCGGCATGTCTGCGCATCATCTCGAGCGCCCGCTGCGCCATGCCCACGGCGCGCGCACCGATATGCGCGAGGCGGATCTGGAGCACGCTCTGCATGATCAGCTTGAAACCGGCACCGACTTCGCCGAGCACGGCATCCCTGGGGATGCGGCAGTCCTCGAACGTGAGCTCGGCATGGCCATAACCGCGATGGCCCATCATCGGCTGGGTGCGCGCAACCCTGAAGCCCGGCGTGCCGCGGTCGACCAGGAACAGTGTGATGCCGCCGCGCGCCCGCTTTTCCTTGTCGGTCAGCGCCATCACGATCACATAGTCGGCAATGTCGCCGTCGCTGATGAAATGCTTGGTTCCGTTGAGGACCCACTCGTCGCCGTCGAGATGAGCGCTCGTGCTGATCGATGCGGCGTCGGAGCCGGCGCCCGGCTCGGTGATCGCCATCGCGCAGATCTTGTCGCCCTTCACCGTCGGCAGCAGATAATGCCCGACCTGCTCGCCCTTGCAGGCCATCAGCATCGGATAGACCTGACCGAACACGCGGCGGATCAGGGCATCGGAGGTCTTGCCGAATTCTTCTTCGACGAGACAATGCTCGACGCAGGACAGCCCGCCGCCGCCGACGCCGGCCGGCATGTTCATCGCGTAGAGGCCGAGCTCCTGCGCCTTGGCTTTGGTGACCGCCAGTGCGTCGGCCGGCACCGTGGCCGTCCGCTCCACCTCGTCCTCGAGCGGCTGCACCTCCGTCTCGACGAAGCGGCGGACGGTGTCGACCAGCAGGCGCGTATCGTCAGGGACCGAAAAATCGATCATCGCGCGACTCCCACAGCCTTGCCAGCGATCATCGCGTCAATGTCGCCAGCGCTGTAACCGATCTCGCCGAGCACCTCGCGCGTTTGCGCACCTAGCCGCTGCGGCACCAGCCGCACCTCCGGCGTCTGGCCGTCATAGCGGGCGGGATGTGCAACCATCCGGATCGGCACGCCGCCTGCACTCTCGGCAGTCTTGAACACGCCGAGATGGTTGAGTTGGGGATCGGTTTCGAGATCGCGATAGTCCTGCACCGGCGCGTGCCAGATCCGCGCCGCTTCGAGCGAGGGCAGCCAATCGGCCGTCGACTTCTGTTTCAGCCGGGCCACAACGATCCGCGTGATCTCCTCACGCTTCGAAAAACTATCGGCCTCCCCGAACCGCTTCAACGCCTCGCAGTCGAGCGCCGCCGCGAGCGCCTTGGGCGCCGCCATGGAGATCGCGAGATGGCCGTCCGCCGTGGCGTGAATGCCGTAGGGGCCGGGGCTGAACCACGCCGCGATGCCGGCCGGGCCGCGCGGCGTCGGCGACGGCGCGCCGTTCAGCCATGCCGTCAGCGGCTCGACCTGGAGATCGAGGGCGGCCTGATACAGGTTGACCTCGACGAGTTGTCCCTTGCCGATCTTCGTCCTCGCGAACAACGCGGCGAGAATGCTCATGGCATAGAGCGAGGCGGCGTGCTGATCGACGATGACCGCGCCGACCGCCGTCGGCTCGCCATCGGCGCGCCCGGTTCGCATCGCAAGGCCCGACATCGCCTGAAGCAGCAGGTCCTGGCCGGGACGATCCTTGTACGGCCCCTCCGATCCGAAGCCGGTTGCCACCGCATAAATCAGGCCGGGGTTGATCGCCTTGAGCGTATCGTAGCCGAGACCGAGCTTGGCCATGGTGCCCGGCCGGAAGTTCTCCATCACCACATCCACGGTCGCCACCAGCCTCTTCACCGCCGCGATGCCGTCGGGATGCTTGAGATCGACGGCAAGACTCCGCTTGTTGCGTCCTGTCGCCAGATGATTGACGCTATCGCCCGCGACGAAATGGTTGGCGACCGCCCAGTTGCGCTGAAACGCGCCTTCGATCGGCTCGATCGCGATGACGTCGGCGCCGAGATCGGCGAGCGTCTGCGCGGCAAGCGGCCCTGCGAGATAGTGATTGAAGCTGAGGATTTTGACGCCGTCGAGCAGGTTCATTCGTTCACACCCAATTTAAGCAGCCGCGATTGGCGCGCCGCGCCACGCCAGACCGAAGCGCCTGACCAGCGCGAGCGCGGTTCCGTCCTGCGCTGCCGGTAGCGGCAGCCGCGGCGGGCGCGGATTGCCGACAGCAAAGCCCATATGGCCGAGCAGCGCCTTGGTGCCGGCGACGTAGGCCTGACCGCCGACGAACTCGATCACCGGCAGGTATTTCAGGTAGAGCTCGCGCGCTTCGGTGATCGCGCCTTGATCGGCCACGAGGCTGAAGATACCCGCCATTGCCGACGGGACCACGTTGGAGGCCACCGCTACCCAGCCCTGCGCGCCCTCGACGAAAGATTCGAAACCGAGGATGCCGCCGAACACCGTCATCCTGTCGCCGCAGAGACGGATGATGTCGCGCACGCGCGTCACCTCCAGCGTCGACTCCTTGATATAGAGACAATTGTCGATCTCGGCGAGGCGCGCCACGAGCGGCGGCTTGAGATCGACATTGGCTGTCGCCGGGTTGTTGTAGACCATGATCGGCAGCGAGATCGCATCGGCAACCGTCTTGTAGTGGTGGACGAGCTCGTCGTCGGTCGGCGTCGAATAGAACGGCGGGATGATCATGACGCCGTCGGCGCCCAGCTTTTCGGCACGACGGCTGAGACGAACCACCTCGCGCGTATCCTCCGCGCCGGTGCCGATCAGCACGGGTACGCGCCCCGCGGCCTGGCCGATGACGACCTCCGCAACCAGCGCCTTCTCATCATCGTCGAGGGACAGGAACTCGCCGGTCGAGCCGAGCGGGATCAGCCCATGGATACCCTCGGCGATCTGCCAATCGACGAAGGCGCGCAACGCGGCGACATCGACGTCGCCGGCCGGCGTGAACGGGGTAATCATGACGGTGTAGGTGCCGCGAAACATCTTCATCAGGGAGCTGCCGGGTGGTCGGTTGAATTCCGGAAGCGGCGATACTCTGCGGAATATCCGCAATATTCCTGCAATCGATTGCGTAACTGGCTCTGCATTGAGCACCACCATCCATTTTTTGGGCTTGATCCATGTAGAATTGGCCCATAACGTCTCTGCAATCGTTTGCAGTCTATCGGCAGGTTTGATGAGCGTCACGCTCAAAGATGTGGCACACGCGGCCCGCGTTTCAGTCAGCACCGCTTCCCGAGCGCTGACCGGGACGGGCCTGACCAGTGAGCGCACACAGCAGCGCCTGACGCGCATTGCGCGCGAGCTCGGCTATCGGCCGAACCCGATCGCGCGAGGCTTGAAGACCGGGCAGTCGCGTCTCGTGGCGCTGCTGGTTCATAACCTCACCAACGCCTCGTTCCAGGTGATGGCCGAAGTCGTGCAGACGCGCCTGAAGACACTGGGCTACCAGATGCTTTTGTGCATCGGCGGCGACGATCCGCAGCAGGAAAGCGACACCCTCACCACGCTGGTTGATCATCGCATCGACGGGCTGATCGTCGTGCCCACGGGAAAGAACGGTGCGCAGCTCACGGCGTTGGCGAAGGACGTCCCGATCGTCTGCCTCGTGCGTCGCGATGATGCAACCGACCTCGAGACCGTGCTTTCCGACGATCCGCAAGGTGCCTATCTCGGCACGCGCCATTTGATCGATCTCGGGCATCGGCGCATCGGGTTGATCGTCGGCCGCCAGGACACCACGTCGGGCCGCGAACGGCTGTCCGGCTATGTCCGCGCGCTGCGCGAAGCCGGCATCGCCACCGACGACGCATTGATTCATGCCGGCCATTTCGTGCCGGAGACTGGCGTGACCTGCTGCCGCAAGCTGTTGGATCTCCTGCACCCGCCCAGCGCGATCTTCGTCGGCAATCATGAGGCGACGCTTGGCGTGCTTCGCGTGACGGCGGAGCGGAACGTCGCGATCCCCGACGATCTCTCGCTGCTCTGCTATGAGGACATGCCGTGGTTCGAATGGCATCGCCCGGCGATCAGCATCGTCGACAACGGCGCGCGCGATCTCGCCAATCTCGCTGTCGACCGGTTGCTGCATCGCATGGATGCGAAGGGCAACGGCAATGATGGCGTCCGCGAATATCGCGTCGGCGCCCGGCTGGTGAAGCGCGATTCCTGCCGCCGGATCGAAGCGACCAAAGCCGCGTCGATTGCCGCCAGGTCCGTGAAACCCAAATCGTCTTCCTCAAAATCATCTGCGGTCAAAGCCGCGAAGGTCTGACTGATGCCCTATGTCGAAGTGCTCGCACCGCCCGTCCCGCCGCAGCGCAAGGCCGCGCTGGCGAGGGCGGTGACCGACGGCCTGATGTCAGCCTTCGGCGTTGGCGCGGAGACGGTCACGCTCTATTTCCTCCCGGTCTCGCCGGATGACTACGCCCATGCCGGCGCGATGGGATCCCAGGACGTAGGCCAGCGCATCCTGCTCAAGGTTCACGCGTTCCGCCGTAGCGAGGCCGAGCGCCGCGCCGCCGCTATCATCCTGACCCGCGGCGTGTGCAGCGCCTATGACGTTCCCGGCGACGACGTCGCGGTCTATTTCCTCGATCGCGACAAGAGCGAGGTTTCCCACAACGCCAAGCTCGCCAGCGACTAACGGGAGCCACAGGCCATGGATCGCTTCTATACCCAAGACCAGAAAGCCCTGCGCGAGACCGCCCGGCGCTTCGCGCAGACGGAAATTCTGCCGCGTGCGTCCGCGATCGATCGCGAAGATCGCTTCGACCGTGCGCTCTACAAGGGCATGGCCGATCTCGGCCTGTTCGGCATCTGCCTGCGCGAAGGCGCCGGCGGCGCCGGCCTCGATGCGGTCGCGGCATGCATCGCGATGGAGGAGCTGGCGCGCGGCTCCGGCGCCGTCGCCAATGCCTTCGCAATTCCCGTCGAGGCAGTGCTGTTCTTCGACCATCACGGCACCGACGCGCACAAGGCGCTGATCCCGCAAATCCTGAGCGGCGACATCATTCCCGCCACCGCCGTCTCCGAGCCCGACCACGGCTCCGATGTCGCGGGCATCCGCACCAATGCGGCGCGCGAGGGCAATGGCTGGCGGCTCAACGGCACCAAGGCCTGGGTGACGCTCGGCGGCGTCGCCGATCGCATCATGGTGTTCGCGCGCACCGGCGCGGACGCAGGCCATCGCGCCATCTCCTGCCTTCTGGTCGACGGCGCCCTGCCCGGCATCGCGCGCGGCAAGAACGAGGAGCTTCTCGGCATGCACGGCCTTGAAGACTGCCAGATCACCTTCTCCGACGTGCATCTCGCAGCGGACAGCCTGATGGGGCCGGAGAACCAGGCTTTCAAGATGGCGATGAGCAACTTCAATTTCAGCCGGCTGATGATGGCCTCGATGGCGCTCGGCATGGCGCAGGCCGCGTTCGAGGACGCCACCGCCTACGCAAAGGACCGCAAGCAGTTCGGCCAGGCGATCATCGGCTTCCAGGCGGTGCAGTTCATGCTCGCCGACATGTCGACCGACATCGCCGCCGCGCGCCTTCTGATCCATCATGCCGGCCGTCTCCATGATGCCGGCGAGCCGATCGCCAAGGAGGCGGCGCAGGCAAAGCTGTTCACGACCGACATGGCGATGAAGCACGTCTCCAATGCGCTGCAGATCCACGGCGGCAACGGCTATTCGCGCGAGTATCGCATCGAGCGGCTGTTCCGCGACGTGCGCCTCGCCCAGATCTACGAGGGCACCAACCAGATCCAGCGGCTCATCATCGCCCGCCAGGTCGAGAAGGAGGCCGCGTGATGGGACGCGTGCAGTCATGCTGAGCATCATCACCGCGGCGCAGGCCGCTGGTCTCATCCGCGACGCCGACACGCTGATCGTCGGCGGCAATGGCGGCACCGGCGCCGCGGAGGCCGTCCTCGATGCGCTGGAGCAGCGCTTCCTCGGTGGCCACGGGCCGCACGGGCTGACGCTGATCAACATCACCGGCGTCGGCGCCGTGACCGAGAAGGGCCTGTGCCATCTCGCCCATGAAGGCCTCGTCGCGCGCGTGATCGGCGGCAATTTCGGCCTCCAGGTGCCGTTCATGCGCCTGGTCCGGGACGAGCTGATCGACGCCTACAATTTTCCGCAGGGCGTGATGAGCCAGCTCTGCCGCGCCATGGCGGCGAAACATCCGGGCGTGCTCACCCATGTCGGCCTCAACACCTACATGGACCCGCGTCAGGACGGCGGCCGCATGAATGCGCGCACCACGCAGCCGCTGGTCGACCTCCTCGAACTGCACGGCCAGTCGTGGCTGCTCTACCGCGTCCCCGCTCCACCTGATGTCGCCATCATCCGCGGCACCTCCGCCGATGAAGACGGCTATGTCAGCATGGAGCACGAAGGCACGACGCGCGAGGATCTCTCGATCGCGCAGGCCGTGCACAATGCCGGCGGCACCGTGATTTGCCAGGTGAAGCGGATCGTGAAGCGCGGCTCGATCCATCCGCAGATGGTCAAGATTCCCGGCTTCCTGATCGATCACGTCGTGCTCGAGCCCGACCAGATGCAGACCTACGGCACGGCCTACGACCCGGCCCGCTGCGGCGAGACGCGCGTGCCGGTCGCGATGATCGCGCCGGATCCGCTCACCGAGCGGCGGGTGATCGCCCGCCGCGCCGCCTTCGAGCTGCGCCCGCGCGACGTGGTCAATCTCGGCGTCGGCATCTCGGCGATGATCCCCAACGTCGCGGCCGAGGAAGGCATCTCGGACCTGATCACGCTAACGGTTGAATCCGGCGTGGTCGGCGGCGTGCCGGGCCACGCCCGCGAGTTCGGCACCGCCATCAATCCGCGGGTCATTCTCGACCAGGCCTATCAGTTCGACTTCTACGACGGCGGCGGGCTGTCCTGCGCTTTCCTCTCCTTCGCCGAGGTCGACGAAGCGGGCAACGTCAACGTCACCCGCTTCGGCGACCGCCGCGACGGCTCGGGCGGTTTCATCGACATCACGCAGAACGCGCGACGGCTGATCTTCAGCGGCACCATGACCGGCGGCAAGTTCGACATCGGCGTCGAGAACGGCCGCCTCGCGATCCGGCGCGACGGCGCCTTCCGCAAGTTCGTGCCGCAGGTCGGCCAGATCAGCTTCAGTGCCGCGCTTGCCGCGCAACGCGGCCAGCAAGTGAGCTACGTGACCGAGCGTGCCGTGTTCGAGCTCGAGAACGGCAGCCTGACGCTGACCGAGATCGCGCCGGGGGTTCGTCTGGAAGAAGACATTCTGGCGCATATGGGCTTCCGGCCGCGCATCAGCCCGCAACTGAAGGATATGGACGCACGCATCTTCCGCTCCGGTCCGATGGGCATCGCACAGAGCTTCAAGGCCTTGCCGGCGCGGCCGCGCAAGGTTGCCTGAGGGATACCCCATGGATACCGCTGCCGCATCAATCAATCTCCGCTATGAGGACATCGCGCTCGGCGCGGAGTTCGAGACCGCCGCGCACACCGTAACGGAGGCCGACATCGGCGCCTTCGCCGACGTCACGCGCGACCACCATCCACTTCATGTCGATACGGCCTATGCGCGCGCCCGCGGCTTTCCGGCCGTGATTGGCCATGGGCTGTTCGGCCTCTCGCTGATGGAAGGGCTGAAGTCCGAGCTGAAGCTGTACGAGGAGACCTCGGTCGCCTCGCTCGGATGGGACGAGGTGCGGTTCACGGCACCCATCGTCGCCGGCGACAGCTTGCGCGTACGCTTCCGCTTCGTCGAGAAGCGGCCGACCCGAAACCCCGACCGCGGCATCGTCATCGAGACGCTCGACCTCGTCAACCAGCGCGACGAGGTCGTGACGGCGGCCCGGCACACCTCGCTGATCCTGACCCGGCAGGGCGCTCGCGATCCGACGGCCGCCACGTGACGCGACAATGAAGAAGACATCGGACCGGAGACGGCTGCTCTGCCACCCACGATTTGACAGGAGTTTTTTGATGCGATTTCTCGAGACCTTCTCCGCCCTCGCGCTGCTGATCGGCCTTTCCCAGGTGGCCCACGCCCAGAGCTGTACGCCGAAAGTGCCGGCGTCGAGCCTGATCGAAGCTCCCAAATGGCAGATGTCAATCAACCCGACGCTGCCGCCGCAGCAATTCGTCGATGACAAGGGCGAGTTGCAGGGGCTCAACGTCGAGCTCGCGAGGGAGATCGCCAAGCGCATCTGCGTCGAGCCGGTGTTCTTGCGCATGGACTTCCCGCCGATGATCCCAGCGCTGCGCTCGGGCCGCTTCGACGCCATCAACACCGGCCTGTTCTGGACCGAGGAGCGCTCGAAGATGCTCTACCTCGTGCCTTACGCGCAGCAGGCAATCAGCATCTACACCGATCCCGCCTCCAGCCTGAAGCTGGAGAAGTTCGAGGATCTCGCCGGCCGCGTAGTCGGCGTCGAATCGGCAACCTACACCGAGCGCAAGGCACGCGAGTTCAACAACGAGATGGTCGCGAAGGGCCTCAAGCCGATCGAACTCCGCACCTTCACCACCGTCACCGCGACCTCGGCGGCGCTGCGCGCCGGCCAGCTCGAGGCGGCGCTCAACATCAACGAGACCGCCAACTCGCTGGAGCAGAAGGGCATCGCCAAGATCTGGGTCCGCGACATCGCCGGCACCGACATCACCTTCGCCTTCCGCGACAAGCTGCTCGCGCAAGCCTTCGCCGATGCGCTGACGGCGACCCGCGCCGACGGCACCTACGACAAGCTGTTCGACAAGTTCGGCATGACCAAGCTGAAGGCCGTCACTTTTGCGATCCGCGGCGACGGCCCGACCAACTGACCTGACACCAGGGCGTCGGCGCCGGCGTCAATAGCCTGATGGCCGACCTCTCGGGGTGGGACGTCACGACGTGGAATCTGGCGGGTTGGTATCGCAACTGAGGCGTCCGCCCGTTTGGGCTCGCTGACATCCCCGCAAGGGGGTGGCCCATTCCGTGCGCCCCTTGCCTCTGTGCCATCTTCCGTCGACCTGGACGCGGCCGCCGGCCGCCATGCGCCAGAAGCGGCCATGTGGGGATCCAAAGCCAGCGGACATTCGCGAAGTCTTGCATAAAGATGGACACCAATTGAGAATGGATGGCTAATCCAGAGCTTCAGCTTGGCCAGCGGCGAGAGCGTAACGTACGTCTACCGATATGGCGGCATTTCTATCCAATCGTCGAAAGCAACGTCCGTGCCTTCTATCAGCAAAGCAAAGAAATCAATCAGCAAACGCCCGGCACGGACCAATGGCAGCATAACAGACGCAACCTATTTGAAGCTGCACAACCTGATCGAGTCGCGGCAGCTGCAGCCCGGCGAGGTGATTGAAGAGCGCCGACTTGCACTCCGGCTGAAAGTCTCGCGGACACCGCTGCGGGCTGGCATCAGCCGGTTGCTGGGCGAAGGCAGGCTCGAGCAATTGTCCAACGGCACCGTGGTGGTCCGCACAATCGAAATGGCGGAATTGCTCGAATTGGTCCATCTCCGCATGGTGCTGGAGGGCGAAGCGACGTTCATTGCGGCGACCCGCATCGCGCTGGATATCCTTGCACCGATCAGGGCCGCGCTAGAGAAGATCATTGCTGCGTCGACGGTGCCCAGGACGGTTCACTGGACCCTCGATGACGAAATTCATGACCAGATCGCGCGGCATTGCGGCAATCGTTCGCTTGAGAAGCTGATTGGAGAAATTCGGCAGAAGATCCGGATGTGTAACGTGGAGCGCCACCCCGGCCGGCTGCTGCCCGCCACCCGCGAACATCTTGCAATTATCGATGCCATCATCGATCGTGATGCTGCCGCAGCCCGTCAGGCGATGATCCTGCATCTCACTAACGTGCGGCAGGGATTGCTCGAGCGATTCGGGATCTTCCTGCCCGAGCCTCACGGCTAGGTCGAGATCAGGCAGAATCCCCGCGGGCTGCGTGTCCGAAAATTCCGCAGCTGCACGCAATTTTGTCGGATTCCGTCCAAATTTAACGCAGCTTCCCGAGCTTCGCGGCTTGACTGAAATCAGCATGGGCGGTTCACTGGTATACCAGTGGAATATCGAGCCGCTTCGCGCAGCAAGCCGACCAAACAGATGTCCCGCCTGAATGACGCCGAACCACACTGCTTCCCATACCGTCGCGGCCGAACCGCTGTCCCCGGCCGGCTTTGCCGCCTTCGGCGATGTAGCCGAGCGGCCGATCGACGTGCGCCGGCGCTATCTTCCGACATCGGACGATCACACCGCGGACGCCGCCACCTTTTCCTTCTGGATCAGCAGTGCCGCCAGGCTCGGCAGTCTGCCCCTGCCAATCACGACGCTGGAGCGTCATCCGTTCTCCGCCCAGACCTTCATCCCGCTCGGCAGCAGTCAATACCTGGCGATCGTGTGCGACGCCGGCCCGGATGGCCTGCCTGATGTGGCCACCCTGCGGTGCTTCATCGCTGGAGCGCATCAAAGCATCACCTTCGCCCGCAATGTCTGGCATCATCCGATGACCGTTCTCGGCGCGGCCATGGAATTCGCTGTCGCCATGGGCATGACCGGCCGGCAGGACGACGACGTATTCGTCGATATCGCTGGCGACGTTCGCGCCGTGATGCCGCAGAGCGCATAAGGATCGCAGCGATGCCGCATGATGATCACCTCACCCGCGACTTCGTCGGCTACGGCCGCAACCCGCCGCATCCGCAATGGCCGGGCGCAGCAAGAATCGCACTCAACTTCTGCATCAATTACGAAGAAGGCTCCGAGCCGTCGTTCGCCGATGGCGACGGCGTCACCGAAACGTCCCTGACCGAAGGTGGCGGCGGCGGCTTCGAGGGCCGCGACCTCGCCGCCGAGTCGATGTTCGAATATGGCAGCCGCATAGGCTTCTGGCGCGTGCTGCGCCTTCTGTCCGAGCGCGGAATGATCGCCACCGTCATGGGCTGCGCGCTGGCGCTGGAACGCAACGACGAGGCCTGCGCCGCCATTCGCGAATATGGCTACGACGTCTGCGCCCATGGCTGGCGCTGGGAGCGACATCCGTTGCTGTCCGAGGCCGACGAGCGCGAGCGCATTCGCAAGACCGTCGAGAGCCTCGAGCGCACCACCGGCGAGCGTCCGCTCGGCTGGTATTGCCGCTATGGGCCGAGCGTGAACACGCGGCGCCTCGTGGTCGAAGAAGGCGGTTTCCTCTACGACTCCGACGCCTATAACGACGAATTGCCGTACTGGACACGCGTACTCGACAAGCCGCATCTCGTGGTGCCTTACGGTCTTGCCAACAACGACGCCAAGTTCAGCCGCGGCGCAATGGCAACGGCGGATGATTTCTTCATCTATCTGCGCGACGCCTTCGACATGCTCTACGCGGAAGGCGCTACCGCGCCGAAGATGATGTCGGTCGGACTGCACACCCGCCTGATCGGCCATCCCGGCCGCGCCGCTGGCCTGCAGCGCTTCCTCGATCACGTCGCCAAGCACGACAACGCGTGGGTCTGCCGGCGCGGCGACATCGCCCGTCACTGGCAGGCCACTCATTCCCCCACGCCCTGATCGCCATCACATCCGCCCCCGAAAGGACGCCCCATGAGACTGAAACCCACGCATTGGCTGTTCTCGCTGATGCTGTCGACTGCGGCATTCGCCGGCGGCGCCAGCGCCCAGGAAGCCGATCATCCGTCCGACAAGCCGATGGTGGTCGCGTCCGACTTCGGCGTCGCGCCGTGGATGGTGCGCGGCCCCAACGGCCCCGAGGGTTTCGGTGCGGATCTGATCAACGAGATCGGTAAAGATCTCGGCCGCCCGAAGGTCGAGATCGTCGACATCAATTTCTCCGGCCTGTTCGCGGCGCTGTTCGCTAAGCGCGCCGAATTCCTCGTCAACCCGCTCAACCTCACTGCCGAACGCTCCGAGCGCATGCTCTATACTGAGCCGCTATTCTCCACCGGCAACGGCTTCATCGTCCGCGCCGCCGACGAGATGAAGAGCTTCGAGGATCTCAAGGGCAAGGCCGTTGCCGTCAACCGCGGGACCATCTCGGATACCTGGGCCACCGCCAATGCCGAGAAATACGGCTTCGAAGTGCAGCGCTACGATGTATTCCCCGACACGGTGCAGGCCGTGCTGACTCGCCGCGCCTTCACAGCGCTCAATGAGATCCCGACGACCGTCTATGCCGCCAGCCAGAACAAGGCGATCAAGGTCGGTTTCAAGGACTTCAACGGCCGCAACTTCGCCTATGCGTTCCGCCTGGAAGACACCGAGTATCGCAACAAGGTCGAGGCGGTCATCGAATGCATGAAGTTGGACGGCCGCCTGCGCAAGCTGCACGAGAAATGGTATGGCGCAACGCCCGATGCCGGCTCGGCCATCGATACTGTGTATTTCGGCTATGGCCCCCCGGCTTCAAAGGCTTCGAGCCCACCTCGCACGTTCCGGCGTGCAAGTAGCACGCTTGCTCTGACAAGATAGCTGCGAACACCGGACCGGCCCGAACTGGTTCGACCGCGGTTGACGGACACTCGATGGACCGGATCGTCGAATACTACTTCAATGCAGAAGTCATCGCGGGCGCCTTCCCCCAGGTGCTCGCGGGCTTTCGCACGACGGTCGCCGTATCGCTTTTGATTATTGTCTGCGGTACGCTGTTCGGCCTGTCGTTGGCACTGCTGCGCTGCGCCAACCTGCGCCCGGTCAATTTCGTCATCACCGCTTATGTCGACGTGCTGCGCACGCTGCCGCAGCTCGTCGTGATCGTCTTCATCTATTTCGGCCTGCCTTATCTCGGCCCGGCGCTGTCCCCCTTCGCGACCACTGTGCTGGCACTCGGCATGGTCTTGTCGGCCTTTTGCACCGAGATCTTCTGGTCCGCAATCATGGCGCTGCCGCGCGGACAATGGGACGCCGCCAGCGCGCTCGGTTTCAGCCGGCTGCGGACGCTGGTCACCATCATCCTGCCGCAGGCCATTCGCCTCGCGATCCCGCTTCTGACCAACCGCGCCATCTCCATCAGCAAGGGCACGGCGCTCGGCACCGCCGTGTCGCTCCCGGAAACGCTCGGACAGGCGCAGAGCGTGATGGCGTTGGTCGCCAATCCCTCGCCGCTGACGCTGGCCGCGGCGTTCTACCTCACCTTCTTCCTGCCGTTGGTGATCGCCAGCCGGTGGATCGAATATCGCTACAGCACGGGACGGTGAGCGGATCGCATGCAGGATTTCCTGGACAATTTCGCCAACTGGGAGTCGCTGTTGCGGGTCTATCCGCTGCTGCTACAGGGGCTGATCTATACAGTCTGGCTCGCGGTGGTGGCGCTGCCGCTCGGCATTCTCGCCGGCCTCGCCATCGCCGTGCTGTACAGCTTCAAGAAGCGCTGGGTGAATATCGCGTTGCTGATCTATATCGACCTGTTCAGGTCGTTTCCCGTCGTGGTGCTGCTGATCCTGATCTTCTACGGCATGCCGTTTCTGGGTCTGACGCTCGGCGGCTTCACCGCGGCGGTGCTGGCCATCGTGCTCAACAATTCCGGCTATTACGGCGAGATCTTCCGGGCCGGCATCCTGTCCGTGCCCCACGGCCAGACCGAGGCTGCCCGGGCGCTCGGTTTCAAGCCGCTGCATGTGGTGTTCTCCATCGTGCTGCCGCAGGCGATCCGCAACGTGCTGGCGCCGCTCGCCAGCAATTCGCTGGAACTCGTCAAGGCGACACCAATTGCCGCCTTGGTCGCGCTGCCTGAACTGCTGCGCTCAGCTCGCGTCGCCCAGGAGCAGACCTACAACCCGACGCCGCTGATGGCGGCCGCCGTGATCTTCTTCGTCATCCTGTATCCGTTCGCGCGCTGGGTGGCGCGGCTGGAGCGGCAAGCACTGAAAGCCCGCTAGCATGACCACACTGATTACCGGCGGCAGCGGCTTCATCGGGCTCGCGCTCGCCGAGCGCCTGATCGCCGACGGCGAGACTGTCATCCTTTTCGACCTCTCGGCACCCGGCCACGATATGCTGGTGCGTCCCGAACTCGCCGGCGCCACGCTGGTCACCGGCGATGTCACAAGCGCCGACGACGTCGACCGCGCGTTGAACACTGCCGGCATCGACCGCGTGATCCACACCGCCGCGATGACGCCGAATGCGCAGCGCGAGCATGACGCTGCGCGCCAGATCGTCGACGTCAATATCGGCGGCACCGTCAATCTGCTCGAACGCGTAACATTGCGGCCCGCCATCAAGCGCGTCACCGTGCTCAGCTCGGTCGCAGTGTACGGCTTCTCCCAACCGGCTGCGTCGGGCCTGTTTGAGGAGGATTTGTCGCCGCCGGCGCCAGCCGCGCTCTACGGCATCACAAAGCTTGCATCGGAACAGGCGGCGCTGCGGATCGCCGACCTTCACAAGCTCGATGTGCGCGTGATTCGGCTCGGGCCGGTCTTTGGCCCATGGGAATTGCAGACCGGTGTCCGCGATGCGCTGAGCCCGCATTATCAGGTGCTCCGCATGGCCTTCGACGGCCGTGAAGCGGTTCTCCCGCGCAGCATGGCCGGCGACTGGATCTATTCTCGTGACGCCGCCCTCGGCGTCGCGAGGGTGAGCGCCTCCGACGCGCTGAAGCACCGCACCTATCACGTCAGCGGCGGTGTGTTGTCCGATCTGCCACGATGGTGCGAGATCATCGCGACGCACTTGCCCGGCTTCCGCTGGCGGATGGCGGAGATCGAAGCGGAGGGCAACGTGAGCTATGGCCTGCCGAAGGACCGTGCGCCGCTGAACATTGCGCGACTGGCCGCGGATGCCGGCTTCAAGCCTCAATTTTATCTGGAAGATGCGGCGCGCGACTATCTCGGCTGGTTGTCGCAGGCAGGAGAACCCGCATGAGCAAACGTCTGGCCGGAAAATCCGTCCTGATCACCGGCGCCTCCTCGGGCATCGGCCGCGCCATCGCCCGCCGATTTGCTGCCGAGGACGCGAGACTCATGCTCGCGGATCTCACCATGGACGTGCGCGAGGGCGGCGCTCCGACACTGGATCTGCTGCGTGCAGACGGTTATGAGGTCGATTTCATCCAGATCGACGTGGCCTCGGAGGACGATACCGTCCGCGCCGTCCAACAGACCGTTGCGCGCTACGGCCGTCTCGACGTGCTCGTCAACGACGCCGCCATCGGCACCGGCAAGCGTCTGACCGACACCAGCCTCGCCGAATGGGACAGGGCGCTGGCGGTCAATCTCACCGGCGTATTCCTGATGTCGCGCGCCGCCGTCAACCAGATGCTGACGCAGGATATCCGCAACGAGGCCCGCGGCCGCCTTGTCAACATCTCATCGCAGCACGGCATGATCGCCTGCCCGGAAGACATCGCCTATGGCACCTCCAAATCCGGGGTCGTCTACATGACGCGGCAGATCGCGGCGGACTACGCGAAAGATCACATCATCTGCAACGCAGTCGCGCCCGGCAAGATCGTCACCGGCAAACCGGGTCGCGCTGTGGAGCCGCGCTGGATGGACTACTCCACCAGCCGCACGCCGATGCCGCGGCTGGGCCGCCCCGACGACGTCGCCAATGCGGCGCCGTTTCTGGCCTCCGACGAGGCAACTTTCATGACCGGCGAAAATATCCTCGTCGATGGCGGCTGGATGGCGTCATGAGCAACGTTTCGGAGAGCACCATGCTGCAAGCGCCTGCAGTGACTTCCGCGCCGATCATTCAGATGTCCGGCGTCACCAAATGGTATGGCGACGTCCAGGTGCTCAAGGACATCGACTTCACGGTGGCGCGCGGCGAGCGCGTCGTGATCTGCGGGCCTTCGGGGTCCGGCAAGTCGACCATGATCCGTTGCATGAACCGGCTGGAAGAACATCGCGACGGCCGCATCATGGTCAATGGCGTCGAGCTGGATCACTCGACGCGCAATGTCGACGTGGTCCGCCGCGATATCGGCATGGTATTCCAGCAATTCAACCTGTTTCCGCATCTGACCGTGCTGCAGAACCTCACCATCGCGCCACGCAAGATCCGCGGCGCAACGAGGCAGGAGGCCGACGAGATCGCGCGCTATTTTCTTGAGCGCGTACGGATCTCCGAACAGGCCGATAAATATCCGAACCAGCTATCCGGCGGCCAGCAGCAGCGCGTCGCCATCGCGCGTGCGCTGTGCATGAAACCGCAGATCATGCTATTCGACGAACCGACCTCGGCGCTTGATCCGGAAATGATCCAGGAGGTGCTCGACGTCATGGTCGGCCTCGCCCGCGAAGGCATGACCATGGTCTGCGTCACCCATGAGATGGGCTTCGCGCGCACGGTCGCCGACCGCGTGGTGTTCATGGACGCCGGCCGGATTATCGAGGAAGGCGCGCCGACCGATTTTTTCTCGGATCCGAAACAGGATCGAACCCGTGCATTCCTCAATCAAATTATGTATCGATGACCGAAGCGGCCGATTGCGCGGCGGGATCAAATGGTCAGCGCAACACTCTAATCTTTTAGCAAAGATGACCTGGGGAGAACAGCCCCTCGCCCCAGCTCCGCAGGAAATTGCCGTCACGGTCGAGCACCACCATCGGATGGGCACCGCGGTTGAAGACGTAGATGCGGTCGCGGCTGTCGACCGCGACCGAGGCAACGTCGGTGAGCTGCCAGCCGTCCGGCAGCTTCGCCCAGTTATCGACGACGCGGTAGCGATGCTCGCCCGAGCCGAGAATGACTGACACTGGTGGTCCTGTTATTGCTCGCTTGCGGCGTGTGCCGCTCAGGCGAAGGTGCAGCCCTTGGACTCCAGCACCTTGCCGATGCCGGAGAGTTCGAGAATGTCACCGCCGGCCTTGAGCGCCTTCATTACGCCGGCTTCCTTGTCCTCGCGCGCCGCCGACTTGACGCAAACGTCGGCGATGTTCTCCTTGGGCACGATCACGACGCCATCATCATCGGCGCTCACGATATCGCCGGGACGCACGGCGATGCCGCCGATGACGATCGCCTGATTGATGGTGCCGAGGGTCTCCTTGACGGTGCCCTTCATGCAGAGGCCGTAGGAGAAGACGTTGAAGCCGGTAGCGCGCACCGCAAGGCCATCGCGAACGCCGGCATCCGTGACCAGGCCGACGATGCCCTTGGCGACGCAGGCCGTCGCCAGCACCTCGCCGAAGCCGCCCTGCTCGGGATGATCGCCCGCGCTCACCACGAGCACGTCGCCCGGCTTGGCCAGCGAAATCGCCGTGATCAGCATCATGTTGTCGCCCGGATGGCAGCTCACCGTAAGCGCCGGTCCGCAGGCGTGCATCCCGGAATAGATCGGCTTGATGCTGGAGGTCAGCGCGCCCGATCGGCCCTGCGCCTCGTGCAGAGTGGAAGGAGGAAACTGCTTGATGCGTTCGACAAGCTCGACAGCGGGCCGATCGAATGTCCTGACAACGTGAACCATGGTTCCTCCAAGGGTCCGCAAACTGCGCTCCACCGGAGATAGTCGACCACCTCGCATCGGAGAATTTCAGATTTTAGGATTGCCACATCGTGTTTCGTTATGGCTCGCTCTTCTGGCCCTCCAGAAGCGATGTTGGAGCCTCCTCTGCGATGGTAACCGCGCCGGGAGGGCTATCGAACTGCCCCCAGGTCTTGACGATGATCTCGAGCAATATCTTGTAGACAGCGAATGCGGCATCGGACAAGGCAGCGCTATCGGAAATGCATAGCGACATCTGCTGCGAGGCCGACGGCGCATTGATGCGCCGGATGCAGAGTTCATCCAGGTTCGGCAATGCCTTTGCGATGGAGATGGGGAGCACGGCAGCACCCACTCCGGCTGCAATCGCCGAAGACAGGGTCGACTGGGAATGGATCTCGGCGACGATGCGCGGGCGGAGTCCCACCTCGGCGCAGACCCGCTCGACCGTCTGTCGCAGGAAGGATTCCCGATAGGGAAGAAGCAGGTCGAATTGCGCGACCTCCGCCGCCGAAACTTCCTCCCGAGGCATCTGCTCCGGATACATGCTGCGAGGCGCGACAAGATAGAAGTACTCGCGCATCAGCGGCTTGTAATCGAGACCGGTCACCGGGCGATCGCCGTAGAGGACAGCCATATCCATGCTCCCCTTCAGCATCATCTCGCTGAGCATGACCCCGGAACTGTCGTAAATGTGCGGCACGATGCCGGGATAGCGTTCGCGTACCTGCATCAGCAGCGGGGTCGCCAGCAATGCCGCCGAGCTGAGCGGGGCCAGACCGATCGTCACGTTGCCGGTCAGCTCCGGCTTGTTGTCCAGAATGGTGCGCCTGGCCTCTTCGATCTGCCGCTGGATCGACTTGGCATACCGATAGAGGATTCGTCCGGCCTCGGTGGGCTTGACGCCGCGCGCGCTGCGGTCGAGCAGCTTGCACTTGAACTCCGCCTCCAGGCTCGCAATGTGCTGGCTCAGGGCCGGCTGGGCGACATTCAGCACCTTCGCCGCGCTCGTCATGCTGCCGAGATCCACGACCTTGATGAAGGCCTCCAAACGTTTCGTATCCAATACGTCGCCTCCGGATATCCAGACAGGGAGCAATGCAGCAGCAATAGGCTGAAGCTATGGGATCAGAAGGAATTGTTCTTACCACCTGGAACCTGAGGGGCCTATAGGTAGTGCTGAACTCGTCCGCCGCTCGCGTTGCAGCCGACGCCACCAGCGGGTTGGACGGTAGCAGAGGAGCCCTCGCGGATGGGATTTTCGGACTATCGAACGGCCCTCGTGACGGGCGCATCCTCGGGGATCGGGGCTGCGACGGTTCGCCGGCTGCGTGCGGAAGGACTCGAAGTTCACGCCGTGGCCCGCGACGTTGATCGCCTGAGCGCCTTGTCCGCGGAGACCGGATGCCGGGTCTGCGCGGTCGACATCAGCGACCTCGATGCGCTCGCGGCACTGGCGAAGTCGGCCGAGTTCGACGTCCTGGTCAACAATGCCGGTCAGTCCCGGCGCGGCAACATCCTGGACACGACGCCGGAGGATGTCGATGCGCTCATCGACGTCAATCTGCGCGCGGTCCTGCACCTGACGCGGCTCGTCGTGCCGGGCATGGCGCGCCGCGACCGCGGCCATGTCGTCAACATCTCCTCCATCGCCGGCCACTACGCATTTGCCGGCGGAAACACCGTGTATCATGCCACCAAGGCGGGCATTCACTCGCTGTCGCAGCAACTGCGCGTCGACCTCTATGGAACCAGGGTTCGCGTCACCGAGATATCGCCGGCCCGGGTCGAGACGGAAGTGTTCGGGCGACTGCTGGGTGATCTGGCCGAAGCCAAGCGCCGCTTCTTCGACGACTACGATGCACTCCAGCCCGAGGATATCGCCAATTCGATCGCATTCGCGGTTGGATCGCCGGCGCGCATGAATATCGCCTTCATGGAAGTGCTGCCGACCCAGCAGGTCGTCGGCGGCCTCAATTTTGCACAGAAGAGCCGGCCGCCGGCCGAGTGACGCATGAACGCCCCGAACTCGACAGGCCGTCAACGCGGAGCGTGACCGTGGACCTCCCAAAGATCGAACAACTCGTGGATCTGGTTGCGCGCTCCTCCATCGCGGAGCTGGACCTCACGCAGGACGGCACCCGCATTCGCATCCTCAAGCGCGCGTCTGCGGCACCCTCACCGGTCGCGGCCCCCCCTGCGAGCGGGAGCAGCGTTGAGGCTCCCGTCCTTGATCGCCAGGCGAGCCCCGCCCCCGACGCGACCGCCTCGGCCACCGCCGACGTTGTCGTGGCCGCACCGATGCACGGCGTGTTTTACCGGGCTGCGGCGCCGGACGAGGCGCCGCTGGTCGAGGTCGGCGCGAGGATCGAGGCCGGGCAGAAGATCTGCATCATCGAGGCGATGAAGACCTTCATCGACATCGCCGCCGAGGCGCCCGGTGTCGTGCTCGCGATCCTCGCGGAAAACGGTGACGAGATCGAAGCGGGGCAAGCCATGTTCCGGATTGGTCCTGCGGTTTCATCCTGATGTTCGACAAGGTCCTGATCGCCAATCGCGGCGAGATTGCGCTTCGCATCCAGCGCGCCTGTCGGGCGATGGGTCTCAAGACGGTCGTCATTCACTCGGAGGCGGACAGCGATGCGCGCTATGTCGCACTCGCCGACCAAGCGCTCTGCATCGGGCCGGCGCCGGCGAGCAGCACCTATCTCAATATGGCGGCGATCCTGCTCGCGGCCGAGATCAGCGGCGCCCAGGCTATTCACCCGGGCTACGGATTCCTCTCGGAGAGCGCAGAGTTCGCCGACCGGGTCGCGCGTGCCGGTCTCACCTTCATCGGCCCGCCCGCCGACTGTATCCGGACCATGGGCGACAAGGTCGCGGCCAAGCGCGCGATGCGGATGGCCGGCGTGCCTTGCGTACCCGGACCGGACAGCGCCCTGCCTGATGACCCTGTCGAGGTGCGCGCGATCGCGCGGGACATCGGATATCCCGTGATCATCAAGGCCGCCGGAGGCGGCGGCGGGCGCGGCATGCGGATCGTGCGCAACGCGAGCGCGCTGGACGAGGCACTGGCGCTGACGCGCGCGGAAGCTAGCAAGGCCTTTGGGAACCCTGCGGTCTACATCGAGAAATTCCTCGAAAAGCCCCGCCATATCGAGATTCAGGTGCTGTGCGACCAGCACGACAACCATCTCTGGCTCGGCGACCGCGACTGCTCGCTTCAGCGCAGGAACCAGAAGGTCGTCGAGGAAGCTCCCGCACCCGGCATCGATCGCGCACTGATCGAGCAGGTGGGCGCAAGCTGCGTCGAAGCCTGCCGGCGGATCGGCTATCGCGGCGCCGGAACTTTCGAATTCCTTTACGAGGATGGACAGTTCTTCTTCATCGAGATGAACACGCGCGTCCAGGTGGAGCATCCCGTCACCGAGATGACGACGGGGATCGACATCGTCAAGGAACAGATCCGCATCGCGCAAGGCGAGCCGCTGGGGATCGCGCAAGGCGATATCACGCGTGTCGGCCATGCGGTCGAATTCCGCATCAATGCCGAAGACCCCACCACCTTCGCGCCCTCGCCCGGCACGGTGACGCGCTGGGATATGCCGGGCGGCATCGGCATCCGCGTCGATTCGCATATCACAGCCGGCGCCACCGTTCCCCGTCACTACGATTCACTGATCGGCAAGCTGATCGCCCATGGCGGCACCCGCGAAGAAGCCCTGGCGCGTGCGCGCGTCGCCCTGTCCGAACTACGCGCCGAAGGCATCCGAACCAATGTGCCGCTGCATCAGGCGATCCTCGCCGACCCGACGTTCTGCCGTGGCGGCTATGACATCCATCATCTCGAGCACTGGATGAATGCGCGGGTGGCCGCGCCATGACGACGCCGGACCGGCCGCGGATCAGCCTGCTCGGAACATCAGCCCTCCTGTTCGAGGCGCCTGGCGCATTCGACCTGCCGCACCAGCGTCGCATCTGGTCGCTGGCTGCCACCGCGTCGAAATGGCCAGGAATTCGCGAGGCCATTCCCGGCATTACCAATTTGATGCTGACCTTCCAGACACCTCCGCGCGAACTGGAGACCTTGATCGCCGCTCTCAACGACGGCTGGGACGCGGCGGAAGGCCTTGCTATCAGCGGCCGCGAGATCTGGCTGCCCGTCACCTATGGCGGCGAGATCGGATCGCAGCTTCAGTCCGTCGCCCACCATTGCGGCCTATCCGTCGACGACGTGGTCTCGATCCATGCCGCCCCGCTCTACACGGTGTTCGCGCTCGGCAGCCATCCCGGCTATTGCTATCTCGGCGGCATGGACCCGCGCATCACCATGCCGCGGCGGCAGACGCCGCTGCAACGCTCCGCGGGCGGCTCGGTGTCGATCGGCGGATCGCAGACCGGTGTCTCCGCTTCGCCCGGGCCGAGCGGCTGGCACGCCATCGGACACACGAATTGGGCGTTCTTCGATCCGTCCTGGCCGACACCGGCCGCGCTCGCACCGGGCGATACCATCCGCTTCGAGATCGAACGGGTGATCCGGTGATCGAGATCCTGTCAGTCACGGGGCCCGCCAGCGTCCAGGATCTCGGCCGCTTCGACCAGTATCGCTTCGGGGTCGGCACTTCGGGTGCGATGGACGACGTCGCCCTGCGCGCCGGCAACATCCTTCTCGGCAACGACGAGAACGCTGCCGGCATCGAAATCCCGATGCTGCCGTTCAAGCTTCGTTTCGACCGGGACATGGCCTTTGCGCTCACGGGCGGCGATGTCGAGGCCGAGATCGCAGGACGCGTGATCCCGCCATGGTGGCGTTCGCACGCCCGTGCCGGAGATGTTCTGACCATCAGGGCGCTACCCCGCGGCGCACGAAGCTATCTCGCCGTCGGCGGCGGCATCGACGTGCCTGCGGTGCTGGGCTCGCGCAGCACGCAGTTTCGCGGCGAGTTCGGCGGCCTTCACGGACGGCCGCTCCAGCCCGGCGATATCCTGCCCTGTGCCGCGTCCACCGCCGCTATCGGCGAGCTCGGGATCGAGCCGGCCGAAATCACGCTCGCGCGGCCGAACGCTGCCGCGGACGAAACCATCGTCAGGGCCGTGATCGCCGGCGAATATGACCGGTTCGACGCCGCCACGCAGGCGCTGTTCTGGTCCGGCAGCTGGAAGATCACGCCGCAGAGCAACCGTTACGGCTACCGCCTGCAAGGCCCCCCCGTGAAGCCGAAGGCACCGATTGAGAAACGCTCGCACGGCATTGTTCCGGGCGTCATCCAGATTCCGCCGAACGGACAGCCGATCATCCAGATGCGCGACGCGCAGACGTCCGGCGGCTATCCGAAGATCGCGACCGTGATCCGCGCCGATTTGTGGCGCGTCGGGCAGGCGAGGCTCGGCGGCAAGCTGCGGTTCGAGCAAACTGCTTACGCCGATGCACTAGCAGCCGAGGCCGAGATGTCAGCGTATCTCGAGCGGCTCAGAACCAATGTGCGCCTTATCGAGGAGATCAGAACATGCCGATAGAGCTGACCGATATCGCGCGTCTGGCGCAAATCCTCGAACGGTCCGGCGTCGACGCGATCGAAATCGAGGAGCCCGGCCAGTCCTTGAAGCTCGTCGTCGACACGGGCCCGCGAATGGCTGCGTCACCGACGCTTGTCGCCCCCGCTGCTGACCATTCCGTCATCGCCAAAGCCGATGTCGCAGGGCATTTCCTCGCGGCCCATCCCTGGCGGGACAAGCCGTTCGTCGCACCAGGCCAGCACATCCAAGCCGGTGCGATCGTCGGCCTCGCCAAGATCGGCCTGCTGTATGCGCCCATTGTGGCACCGGCCGCCGGGACCGTCGATGCCGTGATCGCGGAGCCTGGCGCAACGGTCGGCTACGGCACACCGATTGTGCGCATCCGCCCGCTCTCCGAGAGCAGCCCGATCAATTGAGCAGGACAGTTGCGGGCGTGACTTCGCCGCCGCCCTGCTCGATCACACGGCGCACCGTGCCGGCAAGGTTGACCGATCCGGGCGTGTCGCTATGGATTAGGATCGAGCGCGCCTCGACCTTGATCGACTTGCCCTCGATCGTCTGCACGGTGCCACTATCAAGGAAGCGCTTGACTCGTTCTGCCACGGCTTCGGTCGAGGTGATGACGGAGTTAGGAAGCTTGCGGGACACCAGATGGCCATTCTCGTCATAGGCGCGGTCAGCGAGGAACAGAGTGAGGAGGCGCAGGCCGACCTTGCGCGCGGCGCGCACGATCTCGGCGTCCGGCTGCGAGAACACGATGAAATCGCGATTGATGGTCGCAATCGCACGGGCGACGATATCGGCCATATCAGGGTCGGCATTGACCATGTTGCCCATCGCTGCGTGGAAGCTGACATGGGTCACGCGGTGGCCGGCATTGGCTGCGATCGCCTGCAAGGCGCCGATCTGATAGACCATGTGCTTCTCGAGCTCAGCGGCATCCATCTGGATGACGCGGCGGCCAAACCCGAGCAGATCGGGCAGGCCCGGATGGGCACCGACCTCGACCCCCTTTTGCTTCGCCAGGCGCACCATGCGATCCATGATGATGGGATCGCCGGCGTGGAAGCCGCACGCCACGTTCGCGGACGAGATGATGCCCATCAGCGCCTCGTCGTCGCAGATGCGATAATTGCCGAAGCCTTCACCCATATCCGAATTGATGCCGATTTTCATGCTCGTACCCTGCTCTTGTTATTGTTGACGTCCACTCAAAGCGCTCGATAGAGATCCGCGGTTGCTCGCAGCTTCGCGAGGTAGTCATTGACAGGAGCCATGGCCGCGACCGCGTCCTGGTAGCTCACCTCGCTGAAGGCGATGAACGATCCCGGCGCCGCCTGGCCGAGACGCCAGAGGTCGGCCTGAATCACGGCGGCCATCTTCGGATAGCCGCCCGCCGTATTGGCGTCGCTCATCTGGATGATCGGCTCGCCGGCCGGCGGCACCTGCACGACGCCAGCCACCACACCATGCGAGCGCATCTCGACCGGTGCGTCCAATGCCAGCTTGCCGCCAGTGAGACGGTAGCCGCCCCGGTCGCTCCGGGCGCTGATCTTCCAGGTCGTGGACCAGAATGCGGCCTGCATCGCTTCCGAAAACAGGTCATATTCGCCGGCCCGCATGACGCGCACCGGCAGCACGCGCTCCTTCGATGGACCACGGCTATTGATCGACAGATCGGGCGGCTCGACGCCAAAATCGAAGCGGCCGTCGCTTTTACACAGCGAACTCCCGATCGGCACGACGTCGCCGGCCTGCAAGGTACGCCCCTCGAGCCCACCGAACCCGGCACGGAGATGCGTGCTGCGCGAGCCCAGCACACGCGGAACATCGATGCCGCCGCCGAACGTGGCGTAGACCCGCGCGCCACGCCGCGGCGCGGTGACCGCGAGAATGTCGCCCGCCTTCGCCCGCGTGCACCACCACGGCCGGACGGTTGATCCCGCCAGCGTGGATTCGTGATCGGCGCCGGTGAGCGCAAATGCGGTGTCGGCCGAAAAGCGCAGGCGGAACGGAAAGGTCTGGATCTCGATGCCGGCCGCACCGTCAACATTGCCGAGCAGCGCATTGCCGGCCGCGAGCGCGACGGGATCCATGGCGCCGGAGGCGCTCACGCCGAAACGGCGCGCGCCGTGGCGCCCAAGATCCTGGATCGTGTTGAAGGCAGAGCTGGTCAGTATCTCGATCACAGCTCGATCCGATCGATCCTGAATCTGACACGGTCGCCCGGAAGCATGAGCGAAGGCTGTTCAGACCGTGGGTCGAACATCGCGACCGAGGCCCATCCGATCGCGTTCCATCCATTCGGACTTGTCAGCACCGCGACGCCGGTCTGCATCCCGCCGATGGTCACCGAGCCTGCGCGCATGTTGATCGACGGCACCGATTTGCGCGGCATGTGGATGCGCGGATCAAGGCCATGGAGGTAGCCGAACCCCGGCGAGCTCGCGACGGCGCAGACGGTGTAGTCGCCTTCGCTGTGGATCCTGATGACGTCGCGCTCGGACAGTCCGGCACGGCTTGCGACCGCCGGCAAATCGAAGCCGAGCTCCCCGCCATAGACCACGGGAATTTCGATCACCTTGCCGTCGGCCTTGCGGCTGCGCACACGATGCCATAGTTCGACGATCGAAGCGCTGAGCATGCCGATATCCGCAGGCGGCTGCTCGAACAGGAGCATCACGTTGGTGACGCCAATGACGGCCTCCTGGACGTTGGGCCAGGTGGAAACCGCATCCGCAAGGGCCCAGATTCGCCCCTGCTGAACCAGGTCAAAGTCACCCGGCGCCTCGACCAGCATCGCGAGCGTGCCGATCAGGCTGATCTTCGGGCTTTTCTCGATCGCGCCGACAAAGGGAGCGCTGGACTGATTAATCGACAAAAGGGCCTCGCTGGTGCAACGCCCGCGGCGCTGCCACCGTCAAGTCTAGCCAGGCAGCCGAAGCCGATCCAAGACGATGTTCGTCTGCGGGTATAAGGGATGTCGATTGCCCGCGAGGCGCCGCACTCGTCCCGAGCTTCAGTGACGGGCAATGACGTGATTGCTGGGCGACTCCCACCGCGCGACAACCTCCTCGCCCACGGCGTATCGAAGCCCCGCTTGCTGCGATTGATTCTGCTCGAATACGATGATCTGCCCACCGCTCGGCGTCTTGAGGTAGTAGTGACTGACAAATCCGCGATAGATCGCCTGGTCGACACGCGCCATCACGCTATTGGCACGTTGCTCCGTCGGACTCTGGCCAACGCGCTCGACGAGGATCGCTTCGGGCCTGATCGAGACCATCACGTCGCTGACGGATTGCGGTATCTGATCGACCTGAAGGCTCAATTCGGGCGATACACGAATGACCGCTCCGTTCCCGTTTCGCTGCTCGATGGGGCCCTCAAACAGATTTGACGCGCCGATGAACTGCGCGACGAATTTCGAGGTCGGGCGCTGGTAGATTTCTGTCGCCGAGCCGACCTGCTCGAGCTTGCCGTCACGCATCACCACGATCTTGTCCGCCATGGTGAGAGCTTCATCCTGGTCGTGGGTCACCATGATGGTGGTCAGGCCGAGCCTGCGCTGAAGCGCGCGCAGCTCGACCTGCATGCTCTCGCGAAGCCCCTTGTCCAGCGCCCCGAGCGGCTCGTCGAGTAGCAGCATGGCCGGCTCGATCACCAGGGCGCGCCCCAGCGCGACGCGCTGTTGCTGGCCGCCGGAGAGCTGCGCCGGATAACGCTTCCCGAAGCTGGAGAGTTGGACGAGACTGAGCGCTTCGCCCACCTTCCTTGCAGCATCGGCCTTGGATATCCCGCGCATCTCGAGGCCGAATGCGATGTTCTCCTCAACGGTCATATGAGGAAACAGCGCGTAGTTCTGGAACAACATCCCGACATTGCGGCGATGCACCGGAACGTCGGTCATCCTCTTGTCGTTGACGAACACGTCGCCGGATGTCGGGCGGATCAGCCCGGCGATCATGCGCAAGCACGTTGTCTTGCCGCATCCGCTCGGACCGAGCAGCGCCACCATGTGGCCCGGTTCGATCGTGAGCGAGACGTCGTTGACCGCAATGGTGCGGTTATATTCCTTACTGAGGCGGTCAAGCCTGACTTCGGAAGACCTCATGGCAACCTGCCTTAGCTCGTGAACACCTGATTATAGCGCTCCAGCCACGGACCGCGGCGCGGAACGATGAACTTCCAGTCCGGCGTGAACAGCCCGAGATCGGTTGCCTTGGTGTCGGGATAGGCCAGGAACTTGGCCGTCTCCGGCTTGAAGTCGATCCCGCCCACCGAGGGCGCGCTGAGCGTCTGCTCGGACAGCATCTTGGCGACCGAGGGCTCCAGAATGCGGTTGATCAGCGCACAAGCAAGCTCCGGTTCAGGCGCATTCTTGACCAGCGTCATGCTGTTGATGCCGGTGAACGCGCCTTCCTTGGGGAACGTCATGTCGAGCGGCATGCCCTTGGCCGTGTGCGGATAGATCGCCTTCGAATATTCGATGCCGCCGATCGTCGCCTGACCCTGGGCCACCTGGAGCACCTGCGCCTCGCTGTCGTAGATCGTCAGGACGTTGGGCTTGAGGGTTGCGAGCTTGTCCCAGCCGCTATCGACAAGGTATTGCGCTTCCTTCAGCGGCTTGCCCGTCGTGAGCGCCGTCGCCACGATGAGCATCAGCACGCTCTGCGTGTTCTTGGGCGTATTCAGCAGGATCTGCTTGCGATACTTGGCGTCGAAGATCTGCTCGTAGCTCTCGAGCGGCTTTGTCACCTGCGGATTGATGAACATGGCCGCACTGGAGATCGAGAAGCCGACGCCATAATCCTCCTCGAACAGATAGCGCGGATAGACCTTCGCAAGATTCGGGATCTTGCTCGTGTCGAGCTTGTCGATCAGCCCTTCCTGCTTGGCCTGGGGGATGCCGACATCGTCCATCATCATCATGCTGAAGCGCGGCGTATCGCGGGTGGCACGGAGGGCGGCGATGTTCGACAGCGTCGCGCCTTCGATCGTGAAGACGCGGCACTTGAACTCGGCCTCGAACTTGGGAATGACCTCTTTCTGGATGAGCTTGCCGAGCGCGGAATTGTAGACGCCGACATGCAGCTGCTTGACGTCCTGCGCCGACGCCCGACTGATGATCGTCGGGAAGGCAATCGCAGATGCACCGGCTTGAATGAGAGTCCTACGTGTCAGCTTCATGAGTCCAATCTCCATCTACCAATGCACATCAAGCGGCCAGCGCGCGGCGAAGGCCGACCAGTTTCTCCAGCAGCAGCACGCCGACCATCGCCATGAGGATGATGATCGTCGACATCGCCGGCACGGAAGGATCAAAGACGTTGACCAGTTGCCGCATCAGGACGAGCGGCACGGGTGAGTATTCCGAGTTCGCCAGCCACATCGTGACCGGGTAGTTGTCAAAGGACACCATGAAGGCGAACAGTCCGCCGGCGGCGACGCCCGAGGCGATCTGCGGCAACGTCACGCGCCAGAAGGTCCTCAGCCGGTTTGCGCCGAGAGTGCGCGCGGCATCCTCCAGATTCTCATCCACGAGCTGGAGGCTGGTGACGACGGTGCGGATGACATAGGGCGACGTCACGACTACGTGCCCGATCAGGAGGTTGAGCCGCGCATCCTGCGAGCCGAGCTTGGTCAGGACCTGAAGCAGCGCCAGGCCCGTGACCAGCGCCGGGAAAATCAGCGGCGACAGCAAGAACCCCTTGATCGCCGCCAGTCCAAAGAACTTGCCACGGACCAGCGCAAAGGCCGCGGGCACGCCGAACAGGAGCGAGCCCGCCGTCGTGCCGAGCGCGAGCAGAATGCTCAGCCTCATCGCCTCCAGGAAGTCTCTGTCCTGGAGAACCTTGGCATACCATTTCAGCGTGAAGCCCTGCGGCGGGAACGTCACGAAATAGGAATCGGAAACCGACACCGCCATGACGAGGAGCAGCGGCGCCAGGATGAACAGCATCATGCCGGCGGTGATGGTGTAGAGGATGAAGGCGCCGAAGCCGGAAAACCGCTCGTCCATCAGTCGGGCCTCCTGAGACGCCGTCCTTCCAGAAGCCACATCGAGACGCCGTTCACTGCGAGGACCAGGCCGACGAGAACGGCGGCAATCGCGGCGCCGAACGGCCAGTCGTAGACGACGAAGATCTGCTGCTCGATCAGATTGCCGAGCATGATCGCCGAAGCGCCGCCCAGGATCGCGGGAATGACGAAGGAGCCGGCGGTAAGCGAGAATACCAGGGTAAATCCCGCCACGAAGCCGGGCATGCTCAACGGCAGCGTCACGCGGATGAACACCTTCCACCATGGCGCGCCTAACATCCGGGCTGCATCTTCGAGGTTGGGATCGATCTTGCTGAGCGCCGAGGCCAGCGGCAGAACCATCATTGGGAAGAACACGTGCAGCGACCCGATGACAACGGCTACCTCGGTGTAGAGGACCGATATCGGGGCATCGACGATATGCAGCGTCATCAGGATCCAGTTCAGCATTCCCTTCGGACCGTTCTGGAGCACGAGCTGCCAGCCGTACCCACGAACGACCACGCTGACGATGAGGGGCGCGATGACGATCAAGGTGATGATGCGCGTGACCATCGGACGGCTCTTGACCATCACCAGCGCAACCGGATAGGCGAGCACCGTCGCGAGCGCGGAGGTGATGATGCTGATCCGTAGCGTCGTCCAGAGCACGCGTGCGTAGAGCTCGACGTTGATCAGACGGGCGTAGTGCGCCAGAGTGAACGGACGGCCGATGATGCCGCGGCCGTCCTGTGTCTGGATGCTCGAAAGCAGCAGCCCCAGCGCCGGATAGAAGAAGAAGTACGTCAGGAATGCCAGCATCGGGACGGCGAGAAGCCCGACCGGGAGGGCCAGACGCCACGGCGACGCCCGCCGGGTTGCCGGTGGAGCTTGAATACTTAAAACCGCCACCGCATCGTCGCTGGTGGTCATCGCTGGCCGTCCTCGACTGCGCGATACCAAGGCAATACCCCTCTTTGCACAAAGCTTATGCGTCGATATCCTACAGGACCAAGAACATCTTCGTTTAGGGGCATTAAGAAGGATTATGACAGTTGGTTCGGCATACTGCTCCGATCTTGGTCGACGAATGCCGCTGGTTGCATCTTTCGTTCTCCGCCGAAGGCCAAGCCCCCTGACATATCGGCGCGCCCGGTCAGCGCAGGCTTTCGCAGAAGCTCGCGATGCGCCGGCAGCCTTCCTTGAGTGATTCGGTATCGGTTGCGTAGGAAATGCGGAAGTACGGGCTCATGCCGTAGGCGCCGCCGGGCACGGCCGCGACATGCTGCTCTTCCAGCAGCGCCGAGATGAAGTCGGCATCGGATTCCAGCCGTCGCCCGCCCTTCGTGGACTTGCCGATGCAGCCAGCGATGTTGGGAAACACGTAGAAAGCCCCTTGCGGCTTGTGGCAGGTGATGCCGGGAACTTGATTGAGGAGCTTGACCACCAGATCGCGCCGGTCGCGATAAATGTCAGCGCGCTCCTTCAGGTAGTCCTGCGGTCCGTCCAGGACCGCGACGGCCGCTGCCTGGCTCACTGTGCAGATTCCGCCGGTCGCCTGACCGTGGACATTGTTCATCGCGGCGATCAGGTCCTTGGGGCCGCCGCAATAGCCGACCCGCCAGCCCGTCATGGCGTAGGCCTTGGACGCGCCGTTCACGGTTACGACGCGATTCTTCAACTGCGGCTCGACCTCCGCGATGGTGCAGAACTCGAAACCGTCATAAGTGAGATGTTCATAGATGTCGTCGGTGAGAATCCAGACGTCGGGGTGCTTCAGCATGACGTCGGCGATCGCGCGCATCTCCTCGCGCGTACAGGCAGCGCCAGTCGGATTGTTGGGAAAATTCAGGATCAACCACTTCGTCCGGGGCGTGATCGCCGCATCCAGGTCCGCCGGACGAAGCTTGAACTGGTTGTTCTCCGGGCAAGGGACCGTGATGGGCGTCGCCTCCGCCAGAAGAACGATGTCCGCATAGGTGATCCAGCCCGGTGCCGGAATGACCACCTCGTCGCCCGGATTGCAGGTAGCAAACAGAGCGTTGAAGATGATCTGCTTGCCGCCATTGGCGATCAGGATCTCGTCGAGAGCGTAGTCGAGATTGTTCTCGCGCTTGAACTTGCGCTGGACAGCGGTCCGCAGCGCGACGGTCCCCGGCTGCGCCGGATATTTGGTATCGCCGGCAAGGGCCGCCCGATGTGCGGCCTCGATCGCATGCGGCGGCGTCGGAAAATCGGGCTCGCCGGACGACAGGCCCACGATCTTGACGCCCGCGTCCCGGAGCTCGCGCGCCTTGTCCGTCATCGCCGCCGAGGCCGATACTTTCACTGTCTTGAGGCGGTTTGCGAGTTCAGGCATTGTCGGCTCCACTTCTCATCTCTTTCAAACGTGCGGCCTCGGATCGGCTCGCAAATCGCAGTTCGCCGACGACCTGAAACGTGGGTACGACCTCAATCGTCGCGACGTTCATCCGCGCCGGCGATCCCACCGCGAACGCAATGGCATCCGCGATGTCCTCGGACTGGAGCGTCTCGAACGTCCCGACGAAGCGGGCATCCGGATTGTCGGCGGCATTCTGGTTCTGGAAGATGCTGGTCGCGACACGCCCAGGTGATAGCTCGGTGACGCGAACGCGGGTGCCGTAGAGATCGACGCGCAACTGCTGCGACAGCGAATGAATCCCCGCCTTCGTCGCGTGATAGGCCACGGACGAATTGAATGTCGTGGCGTTCTCGCCGAAGGCATAGTGGCCGGCGATCGACGAGATATTGACCACGTGGCCGCGGTTGCGCCTCGCCATGCCTGGTGCGATCAGCCGCGTCAGGTGCAGAACTGCGCGCAGATTGACGTCGACCAGGGTGTCGACATCATCAGGCGCCATCTCCAGGATATTGCCGCGCCGCGACTGACCGGCATTGTTGACGAGAATGTCGCATTCCGTCGAGCTCGCCAGCCGCCTCAAGCCGTCGAGATCGTTCATATCGACGGCGCATGCGTGGCATCCGGTCTCGTCCGACAGGCTGGCCAGCCGGCGAACATCGCGCGCCAGTGCGTGAACCTCGATCCCCTCGGCGCAGAGGCGCCGAACCGTCGCAGCCCCAATACCTGAGGACGCGCCCGTCACCAACGCCGTTCGGTAGTCCGAAAATCCCATCCGCAAGGCTCTCTTGCAGTCAGCCAAAGCGGCGGAAAGTTACGTGCGGAGGCCGAAGCGCGCATAGAGCGGATTTGTTCTGCCCTCATAAGGACATCCAATATCCCGGCCGAAGTCGCAGGCTCGCGAGCCATAAGCACGCCCAATGCCGGCAGAGTGAATTTCTCTTACTCGCCGTCACGCGTGTCCCCTTACATTTCGTGATACTCTTGGCTCACCCGTGGGAGACGGACTCGGATGTTGGAAGTCGGCAATCGGATCGTCTTGGTCTCCGGGGCTTCGCGCGGCATTGGACGCGCCGTCGTCGACCGGCTCCTGGCGTCGGGCTTCCGCGTATCGGCGGGGCTTCGCGACCCGAGCCGGCTCGCGGAAAGCGAGAGACTCATGACGCACCGTTATGATGCCGAAGACGCCAAGAGCCCGGCCGCGTGGGTCAACGCGACGGTCGCACGATGGGGCGGCGTCGACGCCATCGTCAACACCGCCGGCATCAATCCGAAGGTCCGTGTCTCCGACGAGGGTGAGAACGAGCTGGATGAAATGTGGCGCGTGAACGTCAAGGGTCCCCTGCGCCTCATCAGAGCCACCCTCCCTCATTTGGCCGTCTGCGGTCACGGCCGGGTTATCAATCTAGGGTCCCTCTCCGGAAAGCGCGTGGGAAGCAACGTCGGCTATGCCATGACCAAGTTCGCCGTGGTTGCACTCACCCACGGCATTCGCCGGGAAGGTCGCGCGGCCGGCATTCGGGCGACGGTGATCTGCCCGGGCTACGTTGCGACCGACATGACGCTGAACGACGACGAAATTCCCCGCCACGAGATGAGCCAGCCTGGCGACATCGCCGGCCTTGTGGAAACCGCACTCATGCTGCCGAACAACGCCTCGGTCTCCGAGATGCTCGTGCACTGCCAGTTCGAGCCGATGCTTTAAAGCCTGGGCGAGACAATTGCATTCGTTGCAGGAACGCCGGTCGAACAGCCCGAGCAAACCGGTGGCCGATGGAACGGTCGAAGCGTTCGGCCAGTTCGGATCCGGAACAGGGCCGTTCAATCAATGAGGTCAACAATGCATGGGGCAAGGACATCGACGACAGAGTCTCAACATGGCAGTAGAGCTTGTCGCATCAGCGATGGACGAATTCGATGGCGAAGTGACCGAACTTCTCGGCCGCGATTGGCCTCAAATTGAATGTCAGACCCTCCCTTATCTGGCCCACGGCAATGGCCGCACGATCAATTGCGAACGATTAATTCTGCCAGACTTTCCAACGGTCCGGCGCTGGCAACAGCGTCGCCTACATCAGCCTCCGCAACCTCGAACGCCCTCGGAGGCGAGGATAGACGTACGCGAGGTGAAGCAACTGCTCAGCTTGGTACTGCAGGTTCCGGGGCGTTCACCGCGCAGATCGCTAGCTGGCCGATTGTTTACTAGGACAGGCGGAGAAAGCGACGAGTGACTGCCGCTCTCGCGCTCCAAGCGATTATTCCTAACGTTGTTCGTCAAGCAACGGCGCGCGCGGTCGCATTCGCCGCAGCGCCGTCAAGGAATCCGGTCAACCGCCGCCGGATGATCTGCTCGGCTTCCAGCATGATGCGGTCGATCAGCTCCTTCACCGTCGGGATATCGTGGATCAACCCTACCACCATGCCGCAGCTCCAGGCGCCGGCGTCCATCTCGCCGTCGACCATCACCTTGGGGTAGACGCCCGCCACTTGCTCGTGGATGTCCTCGATCTTGAGGCCCGCCCCCTTCTCGCGCTCGACCTCGAGCAGGTGATCGACGCCCTTGTTCTTCAGCACGCGCTCGGTGTTGCGCAGCGCACGCATCACCAGCACGGTGTCGAGCTCGGTGGCTTCGACCAGCGCCTGCTTCACGTTGGCATGGACGGGGGCTTCCTTGGTCGCGATAAAGCGGGTGCCCATATTCATTCCGGCCGCGCCCATCGACAGTGCCGCAACGAGGCTCCGCGCATCCGCCATGCCGCCCGAGGCCACGAACGGAATCTTCAGTTCATCCGCCGCGCGCGGCAGCAGGATCATGTTCGGGATATCGTCCTCGCCGGGATGGCCACCGCATTCGAAGCCATCGACGCTGACGGCATCGCAACCGATTCTCTCCGCTTTCAGCGAATGCCGCACCGAGGTGCATTTGTGGATCACCTTGATGCCGGCCGCCTTCAGCGCGGGCATGTACGCCTCCGGGCTACGGCCGGCGGTCTCCACCGCCTTGACGCCGCCTTCCTTGATGGCTGCGATATATTCCGGATAGGGCGGCGCGGTGAAGCTCGGCAGAAAGGTCAAGTTTACACTGAACGGCTTGTCGGTCATGTCACGGCAGCGCGCAATTTCCTTCGCCAGCAATTCCGGCGTCCGCTGGGTGAGGCCGGTGATGATGCCGAGACCGCCAGCGTTCGACACCGCGGCTGCCAGCTCGGCAAAGCCGACATAATGCATGCCGCCCTGGATGATCGGATGCTGGATGCCGAACAGTTCAGTGATTGCTGTCTTCACGTGCGCTTCTCCGCTTTCCGATCAGTTGACGATTTCAAACAGGCCCGCCGCGCCCATGCCACCGCCGATGCACATGGTCACCACGCCATACTTCGCCTTGCGCCGCCGTCCCTCGATCAGGATATGCCCCGCAAGCCGGCTGCCCGTCATGCCATAGGGATGGCCGATCGCGATCGAGCCGCCATTGACGTTCAGCTTGTCCGGGTCGATGCCGAGCTTGTCGCGGCAGTAGATCACCTGGACGGCATAGGCTTCATTCAGCTCCCAGAGATCGATGTCATCGATCTTCAGACCGTGCCGCTTGAGAAGGCGCGGGATTGCAGCGACCGGACCGATGCCCATTTCGTCCGGCTCGACGCCGGCGGCGACGAAGCCACGAAAGATGCCGAGCGGCTTCAGGCCTTTCTTCGCGGCGATCTTGTCGCTCATGATCACGCAGGCCGATGCGCCGTCGGAGAGCTGGCTGGCATTGCCGGCCGTAATGGTCTTGCCTTCGAACACCGGCTTGATTTTCGCCAGTCCTTCCGCCGTCGTTTCGGGGCGCGGACCTTCATCCTTCGACAGCGTCACTTGCTGATAAATGACCTCCTTGGTGTCCTTGTTGACGACGGCCATCCTGGTGGTGATCGGCACGATCTCGTCATTGAAGCGACCGGCCTGCACCGCGGCGCCGATGCGGCGCTGACATTCAAGGCTGTATTCATCCTGCCGGTCGCGGCCGATCTTGTAGCGCTCAGCAACGATCTCGGCGGTGTCGAGCATCGACATGTACATCTCAGGCTTCATCGCCATCAGCTCGTCGTCAACGGCATGGAACCTGTTCATGTGCTCGTTCTGCACCAGGCTGATCGATTCGATGCCGCCTCCAATCGCGATCTCAACGCCATCCAGCATGATCGAGCGTGCCGCGACCGCGATCGCCTGCAGGCCGGAGGCGCACTGCCGATCGATCGTGGTGCCGGCAACGGTGACCGGCAGGCCGGCACGAATCGCCCCCTTGCGTGCGACGTTCATCACCATGGTGCCCTGCTGCATCGCGCAACCCATCACCACGTCTTCGACCTCGCCCGGATCAATGCCCGCGCGCCTGACCGCTTCGGCCATCACGTGGCCAGCCATGGTCGGCCCATCGGTGTTGTTCAGCGCGCCCCGATAGGCCTTGCCGACACCGGTACGGGCGGTGGAAACGATAACTGCCTCTGTCGTCATGCTGGCCTCTTTTGTTACGCAGCCGCGTCGAGCTGCACATAAAGCAGCAAGTGGTGAGCGGGATCGCCGAACTGGATGTTGATGGAGGAGATTCGCTTGAAGTAATGACCGACGTTCAATTCGTCGGTCATACCCATGCCGCCGTGGAGTTGCACCGCCTGGTCGGCGATAAACTTGCCGGCATACCCGACCTTCGACTTGGCGCCGGAGGCGAGGCGCGAAATGCCGCTCTCGCCGGCGCCGAGGCTGAGATTGAGATGCTGCATCAACGAGAGCGCCTCCTGATGGGCGATGAACATGTCGACCATCCGGTGCTGCAACACCTGGAAGCTGCCGATGGTGACGCCGAACTGCTTTCGGGCCTTGGAGTATTCCAGCGTCGCGGAGTTCAGTTCGGCCATCGCGCCGACCGCCTCGGCGCAGAGCGCGCCGATGGCCCTGTCACGGCAGGCTTCCAGCAGGGCGACGCCCTCGCCCTCGCTGCCGAGCAACTCGCCGCGAACGTCGCGGAAGGTGATTTCCGCGGCGCGGCGGCCGTCGATGGTCTTGAAGCTGCGCAGATCCAGATTGGCCGCCCGGGCATCGACGACGAACAGGCTGACGCCGGCGCGATCGTCGCGCTTGCCCTTGGTGCGGGCGGAGACGATAAGATAGTCCGCCCAAGGCGCCGCGATGACGGCGGTCTTCTCACCACTGAGCATGTAGTCCTTGCCGTCGCGCCGCGCCGCGGTCGCGACATTGGCAAGATCGAAGCGCGCGCCTTTTTCGGTCCATGCCAGCGCCCAGATCTTCTGTCCGGCGATGATATCGGGAATCAAGGCCTGCTTCTGCTCTTTGGACCCTGCATGCTCGATCAAGCCGCCGGCCAGCACGACCGTTTCGACGTACGGTTCCACGACAAGGTGGCGGCCGAACTCCTGAGCAACGATCATGGTGGAGAGCGGGCCGCCACCGAGCCCGCCGCTCTCCTCGGAGAACGGCGCGGCAAGCAGGCCGAGCTCCGCAAAGGCGCCCCACTGCCTGCGGCTCCAGCCGTCTTCGCTGGCGACAATCTTGCGGCGCGCCTCGAAGCTGTACTGGTCGCGTAGCATACGCTGTACGCTGGAGCGCAACAGTTCCTGCTCTTCCGTGAACTGGATATCCATCCGATCCTCTTGTTGCGCTGTTGTTAGAGACCGAGCACCGCTTTGGCGATGATGTTGCGCTGGATTTCGTTCGATCCGCCGTAGATGCTGAGCTTGCGCGCGTTCAGGTACTTTTCCGACGCGGTGTGGCCGTAATCGGGACCCGGCATGAACTGGTTTGCGCTCAAAGTTTGCTCGCGAAGTGCCAGTCCGTAATTGCCGAGGGCACGGTGCGTCAGCTCGGTAATCCCCTGAAAGATCTCGGTGCCGCGGATCTTGAACAGCGAAGCCGCAGGACCCGGATCGATGCCGCGTGCCATCTGGGCAACAACGCGCAGCTCGGTAGCCTCGAGCGCAAGCACGTCGAGCTCGATCCGCCCGATCTCCTTGCAAAATTCGAGATGCGCCGGATCGTCCGCTGCAATCTCCGCCTTCACAATCTTCTTCAACCGGTCGAGATAGCGCGTCGACCGGCCGATCCCGGCCATGCTGGTGCGCTCGTTGCCCAGCAGGAATTTGGCATAGGTCCAGCCCTTGTTCTCCTCGCCGATCAGGTTCTCGACGGGGACGCGGACATCCTCAAGGAAGACGTCATTGACCTCGTGCGATCCGTCGACCGTGATGATCGGACGCACCGTGACGCCGGGCGATTTCATGTCGATCAGGAGGAACGAGATGCCGGCCTGAGGCTTGGCCGAGGGATCGGTACGCACCAGGCAGAAGATCCAGTCGGCGTGTTGCGCCAACGTCGTCCAGGTCTTGTGACCGTTGACGATGTAGTGGTCGCCGTCGCGCACGGCCTTGGTCCGGACCGTGGCGAGGTCCGAGCCCGAGCCCGGCTCGGAATAGCCCTGGCACCACCAATCCTCACCCGCAAGAATCCGCGGCAAGAACTTCTGCTTTTGCGCGTCGTTACCGAAGGTGTAGATGACGGGCCCCACCATGGTGACGCTGAACGCCAACGGCGGCAGCGTCCCGGCCCGGCTTGTCTCCTGCTCGAAGATGAAGCGTCTGGTGATCGACCAGCCGGGGCCGCCATATTCCTTGGGCCAGAGCGGCGCGATCCAGCCCTTCTTGTAGAGAATGCGGTGCCAGAGCAGCGATTGCTCTTTGGTCAGGTCGGTCTCCGGATTGGGGACCCGCATTTCCTTCGGATAGTTTTCGGCGATGAAAGCGCGCACCTCATCACGGAAGGCCGCGTCTTCGCGAGACAGTGCGAGTTCCATCGTGCGCGTCCTACCACTTCTCACCGAAGGGGCGGATTTCCAGCTCGAAGGTCCAGGCGCTCTTCGGCTGCTGATAAAGCTGCCAATAGGACGTCGCTACCGAGGCCGGCGGCATCAGCAGATCGGGATCGTCGAGTGCGTTGGGGCCCAGCGCCTCCAGGCGCCGCTGCCGAACCCACTCGGTGTCGACGCCAGAATCGATAATGAGGTGGGCGACGTGGATATTCTTCGGGCCGAGCTCACGCGCCATCGCCTGCGCCACAGCGCGCAGTCCGAATTTGGCGCTGGCAAAGGCGGCATAGCCGCTACCGCCGCGCAAGGAAGCTGTCGCGCCGGTGAAAAAAATGTTGCCTTGCCCGCGCGGCAGCATCAGCCGGGCCGCCTCGCGCCCGGCAAGGAAGCCGGAGTAGCAGGCCATCTCCCAGACCTTGCGGAAAACGCGCTCGGTCGTGTCGAGGATCGGGAAGTTGACGTTCGCACCAATGTTGAAGATGCAGACATCCAAAGGCGCGTGCTTGTCGGCGTCGTTCAGGAAGGAGATGATCTCCTCCTCTTTGCGTGCGTCGAGCGAGCGGCCGTGGATCTCGCCGCCGGCGGCCTCGATCTCCTTGACCAGCGGCGCCAGCTTGTCGCCGTTGCGCCGGCCGGCGAAGACGGTAAAGCCCTCGGAGGCAAATTTCTTGGCGATCTCGCCGCCGATGAAATCGCCCGCGCCGATCACGGCGACGGTTGCATTTCTTTTCTTCAAGAGTCTTCTCCCGGTTGGGTTAGGCTCGCTGTGTGCGAAGCTGTTCTGTCGGTCCTGGAACGTGGACCGCAATTTACGCGGCCGTCAGTCTCATCGAAACCGAGCGCTTGCGACTGCTTCGCCACGACCAATCGCCTCCCACCTGCAGAACATCGGCGCTTTTCAAAACTGCGCTTCACCGCGAAACATGCGTTCTTTTTTAGAACTCGTCAATCGCTATTTTAGCGGCACTGTCGGATCCCGAAGTGGCAACTTCACTGCCGTATTCAAAGACCCGCGAGAACTCAGTTTACAACGCGACTTTCAGCCGATACCGATAGCGTATCAAATAAGCACTTATGGGAGAGACGAACATGGGAGAAAGTCGCGGAGTCGCGATGCTGGTCGGCGCGGGTGAGCCATCGGCGCTGCCGTTGCGCGGCGGTTTGCCGGCGGCGGCTACACTGTTTGCATCTGTAGACGCGATGCGGCCAAATCCCAGGCGCTCGTCGATGAGCTCAGGGCGAAAGGCCACGGCATCCACGCCTTCAGCGTCGATGCCCGTCAGGAAGCCGACGTCCAGAAGCTGTTCGCGGACGTCGAGCGCGACATTGGCCCGATCGAGATCTGCCTTTTCAATGCCGGTTCGAACGTCAACAAGCCCCTGCTGGAGACCACGGAGAAGCTGTTCTTCAAGGCCTGGGAGCTGGCCTGCTACGCCGGCTTCCTGGTCGGGCGCGAAGCCACGCGCGTCATGCTGCCGCGCGGGCGCGGCACCATCTTTTTTACCGGTGCGACCGCAAGCATCCGCGGCAGCAAGGGGTTCGCCGCGTTCTCATCGGCAAAATTCGGTCTCCGCGCGCTGGCCCAGGCCATGGCGCGCGAGCTCGGACCCAAGAACATTCATGTCGTCCATCTCATCATCGACGCCGGCGTCGATAGCGAAGCCATTCATCAGCGCATGAAGGCGGCCAAGGGGATCGAGGCCAGCGAGATACCTCCCGACAGCCTGACCAAGACCTCCTCGATTGCCGAAGCCTATTGGTTCGCCCATCAGCAAAGCCGCGACGGCTGGACCCATGAACTCGATCTTCGCCCTGCCGTAGAGAAATGGTGACATGAGCGACAATCCAGATCTCACTTTGTGGGGCGTCGGGACAAGCCGCACCGTTCGACCACACTGGGCGATGCACGAGCTGGACCTGGTTTACACGACCAAACCGATCGGCCCGCGGACCGGCGAGACCAAGACCGCCGAATACACCAGGCTCAATCCGCGCCAGAAGATTCCACTGCTGCAGGACGGCGATTTCCGCATCGGCGAAAGTGCGGCGATCGTCGCATATTTGTCGCGCATGTACTCCACGCCTGAGCGTGCATTGATTCCGGAATCCACCCGCGACTATGCCGCGTGGCTGGAATGGTGCTTCTTTATCGTCACGGAGCTCGACTCGACCAGCCTGTATGTGATGCGCCGTCACAGCGCCGATGCGCTCGGCCCGATTTACGGCGTTGCGCCGGAGGTCGTTGCTCGAGCCGCGGAATATTTTCGGGCGCAGCTGCGCCACGTCGAGGTCGCGCTGGCCGACGGCCGGCATTTCATCATGGGCGAGCGCTTCAGCAGCGCCGATATCCTGCTGACGACGTGCCTGGACTGGGCGGTCGCCTACGGCGTCGGCATTTGCGACAATGCCCAGCCCTATCTCGAGCGCATGCGAAGCCGGGAGGCTTACCAGCGTGCGGTTGCGGCGAATGTTCCGGCAGCACCGATTACACCGATGCCTGCCTGGGCTTGAGAGCAAGGCTTGAGAGCCGATTGAGAATCGCGCGAAGCGCTCCGGCCTACACGGCCACGCGCAACGCGCGCGCGGCCACCATGTCGTCGATCGCGCGATCATCGTAACCCAGTTCGCGCAGCACCTCGCGCGAGTGCTCGCCGACGCGAGGCGCCGGTCCGCCGATCGCTGCCTGGTTGACCTCGAAACGGGCCGCGGGCTTGGGCTGCCGCACCCGACCGACCTTCGGCTGATCGAACTCCGCGATGATCCCGCGCGCCACGACCTGCTCATTGTGGATGATCTCGCCGCGCCGCAGGATCGGCGCGCAAGGCACATCCGCAGCGTCCAGACGCTCCAGCCATTCGGCGGTCGTGTGCCGGCCGATATACTCCGCCATCTTGTTGATGCGCGCCGTCGCATTGACCGAACGCGCCGAGGGGGTCGCGAACCTGGGATCGTTGGCAAGCTCGGGATCGCCGGACGCGCAGCAGAAGCCCTGCCATTCGGAATCGGAGATGGTGCCGGCCGTGATGTAGCCGTCGCTGGTCTTGAACACGAGATCCGGCCGGTCATTGGGATCGGCGGCGGCAGCCTCGGCTCCGACCACGGTGTACTGCATCATGCCTTCCGGCCAGAGATAGGAGATCATGGCATCCAGCATCGCGACCTGGATATGATCCCCCTGCCCGGTCTTCTCACGCGCATAAAGCGCGGCCGCCACTGCCTGCGCGGTGAACACGGCGGTGGTCTTGTCGCACACGATGGCGCGGATCATCTGCGGGCGATTGGTGACCGGCTGCGACTGGATATCGGCAAAGCCCGACAGGCCCTGAATGATCGGATCGTAGACGCGCTTCTTCACATAGGGTCCGGTCTCGCCGACGCCGCTGATCGAGACATAGATCAGGCGCGGATGACGCCGGCGCAGCTCTTCGACGCCGAGGCCGAGGCGCTCCATGGTGCCGGGCCGGAAGTTCTGCACCAGGACATCGGCCCGCGCGACCAGTTTGGCCAGCACCTCGCGCCCGGCTGGGCTCTTGACGTCGATCGAGAGCGAACGCTTGCCGCGGTTTGACGAGATGAACAGCGCGGAGAACTCGCCGTCCTTGTCGATGGTGGCCCGGCTGCGACGGGTGATATCGCCGCCGATCGGCTCGATCTTGAGCACGTCGGCGCCCTGATCTGCCAGAAACATGGTCGCAAACGGGCCCGACACCACGCCGGTCAGATCGAGGACACGAACGCCGCCAAGCGGACCAGCCATTTCACTCTCCCTGGATTTTTTCTGCCAACGGGCTGAGGTAAACTCTTCCCGCTGCCCCTCTCGTCACAATCGCCCGGACGGCAAGTCGGTAACTAGCCGGTCTTGGAAACGGACTGCCGGGTCTGTTCGACGATCGATTCCTCGACGTCCCGGAGTTGATCCTTACCGAAAAACATCTCCTTGCCGACGAAGAATGTCGGCGAACCGAAGGCACCGCGGGCGACGGCGTCATTGGTCAAGTCGATCAGCTTTTTCTTGACGTCATCCTGCTGAGCGCGCGCAACCAGCCTGTCGATGTCGATCCCCGAGGAAGCAAATGCGCTCCGGAACACTTCGGGATCGTCCATCTTCTTGGGCTCTTCCCACATATGATGATAGGCGGCGCGGAAATAGGGTTCGAACACGCCCTCGAACTGGGCCGCGACGGCGCCGCGCATCAGCATCAAGGTGTTGACCGGAAAGAATGAGTTCTGGCGAAATTTCGTAATGTTGTGGCGCCGGATAAACCGCTGGGTCTCGAGCGCCTGGTATTCCGGCTTGTTCTTGATCCCGCGAAGCGAGTCGAACGGCGACATGTTGCCTGTGGCCTTGTAGATCCCGCCGAGCAGGACCGGGACGTACTCGAATTTCGCGCCGGTCCGCCGCTCGATCCCGGGAATGGCGACTTCCGCCAGATAGGCATTCGGGCTGCCGAAATCGAACTGGAATTCAACCTTGGGGGTCATGAGCGCTTTCTCCCGTAGAGCGCATTGGATGATCAGAGAGCGGCGATCCAATCGCGTGCCTTGCCTGATTAACCCTACAGTTCTAAAATTGAACTGTCAAACTTGGTCGGCTTTATGCTGGTTTTGCTGTTATATCGGGTGTTGTTTGGAATTCAGTACCTATCTAGAATGCAAAGGAAATGCGACGGCCTCAGCGACGATTCGAGGCGGGTCATGCCGGGACGACTGGAGAGTACGGGATGAAGTGGAAGGAACTCGAGGAAGAGCCGTGTTCGATGGCTCGAACCATCGGCGTGATCGGGGACCGCTGGACCCTTCTGATTCTGCGCGAATGCTTTCTGCGCACGCGCCGCTTCGAAGGATTCCAGTCGGCGCTCGGAATTACCCGTCATCTCCTCGCCGAACGGCTGAAGAAGCTGGTTCGGCAGGGCATCCTGCGCCGCATTCCCTACCAGGAGGCGCCCAAGCGTCACGAATATATCCTGACCCAGAAGGGCCTCGATCTTTATCCGATCATGATGGCGCTCGTGCATTGGGGCGACGCTCACATGGTCGACGAGCGCGGCCGGCCGTTGCTGCACCAGCACCGCAAATGCGGAAAGGACTTCGACCCGGTCATGGTGTGTTCTGAATGCGGCGAGCCGCTTCTGGCCAAGGAGGTTCATACCCATCCAGGCCCAGGCGCCCAAAGCCCGCTGACGATCGCGGCACCTGACAAGCCGAAGGCAAAGGCGCGCCGCAGCGCCGCTTGAGCCGGCCACCGACATCACGCACTGAGCGCATCCTCAGACTCGAATCACGGCTGCGTCGGGTTCGTTGCAGTGGAGACGGTCCGCTTGATCAGCGCGGTGTTTGAGCACAGCACGTTGATTGACATAGGCCTTGTCGGTGATTTCTCCCGCGGCCAATGAGGGCGGATCCTTCAGCAGGGTGAATGAGCAGATTTTTTCGCTGTTTCCAACAGCCTCATTGTATTCCCGCAAACGATGCCTCAGGAATTCGATCACTCGGGGGTCGCAGGTCAAATCAGCAGCCGGCGCGTTCGAAATCCGCGCAGCCTCGGTCGGGTTCAGCCAGCATAGCAGCGCGCAGGCTTCACGGTTTTCTCCCGCAACGACAATGTCCAGCAGTACGCCGCGCGTTGCGGCCAGGATGGCGGCACGCATCGCTCCGATCGCAACCCAGGTGCCGTTCGCGAGCTTGAAATTCTCGGAAATTCTGCCCGTGAAACACAGACCGAGCTCCGGCTTCTCGGGATCGATAAACGACACGGTGTCGCCGATGCGATAGAACCCCTCCTCGTCGAAGGCCTTCTCGGTGAGATCGGCCCTGCCGAGGTAACCGGGGGTGACGTTTGGCCCCTTCACCCTGGCCTCGTACGTGTCGGAAACAGGGATCAGTTTCAGCTGCACGCCCGGCGCGGGAAGACCAATCTCGCCCGGCCGATCCGTTGCCCAATGCGTCGTGCTGATTGTCGGCGCCGTCTCGGTCGTCCCATAGCCCGACATCACCGGAATCCGCCGGCCCGTGATCGACGATGTCAGCCGATAGAGTCTTTCGAGCGTGCCTTGCGAAATGGCAGCCCCCGCGTAGCTCAATCGATCCAGCCGTTTGAAGATGCTCGCGCCGAGGGCGACGTCGCTCTCGATGGCATCACACAACAGGTTATAGCCGGCGGGAACGTTGAACATCGCCGTCGGCGAGATCTCCTTGAGGTTCGCCACCGATTTGTGAAAGAGCTGCGGCAGCGGCCGGCCGTCATCGATGTAGAGAGTCCCGCCGTTCTTGAGAATGCCGTGAAGAATGACGTTGCTGCCCATCGTATGATGCCACGGCAGCCACTCGACCTGGACCGGCGCCTCCGGAGGCGACACGAGCAGGCTCCCCATTTGCAGGGAGCTCGCCATCATGCGGTGCGTGTTCAGCACGCCCTTTGGCAGCCCGGTTGAACCGGACGTGAAGAGAATTTTCGCAACGGCGTCAGTGGGGACCGCACTCGATGCTTGCGTAAATCCTTTCCACTCCGTTCGATCCGTCAGGACGCGGAAAGGCGTCGTGTCCGGCGCGCCATCGACGCTGATCCAGGCAGAGTCTCCCAACTCGGGAACGGAGCGAGCCGCGGAAAAGTCGCGTCCACTCTGAACGAAAACGAAGTTCGGACGCAGCACCTGTGCGATGTCCTTGAGGCGCGCAAGGCCGCCGGGCATCAGCGTGTAGTTCGGCGATATCGGCGCCAGAATGACGCCTATCGACATCGCCGCAAAGGAGATCACCGCGTTCTCGATGGAGTTGCCCGAAAGCACGGCCAGCCGGTCAGCCGGCTTTGCGCCCATGTCGATCAGGCTCTGGCCGACCGCCTGGACTTGCGACCATGCTTCGCCATAGGTGATCTCGTCCCATCCCCCTTTGGCATTGCGTTGCGCGAGGAATATTCTGTCCGGAGCCGCGCTTGCCCAGCGCGGCAGAAAATCGGTGACGCGCCAGTCGCATGGCCCCAATTCGAGGGGCGACCTCAATACAAGCGTGCCGTCGGTCCGGCGCTCGACAGAGAGCTCCCTTGGCGCAAACGTCAATGGCTTCGTCGACATCGGAAACGATCTCCTGAATTACCGCGGATGGATAGAACGGGCGGGCTGCGCCAGAGTCACTCGGACCTGGCGTCCAGGACTTCTCCGAAGGCTTGCCACGTCGTGCCGGTCCAGCGCTGCAGCCGCATCTGCGTCCAGGTCATGTTCTCGGTCTCGCTGGTGTTGACCTTGATCCCGGGCAGCACAGTCGGAACGACGACGTCCTTCAGGTTCTTCGCCTGCGCCAGAATATTCTTCCGCGACAGATCATCACCGCATTGCTTGAGGATCTGCTCGAGCAGGACGCCTTGCTGATAACCGGTCAGATAGCTGCCGTTGGTGATATCGGCGCCCGACAGATACTTGTCGAAAAATGCCCGGTAGGCCTGCATGCCCGGGTCATCCTTCCATGTCTCATCCAGAATATCCTTGTTGGTCGTCCCGACCATCACGCCGACCGATTTGTCGAGGCCGGCCGGTGCGAGCGTGCCTCCGACCGATCCGGACGGGAAATTGATGATCACGGTCGCCTTCCAGCCGATCACCGAAGCTTGCCGGATGGCCTGTGCCGCGAACTTCGGCGTCCCGGCGATCACCAGGGCCTCGGCACCCGAGCTCTTCAGATTGGTAATCTGCGAATCAATCGTCGGTTCGGTGACCTCGTAGGAAGCACTGACGACCTTGCGGTCGAAATCCTTGCCGAGAAACGCCTTGAAGGCACCGAGGTAATCTTTGCCGAGATCGTCGTTCTGATAGAGGATGGCATACTTGGCGTTCGGCAGCGTTCTCGTCAGGTATTTGGCGTAGATTCTTCCTTCGGTGTCGTAGCTGACAAGACCCGTGGTGATCAGCGGGTAATTGGCGACATCGGTGAATTTGGACGAGCCACTGACGATAGCGACACTCGGTACCCCCTTGGCCTTCAGGTATTTTGCAGTGGCCGAAATGCCGGGCGTGCCGAGCTGGCCGAACATGAACGACACTTCGTCGCTTTCGACGAGCTTGCGGACGTGCTCCACCGCCTTGGGGGGACTGTATGCGTCGTCATAGGCGATGTAGTTGATCTTGCGTCCGTTGACGCCGCCGCGGTCATTCAAGGCCTGAATGTAGGCCATGAGCCCCTTGCCCACGAGACCGATCGATGACGCCGGTCCGCTGAAAGGAAAAACCCCGCCGATCTTGATCTCGGCGGCAGAGACTCCCGGCTCGTCGGCGGCGAATGCGGGGCCGCTCAGGAATAGAGCCAGAGCCGCGACGATCTTCCATCTCACCAGCATCGCTCGTCCTCCCAAACGTGCACCCTTTTCCAGGTGTGCGGCTTTGTTTTGTTGCGCCGGTGGCGGCTCGTCGCGCGTCATTGCGAAGGCGCATCGCGCTGAACGGGTCGAGCCGTAATCCGGCACGTCGCGGCCGTTGAGCTCGGCCATCTTGTCTTGCAGATTACAGTTCTTTTTTTGAACTCGTCAAGCGATTAGATCGTTGTTGGCCGGTCCCATGCGCGATAGGGTCTGTCTAAACAAGGCCAACGATCCGGTCTTGCAAGTCGCAGTTGGTTCGCTGTACCTTCCGACCATCGACCCTATAGTCACTTCTGTTTTTGAACTTAGTGTAAGGACCGCAATGCGCAAAGCAGGGATACACAATTTTCCGGCAATCGATCGCGTCGTTTACGGCAAAGCCGCCTCTGACGCCGTGAATGATGAAGCGGTGCGAATGGACGCCAAGCGCGTCTTCCTGATCGTTAGCCGAACCCTGAACACCAAGACCGATGAGATCGAGAAGATCCGGCGCACACTCGCCGGCAGGCATGTCGCGACCTTCGACGGGATTGCAGAGCACACCACGCGCAAGCAAGCTGCCGAGGTGGCCCGTCAAGCCAACGACGCAGGAGCCGATCTGATCGTGGCGGTCGGCGGAGGCTCGGCGATCGACCTTGCGAAGATCGTTATCATGGCGATCGAGCATGATATCCGCGACGAAGCGGGTTTCGATCCGTTTCCCATGGGCCCAGGCGTAACCGCCTCGCCGTTCCGGGCGCCCAAGGTCCGACAGATCGCGGTCCCGTCCACACTGAATGGCGGCGAATACAATGCAGCAGCGCTCGTCACGGATGAACGCAGCAGGCTGAAGCAGATCTTCTTCCATCCCCGCATGATGCCGGTGGCGATCATTCTCGACCCTGCCCTCACCGTTCATACGCCTTCCAAGCTCTGGATGGGATCGGGAACGCGCTCAATGGATCACGGCATCGAAGCATTGTGCTCACCTGCCGGCACCCCGCTCGCCGACGAGGTGGTCCTGGCCGGCATCCGCACCCTGCGCGAGGGAATGCTCCGGACCTTGCAGCAACCTGATGACCTGGAGGCGCGTCGACTGTCTCAATACGGCGCGTGGCTCGCCGCTTTCGGCCTCCAGGCGCGGGTCCCGATGGGAGCCAGTCACGGCATCGGCCATGTGCTTGGAGGGACCTTCGGCGTTCCTCACTACTACTGCACACCTGTCATCATGCCGAGCCTTCTTCGCTACAACAAGCCATTCACCGAGGATGCGCAGAATCGGTTGGCGACGGCTCTTGGCGGACCGGGTATGGAAGCAGCAGCAGCCTTTGCAGAGTTCACCAATAGACTTGGACTACCAGGCCGCCTCGCTGATGTCGGCATCGGCGAAGACAAGTTCGATCAGATCAGCAAGATTGCGATCAATCATCGCTTCGTCCAGGCCAATCCGCGGCCTTTTAAAAGCGAAGCCGACATTGTCGATCTGTTGCGAATGGCCGCCTAGCCGAATTCGCACAGGAAAACCCAGCCGTGACAATCAGCTCCGTTTGCAGAACTGTGGTCCGGTCGGGCGCTTGTCACGTTGCGCTGATCCGGCAATGACTCCATTGCAGTTCGAACGCGAGCTTTCGATCGAGCCGAACGACGCGGTTCGTGGACAACTCAAAGAGGTGGTCTCAATGCGTCGCGCTGTCGCTACAGGATTGGGATTGGTATCGCCGCTGGGTTGCGGCAGCGAACTGGTATGGTCGCGCTTGCGCGCGGCCCGTTCAGGACGACGCACTCCGCCGCGGCGCCCAGCCGATCGCCGAAATCGCCGGCTATGGCACGACTGCTGATGCCTACCACATCACGTCGGGACCCGAGGACGGCGACGGTGCGCGTCGCGCGATGGAAGGCGCCTTGAGGCAGGCCGACCTCAAGCCCGGTATAGTGATGACACTATACGCCGATCACCAGTTCATCCATATGGTCCCTTCCGTCGACTTCGAGGAACAGCGGCGTTTCAGGCAAGGCACCCAGGCTGCGGAACTGATCGACTATTTTTCGGCGAGTGCTGCCAGGGGCAGAACAGATTGTCCGTTTTGTCCGCTCCAATATCCTATTCTACGACGAGCACGTAATCGACCTGTCCCATTGGATCTGCGCGCTGTATCGAATGGGTGAAGATATAGAAACAAGGGAAAAGCCGAACAGCAATCTGGCCGTGTCCGCCCAAACAAAAACGTCGCACGAGACCTGCTTTGTTCTCGGCACCTCTCCAGCGAAGGTCTTGGAAAATAAGATTTTCCTTTGGTGGGCGCACCAGGGCTCGAACCTGGGACCCGCTGATTAAGAGTCAGCTGCTCTACCAACTGAGCTATGCGCCCGAAAGGCGGTCAATGCCTTGCGAGGTCGGTCGTTTAGCAAAGCGATCCGGGTCTGGCAAGCGACGGCACGCAAGTTTTCCAAGGGTTTGCCAAAGGGTTCGTCCACATCCCTCAAAAAGCGAAAAGCCGCTGGATTCCAGCGGCTTCGCAAGGGTTGATCCCGGACAGCCCTTGAAGGCTCAGAGCCGGCCCTCGCGGTCCCGGTCCGGGCCGCCGTCGCGGTCGAAACGGTCACGGTGGAAGTGGTCCATGCCGCGCTCCATCATGCGGTCCATGAAGTGGCGGGGCGGGCCGTCTTCGCCGCCGCCGAACGGGCCGCGGTGGCGGGTCAGCACGGCGAGGCGGCGCTTCTGGCCCTCGTCCAGGGTCTTGTAGAGCGGATCGGCGGCATCGGCGATCTTCTTCAGGGCCGCCGACGTCGCCCCCATGTCCTCGGCGCGCTGGCGCAGGCGGGCGACCGGATCCTCCGGCTTGTCGGCATCCTTGTTGGCGTCCTTGCCGGCATCCATCCGCGCATTGGCGCGGTCGATGCGCAGCTTGGCGAATTCGCGCACCGCGCTCTCGACCGGCGGCCACAACGTCTCCTGGTCGGCGTTGAGCTTCAGTCCGGCATGGACGGCGGCGATCCGCGCGTCGACGAAGGCGGCGCGGTCTTCCGGATTCATGCGCATGTGACGCATGTGCTCCTGCATCCACGGGCGATGATATTGGGCATAGACCGCGCCGGAGCCGGCGATGCTGAGCACGGCGATGGCGGCGATGGTGAACTTCCTCATACGAACTCTCCTCTGGAAGGATGTTGCGAGGATGGGCGCAGCCCGGCTTACGCGCAACTTACAACTTGGACAGGGAGCGCGTTCTTTCGAAGATGTAACGCCCCTGAATTTCGGTTCAGTCGCAATCGGAAATCATTCGCAACAAAAAGGCTCCCGTGCAGCCCGCACGGAAGCCTTCATTCATCGCCTGTAAAGATCAGTTCGTCGTGCTCTTCGCTTCCCTCTGGAACTCGTCGATCAACGGTTGGCCGATGCGGCCTGCGGCGTCCTTGTAGACCGCCTCCATCGCCTTGCGCATCGCCTCGTCCTGCTCCGGCGTGAGCTTGATGATCTCGCTCTTGCCGCTCTTCCTGATCTCGGCGAGCGCGTCGTCGTTCTCCTTCTGCGACTGCGCGTTGTTGAAGTCGGTCGCTTCCTTCATCGCCTTCGAAAGCTGCTCGCGGATGTCGGCCGGCAGATCGTCCCAGAACTTCTTGTTCACGATCACGACGTAGCCGATGTAACCGTGGTTGGTCTCGGTGATGTACTTCTGCACCTCGTGCATCTTCTGGGTATAGATGTTCGACCAGGTGTTCTCCTGCCCGTCGACGACGCCGGTCTGGAGTGCCTGGTAGACTTCCCCGAACGCCATCACCTGCGGCAGCGAGCCGAGCGACTTGAACTGGGCCTGGAGCACGCGCGAGGACTGGATGCGGAACTTGACGCCCTGATAGTCGGCCGGCGCGACCAGCTTCTTGTTGGCGCTCATCTGCTTGAAGCCGTTGTCCCAATAGGCCAGGCCCGTGATGCCCTTGGAGTCCAGCAGCTTAAGCAGCCGAAGGCCGAGCGGGCCTTCCGTCACCTTCCGCAGCGTCTTCAGGTCGGGAAGGATGTAGGGCAGATCGAACACCTCGAATTCGCGGATGCCGAGCGGGCCGAACTTGGAGTTGGACGGCGCCAGCATCTGCACGCTGCCGAGCTGGAGCGCCTCGAGCTCTTCCTTGTCCTTGTAGAGCGTCGAGTTCGGATAGACCTCGACCTTGACCTTGCCGCCGGTGTACTTCTCGGCGAGCTCCTTGAACTTCTCCGACGCCTTGCCCTTCGGCGTATCGGTGGCGACCACGTGGCTGAACTTGATGATGATCGGCGATTGGGCCGATGCCGGCGAGAGCGACAGGACCGCAACCGATGCCGCAGCCAAGATGAGTTTCCGCATGCTTCCTCCCGCACGTCCTTCAGGGGCGCGGACCGCCGGCCCCGAGACTTGAAGGCAGCTTTATAGCGAAGCAGGCGCGGGCGCTATTGCCTGTTAGCAGGGGTCTCCTTGCAAAAATGCGGTATCCCGCGGGGAGATCCGAGCGCCCGCACCGGACGACGGCAGGGAGACCTTTGCCATCGCCAACCAGGGTCGTGTGCGGCCTCAGCCGTGCAGCGCCGGCGCCAGTTGGGCCTGCTGCGCCACCGCCGGATCGGTGATTAGGGTGCCGCCGTGCCCGTCAGAGGACAGCGCAAAGTCGGCCGCGCTGTACTGGCCGAGCAGGCTCAGCGACGCAGTATGCGTGCCGTCGGAGACCGTCAGCGTGCCGCCGGTGTTGTCGCTGTTCTGCGCATAGGCGAACGAGGTCACGCCGCCGCTGAACAGGACGTCGCCGAGGTCGACGCTGTCATCGGCCTGCCAGCCGGAGATCGATCCGGTGAGCGCCGACGACTGAGCGAGCACCAGAGAGGCATTGGGACCGGCGAAGATCACATCGTCCATCGCCCCGCCCGCGTGGACATAGGCGATCGCACCCGAGCCGATCGTGGTGTCGTCCGCGCTGCCGCCGGACTGCACATGCTGCGTGCCGGACAGGACCGTCGTGCCGGTCGCGCTGCCATACACATATTGCACGCCATCGTTGACGATGGTGGCGCTGGCGGCGCCCCAATCGACCTGCAGGCCGCCGGCATTGATCGTGGTGCCGGTCGCGATACCGTCGGCGTAGACGTTCTGCTGACTGCCGGAGTTGACCGTCGTCATCGACGCGCTGCCGTGAAGGTACTGGAAGGCGCCGTTGCTGATCGTGGTCTGGACCACCGTCCCGCCGTAGACCGACTGGATGCCGCCATCCATGGTGGTGTTGATCGCGGTTCCACCCGAATAGACGTTCTGCCCGCCGCCATGGATCGTCGTGTCCGAGGCCGTGCCGCCGCTCTCGACGGCCTGCAGGCCCGAATTGATCGTCGTCAGGCTCGCCGAGCCGAACACGTACTGACCGCCGCCGCTGATCGTCGTGATGATCGTAAAGCCCCAATCGATTTGGATACCGCCGGCATTGATGGTGGATCCGGTCGCGCTGCCGTCGATGTAGACGTTCTGCTCACCCCCGGCATTGACGATGGTGCTGAAGGCGTTGTTGTGAACGTGCTGGATTCCGCCATTCGCGCTCGAGGTCTGGATCGCAACCCCGAAGACATTCTGGGTGCCGCCGTCCACATTGGGGTTGCTAGCGATGCCGCCACCGAGGATATCCTGCTCGCCGCCGGTCTCGATCGTCGTGCCGTCGGCCGAGCCGCCGATCTGGATGTATTGATTGCCCGAGATCACGGAGTTCGAGGCCAGACCGAAGACCGCCTGTGCGGCGCCCGCGGCAACCACCATTCCGTTGGCCGAGCCCTCCAGCACGACCACCGCGCCGCTCTCAACCTGGATGTCGGAGTAGCCGGTGGCGTCCTTGATGCTCCAGACCCCGCCCTGGATGTCGAGCTTCTCGACATTGACCACGGCGCCGAGCAGTGTACCGCCGCCCGAAAGCGTGAGCGTGTCGAACCCGTCGCCGCCATCGATCGTGCCGGTGACGATCGAACCAGTGGCAAGGTTGATGCTATCGTCGCCTGCGCCCATCGCGACGTCGCCGATGATGGAGCCGCTGTTGGTGAGTGTGTCATTGCCGCCATCCGTGGCGACGCTGCCGAAAATGCCGCCAGTGTTGGTGACGGTGTCGCCGAACGTGCCGACGATCGAGATCGCCTCGCCGTTGTTGCCACGGATGGTGCCGTCATTGATGATGGTCATGACGCCGAAGGCGCTGCCGTCGTTGCTGTCGTCGACCGTGATCGCGCGCTGGTCGCTGACGATCAGGGCGCCCACCTCGTTGTGGACGAAGCCGCCGCCAACCGCGAGGGCCTCGTTGAGGCCGTTCGCGGCGCCGGTCAGGCCGACCGCCTTGATCGTTCCAAAGTTGTCGATCGAGACCAGGCCGTCGACATCGATGCCGTCGGCATCGGCGCCGCTCGAGGAGATGCCGCTAATGGTGCCGCGGTTGGTCACGACAGTCGTCGTGTTCGCAGCACTATCCATGTTGATGCCGGAGCCGGCCTCTCCGGTGATGGTGCCGTTGTTGTTGACGGTGATCGGCTGGTCGCCGGTGATGCCGTGGCGCGCGCCGTCGATGATGCCATAGTTGTTGACGACACCACCGGTGTTGACCGACTGGAAGTCGATCGCGTCGTTGCCGGACGAAGACGCCGAGGCATTGTGGCTGACGATCTGGCCATAATTGTTGATGGCGGCATTGGCGCCGGCCCGGATCGCGTCGGCATCGGCCGCTGAGATCACGCCGGTTGCGGCGTTGTTGATAACGGTGTGCACGCCAGCCGAATTGATGTCGTCGAGATCGAGCGCCTGGCCGGCATTGCTGCCGGTTCCGGTCGAGGAGATCGTGCCCTGATTGTTGACGGTGAAGGTGCCGCTGGTGCCGGAGACCAGGTTCGAGATCTTCACCGCGTCCTTGGTCGCGGTGATGGTAGCCCCGGTCTTGTTGTTGATGGTGAAGCTGCCGCTGGTCGAACCGCTGGTGGCAATCGCTCGGCTGGTGCCGGTGATGGTGCCGAAATTGTCGATGATTGCGCCGGGCGTCGTGCTGCCGGCGACCCAGGTGATCGGCGTCGTGCCGTGCGGGGCGGAGCCAGCCAGGTTGATGAGATGGGAGTTGTCCGCCATCGTGATCACGACAACGTCGCTGGTCAGCAGCGTCACGCCGTCGTCGTTGACGATGGTACCGGTCGCCGCCGCGGTGCCGATCGAGACCGGGGCGCTGGCATTGGAGGCGGCAGTGAGCGTCAGGGTGAAGCTTTCGTCGTCCTCGCTGCTCGTGTCACCGGAGACGACAATGGTGACGGTCGCGGAGGACGCGCCGTCCGCGATGCTGCCACTGAAGGTCGAGCCCGGAAGCGTGCCGCCGAAATCGGCGGCATTGGTGGTGCCGGCGGCGAAGCTGCCGGAGAAGCTGATCGCGCCGGTGGTGCCGCCGGTGCGCAGAACCGTGAAGGTCATGGTCTTGGTGCCGCTGTCACCTTCGGTGATCGACACGCTCGCCGGCGAGAACGAGATCGTCTGCGTGGCGGCAGCCGCCACGGTGAAGACGGTGGTCGGGAACGGCGCGTCCGGCGTGGTGCCGTCGGCGCTTTGGTCGCCGCTGCCGTTCTGGGTGGCCCAGTTGGCGGTGTTGCCGATCGCGGCGAGGTAGTCGGCGAAGCTGGCAAAGCCGGAGCGCGGGCCGTTATAGCCGACGATGTCGAGACCGCCGGTGAAACCGACGGCGGTCTGACCGGCGACGAGGCCGGTGCCGGTCAGGGTGCCGTCGGAGGTCGCATAGCCGACATTGGAGATCGCGGCGAGGAAGGTCGGCGCGGTCGAGGAGCCGACATAGGCGTAGACGACCTCGCTGTCGTTGGACAGGCCGGTATTGTTGGCGTTGGTGAAGGTGGCCGAGCCGGCACTGGTGCCGAACGTGCCCTTGCCGATGTTGTTGATGTCGATGACGGTGCCGGCGGGAATCGCGCTGGTCGCGATCCAGGCGATCGTGCTTTCGGCGTTGCTGCCGGTGGCGAAGCCGGTTCCGTTCCAGTTGCTGTCGGTGAAGTTGATCACCGTGCCGGTTAATGAAATGATAACATGACATGTTAATAACATATTTGTTGCGATGTACCCCATTCGCATGGCGCGTCCCAAATGAAAAACGCGGCGCCAGGGGCGCCGCGTTTCTGCCGATCGGCCGTAAGAGTGAGCCTCAGCTCGCCGCCGCGGTCGTCACGGTGTCGCGCTGGCGCTTCATGACGATCTTGTTGAGCGCGCCGAGATAGGCTTTTGCCGAGGCCACCAGCGTATCCGGATCCGCCGCGCGCGCGGTCATCGCACGTCCCTCATGCGACAACCGCACCGAGACTTCGGCCTGCGCGTCGGTGCCTTGGGTCACGGCATGGACCTGGTACAGCTCCAGCTTGGCTTCGTGCGGCACCAGGCGCTTGATGCAGTTGAACACCGCATCGACCGGACCGTTGCCTTCGGCCTCCTCGATCTTGATCTGGCCGTCGACGTCGAGCTTCATGGTCGCGCGCTGCGGGCCATGGGTGCCGGCGATCACGGTCAGCGAGGTCAGCTTGATGCGGTCGTGCGAGGCCGCCATCTCCTCGTCGACCAGCGCCTCGATGTCCTCGTCGTAGATGTCCTTCTTGCGGTCGGCGAGCGCCTTCATCCGCGTGAACGCATCTTCCAGCTGGTTGGGGCCGAGCTTGTAGCCCATCTCCTCCAGCTTGTGCACGAAGGCGTGGCGGCCGGAATGCTTGCCCAGCACCAGCGACGACTGCTTCAGGCCGACCATCTCGGGCCGCATGATCTCGTAGGTCGAGGCGTCCTTCAGCACGCCGTCCTGATGGATACCGCTCTCATGCGCGAACGCGTTGCGGCCGACGATCGCCTTGTTGTACTGCACCGGGAACGAGGTCGCCGCCGACACCACCTTCGAGGCGCGGGTGAGCTGCGTGGTGTCGATCTTGTTCCAGTAGGGGAATTTGTCGTTGCGGACATTGATCGCCATCACGATCTCTTCCAGCGCGGCGTTGCCGGCGCGCTCGCCGATGCCGTTCACGGTGCACTCGACCTGTCGCGCGCCCCCGACGATGCCGGCCAGCGAGTTCGCCACCGCCATGCCGAGGTCGTTATGGCAATGCACGGAGAACACCGCCTTGTCCGAGTTCGGCACGCGCTCGATCAGCGTCTTCATGAAGTGGGTGTATTCGTCGGGCGTGGTGTAGCCGACGGTGTCCGGAATGTTCACCGTGGTGGCGCCGGCCTTGATGACGGCCTCCACGATGCGGCACAGATAGTCCATCTCGCTGCGGGTGCCGTCTTCGGCCGACCATTCGACGTCGTCGATCTGGTTGCGGGCGCGCGCGACCATGGCAACCGAGGTCTCGAGCACCTGCTCCGGGGTCTTGTTCAGCTTCACCCGCATATGCAGCGGCGAAGTCGCGATCACCGTGTGGACACGGCCACGCTTGGCGAATTTCACCGCCTCGGCACAGCGGTCGATGTCGGCCGGATGGGCGCGCGACAGGCCGGCGATGACAGCGTTCTTGGAGCGGCGCGCGATTTCGCTGACGGCCTGGAAGTCGCCTTCGGAGGTGATGGGGAAGCCGGCTTCGATGACGTCGACACCCATATCGTCCAGCAGCGCGGCGACCTCGAGCTTCTCCTCGTAGGTCATGGTGGCGCCGGGGCACTGCTCGCCGTCGCGCAGCGTGGTGTCGAAAATGATGACGCGGTCCTTCTCGGACTTGTTCACGGAGGTCATTTCGAAAATTCCTTTTGAGCTTTTGCGCCGTGAGTCTTCTGGGCGCTTGAGGTGTCCGGTGATCTCGTACAACCCCTGAGCGCCCAGGCGCATGGCGCCCAGCCGGCCCTCAGGGGCAAGTAAGAAGAAGCCCGCCAATAAGGAGGGTGGGCAGCAGCGCGGCCGGGATCGTGGCGGCGGCCAGAGCCACCTCCCCCGAAATCCCATCGATTTGGCCGCGAATCAGCATTGCCAGACCCTGTTGAGCCCTCAAATCCTCGGTCAAAACCGTTGACGGTTGGTTGCCGGGAGGCTCGATGCGCCGTTTCTAGACGAGAAATAGGCGCAACTGCAACGCCAAAAGATGGACAGAAGGGCTGACATGACTGCAGCGCCGGCGATGTCACCGGACGCGCAGCAACGACCCGATGCCGGTGTGTTTCGCCGGTCGGGTCGTCAAGCTACGCCGTGCGGCGGGCGCGGGCCCTGCTCTCCCAGCGGTCCAGCATCTGACCGAGCTCGCCGGTGGCGACCTTGCCGGCGTTCGCGACCTCGTTGGTGTTGGCCGGCGCGTTGGCACTGAGCCAATCCGGCTCGGTATATTCGCGCCAGCGGCGCGCCTCGGCTCGTCTTTTGCGGGAGACGTGGTCGCGGGTGAAATAGCCGGCCGCAAATGCAATCCCGAGCAGAAAAACCAGTACGACGACAGCGACTGCCACAGTGAACTCCGACTTACACCCCGTGTGACGTTCTGCCAGCATCGCGCAGGAGGTCAAGGCTTGACATGCTCCACAGCTTGGCAATGTCCCGCAGGCAGTTCCGGCAAACCCGTCACGCGGGACGAATTTGTCGTTTCCATGTTCGATGTTCCAGCGCTTTTGCCGCCCCGATATCACGCGGAGGATGCGTACCTCCCCCTCGCAACCGTCATCGGACCGGACTAACCTTCCCATGCTCGGCCGGATCAACCGGCCAGCCGAACATGACCGGGAGGACGCGATGACACGCCAGGAAGCTCGTGACCACGAGCAGCGTGACCACGATGCTGCGCTTTCACGACGAACACTCGTTCGGGGGCTTGCGCTCGGCGCCGCCGCCACAATGGCCGGCGCCGGCTCCGCGCTGGCCCAGACCGGACCTGCCGCGCCGCCAACGACGATCACAACGCCGCCGCGCGATTTCGGCCCCAACGGCGCGCCGACCACCTATTTCTGGGACCCCGACATCATCGCGGTCGATCCGTCCTTCAACGATCTGGCGCAGCCCAACACCGCGATCAAGCGGCTCTATACCGGGGTGCTGTGGGCCGAAGGTCCGGCGTGGAGCGCGCAAGGAAGGTATCTGTTGTGGAGCGACATTCCCAACAACCGGCAGATGCGGTGGAGCGAGGACGACGGCCGCGTCAGCGTATTCCGCGCGCCCTCCAACAACTCCAACGGCAACTCGTTCGACTTCCAGGGTCGCCAGCTCTCCTGCGAGCACCTGACCCGGCGGGTGACGCGCTACGAGCATGACGGCACCGCCACCGTGCTTTGCGACAGCTACAACGGCAAGAAGCTGAACTCGCCGAACGATGTCGTCGCCCATCCCGACGGCAGCTACTGGTTCACCGATCCGCCCTATGGCGGACAGCTTTACGAAGGCGAGCCCGATGTCGCCGGCGGTCCGAGCAATTCCGGCGGCAAGCTCAATCCGCGGATCGGACAGCCGGCCGGCTTCGTGCCGGGCAAGCGCGAGCTGCCGACCAATTGCTATCGGATCGATCCCTCCGGCCGCGTCGACCTCGTCGTCACGGAGGAGCAGGTGCCGGATCCGAACGGCCTGTGCTTCTCACCCGACTACAAGAAGCTCTACGTCGCCTCGACCGGCAAGGGACCGGGCGACACCGGGCCCGGCGGCAATGGCGAGATCTTCGTGTTCGACGTCGGCGGCGACAACAAGCTCTCCAACCTCAAGAAGTTCAGCGATTGCGTGATCGACGGCGTGAAGTGCGGACCCGACGGCGTGCGCTGCGATGTCAACGGCAACGTCTGGGCCTCCAGCAATGCCGGCCGCGCCGTCGGCTATAACGGTGTGACGGTGTGGTCGCCGGGCGGCAAGCTGCTCGGCCGCATCCGCCTGCCCGAGGTGTGCGGCAACATCTGCTTCGGCGGCCCCAAGCGCAATCGCCTGTTCATGGCGGCGAGCCAGTCGCTCTATGCGGTGTATACGGCCACGCAGGGCGCTGGACCTGGTTGAGCGGCGAGAGCGCAAGGGCGTCGGCGTGATCCGCTGACGCCCTTCGAAACCAATCCGATCGCGTCGATTGCGTTAAGCAACGTCGGTGGAGAGTGAGACGCTTTTCCACGCATCGAACTCGGCCTGCAACGATTTCATTTTTTCGTCGACCAGCCGAACGGCGTCGCTGCCGAGCAGCAGATGCGCCGGTGGATCTGCCGACAGGGCTGCTTTCAGCATCGCGAGCGCGGCCTTCTTGGGATCGCCGATCTGCCAGCCACTCAGTTCCATGCGCCGCTTGCGGATCGGATCGATGATCGCGTCGTAATCCCCGATCGATCGTTCTGCTCGTACCATCGATCGTCCGGCCCAGTCGGTGCGGAAACCGCCCGGCTCAACCGCGGTGACTTTGATACCGAGCTCCCTGACCTCCTTGCCCAGGGATTCGGAGATCCCTTCCAGCGCGAACTTGCTGCCGTGGTAGTAGCTCAAGCCCGGCAGCGTGATGGTCCCGCCCATCGACGTGACGTTGAGAATATGTCCGGCGCGTCGCCGGCGCATGGACGGCAGCACGGCCTGGATCATCGCCACGGCGCCGAACACGTTGACCTCGAACTGGCGTCGTAGATCGTCGATGGACGATTCTTCCAAAATGCCTTCGTGGCCGTAGCCGGCATTGTTCACCAGGATTTCGATCGCGCCGATCTTGCTTTCGATGTCGGCAACGGCAGGCGCGATGGCCTTGGTATCGGTCACGTCAAGGACCATCGCATGCGCGCTTCGACCGAGCGCTTCGAAATTTTGCCTGTCGGCGTCGTTGCGCACGGTGCCGGCGACGGCATGGCCGTCGCTCAATGCAGCCTCCGCCAACGCGCGGCCGAAGCCGGATGAAACGCCAGTGATGAGGAATGTTTTTGCCATGTGAGATCTCTTCCCAGTCTCGAGTGTGGTCTCCATATAGGCCGGTTGATTAGTGCAATAATCGGCATAAACTGGCATGACCTGATGCAGGATATCGTACAATGCTTCACACCGGTCTTTTCGAGCTGAACGCCGTTGCCGCGATTTCCGCGCATCGCAGCTTTCGCGCCGCCGCAACCGAGCTCGGCATTTCGCCTTCGGCATTGAGCCATGCGATTGCCGGGCTGGAAAAACGCCTCGGCGTGCGTCTGATCAACCGCACCACCCGCAGCGTGTCGTTATCAGAAGCAGGCGAGCGCTTTCTCGCGCGCGTCAGCCCCGCGTTGCGTGAAATTGCCGGCGCGATGGAAGATGTGAACGAGTTTCGCGATACGCCGACGGGAACCCTTCGCATCAATCTGAAAGAGCGTGCCGCGCACCAGATCCTCCGCCCCGTCGTTGCGAAATTCCTGCGGCGCTATCCTGACATGAACGTCGAACTGACCTTGGAGGGCCGCACCATCGATATCGTCGCGGAGGGCTTCGATGCGGGAATTCGGCTGGCCGAAGCCGTGCCGCAGGACATGGTCTCCGTCGCTTGCGGTACGGCATCGCGTTTCATCGTCGTCGGCGCACCCAGCTATTTCGCACGCGTTTCGTTGCCAAAGTCGCCGTCGGATCTGCTCAGCCTTGAGTGCATTCGCAGGCGCATGCCGGGCGGAACGCTGTATCGCTGGGAGTTCGAAAAGCGTGGAGAGGAGATGGCGCTGGATGTGCCGGGCCGGCTCACGCTCGACAATGACAGTCTGATGGTGGAAGCCGCGCTTGAAGGACTGGGACTGGCGTTCGTCAGCGATTTCTGGGTTGCGAAACATCTCACCGATGGCACCTTGCAAGCCGTGCTCGAAGACTGGACGCCGCCATTCCCTGGCTTGCGCCTCTATTATCCAGGTCACCGGCATATGGCGGCGGGGCTTCGCGCCTTCGTCGATATGTTGCGGGAGGAGAGCAAGCTGGCCGCTAGGGCCGCGCGCGTCGCTGCCCACGATTTGCGCAAGCGCTAGACCTTGGCTCCCCTCTCGCAATCCTGAGTGCCGTTTCGCAGGTCCGGGCTGAGGCACCGCGAGCCTCATCGAGACACGGCGCCGTCGTGCCTCGCCGGCGCCGAATTGTTTTGGTCGCCTTGTCGACGCTTGAACCGGGGGTAACACAGGTGACTTCCGGGCAGAGCGCGTGATAATTGAACCATGGCCGGTAAAATTCGCGTCGTTGTTCTCTATGGCGGCAGGTCCGGCGAGCATGATGTCTCGCTGAAATCGGCGGCCTCCGTGCTCCATCATCTCGACCGCACGCGCTTCGAGGTGATCCCGGTCTCCATCGACAAGACGGGCCGGTGGCAATGGAACGATCTTCATGCGCTCGACCAGGCGCATGCGGCGTCTTTGCCGATCCTGCCCGATGCGCCGGAGATGCGCCTCGCCAGAGGACCTGATGGACGCGGCGCCCTCATGCCGATCACGCAAGGAGCGGCCGCCCCGATCGAGATCGACGTCGTCTTTCCGGTCATGCATGGACCGCTTTGCGAGGACGGCACCGTGCAGGGCCTCCTGGAATTAGCTGAGGTCGCCTATGTGGGATCGGGCGTTCTCGCCTCCGCCATCAGCATGGACAAGGATGTCGCCAAGCGGCTCGCTGAGTTCGCCGGCATTCCGGTCGCGCCCTATCATGTGCTCACCCGCAAGGCCTTCATTCAGGACCGCACCTCGTCGCTCGCCAAGGCGGTCGAAGGTTTGAGCCTCCCGGTCTTCGTCAAGCCATGCAACATGGGCTCCAGTGTCGGCATTCACAAGGTCAAGACTTGGGATGCGCTCGGCACGGCGCTCGACGACGCATTTCGCTATGACGTCAAGGTGCTGGTCGAACAGGGCATCGATGCGCGCGAAATCGAGGTCGCGGTGCTCGAGGGCGAGACGCTGTTTTCAAGCGTCGCCAGCGAGCTGAATCCCAATGCCCATCACGAGTTCTATTCGTATGAGGCTAAATATCTCGATCCCGATGGCGCCCGGGTTGACCTTCCGGCCAGGTTAGACGCAGCGCAGATGGAGCGCGTGCGGTCACTCGCCACAGAAGTGTTCGCGGCGCTCGAATGCACCGGCTTCGCGCGCGTCGACTTTTTTCTCGACCGGCAAACCGGAAAATTCTGCTTCAACGAGATCAACACCCTGCCCGGCTTCACGTCGATCAGCATGTATCCGAAGATGATGGAAGCCTCGGGCGTACCATATGGTGAGCTGCTGACGCGCCTCGTCGATCTGGCGCTGGATCGGCACCGGCAGCGGCAATCCCTGGAACGGGGCTACGCGAGCCAGTCTTGCTGCGTCACGAGGATCAATGCGAGCGGCGCGGGCGACGGCCGAACGTCGTGAAACTGTCGCAGCAATCGGTTCGCGCTGACATCAAGCCCATCGCTCCGCACGGAGCGGTGGGCTTTTCTTTGCCTTTCGCAGATGCGTTGTGTCGTGGCCAGCGCGCGTATCGACCTTGGGCGATGTTGACTTTCTACCGTCCGCTCTGAATACTTCGCAAAAAATAGAGCCAGTCACAAAGACGGTTTTTGAGGGAGGATAGGATGCCGACTTCACGCAGGCAGCTGCTGAAGAGCTCGGCGGCTGCCGCCGCCGCACTCAGCCTCGATTGGACACGGGCCCAGGCGCAAGCCGAGAATTTACGCATCGGCCTGATCTACGACCTCACCGGTCCGTTCGCCGCCGGCGGCTCGGTCGCCTCCTCGGTCGGCGCACAGATCGCCATCGACCTCGTCAACGAAAAGGGCGGCATCGGCGGCAAGACCAAGATCGTGCCGGTCGCGGCGGACTCGCAGAGCAAGGCGGACGTGGCGATCAACGAGGCCGAGCGGCTGATCAGCCAGGAAAAAATCGACATCATCAACGGCGTCTATTCCAGCGCGCATGCGGTGCCGATGGCGGCGAAGGTCGAGCAGCAGAAGAAGATCCTCTGGATCACGACCGCGGTCTCGACTGCCGTGTTCAAGGACAAGAACCTGCAGTATGTGTTTCGCGCGCAGATCCATTCCGATCAGTACGGCCAGGCCTTCGCGGGCTTCGTCGCCGAGCACGCCCAAGGCAAGCTCGGCATGGACCCGAAGGACGTCAAGGTTGCGCTGATCCACGAGGACGGCCCTTATGGCGTCGGCGTCGCCGCGGCCGACGAGGCCTATGCCAAGCAGGCGGGCATCCAGGTGGTGATGCGCGAAGGCTATTCAGCTTCCGCGCCCGACCTCTCGGTGCTTGTGACCAAGCTCAAGCGCGCCAAGGTCGATGTGATCTCGCATGCCGGCTACAACCCCGACATCACCCTGTTCCTGCGTCAGGCCCGCGAGAGCGGCCTGCGCTTCAAGATGCTGTTCGGCGCGGGCGCCGGCTACAGCCAGCTCGACAAGCTGCGCGCGACCTTCGGCCCCGACATCGACAATTTCTGCAACATCGATCCGGTGCCGGCGCAACTGCTCGATGCCGCCAAGCTTGCACCGGGCATCGGCGATCTGACCAAGACCATGGTCTCGCGCTACCAGGCCAAGACCGGCGCCACCGACGTGCCGCCGCACTGCTCGATGGGTTTCAACCAGACCTGGGTGCTGCTCAACAACGTGCTGCCGGTCGCCAAGGACAAGTACGGCAGCTTCGAGCCCGAGGCCATTCGCAAGGCTGCGCTCGACGTCGACATTCCCGCCGGCGGCACCATCCAGGGCTATGGCGTGAAATTCTTCCCGCCGGGTACGCCGCTCTCCGGCCAGAACGAGCGCTCGACGCCGGTCGTGATGCAGAACGCCGGCGAGCATATCTCGGTGGTGTGGCCGACGAACATTCGCACGCAAGATCCGGTGTTTCCGCTGCCGAAGGGGTCGACTTACGGGACGTAGGATTCAAGCCGCGCAGACGGTCCGCCCCTCTCCCCTTGTGGGCCTTGTGGGAGAGGGTGGCTCGCCGCGAAGCGGTGAGACGGGTGAGGGGTTGTCTCAGCGCTTGAATCTCTCGCATTTGGGTTCGCTGACGCAACCCCTCATCCGGCGCTTCGCGCCACCTTCTCCCACAAGGGGAGAAGGAAAATAAGCGCGCGGACCAATCATTCGCTACGACGACTCTCTACAATACCACCCGCCGTCCCTCCTCCGCCGCCCAATACCCCGCGTAGTTCACCTTGATCGTCTCGTACGCCAGCGCCAGATCCGACAGCGGCAGCCTTCCGCTCGCGGCGCATTCCATAAAATCCTGGATCTCCTGGAGGTAGCCGCGCGTCCACTCCTCCTCGAGGCAGACATATTGCCAGCCGGTTTTGCGATCGACCTTTTCGGTGATGTAGACAGAGGCGAGCTTCTCCTCGGAGGTCTGGTAGCTCATCAGATGCGTGTTCGGCGTGATGTTGGCGAACAGCGAGCCGCCTGACGTGTAGGTCTCGATCAGATTGCGCACGCCGCCCATGATCATGTCGCCGGAGAACACGGTGGCCTTGGTGCCGTCCGAGAAGGTGGCGGTCAGCATGCCCCAATCCTCGACGTCGACCGGATTGGCCTTGATGTAGATGCGCTCCTCCGGCTTCAGGACAGCCGTGACGTTGCCGACATCGCCGGTGACGCTGGCGACGCGGATGGTTTCGCCGCGCGCCTTCGCCTCGACCTGCTTGAGATACAGCACGGCGGAGAGCGGATGGCACCCCATCCGGATCAGCGAACCGCCACCGGTCATCGCCCATTGCGCGGCGTGGGCCGCATGCGAGCCGGAATGGCTCTCCTCACCCTTCATGAACAGGATTTTGTCTTTGGTCGCTCTTAGAATCTCTGCGGTCTTGGTCACCGCGGGTGCGTAGATCCAGTCCTCGGCATACATGAAGAGCTTTCCGGTGCGCTCGATCGCGGCCCGCGTGGCGTCCATCTCCTCCAAGACGCGCTCATACATCAGCGCCTTCGACACATGCTTGCCGATCGGCTGCCGGTCGCCCTCACGGCCGAAATAGCCGGCGAACGGCTTTTCGCAGATCACGTGCTTGCCGGCCTGCATGGCGGCGACGATCATCCCGGCATGAAGATTGGGCGGCGTGCAGATGTCGATGACATCGAGTTCGCGGTCTGCGATCAGCTCGGCAAAGCTGCGATAGACCCGCGGGATCTGGTGACGGTGCGCAAATTCGACGACATGGTCGCCGCGCGCAGCGACCGCCGCGACCTCGACATCCACGCCGTAGACCCGCCGGAACGCATACATGTGCAGCTCCGACACGAAGCCGCAGCCTACGAGTCCCACCCTGATCTTTGCCATAGCGCCCCCTCACCCATGCTTTGGGCGGCACTATAGCGCGCCGGCAGGCCTATTCCACCGAGACCCGCACCACACCGGCACTCATCATGCCGAGGGCTTTGGCGGCCGGCACCGAGAGATCGACGATCCGGCCGCGGATGAAGGGGCCGCGATCGTTGACGCGGCACTGGATCGAGCGGCTCCCGTAGGACACCCTCAGCACGCTACCGAAGGGGCGCGTCCGGTGCGCGCAGGTCAAGTCGCCGCCTTTTCCCGCCTTTCCGTATCCGTAGTAAGAAGCAAGTCCGCTTTCGGCGTGTGCAACTGAAAAGGCGGAAAGCGAAAAAGTAGCAAGGCAAGAAAATAGCGTCGTCTGTCCTCGCACGGCACCGCTCCGGGTTGGCCCCGCCCGGCGCTACAAACGTTCCGTTGTTCCCTGGGGTTCCAAGCCACTGCCGGGTCGCGCCCAGCAGTGCCATCACACATTGTTACTGTTTGTGAAAGACCAGTGTCCGGACCTCGATGCTTTCGCGCGGCGCCGCATCCGCAGGCGTGGTCGGATCGACAAAAGCGGTGTGCGGCCCGAAGCGGGTGCGGCCGTCGGTTGCGGAATCATAGCACTTGAGCAGCAGCGCCTCGTCCGGCGTCATCTCGGGGAAATAGAACCAGCGGTGGTTCGGATTGTATCTCACCGAATAGGTCTCGCCGCGACGGTTGGGATAGATCAGATCGGAGGCGACGAGGTCGTCAGGCGCGACCGTCCTGCCGTCGGCCATCGCCAGCGGTGAATCGCGCAAGGGACCGCGGATCGGCCGCCACAGGTTGATCACCTGGACGCGGCCTTTCAGCAACTCCTCGGCTTCATCGGGCAGATGCTCGCGCACACGGTTGGCGCCGGAGACGGCGGTCTGGTCGACGTGGACGCGTGTTGCCGGTTGACGCGGGCCACCGTCGCGAATGTCCGCGGCGCCCTCGACGCGCCTGCGCACGGTATGGTCGAAGATGACGACGCGGTCGGCCTTCAGCGTTGCGCGCAGGAAGGCCTCGACGGCGGGATAGTAGACCGCCCTCACCTCTTCGTCGTTGTTGAAGTCCTTCACCAGGGTCGGATGCCGCACCAGCGCAAAGCCTTCGCGGTCGAGCGAGAAATTTTGCGCGATCAGGCGCGCATCGAAGATCGGGACCTGATGCGGCTCCGGCAGCGACGTGCTCTTGGGCTCGCCCGGCGGCGGATCGAAGGCGTAAGTGCGCGGCTTGCCGGAAACCGGCGCGAGGTAGTTGAGTTCGGCAGTGACGAAAGGAAGCGATTCGATTTTTGTTTCTTGCAGGCCCATGGCCGGTCTCCCGATGTGATCGTCCGGATGATTTCTGAGGGGATCCAGCGTGGCGCAAGGGAGGTGGTGCAAATAGCAATGGGGGTGTTGTCGAGAGCGAGGAATGCAGAAGGAACGTTTCGAAGAAGGCAATCAGATTAGGAGGTGCTCTCTTCGCTTCACGGACACTTGAGCGCCATGTGAGATTTCGTGCCCCGGACGCAGCGCAGCGCTTCTTCAGCGGTGCGCTGCCGAACCGGAGCCCATATCGCCGGGCATTGTGTGCAACATGGGTCCCGGCTCTGCGGAGCAGCGTTGCACGCTGCGCCGCGCCCGGGACACAGGAGGCTACAACCCCGCCCTCGCGATCGCATCTGCAAACGAGCGATCGACGATTTCGGCCGCATCCAGCTTCTGCTTGATCAGGCCCCAGCGAAAATAGAGGTCGATCGTGCTCTGCTCGTCCGCGACCACGCCGTCGTCGATCGGCGCAATCCGGATCTTTGCGCGCGAGAACCAATTCTGCGGCACGGCGGCCGGGATGTTCATCAGCTTGCCCCAGGTCGCGGCATAGCCCTCCACATTGTTCAGCGACCATGCCCGCGCCGCGGTGAGACGCCGGATGAAGTCGGTCAGCTCTGCGCGCTTGTCGCGGATGGCGTCGGGCCGCGCCACCTGAAAGCTCAAACCCGGCGTCAGGCCTTCCGAGGTAATGACGCGGCGCGATTTGAACAGCACCTCCTCCTGGCTGACATAGGGCTCCCAGGTCGACCACGCGTCGACGGAGCCTTGCGTGTAGGCGACCTTGGCATCGGAAGGCGCGAGAAACGCGATCTGCACGTCGCTCGCACTCCAGCCGTTCTTCTCGAGCGCGGCCAGGATCAGTTGATGGCCGATCGAGCCGCGGCCGGTTGCGATCTTCTTGCCACGCAGATCGGCAAAGCTCTTGATCGGCGAGGCCTCGGGCACAAGGATGGCCAGGCCCTCGCGCGTCTGCCGGATCGCGGCAATCGCTTTCACCGGCGCCCCGGAGGCGGCAGCGAAGGTGAAGGGCGCGTCGCCCACGAGCCCGGTCTCGATCGCTCCGGCGCTCAGCGCTTCCAGCAGCGGAGCCGCTGCCGGAAACTCCTTCCACTCGATCTTGTACGGAACGTCCTTGAGCACGCCCGCCGCTTCCATCACGGCCTGCGAATTGCCTTTCTGGTCGCCGACGCGCAAGGTGGCTTGCGCCGCCGCCAGCTCGAACGAGCCGAACAGCAGCGCGCCAGCCAGCATGAGGCGGATCATTCCGCCGCCTCGCCGTGAACGGCCTGACGGTTGGCGACCAACTCGCGCGTCAGCGGGATCAGCTCGCGCCCATACTCGATGGCGTCGATCAGCGGATCGAAACCGCGGATCAGGAAATGGGTGATACCGAGATCGTAATAGTCGCCAAAGACTTCCGCGACCTGCTCGGGGGTGCCGACCAGTGCGGTGGTGTTGCTGTTGGCACCGGTGAGCTTTGCGATCTCGGTCCAGAGCCGCTTGTCGATGCGGCTGCCCTGGTCGGCGAGCGAGAGCAGGCGCCGCGCGCCGGCCGTGGCATGGCCGTCGGCGGGTTTGCGATAGCCGGTCTTGTCCTGGAGCGCGGTGGCGCGCGCCAAAATCTCTTCCGCCTTTTCCCAGGCCTGCTTCTCGGTCGGGGCAATGATCGGCCGCACCGAGAGGCTGAAGCGCGGCGTCGGACGGCCCTGCCTGACGGCCGCATTGTGAACGCGCGAGGTGACGTCGCGCACCTGCGCGTAGGATTCCCCCCACAGCGCAAACGTGTCGGCGTGCTTGCCGGCGACGTCGATCGCCGCATCCGAGGCGCCGCCGAAATAGACGCGGATGCCCTCCGGGCGATATGGCTTCACCTGCGAGAAGGCGTTCTCGACCTGATAGTGCTTGCCCTTGTAGGTGAAGGGCTTGTCGCTGGTCCATTCCAGCTTGAGGACGTCGAGGAACTCGGAGGTGCGCGCGTAGCGCTCGTCCTTGTCGTCGAGCGTATTGCCGTCCTGCCGCAGCTCGGTGGCGTTGCCGCCGGTGATGACATGGAGCGCGACGCGGCCGCGGGAGAACTGGTCGAGCGCCGCGAACTGCCGCGCCAGCAGGGTCGGAGCGGTGAAGCCGGGGCGCTGCGCGATCAGCACGTTGAGGCGGTCGGTGACGCCGAGGACGTGCTGGGCGACCTGGAGCGCGTCCGGCGTGGTCGAATGAAACGCCAGCAGCGCGCGATCGAAGCCGGCATTCTCATGCGCCTTCGCCACCGTCTCGATGTGGGTCGGGTTGAGGATCGGTCCCTCGCGGACCACGGTTTCGGATGAATTGTTGTTGCTGATGAAGCCGATGAACTCGATCGACATGATCGTCTCCCTGTTTCTTTTCTGAAAGCTAGAGTCCCAATGCGGCACGGCCGAGGCCGGTGCGCGTGGAATCGTCCTGCGGCGTGTGCACGCGGCCGCACAGGACGTCGCGATAGTGCCGCTCCAGCGGATTGGCGCGGGAGAGGCCGTGATTGCCGGTGAGCGACAGCGCGTCCTCGACCGCGGCAATGGCATTGTTGGTCACGGTCAGCTTGATGACGTTGGACTCGGCCGCGGAAAGCTCGATGCCGTCATCGAAATCACCGGCGAAGGATGCGATCAGCCGCGCATTGACCGCGAGCCGTGCCTCGATCGCGCCAAGGATCTCCTGCGCGCGCGGCAAGGTCGCAAGCGGCGCACCCAGGCTGGCCGGCACGCGCTGCTTCAGGAACGCGACCAGCCAGTCACGCGCCGCGCGCGCGACGCCGTCATAGATCGCGGCGACGAAGACGGTATGGACGGTCGCCTGTGTGACATCAGGTGGGCGCCAGTCCGCCGGCTTGCGCACATCGATCTCGGCATCGAGAGGAATCACGACATCGTCGAAGATGACGTCGTGGCTGCCGCTGGCCCGCAGCCCGTGATGATCCCAGGTCTCGACGATGCGCGTCCCCGGCGGGCCCGCCGGCACCAAAAACTGTCCGACGCGCGGCTCGGCTTCGTCCGTCCGCGCCCAGACCAGATACCATTTCAGGATCGGCGATCCCGTCGAATAGATCTTGTGCCCCGAGAGCCGCCAGCCGGTCTCGGTCCGACGTGCAATGGTCGCGGGCAGGCCGCCGCGCGCAGGCGAGCCCAGTTCGGGCTCGACGCGGAGCGCGTTGACGAGCGCAACGCCTTCGACACTCTCGCGCGCAAGCTTGCGCGACAGCCGCGCCGGCCAGGTCGGGCTCCGTGCCATCACCAGGTGGTTGATGTAGTGCATCGACAGCACCAGCGCGGTCGACGGATCGGCCTTGCCGATGATGCCGAGGACGCGTGCGGCGTATCGAGCGCCCGCTCCGGCCCCGCCATGGGCCGCAGGCACCGTCAGCGACAGCAGACCTGCCTCGGACAGTTCGCGAAAATTCTCGAAGGGAAAGCTGCCGGTGCGGTCGTGCTCGGCCGCGCGCGCGGCGAAGTCCTCGGCCAGCGCCTCGGCACGTGCGATGTAATCGGGCTCGCTATGGGCCATGCGCCCCTTGGCGATCGAAGTCACCATGTGGCGTCCAGTCCCAGCAGGCCAAGAATCTGGCGGCGCAGATCCGCGAGATACGGATCGCCGCGGTGGCGCGGATAGGGCCGATCGACACGGATGTCGGCCTTCACCCGTGCCGGGCGGTCGCTGAACACGATGACGCGATTGGCGAGCACCAGCGCCTCCTCGGCGTCATGCGTCACCAGCAGCGTGGTAAAACCCTTGCGCTGCCACAGCGAGACCAGCTCGCCCTGCATGGTGATGCGGGTCAGCGAGTCGAGTTTTCCGAGCGGCTCGTCGAGGATGAGGATTTTTGGATCATTGACCAGCGCGCGGGCCAGTGCGACGCGCTGCGCCATGCCGCCTGAAAGCTGGTGCGGATAGGCATTGCGGAAGGACGCAAGGCCGACAAGATCGAGCGCGGCATCGACGCGGTGCCGCTGGCTCTTCAAAATGCCCTGCGCCTCCAGCCCGAGCGCGACGTTGTCCCAGACCGTACGCCAGGGAAACAGGGTCGGATCCTGGAACACGACAACGCGCGAAGGATGCGGCCGGGTGATGCGGGCCTCGTCCTCGCGCAGCGTTCCCGACCTGGGCTTGTCGAGGCCTGCGACCAGGCGCAGCAGCGTGGACTTGCCGCAGCCGGAGGGACCGAGCAGCGCAACGAACTCGCCCGGCTCGACGGAGATGCTGACCTCGCTGAGCACCGGCAGCTCGGCACCATCGATGTCGAAGGCGTGGCTGACCTGCTCGATGTCGAGCGCGGCGCCGGCGGCCGGGTGAGCGTCGATTTCAGCCAGTGCAGTTGCGGCTACCATTTCACAGTCCCCTTCTGCCAGACCAGCAGGCGGTCGCGGATCGCGAACAGCAGCGTGATCGCGCCAGAGCAGAGCAGCGACATCACGATCAGCGCCGCGTACATGTTGGCGTAGGCGGCCCAGCCCTGCGCCCATTGCAGATACCAGCCGAGCCCGGCCTTGACGCCGATCATCTCGGCGACGACCAGCACGGCGAAGGACGAGCCGAGCCCCATGAACAGGCCGACGAAGACATGCGGCAATGCCGCGGGGATCGCCACCTTCAACACCAGGAAGGACGGCTTTGCCCCGAGCGTCCGCGCGACGTCGTAATAGGCGTTGCCCACACTCGCGACCCCCGACCAGGTCAGCACGGTGACCGGGAAGCCGGTTGCCAGCGCGATCAGAAAGGTCGAGGCGCTCCAGCTCGACGGGAACGTGAAGAAGGCGATCGGCAGCCAGGCGGTCGCCGGCAGCGGGCCGATGAAGCGCAGCACCGGATGCACCCAATAGCCGACCGCGCGCGACCAGCCGATCGAGACGCCGGTCAGGAAGCCGACCGTGGCCCCGATCAGATAGCCACCGAGCTGGAGCTTGACCGACGCGAACACGCTATCGAGCAGCTTCGGCAAATCGTCGGTATAAACCTCGATGATCGATTGCGGCGGCGGAAAGAACGGCAGTGGCAGCCATGCGAATTTGGCAGTAGCGAGTTCCCACAAGGTCAGGAACGCACCAAGCGCCACAAGCCATGGCGCACGCTGGCGCAAGCCGCGACCGGCCGAGCCGAGATAGTCGGCGCCGACCGTTCCGAACAAGGCCACCGCCGCAACGATGAAGGCAGCGATGCCGAGTGAATGGGTTCGTGACCAGTCCCCGACATCCTCCCACCACAGGCAGGACAGACCGAAGGCGATCCACGCGGCGCTAGCGAGAACGCCAACGCCGGATTCGCGGATCCAGCTCGCAAGCCACGGCGCGCGCGAGAGCCGCGGCGCGCCGGAGGCGAGGCCGTCAGACAGCGAATACGTCGACATAGATGCGCTCCGCGAATTTGGCCGTGTCGGTGCTCTGCTTGAAGACCTGCACGCTCTTGAGATCGTCGGCATAGGCCTTGAGCTCGCGCTTCAACACCTCCCCGACGGGATGATGATGATGGGTGTGGTAGCGCACCATGCCCTCGATATCGGCAAGCGTTGCCGTCTTCGGTGCATAGGGCTGGAACGACTTTGCCGCCACCACCGGATTCTGCGAGGTGAACATCGCGGCGTCGAGCAACGCCTGCGTAATGGCGCGCGCGACCTGCGGCTCCTCGCGCACGAGGCTGCCGCGCAGGCCGACGATGCAGCAGCTCTTGTCGCGGTACTCGCCATCGAGATTGGATGCGACTTCCTTGTACTGGCTGTCCTTGAGCCAGAGATAGCCGAGCGGATCGGACGACAGGAATGCCTGCACCTCGCCCTTCTCCACGGCGACATTGAGGAGGTTGCCGGGATAGGCGCGCCAGTCGACATCCTTGTTGGGATCGATGCCGAGTTTTGCCAATTGGATCGAGAAGAAATTCTTGTCGGGGCCGCCGAGATCGCCGACCGCGACGATCTTGCCCTTGAGGTCGGCCAGCTTGCTCACGTTGGAGTCGGCGCGCGTCAGCACGCGCATGCAGCCGCCATGGGTGCCGGCGGCAATCTTGACGTCGAAGCCCTGCTCCAGCGGCTTCAGCCAGCGCAGCGCCATGCCGAGACCGGCATCGCTCTTTCCCGTCGCGATCGCCTCTAACAGCTGGTCGGTCGAGCCGGAATAGTTGACGAGCTCGACGTCGAGATTCTGCTTCTGGAAGAAGCCGTGCTCGATGGCGACCGGCAGCGGCGCAAGGCAGACCGCGCCGGCATTCCACGACAGCTTCAGCTTGCGCGGCGCGCCGGTGAGCGCCGGCGTGTCGGACGCTGTCCGGCACAGCGGAAACTCCGAGAAGTCGATGCCGGACGCAATCCCGCGCGGCGCAAAAGCCTGCGCGCCAAGCGCACCGAGCGGCGCGGCGAAGGCCGCCGCGAGGCCCGCCTGGAGCAGGTGGCGCCGGTCGAGCCTCGATCCGCCGTGCTTGTCGTCGTCGTTCATCCGTCCCCACTCCTGCGCTGGCATGGCTCCGCCATCTGCACAACGGATTATGTTGCGCATATTCCGTGCGGAGCTGCGTTGAGAGAAAATCTTTTCGCCGGCGCTTCCTGCGCCGCGTTGATGCGATGCGCAAATCATGCGGCGCGCTCGCCGCAGCGTCAATGAAATGGAATTTCGAATGTGGCGCGAAGCGAAGTCATTCTCTCCACCGGCGCCTACGGGGACGATGAAAGGATTTCCGCCAATGCATCGGTTGGCAGAGGGCGGCGCGACTCCCTCTCCTGCTTCATTCTTGCGCAGCTTCGCCGACGCACACCGCACGTTCTCGAAAGCAGCACGTCGCTAAAACGTCCTTGCCCATCGCGCGCGCAATACAGTTGGTCATTTCATTGACTGCGCATCGCGTGACCATAGACTTGACCGTTCCGCGGCATCTTTCGCTCACGCGTCGTGAGCAAAGCAACATGACAGGCCACATGAGCATCAACTCCCTCGACCATTCCATCACCCGCCGGCTCGCCGCATCGCTGCTCGCAGCCGCCATCACCCTGTCGACGGCCGCGGCATCGTTCGCAGCCGACGCCGTCGTGCTGCGCGTCGGCGACCAGAAGGGCGGCAACCGTTCGCTGCTCGAGATCTCAGGCTACGCGAAGGATCTACCTTACAAGATCGAGTGGTCGGAATTCCCGGCGGCCGCGCCGATCCTGGAGGCGCTCAACGCCGGTGCACTCGACGTCGGCTATACCGGCGACCTCTCGTTCCTTTCGGTCTACGCGGCCGGCGCGCCGATCAAGGCGATCGGCGGCACCAGGTCGGATGCCAAGACACAAGCCATTCTCGTGCGCCAGGATTCGCCGATCAAATCGGCAGCCGATCTCAAGGGCAAGCGCCTTGCCGGCACGCGCGGCGGCTGGGGCCAGTTCCTGATCGACGCCACGCTGGAGAAGGCGCAGATCAAATTGGAAGACGCGACCTTCGCACCGCTCGGCCCGGTCGACGCCAAGATCGCGCTGGTCGCGGGCTCGATCGACGCCTGGGCGGTGTGGGAGCCCTACGTCTCGTTCGCGACGCTCAAGGACAAGGCCCGCGTGATCGCCCATGGTGAGGGCCTGACGCCGACCATTACCTTCATCGTCGCCTCCGACAACGCCATCGCCACCAAGCGCGCGGCGGTGCAGGACCTCGTGCAGCGGCTCAACAAGGCGCGGCTGTGGTCGCTGGATCACCTCGGCGAATATGCCAAGAGCACGGCCGAACTGACCAAGCTGCCGGAGGACGTGCTGCTCTCGGCCTACACCGCGCAGCGCACCAGCCCGATCGTGATCGACGAGAACGTCGTGAAGGAGGTGCAGGAAGCCTCCGACCGCTCGACGCGCTATGGCATCCTTCCGAAGAAGCTCGACGTGAACAAAGCCGTCGACCGCAGCTTCACCGCTGCGGCCGCGGGATCGAACTAGAGCGTTTTCAAGCGAAGTGGATATCGGTTCGCGTGAAGAAAACACGTCAAAAGAAATCTAGAGCTTCGGTTCTGATGCCAATCAGAACCGAAGCTCCAGGAGGCGGCGGGATGCGCGGGCTCCGTCTCAAGGCCGGCCCGCTGCATCTCGCCGCGATCGTGCTCGCGCATTTTGCCTGCATGAGCCTGATCGTGTGGCTCTCGCTCTAGCCGCGCAAGATCACCAATAGCCGCGGTAGTAAGGCCGGTAATACGCCCGGGGCCGGTAGTAGCCATAGCTGTAGCCATAATAGGGACGGGGACGGTAGTAGGACCGATACCCATAACCGTAACCCGGGCCATAGGCGTAACCCGGGCCATAGCCGCCATAGTAAGCAGGCGCATAGCCGTAAGCCGGCCCCGGATATCCGTAGCCGCCGTAATACGGGCCGCCGCCGTAATAACCATAAGGCGCGCTGCTGGCGATGGCGCTGCCGATGATCGCGCCGGCAGCAAGGCCACCGATACCCCATCCAAAACCTCGGCCGCGCCAGTACACCTGCGTGACATCATCGCTGGCCGCGGCCTTCATGGTCGCGACATTGGTCGGCATTGGGCCCGCTGCGGCCTGCTCGATTTGGCCGGCCATGACCGCACCGGCCAGCGAACAGGCAATTGCCGTTTTCCAGATCCTCATCGTCTTACTCCCTGTCTGACGTTTCGCTTGGAAATGGATCGCAGCGCCATGATCGGTCATCCTTGCGCCAAGTCAAAGCCTCGAATTCGGCCTCGAGTTCAGCTTCGAATTTGCGTGCACCGCACAAGACGCATGTCTCCATTCTGATCAACCGGTACCGGATGGGGTTCGACGACCCCGCCGCGTATGACACCGGTACGACGGCGCCTGAGGCCCGATCGCCGCGGCAAAGCATTAAGCTTCCCGTGCGTTCGCAACCAACAACCGCCTTCCCGATTGACTATTCGTGCCATTATTATCGGTTCCAATGTGCGCGGCCGGGAGGCTTCTCGCGAAGCGCCAGAGTTGTGGGAGGATGACATGAGTGCCGCGAGACCCGAGCCGCTTGCCCGCCAGGCGCTGGCGTTCGTCCTGGCCGGCGGACGCGGCAGCCGGCTCCTGGAGCTGACCGACCGGCGCGCCAAGCCCGCAGTCTATTTCGGCGGAAAATCCCGCATCATCGATTTCGCGCTGTCGAACGCGGTGAACTCGGGCATCCGCCGCATCGCGGTTGCCACCCAGTACAAGGCGCACAGCCTGATCCGGCACCTTCAGATGGGCTGGAACTTCTTCCGTCCCGAGCGCAACGAGAGCTTCGACATCCTTCCGGCAAGCCAGCGCGTCTCCGAGAGCATGTGGTATGTCGGCACGGCCGATGCGGTCTACCAGAACATCGACATCATCGAATCCCACGCCTGCCGCTTCATCGTGGTTCTCGCCGGCGACCATATCTACAAAATGGATTACGAGGTGATGCTGCGCCAGCACGTCGACAGCGGCGCCGACGTCACCGTCGGCTGCCTCGAAATGCCGCGCGCGGAATCCTCGGGCTTCGGCATCATGCATATCGACGAGAACGGCTGGATCAAGTCGTTCCTGGAGAAACCGGCCGATCCGCCGCCGATGCCGGGCAAGCCGGACGTCTCGCTCGCCAGCATGGGCATCTACGTGTTCGACGCGAAACTCCTGTTCGAGGAGCTCAAGCGCGACGCCGAGGACCCTAACTCCAACCACGATTTCGGCAAGGACATCATCCCCTACCTCGTCAAGAACGGTCGTGCCATGGCGCACCAGTACTCGACCTCCTGCGTCCGCTCCGGCAGCGACCCCCGCGCCTATTGGCGCGATGTCGGCACGGTCGACGCCTATTGGGCCGCCAATATCGACCTTACCGACGTGGTACCCGAACTCGATTTGTTCGACAGCGCCTGGCCGATCTGGTCCTATTCGGAGATCACACCGCCGGCAAAATTCGTCCACGACGAGGAGAGCCGGCGCGGCCAGGCCGTGAGCTCGCTGGTCTCGGGCGGCTGCATCATTTCCGGCGCCTCGCTGCGGCGCTCACTGCTGTTCACCGGCGTGCGCGTCAACTCCTACGCCAATGTCGAGAACGCCGTGATCATGCCCTATGTCAATGTCGGCCGCGGCGCGCGCTTGAAGAACGTCGTGATCGACCGCGGTGTCGAGATTCCGGAAGGACTCGTCGTCGGCGAGGATCACGAGTTGGACGCAAAGCGCTTCCGCACCACCGAGCAGGGCATTTCGCTCATCACCCAGCCGATGCTCGACAGGCTCAATACATGACGCCTGTTCGCGTCCTCGCGGTCGCCTCCGAAGTCTATCCCGTCATCAAGACCGGCGGCCTCGCGGATGTCGCGGGCGCGCTGCCGATCGCGCTGAAGGCACATGGCGTCGAGATGCGCACGCTGATGCCGGGCTATCCCGACGTGATGCGGATACTCGGGGGAGCCGACGAAATCCGGCGCTGGCCGGATTATTTTGGCGGACCCGGACGCCTGCTCGCCGGCTCGCATGACGGCCTCGATCTGTTCGTGCTCGACGTGCCGCATCTCTACGCACGGCCTGGCAACCCCTACGTGACGGCCGAAGGCATCGACTGGCCGGACAATGGCGTGCGCTTCGCGGCGCTGTCGCGCATCGCCGCCGATATCGGCCACGGCCTCGTTCCGGCCTTCGTTCCCGACGTGGTGCACGCCCATGACTGGCAGGCGGGGCTCGCGCCGGCCTATCTGCACTATGACAACCGACATCGGCCGGCCACCGTGATGACCATCCACAACATGGCCTATCAGGGCAAGTTCGCTCCTGAGCTGATCGGTTCGATTGGCCTGCCCTGGCACGCCTACGGCGTCAACGACCTCGAATATTTCGGCGGCATCAGTTTCTTGAAGGCGGGCCTGCAATTCGCTGATCGCGTCACCACGGTCTCGCCGACCTATGCGCAGGAGATCCAGAGCGACGAGGGCGGCATGGGGTTCGGCGGCCTGCTTCGCGCCCGCGCGAACGTGCTGAGCGGCATCCTCAACGGCATCGATATATCCGTCTGGAATCCTCAGACCGATCCGCACATCGCCTACCGCTTCGGCGCGGAGGACCTTACGTTTCGGGCCGCGAACAAGGCGGTGCTTCAGCAACAGTTCAATCTCGATTCAACGGACGAGGCGCCATTGCTCGGCGTCATCAGCCGCCTGTCCTGGCAGAAGGGGCTCGATCTCCTGCTCGAGGCCATTCCCACAATTTTGCGCGAAGGCATGCAGCTCGCGCTGCTCGGCAGCGGCGACCGCGATCTCCAGGAGCGCTATCAGGCCGCCGCACGCGCGAACCCGGGCCGGATCGGGGTCGTGATCGGCTATGACGAGATCATGGCGCATCTGATCCAGGCCGGCTCGGACGGGCTCATCGTGCCGTCACGGTTCGAGCCGTGCGGCCTGACCCAGCTCTGCGCGCTGCGCTACGGCGCCGTGCCCATCGTCTCGCGCGTCGGCGGCCTCGAGGATACCATCGTCGATATCGGCGAGGCCGACGTGTCCGGCCGCGATGCCACCGGATTCAAGTTCGGCCCCGTCACCGCGGAAGCTCTCGCCGGCACGCTGCGCAAGGCCAACACCGCCTTTCATGACAAGCTGACCTGGCGGCGGCTGCAACTGAGCGGCCTTGCGACCGACGTGTCCTGGCGTAACCGCGCGGGCGACTATGCCGCGCTCTATCGCGATCTCTTGACGTCGCGCCGCACGGCATGACACCGACGAATCCATGCTATAGAGCCGGCATGGACCCGTTCTTGATCAAGCTGCTCGGCTTTGCCGCTGCCACCTGCACCACCGTCGCCTACGCGCCACAGTTCATCAAGGTGTGGAAGACCCGCTCGGCCCGCGATATCTCGCTCGGCATGTTCCTGGTCATGGTGCTGGGCCTGGCGCTCTGGCTCGTCTACGGCCTGCTCTCCGGCGACGCCCCGCTGGTCGCCGCCAACGCCGTCACCATGGTGCTCGCCGGCGGCATCTTGTTCATGAAGCTGAAGTACGGGTGAGATTCCACATCTTGCTTTGAGAACGGTTCCTGCGGCCATCCTTCGAGACGCCCGCTTAGGCGGGCTCCTCAGGACGAGGATGGAATGCGTGGCAGCAGTTTCAACGGGCACGGATGCCGATTAGCCTCATCCTGAGGAGACCGCGGAGCGGTCGTCTCGAAGGACGAGGCGGGCGCTAAGGCCTTGCCAAAAAGCCATATGCGATCGCCGTGCCGAACGCGAGAGAGGGAGAAGATCACCCGCCAAACACATAGGACGCCATCGCGACATTCGCGACCTCGTCGACGAAGACGCGCTTGCCGACGTCGCTGCCGGCGGCACCGGCGGCCACCATCAGCGGCAGCAGATGATCTTCGCGCGGATGGGCCAGGCGCGCACTCGGTGCGTTCTCCCAGTCAACCAGCATCGCGTTGCGGCGCGCCGCATCCTTGTGGCTGATCGCCTCATTCAGATAGGCCTCGAAATCATACGAGACCGGCTTCGACTCCGCCCGGCCGAACCCGCGCATGTTGTGATAGGTCAGCCCGCTGCCGACGATCAGAATGCCTTCATCGCGCAGCGAAGTGATCGCCTGCCCGACCTTGATGTGTTCGGCCGCATCATAGCTCGATCTCAGCGACAGCAGCACGATCGGCATGTCGGCGTTCGGATACATCAGGCCAAGCGGCACGAAGGTGCCGTGATCGAAACCCTGGTTGGGATCCTCCCGGCAATCGAGGCCGGCCCGCGTGAGCAGCGCCTTCACTTCCCCGGCGAGCTCGGGCTGGCCCGGCGCCGGATATTTAAGGTGATAGGTGTGTTCGGGGAAGCCGTAATAGTCGTACACCATCGGCGGATGCGCTGAGGTGGACACGGTGAAGGCGTCGGCCTCCCAATGTCCGGTGATGACGAGCACCGCCTTCGGGCTTGCCGGCAATAGCTGCGGCAGCCCGCCGAACGCCTCGGCGGTCTTCGCATATTGCACCCGCCGGTCCTCCATGAACGGCCAGGGACCGCCGCCATGCGACAGGAAGAAGGTCGGAAATCGCACCATGGGCGAAAGCTCGTTTCGTTGGCAACATGCGCGTGCGAGCTGCCCGCGCGATCGGTCGCGAGCATAGGCAAACCCGTATGGTTAGCAAGACGTTAACGATTTGCCGCCCAAAGTCACGGGCGTGGCCGAAGGTGTCGGCCAGAAGCCGGGGACGTAAGATGAAGAAGTTTGCGCTGGGGGACGTCGTCAACAGTGACAAGGGCCGCCGCGGCGTCGTTCGCGCCGCCTACAGATCGAAGGAAGGCCAGCAGTTCTACGCCATCGAGAAGGATGGCGCGATGGATTATCTGGAGGAAGACCGGCTGAGCCCGGCACCGCGCGTCGAGCTCGCGGCTTAAGTCCAACTCATCCTGCCCTAGCTAGCGCGCCAGCCGGTCGAGACGCTCCGACCAGGGGTCGTCTCCGCTCGCGATGCGATCGTTCGTGATCAGCAGCAGGCGATCGCTGCCTGCGGCCGCATCCCAATGCGGCAGGTCCGCACCGTTGGGATCGCCGCTCTTGGCGAAGTTGATCCAGTAGGCCCGCATGCGGTTTGCGACCTCGCGATCACGTCGGGAGAAGATGCCCGCACCGGGCACGCCTTCCACACCGAAGATGAACTGCAATTCCCGCCCGTGACCGCCCTCGGGATTCGCGCGCCGTGCCTCCGGCACATAGGCGAAGCGATAGCGGAAGGTCGGCGCGCCGCTTGCGGCATGCAGGCGCGCCAGCAGTCTCACCGGCTCCGAGAAGACCTTGTCGGTGTAGAACCTTGCCGCGCGGTCCGAAGCTCTGGCGAGGTCGGGATAGAGCTCGCGCAGCTCATCGCCCGTGGTGCCTGACGATGCCAGCTCCTCCCTGATATCGAGCTCGCTGTCGAAACCTGTCTCGTCGTCGTTCGAGCCGATGATCAGGGGAATGCGGCTCTCACGTCCGGCGGCGAAGCCTGCGGCGACCTCCTCGCTCACCAGACTTCCATCGATCATCGGCGCGAAGCTGCGCCGTGATTTTTCCAGCAGATGTTTTTCGGCGGCAAGCAGATCTCGCGGCCCGGCGGCGCGCAAATCAGCCTGTCGCCCAAGCGCCGCCACGAATTGCCGGCCCACAATCTCGGCTTCTTGCGCCGAGCGCAGGCGCGCGCGGCCAGGGACCGATTGCAGAATGGCTTTCTGAAAGAGCGCGCGCGATTGCGCAGACAGCATCAGGAGCGCGATCGAGGTCGCGCCTGCGCCGCTGCCAAACAAGGTGACGTTGTTCGGATCGCCGCCGAAGGCCGCGATGTTGTCGTGCACCCAATGCAAGGCGGCGATCTGGTCCATCAGGCCGTAATTGCCGGAGCCGCCTTCCGACAGCGCGGGATCAGTGAGCCAGCCGAGCGCGCCGAGGCGAAAATTCACGGTCACCACGATGAGGTCGGCCTGCGTCAGCCTGGCGCCGTCGAACAGCGGATCGTTCGCGGTGCCACGGACGAAAGCGCCGTCGTGGACGAACACGATCACCGGCAGCGGGCCGTCGACCCCGAAGGGACGGAACACGTTCAGCGTGAGGCAATCCTCGTTCGCGCCCGGCAGCGATGGCTGAAGGCACGGCGCGCCGTACTCGTAGGCAGTGCGCATCTCCGAACTCTCGGGCGTAGCCTGCGGCGGGCGCCAGCGCAGCGCGCCGATCGGCGTCGCCGCATAGGCCAGCCCCTTGAACGACGCCACCTCGCCTTCGACGGCGCCAAGCATCTGTCCTTCGCGCGTCAACGCGAACGGAAACTGGCCGACCGGCTGGGCCACGGCCGAACCGCCGCAACACAGGACGACAGACGTCGCAAAAAGCGCGAACAGGGACCGCATCTTCGGAGCATCTCGATGCGCGGAAGGGTGCAGGCAGGTTATGTCCGTGGCCCACTGCGAGGCAAGCGTCGCGGCCGCGCCTAGCTCCCCTTGGCGATAAGCTCCGCCAGTGCGTGCCGTGCGATGATGCCGAGCTCACCGAGCGTGGAGTGGCCGGATTGCGCCGCCTCGATCAGGCGCTTGGCGATGAACCTGCGGCTGTCGTGATCGCCGCCATGCGGCAGTTGGCGGCACGTCTCCTCCAGGACGACGTCCATGTTCGCTTTGGTTCGCTCGCTCAACTCTGTCATGACGCCCGGTCGGTACGCGTGGCTTGTAGCCGCAAGCATACACAGACGGATCGGGCATGATTAGCCCGGGCAATCACGGCCATTGTGCATCGCGATGCGTGCATTGAAGCAACGTTCGCGCCGCCACGATCACGCCGCAAACGACCACCGAAGATTGCACTTGCTCTGATGACAAGCCGAGCCTGCAGCGCTACCCTGCCGGCAAAACAAAACACGGGAGGAATGCCATGCCGGACGCAATGGTTGCCGCACGTGAATCCAATGCGGCGAATGGAACAGCCCAACAGGTCGACGTCGCCGTGGTCGGCGCCGGATTTGCCGGTCTCTATCTCCTCCATCGCCTGCGCAAGGCCGGCTTCACGGCCGTCGCTCTCGACGAGGCCGGCGACGTCGGCGGCACCTGGTACTGGAACCGATATCCCGGCGCGCGCTGCGATATCCAGACCATCGATTACAGCTACACCTTCGATCCGGACCTCGATACGGCCTGGACCTGGTCGGAGAAATACGCGACCCAGCCCGAGATCCTGCGCTATCTCGGCTTCGTCGCCGACCGCTACGATCTCAGGCGCGACATCCGCTTCAAGACCAAGGTCACGGAAGCGAAATGGGACGAGGCGACCGAATGCTGGCAGCTCACCGCCGACAATGGCGCACCGGTCTCCTGCCGCCATTACATCATGGCCACCGGCTGCCTCTCGGCGCCAAAACCGCCGGAAATCGACGGCGTCAAGGATTTTGCCGGCGAGGTCTATTTCACCGGACGCTGGCCGCATGACGGCGTCGATCTCGCCGGCAAGCGCGTCGCGGTGATCGGTACGGGATCGTCGGCCATTCAATCGATCCCGCTGATCGCCGAGCAGGCCGCGCACCTGACCGTGTTCCAGCGCACGCCGAATTTCGCGCTGCCTGCGCACAACGGTCCCGCACCGTCCGATCGCGCGAGTCTCCTGCAAGGCGACCGCGCGGCCTATCGCGAGCAGGCGCGCCAGTCGATGGCCGGCGTGCCCTATCCGCAGCAGACCGCAGTGAGCTGGCAGCTCAGCGACGCCGAGCGGCGTGCGCGCTTCGAGGAAGCTTGGGGCAAGGGCGACCTCGTCTACATCCTCACACAGCTCTGGGCCGACCAGGCCGTCGATGTCGACGGCAACAAGCTGATCTGCGACCTCATCCGCGAAAAGATTTCTGCGGCCGTGAAGGATCCGGAGACGGCGGCAGCGCTGATGCCGCACGATCATCCTTTCGGCGCCAAGCGCCCCTGCCTCGATACCAACTACTATGCGACCTACAACCGGCCGAACGTCACGTTGGTCAATCTGCGCCAGGAGCCGATCAAGGCGATCGCCGCAAGCGGCATCACGACGGCCAAGCGCAGCGTCGACGTCGATGTCATCGTGTTCGCGACCGGCTTCGACGCCATGACCGGCGCGATCCGCGCCGTGCATCCGATCACCGGACGTGGCGGCAAGTCGCTCACCGATGTCTGGGCACACGGGCCGCAGACCTATCTCGGGCTCACCGTCGCAGGCTTCCCGAACTTCTTCATGATCACCGGCCCCGGCAGCCCGTCCGTGCTGTCGAACATGGCGGTGTCGATCGAGCAGCATGTCGACTGGGTCGTAGACCGGCTCAAAGCATTGCGCGACGCCGGCTTCACCACGATCGAGCCGACCGAGACGGCGCAGGCCGCCTGGGGCCGGCACATGGCCGACTGCTCGATGGTGACGCTGCACCGGCTCGCCAACACCTGGTACACGGGCGCCAACGTGCCCGGCAAGGTGCAGGGCCTGATGCCCTATACCGGCGGCGTCGGCCCCTATCGCAGCATCTGCGACGAGGTTGTCAGCCGCGGCATGCTCGGCTTCAAGCTCACCGGCCCCAATGTCGCCGCGCAATGCAATGACGGCGAGGTGGTGCGCCTGCAGCCGGATGTGCGGCTGGTGCTGAACCTGCTGGCTACGCTCAACCTGCCGCCGATCGAGTCGATGGGCGCAATCGGGGCACGCGCCTTCGTCAACGAGTTCAACAAGGGCCGCCCGGCGGGGCGGCCGATCGGCGACGTCATCGACGGCAACCTGCCCGGCGCCGACGGCCCGCTGCCTTACCGCGTGTACCGCCCGGCAACGCCGGGGCCGCATCCGGTCGTGGTCTATTTCCACGGCGGCGGCTGGGTGCTCGGCGACGAGCAGTCGGACGATCCGTTCTGCCGCGACATGGTGCGGCGGACCGGCATGATGCTCGTCAGCGTCGGCTATCGTCATGCGCCCGAGCATCGTTTCCCGGCCGCAGCCGAAGACGGCTATACAGCGACGCGCTGGATCGCCGAGCACGCCGCCGAGCTCGGCGGCAAGCCGGGCCCGGTGCTGGTCGCAGGCTGGAGCGCCGGCGGCAACATCGCCGCCGTCACCTGTCAGCTTGCACGCGATCGCGGCGGCCCGGAGATCGCCGGCCAGCTCCTGATCTGCCCGGTCACCGACTGCACCTTCGACCGCCCCTCCTACAACGACAATGCGACCGGCTATTTCCTGACCCGCTCGCTGATGTACTGGTTCTGGGACCTCTATTGCTCGCCGGCCGACCGCACCGATCCGCGCATCTCGCCGCTCCGCGGCAAGGTCTCAGGGTTGCCGCCGGCCTTCGTCGTCACCTGCGAATTCGATCCCCTGCGCGACGAAGGCATCGCCTATGCCGAGGCGATGGCGGCCGCCGGGGTCCCGGTCGAGCAGCTGACAGCGCGCGGTCATTTCCACTCGTCCTTCGCCATGGTGGACGTGGTGATCACCGGGGTCTCCGGCCGGGTGCAGATGGCCGAGGCCTTGCGGCGCTTCGCCGGGCTTCCACCCGAGGTTGGTCGCGGCGATGAGACCAGCGACCGTCACACCAGCCCGGGGCACAGGATCGCGGCGGCAGCGAGCTGACGACGAATAATTGGCCGGGAACTATTTCCCGTTCATCGCGTTAGATGCAGCGATGGGTGTAGGCCCCGGCACGCACGCTCGTGTGCTGGGGTTGTTTTTGCGTGAGGCGGGACGATGGGGGACGTGGCTAGGGATTCAAAGGTCGATTTTGGCATGCTTGCGGCGCTGCATAAATGGCCGTCGCTTGCGAACCAGCGGCGACCCGACAGAGATTCCTATCAGGTCAGCGAGGGTACGCTCGACGCCTGCATCTCGGCGTTCATGGAGAAGCCGGCGGCGACCAGGCATCTCTATGAGATCCGCACGACGGCGCAGCCGCCGCTGGTCACGGACATCCTCTCGCCCGAGCACGTCATAGAGCTATCGCGCTTGAGAGAATTTCTCTGATCCTCACAGAAGCATCAAGTCGGCGCAGGAACCTTCTTCCGGCTTTTTCCGTTAACGGTGATCGGAAGCGAAGGCGTGAGTGCCTCACATGCTTGAAGCCGGCGTGCCATCCCCGGTCGTGCCCTATGGCGCAGACCAGACCCTGTTCGTGGTGATCGACCGCCTCGACAAGGCGACCGAAATCCGCATCGAGCGAAGCGATCTAGACGCCACCATCGGCGAGCTCGTCGCCGGGTGCTTCAACGATCCCATCCAGGTCATCTCGTTCAACACGCTCGAGCACTGGATGAAAGACATCTCGACCGACGTCGCCGGTGAGATTCGGGCACGCTGCGACATCGATGGCGTGACGCTGCCCGACTATCTCAGCGACTTCGTCGAGAGCCACAGCTGAGCGCGCATTGCTTCAATTGCGCAGACAAGGAAGCGAGGCGAATGCGTTCATGGATGACGAGAATCAGGCGCGCCGGTACTTGCCGGCGATGACCTCGATCTCGCGGCGGCGTTCGCCTGCGAAGGTCAGGAGCTTTTCAATCGTCAATGTATCCGTGATCCGTTTGGCGAGCCGTTCGGCGCGTGCGGCCTGATCTTCGAGATACTGGATCGTGTTCAAACGCCGCCCCCCAAAAACTCCGATTTGGAGTCCCGAATTGTTTGGGTATCCATCCTGCGCCAGAGGCGGCTAACAGCCGGTTAAGCACAGCGTCTCGGATCGATGACAACCGCGCTTTATTGCATCACGTCGAGCCGGACATTGGTGACACCCTTGTCGACCATGCCGAGCGCCTCGGCCGCGGAGGGAGAGATGTCGACCACGCGTCCGCGAACATAAGGCCCGCGATCGTTGACCCTGACGGTCACGAAGCGACCCGAGGAGACATCGGTGACGCGCAGCTTTGTGCCGAACGGCAGGCTCGGATGGGCCGCGGTCAATTCGTTCTTGTCGAACCTCTCGCCGCTCGCGGTCTCCGTATCCGAATAGAAGCTGGCAACGCCGTGCAAGACGCTTTGCTTTCCGTTGCCGTCGGGGACACGCGCCCGGCGGATCGGACGCGGATGCAGGGCCGCCACCCTGTGCGGGCGCTCGACGATGGCCTGCCTGCTGGTACCGGCCAGATCGGCCTTCTGACGGCCGACCGGCGATTGCGCACACGCCGCAAGCGACGCCGCACCGATGATGGCGAGCAGCAACCGGCATAAGCTTGCCAGCGAAATCCGGGCATTTTCGGCACGTGCAAAGCGAGACATGATGCGCCCTCCGAACGTCCCGGAGTTTCGGTGGGCAATGAGGGCAGAACCTTGTCGGAACAAAAGCGGGCCTGAGGCCGCAGCCGTTTCGCGCCAGCTGTGATGATTCCACCACAGTGGCTTGTCCTGAATCGAGACAGACTCGTGGGATCAGCCTGATACGGCGCGCCAGACGATCGGGCCCGTCTCCGGCTGAACCTCGCCAGGCTTGGTATCACCCTTCAGGAGCCGCGCGAGCTCGCGCCGATAGAGCCACTGCCAGCCTGTTTTAAGGCTGGCGAGAAAGTCGAGCTCCCGTTGTGTCAGTGTGCACATCCCGAACCTGATCCGGTTGCAAAGCCGCGCCGTCAGCCGACGAGGCCCCCCATCGGTCTGACATCGGCGCTGCCGGGGAAGATCGCATCGGCCAGCACCTTCTCCTCGACGCGCAGGTGATCCCTCAGCAGCCCCTTCAACACCGCGCGCAAATCCGTGGTCGGCTTGAGATCACGATCCTCGAAGAGTTGCGCCGGCTTCAGGCCGGGCCAGTCCGCGATCACGCGGCCGCCGGCGAGCGCGCCGCCGATAAGGAAGGCGACCGTGCCGGTGCCGTGATCCGTGCCCTGCGTACCGTTGATGCGCGCGGTTCGCCCGAACTCGGTGACAACGGCGACCACCGTCTCTCGCCAGGCCTCGCCCATGTTGCTCTCGATCGCGGCGAATGCGCCATCGAGCGCACCGAGCAGATTGTAGAGCTGGCCCGAGGCCGCGCCTTCGGCGATGTGCGTATCCCAGCCGACGAAGCCCATGGCGCCGACGCGCGGGCCGTCGGGCTTTGCGAGATAGCGCGCGGCGGTGCCGGCCGCTTCCGCGAAGTAGGCGCGCACACGCGCGATGCCGGGCGGCATCAATGTCGGATCGTCGGACATCGGATCGCCCGCGCCCGGTGCGCCGCCGAGCGAAGCGAGCTTCATGCGGGCCTGGAGCACGGTCGCAAGCTTCGGATCGGTGTGCTGGTAGAGATCGAGCAGGCGGTTCTGCGTGTCCTCGCTCGCCGGCAACAATTTCTGCGGCACCCATGTCATGACAGGTGCGGAACCGCGCACCACCAGCGGCGTGACCGAGCCGATGCCGAGCGCGCGGCTGCCGCGCGGATCGACACGCCCGCCCGATTCCAGCGCGAGCAGCGCGCGGTTAAGCCATCCCGAGCCGGTCATGCCGGGCTTGACGAGCCCGCTTTCCAGCACGTCCTGGCCGTCGAAATGCGAACGCTCGCGATAGGGCGTCGCGGTGGCGTGGACGATCGCAGCCTTGCCGCTCTTGTAGAGCCGATGCAGGTTCGGCATCGCCGGATTGAGCGCGAAGAAGGCATCGAGCGGCAGCGCCGGCGGCTTGCCATCCAGCACCAGCGCGCGATCGCCGCGCAAGGAAACCCAGTCGGGATCACCGACCGGCGCGACCACACCGAGACCATCGAGCGCACCGCGCAGCACGATGACCAGCAGGCGCGGATCGCGCCCTTCGGCACGCGCGATCCTGGGCATCTGGCTCCATGCGAACAGCGCACCGGAACCAACGAGAAGCTCGCGCCGCGTGGGCAGGTGATTGACGAAGCCCATATTCACCTCCTCTGAAAGTCCGCCGACATGAACAGCAGCGCCAGCGCCTGCTGCCGGCTCTCGGCACGCCCGACCGCCTGCTTCACCTCGGGTGCGATCTCGGACGCAAAGACATCCTCGATGATGATTTGCGGATCGGCCATGCCGGTGATGCGCTCGGCAAAATTGTTGGCGATGTCGAGCCGCCGGCCGACGCCGTCGATCCAGCTCGCCTCGTCGTCCGGATAGCCTTTGGGCGCGGACGGACGCCACAGCGCCTCGCCGAGCAGCTCCAGGCCACCGGTGAAGCGGACGGGATCGACGGTCGTGATCCCAGTCGCGCGCACCATGCCAACGCCCCATTCGCTGGGACGCTTGAGTTTTGACGGCGGCCCGCGCCACGCCTCGTCCGACGACACCATCGCGATCGCGACCTGCTTGAGATCGCCCTCGGTGTCGCGAAAACTCTTCGCCATCTGCTCGATCAGCACCGGCGGCGGCTCGTCAGCCACGAAGTGTCGCGCAAGCTTGGTCGCGACATGGGTCGCTGTCGCCGGATGCGCGGCGAGATCGCGCAGCACCGCGCGGCCCTGCTCGGCATCCTCCTGCTCGTAGCGCTTGCCGAGCACGCTCTGCCCGCCGGGCTCGTGCAGCCGCGGATTGAAGGTGAATTCGCCGCCACGCTGGGGATCGAAGCCCGGCGGCACTAGCGTCCAGCCGGTCATGACATTGGCGAAGCTGATCACGTCGTCCTGGGCGTAGCCGGTGCGCACGCCGAGCGTATGCAGCTCCATGATCTCGCGCGCGATGTTCTCGTTGAGGCCGCGGCTGCGATTGATGCCTGCGATCGAATTCGCGCCCATCGATTCGAGATTGTCGAGATAGAACAGCATCGCCGGATGGCCTTCGACGGCCTGCAGGAGATCGACGAAGCGGCCGAGCGCGTTGGCGCGAACGGCTTCGCGCTCATAGGCGCCGGACATGCTCTGGATCTTGTTGGCCGAGATGCAGAAATGGTTGGACCAGAACCACACCAGCCGCTCGGCGAAGCCGATGTCGGCGACGAGCGCGGCTTCCGTGCGCAGCTTGGCTTCCTGCAAATACATCGGCCGCCCGGGATCAGGAACGGCTTCGGCCGCCTGCTTGGCCGCCATCTCGGCGGCGTCCTTGTCCTGGCCCTGACCTTGCGGCTGCGTCTGGTCTTCCGACATCGCCGGCGCAGCCGCCATCTGCTGCTTCTTGGCCTGCTGCTGCGCCTGCTTGGCCCGCGCCGCGCGTCGCGCATTGGCGTCGGCAACAGTGCGGTAAGCCTTTGCGCTCGCGGGAAGGACGGCGGCGGCGGTCAGCGTGAGCGGCCGGTCGAGCTCGGCGATCAGCGCGCCGCGCGGGTCGGTGCCGACGGCGGCGATCGATCCCGGCCGCGGCCCCATGCCGAAGCGATGAAGCGAAAGCACAGAATCGGCCTTTGCAGAATTGCCCATGGCGAATGCCTACTTCTCTCGAAGCCTGCCAGCGAGGCTACGAACCGTAATGCTACATATCGTAACACTTCGAGTATGACCCTGCAAGCGGAGATTGAGGCGTCGCGTCCGGATGTCGCGAGCCGCCCATCCGACGCGACGGATGGGCAGCCGCAACGATCCTAGAAGTTGGGCCCGAGCGCGATCTTGGTGATCGTGCCGTTCCTGACACCGATCCGCCATTCCGCCGAGCCGTTGGCGAACTGGGCGATGTAGATGTCGCTATCGAGCACGGTGACGCCGCGGAACGAGACCGCACGTAGCGCGCCAAGCTTCGCCAGGATCGCCTGGTCGAACGGAAGCTGCTGGCGCGTGACGTCGGCGACCTCCGACGTCATGTGCTCGTAGTCGGGCTGTCCCTTGCCGACGCCCGAGATATAGCGGCGTAGCATCTCCTCGCCATTGGCGATCGGAACGGCGCGGCGCGCGGCGCGCCCCGGCTTTGCGCCGAGGCTCAAAGCCTCGACATTGTGGAAGCGCGTCTGCCGGCCCGGCACCAGGACCTCGAGGCATCGCCCCGACTTGTCGGCGATCACCCAGGGATTGTTCACGGTGGTCGTGGCAGCCCAGCTCATGTTGGGCCTGACTACGCTCTGGGACTTGCGATTGCCGTCGGCATCGAGATTGAAGACCCGGATGTCGTCGCCCATCTCGTTGTAGACCATGATCCGGATCGGCGAGGTGCCGGCGCGGCCGCGCACATTCGCCTCCTCGGCGCAGGAGACGATGCCGCCGAGCTCGTCATTGCCGTCGGCCCGGAAGATGACATCGCCGGCCTTGCCGTCGGGCTCGAGCAGCAGGCGGAATTCCGCCGTGCCGTTCTCGAACTTGGCGCCATAGATGTCGTAGCCGCCGGGCCCGACGCCGCGGAAGAACAGCGACTCCACCGGGCCGAGCGCAACGAACGTCGCGTGCGTCTCATCGAGCTGACGGTGGATCTTGGCGGCCAGCGGCGCACTCATCCGGTCGTAGTTCGGCGTGCCGCTGCGCAGGTCCTCGATCCCGCGCAGGATCATTTCCTTGCCGCCCGCGACCGGAACCTGCTCGCGGAAACGATCCGGGACTTCCGCGACACGACGCGCGAAGTCGGCTTCGATCGCCTGCGCCAGCGCCGCATCGATCCGCGGCGCGAGACGGGCGCCGAAGACTGCGTTCTGGACCAGCACGCGCGAGACCTTGGCTTGGTCGTCGCGCAGGAAAATCAGGAGATTGTCGCCATGGATCGAGAAGACGTCGGCACCCTCAGTGAGGAGCGCCGCCCGGCCCTGCACGGTTTCCTGCACCTGGAGCCGATCTCCGTCGCGGCGCACGGTGAGCACGCGGTTCGGCGCGACCCTGTACCAGCCGACATATTGATCGAGTGATCCGGAATCGGTGGCCGCCGTCGGCATCTCGGCGATGCGAACCGCGCGGATGTCGCGGCCGTTCATGCGCAGCATCAGCTCGGCCGAGCGACGCTCCGCATCGAGCGGGAACGTGATCTCGCCGGACGAGGCGGGGTAGGACGCGCTGCCGTCACTGCCCACCGTCAGGCGCAATTTGCGCTGCCCGGTGAGCTGGCCGTAAAGCTCGTCACCTTCGCGGAAGATCGCGAAGACCGAGGCCGGGCCCATGGCGTAGAAATTGACGAAGGGACGGTAGTGCCGGGCCGGCACCTCGCCGAGATCAGCGACGGCGGACGCAGGGGCCGGCGTGCGATAGGCGATCATGCCGGCGGACACGATCACGACCGGAACGATCGCGGCCGCGATCCACAGCCGCTTGCGCCAACCGACCGCGACGGGCATCGCGGCGGCCGCGATGATGCGTTCGACGCGCGCGCGCACGGTCGAGGCCCGCGCCATCGCGAGCTCGACCGGTCGCGGCTTCACGCTGCTTGCAAAATCGAGCAGGATTTCCGCGTAGGACAGCCGGTCGTCGATGACTTCGATCGCCTGCGCGTCGCTGATGATCTCGGCGAGTTCGGCAAGATGCGCAAGCTGCCACCACGAGAACGGGCTGAACCAGAACACCGCGCGGTTGAGCGCCGCGAGCAGCAAAACGTAGAAATCGCGATTGGCGACATGGGCGCCTTCATGCGCGAGCACCGCGAGGCGCTTCTTCGCGTCCCAGCCGGCGAATTGCGGCGGCACCAGAATGGTCGAGCCGAACGTGACGGGGCCGCCGATGTCGCGGCTGACGCGCACGTCGGCGTCGATCATCTGCGGGCCCTTCATCGGCTTGGCCGCGCGCGCCAGGCGCCAGGTCAGGCCGAGGCCGATCGCAAGCCGCAGCAGCAAGAGACCGGCGACGCCGGCATAGACCACCGTGGCCACCAGCCACCAGTCGATCGAGACGATGCTTTTCACTGGCGGAGCGACGATTGCGCCGGGCGCGATCGGCAGCGCAGGCTGCGACGTCTCCAGCATCGAGATATCGGCCGGCCACAATTCATCCGATACCGGCACCGACAAGGGCAGCCGGTCGATGGTGAGCGTCGGCCAATGCATCACGAATGGCATCGCGAGCGAGGCCAAGAGCACGACGACCCACGCCGTCATGTGAACGTGTGGATTGCGCACGCGAAACAGGTTGAGACCGAACCAGACGACGCCTCCCAGCACAAAGGAGCGCAGCGCCGCCTCAGCCAGAGTTGCGATCATTCTTTCTTCACTCCCCTCGCCTTCTTCGCCTTGGCCACCTGGTCGGCCAGCGTGCGCAATTGCTGCTGGTCGAGCATCGCATTGTCCACCATGCCGACGAGGACCTCCTCGATCGAGCCGTTGCAGAACCAGTCGACGATGCGCTGCACCGCCTTGGCCGCAACCCGCGAGCGCTCTTCCACGGCGTGGTAGACGTAGGTGCGCCCGTCCACGGTGTGGTTAGCATAGCCTTTTTCTTCGAGCCGGCGCAGCACCGTGCGCACGGTGGATTCCTTCAGACGCCGCGACAGCCGCTCCCGCACGACCTCTGCCGTGACGGGACCATGGGCCCAAACCAATTGCATGACCTCGTGCTCGAGGTCGCCCAGTTCGGGCAAACGATCGTCCATGGTGGCTACCTGACGGCTTGAGTTTTCTTGTAACGCTACAGATCGTCGCATATACGGCCGCGCCGCGCAACGGCGTTTCCACCTGAAATGGTATCGCCGCGCTGACCTAACGGGGGCGCGTTGCGACGCGCGAGGGCGGTGCGCTCCCTCTCCCGCTTGCAAGCGGGAGAGGTGACCGAGCCAGCCGCCAGATCGAGTCAACCAAAAGTCATCAGGCTTTAGTACTTCGGCTCGTACATCTGGGACTGGACCAGGCCTTTCACGTCGTTGGGCGCAGGCCCGTCCGCGAGCCCGCGCTGATAGGCGACGTCGGCGACGGCGGCGGCGATGAGGACCGAGACCTCGCGGATGCGCGGCAGCGCCGGGTAGAGGCTGCCCTGCGCAAGATCGTCCTTGCCGACGCAATCGGCGAGCGTATGGGCGGCCGCCATGAACATCTCGTCGGTGACGAGGCGCGAGCGGCTGGCGATGACGCCGAGGCCGACGCCGGGGAAGATGTAGGAGTTGTTGCCCTGGCGCGGCACGAAGGTGCGGCCGTTGAGCCTGACCGGATCATACGGGCTGCCGCAGGCGAACAACGCGCGGCCCTCGGTGTAGCGGTAGGCATCCTCCGCCGAACATTCGGCCTTCGAGGTCGGGTTGGAGAGCGCGAACACGATCGGCTGCTCATTGAGCTCGGCCATCGCCTTGAGCACCTCGGGCGTGAAGGCGCCGCCGACCGCGGCGACCCCGATGATCGCCGTCGGCTTCAGCGTCCTGATCGCGGTGAGGAAGTCGGCGATCGGCGCCTGGTCGGTATGGGCATAACGGAGCTTGTGACCGGACAGGCCATCCCGGCCGCTCACGACGAGGCCACGGGAATCCACCAGCCAGTTGCGGCGGAGCGCTTCCGCCTCGGAAGCACCCGCCGCCATCATGGCGGAGACCACGAGGTCGGCGATGCCGGTCGCGGCCTCGCCTGCGCCAAGGAACAGGATGCGCTGGTCCTTCAGCTTGCCGCCGTTGACGCGCAAGGCCGAGAACAGGCCGGCGAGCGCGACGGCAGCCGTACCCTGGATGTCGTCGTTGAAGACGCAGGTCTCGTCCCGATATTTGTGCAGCAGCTTGAACGCCGAATGATTGGCGAAATCCTCGAACTGGATCAGCACGCCCGGGAACGTTTTTCGCGCGGCCACCATGAACTCGTCGACGAAGCTGTCATAGGCCTCGCCCGTGAGCCGGCGTTCGCGCAGGCCGAGATAATAGGGGTCGTTGAGCAGCTCTTCATTGTTGGTGCCGACGTCGAGCACGACAGGCAGGCAATGCTCGGGATGCACGCCGGCGCAGGCTGAATACAGCGAGAGCTTGCCGACCGGAATGCCCATGCCGTTGGCGCCGAGATCGCCGAGGCCGAGGATGCGCTCGCCGTCGGTCACGACGATGAGTTTTGCGGGGTTGGGCCAGTTCTTCAGAACGTCGGCGATCTGACCGCGATCGCGCGAGGAGATGAACATGCCGCGTGGCCGCTGGTAGATCAGGCCAAACTTCTGGCAGGCGAGCCCCACCGTCGGCGTGTAGATAATCGGCTGGATCTCATCGATATTGTCGACGATGACGCGGAAGAACAGCGCCTCGTTGCGGTCATGCAGGGCATTCAGCGCGACGAATTTTTCAAGATCGGTCGGCAGCGTGCGTAGATTGGTGAGCACACGCTCGACCTGGGTCTCCATCGTCAGCACGCAGGGCGGCAGCAGGCCGCGCAGGCCGAGCGCATCGCGCTCCGCTTCCGTGAAGGCGGTACCCTTGTTGAGCAGGGGATCGCGCAGCAGCGCCATGCCGTGAGCGGGATCGGATGATGTCGAATGGGCGCTGACCCGAGCAGGTCTATTCACGAATTCCCCCAGGGAGTTTCTTATTGAACGGCGAACATTGTCGGCCAGTGCTCACCTGAGATCAAGGACGTAGAAACTGCGGCAAGGATTGTGATCCCGCACCGCAGCGAGATTTTCGTGACAGACCGGCCGTTGTGCGCGCGAAAAGGTTAACGCCGCAAAGCTGGTCGTTCTCCTCATGGTGAGGAGCGCGTCTTCGCGCGTCTCCGGACGATGCTTTGCATCGCCGGGCGAACCATGCAAGCCATGCTCTCGCCCGCGGCGCATCCTTCGAGACGCCCGCTCCGCGGGCTCCTCAGGATGAGGGAGCGGTATGGGCGACAGCGTTATTCCGCCTTGATATCGGCCGCCTTCACAATGGGCCACCATTTCTCGGTCTCGGCCTTCTGGAAAGCTCCGAGCGCCGCGGGCGTTTGCTGATCGGGCGGAGGAATCTCCTGCCCCAATTCGCCAAAACGCTGCTTGACGGAGGGATCGACAAGCACGGTGACGATGGCCGCGTTGAGCTTCGTGACGATCTCCCTCGGCGTGCTCTTCGGCGCCCAGATGCCGTGCCAGTAGGAAATGTAGAGACCGGGCAGCCCCGCCTCGTCGACAGTCGGGATATCGGGCGCGGAGGCGAGCCGCGTCGGCGATGTCACCGCGAACGCCTTGATCGCACCGTTCTTGTATTGCGGTAGCGAGTTCGAGGCCTGGTCGAACATGATGTCGATCTGACCGGCCACGAGGTCGATCATGGCGGGCCCCGCGCCGCGATAGGGCACGAACTGGAAGTCGGTACCGGTCCTCTCCTTGAAGAAGACACCGGCGACGTGGGCACCCGTTCCGGCGCCGGCTGTGCCGGCGGTGGCCTTGCCGGGATTGGCCTTCAGCCAGGCGATCATCTCTTTCAGGCTGTTGGCCTCGAGCGACTTCCGGCCGACGATCAGCTGCGTGCCCATCGCGATCGTCGCGACCGGCTCGAAATCGGCGATCACGTCATAGGGCAGCTTGAAGATCGCGCCGTTGAGCACATGGGTGCCCCAATGGCCGATCGTGATCGTGGTGCCGTCGGGCGTTGCGCGCGCGACGCGGGCGCCGGCGATGCTGCCGGAGGCGCCCGCCACGTTCTCAACCACGATTGTCGTGTGCAATTCGGCGGCGATGCGTTCGGACAGGATGCGCGCCAGCGTGTCGGTCGGACCGCCCGCAGCGAACGGCACCACGAGGGTGATGGGGCGCGATGGGAATGGCTGGGCGCTGACTGGAGCGGTCCATGCTGCACCTCCGATCAAGGCGCACACGACCATCACATGGCCGCGCGATCCGGCCCACAGCCCCCGCATCAGTCTCTCCACCCTTTTTGCCGCCCGCATGTTGTCAACGGGCTGGAGCCGGAGTGAACGCTGCCGGACGAGCAGAGGCAAGTCGGAATTTAGCGGAGCGACTATCCTGCCGCCCGCCTTGGCGCCAAATTGGCGGCAGCATCGGCCGGCGGCGCGACGTGCATCAAGATGGTCTGGGTCGCCGATGCGACCTCGATGCCGTTCTGCTGGAAACGCTGCTTCATGCGGCGGTTGAATTCGCGCTGCACCGGCCAGCGGCCGGCCTCGGTGCAGCGGATCTGGCCGACGATCGACACCATGGCGCCGTCGACCTTGTCGATGCCCCAGAGCTCGAGATCGCCGCGGATCAACGCGCGGAATTCCACCTCGCGGCGCATCTCGTCGACGATGTCCTTGAGGATCTGACCGGCCCGGTCGGTGTCTTCCTTGTAGGCCACGTTGACGCTGACGGACGCATTGCCGGCGCCACGGCTGGCATTGGTGATGGTCGTGACCGCGCTGAACGGCACGATGTGCACGGCACCGTCGCCGGCACGGAGCCTGATAGTGCGGATCGAGACGTTCTCGACCACGCCTGATAGCCCGGACACGCTGACGGTGTCGCCGACCTGGACGGTGTTCTCCAGCAGCAGGAACAGGCCGGTGATGAGGTCCTGCACCAGTTTTTGCGAACCGAAACCGATGGCGATGCCGACGATGCCGGCGCCCGCCAGCAGCGGCGCGACATTGACGCCGATCTCGCTCAGCGTCGTGAGGCCGACGACGGTAGCGATCAGGCAGAGCAAGGCCGTCCGCAGCATCGGCTGGAAGGTCCGCAGCCGCGCGGCGCGGGCGTAGTGCCCGTCCCGCGACAGCGAATTGATCTGGCGGTCCAGCAGCGCGTTGCTGGCTTCCCAGATCGCCGCTGCGATGAAAACGGCGACGCCGATCGTCACCACCGCCGAGATCAGCCGGCTGCCGATCTGGCCGCCATAGAACCAGACGATGGCGTCGACGCCCCAGACTTCGAGCACGGCCACCAAGCCGATGAAGGCAATCACGCCCGAGACGATCTTGCGCAGCAGCGGCAGATAGCGGTTGGCGCGGATCTCGAGGCCCGGAAAGCGCTGGAGGATCTCCGGCTTGATGCGGAAGCCGCGGTCGATCAGGCTCAGCGTCAGCATGATGGCAACGCGCGTGATCAGCACCACCGCGACGGTGCCGACGAAATATTGCAGCAGCAGCGAATAGCCGTTGCGGATGTTCAGCGCCCACACGGCCCACAGCGCAAGGTCGAGCGCGATAGCAAGATAGTGCCAGCCGCCCGCGATGCGGTTGCGTAGTCGCGCCGCGATCCCCTGCCGGTCGGCCGGCGCACGGATGGCTTCGGCGACCTGGCGGCGGCATTGCAGGATGATGACGACGATGAAGAGATGCACGACCAGCATCACCATGCGCAACAGCGCGGCATAGCCGGCGCGATGCAGGCCGAGCAGCAGCGCCACATTGGCAAAGGCGATGCCGGAGACGCCGACACCGACGATACGGCGCGCCCAGATCTCGATATAGGCGGCGGTTTCGGCCCTGACCGGAAACAAGCCGAACGGTCCCGCCAGCGCGCGGACTACGCAGATGAGCCCGCGCGAGAAGGCGTAAGCGTTGACGACCGCAAGGATCACGAGGCGGACGGTGGTGGGCTCGCCGATCTCCGTCCCGAGCAGCGCGGTAGCGACGCCCACAAAGACCAACACGGGTAGCAGCTCGAGCAGGAAGCGTCCCAGCACGAAGGGCAGCCGCAGCATGACCTGCCAGGCCCGCGCCAGGCTGTGGCGGCGCCTGTGCAGTTCGGGCGCCGGGGTGACATCGGCTACCGATGACGGCGGATCGGCAATCGGCAACACCTGCACCGGCAGACGCGCGGTTTGCGGCACGCGTCCTTCCAGGAACGCGACGGGGCGCCGGATCAGACGGAAGATCACCCATTCGGCGCAGAAGGCGCAGCCGAACACCAGCGCGAGCTTCCAGGCGATCTCGATCAGGAGGTTGTAGGCCGCGGGATCGTTCGCGGTCCGCACGATCCAGTAGTAGAACGCCGGGAAGTGCGTGAGCGTCCGCGCCACGCCGGCGATCTCGCTCGAGATCTCGGCGATCTCCTCCGACACCGTGAGCAGGAGCTGCGCACCGAGGCCGTCGGCCGCGAGCGGGATCGGCGATTTCTGCTCGGGCGCAGGTTGCTGCTGGCCGGACGCATTGGCGATCGCGCGCAGCGTGTCGATCATCTGCGCGCGCTTCTTGTCGTCCTGGAGCGTCTCCAGCGCGCGCTTGGCCTCCTCGGGCGACAACGCGGCAGCGCTATGTGCCGCCGGCGCAGGCGGCTCGGCGCGGGCGCTGGAGAGAGAAGAGATCGCGATAAAGAGCGCGGCGAGAAGCGCGGAGGCAAGCTTATGCGACACGAGGGATTCCCTGGGAAAAATGAATGCGACGGCGGCGTCGGGACCGTCACCGCCGAAGCACATGCATCATGTCGGATCGACGCTATTCGCCCGGGCGCTGTGTCGGAAGTTGGCCAATGAGGCGACATTGTCTTGGCATTTGCCGCGGTGCAGGAAGCGGGAACCGCGGTCTCAAGGCGGCAGGTGCAGCGACTGGAATGCAGGCACGCGCAAAATCTCTCCCGTCATTCCGGGAGTCGGCCCGGAATGACGGCGATGAGGAGGAGAGAAGCAGGATGTCAAAACGCCTGTCGCGGCGGCCTCGTCACGGCCATGCGCGTGATCGATGTAATGCACAATCGATGTGGCGATGTGGTGGACAATACAGCGCCGGGCAGGTAGGGGCTATGCCACACTGATGCAGCCCACTAGACCTTGACCCGGCGTGCCGTTCGCGGTTTCTGCCGCTATGCGATAGTCCGAACGAGCTCCATCGCACTTAACGCGGCTGGCTCTGCGGAGGTGGTGTCATAGACCTCCCCTTGCTCTTGATGTGGACGTTGTGTGTCGCATGTTTGCGACCGTTGCTATGCTCCTCCCGTGACACAAAACTGTCAAGCGGGATCAATCGCCCGGGTATCACATTTGAGGACGCGTTCCATCCCGCCGCGACGGATTGGCCGCAGCGGACCACGGAATAAATTCCCTCCGACAGCGTTTGCGTTGGAGAGTCCGTCCGCCTTGCCGCATTTCACGCTTTCCAGAAAGCCAGAAATGAAAGCATCACTTTGCATCGTAATCGTAGTTGTCGCGGTCTCCTGACCGGATCGGTCTTCGCGCAAACCTCCGCCCGAAAGGTCGACGGCACTCAAAGACATCGAGGCGACATCGCCTATATGGACGATTTATCCGCAGAGGTGCAGAAGGCCGCGACGCCTGCAAACGCTTCGACACCGCGATGAAGGACGTGAAGCTGCCGAAATGCGAGAAGTGGGCGAACGACGAGACCGCCCTTCCCGCCAATGTGGAGCGCTTCTGCCACTGGTGGGGCCGCGGGTACTGAGGAGTGGGAGATGATGACATCATGCCCCTGTTTTGCCCGACGGGTCAAACGGTTTCGTTAAATCCGCAAGGGCTGGCGCTGGTCGTCAAGTTATTGATTTCGCTATCCTCGGCTACTGTGCATGGGGTTGTTTTCCCGTTTTTTGTGCTCGCTTGTTGCCCGCCTTCTCCTCTTTCTCCAACGCCTTGCGCACCTCGTCGAATTCGCCCCGCGAGGCCTTGTCGGCGTGGGGGAAACGCAAATCGAGCTTTTCGAGCGCCGCGACGATGGCCGACCCGATCACGACGCGCGCGAACCATTTGTGGTCGGCCGGCACGACATACCAGGGCGCATGAGGCGTTGCGGTGTGCCGGACGATGTCCTGATAGACCGCCTGATAGCGCGGCCACAGTGCGCGCTCCGTGATGTCGTCCATGGAGAACTTCCACTGCTTGGACGGATCCTCCAGCCGGTCGAGGAAGCGCTCGCGCTGCTCGTCCTTGGACAGATTGAGGAAGAATTTCAGCACCACGGTGCCGTTGCGCGAGAGGTAGCGCTCGAAGGCGGAGATGTCCTCGAACCGCTCCTTCCAGATGTTCTTGGTGACGAGCTTTGGCGGCAGCTTCTCCTTGGCGAGGATCTCCGGATGCACGCGCGTCACCAGGCATTCCTCGTAATGGGAGCGGTTGAAGATGCCGATGTGGCCGCGTTCCGGCAGCGCGATCACATGGCGCCACAGGAAATCGTGGTCGAGCTCCTTGCTGCTCGGCGCCTTGAAGGCACTGACTTCGCACCCTTGCGGATTGATACCCTCGAAGATCGCCTTGATCGCAGAATCCTTGCCGCCGGCGTCCATCGCCTGGAACACGATCAGCACCGACCAGCGGTCCTGGGCGTAGAGCTTCTCCTGAAACGCGATCAGCCGCTTCTTGTTGGCGTCGAGAATCTCTTGCGCCTTCTCCTTGTCGAGGTCGCCCTTCTCGTTGGTCTTGTGGTCCTTGAGATGAAACTTGCCCGAACCATCGTAGCGGAATGGCGTGATGTAGCGGTCAAGTTCCTGGGCGAGCGATTTGGACGGCTTCTTGCTCATGAGCGCGGGGCACCTTGCGTTGCGGCTTCAATCGGTCGAGCAAGCTACCAAGGATGCCCTTGGGAAGGAATATGATGAACAGCACGAGCAACACGCCGTAGACGAGATTGTCCCAGCCGACCGCCTTGGTACCAAAGCCGATGCGCAAGGTCTCGGCCAGCAGAATCGTGATGACAGCGCCGAAGGTCGGGCCGAGCGAGACGAACAGGCCGCCGACGATGGCTGCGAACACCATCTGGAGCGACACCGCGATGCCGCTGACGGTGTCGGGCGTGATGAACATCTGGTACTGGCAATAGATCGCGCCGGCCAGTGCCGTCATCAGCGCGCTGAGCAGCGTGATCTTCAGCTTCTCCGCGGTAACGTCGACGCCGGCCGCGGCCGCGGCGTCCTCGTCCTCCGAGATCGCCTCCAGCGCATAGCGGGCCATGCTGCGGTCGACCCAGTGCCAGACCGCGATGCCGAACAGCCAGACCCCGAGCGCGATCAGATACCAGGTGATCTTGTCGTCGAATTGCAGCGCCAGGAGCTTGTTGCCCGAGGCCCGGTTCGGCGTGTAGCCGAGCGAGCCGCCGGTATAGTCGCGCGTCGCCGTGATGACCTGGAGCACGATGCCGGAGAGCGCGAGCGTCACCAGCACGAAATAGTGCCCGGTGATGCGGAAACGAAAACAGGGATAGCCGACGATCAGCGCCAGCGCGCCGGCCGCAACCATACTGACGGGAATGCCGATCCAGGGCGACCATCCCAGGTGATTCCAGAGCAGGGCGGTGACATAGGCCCCGATCCCCATGAAGCCGCCATGGCCAAGCGAGACGAGGCCAAACCGCCCCATCATCGACCAGGACGTATAGGCGAACGACCAGATCAGGATCAGCACCAGGATGTGCAGATGATAGGGATCGCGATAGACGAAGGGCAGCGCGACCAGCGCCGCAAGTCCGATCCCCCACGCTGCAAGCCGTCCCGGTCCCATCATCGGCGCCTCGCAAGCAGGCCCGCGGGCCGGATGAACATCATGACGATGAAGAAGCCGAAGGCGAGCACATAGCCCCATTCGAGATCGGAGAATAGGCCGCCGAGCGAGATGATCTCGGCGAAGACGAAGGCGGCGATGAAGCCGCCGATGAAATTGCCGAGGCCGCCGAGCACGCAGATCAGGAAGGTGATCGGCCCGAACGAAAGGCCGACGAAGGGATGCACGTCATATTGCAGCACCAGCAGGCAGGCGGCAAGCCCGGCCAGCCCGCCGCCGATCGCGGACGTAATGAGATAGATGCGCTTGGTATCAACGCCCATCAGCGCCATGATCTGCCGGTCCTGGGAGATGGCGCGGATCGCGGTGCCGGTGAAGGTCCGCGTCATGAACAGATAGACCGCGACCATGCCGACCAGCGCCGCCAGGAAGGATAGAAGTCGTGCGTAGCTGAAATGCATGTCGCCGAAGGCGAGCACCGGCAGGCGGATGCCGAGGTTGCGGAAGTCGATGCCGAAGGCGACGGTGGCAAAGCTCTGGAGTACGAACAGCACCCCGCCGGTCGCAAGCAACTGGTTGATCGGCGGCGCTGTGAGCAGCGGCGCAATCACGAGATAATGCAGCGCCGCGCCAAGCACCGCGACCAGCAGGATGGTGAGCGGCGCGGCGAGGAAATAGCTGATGCCGTAATACTGCACCATGAAATACATGGCGTACATGCCGATCATCACCAACTCGGCGTAGCAGATCCAGGTCACGTCGATGACACCGAAGATCAGGTTGAGCCCGAGCGCGAGCAGCGCCAGCACGCCGCCGAGCAGGATGCCGTTGATCACGGCCTCCAGCAGGTAGATGTCGAAAATGTCCAAAAATGCTTGCATGCCTGCATGAACCTCACACCCCGAGATACGCTTCCTTGACCGTGTCGCTCGCCAGCATCTCGGCCGAGGTGCCTGAGGCCCTGATCGTGCCCGCCTCGATCAGATAGGCACGATCGACCACCCGCAGCACCTGCTGCACATTCTGCTCGACGATCAGCACGGTCAGCCCGCTTGCGCGGATCCGCTTCACCAGCTCGAACACCTGCTGCACCACCACCGGCGCCAGCCCCGCCGACGGCTCGTCGAGCAGCAGGAGCTTTGGATTGGACATCAGCGCGCGGCCGATCGCGCACATCTGCTGCTCGCCACCGGACATGGTGCCGGCCATCTGGTGGCGGCGCTCCTTCAGCCGCGGAAACAGGTCGAACACGACGTCCAGCCGCTCGGCATAGTGGCCGCGCGCCTGCTTCATGAAGGCGCCCATCTTGAGATTGTCGTCGACCGAGAGCTGTGGAAACAGCCGCCGATTCTCCGGCACATGCGCGATCCCGAGACTGACGATCTTGTGTGGCGGCGTCGCCACGACGTCGATGCCCTCCATCGTGATCGACCCACGCGAGGGACGGATCAGGCCGGAAATGACGCGCATCAGGGTGGTCTTGCCGGCGCCGTTGGGGCCGATGACGCCGACGGCCTCGCCGGCCCTCACGTCGAGATTGACGTCGAACAGCGCCTGGAAGCTGCCATAGCCAGCGTTGACGGCGCGGAGCTCCAGCATCACTGCCCTCCCGCGCGGCGGCGCGCTGCGGCGGCCGCGGCTTGCGTGGTCTCGGCATCGGTGCCGAGATAGACCTCGATGACGCGCGGATCGCCGGCAACGGCACTCGGCAAACCTTCCGAGATCTTCTCGCCGTGATCGAGCACCATGACGCGATCGACGACGCGCATCAGCACGCCCATGATGTGCTCGACCCAGATGATGGTGATGCCGAGCTCGTCGCGGATGTTGCGCAGCATGTCGGCCGCCTGCCCCATCTCGGCCTCGTCGAGACCGCCGAGGCTCTCATCGGCCAGCAGAAGTTTTGGCGCGGTGGCGAGTGCTTTCGCCAGTTCGAGCTTTTTCAGGCCGGCTGCGCCCAGGCCATCGACGCTGGCATGACGATCAGTCGGCAGGCCGACCATCGCGAGCGATCGCTCGGCCGCCTCCTCGGCCCTGGCGCGGCTGTGGCGGCCCTGGCCGTAGAAGCCGGCGAGCGCGACGTTTTCGAAGATCGTGAGGCGGCGAAACGGCCGCGGGATCTGGAAGGTGCGGCCGATACCGCTGTTGATGATCCGGTGCGGTGCGAGGCCCGCGATCTCGGAGCCGCCGAACAGGATCGAACCGGACGTCGGCGCCAGCGTGCCGGAGAGCATGTTGAAGATGGTGCTCTTGCCCGAGCCGTTGGGGCCGATCAGGCCGAGGATCTCGCCCTGATCGACTTTGAACGACACATTGTTGACGGCGGTGAAACCACCAAACCGTTTCACCAGCCCGCTGACTTCCAGCACCGTCCCGCTCTCCTTGCTCCGCGTAGTTGCGCTACTGGTTGCTGTAGGTGGTGCCCTTCGGCAGCGGCAGCACGGCCTCGCGCTGCGCCTGGCTCTTGGGCCACACCACGGAGGATTTGTCATCGATGTACTGGATCACGACCGGGAACGAGCGCTCGTTCTGGCCCGCCATCGGCGTACCCTCGCCGTAGAACTTGACGCCGAAGCCGAGCATGGTACCGCCCTCGGGGATGTCAGTGTCGAGCGCGGCCTTGCGCAGCGCATCCGGATCGACCCCGCCATATTTCTTGATCGCGCGCGGCAGTACGTCATTCATGAACACATAAGTGTTGGACGCACCGATGCCGACATGGGCCGAGCGGATAGCGACGCCGGGCCGGATCTTGTCGAACTCCTCGCCGACCATCTTGATCACCGGCGGGAGCTTGGGGTCCATGGTCTTCTGGTTGGCAAGCCAGATCGAGATCGGGTCGGTGTTGAAGATGTAGGTGGCATCGGCCCCCATGCCTTCCTTCAGCTTCTCATAGACGCCGTAGCCCGCACCGTGCCCCATCAGCGCGCCGAACTTCAGGCCCTGCTCGCGCGCCTGACGCAGCAACAGCGTGATATCAGGGTTGTAGCCGGTGTGGAAAATGACGTCGGGCTTGGCGCGCTTCAACTTGGTCACCAGCGCGGAGAGGTCAGGCGCGGTGGCCGAATAGCCCTCCTTCATCACGACGTTGAAGCCCGCCTTCTTCGCGCCGGCCTCGTTGCCCTTGGACACATCGACGCCATAGGCGCCGTCCTCGTGAATGATGGCGACGCGCAGATCCTTCGGCTCCTTGTCGAACTTCGCCTTGGCGTTCTGCGCGATGAAATCCATCGTCATCATGCCGAACTGGTCGCCGCTCGCCTGCGGGCGAAACACGTATCTGTAGCCCTTCTCGTTGAACACGGCCGACGAGATGCAGGTCGTCATCCACATGAACTTCTTGAGCTGCTCGACGCGGGCCGCGACCGGCACGCATTGCGCCGAGGAGAAGAAGCCGAGCACCATGTCCACCTTCTCCTGTTCGAGCAGGCGGACGGATTCGTTGATGGCGATGTCGGGCTTGCTCTGCGCGTCGGCGTAGACCGCCTCGATCTTGTAGCCCTCGACGCCGGTCTTGGCGAAATGATCGAGGACGATCTTTGCACCGATATAGCCGAGCTCAGAACCGCCGCCGGCGAGAGGCCCGGTCAGGTCGAAAACGACGCCGATCTTGATCTTCTTCTCTTTGCCTTGATCTTGGGCTTGGGCGGAGACCGCCAAGCCCGTCGCGGCAATCGCGACCAACAGCCCACGTACCAAACGGGCAGCCATGCGCACGCGCATCAAAACCTCCCTGGACGATTGTGCATTGCATTCTTTTTGCTTTTGCTTTTTTGTCCATCACATGGGCTGAGCGCAGCGATGTCAAGCCTCGCGCATCAGCGCGACGCGAACTGCTGCTCGACGAAGGCCGTGACAAATCGCGGCATGGACGGCGTGAGATCACTCATCCCACGCACGAGATGAATGGCCGACAGTTCAGGCTCGACCTCGCGCGCCAGATTGGCTTCGATCCGCGCACGCGCCACGTGACCCGGCAGGTCCAGGTTGATGACCTGCATCATTGCAACCGTGGGGCCGGTGACGACACAGTGCCAGTCCGGTTCGGCCCGGTAGTCGGCCGCGGTCAGCCCGGTCTCTTCCTCGAGTTCGCGGACAACGCTGCCGGAAATGTCGAGCGTGTCGCCCCTGACGTCGTCGAGATCGGGCGTGCCCGACGGGAAATAGATGCGCCCCGCATTGGCGGTGTGCTGCGCCATCTCACCCATGATGAAGGCGCCGTCGGAGGCGCGCAGCGCGCCCATGCCAAAACCATTGAACACGGCCTTGTCGGGAAAGCCCCAGTCGCGCCAGGCGAGGAAGCTCGCGAAATCGGTCTCGAAATAGGTCGCGGCGAGATGGCCGTCGGTAAACACGGCATCGCGCCCGAGCAGGACGCGGCCGTTCCAGATTTTTGGCCGCTCACGCTGCTTCTCGGCGAAATGCGCCGCGATCTCGGCGCCGCGCTCCTCCGCGAACGGCCAGGCGATCGGCCGCACGGCAAGATCAAGCGTCGTGACGCGATGGATGATTGGTGACGTCATGACGCCTGATGACCACGCCTTCGCGTCAGTTATTTGGCGCTCCCCGTGGTCTTCTTGGCCTGCTCGACGTATTTGTTGGTAAAGGTCTTGGCGACGTCGATCTTGGCGTTGGCCACCTCGGGCGAGCCAACGCTGAACACCGCGAGCACGGCGTCAGCGCCCTTCGGGTCCATCTTGCCGGTTTCGGAGAACATCGGGATCGTGTTCTTCAGCGCCGCGAGATAGAGGTCCTTGTTCTTGCCGACCGTCTCCTCCGGCATCTTCGCCATGATCTCCTCGGGCGAGTGCGAGTGGATCCAGGCGAGCGTGCCCAGGATCGCGTTGGTGAGCGCCTGCGTCTCCTTCTCGTGGCCGGCAATCCAGGCTGCCGTCGAGTACAGCGCGCCGCCCGGATATTCCCCGCCGAACGTCTCGAGCGTATCCTTCTGCGTGCGGGTGTCCGAGAGGATGCGCAGATCCTTGTGGCTGCCCTGGAGCACGGTCACGGACGGATCGAGCATCACGGCCGCGTCGATCTGGCCCTGCTCCATCGCGGCGACCGCAGTGGCGCCGAGGCCGACGCCGATCACGGCGGTGCCTGCGGGATCGAGCCCGTTCTTCTTGAGCATGTATTTGAGGAAGAAGTCCGTGGAGGAGCCGGGCGCGCTGACGCCGATCTTCTTGCCGGCGAGGTCCTTGATCGACTTGATCTCGTTCGTGTGCGAGGGCGAAACCACCAGCACGAGACCGGGATAGCGGTCATAGACGACGAAGGCCTGGAGCTCCTGCTTCTTGGCCGCGAGGTTGACGCAATGGTCGAAATAGCCGGAGACCACATCGGCGCTGCCGCCGAGCACGGCCTTGAGCGCGTCCGAGCCGCCCTTGAGGTCCACGAGCTCGACGTTGAGGCCGGCCTTCTCGTATTCGCCGAGCTGTTTGGCCAGCACCGTCGGCAGGTAGCACAGGCAGGCGCCGCCGCCGATCGCGATGGTGACCTTGCTTTGCGCCGCGGCAAGACCGGTGGTGAGCGTCAGCGCGAGCAACGCGCCGGCGAGCCTGGCAATCGTGTTCTTCATTGGTTTCCTCCGTTCGGCTGGCCGCACCATAGAGCAGCGGGCCCGGGTTGAGAAGCATGGCCTAAGGCACTGGCCATCGGCCTTTCGGCGCAATAGCATGGACGCACAACAACAAACTTGTGACGGGGAGGATCATCCATGAATCGCCTTGCAATCGGGCTGTCGATCGCCACCGCTTTTGCCGCCGGGTGCGGCGCAACCCACCTGATGCGGCCGGCGCTGGCCGCCGAGAATATCGCTCCGCAGATCATCCACACCGCCGAGATGGAGAGCGATGCGCTCGGGAACGCCAACAATGTCGGTTACCGTTCCAAGATGTTCGCGAGCGCCGATGGCGCCACCATCTCGATCCAGGTCGGCAATGTGCCCAAGCACATGCATCCCAACACCAACGAGATCCAGTACATTTTAGAGGGCACCGGCACGATCTGGTTCGGCGACAAGGAAGTGACGGTGAAGCCGGGCGACCTCGTCATCATCCCGAAGGGGACGCCGCATGGCGGCACCAAACCGATCAGCGGACAGGTCAAGGCGATTGCGATCAAGACGCCGCCGCAGGCGCCGGATGATACCAAGCTCTTGGATTGAGCTTTCGCACTGCCCGGAGGCTCGCGCCGATGCGCGGGCCTGCATGCTGAATGTCCGGGCTAGATCGGGCGCGCCTGCTTCCGGATCTCGTTCGCGATCGGCTTGAGGGTATCCCCCGGAAGCTGGCCGACGAGCGTGTAACCCATGCCACCATCCGCCCACACGAAGCCCGCGACACCGCCGGTCGATTGCGGCATCATCGGCGTATCCAGATTGCGGTTGCTCATCGGCCGCGTCAGCACAACGAGGCGGTCGCCGCGATCATCATCGTACATGAACATCGCAGCCGGACCATGCGACGTCGCAACCAGGCGACCGCCCATCAGCCGATAACCCGAGACGGAGAGATCCGGCACCTTCACCGGCTGCTTCAGCCGGTCGGAGACCCATTGCGTGAGCTCGGAACTGTTGGACGCTCTTATCTCGACCGGCCGCACGCGGTCCGGTGCGTAGACGTTATAGGAGTAGGCGGCCTCCTGCGCCAACGACGACAGTCCGTTCGATCCCTCCTGTAGAAGACTGTGCATGGTCCAGCCGCCGAGACCGCCGAGGCCGAGGAGCAGCAGTGCCGCAATCGCCCCCCACGCCCGCCGAGGACGCCGCCTCCGGCCCTCGATGACGTGCGACAGGTTCAACTCGGCGGGCAATGGCTCGTCGGCGATTGACGCCAGCGCGCCGCGCAGCTGCTCACGCTGGGTGGCGAAGGCCGCGACACGTCCGGCGACATCCGGATGATCGTCCAGATAGGATGCGACCTCCGCGCGACGCTCGGGCTCGAGCGCCTGGTCCACAAAGGCGTGGAGATCGTCCTCCGTGATCGGCCGCTGGTTCATTTCGAGCTCCGCAATGCCACAACATTTCCCGGCGCAACGCCATCCATCTCCTGCTGCAGCCTGTCTCGCGCGCGTGACAGGCGCGACATGACCGTACCGATGGGGACGTTGAGAACCTCCGCGGCGTCCGCGTAAGAGAGATCCTCGACCGCAACCAGCAACAACACGGCCCGCTGCTCCTCCGGGAGTTTCGCAAGCTTGCGCAGGACATCCTGATAGATCAACCGTTGCTCCTGCGCTGCCGCACTCACAAGCTCCTGCTCGCCTGCTTCGTCAATCGGCATATGCCTGCCCCGCGCGGTCGCCCGGCGGAATTGCGTGAACGCCAGATTGGGGAGGATGGTGAACAGCCAGGCGCGCACGCTGCCGTCGCGCCGCTGATGCCAGCGACTGACGGCACGCTCCAGGCAATCCTGAACCAGATCGTCAGCCGCCGCGCGATCGCGCATGAGCGCGCGCGCATAGCGGCGGAGCGCGGGGATCAGCGGCTCGACCTGAACCAGCATGTCCTTCATGAAGCGTTCCGCCTGCTCTCCGTTGCTGTTCGGCTGGTCGTCATCGCGCCTCGATCTGGACCGCCTCGCCCGGCATGGCCGCATCGCCGGACGCTATCACCAGATAGCGCTTTGCTGCCGCGGCAGACTGATCGACGATCTGCCGGATCGGACCGGCCGCGTTGACGATAGCGGATCCGGCCGGATTGGTCATGAACGCCGCCAGCGGCTGCAACGGGCCACTTCCATCTCCACGCTCCGCCAGGGCAAGCACATATTTCTGCCTGGGCTGAAGTCCCGTCACCGAAGCCTGCAAGATCTGGATCAAGCCCTGATCGAACAGCGACACGCTGGTCGGCGCCTTGCCATCCTTTGCAGCATCCTTCGATCCGAGCGTGAGATGAGCGACCTGGCCGGCAACGCCGAGGGCCTGCAAGTTCTGGCGGTCATCAGGGTTGGGCGCAGCATTTGGAACATAAGCGATCGCCTGCGGCGCCTGGCCGATCGCAACGTTCCCGATCACTTTATTGGTCGCGGTGTCGATCGCCGCAAGCGCGTCCGCGTTCTCCAGTCCTACATAGATGCGAGTGCCGTCGCCCGACGGCCAGACGCCGTGCGGCAGATTGCCGACCGGAATCGTGGCGACCTGCGAGAAGTCGTCGGTGCGAAACACCTTCACTTCGTTCAGGCCGCCGATGGTGACATAGGCGAATGTGCCCCTGGCGGTGTGCGCGAAGTTGACGTGATTGGTGATCGGACCGGTCTCGATCGTCTTGATCGCGTTGAACGGCGGCCTGGCGTTGAACACCTGGGTCCGGCCGACATCCTTCAGCGTGAACCACACTTGGTCTCCATCCGGCGTCGCCGCGATGTTCGGACAGAACGGGCTCTCCTGTTTCACCGTGGCGATGATCTTGTGCTCGGCTACCGAGACAACGTCGGTCTCGGGATTGAAGGACGAGCAGATGTAGCCGTACTTGCCGTCGGGTGAGAAAATCTGCATGCCCGGTCCGTTCGGCGTCGTGATGCGGGTTTTCTCCTCGAAGCTGGTCGGGTCGATGACAGAGATGTAGTTTTCGCCGCGGACGGTGACCCAGACTTCCTTGCCGTCAGGCGTGAAGAACGCCTCGTGCGGCGATCGCCCGATATAAGTCGTGTGCTTGACCGCGTTGGTCGCGGTGTCGATGAAAGTCACCGAATTCGAGCCGATCGACACCACGGCCAGGGTCTTGTGATCGGGCGAGAAGCCCATGCCATGCACGAGCACCTGCCCCTTGTAGAGGGGGCTGAAATTGCCGGGCTGTGGCTCGCCGAGCCGGATGACACCGAGCAGCTTGTTGTCCACGGGATCGGTGACCGAGACCGTATTCGAGAACTGTTCTGCGGCGTAGACGCGGTCGTGATGGCTGATCGGAATGTCAGGGGCGGACAGCGCGCCCGGCGCCTGCCCCGCCCATGCGACGGAGCCGGTGGCGAGCATGGTGGCTGTCAGGAAGATGCTCTTCATCATATTGTTTCGTGACGTGGTCATCTGCGGCTCCTACTTCTTCATTCCGGTGGACATATCCATCTGCATGCCCGGATGATGATGGGTGCTGGCAACTGGAACGGATGGCGGCTGCGTCGGGGCAGGCGTGGTGTCCGTGGCCGGCTCGCCGATCGCGAGCTTCATGGCCGCGATCTCCTGCATCTGGTCGACGATGATTTCCTGGGCGATGCGCCGAAGCTGCTCGTTCTTGCCATAGCGCAACTCGATCACCGCCATGTCGATCGCGCCCTGATGATGCGGGCCCATCATCGCGACGAAGTCGCGGTCGATATCGCCAGTCGGCTTTGCCGCCATGTCGTTCATCATCTTGGTCATGGCGGCTTCGTTTTCTTCCAGGAATGCATGCTCCTCCGTGCTCAGCGCAGCCAGCGGGCTCGCCGGATGAGACTCGTGCGCGAAAACGAGTGGAGGGAGTGCGAATGCGATCAGAATGCGCGCGGCAAAGAACGCCGTGCCGAGGCCGGGCCTGGGCCATCGGCATCGGCTTGCGAGCGCCGTAACGGCGCGGCGAAACTGTAACGGGTGCATCCTGAACTCCCATGCAGGTGGCTGCATGGGGGTATGACGCGTGGGCGCGCGTTCTATTCCGGCTGGCCAATCACGTAAATGTCAGCGGGCAACGAGGTGGCTTAGCCGCGCCCGTCCACCGTCGGCCGCCAAACCAGCAACCTGCGCTCCACCAGCGTCACCCCAAAATCGATCAGGATGACGAAGGCCGACAGCACGAACATGCCGGCGAACACGCCGGCGACGTCGAATATGCCTTCAGCCTGCTGGATCAGATAGCCGAGGCCCGCCGCCGATCCAAGATATTCGCCGACGACCGCACCGACCACGGCAAAGCCCACCGAAGTGTGCAGCGAGGAGAACATCCACGACAGCGCCGAGGGCCAATAGACGTGCTGCATCAGCTGCCGCTCGCTCATGCCGAGCATGCGGCCGTTGTCGAGCACGGTACGGCTGACCTCCTTGACGCCCTGATAGACGTTGAAGAACACGATGAAGAACACCAACGTCACGCCGAGCGCGACCTTGGACCAGATGCCGAGGCCCAGCCACAACGCGAAGATCGGCGCCAGCACCACGCGCGGCAGTGCGTTGACCATCTTGACGTAAGGATCGAACACCGCGGCGACCAGCGGCTGGCGCGCGAACCAGAAGCCGATCAGCACGCCGCCGAGCGATCCGATCACGAAGGCCAGGATCGATTCCGTCAGCGTGATGCCGAGATGCTTCCAGATCACGCCGCTCCAGAACCATTTGACGATCTGCTCGAACACATCGACCGGATTGGAGAAGAAGAACGGTGGCAGTAAGATTTTTCCGAAGATGGGAACGGTCGACAGCAATTGCCACAGCACGAGGGAGACGATCGCGACCAGGACTTGCAGCGCAAGCAGCGTGACGCGCGACATCAGACCGCCTCCGCCGCTTGGGTGGACTGCGCATAGCCCTTCATGACCTCGTCCTTGAGCACGCTCCAGATCTCGCGATGAAGCGCATGGAACTCCTTGTCCAGCCGCACTTCAAAAATGTCGCGCGGGCGCGGCAAGCTCACGCGCCAGTCGCCGATGATGCGGGAGGACGGCCCCGCCGACATGATCACGACGCGGTCGGCGAGCGCGATCGCCTCTTCCAGATCATGGGTCACGAACAGCACGGCCTTGCGGTCGGCGTTCCAGAGGTCGAGCAGCAGATTGCCCATCACCTGCCGGGTCTGCGCATCCAGCGGCCCGAACGGCTCGTCCATCAGCAGGATCTTTGGATCGCGGATCAGCACCTGCGCCAGCGCCACGCGCTTGCGCTGGCCGCCCGAGAGCATGTGCGGATAGCGGTTGGCGAAGGCGCCCAAGCCGACCGAGGTCAGCCATTTTTGCGCCCGCGGCAGCGCCTCGCTGCGCGGCGTGCCCCTGACTTCGAGCCCGATCGCGACGTTGTCCAGCGCGGTCTTCCATGGGAACAGCGCATCGGCCTGGAACAGATAGCCGGCATCCCGGTTCAGCCCGGCGAGCGGCTGGTTGAATATCTTGACACTCCCGGCAGCCGGCTTCAGCAGCCCGGCCGCGACGTTGAGCAGCGTCGATTTTCCGCAGCCGGTCGGGCCGACGATGGCGACGAACTCGCCCTGTGCGACCGTCAGATGCGCCTTCTCCACCGCTGTATAGACCCGCCCGTCCCCCAGCCGGAACGCAACCTTGGCATCTTCCAGCGCCACAGCCATGGGCGTTGTCATGTGTTCCCTCCGAACTTGGCCCGATGCCTTACCCGCTCGCGCGGCCAAGTTCAATCAAGCCGCCAAGCGTGGTACGCATGGCCTCGTCATCCCCTCCCACCCCGGGGCGGGTCAGCGCAGTGAGCCCCGCCCGATGCCATCCAGGCCGATGATTGGCTACGCCCGCGTCACCAAGAGCTTCGGCCTGCTCAAGGCCGTGGACGATTTGTCACTCGACATCGCCGAGGGCGAATTTCTGGCCGTCGTCGGCGGCTCGGGCTCCGGAAAGACGACGCTGCTGCGGCTCGCCAACCGCCTGATCGAGGCGGATGGGGGCACGATCACGGTCGAGGGCGACGATGTGCAATCCGTCGATCCGGTCGCGCTGCGGCGCCGCATCGGCTACGTCTTCCAGAGCGGTGGGCTGTTTCCGCATCTGAGCGTCGCCGACAATATCGGGATCACGCCGAAGCTGTTGGGCGTGCCGGCGGCGGACATCGCTGCGCGGGTCGACGAGCTGCTGGAGCTCGTACAGCTCGACCGTGCCTCGCATCGCGACCGGCTGCCGGATGCGCTCTCGGGCGGCCAGCGCCAGCGTGTCGGCGTGGCGCGGGCGATTGCGGCAGGGCCCCGCATCGTGCTGATGGACGAGCCATTCGGCGCGCTCGATCCCCTCACCCGCGATGCGCTCGGCGACGATTTTCGCGAGCTGCACCGCAGGCTCGGCCTGACCACCGTGATGATCACCCACGACATGACGGAAGCGATTTTGCTGGCCGACCGGATCGCGGTGATGCGCAGCGGAAAGCTGCTCGCACAGGGCACACCGGCGGAGCTCTCGAAAAGCAGCGACGCCTACGTGCTGGAGTTGCTGCGCACGCCGCGGCGCCAGGTCGAACGATTGAACGCGCTGCTGCCACAGAGCGGGGCAGCATGAGCCATTTCACCGATCCGCGCTGGGGCGAGGCGTTGGCGCATCTGCCCGACTATCTCGGCAACCACGTTCGGGTGAGTCTCGCCGCGCTCGCGCTCGGCCTGATCGTCAGCCTGCCGCTGGCGATCCTGACGCGCAACCGCCCGGCACCACGCGCCATCCTGCTCGCGCTCGCCAGCATCGTGCAGACCGTGCCGGGGCTGGCACTGCTCGCGCTGTTCTATCCGCTGCTGCTGCTCGCGGCCTCCGTGACGCTGGCCTGGTTCGGCGTCTCCTTCTCCGCTTTCGGCTTCCTGCCGGCGATGCTGGCGCTGGCGCTCTATTCGATGCTGCCGGTGCTGCGCAATGGCATCACCGGCCTCAACGGTATCGATCCCGCGCTGATCGAGGCTGCGAAAGGCGTCGGCATGACCGCACGGCAGTCGCTGGTGACGGTCGAACTGCCGCTAGCCCTGCCGGTGATGATGGCGGGAATCCGCACCGCCGCAGTATGGGTGATCGGCACTGCGACGCTGTCGACCCCGATCGGGCAGACCAGCCTCGGCAACTATATCTTTGCCGGGCTCCAGACCCAGAACTGGGTGTTCGTGCTGTTCGGCTGCTTTGCTTCGGCCCTGCTGGCGCTCGCCGTCGATCAACTGCTCGGCCAGATCGAGAGCGGCCTGCGCCGCCGCAGCCGCTTGGGTACGGCGCTTGGCGCGGCCGGGATCGCGGCGCTGGTCGCCGCAACGCTGGTGCCGACGATGGGGCGCTCGTCGCAGAGCTATGTCGTCGGTGCCAAGACGTTCGCCGAACAATATGTGCTGTCGGCATTGATGAGGGACCGCCTCCAGGCGGCCGGTGTTTCCGCCACCGCTCGATCCGGCCTCGGCTCGAGCGTGATCTTCGAGGCGTTGAAAGCCGGCGATATCGATCTCTATGTCGATTATTCCGGCACGCTCTGGGCCAATCAGCTTCACCGCACGGACATCAAGCCGCGCGCGGAACTGTTGGCGGAGCTGAAAGCAACGCTCGCGAAGGAGAACATCACGCTGCTTGGTGAGCTCGGTTTCGAGAATGCCTACGCGCTGGTGATCCCGAAGAAGCGCGCGGAGGCGCTTGGCATCCGCACCATCGCCGACCTCGCCGCGCATGCTTCGTCCCTGTCGATCGCCGGCGACTATGAGTTCTTCTCGCGGCCCGAATGGGCGGCGCTGCAAAAGGCCTATGGCCTCTCGTTCCGCACCCAGCGCCAGATGCAGCCGGACTTCATGTATGCGGCCGTCGCCAGTGGCGAGGTCGATGTCATCGCGGGCTACACCAGCGACGGGCTGATCGCGAAATACGACCTCCTGACGCTGGACGATCCTAGGCATGCGATCCCACCCTACGATGCGATCCTGCTGCTGGCGCCGAAGCGCGCAGGGGACGAGCGGCTCAAGACGGCTCTAGATCCGCTGCTCGGCAAGATCGACATCTCCACCATGAGAGAGGCCAACCTGCGCGCCGCCGGCAACGATGCGAACTCATCGCCGGATGCGGTGGGGAAGTGGTTGTGGGAGAAGGTGGGCAAGTGATCGGTGCGCCGCGCGTCACTAAAGCATGATCCGGAAAAGTGCGAAGCGGTTTTCCGAAAGATCATGCTCAAACAACAACCTAAAGCGCGATGATGATTCATCCACATCTCATCGCGCTTTAGCGCTAGAGCCCCCTGATCATCCCCGCATTGATCAGCAACCGGTTCAGCCGGCGCGCTTCGGCCCCGTCCTTGCAACCGTAGAAGATGCCCTTGCAGCGGAGCATGATCGCCTTCTGCTCGGCGAAGGACGGATCGAGCGGAATGCCGGCGGCTTCCTGGATGACCAGCGGCAGATACGGGCCGTCGACCGTGTCCATCACGGCCTCGCTCTTCACCGGCTCGAAATTGACGGCGTCGATCGCGTAATAGGTCGCGTAGAGACGCGGATCGTAGGCGTCGAGCTTCTTGCCGAGAGCGCCCTCGTCTAACCCAGGCTCGAGGATACCAGGCGCGAATTCCGGCTGGTGATCACCGTAGCGCACGATCAGGAAGGGCTCGCCGGGAAAACTTTTCTTCAGGCCCGCGAGGAAAGCCTTGTACTGCTCGGCGCTCATCGCCTGCCGGCGCAGATATTCGTCGATGGACGGCACATTGCCCGGTGCGCGCCAGTTCGGCAGCAGATCCGGGCGGAAGCGCGTCTCCCAGGGGAAATGATTGGCGCCGAGATAGATGAAGGTGAACAGCGGCTTGTTCGGCGTCCGCTCACCCATCAACCGGAGCGCCTTGTCGTAGAAGAAGCTATCCGGCTCGACATCCTTGGCGCCGAGATCCTTGGAGTCGAGGAAGCGTTCGACGCCGGTCGTTATCTGGAAGCTGCGCGCGGCCATGAAGCCGCCATTGGCTGGATAGAGCGACATCGTATCGTAGCCGCAGCGGCGCAGCGCCAGCGGCAGGCCGCGCTCGACACGGCCTGTTGCGATGCGCGTCACGAAATAGGCGAAGCGGCCGAACGAGCGCGAGGAAAGGCCCGCCAGCACGTTGTATTCGGTGAACCAGCTCGGCCCGCCATTGCTCTCGGCCAGAAACGTGCGCTGCCTGCCGTCCCAGGATTTGAAGTGGCTGCCATAGCCTTGCGGCACCTTGATGCCCTGCGCGGCGCGGATGTCGAAGCTCGACTCATCATGGACCATGATGATGTTCGGCCGGCGGCCCGCGGGGTGGCAGGCATCGACCAGCGGCATGTTGAGCCGTTCGTTGGTCGCCGCGGCCGACTCCATGAAGCCGTATTGCGCGAAGTCGGAGACCGCGCTGACGCCGGAGCGGAAGAATTTCGAGAGATATCCGTCGTCGTAATAGCCGCGCCAGGCCTCGTCCGGATGATAGAGCGAATAGCCGACCAGTGCGGCAAGGCAGGCGAGCATCGAGGCGAGCGCCGGTAGCCTACGGATGCGAAACGGATCGAGCCACCACAGCGCATACATCAGCGGCAGCGTGACGAGGCCGGCCCCGATCACCGACCAGCGCAAATTCGGGAAGATCGTGAACAGGAACGCCACCGTGTCGCGGTCGATCATCATCAGGTCGATGAAGTTGACCGTCATCTGGACGACGTCGTGCTTCAGCCGCGACAGCAGCACCAGCACCACGACCAAGGTCAACGATAACGCACCCGACAGTGCCGGCCGCCGCAACAGCGTGATCCAGAAGAAGTTGAGGATGCCCCAGGCCAGCACGAAGGAGAGCCGCGCGCCGAAATCCGTCTCGGTCTCGTACATCAGTACGAGCGCTGCGAGATGGGGCGCTGCAACCGCGAGCAGCCGCCAGACGCCGAGCGCGGCGACGCTCGCCAGCACGGCGGTGGCGGCAGAAGGACCTGGATTGGGCGCGGACGCCATCGACGACACGCAACTGCTGGTCCGGCACGGTGATGCCGAGCCGGCTGACCGGGCCTGCGGCGTTCGGCGCAGCCGGAAGGCCTGCGCCGTGTCATAAAACTGTAATTGAACGGTCACGCACAAGCAACGCGTGTCGCGGTCCAACCTTCGCTTAATGTTAGTGATGAGCGAATGGGTCGCATGGGCCAGCCACGCTAGGCTTTGGCGATGCCCGCGATGAACAGGTCGATGACCCCCTCCGCCATCCGCTCGATCTCGCCCTCCTCCACGCCCCAGCGTGGAAAGTGGCCATCGAGATTCATCCGGGCGAAACCGTAGACCAGGGCGCGGCCGGCGATCTGGATGCGCTTGAGGTCGGCCGACCGCAGCAGGCCCTGCCTTGCCGCCTCAATCAGTATTCCCTCGGTCAGCGCGATCAATTCGGCATTATCGCGCGTCAGCTCCGCCGAGCTGCCATGGGCGAAATAGCGCCCGGTGGAGATGATCTCGAAATGCGCGGGATTGCGCATCGCCCAGCGCAGGTAAGCGAGGCCGAAGGCGCGGAAGCGGCCAAACGGGTCGGCGGCCGGTGCCCGTTCCAGCGCCACCTCGATCTCGGCACGAAAGCGCCGCTGCGCCTCCTCGGCCACCGCTGACATGAGCGCGTCGCGGTTGGGGAAGTGCCGGAACGGTGCCCCCGGCGAAACCGCAGCCCGGCGTGCGGCCTCGCGCACCGAAATTTCGGCCCCCTCCGCCGCCAATTGCAGGGCAGCATCGATCAACACGCGGCGGAGGTCGCCATGGTGATAGGGCCGGGCTTCAGAGGTGTTGCGGCGAGCGCGCGGCTTGGCCGGTTGTCGGGCGGGCATACAGCTTCCTAGCATCACCCGAACGTGAATGTAAGCAGTGATTACACCATTGACCACGCAGCCAAGCGAAATGTAATCGATGATTACATAATGGAGGAAATTGCCATGTCACAACGCCAAAGCTGGTTTGAAGGCTGGCGTCTGCTTGCCGCCCTCTCCTTGAGCCTGATCGTCCTGAGCCTGTGGATCGCCTCAATGCGGCAGTTCGAGGTCGAGGGCGTAAGGATGGTGATACGCTTCACGGCGCGAAGCTCGCTGCTACTGCTCTGCCTTGCCTTCGGTGCCGCGGCACTGGCGCGACTGTGGCCAAATGCCTGGACGCGCTGGCAGTGCCGCAATCGACGCTATCTCGGCTTGAGCTTCGCCGCCTCCCACGCCATTCACGCGGTTGCGATCGTCGCGTTCGCCAGGATGGATCCGACCGGCTTTGCCGAGGCCACCTCGGCAGCCTCCTACATCTTCGGCGGAATCGGCTATGCCTTCATCATCGCCATGAGCGCGACCTCGTCCGATCGCACCGCCGCGCTGCTCGGACCGCACGCCTGGCGCGCGCTGCACTTGACAGGCGGATACTATCTCTGGTTCCAGTTCATGGTGTCGTTCGGCAAGCGCGTGCCGGCGATGCCGCTCTATGCCGCGTTCCTCATCCCGCTGATCGCCGTGATGACGCTGCGCTTGGTCGCGATGGCCGCTCGTCCACGCGGACGGACGGCCGCGGCGAGCTGAACGTGGGTCAGCCCTGTGGCAGCAGCCCGAGACGCTTGGCGATGATGCGGTCGACCACGCGCTTGGGCAGCGTGGCCGTCATCAAATGTCGCATCCGGTCCGGCGTGATCTGGTAGCGAACCCTTGGCCTCTCAGCCGTGAGCGCCTCGAAAACAACCTCGGCGATCCGCTCGGCCGGCAGCCCAGTCTCGCCGAGCTTCATCATGAACGCCATGACCTTGTTCAGCGCCGGCAGATAAGGCGAGTTCTGGTAGACGGAGAGATCGATCTGCTCGGCCTTGCTCCAGATCGGCGTCTTCACCGCGCCGGGGGCGACGATGATGACGTCGATGCCGAACAGCATCAGCTCGCGGCGCAAGCTTTCCGATAGCCCCTCGATGGCGTGCTTGGAGGTGCAGTAGGGCGCCGACAACGGATTGCCGTTCTTACCCGCGACCGAGCTGATCATCACGATCCGTCCCTTCGGCCCCTTCAGCGACTGGTCGGCGCCGAGCAGCGGCCCGAAAGCCTGCGTTGCGATCACGGGGCCGATGACGTTGATGTCCATCTGGCGACGGAAATCATCGGCCGACAATTCGAGCACCGGGCCGGCGACGGCGATGCCCGCATTGTTGACCAGACCGGCCAGCGTCTCGCCGCCCAGCGCCTCGCGCACCTCTCGTGCGGCGGCCAGCACGGCAGCCTCGTCAGTGACATCGAACAGCAGCGGTGTGAAATTGGCGCCGAACTCACCCTTGAGCCGATCGGCATCGGCCTGCTTGCGGACACTGCCGAACACGCGGTAGCCGCGCCCGATCAGGAATTTCGCAATGGCCCAGCCGATGCCGGTGGACGTGCCGGTGACGACGACGGATCGCATGGTCTCTCCCCCCTTGAGTTCCCGCGATCATGTAGGAGAAAGGTGCCGGGGCGCAATGCCGTCCAACGCTCAAGGAGACGTCGCAGGTGTCAGTTCTTAAGATGAAGCGAGGCGCGATCGTCGCGACGTGAGATTGAGTGCACCATGACAATACGGATGAAGAGCCGAATCCTCGAGCCTGAAGACGCTGGGCTTTTGGGGATCGCGAGCGTCTGAAAAATTCTGAAAAACAACGCGAGACCAAGAATGTGGTTTAAGCGTCAGTCCTTCGTACTCAGGGAGTACTTTAGCTCGCGAAGAATTTGAATGAAGCAGCAATGCTTCGCGCGAGACGAAAAGAGCGAGACCGCTGGTTGCGATCTCGCTCGAATATAGTCGCGAAGGTTTAAGAAGTGGTTTGGCGAGCGAAGCTTGTGTTTTCGCTCGCGTGTCCTGACGCGGCGTAAGCGATACGCCGCATCCGGATGACCGCGACTTAGTTCTTGCTCTTGTCGACCAGCGCGCCCTTCTTGATCCAGGGCATCATGTCGCGCAGTTTCGCGCCGACTTCCTCGATCGGGTGCTCGGCGAGCTTGGCGCGGGTGGCCTTGAACGAGGTCTGGTTGACCTTGTTCTCGAGCATCCAGTCGCGGGCGAACTTGCCGGACTGGATGTCGTTCAGAACCCGCTTCATCTCCTTCTTGGTCTCGTCGGTGACGATGCGCGGACCGGTGACGTACTCGCCGTACTCGGCAGTGTTGGAGATCGAGTAGTTCATGTTGGCGATGCCGCCTTCATAAATCAGGTCGACGATCAGCTTCACTTCGTGCAGGCACTCGAAATAGGCCATCTCCGGGGCATAGCCGGCTTCGACCAGCGTCTCGTAGCCGCCCTTGATCAGCTCGACCAGGCCGCCGCAGAGCACGACCTGCTCGCCGAACAGGTCGGTCTCGCACTCTTCCTTGAAGGTGGTCTCGATGATGCCGGCGCGGCCGCCGCCGACCGCGGAGGCGTAGGACAGGCCGAGGTCGTGGGCGTTGCCCGAGACGTCCTTGGCGATCGCGATCAGGCAGGGCACGCCGCCGCCGCGCTGATATTCGGAACGCACCGTGTGACCGGGGCCCTTCGGCGCGATCATCAGCACGTCGAGATCGGCGCGCGGGTCGAGCAGGTTGAAGTGGACGTTGAGGCCGTGCGCAAACACGAGGGCGGCGCCCTTCTTCATGTTGTCGTGCAGGTGCTCGCGATAGATGTCGCCCTGGAGTTCGTCCGGGGTGAGCATCATGACGAGGTCGGCCCATTTGGCGGCCTCGGCGACTTCCATCACCTTGAAGCCGGCAGCTTCCGCCTTCTTGGCCGAGGCCGAACCCTTGCGGAGCGCAATCGCCACTTCCTTGACGCCGGAATCCTTCAGGTTCAGCGCATGGGCGTGGCCCTGGCTGCCATAGCCGACGATGACGACCTTCTTGCCCTTGATCAGGTTCAGGTCGGCGTCGCGATCGTAATAAACACGCATGGTCGTTTCCTCATTCAGGGGCCGGAATCGGCCGTTGGTCAGGTCTTGTCAGTCAGGTCTCGGACGGTGAAATTTGCGGATTTCGGGGGCTGTCTAGAGCATTTTCGGCCCCCTGGGAAACCCGTTTCTGCATGGAAAACTGCGGCATCATGCATCCATGAAGACGGGGAAGAGGGACGCCAGCAGCAGGATCGCCATCAGGATATTAAAGGCGCGGACCAGTCGCACGGAGGTCAGGACCGGCCGCAGTGCGGTGCCGAAGAAGGCCCAGACCACCGTCGAGACCGTGCCCACGAGCAGGCTGATCAAGGTCTGGATCGCGATGTTGAGCGGGAATTGGGCGATGGCCGCATAGGCGGTGATGGTGCCGATCACGATCACCCAGCCCTTTGCGTTGATCCATTGGAACATGGCGGCGCCCAGGAAGGTCATCGGGCCGCGGCCATCCCCCTCGCCGGGCTTGGCCGGGCCCGAGAAAGCGATCACGGCGGCCAGGTAGAGCAAGTAGGCGGCGCCGGCATATTTCAAAATGGTCTGCAGGATCGGATAGGCCAGGAACACGGTGCCGAGCCCGAGGCCGACTGCTGCAACCATGAAGGCGAAGCCGATGACGACGCCGGCGATGTGGGGGATGGTGCGCCGGAAGCCATAGGTCAGCCCCGAGGACATCAGCATGATGTTGTTCGGCCCAGGCGTGAAATACATCACGGCCATGAAGGCGAGGAAGGCATACAGCAGCGACTGGGACATGCTCACCTCACGCGGCCTTCGGCTGCGGTGCTTTGGGTAACGCCTCGGGGCGCTTCGCCAGGACCATCACAGCGATGCCGCCGACCACGGTAAGCATGCCGGCCAGCCGCAGCGGGCCAAACTTCTCGCCGAACACGATGCTGGAAGCGGCCGAGCCGACGAACGGCACCAGCAGCGCGTACGGCACCACCTGCGCGGCGGGATAGTCGCGCAAGAGCCGACCCCACAGCCAATAGGCAATGCTGGTGGAGATGGCGCCGATTACCAGCAGGCAAATGAGGCCGGTGAGCGACATGTGGATCAGCGACTGCCAGGTCGGCGTCGGTCCGTTGACGACCAGCGCGAGCGCGAACAGCGGCACCGCGGTGGCGAGGCACAACCAGGCGAACAGATCGAACATCGGCACGCCGCGGGCGCCGCGCAGCAAGATATTGCCGATTGCAAAGCTGACCGGCGCGATCATCAGCACGGCGAAGGCACCGACGCTGAAATCATAGCCGACCGTGCCGCAGATCATCAAAAGGCCGATTGCTGCGATGACGATGCCCAGCGTCTGCGCCGGCGTCGGCCGCTCGCCGAATGCGATCGCGGCAAAGCCGATCGTGAACAGCGCCTGGCTCTGCACCACGACGCTGGTCAGCCCCACAGGTACGCCATGGGCGATGCCGTAGGCCTGGCTGAGGAACTGGCCGAGAAAGAGCGTGAAGCTGATCGCGATCAGGAGCGACCAGGCAACTTTCGGCTTGCGAATGAACAGGCACGGGACCGCGGCAATGGTGAAGCGCATCGCCGTCATCAGCTCCGGCGAAAATTCGTCGAGCGCGATCCGGCTCGCCACGAAGGCAAGCCCCCAGATGATCGCCACCAGGATGGCGATGAGGATGTCGGCCGGCTTCATCCCAAACTCCTAACCTCTCCCGCTTGCGGGAGAGGTCGCGCCGAAGGTGCGGGTGAGGGTTCTCTCCTCTTGGGGGTTCTCGATTGCGGAGACACCCTCTCCCCAGCCCTCCTCCGCAAGCGGGGAAGGGAGCGCAGCTACATCGTAGTTGCAGTTTACTCTCACGGCTTTAGCCTTGCTCGCCGGCCTTTACGTGGAAGGATTGGGTTTCTGCAGCAGATAAGTGCCGTGCATCGGGGCGTGGTAATCGGCCGAGACCAGCGTGAAGCCGACCTCGGTCAGCATCCGCTCCATGACCCAGCCAAAAGTGGAATACTCGTCGCGCATGTGGGTGACGACGCTTTCACGCGAGACATCGTGGTTCTTGATCTCAAAGTCGGCCCATTGCTCGACGTCGCGCTCGACGGCATCGGGCATCGAGGCGTAGACGATGTCGCGCAAATAGAAGGTGGCACCGGGCTTGAGCGCGCGATAGATCCGCGACATCGCCACCGCCTTCCAGAAATCCGGCAGATGGTGCAGCGTGAACTCGCTGACGATCAGGTCATAGGACTCCGGCCGGTAGACGAAGCTGAGCAGGCCGGCGGACTGCGTACGCACGGGCGCCTTGCGGTCGCGCGCGTAGATATCGGCGAGCGCCAGCATCGCGGGCGAGATGTCGATAGCGTCGACCTCGGCGCCCATCAGCGCAGCCTCGGTCGCCAGCACGCCGTTGCCGCATCCGATGTCGGCGATGCGCCAGCCGCGCTGGACGCCGAGCATTTTCAGCGCGGCGCGCGCCCGCAGATCGGCGTCGTCGTGGCTGTCGTAGATCGACGCCACAGCGGGGCCGATGCCCATCCGGTTCCGCTCGTTGTAGTACCAGTCGCGCGCCAGCATGGTTTACATCCCCTCGGGCCCGCGGCCGATCGCGGCAACGCCGGTGCGCGACACTTCGACGAGGCCAAGCGGACGCATCAGGTCGATAAACTGATTGATCTTGTCGGTATTGCCTGTGATCTCGAACACAAAGCTCTCGGTGGTAGCGTCGATCACGCGGGCGCGGAACGCGTCCGCCAGCCGCAGCGCCTCGACGCGATGCTCGCCCTGCCCGCGCACCTTCACCATCGCCAGCTCGCGCTCGATCGAGCGTTTCGTCAGCGTCATGTCGACGACGCGATAGACCGGTATCATGCGATCGAGCTGATGCTTGATCTGCTCGATCACCATCGGCGTGCCGGTAGTGACGATGGTGATGCGCGAGAGATGCTTCTGGCTCTCGGTCTCCGAGACGGTGAGGCTCTCGATGTTGTAGCCTCGCCCCGAGAACAGGCCGATGACGCGCGCGAGCACGCCCGGCTCGTTCTGCACGAGCACCGAAAGCGTGTGGGTCTCGTTGGGATCGTGGCGCTCCTCGATGAAATAGGCGGATGCGGGCTGGTTCATTGTCGTCCCCTCTATTCTCGTCGTTACGCCGTCGCCCGATGGGCGACCGGCGCATCCGCCCCGACCCAACCGCGGAACAGATCGAAATCGATATTGCCGCCGGACAGCACGAGACCGACGCGCTTGCCCGACAGTTTTGTCTTTTCCTGAAGCGCCGCGGCGAGCGCGGCGGCGCCGGCGCCTTCGGCGAGATTGTGCGTGTCGGTCCAGAGCGCACGGATCGCAAGCGCGATCTCATCATCCGTCACCTGGACGATACGCGAGGCGCCCTTGAGGATGACCGCGAGCGCATCGGCATCGGGAGCGCGGGTTGCCATGCCGTCAGCGAGCGTGTTGCTGCTGTTGGTATTCACCACGGCGCGCGCTGCGAAAGACAGCGCGTAGGACGGCGCCTCGGTCGACTGCACCCCGACGATCTCGGTCCTCAGGCCGAGCAGATCGCGCGCCATGATGCAGCCGCAGATGCCCGAGCCTTGCCCGATCGGCACATAGAGGGTGTCGAGATCCGGCGCGGCCCGGAACAGTTCGAGCGCATAGGTCGCCACGCCCAGCACGACGTTGGGGTGGAAGGCCGGCACCATGTGCAGACCGTCGCGCTCAGCCCGGCGATACGCCTCCTCGCGGGCCGCCTGAAAATCGTCGCCATGCTCGACGAGCTCGCCACCGAAGGCGATCATCGCGCGATTCTTCTCGATCGAATTGCCGCGCGGCACGTAGATCGTCACCGGCAAGCCGTGACGGCGCCCGGCGAAGGCGATGCTCTGGCCGTGATTGCCGCGTGTCGCGGAGATCAGGCCGCGCGTCGCGGGCCGCTCGCGTTTGAGATGGTCGACGTAAGTGAGCCCGCCGCGCACCTTGAAGGCGCCCGTCGGCGTGTGGTTCTCATGCTTGACCACGACCTCCGTGCCAAGCCGCTGGCTCAGCAGCGGCCAGGCATGCGCCGGCGTCGCCGCCACCGCCTGCCCCACGATCGCATGTGCGCGTTCGAGCTCCTTCAGGTCGAACATTTTACCTTCCCATCAACCATCGCTCGCGACTGTCATCCCCGCGAAGGCGGGGATCCAGTATTCCAGAGGCCCCTGAGAGTGATCGAGAGGCCGCGGCGTACTGGATCGCCCGGTCAAGCCGGGCGATGACAGCGGAATTTGTGACCAACACGCTCACACCAGCGCCTTGCCGCCGGCGAACGCCTTTGCGGTGGCTTCGTCGTTCGCCTGCTCCGGCAACAGCATCTCGTTATGCGCCTTGCCGGACGGAATCATCGGGAAGCAGTTTTCCAGAGCCGCGACGCGGCAGTCGAACAGCACCGGACGCTTGACCGAGATCATCTCCTGGATGGCGCCGTCGAGATCGCCAGGCTTGTGCACCTGGAGGCCGACGCCGCCATAGGCTTCCGCGAGCTTGACGAAATCCGGCAGCGCCTCCGAGTAGGAGTGCGAGAGCCGGTTGCCGTGGAGCAGTTGCTGCCACTGCCGCACCATGCCCATGTACTGGTTGTTCAGGATGAAGATCTTGATCGGCAGCTCGTACTGAACCGCCGTCGACATCTCCTGCATCGTCATCTGCACCGAGGCATCGCCCGCGATGTCGATGACGAGGCTGTCGGGATGGGCAACCTGCACGCCGACCGCGGCCGGCAGGCCGTAGCCCATGGTGCCGAGACCACCCGACGTCATCCAGCGATGCGGCTCCTCGAAGCCGAAGAACTGCGCCGCCCACATCTGGTGCTGGCCGACCTCGGTGGTGATGTAGGTGTCCTTGCCGCGCGTCGCCTCGAACAGGCTCTGGATCGCGTGCTGCGGCAGGATGACGTCGTTGCTCTTTCTGTAATAGAGCGAGTTGCGGGCGCGCCACTGCGCGATCTGCTGCCACCACGCCTTGACGTCGGGCTTCTTCGCCTCCGCCTTGAACACCTGGAGAATGTCGCCGAGGATGTTGCCGCAGTCGCCGATGATCGGCACGTCGACGCGGATGTTCTTGTTGATCGAGGACGGGTCGATGTCGATGTGGATCTTCTTCGAGCCCGGCGAGAACGCATCGACGCGGCCGGTGATGCGGTCGTCAAAGCGCGCGCCGACGCACAGCATGACGTCGCAATCATGCATGGTCATGTTGGCTTCGTAGGTGCCGTGCATGCCGAGCATGCCGAGCCAGCTCTTGCCCGACGCAGGATATGCGCCGAGACCCATCAGCGTGGAGGTGATCGGAAAGCCGGTGACCTCGACCAGCTCGCGCAGCAGCCTGGTCGCCTCGGGGCCGGAATTGATCACGCCGCCGCCGCTGTAGATCACGGGACGCTTGGCGCCTGCGAGCAGCGCCACGGCCTTGCGGATCTGCGTCGCATCGCCCTTCACCCGCGGCGCATAGGAGCGATGCACGTCGGACTTGCGCGGCGGATGATAGGTGCCGGTCGCGAACTGCACGTCCTTCGGCACGTCGACGAGCACCGGGCCTGGTCGACCCGTAGTCGCAACGTAGAACGCCTCGTGCAGCACCTTTGCGAGATCGTTGACGTCGCGCACCAGCCAGTTGTGTTTGGTGCAGGGGCGCGTGATGCCGACGGTGTCGCACTCCTGGAATGCGTCGTTGCCGATCAGATGCGTCGGCACCTGGCCGGAGATGCAGACCAGCGGGATCGAGTCCATCAGCGCGTCGGTGAGCGGCGTCACCATGTTGGTGGCGCCGGGGCCGGAGGTCACCAGCGCAACGCCCGGCTTGCCGGTCGAACGCGCATAGCCCTCGGCGGCGTGGCCCGCACCCTGCTCGTGGCGGACCAGGATGTGCTGGACCTCGCTCTGCTGGAAGATCTCGTCGTAGATCGGAAGCACGGCGCCGCCGGGATAGCCGAAAATGTCGGTCACGCCATGATCGATGAGCGCGCGGACGATCATCGCGGCGCCGGTCATCTGGTTCGGATCGTGGCTCTTGTCGCTCATTGGCTTGCTCCGGATGCGCTGTTGTCAGCGGCTTCGTTCGTGTCGGGTTCGGGAAATAAAAAAGGCCCCGAAGAGGGCCCATGCACACCGCCTGTCATGTGGATGGCAGCTAGCCACCCCCGGCGGTGTGCCTGGGTACGACGGCGATAAGGAGTTTGGTAATAATATTACGCATGGCAGGTGCCCGGCTTCCCAAAGGTTGCGCGAAACATAACGACCAACGCCCCGATGTCAAGGCAATGCGGCCGCTCCCGCGCGATTTTGGCAATGTAGCGGCGTTCCCCGGGTTCGGCGAGAGGTAAATTCGGGAACCGCGGCACAAAAGCGCGTCAGCCGGGGTCCCGCGCCGCATTCACGATCGCCGCGAGCCAGCCCCTCGCCTCCTCCGGCTTTACCCACTTGAATTCGGGCAATTGGTGCCGGAACCAGGTGAACTGCCGCTTGGCGTAATGACGAGTGTCGGCGCGGCCGATCGTGGCCGCTTGCTCCAGGCTGAGTTCGCCACCCAAATGCCGGATCAGGGCTGGCACGCCATGAGCCTTCATCGCCGGCAGCAGCGGATCGAGGTTTCGGGCGGCGAGGCGCTCGACCTCCTTCAGCGCGCCGACACCTAACATGGCGTCGAAGCGGGCGTCGATGCGGGCATAGAGCTCGTCGCGCTCGGGCGCGAGGAACACCGCGTGAAAACTGTCCCTTGGTAGCAAGGGCGGCTGACCCTCATGGTGCCAGTCCAGTAGCGAACGGCCGGTGGCTTCGACCACTTCGAGCGCGCGCGCAATGCGCGTGCGGTCGCGCAGGTTCAATCGCTCGGCTGCTCGAGGATCGCGACGCGCGAGTTCCGCGTGCAGCGCCTCCACGCCGTTCCGCTCCAGCCGCGTCCGAACGTGCTCGCGCACCTCGGCAGGGATCGGCGGCACCACGGAAAGGCCTGCCGTCAGCGCCTTGAAATACAGCCCGGTGCCGCCGATGAAAATCGGCAGGCGGCCTTCGGCTTTCGCCTCTGCGAGCGCCTTCGCCGCGTCGCTCACCCAGGCACCGGCCGAAAAATTCATGGCCGCATCGACATGGCCGTACAGACGATGAGGCATCCGCGCCTCGTCGCCATGTGTCGGGCGCGCGGTGATGATGCGGAGGTCGCGGTAGACCTGCATGGAATCGGCATTGATGACGACGCCACCCGCCGCGAGCGCAAGCTCGAGCGCCAGCGCCGACTTGCCGCTGGCGGTCGGGCCTGCGATAAGCACGGCCTTGCTCGGATGCTCCTCGCTCACGAAAACCTCAAATGTCCCTCGTCGCCACGCTGATCTGCAACCCGAATAATCCCGCGCTCGATTCTACCATCGTCGACGGCGCCCGCGCCGTGCTGCCTCGAGCAGCTGCCGCGCACTGGCTGTTCGACGGGGTTGCAGTCGACATCCCCTTCGGGGCCGACAGTAACCTCGAAGGCGACCGTCACGCCATCGAACAGCGGCTCCGCGAGCTTCGCGGCGACCTGCCCATCGACATCGTCGTGCAGCCAGTCGGCTTCCGGCGCAAGAAGCTTTTTCTCGCCGACATGGATTCCACCATGATCGGCCAGGAATGCATCGACGAGCTCGCCGATTTCGCCGGGTTGAAGGCCCACGTGGCTGCCATCACCGAACGCGCAATGCGCGGCGAGATCGAGTTCGAGCCGGCGCTGCGCGAGCGCGTCGCGCTGCTGAAGGACCTCCCCGCCAGCGTCGTCGATGAGGTCTTGGCCAAGCACATCACGCTGACCCCGGGCGGCCGCGAGCTGGTCGCGACCATGCGCGCCCACGGCGCCTATGCCTGTCTCGTCTCCGGCGGCTTCACGCTGTTCACCAGTGCGGTCGCCGCCAAGATCGGCTTCCAGGAGAACCGCGCCAACGAGCTCATCGTCCGCGACGGCAAGTTCACCGGCGAGGTCAAGGAGCCGATTTTGGGTCGCGCGGCAAAGCTCGCGACGCTGGTGGATCTGATGGAGTCGTTCAATCTCGACGACATCGACTCGGTCGTCGTCGGGGACGGCGCCAACGATCTCGCGATGATCCAGGCGGCGGGACTGGGCGTGGCGTATCACGCCAAGCCTGCGGTGGCCGCGGCAGCGGCGGCGCGGATCGACCATGGCGATCTCACCGCGCTGCTTTACGCGCAGGGGTATCGGCGCGAGGAGTTTGTGGAGGCTTAGCCTCCTCTCCGCTGTTATCACCCGCCTTGTGCGCAATTGCGCACTGGAGCGGGTGATCCTGTATTCCAGAGGCCGCGAGGATAGAACCGAGAACCCGCGGCGTACTGGATACCCCGGTCGAGCCGGGGCATGACAGTGAGCCTGGGCGGCGTTCTTCCTACTGCGCGCTCAGCGCCACGAAGCGCAGCTCGCCGTCGGCATTCGACACCAGCAACAGCACCGACTTCTTGCCGTCCTTCTTGAGCTGGTCGACCCGCTTCTGGATGTCGGCGCCGCTGGAGACGGCCTCCTGCGCGACTTCGACGATGACGTCGCCGGCGGAGAGCCGCTTCTCGGCGGCATCCGAATTGGCGTCGACATTGGTGACGACCACGCCCTTGACGCTGTCCTTGATCTTGTAGCGCGTACGCAGATCCTTGCTCAGCGCCGCGAGATCGAGGCCGAGCGCCTTCTGCGTCACAGTCTTTTCAGGCGCGGGCTCGTCGGTCTTCACTGCGGCTTGCACCTTGTCGGGATCCTGCAACCGGCCGAGCGTAACCTTCTTGGTCTCCTCCTGACCCTTGCGGATGATGACGACGTCGACCTCCTTACCGACCGCCGTGTCGGCGACCACGCGAGAGAGGTCCTTCGGGTCCTTGACGTCCTTGCCGTCGAACTTGACGACGACGTCGCCGGGCTCGATGCCGGCGGGCTTCGCCGGGCCCTTGTCGTCGACGCCGGCAATCAGCGCGCCGCGCGGCGGCTTGATGTTGAGGCTCTCGGCGATCTCGTCGGTGACGCTTTGGATGCGCACGCCCAGCCAGCCGCGGCGCAATTCGCCGAACTGGCGGAGCTGGTCGACGACACCCGCGACCGTCTTCGACGGCACGGCGAAGCCGATGCCGATCGAGCCGCCTGAGGGCGAGATGATCAATGTGTTGACGCCGATGACGTCGCCATCGAGGTTGAACAGCGGACCGCCGGAATTGCCCCGGTTGATGGAGGCGTCGGTCTGAATGTAACTGTCGTAGGGACCTGAGGAGATGTCACGGTTCTTCGCCGAGACGATACCGGCGGTCACAGTGCCGCCGAGGCTGAAAGGATTGCCGATCGCGACGACCCAGTCGCCGAGGCGCAGCTTGTCGGAATCGCCGAACTTCACCGACACCAGCGGCTTCGGCGGCTTGAACTTCAGCACGGCAAGGTCAGTCTTCTTGTCGACGCCGACCAGCTCGGCCTTGATTTTGGTACCGTCGTTGAGGATGACGTTGATCTCGTCGGCGTCGGCGATGACGTGGTTGTTGGTGACGACGACGCCGGCGGTGTCGATGATGAAGCCGGAGCCGAGCGAGTTGGTCTTGCGCGGCGGCGGGCTGTTCTCGCCGCCCTTGCTGCCGCCGCCGGGACCCTTGCGATTCTTGAAGAAGTCGTCGAAGAACTCCTCGAAGGGCGAGCCGGGGGGTAGTTGCGGCATGGCGTTGCTGCCGCCGCCGCCCTTGGCTTCGACGGTCTGCGAGGTCGAGATGTTGACGACCGCGTCGATCACCTTCTCGGCGACGTCGGCGATGCCCTCCGGTCCGCGCGCATAGGCCGGCGTGCCGAGCGCGCCGAGCGCGCTAAAAGCGAGCGCGGCCAGCCCTAAGCGCAAACGGTTCGGGGCAATGGTGGCAGCGGTCATTGTGATCTCCAGGGAATAAGGATTCGGCGTCAAGACTGCGCTCGAACGGGGGGACGGCGCAAGCGCGGACCTTAACGGGTCTCAAGACCCGGATAATAAGGCGAAAACCCGTCTCTCGCCTTCACTTTGGCGTTGGCGCGACGGCTAAATTGGACGTCGCATAACCCAGATCAGGACCAGGCCGGCCACGGCTGAACCAATGCCGACCGCCCGCAGCACGTTGTCCGGTGTGGCCATGGCGCTTTTCATGGCCTTGCGCATCCAGGCCGGACTTGCCGCGAACATCAGGCCTTCCAGCACGAACAGGATGCCCAAGCCGATGAGGAAGTCGGCGAACGCAATGGACCTCATCGGATTGGAACCTCCCGTTGTGCTGTTCTTGTCTGGACGAAGGGCGGCCGGACCTGCCGCCCTTGTCTGGCTTACGGCTTCGCTGGCGTCGTGGTCGCCGGCTTGCCGGACGGGTTACCAAAGAACCGGAAGAAATCCGAGTCCGGCCGCAGCAGGAAGCGGGTATCGTTCGCACGCAGCCCGTTCTCATAGGCTGTCATCGAGCGGTAGAAGGCGAAGAAATCCGCATCCTTGCCGTAGGCTTCGGCGAACAGACGGTTGCGCTCGGCATCGCCGACGCCGCGCGTCTGCTCAGCCAGCGACCTTGCTTCTGCCTCGATCACGGTCGCCTCACGGTCGGCCTTGGAGCGGATCTCCTGTGCCTTCTGGCCGCCCTGCGCGCGGAACTCTGCGGCTTCGCGCTCGCGTTCCGTCTTCATGCGCTGATAGACCGCCTGGCTGTTCTGCTCCGGCAAATCGGCGCGGCGGATCCGGACGTCGACGACCTGGATGCCGTAGCCGTCGGCCTCGTGGTCGAGCTGATCACGGATGCGCTGCATCAGCTTCTCGCGGTCGTCGCGGACCACGTTGATGAAGGTGACCTCGCCGAGCACGCGGCGCAGCGCCGCGTTCAAGAGCGTGGTGAGCTGGATGTTGGCGGCCTGGATCGAGCCGATGCTCTGATAGAAGCGCAACGCGTCCTTGATGCGGTAACGTGCGAAGGCGTCGACCACCAGGCGCTTCTGGTCGGACGCGATCGCTTCCTGCGACGGGTTCTCCAGATCGAGGATGCGCTTGTCGATGTTGATCACCGAATTCCACGGCGCCTTGAAGTGCAGGCCGGGATCGGTAACGACGTCGACGGGTTTGCCGAACTGCAGCACGATGGTCTGCTCGGTCTGCGCCACCGTGAACAGGGACATGTAGCCCACGATCACGACGAGCAGGAGTCCGAGCAGCGTGACGATGCCTGTAACCGGAGACCTCATCGGTTGCCTCCGGTCGTCTGCTGGCCGGTTGCAGGTGGCCGCTTGGTCGTCAATTCGCTGAGCGGCAGATAAGGCACGACGCCCTGGCCCGACTGGCCGCCGTCATAGATGAGCTTTTCCGAGCCGCCGAGCACGCGCTCCATCGTCTCTAGATAAATCCGTTCACGCGTCACGTCGGGCGCCTTCTTGTATTCCTCGTAAACCTTCAGGAAGCGCGAGCTCTGGCCCTTGGCCTCGGCGACCGTCTGCTCCTTGTAGCCTTCGGCGGCCTGCACGATCTGCGCCGCACGTCCGCGTGCCTGCGGCACGACCTGGTTGGCATAGGTCTGCGCCTCATTCTGCAGCTGCTCGAGATTGGCGCGCGCCGCCTGGACGTCGCGGAAGGCGTCGATCACCTGCGCCGGTGGGTCGACCTTCTGCATCTGCACCTGGCTGATCTGAATACCGGCGCCGTAGGTGTCCAGGGTCTTCTGGATAAGTTCCTGCACGCCCTGTTCGGTGACGTTGCGCGCGCCGGTCAGGATCGGCTGGATTTGCGAGCGGCCGATCACCTCGCGCATCGAGCTCTCGGCGACCGCCTTCACGGTGCCTTCGGGATTCTGGATGTTGAAGAGGAAATCGCCGACGCCGTTGGGCTTGATGCGCCAGAGCACGGTGAAGTCGACGTCGACGATGTTCTCGTCGCCGGTCAGCATCAGGCTCTCTTCCGGCACGTCACGAATGGAACGGCCGCGCCGCGCCGGATCCTCGATCAGCGTCATGCCGATGGAGATCGTGGAAACGCGCAGTGCCTTCGGCAGCAGCACGGTCTCGATCGGATAGGGCAGGTGATAGTTCAGGCCGGGATCCACGGTGCGGACATGCTTGCCGAAGCGCAGCACGACTCCGAGCTCTTCGGACTGCACCCGGAAGAAGCCCGACAGCAGCCAGAACGCGACGATGAGCAGCACGATCAGCGTGATGCCAATGCCGGAGAAATAGCCGCCCGGCATGATCTGCTGGAGGCGGTCCTGGCCGCGCCGCAGAAGGTCTTCCAGATCCGGCGGCCTCGGCCCGACCGGTTGCGGGCCGTTGCCCCATGGTCCCTTCGGACCCGAGCCCCATGGGCCACCGCCCTGATTCTTCCACGGCATTTGACGCTCTCCTCGGCAGGGTGAATTTGCCCCCGCCCGCTTTGTCCGGTCCGGCTTTATAGGGGACAGGCAGGTCCCTTACAACGCAGCCCTCGCCGTCTTCCGAGCTATGCTCGGGCACGAAAAAGTCAATGTAAACATTGACGAAAGCGGTTAATGGCCCACCCGCCGACGATATGTCACATAGGAGTAGTCGGCGCTGTCATGGGGCCCGGCGGGATGGTGGACACGCGCCACCTCATCCCACTCTGCCCTGTCGATGTCGAAATGCGTGGCGCCTTCGGGACGCGCATGCACTTCGGTGATTTCGAGGCGATCGGCGCGATCGAGCCATTGCCGATAGATTTCGGCGCCGCCAATCACTGCGATCTCGGCGACCGAACGCCGCAAGGCATCGCCGCGGGCGACGGCGCCTGCGTCGGCAGTCGATGTCGTGACGATGGCGCCGGTAGCGCGGTAATCCGCATCGCGCGTGAGGACGATGTTGGTGCGGCCCGGAAGCGGCCGGGGCAGGGATTCGAAGGTCTTGCGGCCCATGATCACGGGCTTGCCGATCGTGAGCGCCTTGAAGCGCGCCATGTCGGATTTCAATCGCCACGGGATCGCGTTGCCGGTGCCGATGACGCCGTTCTCTGCGATCGCCACCACGAAGACGATCTCCATCACGACGCGCTCCCGGCAAGCCGTGTCAGCGCAGGCCCGGTGACGCGGCACAGCGTCCAGTCGGCCAGCATGACCGCGCCGAGCGATTTGTAGAACGCGATCGACGGCGCGTTCCAGTCGAGCACCGCCCATTGCAGCCGCGACCCGCCATTCTTGACGCATTCCCTGGCCAGATAAACCAGCAGCGCCTTGCCGAGGCCCCTGCTGCGATGCGACGGCCGCACATACAAATCTTCGAGATAGATGCCGTGGCGGCCGCTGAAGGTGGAGAAGTTGACGAACCACACCGCGAAGCCGACCGGCTCGCCGTTCCACTCGGCGAGGGCGCAATGGAGTTGCGGTCGCTCGCCGAACAGTGCGTCGGCGATCATCGCCTCGGTCGCTTCGACCTCGTGCGAGAGCTTTTCGTACTCGGCGAGTTCGCGGATGAAAGCAAGAACCAGCCCGGCTTCTTGGGGCTGCGCACTGCGGATATTGAGCGACATCGGCGTCAGACCGCGACCGCCGCCTTGATGTGCGGATGCGGATCGTAGCCGACAAGCTCGAAATCCTCGTAGCGGAAGGAGAAGATGTCCTTCACATCAGGATTGATCCGCATCACCGGCAGCGCGCGCGGCGCGCGCGTGAGCTGGAGCTTCGCCTGCTCCAGATGGTTGGAATAGAGATGAGTGTCACCGAACGAATGCACGAAGTCGCCGGGCTTGAGGCCCGTGACCTGCGCCACCATCATGGTGAGCAGCGCGTAGGAGGCGATGTTGAAGGGCACGCCGAGGAACACGTCGGCCGAGCGCTGATAGAGCTGGCACGACAGCTTGCCGTTGGCGACGTAGAATTGGAACAGGCAGTGGCACGGCGGCAGCGCCATCTTGTCGACCTCGGCCGGATTCCAGGCCGAGACGATCAGGCGGCGCGAGTCCGGATTGCGCTTGATCATGTCGATCACGTTGGCGATCTGGTCGATGCTGCGTCCGTCCGGCGCCGGCCAGGAACGCCATTGATGGCCGTAGACCGGGCCGAGATCGCCGTTGGCGTCCGCCCACTCGTCCCAGATGGTGACGCCGTTGTCGCGCAGATATTTGATATTGGTGTCGCCCTTCAGGAACCACAACAGCTCATGCACGATCGCCTTCAGCGGCAGGCGCTTGGTGGTCAGCATCGGAAAACCGGCGGACAGGTTGAAGCGCATCTGATGGCCGAACACCGATAGCGTGCCGGTGCCGGTCCGGTCGGTCTTTTCGGCGCCGTCTGAAAGAATCCGCTCGAGCAGGTCCTGATACTGGTGCATGTGTGTGCCTTTGGGGAGGTGGCGAATTTAACGGCCACCCCCGCGCTGCGACAGCGGCGATTCGCCATCCATACGCATTATACCCGGAAAAATGAGCGTTCCCGGTGCAAACGACAAGGGCGGAACTCAGCGTCCCGCCCCTTGCCTATCGACTTGATCCTGCTGGCTAACTTGCCGGCTTGAGCACCGGGGTCCATTTCGCGATCTCGTTCTTGACGAGTTTCGCCAGCGCCTCCGGCGTTCGGTCCGCAGGCGGCGGAATGACGCTGCCGAGCTCGAGCAGGCGCTTGCGCACGGTCTCGTCGTCGAGCGCCTTGACGGCGGCGGCGTTCAGGCTCGCTACAATGGCAGGCGAGGTTCCCTTCGGCGCGAACATGGCGTTCCAGGCCTGGGCCTGGAAGGCGGGCAAGCCCGCCTCCGCCGTCGTCGGCACGTTCGGCAGCGACGGATTGCGCTCCGCCGTTGCGATCGCATAAGCCTTGATGGTGCCGGCATTGATCTGCGGCACGGCGTTGACGATCTGGTCGCAGATGTAATCGACCTGTCCCCCGACCAGCGCGTTCATCGCGGGTCCGGTGCCGTTGAAGGGTACGCCGACCGGCTTGATGTCGAGGATGGAGTGCAGCAGCTCGCAGGACACATGCGAGACCGAGCCGACGCCGGCATGCGCAGCGTTCACCTTCTCGGCATTGGTTTTCACGTAAGTCACGAATTCCTTGAGGTCCTTCGGCGGAAAATCCTTGCGCGCCAGGATCAGGATCGGCGTGCCCGCGAGCAGCGCGATCGGCTCAAAATCCTTTTCGGGATGATAGGCGAGCTTGGGATAAAGCGGCACGGAGGCGGCGTGCGTGCCCATATGCCCGGTGATGAGCGTATAGCCGTCATTGGCCGCGCGCGCGGCGCGCGCGGTGGCAGTGGTGCCGCCGGCGCCGACCACGTTCTCGATGACGATGCTCTGTCCGAACGTCTGCGCCATGTGCGCGGTGACGATGCGCGAGATCACGTCGGTCGGACCACCCGCAGCAAACGGCACGATCATGGTGATGCCACGCGTCGGATAGGTCTGCGCCGCGCCTGGTGCGACAAAGCCGCACAGCGATGCGAGCGCAGCGGCACATGCGCCTGCAGCAAGCGCGCGAATAGAAGTCATCTCGATCCCCTCCGACACAAACAAAAATGCCGGCCACAAGGGCCGGCATTTTCATTTCACGAAGCGGTCACACAAGTCGATTCGACTTCCGAATGCGGCGCGCCGACGCAGGCGCGGCGACGACGCAGGGAGCGTCGCTCTCAGTTCTCGGATTCGGTGAACACCTCGTCACGCTTGGCGCGCAACGCGGGCAGCACCGTGAGCACCAGGAGGAACGCCGCAATCGCCAGCAGCACGGCCGACAGCGGACGCGTCAGGAATACGCTCCAGTCGCCGCGCGAGATCAGCAGCGCGCGGCGCAGGTTCTCTTCCATCAGCGGCCCCAGCACCATGCCGAGCAGCAGCGGCGCCGGCTCGAAATCGTGCTTGATCAGCCAGTAGCCGACCAGACCGAACACGCCCGCGAGGATGACGTCGACCGGCGCGTTGTTCACCGAGTAGATGCCGATCGCGCAGAAGATCACGATCGAGGGGAACATCAGCCGGTACGGCACGCGCAGCAGCCGCACCCAGATTCCAACCAGTGGCAGGTTGATGATGATCAGCATCAGATTGCCGATCCACATCGAGGCAATCATGCCCCAGACCAGCTCCGGCTGCTTCTGCATCACTTGCGGACCCGGCACGATGCCGTGGATGGTCATCGCGCCCACCATCAGCGCCATCACCGCGTTTGGCGGGATGCCGAGCGTCAGCAGCGGGATGAAGGAGGTCTGGGCCGCGGCGTTGTTGGCGCTTTCCGGCGCCGCCACGCCCTCGATCGCGCCACGGCCGAACCGCGACGGGTTCTTGGCGATCTTCTTCTCGAGCGTATAGGACGCAAAGGACGCGATGACAGCGCCGCCGCCCGGCAGGATGCCGAGGATCGAGCCGAGCACGGTGCCGCGCAGGATCGCAGGCGCGGAGTCGATCAGGTCTTTCCTGGTCGGCATCAGGCCGGTGATCTTCTGCTGCACGAGGTCGCGGTTCATCTCGGCACCGGCGTCGAGATTGCGGATGATCTCGGCAAAACCAAACACGCCCATGGCCACCGTCGCGAAGCCGAGGCCGTCGGCAAGCTCCGGAATATTGAACGCCATGCGCGAAGCGCCGGTCTCGATGTCGGAGCCGACCATCGACAGCAACAGGCCGAACACGATCATCGCGATCGCCTTCAGCACCGAGCCCTTGGCCAGCACCACCGCGAAGATCAGGCCGAGCACCATCAGCGAGAAATATTCGGCCGGGCCGAACGCCAACGCGAGCTTGGTCAGTGGCGCGCCGAGCACGGCGATCAGCACCGTCGCAACGCAGCCGGCGAAGAACGAGCCGATCGCCGCAATCGCCAGCGCCGGGCCGGCACGGCCCTGCTTCGCCATCTGGTGGCCGTCGATGGCCGTGACGACGGATGTCGCCTCACCGGGAATATTGACCAGGATCGAGGTGGTCGAGCCGCCGTACTGCGCACCGTAATAGATGCCGGCGAGCATGATCAGCGCGCCGACCGGCGGCAATCCGAACGTGATCGGCAGGAGCATCGCCACGGTTGCGACGGTGCCGATACCGGGCAGCACGCCGACCAGCGTGCCAACCAATGCGCCAATCAGGCACATGAGAATATTGATCGAGATCGGGAGCGACAGGCCGTAGAGCCACCAGGGTGACCACCAGGAGATCTGAAACACCACACCGAAACCGAGGCCCAGATTGTGGAAGAGATCGAACATCACACCCTCACTGAACCAAAAAGCGCGGGAACATCGGCATCGGCAGCCCGAGCACGTAGGGGAAGAGCAGTGCACAGCCAAGCGTCAGGCAGGCGCCGACGATGATCGCTTCGACCCAGCGCGTCTCATGCGTGCCCATCGCCGCGATCAGGAAGCTCGCGAACGCCGTAACTACGACCCCAAGCGGACGAATCGCCAGCGCGAAGAAGACGATCGAGACCATCACGAAGAGCGGCCCGCGCCAGGCATAGTGCGCCATGGCAGGCCCATCGGTCAGCAGTCCCGTCAACGCGATGCCGGCGCCAAGTGCGACGAGCAGCCCGCCAAACATCCGCGGCGCCGTGCCTGCGCCAAAGGAGAAGCCGCGCATCCCTTGCAAATCGCTGGAGGCCCACAGCGCGAACAACGCGAGCGCCATCAGAGCGATCCCGCCGACATAGTCCTGCGCCGATCTGATCGTCATGAAGATCGTGAGAATCGCGACCGCAAACAGCGGATAGGAATAGATCAGCGCCAGCAGCACCTCGGATGACGCCTTCTTGGTGTCACCGCCGATCGCTCCGATCAGCGCGCCGGGCGCGCCCGCGAGCAGCGCGGTGGCATGGCTGATCACGACGGTGGCCGGCCCGCGTCCGGCGCCCCAGCCAAAAATCGTCCCGATCGACCAGATGAATTCGAATATCTGCGGCGCAACGGCCAGCAGACAAAAGCCGATCACCACCGAGGTGTTTCGGGTGGTCGTCGCCGAGTGGCCCATCGTATCGGCCATGCATGTCTCCTCCGCGGCCCGTAAGCCACGAGCAATGTTGTTCTAATCGGCTGGAAATGGATCCCCCGCCCGGATCACTGCCTAGCGATTTTCACTACACAATGCCAGCAAAACCCAACAGGCCCCCGACGAGCAGAAGCCATAGCGGATTGATGCGCGAGACGGATGCGACAACTGCAACCGTCGCGGTCAGGAGCAGCGCAGCAATGGTGCGATCGGTCGACTGGGCCAGGATCAGGGCGCTCGCTGCCATCAACCCGATCGAGAGCGGAACCAGTGCAGCCTGAATCAGCCCGGGCCAGCGCGATTGGCTCGGCCGGTTGAGGAGCCGGCTGACATAATAGGCAAGCAGCGCCGTTGGCAGGCACATGGCCAAGGTCGCCGCCAGCGCGCCCGGGATGCCGGCGACGGCATAGCCGATTAACGTGACGATAAGCACGTTCGGACCTGGCGAGAGCTGCGCGATCGCATAGGCGTCGGCGAACTGCTTGTCGGTCATCCAGTGATGCACATCGACCGCGATACGGTGCATCTCGGGCTCCGCCGCCGCGGCGCCGCCGACTGCGAACAGCGACATCAGACCAAAGGTGGAGATCAGCGCCCAGATCTGGTTCTCGGCGTTCATGCTGCTACCTTCCGCCGCATCAGGAAGGTGGCGCCGACACTCACGGGGATCGCGACCAAAAGCACGGCCTGGAGCGGCAGGCGAAGGACGCCGATGGCGAGGAACAAGCCCAGCATCAGGATGAGCGCGACGGCGTCCAGCCGCTTGAGCAGCGGAATCATCATCCGGAAGACCACCGCGATCAAGAGGCCGACCGCCGCACAGGAGATACCCGCGAGGATGCGACGCATCACCTCCACATCGCCGAATCGGGCGTAGATGATCGCGAGCACCGTCATGATCAGCGTGGGCGGCAGCAACAGCCCTGCAAAGGCGGCAATACCGCCGGCGATCCCGCGCAGCCGCGCGCCGAACACCATCGACAGATTGACGATGTTGGGCCCGGGCAGGAAATGGCAGAGCGCAAAAGTCTCGTTGAACTCGTCCGCCGTCATCCAGCGGTGCTGCTCGACGATGGCCTGCCGGGCAAACACCAAGACCCCGCCAAAACCGGCCAGCGACATCCGGGCGAAGGCCAGGAACAGCGCGAGCAAGCCCGGCGGAACGGCGTGGGTGGCTGGACGGTCCGGCTCTTGATCTCGTTCCTGATCTCGTTCTTGGGCGGCCGGCGCGGAATCCTCGGTCATGTCAGGAGCTTAGAACGCCGGCTGTCGCGCGGCCAAGCCCGTCGGGAACCTATCCAGAGGGAGCCTCGGGATGGCCGCTCGAAACACCCTGTCATTTGAAAGCTTTGCCCCCTATATTGGGGGTGCCGGTTCGCCGGCTATGGAAATAAACGGCCGTCGCAATAAACCATTCGGACCCGGGGGCGGTACCCGGCGCCTCCACCAAAGCCCACCAGCGGGCTAGCCCTATAGGCGGGTTTTGGCGGGGGCGAAATAGGATCGACGAGGGCGTAAAGGGCGTTCTTTTTCTCGGTATTGTTCCGCCGTTATCGGGCTATGCAATAGTTGCCAACGACAACTTTGCTCCGGTTGCTCAGGCTGCGTAACGCAGTTTGAAAGACCATTCTGAAGTCCTAACGGGTTAAGCTCCGTTAGGCGGGGTTCGGAGGCACCTGGCAACAGAAGCCTCCACTTACCTCTTATTTCCTACCCGGCGGGGACTCCTGCTGACCCGTCAGGCGCGGTACTATTGCGGCTTGGCGAGTCGGGCCGGCAGGGCCCAACTCCTGGAATGCAACAGGACCACCATGGCGACCGATCATATCCGATACGATGTGCTGGCCCGCGACGCGCTGCGCGGCGTGCTGCGCAAGGTGCTGACCGACGCCGCGTCCCAAGGACTGCCCGGCGAGCACCATTTCTTCATCACCTTCGTGTCGAAGGCCGAGGGCGTGAAGCTGTCGTCGCGGCTGCTGGCGCAATATCCGGAAGAGATGACGATCATCCTGCAGCACCAGTTCTGGGATCTGACCGTGCTCGAGGACCGCTTCGAGGTCGGCCTGTCCTTCGGCGGCATTCCGGAGCGGCTGATCGTGCCGTTCAACTCCATCAAGAGCTTCCTCGATCCGTCCGTGAAATTCGGCCTCCAGTTCGAGACCTCCGATGTCGCCGAGGTCTCGCCCGAGACATTGCCGGCCGCTCCCGCCCCGTCCGCTGTCGCGGTGCCCGCGCCTGCCACCGAACCGGCGGAAAGCACCGAAGAGCCGGCGGCCCCGAACCAGGGCGGCGCCGAAGTCGTGCGATTGGACCGTTTCCGCAAGAAATGATCTAGATTGGGCCGGAGCCCGTCGCGCGCGGCCAAACTCCCTATACACATGAAGAGGTCGCGCGGCATTTTCGTGCGGCGGAATGGAATGTGCTCATGGCCAAGACGTCCCGCTCGAAGACTTCCCGCTCGAAGATTGCCCGCGCGAAGACCGACCGCTCCTCGCGCCCCGCGACCCGCACCGAGACCGACAGCTTCGGCCCCATCGAGGTCCTCGCCGATCGCTATTGGGGGGCGCAGACCGAACGCTCGCGCCAGAATTTTCGCATCGGCATCGATCGCATGCCGATCTCGCTCGTGCATGCGCTTGGCATCGTCAAGCTCGCCGCGGCGCAGTCCAACCAGGAGCTCGGCCTGCTCGACCAGCGCCGCGCCAACGCCATCATCCGCGCCGCGCGCGAGGTGATCGAGGGCAAGCTGGACGGTCACTTCCCACTCGTGGTGTGGCAGACCGGCTCGGGCACGCAGAGCAACATGAACCTCAACGAGGTCATCGCCAACCGCGCCAATGAGATGCTCGGCGGCGAGCTCGGCGCCAAGAAGCCGGTGCATCCCAACGATCACGTCAACATGAGCCAGTCGTCGAACGACTCGTTCCCGACCGCGATGCATATCGCGGCGGCAAGCCGCATCACCGCCGATCTCGTCCCCGCCCTCGGCGAATTGCTGCGCGCGCTGCGCAAGAAGGAGAAGGAGTTCGCCAAGATCGTCAAGATCGGCCGCACCCACACCCAGGATGCGACGCCGCTGACGCTCGGCCAGGAATTTTCCGGCTATGCCGCGCAGGTCGAAAGCGGCATCGCCCGGCTCAAGGTCGCGGTGAAGGAGCTCTATCCGCTGGCGCAGGGCGGCACCGCCGTCGGCACCGGCCTCAATTCGAAGCCGCGCTTTGCAAAACTGTTCGCAAAGCACGTCGCCGGGATTACGAAGCTGCCCTTCACCAGCGCCGCCAACAAATTCGAGGCGCTGGCCTCGAACGACGCCTACGTGCTGGCGCACGGCGCCATCAATTCGGTCGCGACAGGCCTGTTCAAGATCGCCAACGACATCCGCCTGCTCGGATCGGGCCCGCGTTCGGGCCTCGGCGAACTGATGCTGCCGGAGAACGAGCCGGGCTCCTCGATCATGCCGGGCAAGGTCAATCCGACGCAGTGCGAGGCGATGACCATGGTGTGCTGCCAAGTGTTCGGCAATCACACCGCGATCACGGTCGCCGGCAGCCAGGGCCATTTCGAGCTCAACGTCTACAAGCCCGTGCTGGCCTACAACATGCTGCACTCGATCCGGCTGATGGCGGACGCCGCGCGCTCCTTCACCGAGCATTGCGTCAGCGGCATCCGCGCCGACGAGAAGCGGATCAAGGAGCTGATGCAGCGCTCGCTGATGCTGGTGACGGCGCTCGCCCCGAAGATCGGCTACGACAATGCGGCCAAGGTGGCCAAGACGGCGCACGCCAACGGCACCACGCTGAAGGAAGAGGCCCTGCGTCTCGGCTTCGTCTCGGCGGACGAGTTCGACCGCCTGGTGCGTCCCGAGAAGATGACCAGCCCGGGATAAGATTCCGAATTCCGATAGGCATCCGTAGTGATACGGACCCGCGCGTCGCAAAAATATAGGGCTTTGAGGGCGGGATTTGATTACCGTCAATGTCGCTGCGGGGTGGCGTGTTACGCAGCCCCTCTGCCCTCCACGGGGCCAGATTCATCGTTTGATGGCCCAAGGGCCGATTGACGAGGACGAGCGAATGGCGATCAAGTCTTGTGGGGCGCAACGCGGCACCCTGTTTCTGAAGGTTTCATCCTGTCCACGGAGGATCGGATGATGGAGACGCGGCATGGGGAACGTCATCAACCTGAATCGTTTCCGGAAGCGCGCCGAGCGGGAAGCCACGGCGAAGCAGGCGGACGCCAACCGAACGAAGTTCGGCCGCACGAAGGCGGAACGGTCGGCGGAGGAGACACGCGCGGACCAGGCGAAGGCACACCTGGACCAGCACCAGATGGATCGCGAGGAGCAGCCATGAAGTCGCCCGTCGTGAAACGGTCGATCGTCGTCGCCGGCCACAAGACCAGCGTCAGCCTGGAAGAGGCGTTCTGGAACGGCATGAAGGAGATCTCGGGCCTGCGCAACATGACGCTGTCCGAGCTGGTCGGCGAGATCGACGGCAACCGCCAGCAGGGCAATCTGTCCTCGGCGATCCGCCTGTTCGTGCTCGACTACTTCAAGACCCGCGCCATGGCCGCCATCCAGCCGGAAAAGGTCTCGGCCCAGTAGCCGCCTTGGCGCCGATCCTGGCGCCGATCGCCTCCGTCGCGAAGCCGGCACTTTAAAATCACTCTAAGGTGCAGTTTCGGCGACCGAGCGCGCTTGACCTCGATGCCCTGCGTTGAAAATACAGGGCATGACCGACATCCATGATACGCGTCCGCAGATGCCGCTGGGCCTGGCCCAGCGCGGCTATACCGGCGTCATCCAGCACCTTTCCGCCAAGGACTCGGGCTCGGCGCTCTCCGACATCGAGCTCGAGAGCCGGCTGATCGAGCTCGGCTTCGTCGAGGGCGCCCGGGTCGAGGTCCTGCACGAGGGGCTGGTCGGACGCGACCCGATCGCCGTGCGCGTCGACAACATCACGATCGCGGTGCGCCGGCGCGAAGCCATGGCCATCATCGTCGCCTGACGCGACCGGATCCCAATTCCAGGCCTTTGATCACATGGAAGCACCCCTGCTGCATCTCGCCCTGGTCGGCACGCCAAACAGCGGCAAGACCTCGCTGTTCAATGCGCTGACCGGCAGCCGGCAGAAGGTCGCGAACTATCCCGGCGTCACCGTCGAGCGCAAGGAAGGCTTCTTCGTCACGCCCTTGGGGCGCCAGGTCTCCGTGGTCGACCTCCCCGGCACCTATTCGCTGCGCGGCCGCAGCCCGGACGAGGAGATCACCCGCGACTTCGTGCTCGGCAAGGCCAGCGGCGAGACCGTGCCCGACCTCGTGCTGTGCGTGGCCGATTCCACCAATCTGCGCCTGACCATCCGCCTGCTGCTGGAGCTCAAGCGCACCGGCCGGCCGATGATCCTCGTCCTCAACATGTTCGACATCGCAAACCGCCGCGGCATCACTGTGGACGTCGAGCGGCTCGCCAAGGAGCTCGGCGTGCCCGTGGTCACCTCGATCGCGGTGCGCAAGGGCGGTACCGCCGACCTCCTGACGCTGACCGACGAGATCTCGGCAAGACTCGCCGCCGAGCCGCAGGAGAACACCTGGCGCGCGCTCAGCGTCGCCGAGTTGCGCGCCACCCAGCGCGAGGCCGACCGCATCATCGCCGACTGCGTCAGCCTGCCTGCTAGCCCCGACACCTGGACCGCACGGATCGACGCCGTGGTGCTGCACCCCGTCGCCGGCCTCGTCGTGCTGGCGCTGATCCTGTTCGTGATGTTCCAGGCGGTGTTCGCCTGGGCCCAGCCGCTGATGGAGCTGCTCAACAACGGCTTCGATGCGCTCGGCGAGTTCGTGCACGCCAGCCTGCCCGCCGGCCTGCTGCAGAGCTTCCTGCAGAACGGCGTGATCTCCGGCGTCGGCAGCGTGATCGTGTTCGTGCCGCAGATCATCATCATCTTCCTGTTCATCCTGCTGCTGGAAGATTTCGGCTACATGGCGCGCGCCGCCTTCCTGATGGACCGCATCATGGGCGGTGCCGGCCTGCACGGCCGCGCCTTCATTCCGCTGCTGTCGAGCTTTGCCTGCGCCATTCCCGGCATCATGGCGACGCGCGTGATCGACAACAAGCGCGACCGGTTGACCACGATCCTGATCGCGCCGCTGATGACCTGCTCGGCACGCATCCCCGTCTACACGCTGATCATCTCCGCCTTCATTCCGGCCAGGGACGTCTGGGGCTTCATCAACCTGCAGGGCCTCGTGATGTTCGGCCTCTATGCCGCCGGCATCGCCAGCGCGCTTGCCGTCTCGTTCCTGATCAAGTTCTTCATGCTGCGCGACTATGCGCCGGCGCCGTTCATGCTGGAGCTGCCGGACTACAAGATGCCGCGGCTGAAATCGATCGCGATCGGCGTCTACACGCGGGCCAAGATGTTCCTGCACCGCGCCGGCACCACGATCTTCTCGATGATGGTGCTGATCTGGTTTCTGGCCTCGTTCCCGCAGCCGCCGCTAGGCGCCACCGAACCCGCGATCGACTTCAGCCTCGCCGCAATCATCGGCAAGGCGCTCGCACCGCTGCTCGCCCCCGTCGGCTTCAACTGGCAGATCGCGGTCGCGCTGATCCCGGGCATGGCGGCGCGCGAGGTCGCGGTGGCGGCGCTCGGCACCGTCTATGCGATCGAAGGCGGCAAGGAAGCGGCCGAGCAGATCGGCCAGGTGCTGGCGACGAAATGGTCGCTCGCGACCGCGCTGTCGATGCTGGCCTGGTACATCTTCGCCCCGCAATGCGCATCCACGCTGGCCGTGATCCGGCGCGAGACCGGAAGCTGGACCTGGATGGCGGCGACATTCGGCTACATGCTCGTGCTGGCCTACGCGGCGAGCCTCCTGACCTACAACGTCGCGGTCGCGTTCGGGGCGGGGTAGCCCCCTCGAAACCAAAACTGCGAAAACAACCCCATGCACAGTAGACCGACGCTGTGAGATCAATGGGTTACGCGTGTGTGAAAATCGTCCGGCCGTAGCCGATAGCGCCTCGCGCAATCCGGACTCCACGCTACGAGGCGGTTGCGCCGTCGGGCAAAACAGGAGCAGGATGGCATTGTCCGAGAATTGGCGAAACGCTCCGTGACGGCAGGATATGCCGGCGTGGCACGCCTTCTCAGCCGCGTGCCTGTGTTGCCGGGAATGACGCGGTGAATACCGTTTCATCCCGCACCGATGACGCGACGATCAACCCACCATGGGTGCGCGCGATCTCCTGGGCAATGTACAGGCCGAGCCCAAGACCTTTCTGGTTCGCAAGCCCTTTCTGGTTCGCAAGACCTTTCTGGTTCGGAAGAACGTCGCCGCGGTCGAACGCAGTGAAAGTTATTCCGCATCAATGTTACTCGACGCCCTACCTTGGAAGCGGCTATCTGTTCCTATGGAACATTTCAGCACGGAGAGGCTAACCGCCGAGAGGCTTCGCGAAGCTCACCTCGCCGACCTCATCGCATTGCATCTCGATGCCGAGGTGTCGCGCTATATCGGCGGCGTGCGTGCGCCCGAGGTGACGAAGTCCTATCTCGGCGCCAATATGGCGCATTGGGACCAGCATGGTTTCGGGCTGTGGGTGCTGCGAACGAAAGACGGATCCTTCGCCGGGCGGGCGGGCATCCGGCACATCCTGGTGGATGATATCGACGAGATCGAGATTGCCTACGCGTTCAAACGCGAAGTCTGGGGCCAGGGACTTGCGAGCGAGACCGCGACTGTGCTGACGGACATCGGGTTGTCGCAACTCGAGCTGCCGTCTCTGATCGGCCTGGTCTATGTCGGCAATGCCGCATCGCGCCGCGTACTGGAGAAGTCGAACTACCTCCTCGAGCGCAGCACGATCCGTCACGGCGAAGATGTCGTGATCTACCGCATCCGGCGATGAAGGGCGGCGATGCCGAAGGCATAGACGGCCGGGCCGCGAACCAGCCCGGCCATTCGGTCGCGGGATCGAATTCTCGAGGCTTCAAAACTCCTGGAGCGCGGCGATCAGCCGTTCGGGTTGGAACGGTTTTTCGAGAGGCAAGCTGTTGGGCACGCCTTGCGACTTCCATAAATCCAGATCGGCGCCGGCCATCATATACACGACCGGAAGGTCTGGATGTTTCTCTCTCATCCTGCGGGCGAGTTCCCAGCCATTCAGCTTGCCGCCAAGATAGACGCCGGTCACAAGCGCCTTGTGATGCTTTCCTCTGGCGATGAAGATGGTGATCGCCTCCTCGCCCGAGGAGAGGATGTCGGATGCAAACCCGGCGTCGGCGAGCGCGCTCTCAAGTATGCCCTGGAGCGGATATTCGTCCTCCACGATCAGGATTGAAGGTGGTTCCGACATTATTTGCATTGAGCTTAGGCTTAAGGCTTGGATTTGAGCTTTGGTTTGGGCTCGGGGCCGGCCAGCATCCGTCGCGGCATGCACGATTCCGACCGGCGCGAAGTTACACGACACAAATGTGCAGCTTTCTTGGCGACGCTTCGCAGTTCCACAGTTCCTGCCGCGAACCCGAATGGCGGCAAGATCAAGCAGAAAGGCCCCGCTTCGACGAGGCCTTTCTGTAGCCGAATTCCGTATAGGCAATTCTGAACATTTGGCGGCGAAGTGCGCAGCTCGCGGCAGCGCAGCCTGCGGCCCGTAGCAACCATTAAATCGTGGCCCTGTGTCGCGCGTTTCGGATCGTCGACACCTGCCATGATGACGCCGTGCTCGCGCCCGTCAAGGCGTGGCCTGGGGGCGGATCGCATGAGGTTTCCAGCAAGC
>NZ_JARVWW010000030.1 GCF_029846715.1 Bradyrhizobium nivariense
AATCACGGTGAGAGTTGGACTCGCGGAGAGTCCCCCTCACCCGGATCGCATCGTTAGATGCGATCCGGCCTCTCCCCGCACGCGGGGAGAGGCGAAGAAAGCTAAAACGGGCTCACGGAAAAATACCGCAGCCACAGATCGGTATAGCGGCCCTTTTCCCAGACACGGAACATCGCCCAGTTCAGGGCCTGGCGCAGCACGTCGTTGCCCTTGCGGACGGCGATGCCGATGCCTTCGCCGAAGAAGCGGCTCTCGACGAAGGGGCCGCCGGAGAAGGCGCAGCAATCACCGGAATCGGTGCCGTTGATCCAGAACGCCAGCGCGATGGCGTCACCGAAGATGAAGTCGACCTCGCCCTTGCGCAAGGCGGTGCGCAGGGCATCGTCGTTGGGATAGGGGTGCAGCTCGGCGTCGGTGAACATCGCCTTGAGATAGGCTTCATGCGCAGAGCCGGCGATGACGCCGACCTTCTTGCCCTCGAGATATTCGGGGCGGATCTCCGGCATCACCGCGTCCTTGCGCGAGGCGAAGCGCGCCGGCACGCGGTAATAGGGATCGGTGAAGTCGACGCGGGCGCGGAGCTGCGGGCTCACCGCCATCGAGGCGATGATGGCGTCGCCCCGGTTGGAGGCGAGCGCGTCCACCAGCGTCTCGAAGCGGCGCATCTGCACCGTGCAGGTGACCTTGATCTCCTCGCACAGCGCGCGGGCGAGGTCGACGTTGAAGCCGGCCGGATTGCCGTCGGCGCCGGTATAGTTGAACGGCGGATAGTCAGTCTCGGTCAGGAAGCGGATCACGGTCAGGCGCGACAGGTCCGGACGCTCCGGCCGCCGCCGCGGGTCCCAGAAGCCCGGCACGGCCTGGGGGGCGGCTTGCGGCGCGACCTGCGGCGCCGCTTGGGGGGCCGCTGGAGGCTGCTTGGCCGGGGCCTGCGCCTGCGCGCCGGGCAGGCCTGCGAACAGGCAAACGCCGACGGCCAGCCCGGTCAGCAAGCCACGGGCGGGTTTGGACGATTTCGCCTGTTGCGATGGAGCCATCGGCTGAAAATGAACGAATTTCGTTGGGATCGGAGGGCCTTATAGACCATCCGGCCGGGAACGCGAGCAGGGATTGTGGCCAGGGTGCGCTCCCTCCCCCGCTTGCGGGGGAGGGTCGGGGAGAGGGTGTCTCCGCAGGCGAGAGCCCCTGCGTGGAGAGAGCCCTCACCCGGCGCGTTGCGCCGACCTCTCCCGCAAGCAAGCGGGAGAGGTTACACCGAGCCTCGTCGCCCGACTTCCCAGAAAACGAGCCTACAGATACCGCTTCAACTCCACCGCGGCCTCTTCCGGCGTGCGCTTCAGGTTGAACGGCGAGACGAATCGGCCGTCGCGGTCCATCAGATAGATCAACGCCGTGTGGTCCATGGTGTAGTCGCCGTCCTTGGTCGGGACCTTCTTGGCGTAGACCCGGTAGGAGGTGATCACCTTGGCGGTCTCGGCGGGATCGCCGGAGAGGCCCTCGAGGTGCGGGTCGAAGCTCGACAGATAATCCTTCATCGCCGCCGGCGTATCGCGCTCGGGATCGACCGAGATGAAGACGGCATTGACCTTGTCGGCGTCCTTGCCCATCGCGCGCAGCACTTCCGAGAGCTCGAACAGGGAGGTCGGGCAGACGTCGGGACAATGGGTGTAGCCGAAGAAGATCAGGGTCGGCTTGCCCTTCAGGTTCTTGTCGGTGACGGCCTTGCCGTTCTGGTCGGTGAGCTGGAACGGGCCGCCGATCGCGGCCGGCTGCGCCACCTTGCTGACCCCGCCCATGGCCCAGAATACGATCAGGAGCCCAACGACGAGGCTTGCAGCGAAGGCGGTCGCGATCACCAGCGGACGGGCGATGGAGCTCATGAGCGAAAAACTTCCTGTCGCGGGTCAGAAGCAGGCGGCAAAGCCGGTCCTGATCATTTCGAAGAACACCTGGCTGCCGTAGTGGAACCAGAGCGCGAGCGCGCCGAGCACGACCAGACCGCCGGTGCCTGCACCCGCCAACAGCAGCACGAACGGCATCCGGCCGGCAGTGGGCGGATTGTCCGATACAGGATGGGCGGAGTGCAGTGGTTGAGCCATGACACGATCGGGGCGAAGGCCGGGGTTCCCGAGCGTTCAGATAAGCTTTGACCCGCCTGCGGGCAAGGCGCCGCTGGCTGGCAAACAATCCCGTCAGGCCGAGGATGTCAGTGCAGGAGCTGGCCCCGGGCGGATTCGAGCTGGTCCGCTTGCGGGAGCGGCACGCGCGACGGCTTGTTGGCCGAGGCCTGCGCGTCGAGGTAACAGGGCTTGTACATGGCCTGGAGCTGCCTGCCCTTCAGGAACAGCATATGCGGAGTGAGGCCGCCGCGCTGGTTGATCCAGCGCTTCACCTGCGACGGATACATCGCGTAGAGCATCTGGGTCGCTTCGGAATTGGTGACGGCGCGGCCGTTGGTGCCGAAATCCCAGGCAGCGTGGAAGCCCAGCGTCGCGTGCGAAGTCACGCAGATGCGGTCATGCGGGATGGCGCCGAGGACGATGGTGCAGGCAGAGGCGCAGAGACCGTCGATGATGACGGTGTCGCCCGATTGTCGCAGATCCTGGTATCTGTCGACGTAGGTTCCGATCCGGCCGCCGCGGTCATCCGCGATCCGGACAACCGCCTGAGAAGCCCCCATGCTCGCGATCAGGAGAACCGCCGCGAGCAACCCCGTCAGAAACTTCATTGGCCCCCGCCCCAGTCGAATTCGAATCTGCGTGTCAGGTGGTGATGCCCCGCTAGGGTCTGTCGTAACCGCGGCTTTGTCTAGGCATGCCGGCTCGCTCAAAACAAATTCAAATCCAGTGTTGCGTCCGCGCTGCACTCAGGCCCGCTTCGATCCCAAAGTGGAACAAGTTAACGAACTCTTACGCGCCAGGCCCTTGATCTCAGTTGCAACCGCTGGCTTCAATCCGGGTAACTACAGGGGGGAACCTGTGGAGGGGGAAACACATGGCCGAAGAGACAGACGTCATCGTCGTCGGTGCAGGACTATCGGGACTGGTGGCTGCAACCGAGATCGCGGATGCGGGCAAGCGCGTGATCGTGGTCGACCAGGAGGGCGAGCAGTCGCTGGGCGGCCAGGCGTTCTGGTCGTTCGGCGGATTGTTCCTGGTGGATTCGCCGGAGCAGCGTCGGCTCGGCATCAAGGACTCCTTCGAGCTTGCGATGCAGGACTGGCTCGGCACCGCCGGCTTCGACCGCGACGAGGATTTCTGGCCGCGCCAATGGGCCGAGGCCTATGTGGCATTCGCCGCCGGCGAGAAGCGCGACTGGCTGCGCGCGATGGGCCATCGCATCTTCCCCGTGGTCGGATGGGCCGAGCGCGGCGGCTATGACGCGATGGGCCACGGCAATTCGGTGCCGCGCTTTCATGTCACCTGGGGCACCGGGCCCGGCATCGTCGAGCCGTTCGAGCGCCGCGCGCGCGAGGCCGTCAGAAGCGGCCGGCTGAGCTTCAGGTTCCGCCACCGCGTCGATGCGCTCTCCATCACCAACGGCACGGTGGGTGGCGTCAGCGGCGCGATTCTCGCCCCCGACAATGTCGAGCGCGGCAAGAGCTCGTCGCGCAACGTCGTCGGCGAGTTTGCATTGAAGGCGCAGGCCGTGATCGTCGCCTCTGGCGGCATCGGCGGCAATCACGAGCTGGTGCGGCAGAACTGGCCGAAGCGGCTCGGCGAGCCGCCAAAATTCATGATCTCCGGCGTGCCCGAGCATGTCGACGGCCGCATGATCGGCATCACCGAGAAATCAGGCGCGCGGCTGATCAACCGCGACCGCATGTGGCATTATGTCGAAGGCATCCAGAACTGGAATCCAATCTGGCCGCGCCATGGCATCCGCATCCTGCCCGGCCCGTCCTCGATGTGGTTCGATGCCACCGGCACGCGATTGCCGGCGCCGCTCTTTCCCGGCTCCGACACGCTCGGCCAGCTCCAATACATCATGTCCACCGGCTACGATTATTCCTGGTTCATCCTGACCCAGAGCATCATCAAGAAGGAGTTTGCGCTATCGGGATCGGAGCAGAACCCCGACCTCACAGGCAAGAGCTGGCGGATGACCTTGCGCCGCGCCACCAACAAGGGCGCGCCGGCGCCGGTGGAAGCGTTCAAAAGCCATGGTGTCGACTTCATCGTGCGCGACAAGATCGAGGATCTCGTTGCGGCCATGAACAAGCTCACCGGCAGCGAGCTGCTCAAGCTCGAGCACATCAAGATGCAGATCGAGGCGCGCGACCGCGAGATCGCCAACCCTTACGTCAAGGATGCGCAGGTGATGAACATCCACAATGCGCGGCGCTATATCGGCGACAGACTGATCCGCACCGCATCGCCGCACCGCATCCTCGATCCCGCGCAAGGACCGCTGATCGCGGTCAAGCTCAACATCCTCACCCGCAAGACGCTGGGCGGCTTCGAGACCGACCTCTCTTCGCGCGTGTTCGGCGAGGAGGGCAGCGTCATTCCAGGCCTCTATGCAGCCGGCGAAGCCGCCGGCTTCGGCGGCGGCGGCGTGCACGGCTACCGCTCGCTGGAAGGCACGTTCCTCGGCGGCTGCCTGTTCTCGGGCCGCAATGCCGGCCGGGCCGCGGCGAAGGCGGTCGGCTAGATCATGCGGCGGTGGATGCGGATCGCGGCGTTTGTTGCGGCATCGGCCGCCGCCTCGGCTGCGTCCGCCGATACGATCGACGTCGACGGCGTGAAGCGATCCTACACTGTGCAACTGCCGGCGAAGCGGCTTGTGCCGCTCGTGGTCGTGCTGCACGGCAACACCCAGCGCGGCGCCGACATGATGACGCGAACGGCGTGGCCGCAGGTCGCAAAGCGCGAAGGGTTTGCCGTGGTCTTTCCCGATGGCCTCAACCACGCATGGGCCGACGCGAGGACCAAGGCAGGACCCGCGCTTCGTGGTCCGCCCGCGGGCACCGACGACGTCGCCTTCATCGCAAAGCTCGTCGAGACCCTGGTGGCGAACGGCACCGCCGACCCTCACCGCGTCTATGTCACCGGCATCTCCAATGGCGGCGCCATGGCGATGACGCTCGTCTGTGCCCGCGCCGATCTGTTTGCTGCCGGCGCGAGCGTGATCATGAATCTCACTGATGAGGCCGCAGTCACCTGCCATCCGTCGCGGCCGCTGCCGATGCTGCTGATGAACGGCACGGCCGACCCGCTGGTCCCCTACGAGGGCGGCCGCGGATCGAGCTATTATGCCGCAGACGGGTTCTGGTCCACCGACGAGACGCTGGCGTTCTGGCGCAAGCTCAACGGCTGCGAGACCGATAACGCCGACATGACCGATCTGCCCGACAGGGCGCCCGCAGACCAGTCCACGGTCACGCGGATCTCCACGCGCTGTCCCAGCGGGCACGACGTCGTGCTTTATCGCATCAATCAAGGCGGCCACCGCATGCCCGGATTTTCTCCGGATGCCCGCTTCCCGAAGGTCGCAGCCGGCTTGCTCGGGGGGCAGAACGGCGACATCGACGGCGCCGAGACGATCTGGACATTCTTCAGCCGGTTTCCTTAAGCGCGGCGCATGCATTGCCGGCGACGCATGCGCGCCCGGGGTGGCATAGCGCAAGGCGCTGCGCTAGACAGGGCCGCCATTCAAAGGAGACACCCCAATGAGCATTCAGCGTCTTGAAACCGGCCCGCGCATGAGCCAGGTCGTCGTGCACGGCAACACCGTCTATCTCGCCGGTGTCGTCGCCAACAATGCCGCCGGCGAAAGCGTGACGAAGCAGACCCAGGCCATCCTGGCGACCATCGACGGCCATCTCGCCAAGGCCGGCACCGACAAGTCGAAGCTGCTGTCGGCCACGATCTACATCACCGACATGAAGACGTTTGGCGAGATGAACGCGGTGTGGGACGCCTGGGTCTCGCCCGGCAACACCCCGGCGCGCGCCACCGTCGAAGCCAAGCTCGCGGCGGCGCAATACACCGTCGAGATCATGGTCACCGCGGCGAAGTAACTCCGGAAAATTCACGCGCGCTGATGACCTCAGAGGTAATCGATCAGCGCGCGTGAACCTTCGATAGTCAGGGTCGGCCGAACAACACGGCGCCATCGAAGGAGAAGACCATGACCGACCCCATCGCCATCGCCCGCCGCTACATCGATCTCTGGAACGAGCGCGCCACCGGCCGCCGTCGCGAACTGCTCAGCGAGAACTGGACGGCGGATGCGAGCTATGTCGATCCCCTGATGAAGGGCGACGGCCATGACGGCGTCGATGCGCTGATCGCAGGCGTGCAGCAGCGCTTTCCGGACTTCAAGTTCAAGCTGATCGGCGAGCCCAACGGCTACGGCGACCATGTCCGCTTCAGCTGGGGCCTCGGCCCCGACGGCGTCGACAGCCCGATCAAGGGGACAGATTTTGCCGTGCTGAAGGACGGCCGTATCAGGAGCATCACGGGATTTCTGGACCAGGTGCCCGCGGGCGCGTGAGGACACGCTGCCTCAAACTCCGTCGTCGTCCCGGCGAAGGCCGGGACCCATACCGCGTGATGTCTCGGGTTGCGGAAGGTAGGAGTCTCGAGCGACCATTCCACGCCAAAACTCAATCCTGAGGTTATGGGTCCCGGCCCTCGCCGGGACGACACCTGTGTTTGGGTGCGAGGTTGGTCCAGCTCAGCAGGTTTTAACCAGCCACCAACCGATACGCAGCCTTCGCATTCACGCCGAACGCCTTCTCCCGCACCTGCGGACCGAGCTTCATCAGGCACGCATCCAGCGCTCCCTTGATCTCGCCGTAGCTGCCCGCAAGCAGGCACACCGGCCAGTCCGAGCCGAAGATCAGGCGATCCTCGCCAAAGCATTTCGCGGCGTGCGCGACGAACGGGAACAGCCGCTCCGCATTCCAGTCGCTCCACACCGCTTCCGTCGCCAGCCCCGAGACCTTGCACCAGACATTGCCGCACGCCGCGAGTGCCGCGATGCGATCGGACCATTCGGTGCTTCCGCCGTCGGCGATCGGCGGCTTGGCCGCGTGGTCGAGCACGAAGCGCGCCTGCGGGAAGGCCTGTGCGGTTGCGATCGCCGCCGGCAACTCGCGGGCGCGGACGAGGAAATCGTAGGCGAGATCGTGCGCGAACACGGCCGTGAGACCGCGCTGGACATCCTCGCGCAGCAGCCAGTCGGGATCGGCCTCGTCATGGACCTGGTGGCGGATCCCGACCAGCTTGTCGCCACCGGGCAATGCGCGCAGCCGGGCCAGCGTTTCGCCAAGCACAGCGTCGGTCAGATCTGCCCAGCCGACGACGCCGATCACCGAGGGCGTCGCATGCGCGATCCGCAAGAATTCCTCGGTCTCCTCCAGCGCCGAGCGGCATTGCACCACGATGCTCGCGTCGATGCCGTTCGCTCTCAAGAGCGGCGCGAGATCGGCCGGACCGAAGGCGCGCCGGATCGGCGTGAGCTCGGGCGCGTCCATCCAGGGATAGTCGGCGCGCGCGGGATCCCAAAAATGCTGATGTCCGTCGATGATCATGCCTTACGCTCCGCCCGGCAATGGCGCCCGGATATCGACGAGTTTTCGCGCACGAAGTTCCTGCCAGAACGCCGCCGGCACCGCCATCTCCGACATCGCGATGTTGTCGGCAACTTCCGCGGCGTTGCGCGCGCCCATCACGGCGACCGTGACGGCCGGATGGGCCATGCAGAACTGGAGCGCGGCGGCTTTCAGCTCCGTGCCGTGCTTGCGGCAGAGCTCGTCGAGCGCGAGCGCACGGGCGACGAGCGCCGCATCGGCGTCCTGATAGTTGAATTTCGCGCCCGTGTGCGGATTGGCCAGAATGCCGCTGTTGTAGATGCCCCCGAGCAGGATGCCGATGTGCTTCGCGGCGCAGGCTGGGAACAGCGCATCCAGCGCGCCCTGGTCGAGCAGCGTGTAGCGGCCGGCGAGCAGGAAGCAGTCGACCGGAACGGCCTCTGCAAAACGCACCGGCATCTCCGACTGATTCATGCCGGCGCCGATTGCCTTGACCGTGCCCTCGGTGCGCAGACGCTGGAGCGCGCGGAAGGCGCCGGCCACAGCGTCATCATAATGATCGTCGGGATCATGCACGAGCAGGACGTCGACGCGGTCGAGCCCAAGGCGCGCCAGGCTCTCCTCCACCGATCGCATCACGCCGTCATAGGAGAAGTCGAACACCGGCCGCTCGCGCGGCGCGCCCTTGTAGTGCTCGTCCTCGGCGGCAGCGCCATCGGGCGCGCGCAGCAGGCGGCCGACCTTGGTCGAGATGGCGTAGGAATCACGCGGCTGTTGCCGCAGGAATGCGCCAAGCCGCCGTTCCGCGAGGCCAAAGCCGTAGAGCGGCGCGGTGTCGAAGAAGCGGATTCCGAGCGACCAGGCGCGGGCGACCGTCGCTTCCGCATCGGCATCGCTGACGGGGGTGAACAATCCGCCGAGCGGGGCGGAACCGAGGCCGAGTGAGGTGACGTCGAGAGAGCCGAGCCGCGACCTTTTCATTCCCATTGCCTTCCAACAGGCTTTTTCCGAAAGCCTTTTCTCCGAAAGCCTTGCTTCCGGAAGTCTCGCTTCCAACAGCCAAATCATCTCTCCCGCTTGCGGAAACCGCAAGCGGGAGAGGCACGCAGGAGCGCGGGGCTGGTGACGCTCCTACTTCAACATCTGCGCAACGTTGTCCTTGGTCACGAGATCGAGGCCGGTATAGACGATCTCCGGCACCTTCTCGCCCTTCTTGATGGCGAGCAGCGTGTCCATCGCCTTCTCGCCCATCTCGAACGGACGCTGGCCGACCAGCGCATTGGCGTAGCCGTCACGCAGCAGCTCGAGCTGCATCTTCAGCGTATCGGCGACGACAAGCGTGAACTTGCCGGAATCGATGTCCTTCTTGGACCTCGACGCAAAGGCCTTGAAGCCCTCGGGCGCGAACATCGGCCAGCCGCCGATGGGAACGATCGCGGCAAGGTCGGGCGTCGACGTGCGCAGATCGGTCATCTGCTGGACCGCCAGCGCGGGATCGTCGTTGCAGAACGTCGGAGAGCCCGCGACCTCGGTCCATTTCGAGCCCTTCAGCGCCTCGCGGACGCCGTCGACGCGCTCGGCGAGGTTCTTGGCGCCCGGACCGCCGGAGACCATGGCGTATTTGCCGCCGTCGGGCCGCAGCTTCACGAGCTGCTTGCCGAGTGCGAGGCCGAACTCCTTGTTGTTGGTGCCGATATAGGCGACCCGCTTGGAGCCGGGTGCATCGGCATCGAAGGTGATGACGGGGATGCCGGCCGCGGTCGCCGCCTCGATCGTCTTGGTCATGGCCGCGACGTCGGCGACCGAGATCGCGAGGCCGTCGACCTTCTGGGTGACGAAGTCCTGAATGATCTGGGCCTGCGTCGCCGGCTCGTGCTCGACCGGACCCTTGTAGATGCACTCGATATTGCCGAGCTCCTTGGCACGCTTCAGGCAGCCGTCGCGCGCGAAGTCGAAGAACGGATTGTTCATCGCCTTGGGCACGATCACGAAACGGTAGTTTGCGGCAAACGCCGGCGTTGCCATCATCGCGACCGCGATGCCGGCAAGAAGAAATTTCCTCATCGTCTCCTCCACCCTTCTCTGGCGCCCATCCTCTTAAGATCGTCCGGGAAGCGGACAGGCGGCATTTTCGTTGCTCTCCCGGAATTACGTCATTTCAGATCATCCGCGAGCGGATGCGGTCGACCAGCACGGCCAGGATGATGATCACGCCCACCAGCGTCTGCTGCCAGTAGGAGCTGACCTGGGCGAGCACGAGGCCGTTGCGGATTACCTCGAGCAGCACGCAGCCGACGATGGCGCCGAGTGGTCCGCCGATGCCGCCGGCGAGATTGGCACCGCCGATGACGGCCGCAGCGATCACGTTGAGCTCGTAGGACGTCGCCATGTTGGCCGGCGCCGATCCGAGCCAGCCGGAGATGATGATGCCCTGGAGGCCTGCGGCGAGCGCGCAGGTCACATAGACCTCGATTTTCACCCGCACGACCGGGATGCCGGTGAGTTCGGCCGCCTTCTCGTTGCCGCCGAGCGCGAACACGTGGCGGCCGAACGAGCTGTGGTGCAGCACCACGGCCATCGCCAGCGCGAGTGCCACCAGATAAATGAAGGGCACGGGCACGCCGAGCACGTCGCCCGAGGTGAGCGCATAGAAATAATCGGCATCCGGCCCGCCCGGAAAGCTGCCGCGGCCGTTGGAGACGACATAGCCGAGCCCGCGCACGATCGAGAGCATGCCGAGCGTGGTGACGAAGGGCGACAGGCCGAGCACGGCGATACAGAAGCCGTTGACGAGGCCGGCGAGCAGCGCGACGCCGAGGCCCGCGAGGATCGAGACCAGCAGGATCAGGCCGGGGACATTGGCGAGCACGGTCTTGCCGTCGGACGCCATGTGCACGAACAGGGAGCCTGCGGGCGAGCCGGGCGCCGACAGTTCGGTCATCACCATCGAGGTGATCATGGCGGAGAAGCACATCATCGAGCCGACCGACAGATCGATGCCGCCGGTGATGATCACGAAGGTAACGCCGAGCGTCGCAATGGCGATGAAGGAGAAATTCTTCGCCACGTTCTGGATGTTGCCTTCGGTGAAGAAATATGGGCTGGCGAAATGCATGACGACCAGCAGCACCGCCAGCGCGAGCAGGACATAGCCGGTCTGCGAGGCGAAGATGCCGCGCTGCCACCATCTGATCCGGCCGACATTGGTGAAGCTGATCGGGGATTCCATGGGCATGGCCATCACGCGGCCTCCTTCGCGCCGGTAATCAGGGCGGTAACTTCCTCGGGCGAGGTCTGGTGGATCGGCTTGTCGGCCCGCTTCTCGCCGCGGCGCATGACGATGACGCGATCGCACACCGCGAACACGTCCGGCATGCGGTGCGAGATCAGCATCACTGCAACGCCCTGCTCTTTCAGCCGATGGATCAGGCCGAGCACCTGCTCGACCTGGCGCACCGAGATCGCGGCCGTCGGCTCGTCCATCATCACCAGCCTGGCGTTGGAGAGCCGCGTCCGCGCGATCGCAACCGCCTGGCGCTGGCCGCCCGACATCTGCTTGACGAGATCGTCGGGGCGCGTTTCCGAGCGCAGCTCGCCGAACAGCTCCAGCGCACGCGCAGCCATCGCCTTGTGGTCGAGCAACGCAAGCGGGCCGAACCTGCGCTTCAGCTCGCGGCCGAGGAAGACGTTGGCGGCAGCCGTCAGATTGTCGGCGAGCGCAAGGTCCTGGTAGACGACCTCGATGCCGACGCCGCGGGCATCGATCGGCCGGTTGAAATGAACCGCGCTGCCGGCGAAGCGGATTTCGCCGTGGCTGGGGCGGAAATTGCCGGCGATGATCTTGACCAGCGTCGACTTGCCCGCGCCGTTGTCGCCCATCAGGCCGACGACCTCGCCCGGGAGCACCTGCAGGTCGACGTCGTGCAGCGCGCGGATCGCGCCGAACTCCTTGCCGATGCCGGTCAGCTCGAGAACCGGTGTCGCTTCAGTAGTTGTCATCAGCGGCCTTCCTCAGACGTAGCGGTTGACCAGGGATTCCAGATATTCCTGCCGGCCCGAGCGCGGCTGCGGGTCAAAGCCCGGGCCGAGCGCACGGTCGGCAAGTTCGGCGAGCGAGCGCTGCCCGCCGAGAATGGCGCGGCCCTCGGGCCCGGCCCATCCCTCGTAGCGCTCCGCAAGCGGCGAATTGAGGACGCCGGCGTCGACCATGTCCGCGGCGGCGAGAAACGCCCGCGCGCAGGCGTCCATCGAGCCGACATGGGCATGGATCAAATCATCGGGGTCGATCGACTGGCGGCGGATCTTGGCGTCGAAATTCAGCCCGCCCGAGGTGAAGCCGCCGCGGTTCAGGATCTCGTGGAACACCACAGCGAGCTCCGGCACGTTCATCGCGAACTGGTCGGTGTCCCAGCCGAGCAGATCGTCGCCGCGGTTGATGTCGAGCGAGCCGAAGACACCCAGCGCCTCGGCGAGCGCGACCTCGTGATGGAAGGAGTGGCCGGCGAGGATGGCGTGGTTCTGCTCGATGTTGAGCTTGACGTCCTTCAGCAGGTCGTAGCGCGCGAGGAAGCCGTAGCAGGTGGCGACGTCGAAATCGTATTGATGCTTGGTCGGCTCCTTCGGCTTCGGCTCGATCAGGATCGGCCCCTTGAAGCCGATCTTGTGCTTGTGCTCGACGACGAGCGAGACGAAGCGGCCGAGCTGGTCGAGCTCGCGCTTGAGATCGGTGTTGAGCAGCGTCTCATAGCCCTCGCGCCCGCCCCACAGCACATAGTTCTGGCCGCCGAGACGGTGCGTCACCTCCAGCGCGGCGCGGACCTGGCCGGCGGCATAAGTGAAGATTTCAGGGTCCGGGTTGGTGGCCGCGCCCGCCATGTAGCGGCGATGCGTGAACAAATTGGCGGTGCCCCAGAGCAGGCGCACTTTGCTTGAGGCCATCTTCGCTTCGAACAGATCGGCGATCGCGTTGAGGTTGGCGACGGATTCGCTGAGCGAAGCGCCTTCCGGCGCCGCATCGACGTCGTGGAAGGTGAAGAAGGGCACGTCGAGCAGGCGGAACAGCTCGAAGGCGATATCGGCCTTGGCGCGCGCCTGCGCCATCGCATCGGTGCCGTGGTGCCAGGGCCGCAGGAACGTCTCGCCGCCAAAGGGATCGCCGCCCGGCCAGCACAAGGAATGCCAGTAGCAGACCGCGAAGCGCAGATGATCCTCGAGCCTGCGGCCATGGACGAGGCGATCCTTGTCGTACCAGCGGAAGGCGGGCGTGTTTCCCGCATCCTTGCCGGCGAAGGCGACAGGTACGCTTGCATCGAAGAATTTCGCTGACGCATTCACTTAAGCACACTCCTTCAACGCAGGATAAAGCTCGCGCCAGCGGCGATAGGCCTCGTCATAGGCTGCACTGACGGATGGGCGAGGCGTAAAGCTCGCGAGCCGCCGCGGACGGGTGCAAACCGCAGCCGCGTCTTCGCCGGTGGCGGCGAGCCGGCCGAGCCTGGAGGCACCGAGCGCCGCTCCGACCTCGCCTTCCTCGACGCGGTGGACGGGCACGCCGAGCACATCGGCGCAGATCTGCGCCCACAGCGGCGAGCGCGAGCCGCCGCCGACGAGATCGACCTCGGGAAGCGGCCCGCTCGCCGCGCTCAGCGCCACCAGATTGTCGCGCGCGGCGAAGGCAACGCCTTCGAGCACGGCCTGAACGATCTGGCCGCGCCCGGTCGCACCGCGCAGGCCGACGAAGGCGCCGCTGGCGGCGGCATCGTTGTGCGGCGTGCGCTCGCCGTCGAGATAAGGCAGGAATTTGACCGGGCTTGGTCCATCGACGCGCTCGCCGAGCGGCGCCAGCAGCGCGGCGGCCGGAATCTCCATCACGCCGGCAAGCCAGGCCAGCGACGCCGCCGCCGACAGCATCACGCCCATCTGGTGCCAGCGGCCGGGCAGCGCATGGCAGAACGCGTGCACGGCCGAGGCCGGCGCCGGTGCGAACCGATCGGTGACGCGGAATACCACACCTGAGGTTCCCAGAGACAGAAACGCATCGCCCGGCGCGATGGCGCCGAGCCCGATCGCGCTCGCGGCGTTGTCGCCGGCCCCCCCGGCGATCACGACATCCCGCCCCATGCCCCAGCGTTGCGCGTAGTCCGGCGCAAGCACCGCGCTGACCTCGCTGCCCTCGACCAGGCGCGGCATGTGGTGCAGATCGAGCCCGGTGGCATGCAGCAGCAGGGCCGACCAGCGGCGCAGACCGACGTCGAGCCACAACGTGCCGGCCGCGTCGGACATGTCCTCGATCATCTCGCCAGTCAGGCGATAGCGGACATAGGCCTTGGGCAGCAGCACCTTTGCGACGCGCGCGAAGATTTTTGGCTCGTGCCTGGCGATCCAGAGCAGCTTTGGCGCGGTGAAGCCGGGCATTGCCAGATTGCCGGCGATCGTGTGCAGCGATGGGCAGCGCCGCTCCAGCGCGCCGCATTCGGCGTGCGAGCGGCCATCGTTCCAGAGGATCGCGGGACGCAGCGGCCGTCCGTCCTCATCCAGCAGCGTCGCGCCGTGCATCTGGCCGGATAGCCCGATGCCGCGCACCTGCGCGACCTCGCGCGAATGGCGGGCGGCAAGATCGTCGACCGCGCCGACCGCCGCATCGACCCACGCATCCGGATCCTGCTCGGACCACAGCGGCGCAGGATGCGACAGCGCAAGCTCGCGCGCCGCCGTCGCGACAACCGCGCCGGTTTCGCTCACGAGCACCGCTTTCACACCTGATGTGCCGATGTCGATTCCGAGATACACGCCATCCTCCCTTTCGCCTGTTGCGGTGCGCGAGCTCAAAGTCGCCTTGGGCCGCAACGGGTCGTTTTGAAATCGACCTACCGCTAAGGCAGATTGTCCCGCATCACGATGTCGATCCTGATCTTCTCCTGTTCGCGCAAGATCGGCTCGCCACGGGCGAGCGCGAGCAGCACGCGCACGGCTGCGCGCGCTTCGTGTCCGGGGTTCTGCGAGATCGCGGCATCCATCACGCCCTGCAACAGCAGTCGGCGCGTCAGCGCGGTGACGTCGTGTCCGACGAACACCACCTGCTTGTCGCGGCCGGCATCGCTCAGCGCCCTGGCCACGCCTTGCGTGCCGGCGCCGACGTTATAGAGGCCGACAATGTCAGCATGCCTGCCCAGCAGCCGCGCCAATACCTGTTCTGAACGGCCGTCCTCGTCGCGACCTTCCAGCACCGGCAGCACGCTGAGGCCGGGGAATTCCGACGCCATCACCTGGTTGAAGCCAAAAATGCGCTCGGCATGGTCGCGCAGGCCCTGCGAGCCCGCGACGATCGCGACCTTGCCGGACTGTTGTCCGACCAGCCGCCCGACCAGCGCGCCGGCAGCGCGCCCCGCAGCAATGTTGTCGATGCCGACATAATGGTGCCGCCGCGACGACGGCACATCCGAGACCAGCGTCACGACCTTGGCGCCGGCATCGACGAGATCGTCGATCGCGGCGCGGACGCCAGGATGGTCCAGCGCCACCACGGCGATGCCGTCGTAATCGTCAGAGAGCCCCTCCAGCGAAGCGGCGAGCACGGACGGATCGAACACGTCGGTTGCGACCGTCTCGACGCCGAGCCGGCGGGCCGACAGCCAGGCCGACATCTCGCCGAGATAGTCCTGGATCTGCTGCATGAACGGGTTCGGCCCCGACGGCATCACGAAGGCGAAACGGCGGGCGCGGCCGCGGGCGAGCTCGGCGGCGGCCACATGCGGCTGGAACGAATTGCGCTCGATCGCCTCCCTGACGCGCCGGACCGTATCCGGCCGCACGCCCGGACGATTGTGCAGGACGCGGTCGACCGTCGCGAGGCTGACGCCGGCCTGGCGGGCGATGTCCTTCAGCGTCAGTGCGCTTGCGGTGAGCGTGTCGGCCATGGCCAGAGGCTAGCAGAGGCGTTTTGAGGTACGCAACTCATTTTGAGGGGTGCGCCGCTGTTTTCGAGCCGGGGTTGCGCCACGGCCTCTTAGCCGCCCGTCAGGTCGAGCGTCAGGAACAGGCTGTTGCGATCCTCGACATAGCCCTCGAGCGGACCGCACGGAACGAAGCCATGCGCCCGGTAGAGCGCGTGCGCCGGCTTGAAATAATCCCACGAGCCGGTTTCGAGGCTGAGCCGCGTCATGTCGCGGGCGCGGGCTTCCGTGATGATGTGGCGGAGCATCACGCCGCCAAAGCCGCGCCGCCGCGTGGTCTGGAGCGTATGCATCGACTTCACCTCGCCATGCGCAGCCGAAAGCGATTTCAGCGCGCCGACGGCGACCAGCGTCTCGCCGTCCCAGCCGGTCCAGAACGCGATCTCCGCCGCGCGCAGCCCGGAGAGATCGAGCGCATGGGCGCTGCCCGGCGCGGTCTGCGCCCGCGCGGCCGTGACGTGATGATCGAGCAGCGCGATGACGCGCGGATCAAAGGTGTCGCCGGTGCGGATCTGCATCGTCAGGTTCACTCCAGGATTCTCGCCAGGATTCTCGCCAGGATTTCATATCGCATCAGCAGCGTCACATTTTCCCGTAGGAAGCGCCGCGGCGCGTGATGATGACGTAGCGCGCGTCCTGCCTGGTTTCGTTCTCGAAGATCACCGCGCGCATCACGTCGAAATCCAGACAGTCGCCTTCGCGCAGACGTACTGCCTTGGCGTCGATGTGCACGGCGATCGCACCCTCCAGCATCAACAGCTGCTGGGTGAAGGCGTTGCGCCCCCACGGGCTGTACGGCACCCGCGCGCCGGCCGGCAGGTCGACGACGATGATCTCGATGCCGCTCGCCGCATCCGTCGGCGAGGCGTGCCGGCGGCGATAGCCGCTGTCGGGATCGCGCCAATGCGGCTGGTCGGCAAGCCGCACCAGCCGCTCCGGCGGTTTCTCGGCAAGCGCGACGACATCGCTCAGCGACACGTCGAGCGCGGCGCAAAGCTTGTTGAGCAGGGACGCCGTCGCACTGCTCTGCGCCCGCTCGACCCGCCCGATCATGGCCCGGCTGACGCCGGAACGCGCAGCCAATTCGTTCAGCGTCATGCCGGCCTGCGTCCGCAGCGTCTTCAGGCGGCGACCGATCGCGCGATCGAGTTTCTGCTGGTCCATTTTGTGGGTCCTGGCTTTCATCCGAACATGGCCCGGCGCAAGGACCGCAAGCCACCAGGCAAGAGGAGCTTAGCCGAGAGAGCAGCGGGTGCCGGTAGCGATGGGCTAATATATTGGAATCTTCGTCTGGCGCACGGCGCAGAACATCCTGCTTCGCGCTGCCGAAATATCAAAGTCCTGCGAAGCGCCTTGGCACGAAGCAGGATGGAGCGGGCGAAGGGAATCGAACCCTCGTATGCAGCTTGGGAAGCTGCCGTTCTGCCATTGAACTACGCCCGCGGAGTGCGCGCCCCGCGCCTGTCCTGATTAGCCGAGACGGCGCCTCGCGCCAAGCGCTTTGGCGCGACCGGCCGGACGGTTGTTAACGTCTCGGTAAGATTCCAGGTGCGCCGGATTGTGGCGGTGTTATGGTCGCCGGTCTGGGGAGAGCGTACATTGCGTGGGGGGCGTGTGTATGGTGGGGCGTAGCTACACGATATTCGACACGACCATAGGCCGCTGCGGCATCATCTGGAGCAGCACCGGAATCGTCGCCGTGCAATTGCCGGAGGCGCGGGAGATCGACACCCGCCGCCGGATTTTCCAGGTCCATCCCGAGGCGCGCGAAGAGCGGCCATCCGAGAACGCCGAGTTCGCGATCGAGGGCATCGTGGGCTTGCTGCAAGGCAGCGATCCTGATTTTTCCGAGGTCAGCCTGGACGCCGGCGGCGTGCCCGGCTTCAACCGGCGCGTCTACGAGTTCGCCTGCACGATTCCGCGCGGGGAGACTCGCACCTATCACGAGATCGCCAAGGCGCTGGGCGCTTCCGGCGCCGCGCATTCGGTGGCGCAGGCGATCGCGAAAAATCCCTACATGCTGATCGTGCCCTGCCACCGGGTGCTGGAGGCCGGCAATTACACCGACCGGCTCTCGCCTTATGGCGGGGTGATCTCCAAGCGGCGGCTGCTGTCGCTGGAGGGCGCCCATCCGATCGCCAGCAAGACGCTGTTCGACGTGCTGCTGCCCGTTGCCCCGCCCCGCGCGCCCACCTAAGGCGCGATCTTGATCGCACCTTAGCTTTGTTTTTTGGGCATGATCCTGTCGGAAAACCGCTAACACTTTTCCGGATCATGCCTAGATAGGCGGGATGGATGCAACGACACTGCTGACGACCCCCTCGATGACGGTCTCCGAGTTTCGCTGCGATGCGGGGCCGGATGATACGCCGTTTGCGGAGTGCCGCACCGGCCATTCCATCGCCTATGTCCGCGCGGGCAGCTTCGGCTGCCAATGCCGCGCCGGCTTCTTCGAGCTGGTGGCGGGCTCGATGCTGGTCGGCGCACCGGGCGAGGAATACACCTGCACGCATGAGCATGTCTCTGGCGACGTCTGCCTGTCCTTTTTCCTCAGCGAGGATCTGGTCGACGCCCTCGGCGGACGGCGCGACATCTGGCAGGTCGGCGCGACGCCGCCGCTGCCCGAGCTGATGGTGCTGGGCGAGCTCGCCCAGACGGCGGCAGGCGGCAACAGCGATCTCGGTCTCGACGAGGTCGGTCAGATCCTCGCCGCCCGTTTCGTCGATGTCGTCTCGGGCAAGGCGCGCAAGCAGACGACGCCCACCACGCGCGATCGCCGCCGCGCCGTGGAAGCCGCGCTGTGGATCGACGCCAATTCGCACGCCGAGGTCGACCTCGAACAGGCGGCGCGGCAGGCGGGCCTCAGCCCCTTCCACTTCCTGCGGCTGTTCTCGGCCGTGCTCGGCGTCACCCCGCATCAATATCTGGTGCGCTCACGGCTGCGGCATGCGGCGCGGCTGCTCAGTGACGACGACATCGCGGTCACCGACATCGCCTATGACGTCGGCTTCGGCGACCTCTCCAACTTCGTCCGCACCTTCCACCGCGCCGCCGGCGTGTCGCCGACCAAGTTCCGGCAGGCCTCGAAGGGGAAGCGCAAGATTCTCCAAGAGCAGCTTGCCCTCAGCTGACTAGGGTCGTCTCCGGCGCGCGCCAGTTACGGCGCGCTTTGGAAATGGAGACGACCATGTACGACCACATCGGGCTGCGCGTTGCCGACCTCGACGCCGCTACGCGCTTCTACACCGCGGTGCTGGCGCCGCTCGGTTATGTCCTGTGCTCGAGCGGCGATGGTTATGCCGGCTTCGGGCCGAAGGGCGAGCCGGCGCTGTGGCTGCACCTGAACAAGGGACGCAAGGCCGACGGCGCGCATATCGCGTTTCGCGCCGGGAATCATGACGCGGTCAAGGCGTTCCACGGCGAGGGCCTCAAGAGCGGCGGCCGCGACAATGGCGGCGCCGGGCCGCGCAAGGATTACAGCCCGACTTACTACGCGGCGTTTTTGATCGATCCCGACGGCAACAATGTCGAGGCGGTTTGCAGCTGAGCGCGGCAGCCCTCACCACACACGCGTTGTCATGCCCCGGCTTGACCGGGGCATCCAGTACGCCGCGGCTTCTCGATTCAATCACAGCGGCCTCTGGAATACTGGATCGCCCGATCAAGTCGGGCGATGACAGCTGAGATGACGGCCCTAACGCTGGCCTCTCTGCATCAAAGGACTCAACCAGGATTCAACCATGGCCTCCATCCACAACGACATTCCCCTCCCCGCCTCGGCGCACGACGTCTGGGACGCGGTGCGCGATTTCGGCGCGCTGCATCGGCGGCTGGCGCCGGGCTTCGTCACTGCATGTCAGCTCGACGGCGATGCGCGCATCGTCACCTTCGCCAATGGTTCCGTGGCGCGCGAGGTGCTGGTCGATTGCGACGACGCGCGGCAGCGGCTGGTCTACGCGATCAACAACGAGCGTCTGAAGCATTACAGCGCCTCGGTGCAGGTGATCGCCGAGGGCGAGGCGAAGTGTCGCCTCGTCTGGATCATCGACATGCTGCCGAACGAGCTTGCAGCTTACGTCCAGGCGCAAACCAGGGATGCCGTGATCGCCATACACAAGGCGTTTCCGGCCTAGTTTATTATTTGAGCATGATCCTTCGGAAAACCGCTGCACACTTTTCCGGATCATGCCCGCAGCTGCGTGATCTTTCTCACAGTGCCCAGCCCTCGTGCGCCGTAACCATGGCGGCGTGCGTCCGGTTGGCTCCGCTCTCCCGGCGGAGCCACGCACGCGAGGAGCAGGCCATGAGAGGTGCGGACAAGGTGATCTGCCAAGCGGCCGCCGTGCTGCTGATGTTTTCGATTTCGGGCGCGCCGGCAAAGGCGCAGTTCCTCGGCGGCGGAGGTGCCGGCGGCGAGGACATGATGACCCAGATGGCGCCGATGCTGGAGATGATGAAGGCCAAGATGGGCAAGCGCCGCTTCGCCATGATGATGCAGACCATGGGCCCGATGATGAGCCGCATGATGGAGAATGGCGGCGGCGGGCTTGGCGGCCTCAACGCCGGTAATTTCGGCGGCGGTTTCGGTGCGCCCAATTACGGCGGCTACGCGCCGATGGGCGGAGGCGGCACCATGCCGACCGGAATGGGCGGCGGCGATATCATGGGCATGCTCGGTGGCTCCGGCGGCGGCGACATGATGGCGATGATCCCGCAATTGATGCGGCTCGCCAATGTCGGCGGCGGTGGCGGCCATCGCCGCCACAGGCACCGCTAAGTCGCGACCTGCGGATCGCCGCCGCGCCTCGGCTTTCTTGTTTGAGCATGATCCGGTCGAAAGGCGTGTGATGCGCCGCCGATATCAGATCCGTTCGTTGATGAGGACGCCGGAGAGCGAAGAGTCGCTTGGATTCGACGTACCGCTTGACCCGGTCCCGCTGTAGGTCGAATCCGCGAGCGAGCTTTTCAGCGACCGAAGAAATTGTTCAAGCAGGTCCGTCGCCGAATTGCCGCTCGATGAACTATCCGTGCCGTTGGCGGGAGGAGGCCCGTCGGGCGGCGGCGGTCCACCTGCTCCCTCCGGTCCACCTGCCCCGCCTGGTCCCTGAGAGAACGCAGCCTTGAAGACACCTTGCAGCTCGGTGGCCTGCTGGTCGGTCAGCTTGCCGGCCGAAACTTCCTGCTGGATGAGATCATCGATCTTCGACTTGAAAGCCTCGGGCGATGATTTGCTACCGCTGGAGTGATCGCTCGCCCCGGCTGGCTGCAAGGCGGAGTCGATGTCGCTGAGCGCGGACGCCAGCGTCGACTGATCGGACGAACTGATCGCACCGGAACTGACTTCCGTTTGCAGTTCATCTTGCAGTCGCTGCAACGGCGATGCGTGGTGATGGTGGGAGGAGAGCGCCGAAATCGAGGTCATGGTGGCTTTCCGTGCTTTTGGTGGGCTCGAGGGGACGTTGTTCCCAAGAGCTGGCGCGGAGCCTTCGGCAAGGAGCCGTTCAGATTGCTCGATATTACTGCGGAATAGATAGCAACATTCAGACACAAAAATCCGGCAAGCGCCTTAGTCCGCAGCGGCCGAAAGGGCAGGCCTGATGGCAGGTTTCGTCTCGCGCGGTCCCCAGCGGGTCAGCACCACGCTGGAGCACGAGAGCAAGCCGAGCACGACCATTGAGCTTGCGGCCAGCCAGAAGAAGTTTTGCGCGGTGGCATCGTGCGTCGACAGCCACCAGCCGACCGCCGCGATGTAGATCAGCCGCGCGGTCTGCGCCAGCACCGGGCCGATCACCTTCGCGGCCCCCTGCGACGAGAAATACATCGTCGAGGCGAGGCCGATGAAGGCGTAGAACGGCGCCACCGTCGACAGATATTGATGGCTGGTCGCGCGCACGGTCGCGCTGTCCGTGAAAATGTTGACCCAGAGATCGGGGAAGGTCGCGACCAGGCACGCCGGTGCGCCGACGGCGACGAAGGCGCTCGCCGCCGCGATCCAGGCGATGCGCCGGGCGCGGGCGATGCGGCCGGCGCCGACCGCCATGCCGATCATCGGCACCGAGGCGATGCCGAACGAGAACGCGATCGAGGTCAGCAGGAATTCCAGCCGCGCACCGATGCCGTAGCCGGCGAGGATCGCGGTGCCGAATTTCGCCAGCATGTGGGTGAAGATCGAGATCGTCAGCACCGATTGCAGCGGCGAGAAGCAGGCGATGGCGCCGACTTTGAGGATGTCGAAGAACATCGCCCATTGGACGCGCAGGCCGCGCAGTTTGGGGACGACGCGGGCGCGACCTGAGAACAGGTACCAGCCCATCACGCAGATGTTCATGGAATAGGCGATCAGCGCACCGGCCGCGACGCCGCGCATGCCGAGCTGCGGCACCGGGCCCAGGCCGAGGCCGAGCGTGCCGCCGAGCACGATCTGCCAAACCGCGGAATTGAGGATCAACAGCGACGGCAGCTTCATGTTGCCGGTGCCGCGCAGGACGCCCGCCATGGTATTGAGCAGCCAGGGCAGCACGGCGCCGCCGAAAAACACCTGGGTGTAGGCGATCGCATGCGTCAGCACGTCGCCGCGGCCGCCGAGCATTTCCAGAACGCGCGGCCCGAAGATCAGCATGCCCAGCATGAAGACGAGGCCGAAGCTGATGCCGATCAGCAGCGCATGCGCGGCGAGCGTGCCGGCACGCTCGCGATCGCCGGCGCCGAGCGCACGCGCGATCGCGGAGGCCACCGCGCCGCCCATCGCGCCGCCCGACATCGTCATGGTCAGGATCACGGTCGGAAACACCAGCGCCATCGCGGCCAACGCCTCGACGCCGAGCCGGCCGATATAGGAGGTCTCCGCGATCACGACACAGGTGCCGGCCGACAGCGCGACTACGTTGGGCCAGGCCAGCCCGAGCAGCGTGCGCAGGATCGGGCCGTCCAACAGCGCGCTCTTTACGGTCCGCGGCGGCGGCGGCAGCGGACGCTCTTGTTCATCGACCGGGATTTCGGCGATGTCGGACATGTCCTCTCCGGGGTGCAGGCGCCGTTTGCGGCGCAGCAATGCGTAGGTGTGCCAATAAGTTTGTTCGCGCGCAGGGCGCAACGAGACGCTTGTTAGCACGGCACGCAGCGATTCCTCCTGCGCCTGATGCAGGCGTGCCCTGCGGCAGTGCATTTCATGGTGGAATTACCCGATGCGCCAGACCAGCGGCGGGCGACCGCCTGCCGTCGGGCGCAGGTGCACGCCGATATGCCGGCCGCATCCGGCTGCGAGCCCTTCGAACAGCCCCGCCAGCACCTTGGCGCAGGCGGGGTGATAATCGGCGACGTCGTCCATCAGCTTCCAGCTCTGCTGACGGATTTCGAACGTGCCTTCGGACTGCGTTGCCTCAGCCGCATCGTCCTGCGCGACAAACAGCGCGTCGAGGAACGTCGCGAATTCGCTCGCACCGCCGCGGCCCATCGACAGCGCCGCAGCGACCTCATCGAAGTATTGCATCCCTATCAGCTTGCCCGTGAGGTGCAGGAGATAGCCGGCATCCTCAGGGCCGAACAGCTGCACCATCACCGGCGCGGCGGTGCGGACATATTCCATCGCATAGTTGCGATAGGCTTTTTCGAGCCGCGGTTTCGGCCAGCTTGCGACGGGAAGAGCCGGCGCGGACTTCGCATCGAACAGCGGCGCTTCGAGATGCCGCGCGAACACCAGGCGCTGGTCGAGCTCGAGCGGATGATCGTATTGATGGTAATAACCTTCGAGCCCGTCCTGGCCGTCGACGCTCTGCTTGGTGCACACAAAGCCCAGGCGGAGATCACCGAGCGCGACACCGTTGTTGGCGTGCCAGCCGCGCAACATCGCACGCGAGACTTCGCCGGGCACGCCGCAGATGGCAGTGCCCTTCCAGATCCAGCGCGGCGGCGGATAGCGGATCCAGGCCTTGCGGTCGCTCTCATGCATGTATTCGACATGCACGCCGCCGATCCAGTTCGAGAGGTAGTGATATTGCGCGGCGGCGACGGCCGGCGGCAGATGGCTCAGCCCGAGCTTTTGCAGTCCCGGCAGGAAGCGCTCCTGCTGCTGGCGGCGGAACACGCGGAAGACGAACTCCGCAGCGTCCGCCGTGCCGCGACGCGTGACCACGGTGAGGATCAGGCCGGTGAAGTAGGCGTGATAGAGATCGGCAACCGCGCGCCAGCGTTTCCATTGAGATTCCTGCGCGGGGACTGATGCGGCGGTCATGTTCGCTCCCGGCTTGTTGTTTTGCCGGAGTGTGTCATCGCGGATGGAGCTGTGCAACCGGACACGCATTCGCTGTCATCGCCCGGCGAAGACCGGGCGATCCAGTATTCCAGAGACGGCCGTGATTGAATCGAGAGGCCGCAGCGTACTGGATTCCCCGCTTTCGCGGGGAATGACGGCGGAGGATGATTGCTACACCCTGAAATGCTTCGACAGCTTCAGGCCCTGTGCCTGGTAGTTCGAGCCGATGCGCTGGCCGTACATCGCATCGGGGCGCGCCAGCATCTTTTCGTAGACGAGGCGGCCGACGATCTGGCCGTGCTCGAGGATGAAGGGCACCTCGCGCGAGCGCACTTCGAGCACGGCGCGCGATCCGAGCCCGCCCGCACCGGCATAGCCGAAGCCGGGATCGAAGAATCCGGCATAATGCACGCGGAATTCGCCGACCAGCGGATCGAACGGCACCATCTCCGCGGCGTAATCGGGCGGCACCTGCACCGCCTCTTTCGACGCGAGGATATAGAACTCGCCGGGATCGAGGATCAGGTTGCCGTCGGGACGCGCCGAGATCGGCTCCCAGAAGTCCTCGACGGAATAGCCGGCGCGGCGATCCACGTCGATGACGCCGGTGTGGCGCTTGGCGCGGTAGCCGACGAAACCGCCGCTCTTTTCGCCGGAGAGATCGACGGACACGGCGACGCCGCCGGTGAGATCGGCATCGTCGACGTCGACCAGACGCTCGGTCGCATGCAGCGCCTCAAGGTCGTCGATGTTGAGGATGGCGTCTCCCGTGCGGAAGCGCACCTGACTCAGGCGCGAGCCCTCGCTGACCAGCACCGGGAACGTCTTCGGGCTGATCTCGGCATAAAGCGGACCGTGATAGCCGGCGCCGATCATGTCGAAGCGGCGGGTGCCGTCGGCGATCACGCGGGTGAAAACGTCGAGCCGGCCGGTCGAGCTTTTCGGGTTGGCGGCCGCGACGATCTCCGGCGGCAGCGCAAGGCTTTCCAGCAGCGGCACGATGTAGACGCAGTTGGTCTCCAGCACCGCGCCGTCGGCGAGGCTGAACTCGTGCAGCTTCAACTCGTCGATGCGCTCGGCGACGGTGGCGCCGGGACCGGGCAGGAAGCTGGCGCGAACGCGATAGGCGATGTCGCCGAGACGCAAATCGAGGCTCGCCGGCTGGATCTGGCTTTCGACGAAGTCGTAAGCGGGCAGGATGAGACCGCCCTCCGCCATCGCCGCGATCATGCGGTCGGGCAGGATACCATTGGCGTCGGCGGCGACCGTGAACGTCAACCGGGGGTCCTCATCAGGGGTCGAATGCATCCCGACATGCAGGAAATACTAGCGTTTTACGGCTATCCGATGGACGTCTTGACGGAAAGGGCGTTGCGGAATATGAGCATGACTTATCCCGTGGTGATTTGAGCCGGCCGGCTTGCAGCCACGTTAAATAAGTCGCTAAACAGGCCGGGGACCTCTGTGATCCCGGCCCGTGGATATATCCAGGCCGGTTTTTTTGTGACCGTTTTCGACGAGACGGTCATGCGGAGGTACCTATGTCGAAGTCGCCTGCCACCTACCGTCCCGAAACCCGCCTGGTCCACGCCGGCACCCTGCGCTCGCAATATGGCGAGACCTCGGAGGCGCTGTTCCTGACCCAGGGCTACGTCTACAACAGCGCCGAGGAGTGCGAGGCGCGGTTCAAGGGCGAGGACCCCGGCTTCATCTATTCGCGCTACTCCAACCCGACCATCTCGATGTTCGAGCGCCGCATGATCGAGCTCGAAGGCGCCGAAGCGGCACGTTCGGCCGCAACTGGCATGGCCGCTGTGACGACCGCGATCCTGGCACCGCTAAAGGCGGGCGATCACGTCGTGGCTTCGCGCGCACTGTTCGGCTCGTGCCTCTATGTCGTGCAGGATTTGCTGCCGCGCTACGGCATCGAGACCACGCTGGTCGACGGCCTCGATCTCGACCAATGGCAGCGCGCGCTGAAGCCGAACACCAAGACGTTCTTCCTGGAGAGCCCGACCAATCCGACGCTCGACGTGCTCGACATTCCCGGGATTGCCGAGATCGCGCACAAGGGCGGCGCGCGGCTCGTCGTCGACAACGTGTTCGCCACCCCGATCTGGCAGAGCCCGCTCGCGCTCGGCGCCGACGTCGTGGTCTATTCCGCGACCAAGCACATCGACGGCCAGGGCCGCTGTCTCGGCGGCATCATCCTGTCCTCGGAAGCGTTCATCGCCGAGCACATCCACAATTTCATGCGCCAGACCGGCCCGTCGATCTCGCCGTTCAACGCCTGGGTCCTGCTCAAGGGCCTGGAGACGCTCGCCGTGCGCGTGCGCGCGCAGACCGAGACGGCGGCGCGCATCGCGGACGTGCTGGCGAGCCATCCGAAGATTTCGCGGCTGGTGTTTCCCGGCCGCGCCGATCATCCGCAGGCAGCACTGGTGAAGAAGCAGATGCGCGGCGGCTCGACGCTGGTCGGCCTCGAGGTCAAGGGCGGCAAGGCTGCGGCGTTCCGCGTGCTCAACGAGCTCAAGCTGGCGAAGATCTCGAACAATCTCGGCGATGCCAAGAGCCTCGTCACGCATCCGGCCACGACGACGCATCAGCGCCTCAAGCCGGAGGACCGCGCCGCGCTCGGCATCAGCGAGGGATTCATCCGCTTCTCGGCGGGGCTCGAGCATGCGGATGACCTGATCGAGGATCTGACCGCGGCGCTGGAGAAGGCGTGAGCTTGAATCGTAGGGTGCGTTAGCCGAAGGCGTAACCCACCTCCTTGATCTCCGCGGCAACAGAAGTGGTGGGTTACGCCTTCGCCTAACCCACCTACGACACCGAGCTTACATCGGCCGATAGGTCCGCACGTCCGCCGGCACGTTCACCCCGAGCTTGATCTGGCCGACGGAACGGATGATGTCGTCGCCGAGGAGCTGGGCGAAGCAGGCGTAGCCCCAATCGTTCATGTGCAGGCCGTCGGCGATGACGAAGCTCTCGACCGGAATCGATTGCTTCTCATGCCAGTCGCGCATCACCTCGAAGCGCGGGAAAATGCCGACGTGACGGAGCTCGGCGACCTTGCCGAGCAGCTTCACCATCTTGCCGGCGCTCTCCGCACGCTGGTTGACGGCCGGAGAATATTGCGGATCGACCAGCACGACGTCGGCATCGCCGGCGGCCTGGATGCGGCTGATGCCCTCCTCGACCATCTTCGCGGTATCGGCGGGATCGAGATTGCGCAGCACGGCATTGGTGCCGACCTGCCAGATCACCAGATCCGGATGCAAATCAATCACCTCCTTCTGGAGCCGCTTCATCATCTCGGGCGCATCCTCGCCGCCGACGCCGGCATTGGTGACGGTGATGTTGGCGGTCGGATAGTGCCGGTGCAGCTGCGCGGCAAGGCGATTGGGATAGTTGAACTCCGGCGAGCTCGCGCCGAATCCCGCGGTCGACGACGAGCCGAACGCGACGATGACGACGGGCTGGCCGGCGACGAGCTTGCCCGCGACATGCGGCAGCGAGCCCATCGCCTTCGCGCCGCCCTTCGGCGACAGGCAGGGGACGCGGCTGAAGATGTCGCCGGCGGATTTCGCGACCTGTTTCACCTTGTCGATGGCGCGCGTCGTGATGCCGCGCTGGTCGGGAGACGTCACGGCGACGGTGGTCTGGGACGGTGAAGCGGGAGCGGGATTAGCCGACTGCTGCGGGGCGGGCGTTGCCTGCGCGGCCTGCGCCTGCGCGCGCGCCTCCGAGGCCGGACTCAGCAACAGCAGCATTGCTGCTGCAGGCGCAGCCAGCCATGCCGTCAGGCAAAAAGGGCGGAAAGAACTCATTAACGCTAGACCTCAATTCTGCTGCTGGGCCGGCTCCAGATGGGCTGCGTCAATCACGAATTGTGCCAACGCCCGGCCAAGGCAATCATGGACCTGTTTCGCCAGCTCAGGCCCGCGCGACGGGCTGAACAGGTCGAACTGCCCCTGGTCATTCCACTGCCGCATGATCGCGAAGCGATCGAACAGCGGGATATCATGCTCCTGCGCCACCACCCGCATATTGTCGAGGTATGGGGGCACCGAGATCATGGTTTCGGTGCGCGGGCTGTACTGCAGATTCATCAAGACGACGTCAGCCCCTGCCTTTTGCAACGCAGCAACCCCTCCGGTCACCGCGCCACGAAAATCATCGGGATCGATGGCTCGGATAGCATCGACAGTCCCGGTCTGCCAGATGACCAAAGTAGGTGCTTTTGCTTCCATCAGCTTAACGAAGCTGGCGGCCGCTTCCTCTGCCGTCTTCTTGCTCTGTATTTCTACGGAGACGTGCACCGTCTCGGACGGCGGCAGCTTGTCCTTCAGAATGGCCTGCATCCGCGCCGGATAGGAGGCGTCCTCGGAGGCCGGAATCGTGGTCGAGCGGCTGCCGATCACCAGGATTTCGAGCGGCTTGCCGGCCTTGACGGCATCGGCGACCTTGGGGAGCTGGCTTTCGCTGGTGAGCAGATAGGACGGCAATTCGCAGGCCGGAGGTACAGCTGTATTTGCAGGCGCAGCATCGTCCGCGCGCGCCGCAGGCGCGGCGAGGCTACCGCATAACAGGATCAGGCTCAGGAGAACCTTCGCCTTCATCAGCCCCCTCCCGCCAGATCGGCGTTGCCGACGGCGTTCTTGGTTTTCGCACCGCTCTTGTCAGCTACGCTCTTGTACCACGAAATCACCCACGCAACGCCCCACATGATCAGGATTCCGGAGAGACTAATCACCGCATGCATGGCTGCGCCGCCGGAGACTTCGGCCAGGATGAAATGGCCGGCGAAGGCGAGGAAGACGCCGAGGCAGAAAATCTCCAGGGAATGCGAGCCGCACAGGATCAGCGGCCGCAGCCAGGGCGATTTCAGGCCCGGCCAGTCGCGCGGCAGGAAGCGCACGGTGAGCGCGGCCAGCGCCAGGAAATGCGTGAAGCGCAACACGTCCAGGTCGGTCTTGTCGATCGGATACATCCATTGCTCGAGCCGCTTCGGCATCAAATGGGACAGTTGCGGCACGTACCAGGTCAGCGTGACGCAGAACGCCGCCACGATATAGGCGATCGCGATCCACATCGTCACCGGTGAAGCCAGAATACGCGACATGCGCCGCGCACCTCCGAGCGCACACCATGCACCGAAGACGAAAAGCAATTGCCAGGCCAGCGGATTGAACGCCCAGAAGCCGTTCGGATAGGCGGAGAAGTAGAGGTCGTATTCCCAGGTCACCACGTAGAGCGCGGCGGACAAAGCGAGCGTGAGGTCGGGCTTCCACTTCATCGACCACAGGATCACGGGCAGCGCCAGCATCAGCACGATGTAGAGCGGCAGCACATCCATGTTGACGGGACGGAAGCGTAGCAGCAGCGCCTGCACGATGGTGATGTCGGGCTGCTTGAGGAAATCCATGATACCCATCTCTTCGGTGTAGAGCGGGTTCTCGAATCTGGTCGCGACATAGGAGATCTCGGCAAGGAAGATCGTGAACAGGAAGACGTGGGCGACATAGATCTGCCAGACCCGCCGCAGGATGCGCGCGGTGGCGATGACGACGCCGCTCTCCAGCATCGCGCGACCGTAGACGAAGGCGGCGGTGTAGCCGGAGATGAAGATGAAGATCTCGGTGGCGTCGCTGAAGCCGTAATTGCGGATCGTGAACCAGGTCAGAAGACTCGTCGGCAAATGGTCGATGAAGATCAGCCACAGCGCGAGGCCGCGGAACAGGTCGAGCCGGAGCTCGCGCTCGCCGATGGCGGGCAGCGAAATGGCCGGCGCGGCCGCGCGCAGCTTCGCCCCCGCAGACTTGGCGGCCTCCAAAGGCTTGGCCTCCACAGGCTTGACCTCCACAGGCTTGGCCTCCACAGGCTTGGCGGTTCCCGCGATCGTCGATCCCGTCACTTGGTCGGCAATGGTCATCGGGGGCCTAAAAACCCTTCCGCAAATCGCGACGTGGCAAGGAGTGTACCGGTCCGACCGTCATCCCGCAAAGCGACCGGATCACATGCGGGTGTACTTCCCTGCGAATTCTGGCGGGACGATGTCGCCAGGACCACCTCCGGCGTTTGGTTCCCGAGCAGTTTTCGGTATGATGGCAATCATGTACCGCGCCGTGACCCGCCATATCGAAGTGACCGTCGAGCCGAACTTTGTTCCGGAGCAGTCGTCGGCCGACCGCTCGCGCTATTTCTGGGCCTACACCATCGTCATCGTCAATTCCGGCGACGAGACCGTGCAGCTCAAGACGCGGCACTGGATCATCACCGACGCCACCGGCCGGCAGCAGGAGGTGAAGGGCGAGGGCGTGGTCGGCGAGCAGCCGACGCTCGCCCCCGGCGAACGCTTCGAATACACCTCCGGCGTGCCGCTCACGACCGCCTCGGGCTTCATGACCGGCCGCTACCAGATGGTCAGCGCAAGCGGCGAACGCTTCGAGATCGACGTGCCGACGTTCTCGCTGGACAGCCCCGACAACAAGCGGGTGTTGAATTAGCCTCAATGTCCTTCCCCGCGACCCAGCTACGCCAAGGCTTCGCCGAGGTTGAGCTCCAGGGGCGCCGAAGCTTTTAGCGTAGGCGGCAGGCGGGGAATCCAGTACGCCGCAGCCTCTCGACTCAATCATAACCGTCTCGGAGTACTGGATCGCCCGATCAAGTCGGACGATGACACCGTGTATGAGGCGGCAGCTCCACTGGTCCGACCCGCATTGAATCCCAGACACACCTCCACATCCTCGCGGCGCGTTTCGCCCGAGTTTTGCTTCGTCGATCCACCCTCTTGTCCAAGAGGGCACAGGGAAGGCCGGGTGCCGGCTGGCACCCGCGGTCCGCTGCGCGAAAATGTAGCGCAAAAGAACCGCACAGCAGCATACAGGTGTAGCCAAATCACTCGGCCTTCCCTGCGCAGTGGCTTTACGGCTTATGCCGTGCTCTCCCGGGAGCCGAGTTCCTTTTGGCCTCCCTCGCCCTCACAGAAGTCGCGGACATCGCGCCGGTTGACGCGAATGCCGCATCCGCAAAGGCTTGACCGTAGCAACGACGGCCAGGACCACACGGTTTTGCCGTACGCACGGCTCGCTGCTCACCATCGGTTTCGACGAATTTGTGCACGTTGCCGCCGACCTGATGGCGAGACGAACCTGGCAGCGCCGCTCGTCGGCACGAAGCCTCAGGGCTCACGGAGAGCAATCCGCCCTGCCCTTAGCCTCTCGCACCCGAACGCTGCCGCGTCCACCGCAAGCCCGGCTCGCGAACGTGACGACCACAAGATCGCCCCTCAAGGATGAGCCGGGATGGGCGACACATACGCCATTTCCGAATTTCGGTAAAGTGGAATATTTTCGCGCAACGAGGTTGACAGAGGGGCGACACAGCAAGGTCCCGTAGACGGGCTAACGCCTCAAGCGTCTTCGACGCCTGCCTCGTGCGGCGAGAAATCGTACACCGAGCTGCAGAACTCGCAGGTCACGACGACCTTGTCGTCCTTGACCATCGCGGCGCGGTCGTCGGGCGAAAAACTCTTCAGCATCGATGCGACCGCATCGCGCGAGCAGGAGCATTGCGCCTTGAGGACCAGCGGATTGAACACGCGCACGCCGCGTTCGTGGAACAGGCGGTAGAGCAGCCGCTCGCCGGAGAGCTCGGGATCGATCAGCTCGACGTCTTCGACGGTTTCGATCAGCGAGCGCGCCTCGACCCAGGCATCGTCTTCAGCGACGCTGTGCGCTTCGACGCCTTCGGGTGCATCGCCGGGATGCAGATCGGCCTGCCGCGCGCGCTCCGGCGCCTTCGGCAGGAACTGCATCAGCATGCCGCCGGCGCGCCAGCGATGCTTGCCGCCGTCGTTCGAACGCCACTCCTCGCCGACGGCGAGACGCACGCGCGTCGGGATCTGCTCGGAGCGCAGGAAATATTCGTGAGCGGCGTCTTCCAGCTTGCCGCCGTCGAGCGCGACCAGGCCCTGGTAGCGGCTCATGTCGGGGCCCTGGTCGATGGTCATGGCGAGATGACCGTGGCCCAGCAGCGCGCCGGAATCTTTTGCCTCGCCAAGGCGCGCGGCGTCGTAGCGGGCATAGGCCCGCAGGCGATCCGGCGCCTGATAGTCCACGACCAGGAACGACACCGGACCGTCGGTCTGGGCCTGGAGGATGAAGCGGCCTTCGAACTTCAGCGCCGAGCCGAGCAGCGTGGTCAGCACGATGGCCTCGCCGAGCAGCTTGCCGACCGGCGCCGGATAATCGTGCTTGGTCAGGATCTCGTCGAGCGCCGGACCAAGCCGCACCAGGCGACCGCGCACATCGAGCGCGTCGACCTCGTACGGCAGCACGGCGTCATCGACGGGAACCGCGGATGGCGCGCGAACCGGGCCTTCGGGCCCGGTTTTCATGACAGGGGATTGGGAAACCATGGCGCTTTATCTGGGGTCGGAAGGCGGAAATGGAAGGGGGCGCGGGCAACGCTACGGAACGCAGCTTTGGTTGCACAACGATACGGCAACTTCGGTGTCGTCCTGGCGAAAGCCAGGACCCATAACCCCGACTGCGAGATTTGGCACGAGATGACAATTGCCAATCTTCGCCAAACGAAAGCCGGTGGTAATGGGTCCTGGCTTTCGCCAGGACGACGGTCGTCAACCGCGCCTACCTACTTCACCGCGTCAAAGCACCAGGCCAGAATGCCCTTCTGCGCGTGCAGGCGGTTTTCGGCCTCGTCGAACACGACGGATTGCGGGCCGTCGATCACCTCGTCGGTGACCTCCTCGCCGCGATGGGCGGGCAGGCAGTGCATGAACAGCGCATCGGGCTTGGCCAGCGACATCAGCTGGGCATTGACCTGATAGGGCTTGAGCACGTTATGGCGGTGCTCGCCTTCCTTGTCGCCCATCGACACCCAGGTGTCGGTCACGACACAATCGGCGCCGCGCACGGCGGCTTCGGCATCCGTGCCGAGCATGATCGGCGCGCCGGTCGCCTTGATGAAGTCGCGCATCGCCTTTTTCGGCGCGAGCTCCGGAGGCGTCGCGACATTGAGCTTGAACTTGAAGCGCTCGGCGGCGTGCGCCCAGGACGCGAGCACGTTGTTGTCGTCGCCGGTCCAGGCCACCGTCTTGCCCTCGATCGGGCCGCGATGTTCCTCGTAGGTCATGAGGTCGGCCATCACCTGGCAGGGATGCGAGCGCCGCGTCAGGCCGTTGATGACGGGCACGGTGGCGTTCGCCGCGAGCTCCAGCAGAGCATCGTGATTGAGGATGCGGATCATGATGGCGTCGACATAGCGCGACAGCACGCGCGCGGTGTCGGCGATAGTCTCGCCGCGGCCGAGCTGCATCTCGGCACCGGTGAGCATGATGGGTTCGCCACCGAGCTGGCGCATGGCGACATCGAACGACACCCGCGTCCGCGTCGAGGGGCGCTCGAAGATCATCGCCAGCGTCTTGCCTTCGAGCGGCCTGACCGGCTGCTGCGCCTTCTGCTTTGCCTTCATCGCGGACGACGCGGCGAGCATGCTCTTGAGCTCTGACAGCGGCAGCTCGTTGATATCGAGGAAGTGCTTCGGCGTTTTATCGGGCGACTTGCTCATCAGCTTGCCGCCCGCTTGTTGCCGGACAACGCGGTGCAGGCGCGCTCGAGCCGCCCGACGCTGTCCTCGATCTCGGCTTCGGTGACGATCAGGGGCGGCAGGAAACGCACGACATTGTCGCCGGCGCCGACGGTAAGCAGTTTTTCGTCGCGCAACGCGGCAACGAGATCGCCGGAAGGCACCACGGCTTTGATGCCGATCAGGAGACCCTCGCCGCGCACTTCGCTGACGACATCGCCATGACGGTCGATCACGGAGGCGAGCTTCTGCTTGAGCAGCAGCGACATCCTCTGCACGTGGTCGAAGAAGCCGGGCTTGAGCATGACGTCGAGCACGGCGTTCGCAGCGGAGATCGCGAGCGGATTGCCGCCGAAGGTCGAGCCGTGCGAGCCCGGCGTCATGCCGGACGCCGCTTCCGCGGTCGCAAGGCAGGCGCCGATCGGGAAGCCGCCGCCGAGCGCCTTGGCCAGCGACATCACGTCGGGTTCGACGCCGAGGCGGCGGTGCGCGAACAGATCGCCGGTGCGGCCCATGCCGGTCTGCACCTCGTCGAACGCGAGCAGCAGGCCGCGCTCGTCGCAGAGCTGGCGCAGCGCCTTGAGGAACGCGGGCGTTGCCGAACGCACGCCGCCCTCACCCTGGATCGGCTCGATCAGGATGCCGGCGGTCTGCGGACCGATCGCCTTTTTCACCGCGTCGAGATCGCCATGCGGAACCTGGTCGAAACCCTCCATGGGAGGGCCGAAACCTTCGAGATATTTTGCCGAACCGGTCGCAGCCAGCGTCGCCAGCGTGCGGCCATGGAAGGCGCCTTCGAAGGTGATCATGCGATAGCGGTCCGGATGGCCCTTCATCGCGTGATAACGGCGCACCACCTTGATCACGCATTCCAGCGCTTCGGCGCCGGAATTGCAGAAGAACACGAAGTCCGCAAAACTCTCGTTGCAGAGGCGGTTCGCGAGCTTCTCGCCGTCCGGGCTCTGGAACAGGTTCGACATGTGCCAGAGCTTCGTGGCCTGCTCCTGCAACGCCGTGACCAGCGCAGGATGGGCATGGCCGAGCGCGTTGACCGCGACGCCCGAGGTGAAATCGAGATAGCGCTCGCCATTGGTCGCGATCAGCCAGCAGCCTTCGCCACGCTCGAAACCGAGGTCGGACCTGGCAAAAACGGGGAGCAAATGCGGCGCTGCGCTGTTGGTCATGGCGGTCACTTGAATGTTGCGGACGGTGTGAGCGTGCATTGGGCGACGCACCATTGACCGGCCCGGAAAACGAAACGTGCCGCCTCTTCAGGGCGGCACGCATGAGTATCTTAGGCCTGGTGAAACGGGTGTCAATGCCGCCCGGAAAGCCTCGCGAAACGCTGAATCCGTAGTCTTGCGGTGCCGATTTTGCGGGTTTTCACCACGGAACATGTGGAAGCGAGTCGGCGGACTCTTGCGCGGGAGTCACGCCATATTGTAGCGTTTGGATTGTCAGATACGACATCTCGTGCAGTGGTTCTGATCTCTAAGTCCTCATGTACCGGCGTAAACGTTCGGGCGTTCTAGTCGCGCCCGGCGAGCCTTAAGGGATTCTGGCGGCACGGGTTTTTAAAGGCTTAGGCATTCGCTGCGAGGCCCCAGGATGGCTGGCCCGCAGCGAGGGAAAGGGTGCAATGACGGTTTTGACCTGGTCCGATGATCGCGTCGAGCAGCTAAAAAAGCTCTGGGAGGCCGGACTTTCGGCCAGCCAGATCGCGGCTGAGCTCGGCAATGTGACCCGCAATGCCGTGATCGGCAAAGTGCACAGGCTCGGCCTGTCGGGCCGCGCCAAGAGCCCTTCATCGGCAGCGCCGCGGCCGCGCAAGGTGCGTCCCGCGCAGCACATGATGCGGGTGACCCGCCCGATCTCGCGCGGCAACACCGCGCTGGCACAGGCCTTCGAGGTCGAGGTGGAGGCCGAACCGGTCACCTACGACAACGTGGTGCCGATGAGCCAGCGGCTGTCGCTGCTAGAGCTGAACGAGGCGACCTGCCACTGGCCGGTCGGCGATCCCTCGAGCCCGGATTTCTTCTTCTGCGGCGGCAAGGCGCTCTCCGGCCTGCCCTACTGCGCCCAGCACTCGCGCGTCGCGTATCAGCCGGCATCGGATCGGCGGCGTGCACCGGTGAAGCCGGGGCCGCGCTGAGTTAGCGCACGGCTGATCGTCAGGCAGCGACGGCTGAACACATTCAGTGTCGTCCCGACCTAAAGCGCGATGAGATGAGGATGAATCATCATCGCGCTTTAGGTTGTTGTTTGAGCATGATCTTTTCGGAAAACCGCTTCGCACTTTTCCGGATCATGCTTTAGTGCGCAATTGCGCACCGGGGGGCCGGAACGACATCGGGATTGTAGCGACAGCTCGCTAAATCAACTCACAGACGGTTGCGCCTGCTCCGCCTTCGCAAAGCGATCGTCCAGCGCGTAGCCGGCACCGCGGACGGTGCGGATCGGGTCCTGCTCGCGGCCGAGATTGAGCAGCTTGCGCAGGCGGCCGATGTGAACATCGACGGTGCGCTCGTCGATATAGATGTCGCGGCCCCAGACGCTGTCGAGCAATTGCTCGCGCGAGAACACCCGCCCCGGATGCTCCAGGAAGAACTCGAGCAGGCGATATTCGGTCGGGCCGAGATCGATCGGCCGGCCCGAGCGTGCCACGCGGCGCTTGTCGCGGTCGAGCTCGATGTCGCCAAAGGCGAGCACGGTGGCGAGCCGCTCGGGGCTTGCGCGCCGCAGCAGGCCCTTCACGCGCGCCAGCAGCTCCGGCACCGAGAACGGCTTGACGATGTAATCGTCGGCCCCGGTCGCAAGACCCCGCACCCGCTCGCTCTCCTCGCCGCGCGCGGTGAGCATGATGATCGGGAGCTGCTTGGTCTCGGGACGGGTGCGCAGCCGCCGGCACAATTCGATGCCGGATAGCCCCGGCAGCATCCAGTCGAGCACGATCAGATCGGGGATGTGCTCCTTGAGGCGGGTGTCGGCGTCGTCGCCGCGCATCACCGTCTCGACGTCATAGCCGTCGCCTTCGAGGTTGTAGCGGAGAAGCTCGGTCAGGGCTTCCTCGTCCTCAACCACCATAATGCGTGCGCCCATCGGGTCGTCGCTCCTTAAGTCTTCAAGTATTCGGTACCGTGGTGGCGAAGGTCGTCATGTCGCCTTTCGGCCGCTTGTCGGTCATCGCCTGCCCCTCGATCATGTAGAACACGGTCTCGGCGACGTTGGTGGCGTGGTCGCCGATCCGCTCGATGTTCTTGGCGCAGAACATCAGGTGGATGCAGAACGAGATGTTGCGCGGATCCTCCATCATGTAGGTGAGGAGCTCGCGGAACAGCGAAGTGCAGATGGCGTCGACTTCCTCGTCGCCCTTCCACACCGCCATCGCCGCCGGCAAATCATGCGCGGCATAGGCGTCCAGCACCGACTTGACCTGCTGCTGCACGAGGTCGGTCATGTGCTCGAGGCCGCGGAACAGCTTGAGCGGATGGAAGTCCGTCTCCAGCGCCGCGACGCGCTTGCCCATGTTCTTGGCGAGGTCGCCGATGCGCTCGAGATCGGTCGCGACGCGCATGGCGCCGACGATCTCGCGCAGATCGATCGCCATCGGCTGACGGCGGGCGATGGTGAGCACGGCGCGCTCCTCGATGCGCTTCTGCAGCGCGTCGAGCTCGGCATCGATGGTGACGACGCGCTGGCCGAGCGGGATGTCGCGGCGGATCAGCGCGTCGACGGAATCGACGATCATGCGTTCGGCGATGCCGCCCATCTCGGCGACCAGGCGGGTGAGTTCCTGGAGGTCGGTGTCGAAGGCCTTTGCGGTATGTTCAGAACCCATGTCCCGTCTCCTCAGCCGAACCGTCCGGTGATGTAATCCTGCGTGCGCCGGTCGGTCGGCGACGTGAAGATCTTGCTGGTGTCGTCGAACTCGATCAGCTCGCCGAGATACATGAAGGCGGTCTTGTCCGAGACGCGCGCCGCCTGCTGCATGTTGTGGGTGACGATCGCGATCGTGTAGTCCTCGGACAGCTCCTGGATCAGTTCCTCGACCTTGGCGGTCGAGATCGGGTCGAGCGCCGAGCAGGGCTCGTCGAACAGGATGACCTCGGGCCGTACCGCGACGGTGCGGGCGATGCAGAGGCGCTGCTGCTGGCCGCCGGAGAGCGACAGGCCGGAGGCGTTGAGCTTGTCCTTGACCTCGTTCCACAGCGCGCCGCCGCGCAGCGCCTTCTCGACCCGGCCGTCCATCTCGGACTTCGATATCTTCTCGTAGAGACGGATGCCGAAGGCGATGTTCTCGTAGATCGTCATCGGGAACGGCGTCGGCTTCTGGAACACCATGCCGACGCGGGCGCGCAGCAGGTTGAGGTCCAGCTTGCCGTCGAGGATGTTGGTCTGGTCGAGCATGAGCTGACCGGTGGCGCGCTGGCCCGGATAGAGATCGTACATCCGGTTGAAGATGCGCAGCAGGGTCGACTTGCCACAGCCCGACGGGCCGATGAACGCCGTGACGCGGTTGGCGCCGAGCGTCAGGTTGATGTTCTTCAGCGCGTGGTGCTCGCCGTAATAGAAGTTCAGGTTGCGGACAGTCACCTTGGGGGGCGCCTCGGGCAGCATCGGCGCGTGGGGCAGTCCACCCGCCGCGCTCATCGATACGGAAAGATCACTCATTTTGCGGTCCTCTCGGCGCCCAGAATGCGCGCGCCAATATTAAGGGCAAGAACGGTCAGGGTGATGAGCAGCGCCCCGCTCCAGGCCAGCTGCTTCCAGTAGGCATAGGGGCTCTGCACGAAGTTGTTGATGGTGACCGGCAAATTCGCCATCGTCTTGTTCAGGCCGAGGCTGAAGAACTGGTTCGACAGCGCGGTGAACAGCAGCGGCGCGGTTTCACCGGCGACGCGGGCGGTGGCGAGCAGCACGCCGGTGATGAGGCCCGAACGGGCAGAACGATAAGCGATCCGCTTGATCACCAGCGAACGCGGCAGGCCGAGCGCCGAGGCCGCCTCACGCAGCGCGTTCGGCACCAAGAGCAGCATGTCCTCGGTCGTGCGCAGCACCACCGGGATCACAATGACCGCGAGCGCGAGGCTGCCGGCGATCGCGGAGAAGCCGCGCATCGGCACCACCACCGCGCCGTAGATGAACAGGCCGATGATGATCGAGGGCGCCGAGAGCAGGATGTCGTTAATGAAGCGGATCACCGAGGTCAGCTTGTCGTTGCGGCCGTATTCGGCGAGATAGGTGCCGGCGAACATGCCGAGCGGCGCGCCGATGCCGACGCCGATCACGGTCATGATCAGCGAGCCGACGATGGCGTTGAGCAGACCGCCCTCGTTCGATCCGGGTGGCGGCGTGTTCTCGGTGAACAGCTGGACATTGAGTCCGGCGAGGCCGTTGTAGAGCAGCGTGATCAGGATCAGCGCGAGCCAGGTGACGCCGAAGGCGGTTGCGGCCATGCAGAGCCCGCGGACCACGATGTCCTTGCGGCGGCGGCGTGAATAGATCGGGTTCATGGCGTTAGTTCCCCGCCTTCTTTTCCAGCCGCATCAGCATCAGCCGCGCCGCTGCGAGCACGAAGAACGTCAGCACGAACAGCAGGAGGCCGAGCAGGATCAGGCCGGACTGGTGCAGACCGTCGCTCTCGGCGAACTCGGATGCGATCGCCGCCGAGATCGTGGTGCCCGGGGCGAAGATCGAGCCCGAGATGCGGAACGAGTTGCCGATGATGAAGGTCACCGCCATGGTCTCGCCGAGCGCGCGGCCCAGCGCCAGCATGACGCCGCCGATGACACCGACGCGGGTGTAGGGGATCACGACGCTGCGGACGACTTCCCAGGTGGTGCAGCCGACGCCGTAGGCCGCTTCCTTCAGGACCGGAGGCACCGTCTTGAACACGTCGACCGAGATCGAGGTGATGAAGGGCAACACCATGATGGCAAGGATCAGCGCGGCATTGAACAGGCTGAGATAGGACGGCGGACCTGCGAAGATCGCGCCCAGCACGGGGACGCCGTCGAAGATCTTGATCATGAAGGGCTGGAACGTGTTGGCCAGGAACGGGCCGAGCACGAAGAAGCCCCACATGCCGTAGATGATCGAGGGGATGCCGGCGAGCAGCTCGATCGCCATGCCGATCGGGCGGCGCAGCCATTGCGGGCACAGCTCGGTGAGGAAGATCGCAATGCCGAGACCCACGGGAATGGCGATCAGCATCGCGATGAAGGAGGTGACGAGCGTGCCGTACATCGGCCCGAGCGCGCCGAGCACCGGCGGATCGGCGGACGGCGCCCAGCGCTGCGTCCACAGGAAGGAGAGGCCGTATTCCTTCATCGCCGGAAAGGCGCCGACGATCAGCGAAATGATGATGCCGCCGAGGATCAGAAGCACCGAGATCGCGGAGAGCCGCGTGATCCAGTAGAAGGTGACGTCGCCGAGTTTGAACGCGCTCAAGGCCTTGGCGCGATCATACGGTCCGGCGTCGTCGATTACATCGCTCTGAACGGCCATCTCTGCCACGCCGATCCCCTGTACCCGTTTAATGTATGCTTGTCGCAGGTCTTATTTTCTAGATCTTGTGATTGGTCTTGTTGTTGGTCTTGCGCCCCGGATGCGGCGCGATGCCGATCCGGGGCGGACGTCTTTTGAGAGCCCGGCGCGGTGCCCGGGACAACAGCGCTTAGCTCTTGATCTCGGCAGCCCAGGTCTTCTCGACCAGGGTCACGACGCCCTCGGGCATCGGGATGTAGTCGAGCTCTTCAGCCGCCTTGCCGCCGTTCTTGAAGGCCCAGCGGAAGAACTTGATGGCTTCCTGCGAGGCCGCCTTGTCGGTGGCGTCCTTGTGCATGAGGATGAAGGTCGCCGCCGTGATCGGCCAGGACTTCTCGCCGGGCTGGTCGGTCAGGATGACGTAGTAGCCGGGCGCCTTGGCCCAGTCGGCGTTGGAGGCGGCCGCCTGGAAGGCTTCGACGGTGGGCTGCACCGGCTTGCCGGCCTTGTTGACGAGACCGGTGTAGGTCAGCTTGTTCTGCTTGGCATAGGCGTACTCGACGTAACCGATCGAGTTCTTGGTCTGGCTGATGTTGCCCGACACGCCTTCGTTGCCCTTGGCGCCGACGCCGACCGGCCATTCGACCGCGGTGCCCTCGCCGACCTTGCTCTTCCAGTCAGCGCTGGCCTTGGCGAGGTAGTTGGTGAAGTTGAAGGTGGTGCCCGAACCGTCCGAACGGCGGACCACGGTGATCGCCTCCGACGGCAGCTTCACGTTCGGGTTGAGCTTCTTGATCGCGGCGTCGTCCCACTTGGTGATCTTGCCGAGATAGATGCTGGCGAGGGTTTCGCCGTCGAACACCATCTCACCGGGCTTCACGCCCTCGATGTTGACGACGGGAACGATGGCGCCCATCACCATCGGCCACTGGACGAGGCCGTCCTTCTCGAGCTGCTCGGCCTTGAGCGGCGCGTCGCTGGCGCCGAAGGTCACGGTCTTGGCCTGGATCTGCTTGATGCCGCCGCCGGAACCGATCGACTGGTAGTTCAGACCGTTGCCGGTCTCCTTCTTGTAGGCGTCAGCCCATTTGGAATAGATCGGGAACGGGAACGTCGCACCGGCGCCGGTGATGTCGGCAGCAAAGGCTGCCGTCGTCGATGCGGCGACCAAGCCAGCAGCGACGATCGTTTTGAGGAAATTCATGCTGGTCTCCATACAGGGGAGCGAAGCGCCATCCGCGCCCGATCGCGCTCCCCGTGCCGCCCCTTTAGGAGCGGACAGCTGAGCTTTTACGAAGGTTTCGTGACAGTCGGATGACAGGCTTAAGCGGCTGAAATTGCTGGAAATTTAGCTCAGCGCCGCAGGCCTGCCCTGGGGAAAACACGCGGTGAAAGCGGCGCCCTGTTTGGGCACGCTTTCGATCAAAAGCCGGCCGCGATGGCGGTTAAGAATATGTTTCACCAGCGATAATCCGAGGCCGGTGCCGCCCTGCGAGCGGCTGTCGCCGACATCGACCCGGTAGAAACGCTCGGTCAGCCGCGGCAAATGCTCCGGCGCGATGCCGGGGCCGAAATCCCGCACCATGACCCGGATTTCCTGAGTTCCATCAATGGCAGGACCCGATGTCATCGACACGATGACGCGTCCACCCGAGGCGCCGTATTTGAGCGCGTTCTCGATCAAATTCTCGAACAGTCGAAGCAGCTCCTCGCGGTCGCCCGCGATCATCACCGGCGCCTCCGGCAGATGGGTCTCGACCTCGACCTGGCGTTCCCGCGCCAGCGGCTCGAGCCCGTCGGCGACCTGGAAGATGATCGGCAAAAGGTCGACCAGAGTGTCGGGCCGCACATGGGCCGACAGTTCTACCCGCGACAGCGACAGCAGATCGTCGATCAGGCGCGCCATGCGGGTGGCCTGGTTGTGCATGATGCCGAGAAAGCGCTCGCGCGCCTTGGGATCGTCCTTGGCCTGGCCCTGGAGCGTGTCGATGAAGCCGGACAGCGCGGCCAGCGGCGTGCGCAATTCGTGGCTGGCATTGGCGACGAAATCGGCGCGCATTTCCTCGACCCGGCGCAGCGGCGTCTGGTCGTGGAAGGTCATCAGCATGCATTTGTCGGCGCCGCCGAAGGTGGTCGGCACCGGCACCGGCGTGATGGTCAGCTCCATCCAGCGATCGACCGGGACATGGTCGAGATAGGTCGCGCGCCGCGGCTCGGTGGTCGCGATCGACTCGCGTAGCGCGGTGATGATCTCCGGCGAGCGCAGCGCGAACTGGGCGAGCTCGTTCCTGCGCAGCGCCGGCGCGAGCTGGGCGGCCGCGGCGTTGAGATGGATGACGCGGCCGGCGCGGTCGAGCAGCACCGCAGGATCGGGCATGCCGGCGACGACCGCGGCCACCGCCGCGCTCTCGACCGGGTTGACGCGGCCGGTGTCTTCGCGCGAGGCGGCGGTATCGTGCAGGCGCCACGGGATCAGCGCTGCGGCCGCGATGCAGAGGAACACCGCAATCGCATGCAGCGCCGACAATTCGCCGAGCGAGACCACCACCGACAGCGCGAGCGCCGCGGCGATCAGGATGACGGTCGAGTGCCGCAGCCGGTCGGACCAGGGCTGGGAGGAGGGAGAAGATGGGGCGTCGATCGCCATCGGGGCGGGCTTCTCCTGGGGGACTCTTAGACGCAAGACTTGCGGACTCAAGACTTGCGGACTCAAGACTTGAGACTCAAGACTTGCGCCGGTCAGGCGCCGCTGTCGCTGCGCTCTCTCACATAGGCGGCTTCATGCGCCGGGCCGGGGTCGAGCTTGAGCGCGGCCTGCTGCAAGCGTTTCGATCGTGCGCCGATTATAACTTCGCGAAACGTCAGCAAGATTACAGATATGACGAAGGGGGACAGATAATAGAGGACGCGGAACAGCAGCATCCCGCCCAGCAGTTCCTCGCGGTCCATCTGCCAGAGGCCGACCAGCATGGCGGCGTCGAACACGCCAAGCCCCCCGGGCGAATGGCTGGCAAAGCCGAGCAGGGTAGCCGAGACGAAGATCACCGCGACCACCACGAAGCCGAGATTGGGCTCGTCCGGAACCAGCACGTACATCGCGAGCGCGCAGAAGCCGAGATCGATGATGCCGATCGCGATCTGGAGCAGCGTCAGCGGGCCGCCCGGCAGCATCACGGTCCAGGGCCCGCGGCCGACCATCCGCGGCTGGGTCCAGACCCAGACCACATAGGCAACCAGCCCGACGATGATCATCATCGCCAGCGTCCGGTTCAGCCAGGGCGGAAGCATGTCGATCGAGGCAGCGGCCTCCGGATGATAGGAGATGCCGAGGCCCAGCACGGCGGCATTGCCGAGCCAGAAGGTCAGGCCGGCGAGGAAACAGATTTTTGCGACGTCGATCGCGTTCAGGCCGTAGGCCGAATAGATGCGGTAGCGCACCGCACCGCCGGTGAACACGCTGGCGCCGACGTTGTGGCCGATCGAATAGCTGGTGAAGGCCGCGAGCGCGTTGACGCGATAGGGCACGTGGGCGTGGCCGATCGCGCGCACGGCGAACAGGTCGTAGAAGGTCAGCGTGAAATAGCCCGCGGCGACGAACAGCGCCGCCATCGCAATCTGGCTCGGCTCGGTGCTCTTGATCGCTTCGAGGACCTCATTGACATCGATGCCGCGCAGCATGTGGTAGAGCACATAGCAAGCGATGCCGATGACCGCGACGCTGATCACAACTCCAAGCTTATGCAGGATTTGCTTCTGGCGCAGAAACGACATCGCTCTGCGTATGGCTTCCAGCATCTAAACCTCGAACAATGCTTCAGCGGCCAGGGTGGCCGGCGAACAGGCGGACGACACGCAGACACCCAACCAACCCTCGCTGTCGGCCCCGGCATCGCGCATGCCCGCTATCCCTCCACTAGCGCGTTTCCGCGCGGAGTGGAATTCGGCAATTCGAACAAAAGCTCGTGCCTTCAATATTTTAGGCAGGGTTGCGGGCTCCTGATGCACGGTTTGGCGCTTTCGGCGGCAAGACTGACGCGAATCTCCATGGCAATCCTGCGCAGTCGCCATGAAGTTTTGATGATTTCGACCGCGCAATGTTCCGTCACGGCTTAAGCTGACGTCAATCTATGGGCCGCACCCGCCTGTTGAAAGAGGGGTGACCGGAGCGCTTCCTGACTCCCGCGGTCAGGGTGCACGGCAACATCACAGAGCAGCAGGCGGCGCGGTGCGCGAGACCACCCGGTCGCGCAGCCAGGCGCCGATGGTGCAGCCGACGAGGTAGCAGGCGAACATGATTAGGGCGAGGTCGAGCCAGTAGCCGAAGCGGCCGGGGACCACATGCGCCAACGAGGCCCCGACCAGGGCGGCAGCAAGCACGGCGAGCCAGCGCGCAGTCACTTTCGAGGTGCCGTTGCCGCGCTGGACCACCGAGATCCAGCCCATGCAAAAACCGAGCAGCAGCGAGCCGATCAGCCAACCCAGATGGAACGAGACGAGATAGGGCATCGTCACCTCACCAGAAATTCGATGCGGCGGTTCTGCGCCTTGGCGTCTTCGGTGTCATTGCCGGCGACGGGCTGCGTGCTGCCGTAGCCGACCGCAGTGAAGCGGCTGGCGGGCAGGCCGGCCTTGACCAGATAGTCGATCACCGCCTGCGCGCGCTTCTCAGAGAGCGCCTGGTTGAAGGAATCCTCGCCGTCGGCATCGGTATGCCCGGCAACGTCGATATTGGTGGTGGGGCATCGCAGTGCCGTCTCGATCAGATGATCGAGAATGCCGGCCGAATCCGGATCGATGTCGGCGCGCTTCGCCCCGAAGCGGATCTTGGCCTTGGCCAGCAGCTCCGAGAACAATTGCTGGCACACGGTGCCGTCGACCGGGCCGGCCGCGGGTTTCACCGTGATTTCCGGCTTGTACTGCCAGTTTTTCGGGAAATCCTTACCGAGGCCTGCGCGGATGTCGTTGGCGGCACCTTCATAGAGTGCATCGCCCGACAGCTTCACCTCGCGGTCCGACACGACGAGCGTGCCGGTCGACAGTCGCGACAGCGCGCCGAGCGCTGCGACCACGGCGGGGTTGAAGGAGCCGGGCGCGCCGACGCTGGCCTTGAGATTGTCGACGACCTTTTCGTTGAATAATTTCCGCGATGCGCTGGTGACGATCGCCGCGTGCGCGTTGTTGTCGGGCACGTACCCGGTCAGCGTCACCGTCGCGGCCACCGGATCCTTGTAGGCCTGGAAGACGTAGGGCGGCGCCTTGACGTCGTTGGCTGCGATCGAAAAGCCCTCGGGCAGGTTCTTGAGCGCCGCCGCGACCGCTTCGCGGCCGCCGAGGTCGCGCGCCATGCCCGACAGATTGACCTTGGTGTCTGTTATCGTGATCTTGCCGTCCTTGAGCTTGCCGATCTGGTCGAGCAGCAGCATCGCAGCCGCCTCGAACCGCGGAGGCGCGCCGCGCGCCAGCCCCATCTGATCGGCCACCTCGGTGCCGCCGACCTCCTTGCGGGCCGCCTCGGTCAGGCGGCCCTTCATCGCCGGCAGGGGCGCGGAGCCTGACAGCGTCACCCGCACCACGTCGCGTTCGGCGTTCCAGACAAAGGGTTTTGCCTCGGGAACGAGGCGGGTCCGGTCGTCGACCAGGCGCACGCCGGGGACGGTCTCGACCGCCACAACAGCGTCGCGCCGACCCTCCTCGGAAAACGCGTCCGCGGCCAGGCTGACGTCGCGGCCGTCCACCGCGATCCGGGTCTTGTCCAGAACGGTGTCCTTGAGGGCGGCCGAACTCCGGGCGGAAAGGTCCGCCTCGACCGGCAAAGTATTATTCCAGGCCGCAAATCCCCACATGACGGCCAGGGGGATCAGCCCCGGCCACCATTTGCTGGCCCACCTGAAAAGCTTTTGCATTCGACGACCCGAACTCTGGAACCGGAGACAAAACAAACCCTTGGCGGGCTGTCAAACCGGAAATGACGCCCTTCCGAGGGCCATGCGTCGACAATTGAAATAACTTTTTCTTCAAGGGTTCTTCCGTAAGTTGCAGGCGGAATGCCAAAGTCCGCCAGCGGGTCATGAAACAACTCCGTAACAACGTCATCCGCGCCGGGCTGGGAGCACTCTATTTCAGCGGGGCGCACCACCTGTTGCGCCCGCTTTTGTCGGGCGTCGGCGCCATTTTCATGCTGCACCACGTGCGGCCGGCCCGCGACGCCGCGTTCCAGCCGAACAGGCATCTCGAAGTCACCCCCGAATTCCTGCGCGCCACCCTGAGCCATCTGCGCTCGCGCGAGATCGACATCGTCAGCATGGACGAGCTGCATGAGCGGCTGGTGCGGGGCCGGTTCGATCGCCGCTTCGCCGCCTTCACCCTCGACGACGGCTATCGCGACAATCTCGACTTTGCGCTGCCGGTTCTGCGCGAATTTGACGCGCCTCTGGCGGTCTATGTCGCCAGCGATTTCGCCGACGGCACGGGGCGGCTGTGGTGGGCGGCGCTGGAGGCCGTGATCGCCAGGGCCGAGCAGATCGAGGTAACAATCGGCAATGCCGCGCTGCGGCTCGATGCGACGACGCCAGCCGCCAAGCAGGCGGCATTCGACCGGCTGCACGACTGGTTGCGCGCCCTGCCGGGCGAGCACGATCTCAAGCGCGAGATCGAGGCGCTCTGCACGAAGTACGGCGTCGACATCGCCGCGCTGTGCCGCAGCCTCTGCCTGTCCTGGGACGAGGTGAAGACATTTGCCGCCGATCCCCTGGTCACGATCGGCGCCCACACCATCAGCCATTGCAATCTCGCCAAGCAAAGCGAAGAGATCGCCACGCAGGAGATGGCCGTGAGCCGCGCGCGGATCGAGCAGGCGCTCGGCCGCAATGTCCAGCATCTTGCCTACCCCTATGGCGACCGCGAGGCCGCGGGCGAGCGTGAGTTTGCGCTCGCTGCATCCGCCGGCTTCAAGACCGCGGTGACAACGCGGCCCGGCATGCTGTTCGCCGAAAACGCCGGCCACATGACCGCGCTGCCACGCGTCTCGCTCAACGGCAATTACCAGGACACGCGGATTCTGCCGGTGCTGACCTCGGGCGCCGCGACCGCGATGTGGAATGGCTTCCGCAGGATTGCGGCGGCTTAAATCTCTCCATCTTCGCTGCCCGAACTCAGACGTCGTCCTGGCGAAAGCCAGGACCCATTGCCACCGCTGTCCACTTTGCGACGCGCTGAGGCCATAGCTCATTCAAGCAATTCAATCCTGGGGTAATGGGTCCTGGCTTTCGCCAGGACGACGATGCAGCGCCTTCCTTGACTCCCCTTCCGGCCCCGCTCACAACCGGCGCAAACAAAGGGAGGCCACCATGTTCAAAGATCTGTTTTCGCTCAACGGCCGCGTCGCACTGGTGACCGGCGGCTCGCGCGGCATCGGCAAGATGATCGCGGCGGGATTTCTCAGCGCAGGTGCGGCGAAGGTCTACATCACCGCGCGCAAGGCCGGGCCTTGCGAAGCGACTGCGAACGAGCTCTCCGCACAATATGACGGCGAATGCATCGCGTTGCCGATCGACATCTCGACGCTGGCCGGCGCCGAGCTGCTCGCGAGCGAATTCGGCAAGCGCGAGCCAAAACTCGACATCCTCGTCAACAATGCCGGCGCGGCCTGGGGCGCGGAGTTCGACGAGTTTCCGGAAAGCGGCTGGGACAAGGTGATGAACCTCAACGTCAAGGCGCCGTTCTTCCTGACCAAGGCGCTGGCGCCCACGCTGCGCGCGGCGGCCTCGGCGGAGCGGCCGGCGAAAGTGATCAACATCGCCTCGATCGACGGCATCTTCGTCAATCCGGGCGAAACCTATTCCTATGCGGCGAGCAAGGCGGGGCTGATCCATTTGACGCGGCGCATGGCCGTGAAGCTGATCGGCGACCATGTCGTGGTCACCGCGATCGCGCCGGGCCCGTTCAAATCCGACATGAACCGCGCCGCGCGCGACCATGGCGACGAGGTCTCGACGCGCGTGCCCGCGGGTCGCATCGGCACCGACGAGGACATGGCGGGCGCTGCGATCTACCTCGCCTCGCGCGCGGGGGACTATGTGGTGGGCGCAACCATCGCGGTGGACGGCGGCATCGTTTATGCCAATCCGGGGATCAAGGGGAGCGGGTGGGATAGCTGAGAGGGCGTTGTAGGAGCACGCAGCACCCTCGCCCCATACTGTCATGCCCCGGCTTGACCGGGGCATGACAGTATGCCGCGGCTTCTCGGCTCAAGCACAGCCGCCTCTGGAATACTGGATCATCCGCCTTCGCGGATGATGACAGCTTTTGCGCGGCAAGAGCAGCCGCTCCCGACACTCACGACTCGATCTTCACGTATTCGAAATCGCCGGGCTTGTTGTCGATGCCGACCTTCGGCGGCGAGATCCATGATGCGAACTCGCCGGTCTCGGTGACGGGCTGCATCAGCGAAGTGATGAAGTCGCCGTCGGCGGTCGAGGGCAGCCATTCGTCCTTGCGCCTGGCCCAGGTAGCGTCGTCGATCAACAGACCATCCGGCGTCGCATGGATGCCCTTGAACTCGCCGATGTGGCGGTGGAAGGCGACGTTGGGCAGCTTGAGCTGAAACTGGTAGCCCGAGGTCGAGATCACCTTGTTCCAGCGCAGCATGCCCTTGACGCAATCCTGGCTGTAATCGTCGCGCAGGCGCATGTTGAGCGCGGTCAGCGCCGGCTCGTCCACCAGCTTGATCTCGCCGTCGATGAACTTCAGCACCGGATAGGTCGCGTTCTTGAGCTGGTGATCGTCGTCGATCTGGGTCTCGTGATAGCGACCCTTGACGCCGGTGTTGAAGGCGTTGGCCGCGTTGGTCGAGACTTCCGAGCCAAACAGATCAAGCGACAGCGTATAGTGCAGGTTCAGCTTCTTCTGGATGGTCGGCAGATCGATCACGCCGAGCGCGCGGACTTTTGCGATGTCGGTCGGATCGGTGATGCCGGCTTCGCGCATCGCATCGCAGGTGCGTTGCACGACGCGGGTGATGCCGGTCTCGCCGACGAACATGTGGTGCGCTTCCTCGGTCAGCATGAAGCGGCAGGTGCGCGACAACGGATCGAAGCCCGACTGCGCGAGGCTGTGCAGCTGCATCTTGCCGTCGCGGTCGGTGAAGTAGGTGAACATGAAGAAGGACAGCCAGTCCGGCGTCGCCTCGTTGAAGGCGCCCAGCATGCGCGGTGCGTCGGCATCGCCCGAGCGGCGGCGCAACAAATCGTCAGCCTCTTCACGTCCGTCGCGGCCAAAGTACTTTTGCAGCAGGTACACCATCGCCCAGAGATGACGGCCTTCCTCGACATTGACCTGGAACAGATTGCGCATGTCGTAGAGCGAGGGCGCGGTCTTGCCGAGGTGGCGCTGCTGCTCGACCGAGGCAGGCTCGGTGTCGCCCTGGATCACGATCAGACGGCGCAGCATGGCGCGATATTCGCCCGGGACTTCCTGCCAGGCCGGCTCGCCGAAATGCTCGCCGAACGGCACGACGCGATTCTCTTCCTGCGGCGCAAGCAGGATGCCCCAACGATAGTCGGGCATGCGCACGTAATCGAACTTGGCCCAGCCGCGCGGATCGACCGAGTAGGCGGTGCGCAAGTACACGAGCGATTCCTGGAAGCCTTCCGGCCCCATGTCTTTCCACCAATCCATGTAGCCGGGATGCCAGCCTTCCAGCGCCTTCAGCACCTGGCGGTCTTCGGCCAGATTGACGTTGTTCGGAATCTTGGTCGAGTAGTCGACGTTCATGATGTTCATGTTCATGGCCGTGCTCCTTGGATTTCTTGTCCCGGATGCAGTGCGGCGCGAAGTGCTGCACTGCTGAGCCGGGACCTATTGTCCGGTCCGTCCGGGTCCCGGTTCTGCGTCGCATCACTTCGTGCTGCGCCGCGACCGGGACACGAGAGTTACACCCGCGTCATATCGAATTTCGGCTTCTGGCCGCTGCCGTAGCGGCGCAGCGCGCCTTCCTCGCCGACCGCGTTCGGGCGCTGGAAGATCCAGTTCTGCCACGCGGTCAGGCGCGAGAAGATCTTCGATTCCATCGTCTCGGGGCCGACGAAGCGCAGGCTCGCTTCCATGCCGGTGAGGCTGTCGGGCGAGAAGCTGGCACGCTCCTCCAGGAACACGCGGACCTCGTCGTCCCAGTCGATGTCGTCGAGCGCGAAGGTGACGAGGCCGAGTTCTTCCGCCTGCTCGGCGTCGAGAGCCGTACCCCTCGTGGCTTCCGCGCGCTCCACATCGGACGGATCGGCCTGGAAACGCGATTCCAGCCGCGTCAGGCCATGGCTCATCGGATACGGGCCGAAATTCATCGCCGACAGTTCGATCGACGGCGGCGGACGATTGTCGCCCTGGCGCGTGCCGATCAGCATGTAGGAGCGGTCGGCGGCGAAGACGAGCTCGGCGAGCGTGCCGGCGAAGCAGGAGCCTGGCTCGACCAGCGTCACCAGCGTGCGCGAGGTGACGTCGATGCGCTTCAACACGCGCTTCCAGTAGTGGCGGATCTCGTTGACCAGCCAGTGCGCCTTGTTGGTTTCAAGAAAGGCATCGCAGGCAAGCACATGGGCGCGGTCGCCATGGCTCTTGAACACCAGCATCGCGATCTCGAGCTCGTTGATGCGCAGATGCAGGATGGCATCGTCGATCTCGCGCGCGACCTGGAGCGGCCAGAACGAAGCCCCCTGCGCCATCATGCCGTCGATGTCGGCGGGCGGCGCGGTCTCCGGCGCCTTGATCGCGATCGTGGCGATGCGCGCGGCGCGGTCGATGTCGACGGTGACAAAGCCATAGCGCAGGCTGGTCGCGTCGATGATGCGCTTGAGCGGCGTCAGCGCGATGCCCTTGCCGCTGCCCTTGCGCTTCGAGCCGTCGGCGAATTCCCTGGCGCGCTCGGCAACCTTGCCTTCGAGCTTGCTGTTCGGCGCGATCTCGTCGACCAGCCGCCATTGCACGGCGCGCTTGCCCTTCACGCCTTCCTCGATGGTGCAGAAGAAATCAGCGTGATCGCGGCGCACCTTGCGCTTGTCGACCACGCGCGTGAGGCCGCCGGTGCCCGGCAGCACCGCGAGCAGCGGCACTTCAGGCAAGGCAACGGCAGACGCGCCGTCATCGGCGAGCATGATGTAATCGGTGGCGAGCGCAAGCTCATAGCCGCCGCCGGCGGCCGAGCCGTTTACCACCGTGATGAAGCGCTGGCCGGAATTTTCGCTGGAATCCTCCATGCCGTTGCGGGTCTCGTTGGTGAACTTGCAGAAGTTGACCTTGTGGGCATGCGTCGAGCCCGCGAGCATGCGGATGTTGGCGCCGGCGCAGAACACGCGGTTCTTGGCCGAGCGCATCACCACGACCTTCACCTCGGGGTGCTCGAACCGCAGGCGCTGGACCACGTCCGCAAGCTCGATGTCGACGCCGAGATCGTAGGAATTGAGCTTGAGCAGATAGCCCTCGAACAGGCCGCCATTCTCGTCGACGTCCATGGTCAGGGTGGCGACGTCACCGTCGACCGCGAGCTTCCAGTGCCGGTAGCGGGACGGTTCGGTCTGGAAATCGATGAATGTCGCGCCGCCTGCGAGGCGCCGATCTTCCCCGGCCATGGGCCACCCTTGAGCTTGTTTATGCGTTTTGGCTGTCGCGTTAGATGCACAATAGTGCATCTTTTTGGGCGCGTCTACCCCTTAGATGAGCGGACATGCATTTTGTTTCATGCCCAGCACCTCCACCGATTCCCGGAAATAGCCGCGGTCGTTCAGCGCGAGCCCGTAACGCGGCGCCGGATGGCGCGCCGGCACATGAGCCACCGCTGCCACGGCAGCGGGCCGCTCGCGTTCGAAGGCACATTCATCGATGTGCCGCCGCGACATCATGCGGCGCGTCCCTGGAGTCCCTGATCGTCGCGCAGGGCCGCCTTTGCAAATTGCTCAATCGCGTCAAGCGTCGCCCCCGGCGCTTCACGATGCGGGGAATGTCCCGCGTCTGAAATGACTTTCAAATCTACCGGACAATAACACTCTTCCTGCGCGATCTCGACCTGGCGCAATGTGCCATATTGATCGTCCAGGCCTTGCACGACCATGACGGGGACGCGGATATAAGCGAGAGATTCGGAAATATCCCAGTCGCGGAATTTCGGGTCGAGCCAGGCGCCGTTCCACCCATGGAAGGCGTTGTCGACGTCCTTGTGCCAGCGCGCGAGCTTTGCCTTCAGGTCGGTGGTCTCGAAGCTGGTCTTGATCGCGGCGATGGATTTCACCGAGATGTCCTCGACGATGAAATGCGGTGCGATCAACACGAGCCCGCTCAGGCGATGATCCTGATGTGCCCCGGCATAGATCGTCGCAATCGAGGCACCGTCGGAATGGCCGAGCAGCAGGCCACGCTTGAAGCCGATCGCATCGAGGACCTTCGGCAGCACGTCCAGCGCCTCGCGCTGCATGTAGTCCAGCGGCCGCGGCAGCGCGACCTTGCTCGACTGGCCGTAGCCCGCGCGCGAGTAAACGAAGATGCCGGCGGAGGTCGTCTGCTGCAGCTTTTCCGAGAAGTCGCCCCAGAGCCCGACCGAGCCGAGGCCTTCATGCAGCATGACGATGGTCGGTGCGTCGGCTGACTGCGGCGCGAGCCATTTGTATTCGAGGCTGGCGTCGCCGATGCTGAGGAAGCCGGTGGGGGTGAGGTTGGTCATGCTGTCGTTTCCATTCAGTCCGTCATTCCGGACAACTCGCAAAGCGAGTTGATCCGGAATCCCGAGATTGCAGTCTGCGGATCGAGATTCCGGGTTCGCGCTTCGCGCGCCCCGGAATGACGAGGCCAATCAATTCGCCCCGTCCCGCAATTTGAACCGCTGGATCTTGCCCGTCGCCGTCTTCGGCAGCGAGTCCACCACGTCGATCCAGCGCGGGTATTTCCACGGACCGATCTTCTGCTTGACGTGCTCCTTGAGCATCTCCTGCAAGTTCGTCGTCGTCGCGCCGGGACGCAGCACGACGAAGGCCTTCGGCTTCAACAGGCCTTCCGGGTCGGCCTCGGGCACGACCGCGGCTTCCAGCACGGCGGGATGCGTGATCAGCGCGCTCTCGACCTCGAAGGGCGAGACCCAGATGCCGGAGACCTTGAACATGTCGTCGGCGCGGCCGCAGAAAGTGTAGCGGCCCTCGCCATCCCTGACATATTTGTCGCCGGTGCGGGTCCACGGGCCCTCGAAGGTGCGGCGGCTCTTGTGGCGCTGGTTCCAGTAGCCCTCGCCCGCGGAAGGCGCATCGACCAGGAGCTCGCCGACTTCGCCGTCGGCGACGTCCTGGCCGGCCTCGTTGACGAGCCGCACCGCATAGCCCGGCACAGGCTTGCCGGAGGAGCCGTATTTGATGTCGCCGGGCGCGTTCGAGAGGAAGATGTGCAACAGCTCGGTCGAGCCGACGCCGTCGAGAACGTCGACGTTGAAGCGCGCCTTCCAGCTGTTGCCGACGGATTCCGGCAGCGCCTCGCCGGCCGAGGTGCAGATGCGCAAGGCGCCGCCGCAGCGCTCGCGCTTCATCGCCTCGTCGTTGAGCATCGCCGCGAACAATGTCGGCACGCCGTAGAAGATCGAGGGATTGTAGCGGTTCATCAGGTCGAACATGCGCGCCGGCGTCGGCCGTTCGCTGTTGAGCACCACGGTGGCGCCGACCGACATCGGGAAGGTCAGCGCATTGCCGAGACCGTAGGCGAAAAACAGTTTTGCCGCAGAAAGACAAACGTCGTTCTCGCGGATGCCGAGCACCCGGCTGGCGTAAGTCTCGGCGGTCGCCTGCAGGTTCGAATGCAGATGCCGCACGCCCTTGGGCATGCCGGTCGAACCTGAGGAATACAGCCAGAATGCCGGCTCGTCGGCATGTGTCGCGGCGGTCGTGAACTGATCGCTCTCATCCGCGAGCTCTTCCGCGAGTTGCTTGTGGCCGTTGAGCTTGGCGCCGGACACCACGACATGCTCGAGATCCGGCATGCGGCCGACCACGTCCTTGATCACGGGATAGAGTGCTTCCGAGACGAACAGCACGCGCGCGCGGCAGTCGGCGAGGATGTAGGCGTATTGATCTGATGTCAGCAGCGTGTTCAGCGGCACCGGCACGATGCCGGCGCGGATCGCGCCCAGGAACACGATGGGGAAATCGACCGTATCCAGCATCATCATGGCCACGCGCTCTTCGCGGCGGACGCCGAGCCGGCGCAGCATGTTGGCGGTGCGCCGCGTTTCGCGCGCGAGCTCGCCATAGGTGAGCCGCGAGATGGTGTCGTCGAAGGCGAGCTTGTTGCCGCGCCCCTCCTCGACGTTCCGGTCGAGCAGCCAGGTCACCGCGTTATAGGATCCCTCGCTCACGGATCTCTCCCCGAATTTAGAATTATAATTCATAGAAAGACACTGCCGTGGCTTGCTGTCAATGCCAGCAGGCACTATGTTTCATTAAAACGCGCCGCAGGACATCCGCTAAAGAAGAACTATGACCGACAGTCCCGACGCCGAATCCCGATTTCTCGAACAGCTCGGCCAGCGCGTGCGCACCATGCGCGCGCTGCGCGGCATGTCGCGCAAAGTGCTCGCCAAGGTATCAGGGATTTCGGAGCGCTACATCGCGCAGCTCGAAAGCGGCAAGGGCAATGTCTCCATCGTGCTGCTGCGCCGCGTCTCGGACGCGATGGGCGCGCATCTGGAAGATTTGCTTCCCTCGGCCGATCCGACGCCGGACTGGCAGATGTTTCGCGATCTCTTGCGCAAGGCGACGCCGGCGCAGATCGCGCAAGCCAAGGACCTGCTCGCCGGCGGCAGCGCATCCGCGCCGCGGCGCGCGCCGTTCTGCGGCATCGCGCTGATCGGCCTGCGCGGCGCCGGCAAATCCACGCTCGGCAGGATGCTGGCGAAGAAGGTCGGCTGGAGTTTTGTCGAGCTCAACAAGGAGGTCGAGCAGCAGAACGGCCTCTCGGTCGCCGAGATCATCGCGCTCTACGGCCAGGAAGGCTTTCGCCGCATGGAGCAGGCGGCGCTGCAACAGCTGCTCGCGCGCAACGAGCTGATGGTGCTGGCGACCGGCGGCGGCATCGTCTCGGAGCCTTTGACCTTCGACCAGATCCTGTCGTCGTTCTACACGATCTGGCTGAAGGCCGAGCCCGAGGAGCACATGGCCCGCGTCCGCCGCCAGGGCGATTTGCGCCCGATGGCCGACGACCGCTCCGCCATGGCGGAGTTGCGCAACATCCTCTTGAGCCGCGAGCCGCTGTATGCGCGCGCGACGGCGGTGGTGGACACGGCGGGACTTTCGGTCGATGCCGCGGCGGCGCGACTGATCGACGCGGTACGGCCGGTGCTGCAGAACGAAGCGCGCAGCTTCGGGCTGCGCAGCGTGGCGCTGTAGGTCTGAACTCCCATGACCGACAGCGACGTCGCAATCTCCATGTTCGAGCGGATCGGCGGCAGCACCACGATCGATCGGCTGGTCGAGCGCTTCTACGACCGCATGGATACGCTGCCGGAGGCCAAAATCATCCGCGCCATGCACGCCGCCGATCTCGGCCTGATCAGGGACGTGCTGAAGCGCTATCTCACCGAATGGACCGGCGGCCCAAAACTCTACTCGGTCGAGAAGGGCCACCCGCGGCTGCGCCAGCGCCACATCGGCTTTGCCATCGGCGATGCCGAACGTGATGCGTGGATGCTCTGCATGCGCGGCGCGCTGGAGGAGACGGTCGTCGACACTGTCGCGCGGCAGGATCTCGATCGCGCGCTGTCGGGCCTCGCCGACTGGATGCGCAACCGGCCGTGAGCGGAGCGAGAATCCAGCTCTCGTCTCAATGACGTTCCCTGGTCTCGTTCCGCTCACCCGCGCTAAAGCGCGATGACGATTCAATCCAATCTCATCGCGCTTTAGGTTATTGACGAGCCACAAAGACCATTCGTCAGATAATCTTCGATGCGGCAATCGTCGCCGGACTGATGCCAAGTCTCGGAGCGATCTGGTTGGCGATTTGCGCTCCGAGCCATACACCTCCAGTGTGTCCGAGATGATCCGGCGTGGGAATCCCCAACTCGTCGGCGGTATTTGCGCCATTGCGTTTGGTGATGCCGTCAAACTGCCAGTGCACGCCGAGATAAACGCGACTGACGGAGTTGTCGGTGATTGCGCTCCAGAGACTGTCATGACTGAGCGTCAGATGGTCGCGCGGAAGCATCGTTCGCGGATCGGTGTTGCGGCCATTGTACTCGTCGGAGACGAAATCGAAGGCGAACTTGTCGACCCCGTGCTGGTTGAACGACGTCACGCCCTTTTCGACGAGGAAGAGCCTCAACAGCTGGAATGCGGCCGCACCGAAGGTCGCATGCCCGGAGGGGTAGGCCGGAAAGTCCGGCGTCAAGCCGATGCCGCTTCCGTTGGTATCGGGGCGGCCGAGCGGCAGCCAGCCCGGCACGGCTTTTCCATTGCCAGCAACGGCTCTTTGAATGCCCACCACGGGACGCCACATCATGTGCGTATCGGCATATTTGTAGTGCCACGCGTCGATTCCGGCATCTGCCATTGCGATCGCCGCGCCTCCGACGATCGTCAGCTCGTCCGCGAGGTTCAATTTGCCAGGCGTCCGTGCCTCAATGGCGTCCAGAGCCGTCAGCAAGACCTGGAGATAAAGTCGCGGCGGGGTGCCCAGCTCCGGCGGGCCATCATACCCCCATGCGGTGCCGACCACTTCTTCGGCCAAGGTCCGGGAGCCTGCCGTGCGCTGAAGGCCTCCCTTCTCCACGATCTTGGCGAAATCGGCTTGATAGTGCGGCGTCGGCTCGACCTGCGTTGGCGATATGCGGCCTGGAGGCGCCGGAAAGTTCGCGATTCGCGTCGCCAGCAACGGCGTGCACTCGCCCCATTTTCCGCCGGCGTAACGCTGGGTCGGCTGGTTCGGAGGGGCGATATGCGTATAGGGCGCGCCGGTTGCGGTATATTGATCCGCGGCGGCGTTGGTCGCATCGCTTGCGCCGAGGGCGTGCACCGCGTCGCCGAACGCACGCCCGGCGTGCTCTGCCGAGCTTCCGGCCTGCCCGAGACCGAAATATTCGAGCCAGGTGCTCCAAGCCGGATCCAGGAAGCGAGTCTGATTTGGATATCGCCTGAGCAGCACCTGGGCGCAGGCGGCGGCTGCCGCGACCTGGGCGTTCGCACTGCCAAGACCTGGGGGAGCGGCGACGTTCAAAAGACGGGGGCGGCTGCTTGCATGTGCATGGGCGTCATTGAGTGCGGCGAGTGCCATGCCCAACGCCCGCGCCGTCAAAAAGGGGCCCTTTTGATCGCCAGGACTGAGTGCTTGCGTATGATCCCGGCGGACGCATTCGATTGCCATATCGACCCAATAGCGAAGCTGTTTAGAAGTCGCGGTCATTCGTAATCTCCTTCTGCAATATTGCCGGTCCCGTTCAAATGATGATGGCGCCACGTGCAATCTGGGCGTGTGGCCCGTGCACTCTATCCGTGGGGGCGAAGAGCAGATGTGATCCAACGTACAGGCGTGGCGATTGGCCGCGGCGCAGCACCGGGTCCGGCTAAACCTGCGTCTGCTGAACGGCGACAAAATCGCGCTTAAAGAAGGCGATCCTTTATGGCCACGGTGCCCTCGAGGAGCAGCGGCAAAAATCGTTCGATCAATTCCTGCGCCGGCACGCGGTCGACATGGGCGCCCATGTTGATGGCAGCGACAATCACATTGTCGTAGCGGCGCACCGGAACCGAGATCGAGCGGAAATGCGGCTCGGCCTCGCGATCGACCAGCGCGTAGCCTTGCGCGCGATCGGCGAGGATGCGCGCGAGCAATGCCTTGGGATCGGTCTCCGTGTGCGGCGTCAGCGCCTCGCGCTTCATCGCTTTCAGACACGCAGCAAGCTCGGCATCGTCGAGCTGGCCGAGCATGGCGCGGCCAACCGAGGTGCAGAAGGCCGGCAGGCGATAGCCGATGTCGAGCCCACCTGAAAACATCCGCGCCGGGCTACTGCGCGCGATGAACACGACCTCGTCGCCGTCGAGTATCGCGAGCGAGCAGATTTCGTTGGCCGCTGTCGCGACGCGATCGAGCACCGGTTGCAGGACCGTGACGAGCTGGCTCGACCGCAGATACGATGCAGCCAGTGTCAGCACATGTGGCGTCAGCGAAAACAGCTTGCCGTCGCCACTGACGAAGCCGCCGCGCTGGAGCGTGAACAGCATGCGCCGCGCGGTGGCGCGTGGAAGCTCCGCGGCACGGGCGAGATCGCTCAGCGTCATCGGGCCGGCCGTGGTGCCGAAGCATTGCAGCAGGCGCAGGCCGCGATCGAGGCTCTCGACGAAATCCGTCGCGCGCTCGTCGCTCTCGCTTCGCTTCAGCTTGGGCATGGTTTCAGGGACATTCCTGCAAAATAGTGCTTGCTGCCGGATCGAGGCATGTCATAATTCGCCCATTCGTTCAATAGGCGAACAAACGCCACTCCACAAGGATGCACTCGCCATGATGAGCCAGGAGCAGAACGACCTGATCACCCGCACCGGTCCGAAGGACCCCTGCGGAAAGCTGATGCGGAGCTACTGGCAGCCGGCGGCGCTGGTGGACGAGCTCGACGGCGATCGCCCGATCCGTCCCGTCAAACTGCTCGGCGAAAACCTGGTGCTGTTCCGCGACGAGCGAGGGCGCTACGGCCTGATCGATCGGCACTGCGCGCATCGCGGCGCCGATCTCGCCTTCGGACGGCTCGAGCATGGCGGCCTGCGCTGCGCCTTCCATGGCTGGCTGTTCGACGCCACCGGGCAATGCATCGAGACGCCGGCGGAGCCGAAGGACTCAAAGCTCTGCCAGAACATCCGCCAGCGCTCTTATCCCGTGGTGGAGAAGAGCGGCATCCTCTGGGCCTGGCTCGGCGAGGGAGAGCCGCCGGCCTTTCCGGAGCTCGACTGTTTTGTCGCGCCCGATACCCACACCTTTGCGTTCAAGGGCCACATGGCCTGCAACTGGCTCCAGGCGCTCGAGGTCGGCATCGATCCCGCGCACGCCTCCTATCTGCATCGCTTCTTCGAGGACGAGGACACGTCGACCGCTTACGGCAAGCAGTTCCGCGGCGCATCGGCAGGCTCCGACCTGCCGATGACGAAGATCCTCCGCGAATACGGCCGCCCGATCATCAATGTCGAGCACACCGAATACGGCCTGCGGCTGATCGCGCTGCGCGAGATCGACGAGGAGCGCACCCATGTGCGCGTCACCAACCAGCTCTTCCCGCACGGCTTCGTCATCCCCATGAGCACGGAGATGACCATCACGCAGTGGCACGTGCCGGTCGACGACGAGAACTGCTACTGGTACGCGATCTTCACCAGCTATTCGAACGCGGTGGACAAGCAGAAGATGCGCGACCAGCGGCTCGAGCTCTATGAGCTGCCGGACTACAAATCTCGCAAGAACAGCAGCAACGACTACGGCTTCGATCCGCACGAACAGCAGACCGCGACCTATACCGGCATGGGCACCGACATCAACGTCCACGACCAGTGGGCGGTGGAATCGATGGGCGCGATCCAGGATCGCACCAGGGAGCATCTCGGCTCGAGCGACAAGGCGATCGTGCAATACCGCCGCCTGCTGCGGCAGGAGATCGAGAAAGTCGCAGGCGGCGAGAAGCCGATGCTGCATCTCGACGAGAGCACCGCACGCTCGATCCAGGGCCCGGCGACCATGGACGGCATCGGGCCGACACGAGGCTGGGAGACCTACTGGATGGAAGTCGACGTCAAGCGCCGCCGCGGCGCACCCTGGACGGCGCCGGTGCCGAAGGAGATCGCAGACAACGTGCATCGGCTGACGGCGGCGGAGTGAGGGTCGCCGCCGGCGAGTCGCGACGGCGGCTCCACAGCCTATACTGTCATGCCCCGCGAAGGCGGGGCATCCAGTACGCCGCGGCCTCTCGTGGACACACGGACGTCTCTGGAATACTGGATCGTCCGCCCCAGTGCGCAGCGCGCACAAGGCGGACGATGACAGCATGGACCAAGGAGCAACCATAGTGACTTTCGTCGCGCGTCATGCGCTGTGGTCGGATGAGCAGAAGGACGCGGCGACGCGCATGCGCCGTCTCGTCGAGGAGAAGAACCTCGAAGTCATCCGCCTCGCCTTCCCCGACCAGCACGGCATTTTGCGCGGCAAGACCATCATCGCCTCCGAGGCGATCGCCTCGCTGGAGAGCGGCTGCTCCATCACCACCACCATGCTCGCCAAGGACACCTCGCACCGCACGGTGTTTCCGGTGTTCACGTCAGGCGGCGGCTTCGGCATGAAGGAGATGGAGGGCGCGGCCGACGTGCTGATGGTCGCAGATCCCACCACGTTTCGCGTTTTGCCGTGGGCGCCGACCACCGGCTGGGTTCTCTGCGACCTTTATTTTAGTGACGGCCGTCCCGTGCCGTTCGCGACGCGCGGGCTCTATCGCAAGGTGCTCGACGAGCTCGGCACGCGCGGCCACGATTTCGTCGCGGGCCTCGAGGTCGAATTCCACATCTTCAAGCTCGACGATTCGCATATGCGCCCGGAGGATGCCGGCCAGCCCGGCACGCCGCCTTCGGTGAGCCTGCTCAGCCACGGCTATCAATACCTCACCGAGCAGCGCTTCGATCAGATGGAGCCGGTGCTGGAGATCCTGCGCCGTGACATCGTCGCTCTCGGTCTGCCCTTGCGTTCGGTGGAGGTCGAGTTCGGGCCGAGCCAGTGCGAATTCACCTTCGCGCCGAAGAAGGGTCTGGAGCCCGCGGACAACATGGTGCTGTTCCGCTCTGCCGTGAAGCAGATCGCGCACCGCCACGGCTATCACGCCACCTTCATGTGCCGGCCGAAGCTGCCGAATTTGTTCGCGAGCGGCTGGCATCTGCACCAATCGGTGGTCTCACGCGCGAGCGGCGACAACATATTCATGGCCAAGGAAACGACCAAGGAGGGCGGCGAGCCGCTCAGCGCGTTCGGCCGGGCCTGGCTTGCCGGCCTGCTCGACCACGCCCGCGCGTCGACCGTGTTCACCACCCCGACCATCAATGGCTACAAGCGCTACCGCTCCTATTCGCTGGCGCCGGACCGCGCGATCTGGGGCCGCGACAATCGCGGCGTGATGATCCGCGTGCTCGGTGCGGCCGGCGATGCCGCCACGCGCCTGGAAAACCGCATCGGCGAGCCCGCCGCCAATCCCTATCTCTACATGGCCTCGCAGATTCTCTCAGGCCTCGACGGCGTCGACCGCAAGCTCGATCCCGGCCCGTCCGCCGACACGCCCTACGAGACCAAGGCGCCGCTGTTGCCGAAGTCGCTTCGTGATGCGGTCATCGCGCTGAAGGACGATCCGTTCTTCCGCGAAAAACTTGGCGCCGAGTTCGTCGATTATTACACCCACATCAAGAATGCCGAGATCGACCGCTTCCTGTCTGAGGTGACCGACTGGGAGCATCGCGAATATTTCGAGGTGTTCTGACATCCTCCCTTGGAGGGCGGGTCGAAGACGCGGCGACCCACTGCTCACACGCCCGTGAGGCGACTTCGTCCCACCTGTTCCGACGACATCACATCGCGGTCCGACGAAGCCATTTTCCCCGCTCCCCGAAAACCGCCGGAAAGACACGCGGGTTAAGCTGTGCCCAATGATCAACAGCGGAGTTCGGTCATGTGGGATCAATTGTTCAGCCTGATCTATCGCCTGTCCTGCCGGGCCACCCTGATCGAAATCGGCGGACATCGGTTGGCGCGCTAGCGTCAGGTGGGTGCGAATTAGGTAAGACGGATTGACCAGATAACGGGGGTTTCCATGCGCAAGCTGATCCTGATCGCGACGATGTCGCTTCTCGCGACCCAAGCTTATGCCGGCGGTCCGCGCAGCCTGAGCCTCGCGGCAACCAATGCGGGCCAGCAGACTACCGAGCAGCCGGCTGCGCCGGCGACGGGTACGCCACAGGCGGTGCAGACGCCGGCGGCAACGCAGCCGACGAATGTCCAGACAGCGACCACCACACCGACTTCAACCGGTGCCACCGCGCCGACAACCGTGACCGCGCCGGCCGTAACCACGCCCACGCAGTCCTCGGCCGCACCGGTGACCAGCACGGCCGAGACAGTCAGGCCGAAGCGCCGCCAGCCATCCACGGAGGCGCGCGTGATCCGCGAACTGCATCGGCATGGGATTTATTGGTGAGGGCCCAACGTCGTCCTGGCGAAAGCCAGGACCCATTACCCCAGGGAAGAATTTGGCGAAGACTGGTCGCTCGGTACTGATACCCACCGCAATCGATGGACCGCGCGGTATGGGTCCTGGCTTTCGCCAGGACGACGCTGAGTGAGCCGCAAGAGCGTCCCGTCCCTCAGCTCACCGCCCTCTCAAATCCCCAGATATTTGTGCTGCAGATCCGGCTCGGCCAGCAACTGGTCGGAGGTACCGCTCCACACCGTCTTGCCGCGCTCGATGATGGTGTGGCGGTCGCAGATGCGGGCGAGGTGGTCGACGTTCTTGTCGACGACCAGGATCGACTGTCCCCGGCTCTTGAGCAGCGACAGGCAGTTCCAGATCTCTTCGCGGATCAGCGGCGCCAGGCCTTCGGTCGCTTCATCCAAAATGAGGAGCTTCGGGTTGGTCATCAGCGCGCGGCCGATCGCGAGCATCTGCTGCTCACCGCCGGAGAGCTGGTTGCCCATGTTGGAGGCGCGCTCGGCGAGACGCGGAAACAGCACGTAGATCGCGGCCAGCGTCCAGGGATTGGCGCTGCCAAAGCGATCCGCGGCCGCCGCGACCAGATTTTCACGCACGGTGAGGTTCGGGAAGATCTGGCGCCCCTCGGGGACGAGGCCGACGCCGAGCTTTGCGATTCGGTAGGACGGTTGCGTCCGCACCTCCGACCCCGCGAAGCGGATACTGCCGGCGCGCGCCGGCGTCAGGCCCATGATGGAGCGGATGGTCGTGGTCTTGCCCATGCCGTTGCGGCCCATTAGCGAGACCATTTCGCCTGATTTGATCGACAGCGACAGGCCGAACAGCACCTGGGACAGGCCGTAGCAGGTCTCGATGCCGTCGACCTCGAGCAGCGTGTCAGCCATCACTTTTTCAGCCATGGTGCGTCACCACATGCGCCTCGCCGAGATAGGCGCGCTTGACGTCCTCGTTCGCCCGGATCGCGGCCGGATCGCCGGAGGCGATGACGCGGCCATAGACCAGCACCGAGATGCGGTCGGCCAGCGCGAACACCGCGGGCATGTCGTGCTCGACCAGTACGATGGAGACCTCTTTGCGCAGCTCCTGGAGCAGTTGCACCATGCGCTGGGACTCGGTGACGCCGAGGCCCGCCATCGGCTCGTCGAGCAGCAAAAGTTTCGGCTTGCTTGCCAACGCAACCGCAAGCTCGATCTGGCGACGCTCGCCATGGCTGAGCCTGGACACCAGGACATCGGCACGATGGGCGAGGCCGACGCGATCGAGCGCGGCATGCGCGGCATCGCGCAGGCCTTTCTCCTTCCGCGCATTGGCGAAGAAGCGGAAGGAGTGGCCTGCATGTGCCTGCGCCGCGAGCGCGACATTGTCGGCGGCGGTGAAGTCGAGCAGCAGCGAGGTGATCTGGAACGAACGTGCCAGGCCCAGCGCGCAGCGGCGATAGGCCGGCAGATAGGTGATGTCGCGACCGCCGAGCGAGACACTGCCGGAATGCGGCGCGAGATGCCCGGTGAGCTGGCTGATCAGCGTGGTCTTGCCGGCGCCGTTCGGGCCGATGATGGCGTGCAGCTCACCCGCCGCGACGTCGAGCGAGACGTTGTCCGTCGCAATGATGCCGCCGAAGCGGCGCACCAGCTTTTCGACGCGGAGCAAGGGTTCAGCCACGGTTGAGCCTCCCGAGCAGGCCCATGATGCCGCCGCGGCCAAACAGCACGATCAGCAGCAGCAGCGGGCCCATGATCAGCGCCCAGTATTCGGTGAGCTGCGACAAGAACTCTTCCAGCAGCAGATACACCACCGCACCCATGACCGGGCCGAACAGCGTGCCCATGCCCCCGAGGATCACCATCACCATGAGGTCGCCGGAACGGGTCCAGTACATCACGGCCGGGCTGACGAAATCGGTGTTGTTGGCGAGCAGGGCGCCGGCGAGCCCGCACATCGTGCCCGAGATGACGAAGCAGACCAGTTGGTAGCGTTTCGAGGGAAAACCGATCGCCTGCATGCGCTGCTCGTTGGAGCGCAGGCCCTGCAGGACGAGGCCGAAGCGCGAATTGGCGATGCGCCAGATCAGGAAAACCACGCCGAACAGGCAGGCGAGGCAGAGATAATAGAACTGCGTCCGGTTCGACAGGTTGATCAGCCCGGAGAAGTCGCTGCGCTTGTAGACGGTGAGGCCGTCATCACCGCCATAACGCGCAAGCCCCGAGGCGACGTAATAGGCCATCTGTGCGAAGGCGAGCGTGATCATGATGAAATAGACGCCGCGGGTGCGCAAGGAGAGCGCGCCGATCACCAACGCGTAGATCGCGGAGGCCGCGAGCGCGACCGGAAACTGGATGAAGCCGCTTCCGACGCCTTCCTGCGCCAGCATGCCGACCGCGTAGCCGCCGATGCCGAGATAGGCGGCGTGGCCAAAACTCATCATGCCGCCAAAACCCATGATGAGGTTGAGGCTCGCGGCCGCCAGCGCCAGGATGACGATGCGGGTGAACAGCGTCAGGATGAAGATGTTGCCGGAGAGTTGCGAATAGAGCGGCAGCAGCACCAAACCCGCCAGCATCAGGGCCGTGACGGCCTTGCTCACAGTGAAAGCCTTCATCGACGGTTGGCCGGAAACAGCCCCTCCGGCCGCACCACCAGCACGATCGCCATCAGCAGATAGATCAGCATGGACGACAGCGCGGGCGCGGCGGTGGAGGCCGCGGCGCCGCTGAGCACCTGCCGCAACAAATTCGGCAGGAAGGCGCGGCCGAGCGTGTCGATCATGCCGACCAAGATCGCGGCCAGGAACGCGCCGCGGATCGAGCCGATGCCGCCGATCACGATGATGACGAAGGCGAGGATCAAAATGTTCTCGCCCATGCCGATCTGCACGGTGAGGATCGGCGCCTGCATGAGACCGGCAAGGCCCGCGAGCGCGGCACCGAGGCCGAACACCAAGGTGTAGAGCAGCTTGATGTTGATGCCGAGCGCGCCGATCATCTCGCGATTGGAGGCGCCGGCGCGGATCAGCATGCCGATGCGGGTGCGCATCACGCCGAGATAGAGCAGAAGCGCGACCAGCAGCGCCACCGCGATGATGGCGAGGCGATAGGCGGGATAGTGAATGCCGGGCAGGATCGGCACCGGCACGGTGAGCCAGACCGGGAGCGGCAGCGCAAGGCCGGCCGGCCCCCAGATCAGCCGCACGGCTTCGTTGAAGAACAGGATCAGGCCGAAGGTCGCGAGCACGTGGTCGAGATGGTCGCGGCCGTAGAGATGCCGCAGCGCGCTCATCTCGAGCACGATGCCGAGCACGAGTGTCGCGCCGAGCGCCAGCAGCGCGCCGAGCAGGAAGCTGCCGGTCCAGGCCGCGAAGGTCGCGGCGAAATAGGCGCCCATCATATAGAGCGAGCCGTGCGCGAGGTTGACGAGATCCATGATCCCGAACACCAGCGTCAGGCCGGCGGCGAGCAGGAACAGCAGCAGGCCGAACTGCAATCCGTTCAAGAACTGTTCGACGACGAGCAGCATCAAAACTCTTTCAGGCGCACGCAGGTTCGCGCCGACGTTCGAACACGGTCGCCATCAGTGAAAGAGCTCCCCCTGCCTGTACAAGGCGGAAAAATGGGTAATGGCAGTATCGTTCCGAGGCAAGAGCGATTTGACACCAAACATGCACTTTGTTGCATGCCGATGCATGCGATCGAGCGGCTCTGGGCAAAGCGGCTCTCTGCAAGAAGGCTGCCGCCCGGCAAGAAGACTGCGGTGCAGAATGGGTCAACCTGCCGCACCCAAAACGATCACCCTCCCCCCGTTGCCGGGGGGAGGGTGTGAAATTCGTCGCAACGTTAGGAAGGATGCGCCTCAAGCATGATCCGGAAAAGTGCGAAGCGGTTTTCCGAAAAGATCATGCTCAAACAACAACCTAAAGCGCGATGATGATTCATCCTCATCTCATCGCGCTTTAGTGCGACGTCATCTGCCGGGGAAGGTCATCCGGCTCGGCGAGCACGCTGTTGGCCGTCGCGGCTTCCAGCGCCGCCATCCGGAACAGATAGGCAAGCGTCGCCAATCCGGTGTCTTCCGCCATCTGCGCCAGTTCGAGCGCCATGTCGGACATGTAGCCGAGATTCTCGTCCTTGGTCTGCGCCATGATCTGGCTGTACCGCATCATGTTCGACATCTCAGGCGCTCTTTCGTTGCGCGGCGAGGCCGCAAAGGTTGGCACGGGCGACGGCGTCCAGACGCGGGCCGTCCTGTTGCACGATCGAAGCCACGCCGATGCGATCATGCAGGGCATCGAGCGTCTCCCGGCGAATGTCGATCGTCGCCGCCATGGTCCACGCGTTCTCCACCAGAGCCGGCAGACCGAGCGCGGTCACGACGAAGCCGGCCTCATGGAAGCGCGGCAACCACCAGGTCTCCATGATCGCGCTGACCTGCGCGATCCCCTGACCGAGGCAGAACTCCTGCACCGCCGCCATCAGTTGCAGGTTGAGCGCGCCGTCGCGGCGATCGCGCACGACGAAGTAGCGCGACCATTCCCAGACCAGAGGATCCACCGGGCAGCCGCGCACCGCCGCCAGATGAGGGAAGACCTCGCTCATCATCGAAGGTTTGGTCGTCGGGTAGAGTCGGTGACCGCCGATGACGCGGCGCCCCTCCAGCGCAAGCAGATAGACGGTGTCCTCGTCGTCATAGGAATCGATCTCGCGGCAATCCGGCCTGCGCAGCGTCTCCCAGTGCCGCTCTTCGACGAAGATGTCGTGCCGCAACCGGAAATGCTGATCGAGTACGTCTTCGTAAAGGTGGCGATTTACAGCAGAAATGGCGTGAATCATGAAAGCCCCCGTTCATTCTCAATGGGGGCAGCCTCTGCGAAAAGAGGCAGGTTCGATATTGGGAAATTTCCCAGTACGTCGCTTAGGGATTGATGATCTTGTTGCGAATCGCCAGCGCAACCGCATGCGTACGGTTGACGGCGCCGAGCTTGCGTCCGGCGGTTGCAAGATGCTCTTCGGCGGTACGCTGCGTGATGTGCAGGATCTCGCCGATTTCCCAGGCCGATTTGCCTTGCGAGGCCCAGGAGATCACCTCGCGCTCGCGCGGGGTGAGGCGCGTCGACGGATACGGCGCCGGATCGAGCAGACGGCGAATGTGGTCGAAACCATACATCGCCATCAGGTGAAGTGCCGGCTTGCTGCGCGGATTGAGGTCGAGATGGACGCCTCCGAGCGACACCGCGGCTTCGTAGCCGGTGAGCCCGTGGATCGGCACGATGAAGCCGCGCCTCATGCCAAAATCGGTGGCGCGGTTCATCACCTCGGCCGCGTTCGGCTCGAGTTCGGCATCATAGGGCGCTTCCGACCATTCGAACGGGTTGACCGATTGCCGGCACAGCCGGACCACCGGGTCGAAGCGATCGTAGTTGTTTTGAGTGTAGAGATTGAACCATCCCGCCGGCCAGCGCTTGGCGAGCACCATCTGTGCAAACCGTTGGTCGGGGTTGGGCAATCCCGTCACGATAATGGTTTCGAAGCCGAAGCGACCAAAGGCCGATTCTAGCGCATGCATGGCGTCGGGCACCTTGCGATAGGTACCGAGGCCCTCGATGAAGTCGAGCGCCTCCCGGCCATAATCCACGGCGGACATCGGTGCGTTTCCTGACCCTCGCCGTTCGGTATAGCACGTCTTTGGGGACTGCCTCAATTCACCGCTTCCGTAGTTTTCCGGTATCCCCATTGACCCTGCGGATTTAATCTACTTGTGGAAGAAGTGACGTCAAGATACACCTATGACGTCTGAAGCGGGAAAACCACGATGGAAGACGAGGACATCGCCCTCAACAGCGTGCTCGGCCTGGAACTCAATCGCGTGTTTTTCGCCGTCCGCGAAACGGCAAACAAGCAGAAGATCATCGAGTTCGCGCGCGAGGTGCTGCAAAGCGAGCGCGCCAGGCCGGCAGACAGCGCCGCGCCGGAAGGACCGGCGAGCTAGAACGCAGTTGCAGCAACCGACGCCGATCAAACAGATCGTGCGACGACGCCGCCCTACCGCTGGCTGACATCATACCGCTGGCTGACATCATGGCTCTCATGAGATGATCGCGACCACGATTATCTTTCGGATGCCCAGGACATGATGACGCTGCGCCAGGTTGAAGTGATCCGTGCCGTGATGGTGACGGGCACCATCGGCGGCGCGGCGAAGCTGCTGAACGTTTCGGCGCCGGGCATCAGCCGCCTCGTCAAATACACCGAGCGCTCGCTCGGCATCCGCTTCTTCCAGCGCCAGAACGGGCGCTATTTCCCGACGCCGGAAGCCGAGAACATCTTCGAGCAGATCAACGGCGTCTACAAGAAGGTCGATGACCTCTCCGAGCTCATCTCCAAGATCGGCCGCGGCGGATTGTCGGAGCTGCGCATCGGCTCGGTGCCGAGCATCTCGCAGGTGATGGTGCCGCGCGCAATCGAGCGTGTCCGCCGCCGCTATCCCGACCTCGGCATCGACATCAACATCCTCAAGCTCGAGGAAGCCATCGACTATCTCCTGCTCGGCCGCGGGGAGTGTGTCGCGATGAGCTACCGGCTGGAGCATTCCGGGCTCGACTTCATGCCGCTCGCCTCGGGCGAGCTCTATTGCATCGTGCCATCAGGCCACGAGCTCGCCGGCCGCGAGCAGGTCTCGGCCGCCGAGATCACCCGCTATCCGCTGATCGGCATCGATCCCAACGACCCCTACGGCCGGATCATGGCCGAGATCTTTGCGCGCAACCGGCTCGACTACAACATCACGATCCGCGCGCGCTTCGGCACCACGGTCTGCGCGCTGGTGAAGGCGGGGCTCGGCATCGCCATCATCGACCAGTTCACGGTCGCCCATGGCGGCTACCCCGGCATCGAGCTGTTGAAGATCACCGAGCCGACGCGGTTCGACACCTACATCGCCGTGAAGCGCGGTGCGCCGCTGTCGCTTCACGTCGAGTACTTCATCGAGTCCCTGCGCGCCGAGATGCGCGCGGTGGAGCCGTCCCGCGGCAACGGCAAGGCCGTCCCGGCGCGCGGGCGCAAGAAATAACATTATGTTAGGTTTGCCCGATAAATGGGTAATTGTGTTAGGCGGGGGAAAGGCTATCGTCGCACTCGGAAGCCCCCTTGGAATTGCGCGGATTTCCCCGCTAATGGCCGGGACCGAACGCTCCCAACGAGACGATAGCGAACCATGTCCAAGCGCGGATACGCCGCCAGCAAAAAGCTCCTCACCGGCCTGATCGGCGCGCCGATCGCGCATTCCGCATCCCCTGCCATGCATGAGCGCGCCGCCGAGGCGCTCGGACTGCGCGGCCATTACCAGCTCATCGAGGTCGCCGGCGCCGATGCGGCCGGGCTCCGCATGATGCTCGAGGGCGTGCGGCGGCTCGGCTTTGCCGGCGTCAACGTCACCTACCCCTACAAGGAAGCGGTGGTCCCGCTGCTCGACGAGCTGGCGCCGGGCGCCGCCGCCATGGGCGCGGTCAACACCGTCGTCGCCAGGGACGGCCGGCTGACCGGCCACAACACCGACACCACGGGCTTCGCGCGCGCGGTGGCGCCGCTGCTGGCGCCGTCCGGCAACGCCGTCGCCGTGATCGGCGCCGGCGGCGTCGGCAAGGCGATCGCGTTTGCCCTGGCGAGCCTGGACGTGACCGACATCCGCATCTTCGACAGCGAGCCGGCACGCGCCGAGACGCTCGTCTCCCTGCTGGCCGCGCGGGGCGTCGCAAGGCTGGCGTCGAGCACCGAGGACGCGCTGCAAGGTGCGACCGGCCTCGTCAACGGCACGCCGGTCGGGATGCTGCCGAACCGCGGCATGCCTGTCCCGGCCACCCTGCTGCATGAAAAATTGTGGGTTGCGGATGCCGTCTACTCGCCGCTGATCACGCCGCTGCTGGCAGCCGCACAAGCCAGGGGCGCGCGGATCATGACCGGGCGGGAGCTTGCGATCTACCAGGCCGCCGACGCTTTCGAACTGTTCACGGGCCTTGCCCCATCGACAGAGGTCATGGGAGAGGCATTTGACGAGGTGATGGCGGCACGAAGCTCAGCCTATCACGCAGCGTAACCGAAGCGGCCGGACACAAGGCCGCGCACAACATCAACGAAAAACGGGAGGAGAGACCATGAAATCGACCATTCTGGCAGGCGCGCTGCTTGCCTTCGCGACTGCAACCAGCGTCCACGCCCAGGCGATCAAGCTCGCCGACGTCGCCGAGCTATCCGGCGGCGGCGCCACCGTCGGCACCAACTGGAAGAACGGCATCGACCTCGCGATCGAGGAGATCAACGCCAAGGGCGGCGTGCTCGGCCGCAAGCTCGAAGTCACTCATGCGGACTCGCAGTCCAACCCGGGCGTCGCGCGCGCGCAGGTGCAGAAGGCGCTCGACGCCGAGCCCTATGTGCTGCTCGGACCCGGCTATTCCGGCTCCGTCAAGGTGACCGCGCCGCTCGCGGCCGAGGCCGGCATCGCGCAGATCATGGGCGGCGAAGCCGCCGAGTTGACGCAGGCCGGAAACAAATTCCTGTTCCGCACCTCGTTCGGCCAACAGTCCTCGATGCCGAAGGTCGCCAAATACATTCACGACGACATGAAGGCGAAGTCGGTCGCTGTGGTCTGGGTCAACAATGATTTCGGTCGCGGCGGTCGCGATGTCGTGGTCAAGGAGCTCGACCGTCTCGGCTCCAAGGTCGTCGCCGATCTCTCGACCGAGGCGGGCCAGGCCGATTTCGCCGCCGACGTCGGCAAGATCAAGGCCGCCAATCCCGACGCCGTGTTCGTCTACCTGAACGAGGAAGAGAGCGCGCGCATCCTGAAGGAGCTGAAGCGCCAGGGCGTCACCGCGCCGCTGATGGGCGAGACCACGCTGATCGGCCAGAAGGTGATCGAGCTCGCGGGCGATGCCGCCAACGGCGCGCGCGGCCATGTCGGCCTCACCACGGATGCGCCGGTCGACCTGATCAAGGCGTTTCGCGACAGGTTTGCGAAGAAGTACAATTACGTGCCCGACCATAACGGCCTCAAGGGCTATCTCGCGGTCTACATGGTGAAAGCCACGACCGACAAGATGGGCAAAGTCGACTCCAAGGCGTTCGCCGACACGCTGCATGGCCTGACCGTCAAGGCCGCGGACGAGCCGGGCATCTTGATGGACGTCACCTTCAGCGACACCGGCGACATCGATCGCCAGAGCTTTCTGGTCGAGGTGGTCGAAGGCAAGCAAGTCGTGAAGCAGGTATTGCCGAAGGTGAGGTGAAATTCTTGGCCTCTCCTCGCTCCTGTCCGCCGAAGCTTTAGCGAAGGCGGACGCGGGGCGAGATCTCTCTTCTCCCTCGCCCCGCTCTTCGCGGGGAGAGGGTTGGGGTGAAGGGTGCTTCGGCAGTCACGGTGACAATCGAACTCGCGGAAAGAGCCCCTCACCCCAACCCTCTCCCCGTAAGAACGGGGAGAGGGAGAAAAAAAGAGAACGGGGAGAGAGAGAGGAAAGAGCCGGGGGCGAGGGATAAGAGAGGGGAAAATGTCCAATCTGTTCGATCTTCTGGTCGCGGGACTTGCCACCGGCGCGATCTATGCGCTGGTCGCGGTCGGCTTCACGCTGCTGTGGCAGACCTCGCAGACCATCAATTTCGCGCAAGGCGAGTTCGTGATGCTGCCGGCGTTCCTGATGCTGGCGGCGATGCATGCCGGCGCACCGTTCTGGCTCGCGATCATCCTCGGCATCCTGCTCTCGATGATCCTGCTCGGCCTCGCCTTCAAGATGCTGCTGGTCGATCCGATGATGCGGCACGGCGTATTGCCGCTCGCGATTGCGACCATGGCGCTGGCGATCGGCATCAAGGAGGCCGTGAAGCAGTTCTTCAGCGCGGAGGCCTCGCCCTTCCCGTCGATCGTACCGACGGGCGATATTGCAATCCTCGGTCACAACGTGTCGCTGCAAAGTATCGGCGTCCTCGTCCTCGCCATCCTTGCCGTCTTCGGCTTGACTGCGCTTCTCAACCGCACCTCGCTCGGCCACCAGATGCAGGCGGCGGCGCAGAACCCGACTGTGGCACGCATCATCGGCGTGCCGGTCGAGCGGATGATCCTGCTGACCTTCCTGATCAACGCGTTCCTGGTCGCTCTCGCCTCGCTGTTGATCACGCCGATCTACCTCGCGAAATTCACATCCGGCGAGGTGCTGGGCCAGGCCGCCTTCATCGCCGCGATCGTCGGCGGGTTCAACCAGGTGCGCGGCGCGATCGCGGGCGGGCTCCTGATCGGCGTGCTCGACAATCTCGCGGCCGCCTACATCTCGACGCAATACCGCGCCGCCGTGCCGATGATCTTCCTGATCGCCGTCATCCTGTTCCGGCCGCAGGGCTTGCTCGGCCGCGCCGAGGAGCGCACCGTATGAGCGGCTTCGCCAAACCTCTGAAGATCGCGCTCGGCCTCATCGTCATCGCTGCGCTGATCGTCGTCCCCATGAACTTCAACCGCTATGGCCTGTTCATCCTGAGCCAGTGGGCGGTGATGGCCATCGCCGCAATGGGCCTCAACCTCACGCTCGGCTATGCCGGTCAGGTCTCGCTGGCGCAGGGCGCCTTCGTCGGCATCGGCGCCTACGCGGCAGCGATCATGACCACCCATGGCTGGCCGCTGCCGGCGGCGATCGTGGTCGCGATCGCGTTGAGCTTCGCGGTCGGCTGGGTGCTCGGCTATCCCGCGCTGCGGGTGCAGCACCATTACCTCGCCTTCGTCACGCTCGCCTTCTCCACCCTGGCCTTCCTGGTGTTCCGCAACGAGAGCTGGCTCACCGGCGGCATCTACGGCATCTCCAATATCCCCCGCCCCCATATTTTCGGGATCGCGACCAGCAAGCCGCTGCCGTTCTACTATGTCTGCCTCGGCTCGCTCGCGATCGTCTCGCTGGCGGTGTGGTGGCTGATCCGCTCGCCCTGGGGCCGCGCCTTCATGGCGCTGCGCGAAAATCCGCTGCGCGCGCAATCGCTCGGCGTCGACACGCGCCGCTATACGCTGATGGCGTTCGCGATCGGCTCGGCGCTCGGTGGCGTCGCCGGCGCGCTCTATGCGCCGCTGACGCAATATATCGATCCCGTGCCGTTCAACCTGTCGCTCTCGCTCGACCTGCTGATGATGGTGATCGTCGGCGGCGCCGGATTCTTCCTGGGTCCGTTCCTCGGCGCGATGATCGCCGTGCTGTTGCCGGAATGGCTACGCTTTACCGAGGGCTATTATCTGATGCTCTACGCGATCGCGGTGATGGGGCTGCTGATCTGGTCGCCGACCGGCATTTTGGGAATCCTCGATCGTTATCTGGCCGAGCGCCGCACCAAGGCGGCCTCCGCGCTGCGCGCCGTCGCGAAATCCCGGCTGGAGACGGTGCAATGAGCGCGGTCCTCGAAGTCACCGACATCAAGAAGAACTTTGGCGGGATCAGCGCCGTCGGCGGCGTCTCTTTCGACGTCCGCGAGGGTGAGATCCTCGGCCTGATCGGGCCGAACGGTTGCGGCAAGTCGACCCTGTTCAACTGCATCCTCGGCCAGCTCACGCCAAGCGGCGGCGAGGTCAAGCTCGACGGCAAGGTCGTCACCGGCCTGCGCCCCGCCGAGCTCAACAAGCTCGGCGTCAGCCGCACCTTCCAGCTGTTGCAGGTGTTTCCAAAACTCTCGGTGCGCGAGAACCTGATCCTCGCAGGCCAGGAGCACCAGGGCAGCATGGCCTCGCGCCTGGTCGGCCGCTCCGATGCCGGACTGACGGAGGCCGCCAACCAGATGATCGGATTTTTCAAGCTCGATCATCTCGCCGACGAGCCGGCCGGCGGTTTGTCCTATGGCCAGCAAAAACTGCTCGACGCCGCCATGGCCTTCATGGGTGGACCGCGCCTGGTGCTGCTCGACGAGCCCGCCGGTGGCGTCAACCCGTCGATCCTGACGGACCTCAAGGAGCGGCTGGTCGCGATCAACCGCGAGAAGAATGCCACCTTCGTCGTGATCGAGCACAACATGGAATTCGTGATGTCGCTGTGCTCGCGGGTGATGGTGATGGCGGAAGGCAAGGTGCTGGCGATGGGACGGCCGGACGAGGTCCGCAAGAACCCCGCCGTGATCGAAGCCTATCTTGGACATTGAGGAGTGGAGATGAGCGACACGATCCTCTCGGTTCACAATCTCGTCGGCGGCTACGGCAAGATGACGATTTTGAACGGCACCACGTTCGCCGTGCCGCAGGCGACCATCACCACCATCATCGGCCCGAACGGCGCCGGCAAGTCGACCGTGTTCAAGGCGATCTTCGGCCTGTTGAAGCTGCGCGAGGGCAAGATCAGCTTTGCGGGCCGCGACGTCACCAATTTGAGCCAGCGCGCGCTGCTCAACGCCGGCATCTGCTACGTGCCGCAGGGACGCAACATCTTTCCCGAGCTGTCGGTGCGCCACAATGTCGAGCTCGGCGGCGTTTCCGCGGGCAAGGGCATCGACCTGCAGAGCCGGATCGAGGCCGCGCTCGACCTGTTCCCGGCGCTGCGGCGGAAATCGACGCAGCAGGCTTCCACGCTGTCCGGCGGCGAGCAGAAGCAGCTCGAAATCGCCCGCTCGCTGCTGCTCGAGCCAAAGCTGGTGCTGATCGACGAGCCCTCGATCGGCCTGTCACCGTTGATGGTGCAGCAGACTTTCGATATCCTGAAATCCCTGCGCGACCGCGGCGTCACCATCCTGATGATCGAGCAGAACGCCCGCTCGGCGCTGGAGATTTCCGACATCGGCATCGTGCTCGAGCTCGGCCAGACCCGCATGATCGACAAGGCCGAGCGTATCCTGAACGATCCGCGCATCGGCCAGCTCTTCCTCGGCGGCGCCATGGAGGAGAGCGCGGCATGAGCATGCGCTTGCGCATCGGCGTTGCCGGCGCCGGCCTGATCGGCCGCCGCCATATCGCGCTGATCGACGCCTCTCAGGATTGCGTGCTCGCCGGTATTGCCGATCCCTCACCGGCCGCGAAGGACCATGCGCAGGCGCGCAACACGCCCTGGTTTGCGGACCATCGTGCGCTGCTCGCGGAGGAGAAGCCGGACGGGCTGATCATCGCCTCGCCGAACGCACTGCATCTCCAGATGGCGCTCGACTGCGCGGAGGCCGGCGTGCCGGCGCTGATCGAGAAGCCGGTGACCGATACGGTCGCGGCCGCGCAACGACTGTGCACCACGATCAAGCGGAGCGCCGTTCCGATGCTTGTCGGCCATCACCGCCGGCACAACCCGATCATCAAGGCCGCGCGCGAGACGGTCGCGAACGGCAGGCTCGGCCGGCTCACCGCAATCGTCGGACTGTGGCTGCTCAGGAAACCCGACGACTATTTCGAGGTCGCCTGGCGGCGTGAGCAGGGCGGCGGGCCGCTACTCATCAATCTCATCCATGACATCGACAATCTCCGCTTCGTCTGCGGCGAGATTGTCGAGGTGCAGGCGCTGACCTCGAACATGGTCCGCGGCTTTGCCGTCGAAGACACCGCCGCATTGCTGTTGCGCTTTGCCAATGGCGCGCTGGGGACAGTGACGGTGTCGGACGCGACCCCGGCGCCGTGGAGCTGGGAACTGACGTCGGGCGAGAACCCCGCCTACCCCCAACAGGACCAGCCCTGCTACATCCTCTCCGGCACCGCGGGCTCGCTCGCCGTGCCGACCATGGAGCTGTGGTCTTATTCCGGCAATTCCGGCTGGCACACGCCGCTGTCACGCGAGACCATTGCTCCCCCGTCATTGGATCCGCTGGCCGAGCAGCTTCGGCATTTCTGTGCCGTGATTGCTGGCCGCGAGCAGCCTCTGATCTCAGTTGAAGATGCGATGGGAACGCTCTCCGTCGTCGAGGCCGTCAGCGAAGCCGCGCGCACGGGCCAAAAGGTATCACCAGGGCGGATCATGGAGCAGGCAGCATGAACAAGCGCTCGATCGCAACGGTCTCCCTCTCCGGCGCCCTCGACGAAAAGCTCCGCGCCATCGCGTCCGCCGGCTTCGACGCGGTCGAAATTTTCGAGAACGATCTGCTGTCGTTCGGCGCAAGCCCGCGCGAGGTGGCGCAGCTGTGCAAGGACCTCAATCTCGAGATCTGTGCATTTCAGCCGTTTCGGGATTTCGAGGGCATGCCGGAGCCGCAGCGGTCGCGCAACTTCGCCCGCGCCGAGCGGAAGTTCGATCTGATGCAGGAGCTCGGCACCGATCTGCTGCTGATCTGCTCGAACGTGTCCCCTCACGCGCTCGGCGGCATCGACCGCGCCGCGGACGATTTTCGCGAGCTCGGCGATCGCGCCGCAAAACGGTCTTTGCGGGTCGGCTACGAGGCATTGGCCTGGGGACGCCACGTCAACGACTACCGCGACGCCTGGGAGATCGTGCGGCGCGCCGATCACGCCGCGATCGGCGTCATCCTCGACAGCTTTCACGCGCTGGCCCCCGGCTTTCCGGTTCGCGCGATGGCTTCGATCCCCGGCGACAAGATCTTTCTGGTCCAGCTTGCGGATGCGCCGAAGCTCGAGCTCGACATCTTGTCGTGGAGCCGGCACTTCCGCTCCTTCCCCGGCCAGGGCGATCTGCCGGTCGGCGAGTTCATGGCGGCGATCGCGGCGACCGGTTATGCCGGGCCGCTGTCGCTGGAGATCTTCAACGACCAGTTCCGCGCCGGCTCGGCCGTGCAGACCGCGGTCGACGGCCTGCGTTCGCTGATCCTGCTGGAGGACCAGCTTGCACCGGATTGGCCAAAGCTCATCAGCGAGCCCTTGGCGCCGAAGGCCAAAAGTCGCGGCACGGGCTTCATCGAGTTTGCCGTCAACGAGACCAAGGCCGGCGAGCTCGCCCGCCTGCTTTCGCAGCTCGGCTTCCGCAGAAGCGGCAAGCATCGCAGCAAGGCGGTGGAGCGCTGGTCGCAAGGCAAGGTCGAGCTCGTGATCAACTCCGAGACCGATGGCTTTGCGCACTCGCACTATGTCACGCATGGCCCCGGCGTCTGCGCCATCGCGCTCGATGTCGACAATGCCGGCCTCGCGATGCAGCGCGCCGAGACACTGAAAGCGCGCACCTTCTACCAGCCGGTCGGGCCGGGCGAGCTCGAGATTCCCGCGATTCACGGCGTCGGCGGCAGCCTGCTGTATTTCCTGGATCAGGCCGGCAAGAACTGGGACACGGATTTCGAACAGGTACCGAGCGACGCCGGCGTGGACGCCCTGCTGGCCGTCGATCACATCGCGCAGTCGATGCCCTATGACGAGATGCTGTCCTGGCTGCTGTTCTACACCGGCATACTCGACCTCAAGCGGCTGCCGCAGATGGAGATCGCCGATCCCAGAGGCCTCGTGCAGAGCCAGGCCGTCATCAACGGCGACCAGAGCCTGCGCTTCGTGCTCAACGGATCATCCGCCAACCGCACGCTGCCGGCCCGCTTCATCTCGGAGTTCTTCGGCTCGGGCGTGCAGCACGTCGCGTTCACATGCCGGGACATTTTTGCGACGGTCGCGGAGATGCGCAAGCGCGGCGCGGACTTCCTGGATATCCCGGATAATTACTACGACGACATCGAAGCCAAATACGACCTCCCGCCGGAGCTGATGGCGCAGCTACGCGCCAACCACATTCTCTACGATCGCGAAGGCGACGGCGAATTCTTCCAGGTCTATACGCACATCTTCGACGAGCGATTCTTCTTCGAGATCGTCGAGCGAAGGGATTATCAGGGCTTTGGCGCGGCAAACGCCGGGATCAGGCTCGCCGCGCAGGCCCGCGAAGTGCGGCCTGCGAGCATGCCAAGAGTGTAGGAGCCTCTTCTCTTCTTCCCTCTCCCCTTGTGGGAGAAGGTGGCTCGCCGCGTAACGGCGAGACGGGTGAGGGGTTCTCTCCGCGCGGGACTCTCTTGCGTTTGAGTACGCGGAGCCAACCCCTCATCCGGCGCTTCGCGCCACCTTCTCCCACAAGGGGAGAAGGGCAGCGTGCATCGCGGCTACTCCGAGCTCATTTCATCGCGCATTTGTCGTGGAAGCGATCCTGATCGTTTTCGACGATGGTCGCGACCGTCTTCAGCGAGAGCTGGCCTTCGCCGTCCTTGACCACGTCCTGGAGGTAGAAGCTCTGCACCGGGATGTGGTTCTTGCCGTACTTGAAGGGACCGCGCAGCGACTTGAAGTTGGCCTTCTCCATCTCGGCCTTCATCGCGTCCTTCTTGCTGGTGTCGCCCTTCACCGCGACCACCGCGCTGTTGATGAGCTGGGCCGCGTCATAGGCTTGCGCGCCGTAATAGGTCGGGCGGAGGCCGGTGTACTTCTTGCGATAGTCGGCGACGAAGCGCTTGTTCTGCTCGTTGGGCAAATCGTTCACCCATTCCTGCGCGCCGGGAACACCGAGCGCGTTCTCCTTCTGCAGCGGCAGCGACAGCTCGTCGACGGTGAAAGCCGTGTAGAGCGGCATCGTGCTCTTCAGCCCGGCCTGCGTATATTGGTTGAGGAATTGCACGCCGGCCGCACCGGGATAGAACACGAAGATCGACTCCGCGCCCGAGGCGCGCGCTTTGGACAGCTCGGCGGAGAAGTCGAGCTGGCTCGGCCAGACCGTGTATTCCTCACCCTTGACCTCGCCCTTGAACGTGCTCTTCACGCCCGCGAGCATGTCCTTGCCGGCCGCATAGTTCGGCCCGATCAGGAACACGCTCTTGACGCCCTTCTGGTTCATGTAGAGGCCCATGGCGGCCGGCGTCTGGTCGTTCTGCCAGGATGTCGAGAACACGTAGGGCGAACAAAGATCGCCCGCGAGCTGCGACGGGCCGGCATTGGCCGAGATCAGGAAGGTCTGCGAATCCACCGCGGTCTTGAGCGAGGCCAGCAGCACGTTCGACCAGATATAGCCGACGATGAAATCGACCTTGTCGGACTGCACCAGCTTCTCGGTCTTCTGCTTGCCGACGTCGGGCTTCTGCCCGTCGTCCTCGTAGATCACCTCGACCGGCTTGCCGTCCATCTTGCGGCCGATGTGATCCAGCGCGAGCTCGAACGAGTTGCGCATGTCGTTGCCGATCACGGCGGTCGGACCGCTGAAGGTCGAAACGAAGCCGATCTTGATGGTGTCGCCGGCGAATGCCGGGCTTGCCAGCACCAGCGCCGCTGCGCCCGCCAGCCAGAATGCCGTCCTCATAGCCACTCCCCTCCGTATTATCATGCCCGGAAGCGGGGTGATCGCCGCCCCGGGTCGTCTCTTTAGAGCGCATAATCCGTCGAGCCGCCAATGGCTCAGCGCCTGCCCTGCACCATATTTCGCCCCAATCGGCGATAGCAAGAAATATAATTCTACTCACTTCGATCGAGGCTGCGGCGCTTTTTCGCGGAATATCGATACACTCGATACACTCGATACACTCGATGCCCTTGGCCTATTCGGCGATTGATGACCGCTATTGGACCGCGGCGCCCAGTTCGCACTTAAATGGAAGAGCACAGCAGCGAGATTCGAGGGCCGCATCATGACCACGACACCGCACCGCGTCGTCATCGTCGGAGCCGGCTTCGGCGGGCTGGAGACGACCTACCGGCTGGCCGGCAGCCCGGTCGAGATCACGCTGATCGACCGCCGCAACCATCATTTGTTCCAGCCGCTGCTCTACCAGGTCGCGACCGCCTCGCTCGCCACCAGCGAGATCGCCTGGCCGGTCCGGCACCTGATGCGCGACCGGCGCGACGTGACGACGCTGTTTGCGACCGTCAGCGGCGTCGATGCCGACAGACGCTGCGTGCTGATCGACGACGGCAGCGAGGTGCCTTACGACACGCTGGTGCTCGCCACCGGCGCGCGGCACGCCTATTTCGGCCACGACGAATGGGAGCAGTTCGCGCCGGGCCTGAAGACGCTGGAGGACGGCACCACGCTGCGCCGTCACATCCTGGTGGCGTTCGAGCGCGCCGAGCGCGAGACCGATCCGGAAAAACGCGCGGCGCGGCTGACCTTCGTCATCGTCGGCGCCGGCCCGACCGGCGTCGAGCTCGCCGGCACCATCGCCGAGATGGCGCATCACACCTTGCCCGGCGACTTCCGCAACATCGACACGACCAAAGCGCGCGTGGTGCTGATCGAGGCGGGGCCGCGCGTGCTCGCAGGTTTTGCCGACGACCTCTCGGCCTACGCACAGGCGTCGCTGGAAAAAATCGGCGTGGAGGTCATATTGGGACAGCCCGTCACCGAGATCAATCGCGAGGGCGTGGTATTCGGCGGCAAGCTGCTCGAGGCAAAGACCCGGATCTGGGCCGCCGGCGTCCGCGCCTCGCCCGCGGCCGAGTGGCTGGGCGCGCCGGCCGATCGTGCCGGACGCGTGCAGGTCGAAGACGACCTCACGATATCAGGTCGTCCCGAAATCTTTGCGATCGGCGACACCGTTGTGATCAACGCCTGGGAGGGCAAGCCTGTGCCCGGCATCGCGCCGGCCGCCAAGCAGCAGGGACGTCACGTCGCCGACACCATCAAGGCGCGGCTGCGTCAGGAGCCGACCGGCCCGTTCCGCTACAAGCACTCCGGCAGCCTCGCGCAGATCGGCAAACGGCTCGCGGTGATCGACTTCGGCCGCATCAAGCTGCGCGGCACCATCGCGTGGTGGATCTGGGGCATCGCCCACATCTACTTCCTGATCGGCTTGCGTCACCGCCTCAGCGTCGCCCTGAGCTGGCTCTGGATCTACGCCCGCGACCAGCGCGCCGCGCGGCTGATCACGCAGGGATCGAGCAAGGTGGTGGGGTGACGCCTCTTCTCCCTCTCCCCGCTTGCGGGGAGAGGGTCGGGGTGAGGGGGAGTCTCCGCGGGGACGATGAGATTTGAACACGCGGAGAGCCCCCCTCACCCGGATCGCAAGAGCGATCCGACCTCTCCCCGCAAGCGGGGAGAGGTGAAGGGAGAGCGGCGCTCGCGGCTACGGCTACTTCACCAACTCACACCCACCCTCTGCGAGCGGGCGGAACGCCTGCTCCGCCGAAATGGTCGAGACCAGCTTGTAATAGTCGTACGGATATTTCGACTCCTCCGGCTTCTTCACCTCGAACAGATACATCGGATGCACGACGCGGCCGTCCTGGCGGATCGTGGTGTCGCCGAACAGCTTGTCCTTGCCCCTGAACTTCTTCATCTCGGGCACGGCGTCCTTGGCATTGTCGCTGCCGGTCGCGGCGACCGCGTTGAGATAAGCGAGCGTGGATGCATAGACCCCGGCCTGGTTGCCGCTCGGCATCTTGCCGTTCATGCCGGGTCGCGCGGCGAAACTCTTGGCGAAGGCGCGGGTGTCGTCGTTCATGTCCCAGTAGAAGGCTTCCATGAGCTGCAGGCCCTGGGCGACCTTGATGCCCATGCCGTGGACGTCGTTGATGAAGAGCAGGAAGGCGACGAGCTTCTGTCCGCCCTGCTGGATGCCGAACTCGGCGGCCTGCTTCACCGCGTTGATGGTGTCGCCGCCGGCATTGGCGAGCCCGATCACCTGCGCCTTCGAGCTCTGCGCCTGCAACAGGAACGACGCGAAGTCGGACGTGCCGAGCGGATGCTTGCTGGATCCGATCACCTTGCCGCCATGCGCTTCGATGTATTTCTGCGCCTCCGCCTCGATGCCCTTGCCGAGCGCATAGTCGACCGTGAGGAAATACCAGTCCTTGCCGCCTCGCGACATCATCGCGGCAGCCGTGGTGTTGCCCGTGGCCCAGGCGTCGTTGACCCATTGAATAGTATTGGGCGAGCAGGCCTTGCCGGTGAGATCGGAGCTCGCGGTGGACGATGCCAGGAACGTCATGCGGCTGTCGCGCAGCAGCGTGTTGATGGAGAGACCAACGGCCGAGTTCGGCACGTCGACGATGGCGTCGACGCCCTCGATGTCGAGCCATTTGCGCGCTATGGCGTTGCCGACATCGGCCTTGTTCTGGTGATCGGCATAGACGATCTCGACCTTGATGCCTTTGCCGCCGCCGTTGAAATCCGCAGCCGCCATGCGCGCGGCCTCGACCGAGCCCATGCCATTGGTGTCCTGGAAGATGCCGGAGATGTCGTTGAGCACACCGACGCGCACGACATTGTCCGAGATCTCGGCAGTTGCCGCGCCGCCAATCAAGCTCGCGGCCAGCGCAAGCGTCCACTTCAGATATTTCATGATTCCCTCCCCTGTTGATGTGTTGCCGCGCCGGTCGTTGCCGGCGCGTCTGAAAACTCAGACTTCTCGAAATCAGACTTGTCGAAAATCAGACTTGTCGCTCCGGCAGTTTCAGCACGAGCCCGTCGAGCGCGGGCGTGATCATGAGCTGGCAGGACAGCCGGCTATTCGGCAGCCGCTCGGTCGCGGTGCCGTCGAGCAGCGCGTCCTCGTCGTCACCCACCGCCGGCAGGCGCGCGAGCCAGGCGTCGTCGACATAGACGTGGCAGGTCGCGCACATGGCGTTGCCGCCGCATTCGGCCAGAATGCCGTCGAGACCGTGACGGGTCGCGGCCTGCATGGCGCTCTCGCCGTCGCTGGTTTCGACGCGGTCCGACTTGCCGTCGGGATGGATGAAGGTGATGGCGGGCATAAAACTCCTCGTCAGGCCGGGGTGATGGTCACAGGCAGGCTGTCGAGCCCGCGCAGCGTGTTGTTGAAGCGGCGTTTCGGCTCGCCCGTGATCTCGATCCCAGCGATGCGCTTCGCCAGCGCGGTCAGCATCACCTCGCCCTCGAGGCGCGCGACGAGCTGGCCGACGCACATGTGGATGCCGGAGCCGAAGCCGACATGGCCGGAGCTGCGACGCGTGATGTCGTAGCTGTCGGGCTTGTCCCAGCGCCGCGGATCGCGGTTAGCGGCGGCGAGGAACATCAGCACCTTCTCACCCTCGCCGATCGTCGCGCCGGACAGTTCGACCTCGCGCGTGGTGGTGCGAAAGAACGTCTGCACCGGGCTCTCGAAGCGCACCGCTTCCTCGAAGGCGTTGCGCGCGAGCGTGAGATCATCGCGCAAGCGCTGCCACTGGTCGGGAAAGCGCGCGAGGCAATAGACGGCAGCACCAATGCCGTTGACGGTGGTGTCGAGGCCGGCGGACAGCAGCGAGCGCACCAGCAGCGGCGCCTCGGTCGCGGTGATCTCGCCGTCGTCGACACGGGCGTGAATGCAGGCGCCGAAGCCACCAGGCGCGAGATTGTCCCGCTGGCACTGCTCGGTGACATAGGCCTGATGCGGCGCCGAGCGCGCGATCGCGTCCTGCCGCAGCTGGTTGGGCGGTCCGAAGGCGTTGAACACCAGGCTCGCATAAGGAATGAGATGCTCGCGACCTTCGGGCTTCAGGCCCAGCGCATCCGGGAAGATCGAGAGCGGATAGGCCTCCGCGAGATCGGTGATTGCATCGAAGCTCCGCTTCTCCAGCAGCGCGTCCACCCGTTGCTCCGCCGCGGCGGCAAAACGATCGCGCACCTGCTTCATCACGGTCGGCGACAGCACTTTTGACAGCACGGCGCGGGTGCGGGTGTGCGCGGGCGGATCGGCCTCCAGGATCAGGCTCGGCGGCCGCCACGGCGTCTCCTTCTTGAAGTCGGAGAGGCCGACGCCGCGGCTGGAGCAGAAGGTCGCGGGATCATTCAGGACGGCATGAACTTCGGCATAGCGCGCCACGCCATAGACGTTCCACTTGTCGAGATAGACGACAGGTCCCGCCTCCCGCAGCAGCTCATGCGTGGGATAGGGGTCGGCAAAAAAATCCATCGCGAAGGGATCGACGTCGAGATGCGGGACAGCGGACGAACCGGTGATTTCCGGGGAGCTGGAAGTGCTCATTGAGGTCCTCCGTCATTTTGATCTTGTGAAAGGGCCGCGCTTACCCTTAGGTCTTCCGGCACGCAGCGAGACAGAATCCCGATATGCCGCCGTCTTCGACCAGAGCCCGCCAAAAACCTGCGCCCGCTGAGACGGGACCGACCCTCGATCTCGACCGCTACGTCCCCGCGTTCATTACCTTCATCGCCAACAAGCTCTCGAACAGCGCCACCGCGTTCTATCAGCGGCAGTTCGGCGTCAACGTCACGGAATGGCGGATCATGTCGCTGCTGGCGATCGAACCCGGCATTCCCGCCTCGCGCATCTGCCACGTCATTGGTTTCGACAAGGGCCCGGTGAGCCGGACGCTTGCCGGCCTGGAAAAGCGGGGGCTGATCTCGATCCGCACCGACCCCAACGACGGGCGCACCCATTCGATCTCGCTGACGGCGAAGGGCCGCGCCATCCATGACAAGGTGATCGTCGCGGCATTCGAGCGCGAGCGGCGCCTGTTGTCCTGCCTCAACAAGGACGAGCGCGAGGTGCTGATCGACCTGTTGCGCCGCCTGCACGAGAATCTCGGCGCGGTGACCGGCAGCACCGAAACCTGACGGCCCGCGCACCGGGCGTCGGCCCCTGTCATTTCCAGGCATGCGCCGGCATTCGCCCGCGGCACCCTCTCTGCCGAGCATTGCTTCCTCCGAGATCCGACGCGGCGGTTCCTCCCGCCGTCATCCTTGTCTGGAACGGTTCGCATAAATTAGTTGCTTAGGCAACAAAAGAATCAAAAGCGAGAATGCGGCAGGGCGGCTGGCTTATTGCGAGCTGCCTCACTCCCTCTCCCCGCCCTTCGCGGGGAGAGGGTGGGGTGAGGGGCCTCTCTCCGCGTATGAAAGTGCTGTGAGACCTGTACCCCCTCATCCGGATCGCAAGAGCGATCCGACCTCTCCCCGCAAGCGGGGAGAGGTTAAAGGACGAGTTCCGCCTTAATTAGTGAAGCGCTACAGAGCGATCCACTCGTCCGACATATCGTCATTCAACCGCATCACCGCATCCGCACGGCGCGTCAGCACGGCGCGCTGGTTGATGTAACCCTTGTCGGTGATCTCGCCGCCATCCACCGACGGCGGCTCGGCGAGCAGCAGTGCGCGCGTGGCGTGGCCGGAGGAGTTGACGCCCTGTTGCTTCAGTTTCGCGAGACCCTGCGCGATCGCGGCTCTGACCTTGTCATGCGCGAGCGCGTCGTTCACGGCTGCGGTCTCGGGCAGGCCGGCATGCGCGCGGCAGGCAGCGATGTTCGGAAACACCAGGAGGCGCACCTCGTCGCCGCCGTGGCCGGTGACGACGATGTCCTGCGCGAGCGGCGCCAGCGCGGCGATGCCGGCGACGCGCAGCGTGCCGACGCTGACCCAGGTGCCGGAATTGAGCTTGAAGTCCTCCGCGACGCGACCGTCGAAGAACAGGCCGCGCTCGGGCCGCCCGGCGTCGGCGAACTTCACGGCGTCACCGATGAGATAAAAACCCTCGTCGTCAAAGGCCTGCCTGGTCAGCTCCGGCGCCTTCCAGTAACCCGGCGTGACATTGGGGCCGCGCACGCGCACCTCCAGCTTGTCGCCGGAGGGGACGAGCTTCAATTCGGTGCCGGGTATAGGCACACCGATATTGCCCGAGCGCTCCGCGAGGAAATGGCAGTCGGTGGCCAGCGGCGACGTCTCGGTCGAGCCCCACGCCGAGACCATCGGCATCGCGCGGCCAACGGTCTTGACGGAGAGCTCTTCGAGCGCGTCCCAGAGATTTTGCGGCAGCGCGGCACCGGCGTAGAATGCGAATTTCACCTCGCCGAAGAAGCGGCGGCACAGCTCCTCGTCGCCGCGCAGCGCCGCGATCAGCATGTCGAAGCCGCGCGGCACGTTGAAATAGACCGTCGGCATCACGCTTCTGAGGTTGGCGAGCGACGTCGCAAACAGACCGGGCGCTGGCTTGCCGCCGTCGATATAGAGCGAGCCGCCATTGCGCAGCACGAGATTGAAATTGTGATTGGCGCCGAACGTATGGCTCCAGGGCAGCCAATCGAGAATGACGAGATCGCCGCGCCCTTGCTCGAGAAAAGTCCAGGTCTGCGCCTTGGCCTGCTGGCTGGAGGTCAGCATGCGCTGGGTGTTGACCACGGCTTTCGGCGTGCCGGTCGAGCCCGAGGTGAACAGGAATTTCGCGATCGTAGCGGGCGTCACCGCGGCGAAGGCCTTTGCGACGTCGGGGCTCTCGGGCGTTGCCGCGATGGTGCGGAAGGCCAGCGCATCGGTATCGTCTGCATTGCCGCTGATGATCTGCGCACTATGCAGGAGCTTGATCGCGGCCAGCGCCGCCGCAAACGGCTTCGTCGCGGAGACATAGATCGCGCCGGGCTCAAGCAGCGTGATCATGCTCTTGAGTTTGTCAAAATCCTTTGACATCAGCGAATAGGCCGGCGAGATCGCCGCCGAGGGCACGCCGACATGCTGGGCCGCAAGTGCCAGCAGCGCATGATCGATGCCGTTGTCGGAGAGGATCGCGAGCGGGTGGTCTGCGCTGAGACCTTGCGCCAAAATCCAGGACGCTGCCGCGCGCACCTGGCGCAGCGCCTGCGCATAGGTAACGGCGGTCCACGGCGCTTCGGTGCTGCTGCGCTCCGCGAGGAAAATCGCATCGGGCCTCTGCCGCGCCCATTGCTCCAGCCAGTCGCCGATGCAGCGTGCGCCATCGCGCAGGGGCTCGGGCGAGCGCAGCACGATGCTGCCGTCGGCGCGATGCTCGGCAACGGTTCTGGGTGTCGCGAACAGACTCGAAGCATCACCGCGTGAGGCGGCTGTCATGGTTTCCTCCTCGCCCGGAAGCCGGGATCGGCCGCAGCCTCGTCGCGGGCCGCGTTGGCCACAATGTTGGGCATGGCAATTGTTGTCGTCAACAACAAACTTCCGCTGACGCGGCGAAGACGCTACAAGAATGGCCCGACGGGAGACGCGACGTGACAGCCATTGCAGCCCAGACTTCCCCACGCAAACGCGCCGGCAACGGCGCCGCGCGGCGGATCGACGCCGAGGGGATCGGCCTCGATGCGCTGGTCGGCCACGCCGGCTATGCGGTGCGACGCTTCCAGATCTGGATTTTCCAGGACTTCGTCAAAACGCTCGGCAATGTCGACATCCGGCCGACGCAATATTCGGTGCTGACGGTGATCGGCGCCAATCCCGGCCTGTCGCAGATGGCGGTGGCCAAGCGCCTCGGCATCGAACGCGCGCGGCTGGTGCATCTGCTCGACAGCCTCGAACAGCGCAAGTTGGTGAAGCGGGTCAAGTCGAAGACGGACCGGCGCTCCCATGCCCTGCACCTCACGCCGCAGGGCGAGACGGCGCTGGCAAAATTCAAGCGCCTCGCCGCGGAGCACGAGCGGCATGTCGAGGCGAAGATCGGCAAGGAGAACCGGGAGCGGCTGCTGCGAATCCTCGCTGACTTCACCTGATCCAGACTGCCTAATATTTGCGCAAATTCCCCATCGCAGGGCGATGGCATGACGGCCCGACCGATCCTCGAAATATCCCACAAGCCACTGATCTCTCGATAATATCCGCAGCACTTGTCCTGCCCGGATTCTGTACACAATGGCACATCGCTTGCTTCGATCCGGGTGAAGAAGACGTAGCCGGAGTTTTGTCGCCATGAGGGCTGAAATGGGGGCTGAGCAGCCTGAAACGATCGCCGCGATTGTGGCCGCGCATCGCGCGGGCACGCTCACGCCGGCGCAGACGGTCGCGCGCAGCTATCAGCGCATCCGCGACCACAACGATCCCGCCGTGTTCATCAGCCTGCGCGACGAAAATGACGCGATCGCGGAAGCCGAGAAGCTCGCCACGAAGGACGCCGCCAGCCTGCCGCTCTATGGCGTGCCGGTCGTGGTGAAGGACAATATCGACGCGCTGGGATTTCCGACCACCGCGGCCTGCCCGGCCTTCTCGTACACCCCGACACATGACGCGACCGCGGTTCAGCGGCTGCGCGCCGCCGGCGCCATCATCATCGGCAAGACCAATCTCGACCAGTTCGCGACCGGCCTCGTCGGCGTGCGCTCGCCCTACGGCATCCCCAGGAACGCGATCCGGGAGGATCTCATTCCCGGCGGATCGAGCTCGGGATCGGCCACCGCCGTCGGCGCCGGGCTGGTGCCGCTGTCATTGGGCACCGACACCGCGGGCTCCGGGCGCGTGCCGGCGATGCTCAACAACATCGTCGGCCTGAAGCCGAGCCTCGGCATGATCTCGACCGCTGGCCTGGTGCCGGCCTGCCGCACGCTCGACTGCATCTCGGTGTTCGCGCTGACCGTGGACGACGCTGCGCTGGCGCTCTCCGTGGTGGCAGGTCCCGACCAGGCCGATCCGTTCTCGCGCGATCGGCCGCTTGGCGCAATCACGCCGCTCCCGACAAACCTCCGTCTCGGCGTGCCGCGCAACGGACAGTTGATCTTCTTCGGCGACAAGAAGGCGGAAGCGGCTTACGCCGATGCGTTGAAGCGGTGGACCGCGCTTGGCGCAACGCTCGTCGAGTTCGATCTCGAGCCGTTCTATGAGACTGCGCGGCTGCTCTACGAGGGACCGTGGATCGCAGAACGCTATCTCGTGATCCGCGACCTGCTCGCCTCCGCGCCGGATGCGATCCATCCGGTGACGCGCGAGATCACCACGGCCGGTGCGCGGCTGACGGCGGCGGAAACTTTCTCCGCGCTCTATCGCTTGCAGGGTCTGCGCAAGATCGCCGAACGCACCTTCACCAATATCGACGCGCTGGTGCTGCCGACGGCGCCGACGGCCTATACGACCGCGCAGGTGCTGGCCAATCCGATCGAGCTCAACAGCCGGCTCGGCACCTATACCAACTTTGTCAATCTGCTCGACCTCTGCGGTCTCGCGCTGCCGGCGTCGATGCGCGCCGATGGCATTCCGTTCGGCATCACGCTGCTTGCGCCCGCCGGCCACGACGCGCTGCTCGCGGGCATCGGGCGCGTGTTTCATGCGGATACCAAATTGACGCTTGGCGCAAAGGGCGTGGCGCAAGCTGCGCTGGCGCCACTTGCCGCAGGCGGCATCGACGAGATTCCGATCGCCGTCGTTGGCGCGCATCTGTCCGGCATGGCGCTGAACGGCGAGTTGAAAGCGCTGAACGGGCACCTGATCGAAGCGACCAGGACGGCGCCGGACTACAAGCTCTACGCATTGAAGACCACGCCGCCGAAGCCGGGCATGCTGCGCGTCGAAGCCGGCAAGGGCGCGTCGATCGAACTCGAGATCTGGTCGCTGTCGTCGGCCGCCTTCGGCAAGTTCGTCAACGCGATTCCCGCGCCGATGGCGATCGGCACGATCCACCTCGCGGATGGCCGCAGCGTGAAGGGCTTTCTCGTCGAGCCGGAAGTGCTGGGCGACGCCCGCGACATCACCGCCCATGGCGGCTGGCGAAAGTATATGGCGGAAGCGGCGACGGCGTAGGCGCATCATGGAGAGGCGGCGCGGCAGCGCCTTCTCAGGATGACGATCTCTCGTGCGCATTCAGGCCGGCGTGAACTGCGCGAGATCGCCGATCCCGATCTGCTGTTCGAGGCTCGCCACGCGGTGAACCATCATCTCGAAACCGTCGCCGCCGAACTGCTGATGCTCCTTCTTCTCAAAGTCCTCCGCCATCGCATCATATTCGTTTGGCGAGACGATGGTCTTGAGCAGCGGAAAGAGATCGGTGTCCTCACGCGCGGCGTGCGGACGGTACATCGCGATGAAGGCGCGGATTGATCCGACCAGCTGGCGGCGATCATCGCCGTCCTTGCGGCTTCCCGGCGCCGTCTTCAGGATCATTTCGGTCAAGCGGCGTCCGGCCTTGTGCTGGGCCACCAGCGTGTCGACGAGCGTCACGAGTTTTCCCGCCTGTTTGAAGCGCGGGAAGACCGCATGTTCCTCGGACTCTTCGTGGTAGTTTTCGATGAAGTCGCGCACGATTCGTGCGGCGCTGGCGAGGACGACAGGATCGAAATCCTCGCGCGCGTCGAATTTGCCCAGGGCGGCCTCATAGACCAGAAGGACCCGGTCGAGCACGCCATGCTCCCGCATCAGATCCTCGGGCGGCGTAACCTTGGGTTCCCGTTGCTTCTCGACCATTTCCCTGCGCGCCGCCTTGGCGTCGCCGGCGGACAACAATCCACCGGCGACAATCGCGGCAGGCACCAACGTCAGGAGCTTTCGTCTTCGCGGCAAGACCGCATCCGTAGCCGCGTCGCAAGCCAGAAAACCCGTCATGATCACGCCGATTTGCGCCAGGCGGCCTCGTTCTTCTTCTCGTAGTCGTCGAACGCCTTGACGAGACCGGACAGAACCTCGGCCGAAGTTTCGAACATCGCTGCGAGCTGCGGCTCATCGACTTTGCGGATGTCCTCGCGCAGATGCGTCACGGTCTCCTGGAGACGCTGCTTCATCTTCTGGGTGTGGTGCTTGGGGTTCTTCTCGGAGGAAGCCATGGGTTTCTCCTCATCTCGTCGGCAAAGGAAAACGAACTGCGCAGGAACGGGTTCCTGCGAGCCTGCGGCGGTCTTTCACCTGATCGTGAGGAAGCTTACACCGACACCGCGTAGATCTCGTACTCTCCGCGCACCAGCTCGATATGCGCGCGCATCGCTGCGGCGGCGCCCTGCTTGTCGCCGCGCATGATGGCGACGACGACGCGGTCGTGCTCGGCTTGGGATTTGGCGAGGCGACCGAGATTGCGGAACTGGGCGCGGCGGAATGGCTGCACGCGCACGCGCGTCGCCAGCGTGATCTCGGCGATGTAGCCGTTCTGCGAGCCGGCATAGATCGCATTGTGGAAGCGCTCGTTGACCTCGTGGAAGCGATCGGGATTGCCGGTGTAGCTGAGAACCCGCAGCTCTTCGTGGATCGCCTCCAAGCCGTGGCGCTCGACGGCAGACATGCGCTCGGCCGCGAGACCTGCACAGAGCGCCTCGAGCTCCGCCATCGCCTCGAACATGCTCGTCAGCCGCTCGATCGAGGGCTGTGCCACCACCGCGCCGCGATGGGCGCGCGCTTCGACCAGGCCGCTTGCCACCAGCTGGCGCAGTGCCTCCCGCACCGGCGTGCGGGAGACGCTGAAGCGGCGCGCGATATCGGTCTCGTCAAGCGGTGAGCCGGGCGCCAGAGCTCCGCGCACGATCTCGTCGGCAAGCTGCAGGCGCAGCTCCTCGGCGCGCGTGACCTTCTGCACCGACGGCGACGCCCGGTCGACGCGCGGCACCACCGGCTCAGCCGGCAATGCTCCGGGCGGAAAGTCGTCAAGCGTCATACGATCAGGTCTCTTTCGACTCGTCGATGATGCTGACATGGGCGGCGACGACGCGCCAGCCCTCCGGGAATTTTACCCAAGTCTGCATCTGCCGGCCGACCTTACCCGGCATCGTGTCGCGATAGAACAGGGTGGAGGCGACGGCGGTGTCGCGCCCATAGCTGGTTATCACGGTTTTCGCAGTGCGGCGGTTGAGGCCGACCGGCGAGCGCCCGGCTCGAAAGCCGGAGATCGCCTCATAGCCGTAGAGGTTCTCGCCGATGCCATAGCGCAGCGTGCGGGGATCGTTGCGGAAGAGCTCGCCGAGCACGGCGACGTCGTTGGTGATCAGCGCCTGCTCATAGCGCTCGAACGCGGCTTTGACTTCCGCGATCACGTCGGGGAGATCGATCTCCATCTCAAAATCCTCTTGGGCTGGGCGCGGCGACGACGCCCATCTTCTCCAATGCGTACGCGACGCGCAGCGCGATGTCCTCGCGCCATGGCGCGGCGATGATCTGTACGCCGATCGGCAGCGGCTCGAGCGGCACCGGCACCGCGACCACCGGCAGGCCGATGAACGAGATCGGCTGGGTGTGGATGCCGATATTGGCGCGCACCGGCAGCTCGACGCCGTCAAGGTTGAAATTGACCTGGCCGAGCTTCGGCGCGACGCAGGGCGTGGCCGGCGCGATCAGCACGTCGACGGACTTGAAGACCTCGGCAAGCTGCGCGCGGTACCAGCGGCGGAATTTTTGCGCGCGGTCGACCAGCGGCGCCGGCACCATGGCGCCGGCGATCAACCGGTCGCGCACGGCGGGATCGAAATCGTTCGGGCGCTTGCGCAGCCGGTCGAGATGCAGCGAGGCGCCTTCGGTGGTGGTGATGACGTAAGCCGCCGCGCGGGCGCGCGCGGCTTCGGGCACGTCCACCACGCGCGTTGCGCCCAGCGCCTTGGCGACGCGGCTGACGGCTTCGACGGCTTCCGGAAACAAATTGGTTTGGAAGTACCCGCCGGCGATCGCGATGCGCAGGTCCGAAACCGGATTGGCGAGCAGCGGCAGCGTCGGCTCCAGACCACGCGTGGTGCAGGCGGCATCGTCCGCATCCGGTCCCTGCATCGCGTCATAGGCCAGCGCGAGATCGGCGGCGGAGCGCGCGAACGGGCCGAGATGATCGAGGCTCGCGACGAACGGGAAAGAACGCGCGCGCGAGAGCCGACCATAAGTCGGCTTCAGGCCAAAAATGCCGCAGAACGAGGATGGCACGCGGATCGAACCATTGGTGTCGGAGCCGAGCGCGATCGGCACCAGCGCGCCGCCGACGGCGCTGCCCGAGCCGCCGGAGGAGCCGCCGCTCATCCGCGTCGTGTCATGCGGATTGCGCGAAGGACCGTCATGGACGTTCTCGCCGGTGAAGTCGTAGGCGTATTCGCCCATGTTGAGCGCGCCGACCAGCACGGCGCCGGCGGCCTCCATCCGCTCGATCAGCGTGGCGTCGCGCCTGGCGGGTGCGAGGTCGCGGTTGATCTTGGAGCCGGCGCGCGTGGGCAGGCCCGCGACGTCGAACAAATTCTTCACCGCAAAAGGGACGCCCGCGAGCGGGCCGACGGTCTTGCCGGCGGCGATATTGGCATCGATCGCGCGCGCCTTGGCACGGGCGCGATCGGCGGTGACGTCGGTGAAGGCGTTGATGATGGTGTCGTGCTGCTTGATGCGCGCGAGCGCTGCTTCGGTGGCATCGAGCGCGGACAATTGGCCGCCGGCCACCGCCTTGGCGATGTCAGCAGCCGTCATCTCAGGCTTGGTCGTCATGGCGGCGTCAGGCGGTGTACACGGGCGCCGGCTCGGTCTCGTCCGGCAGCGCGAATTCGTCGACGAGGCGGCCGAGCCGCAGCGAGACCTCGAGATTGGCGCGAATCGCCGGCCTCCAGGCGTCCTCGACCGGCAACGCCAGCGCTTTCGTGACAACGTCGATATAATCGTCCAGCGGTTCGGCCATCACGCTCCCAAACAATCTCTCAGTGTGCGCCTAGTGTCTGCAGCGGCGGATGCGGGATCGCCGTCAACAGCTCCTTGGTGTAGTCGTCCTGCGGATCGCTCAAGACCCTCTCGGAAGAGCCTTCTTCGACGATTCGACCCGACCGCATCACAATGACACGATCGCACAACAAGCGCACTACGTTCAAATCATGCGAGACGAACAGATAACTCATACCTAGCCGCGCCTTGAGGTCCTGGAGCAGATTGAGGACCACGGCCTGGACCGAGACGTCGAGCGCCGCGGTCGGCTCGTCCAGGATGACGAGTTTTGGGTGCAGGGCGATGGCGCGGGCGATGCCGACGCGGGCCTTCTGGCCGCCCGACAATTGGTGCGGGAAGCGATCCAGCAGATTGTGCGGCAGGCCCACCATGGTGGCGAGCTCCTCGCAGCGGGTGCGCAGCGCATCGCGCCCTCTGATGTCGCCGAGCTGCATGATCGGATCGGCGATGGCGCGCACGGCGGTGAAGCGCGGATTGAGGCTGTCGGTCGGGTCCTGGAACACCATCTGGATGCGGCTGCGCTGCGGCAGCCGCGCGAAGGAGGCAGGCTGAATGCCGCCGATGTCCTCGCCGTCGAACTGGATCAGGCCCGAGGTCTGGTCCAAGAGCCGCATCACCATCATCGACGTGGTCGATTTGCCGCAGCCGGATTCGCCGACCAGGCCAACGCTCTCGCCGTGACCGATCGAGAAGCTGATGCCGTCGACGGCGCGGAACACGTCCGGTTCCACCGGCGGCTTGCGGCCGAACAATTTGCCGAGCGTGGCAGTGGCGCCCTGGCGGGGATATTCCTTGACCAGCTTGTCGATGAGGAGGAGGGGCGTCTTCTCCCTCTCCCCGTCCTTCACGGGGAGAGGGTCGGGGTGAGGGGCTGCTTCCAAGAGCGCGACTCGTGGAGAGCCCCCCCCAACCCCCCCCCCTCGTG
>NZ_JARVWW010000031.1 GCF_029846715.1 Bradyrhizobium nivariense
CCTTCCCAGCCCTCAACGACATCATGAAATTGACCCATGCGAACGACGCCACGGGTGGCCGGCTTCAGATCGGAATACCCGGCCGGCTTCGAATTGGAATGCATGGCCGGCTTCGTCGGAATCCGCAATCCTGAGAATGTCCGTTCACCGGGTAGACCGAAAGTCGCCATGCTCCGGCCAAACCGACGCGAATGACCCAAAACCGTCTTGCGCCATGCGCCGCGCCGCAGCGTTTGCGCCCACAGTGAGTGCGGCCACAATCGAAACCTGATACTCTGCGTCCACGCGTCCTCAAATTGCGATGAGGATCGAGTGAAACGGCGCGAGTTCATAGCGGCTACTGCGGCACTATTCGTCTCGCCACGGCGTTCGTGGGCGCAGGGGGCTCGCCGTCGGCTTGGCTTTCTCGCCACTGGTGACGCGAGCGGGCAGGCCCCCAATCAACCCGAGCTTGCGTTGATCGATGGGCTGCGAAACCACGGCTGGATAGACGGAAAAAACCTGATTATCGAATATCGTTTTTCCAAGCCCCCGGATCGCATACCGGCTTTGGCGGCCGACCTGATTGCCCTGAGCCCCGATGTGCTCGTCGCCGCGGGACCGCAAGCAGCCCTCGCCCTGAAATCGAAAACTGCTACCATTCCGATTGTGTTCGTGGCTGTGTTCGATCCCGTGGAGCTCAGCCTCGTCCAAAGCCTGTCGCATCCAGGCGGCAACATAACGGGTCTCGCGACCTACGCGCCAGGAGATTGGGTCGCAAAGCGAGTAGAAATCCTCCGCGAACTGATACCTGGCGCATCGAGAATTGCGATCTTGGTCAATCCGGAAAACCCAATGCAGAGGAAGGTTTTAGCCGATGAGGTGCCCCGCGCAGCCCGGGAGCTAAATATAGCTCTGCCGACAGTTGAGGCGACCAAGGTCGAGGAGCTCGACACCGCCTTTGCTTCGGCAGCCGCCCAGCACGTCGATGCAATGATCGTTTTTGGCGATGCTTTGACCGTTCGCCAAGGCCCACGAGTTGTCGCGCTCGCGGCAGAACATCATCTGCCCGCGATGCACTTCTTCCGACATTTCGCCAATGGCGGATTGGTCATCTACGGCCCCGACATAGCCGATCTGTTCCGCCGTGCAGGCGGCTACGTCGATAAGATCCTCAAAGGCACCAAGCCTTCCGATCTGCCGGTAGAGCAGCCGACCAAATTCGAGCTCGTGATCAACATGAAGACGGCCAAAGCGCTCGGCCTCGCCGTGCCGCCCTCGTTACTCATCCGCGCCGACGAGGTGATCGAATAGAGATGCTATTTGCTGCGGCGCACGATATGGCCCGAACGCGAAGCCCAGACCGGCTCTGAAATCGTCCGGTTGTCGCGCTAGACCGGACGTGACCGGCGGCGGTCAGGACGGCGCCTGTTGACCCTGGCTGTGTAAAAACGCGAAAGATCGAGACACGGTCAGAATTGCATTCTTCAGTTCGCTCTCTCTAAGTTGAATTCGCTTTCGAGTTGAGCACCAAAGACGATGTTGGACGAATAACTTCTTCTATCGCGGTCAATCGTCTAAGCGTTTTCACACAGCCAAGACCCACACCGGACATCCGTCGCTTGGTGTCAGAATCATGCAAAGAACGGATGCGGCGCTCCTTTTTCACCCTTCCGTTCCATCACCGAGATACAGGTCCGTATCTCATCGTCAGACATGTTCAGGCCGAACTCTCCGCGCAGGACCGATCTGAATTCGGCTTCATCCTTCAACAGTCGCCGTTCGGCCTCGCCCGTCGCGTGCCGTACGGTCAGCCGTGCGTTGAACATTGTGATGCGTGTCCTGTTAGGACCCGGTTTCGCCGCTATGATGTTGCCTTGGTAGGGTGCATCAGGGTGTGTTCCGGTGTACCAATTCGTAATTTCATACTCACCGTCGTATCGCGGATAGGGAATAACGCGATAAATGTGCTCCCACATGTCGCGTAACTTCGCTTGCAATGTGAGTTCGCCGCCGACATCGATAAAGCGCATTGGCTCGTGCGGTGTGTCCTGTTCGACGTCGGGCTTCAGAAGCAAAGCCGAAGTGGGTGCCAGATTCCCGAAACCTACGTCAGCCAAGTACGGTCCTTCAGGCAGGTCTACCTGCAACAACATATGTATCGCCGGACGCGGGGCGTCGATGGCCATGCCGCGAACTACTCTGCCTTGCAGGCTGGTGATCTTGTAACCAAGTGACCGTAATCCCTCCCGAAACCTTTCAATTACCCACATTTGGTCGAACGGGCTGAGGGAGCGCACAAACCATTGCATCGCAGGAATCGACCGTGATTCCTTGTCTGGCACCGATTCGCAGGGGGCGGTGCCAATGGACGAAGAAGCCGACGCATGGTTTGATCGCGAGCTCGCTGGCTGCAGCCTTGCCGACGAGCGCCTGAACAAGCGGCTCCGCAAACTGGTAGCGCAGATCGGCAGCGCCATGGGCGAAAGTATTCCGCTGGTGTGCCAGGACTGGGCCAACACCAAGGCTGCGTATCGTTTTTTCTCCAATGACCGGGTCAGTGAGGCGGACATTCTGGCCGGCCACTTTCAATCGACGCGTGAGCGCACGATTGCCACCGACGGTCCCGTTCTAGTGCTCCATGATACGACCGAGTTCAGCTATCAAAGAGAGAACTCAGACGCGATCGGGATCACCAAGAGCATAAACAGCGGCCGGGACAAGGCGGGCCGCCTGAGATCGCACACGGTTTGCGGCATCCTGATGCACTCGAGCCTGGCGGTGACGACCGAAGGGCTGCCGCTTGGACTGACGGCCGTCAAATTTTGGACCCGGAAGAAATTCAAGGGGACCGCCGCGCTTAAGAAGAAGATCAATCCGACGCGTGTTCCCATCGAGAAGAAGGAGAGCATTCGCTGGCTGGACAATCTCCGTCAATCCACGGAGCTGCTGGGCGATCCGGGACGATGCGTCCATGTCGGTGATCGCGAGAGCGACATCTATGAGCTGTTCTGCGCGGCTCGAGAAGCCGGAACGCATTTCGTGATTAGGACTTGCGTTGATCGTTTGGCTGGGGATGGAGATCACACGATCGCCGACGAAATGGACGAGGTCGCCGTCAAAGGGCTGCATTGCATCGACGTCAGAAACAACAACGGTGATCCCGATGAAGCCGTCCTCGAGATCAGATATCGCAAGATTCGCGTCTTGCCACCGATCGGAAAGCAGAAGCGCTACCCGGCGCTGACCTTGACGGTGATCCATGCCGAAGAGCGCGTGACGCCGAAGAACAGAAAGAAAATCGAGTGGAAGCTGATCACAGATCTGCCTGTTAGCTCCCGCACCGACGCAATTGAGAAGCTCGAATGGTATGCTTTGAGATGGAAGATCGAGGTGTTCCACAAGATACTCAAATCAGGCTGCAAAGCCGAGGAGTCGAAGCTTAGGACCGCCCAGCGTCTGACCAATCTGATCTCGCTCTTTTGCATCCTGAGTTGGCGGGTCTTCTGGATGACGATGCTCAACCGTTCCGCTCCAGACGCGCCACCAACCCTCGCGTTGACGGCGACCGAAATCGGCGTGCTCGATCGCCTCGTCAACGACAAACCAAAAGCGAGAAAGACGCTTTCGCACTATCTCATCAAGATCGCCCGGCTCGGCGGTTATCTCGCCCGTGCCAGCGATCCGCCCCCTGGCAATACGGTCATGTGGCGCGGGCTGTCGCGCCTCACCGACATCGCGTTAGGCGCCTTGGTCGGAGGAGAATTTGTGGGTAATTGAAAGTCCCGAAACAGCATGTTCTGTTCCAAGCAATAGCCGCCGCGGCGACCCGAGATCATCTTCCGCTGAAGGGAATCCAGGTCGAGCCTCGGCGTCCGCCCCAGCATGATGTCCAGCGATTCGTATGCGATTTCGTGCGAGTGCGCGAAGATGAGTTTATGCAACGTGTCGAGCGTTGGTTCGAGGGACCCAGCATATCCAATGCGCTGCAGCCAAGCGCCTTGGTCGAATGATGCCTGCGCCATTGGAAACTCCCATTGTGTTCCGTAAGCTATCGAACAATTGCAGGCCGGACAACGGGACAAGTCTGCTGTTGGCCCATCGGCGAAGTGGTGGCACCCTCGCCACGAGGTCCGCTCACCGAGGCATAGCGGACCAGATTTGCTTACGTTGAGTTCTTCGCACTTTGACCCACAAGAGACCTTTCACCCTCAACTGGGGTATGCTGGGATATGATAGGCTGTGACCCTAGGTCCACGTATGCTCAGGCGACTTGCGATCGAAGACATGGACGTTGCGGCCGTGGTCCATCGAACATCTTTCGACCAGGCTCTACCAACTCTGGCCGGCCTTCACACACCAGCCGAGGACCGCTGGTTCTTCCGAGAGCGCATGTTCCCGGCGTGCCAGCTCTGGGGTTCATTCAGTGGCCAAGAACTCGTTGGCTTTGTCGCGTTTCGCGAGGCATGGATCGACCAACTCTACGTACTCCCAACGTGGCAAGGCCGCCACATCGGCACTGCCCTCTTGAATGTTGCCAAAAACCGATTTGATCGCCTGAGTCTCTGGACGTTTCAACGAAATCAAAACGCTCGCAGATTTTACGAGAAGCACGGTTTCCGGCTTGTCTCGGAGACAAATGGCTCACGCAACGAAGAGAAGGAGCCCGATGTCCTATACTCGTGGAGACGCAATCCCCTTGCGCAACAATAACTGCTTATGGCCCTTCGCGTCGAGCCGCAACCCTCACTTCGGAGTCGGCTGTTCGGGGAAATCCGGACGCGGTTGCAGGCATACCAAACCGACGCGAATGTCCCTGGCTGTGTAAAAACGCGAAAGATCGAAACGCGGCTAGAATTACATTCTCCAGTTCGCGCTTCAAATTGAATGTGCTTGCAAGCTTGACCGTTGAGACGGTCTTGAACGAATAACTTCTTCTATCGCTGTCAGGCGTCCTGGCGTTTTCACACAGCCAAGACCCATTGCGGAAGTGGTCGGCTTTAAGGGGGAGCGCCTTAAACCTTCGTATGTTCCGCGACACCATTAGATGACGGGACGACTACCGACGTTCAATTGAGTTGCTGATCGCGATCGTCCTAGGCTGCATGGGTTGGAAAAGAGCACGGGCTCATGAAGTGCGATTGTGAAAATAGGATGATCTACGAACAGCTGCGATAGAGCCAAGAGGAGACTATAATGCCCAACTGTTCCGAAAGTCTTAGATCTGGCAGCCGGTGCCTAGATAAAGCCACGAACTAGAATGACGCTTTTGCTGTTTCGCGCATCACGCAAAACGATCAAATCGGCTTGCTCGAACCAGGGTAGGGATAATGAAGTTCGTAACGTGTCTGCTTGCGGCAGCACTCCTGCTTGCGGGTGTCGGGGCAAGTCACGCGGCAGTCCGCATTGCTGATGATCGGGGCGGTCAAATCGGAAGCTACGTCAGCAAATTTCAACGTCTGCGTTCATCCGGACAATCCGTGATCATTGACGGTCTCTGTGCCTCGGCCTGCACCATCGTCCTCGGCGCGGTCCCTCATGACAAAATCTGCGTGACCTCGCGTGCGGCGCTTGGTTTCCATGCCGCGTATGATTTCGGCATCAACGGCCGCACCTTCACTAATCGCGAAGCAACCATGATGCTGTATTCGACGTATCCGACGCGGGTGCAGCGATGGATCGCCGCGCGCGGCGGGTTGACGCCCCAGATGATCTTTCTGCGCGGCAAGCATCTGCAGGCGATGTACCAATCGTGTTAATCGATGCGTTAGGAGATCTGTTGGACGCTGAGCCTTCAGCTCCAATCAGGTCCCGCCCGCGCCGACGACGTGATCGAGTAGTCCGGCAGTTTGCTGCGGCGCATGAGTCCGGATGTGGCCCTAAGCCGAAGATCGGGTCAGCCGCCGTGATGTCCGCTGTCGCTGGCAAACCGGACGCCGAGCTGCACTTGGCTTGCCAGCCGCTTTTGACCCAAAGCGGATATCAGGTTCGATCCGCTCGACGGCACTGTCAGTTGACTTGAAATCATCCTGCAATCTAAGCTCGGGTTGCTCTTCTTTTGTATCAACTTTGCGATGCGTGGAGGCTATCCGATGCTGGAGATCGAGTGCTCCCAGTGCCGTGCAGCTCGCGCGCTCGACGACCTCACTGAGCTGAAGCGGCCGAAAATCACGTATGTCCACGATTTGGCCGGGCGGCTCGTCTGCACCAAATGCGAGAAGGCCAACAAGCGTCCTGCGGCGAAGCCGAAGCAGCTCGCCCGGCGGTCACCCTACGCATGACGGAGTTTTTGGCGATCATTTCAGAAGCCGCCCGTCAGCCTCAGGTGCAGGTCTGGTTTCTTGTCGGCATCATCGCCGGCTCGATCTTCGGTCTCTACTTTCGCAAAAACGCTGGGCCGCCGATGGTCAGCGCACTGGTTTTCTTGGCCCTCTTGCTGCCCGCGCGTTTCTTGACGCCCCCGACGTGGTTCACCATCATCTACGCAGTTGTCTTTATGCTGACGGGTTTCATTGGCTTCTGCGCCGGCTGGCTATCCGGACTGCTGCTCGGTCACGTGTGGGGCCTCGTATTGGACCGCGCGAAGAGACAGGCTGCATCCCGGCCGCCACACGATGACTAACCGCGCTGGCCTTGTTCGCCTAGTTGAGCTTGTGCGCTACATCGAACGACGAGAGCCGTGCTTTTCGTCCGACCTCCTGTCGTGCGGACCGGAAGCGCAATGACCGCTTATGGCCCGTTTGAGACATGCCCGCCTATCCCGAGAATGTCTGTTCACCGGGGTAGACCGAAGTCGCCATGCACCGGGCAAATCGACGCGAATGACCCAACTGCGACATCGAACCTGATAAATGCCGAGGTGGATTGAGTAACATTCCCCACTCGCCGCCCGACGCGACGGCCAATAGAGGCGGCGCTCTATGGGGGATCTGCTTGCGGATAATCGCCACCAGTGCATACCCATCCGAACGAAACTCCGGGTCGTAAGATCTCGCCCGCGACCTTGCAGGGCGTCGATCCGGTACCCAGTTGAGTCCGCACTTTACGATGCACCACCGTGGTAGTAAATTTCACGCCCTTACAATAGCAAAATTAAAACGGGAGGATTTCATGCGCGTGACTTATGCAGCGGCATTCGCTCTTTGTTTGCTCACAGTCGCTCCGGTGCGGTGCCTTGCCGGGGACCCGAAGAGCGATGTCTCGGCGGCTTACGCAACATTTGATGCGACGTACAACAAGGGCGATGCGAAGGCCGTTGTCGCCTTATATCTGCCGAACGCGAAGGTGCTCCCGCCAACCCACGAGGTGGCGTCGGGTCCAGCGGCGATCGAGAAGTTTTTCGCCGGGTTCTACGCAAACGGCGTAACGGACCACAAACTTGAGCTGATCGACGCGGGTGGCGATGACAAGGTCATCTATGGCACGGCAAACTGGAGCGCCAAAGGCAAAGACAAGGATGGCAAGCCTGCGAACTTCTCTGGCATCGCCACCCACGTGTTCGAGCGGCAGGCGGATGGTTCGCTGAAGCTGAGGTTACATACCTTCAACTGAGCTGGCCGAATGTGCCTCGCCTCGCGAGGAGACATCGCGTGGATATCGCGGAATGGCTTCGTGGCCTTGGGCTGGAGCGCTACACACAGGCCTTCCAGGATGCCGAAGTCACGCCCGAGATCCTGTCAGAGCTGACCGACGCCGACCTCCGAGAACTTGGCTTGCCACTCGGCCCGCGTAAGACGGTGCTGAAAGCGATTTACGCACACGGTTCATCGCATGCTCCCGTCCCTGTTGAGGCTCGCGCGTCGGCTATAGGGCGGAAGTCGGCTATAAAGCGGAAGGTGGCACTCCCGTCGGATGCTGACCGTCGGCAACTCACCGTCATGTTTGTCGATCTGGTCGGCTCGACCGCGCTCGCCTCGGGGCGCGACCCTGAGGAGGTGCGAGACCTCATGCAGGCCTACCAGAACACCGTCGCAGGCGAGATCACCCGGTTCGAGGGCCATATAGCCAAGTTCCTGGGCGACGGCGTGCTCGCGTACTTCGGCTGGCCGCGGGCCCATGAAGACGAGGCGGAGCGTGCCATTCGCGCCGGCATGCGGGTGACTAAGGCGGTCGCGGCCCTTGCCGAGCCCGCTGGTGCAGCGCTTGCCGCTCGCGTCGGCATCGCAACCGGCCTGGTGGTCGTCGGCGAACTGATTGGAGAAGGCGAGGCCCGCGAGCGTGCGGTCATCGGTGAGACCCCGAACCTGGCCGCGCGATTGCAAGGACTCGCCGAACCAGGCGGCGTTGTGATCGCCGAGTCAACGCGCCATCTAATTGGCGAAGCCTTCATGTACCATGACCTCGGCACAGTGCCCCTAAAAGGTTTCCCTGGCCCAGTGCAAGCCTGGCTGGTGATCGGTGAGAGCGCGGCGGAGAGTCGATTCGACGCACAGCACGGTGTGTCGACGACCGCGCTGGTCGGGCGCGACCAGGAACTCGCACTTCTCATGGATCGCTGGGAGCGGGCGAAAGAGCGAGAGGGACAGATCGTCCTGCTTGGCGGCGAACCAGGCATCGGCAAATCCCGCCTCCTTCGGGCCCTGCGCGACCAGCTCGCGGACGTGCCGCACACACCCCTGAGCCATTTCTGTTCGCCATTCCATACTAACAGCGCGCTGTACCCTGTCATCGGGCTCCTTGAACGCGCAGCGGGAATTCGGCGGGAGGACCTTCCTGAAGAGCAGCTCGATAAGCTCGAGGCGATGCTCGCTCTTGCGACAGACGACGCGCATGAGAGCGCACCCGTTCTCGCGGACCTGTTGGCAATCCCGACAGGCGGGCGATACCCGCCACTGGAGCTCGGTCCACACCAGAAGAAGGAGCGAACGTTTCAGGCTCTTTTGGAGCAGGTACGAGGCCTGGCGGCAAGACAGCCTCTGCTTGCCATTTACGAGGATGTCCACTGGGCCGACCCCACCATGCTCGAACTCCTCGACCGGGCTGTTGACGAGGTGCAGCGGCTCCCGATCCTCATGATTATTACCTTCCGACCGGAATTCGTTCCGCGCTGGACGGGACATGGACACGTGACAGCACTCTCTTTGAGCCGGCTGGGACGCAGGCAAGGCGCGGCCGTGGTCGACCGGATAACCGGCGGCAAATTGCTCCCACAGGAGGTGCTTGAGCAGATTTTGGCCAAGACGGATGGCGTGCCGTTGTTCGTCGAGGAACTGACTAAGACAGTCCTCGAATCCGGGCTGCTTAGGGAGCGGGGCAACTGTTATGAACTGATAGGTCCGTTACCGCCCCTGGCGATTCCGACAACGCTCAAGGACTCGCTGATGGCTCGTCTGGACCGGTTGGCACCGGTGAAGGAAGTCGCCCAGATCGCAGCCTGCATTGGGCGAGAGTTCGGACACGACCTTCTGAAAGCAGTAGCTCCGCTCGATGAGGATGCCCTCCAGCTTGTTCTCAATGAACTACTGGAGGCGGAGCTTATATTCCGGCATGGAATACCGCCGGATATTGGCTACAGCTTCAAACATGCGCTGGTACAGGACATCGCGCACGAGAGCCTCTTGAGGAGCAAGCGGCAGCAGATCCATGCTCGCATCGCCGCTGCTCTCGAAGAGCTTTATCCTGCCCGTGTGGAGGTAGAGCCGGAGACGATTGCGTTGCATCTCATGGAGGCTGGGCTGGCGGGCCGGGCTGTTGGCTATTGGCTGCAGGCCGGCCGGAATGCCGCGAGTCGTTCCGCCAATCTCGAAGCGATCACCCATCTCACAAGCGGGCTGGAGGCGCTCAAGTCCTGTCCAGACGGGCCGGAGCGGGACCGCCAGGAACTCGCGCTCCAGACGGCAATTGGAGGTCCGCTGATTGCCATTCATGGATACACGGCTCCGCAGCTCGGTACTGCGTTCAACAGGGCTCATGCGCTCTGCTATGAACTCGATGATACGGACGCCTTGTTCGCCACGCTCAGCGGCAAGTTCGTTTTCCATTTTGTAAGAGGCGACTACGGCGCCATGCAGAGCCTGGCGGCCGAGGCGCGTAGCGCCGCCGAGCGCACCGGGGACATGGCACTGGAATTGGCGGCGCATCGTTTGGCGGCTCTCACGGCCATGCACGCCGGTGACTTTCTTAAGGCCCGCTCCGAGTTCGAGACGATCCTGAGTCGCTATGAGCCGAAGGCGCATCGGCCGCCGCCTGTGCACTATGTCCATGACCCGAAGGCTTCTGCGTTACCCTACTTGGCGATTGTGCTTTGGATCCTTGGCTACCCCGAGCAGGCGCAGAGAGCGAGCCGCACGGCGTTTGAGTACGCTGTGGAGTTGAACCAGACGAACCTTACCGCGCACGTGGAGGTCTATGGCGGGGCCGCGCCTGCGGAGCTGATGGGTGATGTGGCGGCTGCGCATGCGCACGCGGACGCCATCATCGACCTCGCTGATCAACACAGCTTGAACTACTGGCGGTTGAGCGGACTCATCCTGCGGGGCTGGGCAATGGCACGGGAAGGCAACGTGGAGAGTGGTTTGACGCTCATGCGCCAGAGTTTGAACGAGCGGGACCGGCTCGGAGCTGCTTGGTACCAGGTTCGGTACTTGTGCATGCTGGCGACGACGTACCTGCAATTGGGTCGTGGCGACGAGGGTCTCACAGTCCTGGCTGAAGCAAAGGACCTCGCTGCGCGCAGTGACGAACATATGTGGGATGCAGAGCTCGCATGCATCTCTGGCGAGCTGCGGCGCACTCGTGGGGATGCACCAGACGAGGTCGACGCTGATTTGCAAACCGCGCTCCAGGTTGCACAGAGCCAGAGTGCCAAGTCATTCGAGTTGCGGGCCGCGATCAGTTTGGCTCGACTCCGGCGTGACCAGGGCAAGCACTCTGAGGCCCGCGCTCTGCTCGCGCCGGTCTACGGCTGGTTCACCGAGGGCTTCGACACCCGTGACCTAAAGGAAGCGAAGGCGCTGCTCGACGAGCTCTCGTGATAAGGCCACCGAAATGACCAACAACTTCCGGTATTGGCCGATTTTGTTGCAGAAGTATTTTTGGGTGCTGACAGAAAATTCCTAGAGCCGCTGATGCGTCTTGCGCCTCGCGACGTGAGGGACCTGATCATTTCGCGGCAAAACGACCACCGGCCTTCTTATTGGCGGCACGGAGTATCACAGTGGCGAAGTTGCCCAAAACTAGGTGTTTGCGAGATTTTTGGCGTCGTTGGATTTTCGACTTTTGCGACAAAATCGGCCCGTTTGAGGCATGCCCGCCTAACCTGAGAATGTCCGTTCACCGGACGTTGCTCGTCGCACAATCAACCCCTCAGTCGAGCCTTGTGCGAATAGGAGGTAGGAGCGGCATCAGGTAGCACTTGAAATTGTTTCTAAGACGAGGAGTTAGCAACCGGCTGCGGTTCTAATGCCGACACGCCACGTAGCTTTTGCGCAAATCTAACGCACTTCAGTCGTCTCGCTCGCGGGCGCCTAGCTCCTTCAGCGCAGACAATTGCTCACTGAACTTGCGCGTATGAGCGCATTGGAGAAAGTGCAGAGCGTCGAAAAGCAGATGCGCCAACAATCGCGCCCCGGACGATGGAATCAGAGAGTATCGGGCGTCTTCAATTCGTGCCGGACCTGCTCTTCCTTGATCTGGCGCTCGGCCTCATGCCAGAACTCGTCGATCCGCCCTTCAGGGCGGCCCGCATCTTCCCAGAGCTTGTAGGCGTGTGCGCGGATATCGTCCTCGTAGACTTCAGGCATGCGGACCTCCCGACCAAGCACGGCCTCGCCTTGGGGGGCATTTGGGGATAGAGGTAAGGGCCGTGCAGGCCGGCAATCGGCGGGAAAACCGGCCCGCGGATTCAAGTCAGCGGCCCGCGAGCGGTTCCAAACGGGCGCTGCCGCGTCCGTCGATGTGCGGCTCTCGCCCGACCACTCGCTTTCAGCCCGCAGCCAGAATTCCAGGTCACGTCCTTCCGGCCGGCCGGCTTCCTGCCATAGCGCATAAGCGCGTCTGCTGGTTTTCCCGCGCCCCAGGATCGCCCGCAAATCCGCGAGCCTCTCCCTGATCTCGCTCGCGAACGTTTCCAGTCGCTCCACGGTTTCCCGGTCGCCAATCAACGCGATCGCACGATTGGCCAACTCAAGCTGATGTTGCAGTCTTTCAAGCTCGACCAATTGGTCCATCACGCCGCTCCACAATGTAAGACGCCGGACGCGGAGGAATGTTCGCTTTAGGTCCTCATCCGGACCGCAAGCAAGATTCAGAAAACATGTCGAGGGGACAGCACGGCTCTCGGGTGACGGAGCGTCGAGCGCGCAAAACACAGCGCAACTTATATCGTTCAGATCGGGACGCGGGATGCGAGGTACAGCTTCGGTGCGAATGCCCTCGCTATGACGACTGGCCTATAGCGATCATGCCACATTAAGGTGCAAGAAGCGGCTATTGTCCCTCGCAGGATCAAGCTCACAACTATTCCAATGAATTTGGTTATGGCCTGTTCTGAGTTGCAGTGCACAAGTGGACGGAACTCGAGCCAGAATGCGTTTAGTTAACCATCAACGCCCGGCCCGCGACTTCCATCGGTGATGAGATCGCCGGTTGCGCTCCCGCGGAGGCAGACGCCGCAGAGATATCATCTTGAACTCGATTTCGCGATGGCTTCCCGAACCTGATTGATTAGCGACATCATGGTGTAGGGCTTGGACAGCCAGCCGAGAGGCAAAAATGGCGTGGCTCTCGCTCGCGTCTGCTGATCGTCATGGGCCGTTGCAAACACGCAGCGCACGCCGATTTCGCGGTAGAGATCGCCGGCGGCGTCAATGCCGTCGCGACGGCCAGCCAAGCGGATATCCATAATGGCGATCGCGGGTTTATGCGCCCGTGCAAGCGAAATGGCTTCCTCGGCCGTGGCGGCTATGCCGCTGATCTGAAATCCGGCCGCGATCAACGCGCTCTCTGCCTCCATCGCAATCAGGAAATCATCCTCGACAATAAGGATCGCGGGCCTTTCCTGCGCCGCTTTCGCTACGTTCCCGGTCTCCGAAGCAGCCGGCTGATCACCGGCCTCGCCAGACGTGGACGCGTTGCCCTGTTTCTCGGATTCCGAAAGCGTCATGAGCTGGTCGTCGCGAAGCGCAGGCGAGCGCGCGAAGGCGCGCGTTTCACCTCGAATTCCCCGCGCAGCTGGCGGGCTAAACCCTGCACAAGACGTAAGCCTGAGGAGTTCTGTTGAACGGCGCTCAACTCAAAACCAGGGCCGTCATCCTCCACCTCCAGCTCGTATTCTCCATCCCGTTCGTTCAGCGTCACGCGGATGCCATTCCGGTCCGGATCGTTGATGCCGTGCTTAGCAGCGTTCGTCAGCAGTTCGTTGAGGATGAGAGCGAGCGGCATGGCGATATCGTTGGACAGCACGCCCGTCGCCGGAGACCGCTCAATCCTCACGTTGTTTGGCAATGTCTGCTGTACCGTTTCCACCACCGCTCCGAGAAACTGTTCGGCGGAGAAGCGGGTCGCATCTGTCGTGCCATAGAGTACGCGTTGAGCCGCCGCCATCGCGGCGATGCGGCGGGAGGCCTCGTCGAGAACTTGGCGCGCTTCCTCATTGCGAGCGCTCCGCGCAGCACCCTGCAAGAGACCTTGCAGCACCTGCATGTTGTTCTTGGTACGGTGATTGAGCTCATTCAGCAGCAGCCGCTGCTGCGTCTCGGCCTGCTTGCGCTCGCTCAAATCGACCAGCATGTTGATCGCGCCGGTGACGTTTCCGAAGGCGTCGCGCAAGGGGGTCGGGAAGGGGACGAAGGGAACGCGCGTCCCGTCCGGCTTCTCGGCAACCGCTTCGACGCCCCGCACAGATCGACCTTCCTTCAAGGCAACGGCCATCGGGCACTGATCGTGAGGCAACGGTGTTCCGTCCGGCCAGTAAAGTTTCCAGGTGACACACCATTCATCGGTGCCCAGCTGCGGTGTACGGCCTGCGAGTTCGACCGCCGCCTGATTGAAATAGGTGACCCTGCCGGCCGCGTCTGTTGTGTAGATTGCCGCCGGTATCGCCGCAAGCAGCTCCTGCAATCGCCGTTCGTTGTCCCGGAGGCGCTCTTCCGCGAGTTTCCGTCCGGTGATGTCGCGTGCGATTTTCGAGGCTCCGACAATAAGACCGTTGCGATCTCGTATCGGCGATATCGTCAGCGAGATATCGACCATGCGTCCATTTTTGCGGCGGCGCACAGTTTCATAGTGGTGAATGGGTTCGCCACGCCTGATCCGGGTGAGGATGTCGGCCTCCTCGCTCTCGCGATCTTGGGGAATCAGCAGCATGATCGACTGGCCGATCACCTCTTCCTTGCGATAACCGAACAACCGTTCAGCGCCTTCGTTCCAGGTCAGTATAATTCCGTCGAGATTTTTGCTGACGATCGCATCGTCGGAAGACTCGACAATCGCCGCGAGTTGCCGCGCATCGCGTTCAGCCACCCGTCGCGCTTCCTCGCCGGCGAGGCGAGCAAGGCTGAAGCCCAGCAGTCGCGCAAGGACCAGTGCGACATCGATCTCGGCCTCGCTGAAGGAATGAGGAAGCCTGTGATAAGCCATGAATTTGCCGGTGAGGCGGCCATCCTGCAGAATGGGAATAAAGGCGGCTGCCTGAATGCCTTCTTCAAGGATGGTCCGCTTCAACGCGTCCGGCAGATCTGCTTTCGCGACATCCTCGATACCTATGGGTTGCGGATCATGCGCGTCCGGCGTCCAAGGCGAATGCCCCTCGACCGCCTGTCGGTAGCCTTGCGAAAGACCGCGCCAGGCCGCAAACCGCATTATCTGCGCCTCGTCAAACAGGAGGATTGATGCCCGCTCGCAAGCCAGGGCCCGTGTGATGGCATTAAGGGCGGCCTCGTAACAATCGGTGGACGAGGTGCAATGCTGCAATCGCTCCGAAAAGGCAAACAGCGCTGCCTGTTCTTCCATGCGACGGGCTAGTGCCTCTTCAGCTCGCTTGCGATCGGTGATGTCGTGCTGAACGCGAACCGCATAAAGAAAGCGCCCGTTAGCATCGCGGACGCTCGACGACGTCACTTGGGCCCAGATATGGCCGCCATCCTTGCGGGCAATGCGCTTTTCGATGCTGTAGCGCTCGAACTCGCCCGCGAGCTGGCGCTGGAATTGACCGCGATCCTCCGACACATCTTCCGGATGCGTCTCCTCGAAAATTGTTCGGCCCAGCAGTTGGGCCGCCGAATAACCTGTGAGTTCGCAGAGCTGCTGATTGACCCGCAACATGCGGCCATTCTCGTCCACTTCTACGATGCCGGCGCCGACATGCTCGTAGGTCGCGGCAAGACGTGCATCGATCGGAGCCAATTGCCTCTGATCACCGAGGCCGGGCGTCGCCCGATTTTGAATGTTCATTGGCCTCGTCCCTCCCGCGCCACGGCATCGCGCCTGGCTTCCTTGCAGACTCGGTCTGGAGGCTGCGCAAAACGTTACGAAACGCTTTTTTGGAACAAAGGTTCCCTTTGGAGGTCCTGGGCACACCGCAACGCACAACATCCATTGGCGATTAGCCTTGGGCGACTTGAAACCAGCCTTCGAACATGCCCATCTGCAAAAAGGAACTCCTTGGCTGGGCTTACCAAGTGTCGGCATTACTTCAAATCCGTCACCTCTGCAGTCTGACGCTGGTTGCCGCGTGCCTTCTTGCAGCCGGGAATGTCTTCGCACAAGAGGACAAAAAGACGGATGACGACAAGCCGGCGGACCCAGACACGGGCGAGAGCACCGTCGAGGAAAAAACACTCGGCTTATTGCCGAACCCTCTTCAGAAATACGGCGTCAAGTTTGCCGCGACCTACATCGGGGAAGGCCTCGGCAATTCGTCCGGCGGGCTGAAGCAAGGAGCGATCTACGAAGGCCGGTTGAACCTTGCCGTCGATGTCGATCTTGAGAAGCTCGCCGGCATCGACAAGCTCACCTTCCACGCCAACATGTTCCAGATTCACGGCGATGGGCTATCGCGCAGCAATCTGCAGAACTTCTTCGTTGTTAGCGGCATCGAAGCTCTGCCCTCGACCCGGTTGTACGAGGCTTACTTCGAGAAGCAGTGGGGCAACAAGAAAGTCTCGCTGAAGTTCGGCCAGCTGGCAGCCGACAGCGAGTTCTTCAACACCAAATACACTGATGTCTTCACCAATGCCTCGATGGGTTGGCCGGCAATTACTTCGCTTGATTTGCCCAGCGGCGGCCCGTCGCCTCCGTTGGCGGCCATGGGTATGAGGTTGCTCGTAAATGTCACCGACCAACTGTCGGTCCTCGGCGGCATATTCGACGGCGACCAGGCGGGGCCCGGGCCGGGCGATCCTCAGGAGCGTAACCGCTATGGCGTGAACTTCCGCATCAACGATCCGCCCCTGCTGCTCGGACAGATCCAGTACGCCTGGAATAACAAAAAGGGCGATGAAAACCCTGCCGGCCAAATCAAATTTGGCGCCTGGCGTCATTTGGGTAGCTTTGCCGACCAGCGTTTCGCATCCAACGGCGTTTCACGGGCATCGCCCGCCAGCAGCGGCGAGCCCCTGCTGCTGTCCGGTGACATCGGCGGCTGGATGGTCTTCGAGCAGAAGCTCTATCGCATACCGAAGAGCGACGATCGTGGCATCGGCTTTTTTACCCGTGTCGCCGGCGCACCAGCTGATCGCAACCTGATCGATCTCTATGCGGACACCGGTATCGAGTTTATCGGCCTCAGCGATGCACGGCCGGACGACAAGTTCGGCATTGCGGCCGGCTATGCACATGTCTCAAAGCGCGCGCAAGCGCTCGACGCTGATTATCGTGCTCTCGTCAATCCCAACTGGCCCATGCGAAACTTCGAAGGCCTTCTAACCGCCGTCTATCAGTACCAGATCAGGGACGGCTGGACGCTGCAGCCCAATTTTCAGTACATCATTCACCCCGGTGGAGGAGCAACGAACCCTTCAGGACCTCTAGCCGGAACGCCACTCAAGAATGCTTCCGTGTTCGGCTTGCGGACGACTCTTAAATTTTAGGAGGGACTTCCGAAACGTAGTTCGCGCCGTAGGCGCCACATGAGGACGGCGACCGCGAACCAGACGAGCGAACCCGCTGCGAGGCAGAGCGCGGGCTGTAAAGCGCGTCCCTGCCACCAGATGAAGAGCGCGAAGCAGGCAAGGCCCAGACTTCCCCATCCGGCCCCGGCGGCATCAAGTGCGGCGGCAGCCTTTCCGCGTCGCTGCCCGCGCAGGCCGTTTTTCTCCTTGCGCTCACGCTCATGCTTCTCGATCAAGGTCGCACTGGCACAGAAGATCGCGGGAAAGGCCAGCATCAGCCCGCCGGCCTCCGGCCCTGCCCCGTCCGCGACAAGGCCATTCACCACGGTTGCCAACCCGCCCAATGCAAAACGCACGACATCTTCGTAAAGTCGTCCCTGCTTGAGTGCGGAGAACTTGAAGTGGACAACCATAGTGGTCAGCCTATCAAAAATTGCTTGAGGCCTATCGCGGCCACAAGCCAGATCGCGAGAGCGGCGAGGGTGGCCTTGAGCGCCGACCATTCGGCCCGTATCAGCAACTGACATACAACAACGCTGTAAGCCGCCAGCGCGATCGAACCGAGGATCATCGAGCGGCCTTCAATCGCAACATAGTCGCCGCCATGTTTTGAGAAGGCGAGGCCGAGCGTTGCTAGAGCTACGGAGGGCGCGGCGCCAAACAATCCCGCGAAGCTCTTGGGCCGCAGCACGTCGCCTATGACCGCAAACAGGGAAACGACCAAACCGCCAATCAGAAAGCGCAGCGCGTAGTCCACCATTCCTCCTTGCTCGCCGTTTCTAGGACGATCCTGGCATCAGCATGCTGACCGCCATGCCGACGATGCAAAGAGCCATCGCCGCCGTCGACGCCCAGCCGAGCCAATAGAGCCAGCCTTCGACCACGAGCGTGCCCATCACGTCACGCCGTCTGACAAGCAGCATTAAAACGGTCATTACCGGTGCTGCCAGCACCCCGTTAATGACCGCACTCCAGTAAAGCGCCTTGATCGGATCAATTGGCGTGAAATTGAGCGCCACACCGAGGCCGACCGAGAGGGCAAGCACCGAATAAAACGCCACGGCCTGCCGCGGTTTGCGGGCGAGGCCAACCGGCCATCTGCGGCCTTCGCCAATGGCATAGGCTGTCGAGCCGGCCAGCACCGGAACGGCGAGCAAACCCGTACCAATGATGCCGAGTGCAAAAACGAGTTCGGCAAGGCCCCCCGCAATCGGCTTCAAGGCCGCCGCGGCCTGCGCCGATGACTGCACGTCGGTCACCCCCTGCTGATGCAAGGTAGCGGCTGTCGTGATGATGATCGCGATTGCAATGAGGTTTGAGAAAGCCATGCCGATCAACGTATCGAGGCGAATGCGCCAGAGCTCGCGCTCTTGAGGACGTGTGTCCTCCTTAAGTGGCTTCTTGTTGGGATTGATGCGCTGCTCCTCAGCTTCCTGCGAGGATTGCCAGATGAAAAGGTAAGGCGAAATCGTTGTGCCGAGAATGGCAACCAGCGTCGTCAGAAAGGCGCCGCTCCATTCGATCTTCGGGATGAATAGTCCCGTAAGGGCGTCAGCCCAGGGCACTTTGACGACCGCCAGCGCGATCACATAGGCAAACAACACCAGCGTCAGCCATTTCAGGATTGCCACATAGCGCTTGTAAGCGATAAAGATCTGCGCCAACACGGAGATGACCGCAAAGCCAACGACGTACAGGATCGCCGGCCCGCCAATCACCAGCTTTGCGGCATCCGCCATGGCCCCGAGATCGGCCGCAACATTGATGGTGTTAGCGACAAAAAGAAGACTGACCAGCGACCAGATCACCCAGCCCGGATAGTTGCGGCAGACATTTCCGGCGATGCCGTGCCCGGTCACCCGACCGATCCGTCCCGAAATCTCCTGGATCGCCACCATCAGGGGATAGCTGAGTAGCATCGTCCAGCCGATGCCAAAACCGAGCTGCGCGCCCGCTTGGCTGTAAGTGCCAATCCCAGACGGATCGTCATCCGACGCGCCAGTGATCAGCCCGGGTCCAAGCCGCTTCAAAAGACTTCCATCCGGCTTTTTAGCGTCGGCCCTTGCCATGTGCTCCTCGGGGGTGGGACTGTCGCCGAGCGACCCGTCTGCAACGTCAGGAAGCAATGCGGGCTTCATTGGCCAGCGGGCAACGCATGCCGAACGCGCGCGCGAGGTACCGCGTGAATATTACATCAGGGCTGCTCAGGGCACTTCGACAGTCCTTTGGCCGACAGGCTCGCCTGACCTGTGCCGCTGGTTTAATGGTGCCAGAAGATCGCGAGCAGCAGAATGATCGGCAGCGGTATGCCCAGCAACCACAACAATGCGCCTCGTCCAAAGCCCATGGCTCTCTCCTAGATTGATCTGTCCCTCGCATCCAACGCGTCCGTCCGGCGCACAGTTCCTCGCCGGGAACGGTTTTCGAGGCGGTTGATTGAAAGACCAGGACGACTTGCTCTGCTTTCCAATCGCTCTTTTACGGAGATTGCTGCAGGGCGTAAGGACATCTGCGAGAGAAGGCAGTCGATGACGATACGAGTGCATCCTTTGTCCGCCGATATCGAACTTGCGCGTGCGATTGCCCGACACACCCGTCCGCTGCCGGAGCGGATTTCGGGCGCGCTGACCTGGGGAGCGGATGAGCATATTCTGACCGCGGTTGCCATCGGATGGTGGCTCTGGTGTCGCGCCAAACCACTGCCGCAGCGGCACGCGAGCGATCATGTGCTGCTGACGACGCTCGCCTCTGTCCTGTTGCCACACCTTCTAAAAACGCATTTTGACCAGGTGCGGCCGGACCGGCGCACCGTGCGCGGCCATCTGCATGGCATCCCGCTCTCCGGCCGCGCGCTGGATGCGTTCCCCTCGGGGCACGCCGTGCATGTCGGTGCCCTCGCATCTGCCGCCGCGGTCCTGCCGCCCGCCAAACGCAATCTTGCGTGGAGCCTCGGCGCCGTTCTGGTGTCGACACGCATTCTCCTGCTGGCCCACTGGGCAAGCGATGTGCTTGCGGGTCTGGCGATCGGTTCAGTGCTCGAGCGCGTCATAAGGCGACTGACGGGATTTGGTCGTCAGGGCTCGACCTAGTCATGGGCCAGCTTCTTGCACCCCCCGGTCCGCATGCCGTCCACCTCTGCATCGACATGCAAAGGTTATTCGCGCCGGGTGCCCCCTGGGCAACGCCCTGGCTGGAAAGTGCGTTACCCGAGGCAGTCAGACTGATTGCGCATACGCCGCGACGCACCGTCTTCACGCGCTTCATTCCGGTCCGCAACAAGGCCGAGGCGCGCGGCGTCTGGAAAATCTATTATGAGAAATGGGAATGCGTGACACGCGACAAAGTCGATCCGGTGTTGCTTGAGCTGATGCCGGACCTGACACGCTTTGTGCCGCCTGCCACAGTCATCGACCGCCAAACTTACTGCGCATTCACTAATAGCCGGCTGCAGGCCTTTCTGGATGAGCATCAGGTGGACACGCTGATCGTGTCCGGCGGTGAGACCGATGTCTGTGTGCTCGCAACGGTGCTGGCTGCCGTCGATATCGGATACCGTGTCATCCTGGCCGAAGATGCGCTCTGCAGCTCGTCTGATGAAAGCCACGATGCGCTCATCAATCTTTACAGCAAGCGGTTCAGCTTGCAGATCGAGGTGACTCCCGTTGCCAGCATCCTTGCGAGCTGGAGCGTCGACGATTGACGGCCGGTCAATTGCCTTCCTGCGTAGCCTGGCGGGGAAACTGATTACCCGCTTGATTGGGGAGGCGTCGCGATGTCGACGTTTGGCTGCTTCCATCAATGAACGAGAAGCCGCTTCGAAAATCGAGGCGTTGGCTGCCGACTATGCGCGGCGCTCGCCGCTTCCAAGGAAGCGAAGCCGGTAAAGGGTACGGACGATCTCAAATATCACGCCGTGCGCAGTAAGACCGGGCCGACTAACGGGCCAGACGCTTGATGGTCTTGGCCGCACGGTTCGGGCCATGCCACCCGAGAAATTTCAGTTCCTTGTTTTCCAGCGCATTCGTCGCCCGAAAGAACTGTTCGAGATCGTCGCGCGCGTGGGCGGGGAGATTACGGATATCCTTGAGATCCGTTTCGAGCGGTGACCGGTCAGGCACCGCAAACACACGATCGTTTCGCTCCTTCTTGCCTTTGCTTCTTTGTTCGACTTCGAGAACGCCGACGGGGCGACAGCGCAGCACGACGCCCGGATAGGTCTGCGCATCATGCAGGATCAGCACATCCAGCGGATCGCCGTCCTCGGCCTTGGTCGAGGGAATAAAGCCCCAATCGTAAGGATAGGTCAGACCCGCCATTAGGGGCTTCGCCAAGGCAAAAACACCAAGCTTGGGATCGAAATCCAGCTTGCATGAGCTTCCGCGCGGCGTCTCGACAACGGCGAAGATGTTGTCGTCGTCGGCCCAGCTCGGCAGTTTTGTCAGATTGGTCATGGCGACAATTGATCACGCGTTGGCATCGACAAAGGGGAGCGGTCCTGGCGAGATCATCCGCCAGACCCGGGGGATCAGGCGGCGGTAGAGGCCTTCTTGTTGACGCCCTTGCGCAGCGCAACTGTGTTGAGCTTGGTATTCGCTGCCTTTTCCTCGTTCAGGTTCGTGGTCAGGAAACGCACGATATCGTCGTGGCCGAGCTCTTCCGCCCAGGCGATCAGCGTGCCGTAGCGGCATATCTCGTAATGTTCGACCGCCTGCGCGTTAGCGACGATCGCCGCATCGAGTACCGTCTTGTCTTCGACCTCGCCGGCCGTCTCATCCGCTTCCTTGATGATGCCGTCGATGGCAGGACATTGCGTGCCGCTCGGCGACTTGCCGAGTTTCTCGAAGGCCTTTTCGAGGCGCTCGACTTGCTTGTTCGTCTCTTCGAGATGGCCCTTGAGGCCCGTGACCAGATCCCGGTTGGTGGCCTTGTCGATCATTTTCGGCAATGCCTTGAGGATCTGCTGCTCGGCATAATAGATGTCCTGCAAGCCGTGCAGCAGCAGGTCATCCATCGTCTTGATGTCTTTTGAGAATAGTCCCATGGCTTCGCTCCTCAATCTTAAAGCGATGGAACGGCGTGAACTGGGCTTTGTTCCTCATCGCCTTGCCCGCAGTCGGTTGCGCAGGTCCCGCGTTCGCCTTCCGAATTGGCGAATTCCCGTCCGCGAGAAGCAGGTCGCATAGCCTGCTGAGCGGCGCGAGGAACCTCGGCAGCAGGCCCAGCGTTTTGCCTTTCTATGGAGACTTGCATGGTCAGCACCTCGCTCTGGATGGAGACGGAGATATTGCCGGAGACGGGTGCGCTCAAAGCTGATGCGCATTGCGATGTGGCAGTGGTCGGCTCCGGAATCGCTGGCCTGTCGACCGCCTACGAACTCTCCAAGCGGGACCAGTCGGTGATCGTCATCGACCGCAAGGGCATCGCGAGCGGCATGACAGCGCGCACCTCAGCGCACCTTGCGCCGCTCTGCGACGATCTGATGAGCGAATTCAAGAAACTCCGCGGCGCCGAAATCGCCAGGCTATTCTACGAAAGCCAGGCCGCCGCCGTCGATCGGATCGAGGAGATCCAGGCGACCGAAAAGATCGCCTGCGACTTCCGGCGGCTGGATGGGTACCTCTTTCAGGGCAACGGCATGCCGGCCGACATCATCGACCAGGAATTGGAAGCGGTGCAGGAAGTCGGCGCGCCGGTCCATCGACTGGTCGGCATTCCGCTCAAGGGATGTGAAAGCCGCCACGTGCTTCGTTATCCCCGGCAGGCGACTTTCCATCCGCTGAAGTACCTTGCTGGAGTTGCCGCGGCTTGTGAGGCGAACGGCGTCCGCTTCTTTGCCAATAGTCCTGTCGAAGAAGTTGCGGAACGGGACGGCGCCGTCACGCTGCGAACAGCACAGGGGCAGATCACGGCGGCTCACGCCGTGATCGCGACCAACGCCTCGATTGCCGACCGCTTCCAGCTGCATGCCAAGGTCGCTCCCTACCGCACTTATGTGCTCGCTTTTGCGATCGCGCGTGGCGAACTTCCCGACGCACTCTACTGGGACACCGAGGATCCCTACCACTATGTGCGGCTGCAAACGGGTCCAGACGATCATGATTTCGTTCTTGTCGGCGGCGAAGACCACAAAAGCGGCGAGGCGAATGACGCCGACCAGCGCTTTGCCCGGCTGGAGAGCTGGGCGCGTGAATTGATTCCGGCTGTTGGCGGCGTCACGCACCGCTGGTCGGGACAGGTACTCGACACCATCGATTATGCCGGCTTCATTGGCCGCGAGCCCGGCAGCGAGCGCATATACCTCGCGATGGGCGACTCCGGTCAGGGTCTGACCCATGGTGTGATGGGAGCAATGCTGAACTCGTCTCTCATTCTCGGCGAAGATCACGCCTGGAAGTCTGTTTATGCGCCGGATCGCAAACCTCTCGCAGCGGCGAGGAATTTCCTGCGCGAGAACATGACGATTTTGCAAAACCTCGCCGAGTATGTGACGCCGGGTGAAATCGCCTCGCTCGAGGAGCTTAAGCCGGGCGAGGGCGCCATCCTGCGTCGCGGTCTCGAGAAGATCGCTGCCTACAGGGACAAAGCAGGCGAGCTGCATTTGCATTCGGCAAGCTGCACCCATATCGGCTGCCATCTGCACTGGAACAGCTTCGAGACCTGCTGGGACTGTCCATGCCACGGCTCGATCTTCGCGCCCAATGGCCAGCCGATCAATGCGCCGGCCGTTTCGGCCTTGCGACCCGTTCAAAGATAAGGTTGCGTGACGAAATCACTTCACCTGTTTTTGGGAGCTGTTCCATCTTCAAAGACGAAGATATCGAACAGGACGACCTGCGCAGCGCCCGAACACCATGGGCGGTTCTGCCGCTGCCGTCCATAGAGCCGATCACCGACAGCTTTCGCTGCGAGGTCCTGGTCGTAGGCGCCGGTATCACGGGTGCCCTGGTGGCTGAGCGTCTGACCCGGCAGGGTCGGCAGGTCATCATCATCGATCGCGAGGTTCCAAGCCTCGGCAGCACGGTCGCCAGCACCGCAATGCTACTTTGGGAAATCGACCGTCCGCTTTTCCAACTCACACAGCTTTACGGTTTGGAGAAGGCAGTCCGCTGCTATCGGGCCAGTCATCAGGCCGCTCGGGGATTACGGGCGTTGATTGCACAGTATGGAATCGCGTGTCACATGCGGCCGCGTCTCTCGCTCTATCTTGCCGCCGATGACAGTCCGAAACTCATCCAGGACGAATATAGCCTCAGAAGCCGCGCTGAGCTGCCGTCCCTCTTACTGGGACATGCCGAACTTCTCCAACGCTTCGCGATCGCCCGCGCGGGCGCCATCCTCTCGAGGGACGCAGCCGACGCGGATCCCGTTCTGCTCACGCGCGGCCTGCTCGATCTGTCACTCAAGCGCGGCGCCCGCCTTCTGAAGGCCAACGCGGTTGCTTATGACGGCGCCGCCTCGACCGTGACCGTCGGCCTTGAAGACGGGTTTTCGATCGAAGCGCGCCGTGTGGTGCTTGCGACAGGCTATGTCATGCCGGACATCGTGCGGCCCACGGCTCAACAACCGGCCTCCAGTTGGGCGATCGCAACTGCGCCGCAGGCGGCTAATCTATGGCCGGGGCAGGCGCTCATCTGGGAAGCGACTCAGAACTACCATTATGCCCGTACGACATCCGATGGACGCATCATCTTCGGCGGTGAGGATGATCATGGGCTCATTCAGCCTGACGCTCGTGACGCGGCGACCCCGACAAAGGTGAGGGTGCTCGAGCAACGCCTGAGAGCTCTCTGGCCGCGCACCTCCAGCCACGTTGCATTCGCGTGGTCAGGAGCCTTCGACACCACCCGCGACGGGCTGCCGCTCATCGGCGCAGTGCCCGGCTCCAAGAATATCTTTGCGGCCTTTGGCTATGGCGGTAACGGGATCACCTTCAGCCTCCTCGCCGCGGAGCTCATCGGCTCGCTTCTTTCGGGAGGATCGTCGCCCCTGCTCGATGACTTTGCGATCGACCGTGACATTTCCGGCTAGCGGCGGGCGACAAGGCAGCCAAGCATGAAAGCGACGAGCAATAAGGGAAGCGGAGCCTCACGAACCACGTCGCGGAGAAAGCCGAGCGCTTGGCTAGGGGCCTGACCCTCTTCGAGACTCTGCCGCACAGTGGGGGCAGTCTCCCGCACGCCTTCCGACACTTCTTTCACTTTCGCCATGGCGTCTTCGCTGTCCATTTGATCCTCCGCCTACAGGCCTCCCGCACAACAAATGTCTCGGCAGCTATCCGTTCCTGCAACCCACGACGACGCGGATGCGGATCGTTGCCTTCCATGACTTGAGGAGCGACATGGGAGGTCGCAGCCAGACGGGTGAAAGCAGCATCTGAAGCGGTGCGACTTGCAACGCGCAATATGTCGGCCATCACTTTGCTTTTCCGATCGCCGGAGGCGTCAACGCGGCGGTCGCCTTGTACGGCGTCTCCGAAAATACTCGAATGCCTTGGGAGCAGGGACGCGCGTCCTTTGGACAGCATCGCTTGACGGAGAAGTGGCCCATCCGAGGAGATTGGACGGGCCACTTTTCGAAGCGAACTTCCATTTACTCAATGCATGTGAATTTACCAACAGCCGGCGCCGCCGATGACGATCGCCGCGGCGACGACCTACAACAGGAATACTGGCAACTGTATTTGCCTGGGCAGATGCCGATCCTTCCGAAGTTCTTACTGCTCGGTGCAGACCTTGGTGGTCTTGACTGCGGACTCCGCTTCCGTCTTGGTCTTGTAGACACCGTCGCCCACGACTGTCGTGGTGGTCGTCGTCGGCTTGGTGTCGACCACGGTGCACTTCTTCGTGGTGGCATCGCGGATGATGTAGAACTCGGCGGCACTGGCCGCCTGGGTACCCAGAGCGAACGCGGCGAGCGCGCCGCAGACGATCAGCTTCTTCATTTCTGTCTCCTCCAGTGGCTTCAAAGTAGTCACTGCCAACGACGGGTCCAGTTGCAAGTTCCACTTGTTCCCGAAAGCGGCCGTAGCGCGCTGCCGTGGTGTCGCAGCAATCTTCCTCTCGCTGGAACAAATGCAATTTTGATTGCCGAGTTTTCCCGATCTGGAACTCGGCCCGCCATCGCGTGTTAAGGGGCGACCGCATTCAGGAGGTTTCAAATGAACAGGAGGTCTCAAATGAACAAGCGTTTATTTTTGGCTACGACCGCTGCAGTCGCGATTGTGACTTCGGCATTTGCGCAGTCGTCTCCCAACACTTCGAGCTCGAATTCGCCGACCGCGCAACGACCGCAGGATTCCACTTCAACGACGACGCCGTCCTCCTCGTCCACTGCACCGTCGTCCAACTCGTCCGGGCAGACCAGCAATCCTTCGACGAACTCGGCCCAGACGCAGCAGCCTTCCTCGACCGGTCAGAACGCTGCGAACCAGTCGTCCAATTCCGGAACCGGGTCCAACACCACGCAGGCGCCGCCCTCCGGCAACTCGACCAATCAGGCTCAGACCAGCCAGCCTTCCAACCAGACCACTACGCCCTCGAACCAGGCGCAGACCAATTCGCCCTCGACCGGCCAGACCCAGAGCGCGAATCCGCCGGCCTCGACCAGCAATCAGGCGCAGTCTCCGACCGGCAGCAACTCGACCAACACGGCCCAGCAGCCGAACAACCAGCAGAACACGGCCGATCGCTCGTCGAACACCAACATGAAAGCGTCGGTGAACATCAACGATCAGCAGCGGACGCGGATCAGCACGTCGATTTCGCGCCTGAACGTGCAGCCCCTCAACAACGTGAACTTCTCGCTGTCGGTCGGCACGGTCGTGCCGCGCGACGTCCGCGTGCAGCCGCTGCCGGCGGAGGTGGTCGAGATCGTGCCCCAGTACCGAGGCTACGACTTCGTTCTGGTGAAAGACGAGATCGTCGTCGTGGAGCCCTCCAGCTACAAGATCGTCGCCGTGATGCCGTACTCGGGCCGCTCGACGGCGGCAGCGCCGGCGCGCTCCGAGCAGCGCAACGTCACCTTCAGCGATCGCGACCGCGAGGTGATCCGCAAGCACGCCAAGGCGCGTCCCGTCGAGCGCGAACGGCAAACGACCGGCAGTACGGTGCGAACCGAGATCCGCCGAGGCGAGCGAGTGCCGGACGGCGTGGAGATCGATGCTTTCCCGGACGAGGTCTATCGCGAGGCGCCGAGTCTGCGGGAGTACCGATACATTCACCGGGATAGCCGCACCTACATCGTGGAACCGCAGGAACGTCGGGTCATCGAAGAGATCGACTGATCTCGCCAAGGAAGGAGAACGCTCGTGAAGACAATTGCACTTGGAGCTTTCGCGACGGCCTTGTTGGCGTCGGCTGCCCCTGCCGCTCCGCTCAATCCGACCGCGCTCGGTTCACCCGAGTTGTCGGGCATCGATCAGGTCCGGCTCGTTTGCAACGAGTACGGCCGCTGCTTCCGGACCGGCGGTCCCCGCTATGTCCAACGCTATTACGGCGACGATGACGGCTACGTCGTGCACCGGAGCTACGGCTACTACGGCGGACCAGGATACTACGATCGCGGCTACGGCTACTACGGCGGTGGCCCGAGCATCGGCTTCAGCTTCGGCACCGGCCGTTGGTGACCAAAGAAAGGGCCGCTCCCGAGCGGCCCTTTCATACAGATAGACGTTGCGGTGATCGGATGTCCGCTCTTACCAGATTGCTAGGACAGAAAGAGCGACTGCTGGCGCGGCTTGAAGCCGGACCCGGCCCAAACGAGCGTGCCGAAATCCAGGCGCTTCTCGCCAAGATCGATACCGCGCTGAAGCTTCTCGGGGCTGAAAAGTCTCTCGGAGCAGAGCCGACGGACTAAGAACTGAGGGGCCTTAACTCACCAGCCCCCTGGCGGGCTCGCAGACGACCGAAAGCCCCAGCTCGGGGGCTTGGGGGGCGGTGAGCTGGGGCCAGTTCGGGGTTGCCCCTTGGGGCAGGGGCTTTGGGAAAACCTGGCAGCCGAGCTATCGTTCCTCTGGGTCGTCAAGAAGTTTTGGAGGGCGGGCGGTACCCGCCTAGCCGTACCGAGCCGGTCAATCCAAGTCCGGCGGCCTCATGGGCTGCCGTCCGGGTAAGGGCGCTTGCGAGCAAATGAAGATTGCGGCCACGTTGAACGCGATGTGGCGTTTAGGTTCAGGGTCGCCGTTGCGAGTCGAGGCATTTGCGGGCGGGGACAATGCAGTGGTGATCCAGGTCGAGCGGCGAGGCGCCTACCGATCACGAATCCTCCCGCAAGCCGTTGAAGAAGGGGGTGCCGGACCTTGCCTTCCGCAGATATGGCCCGGTACTCGATCTCCGCTAACAACTTCGGCTCGACCCAGATGCCCTTGTGGCCGACGCGCTTCGCGTAGGGCTGCGTCTCCCGGATCAGCGGCTTCAGCCGCTTCTGCAGGTCGGCGGCGGAGGCCTTGTCGAAGCCATGGTCGACCTTGCCGGCGTAGATCAGCTCGCCGTCCTTGCGTCGGCCGAGGTAGATACCGTCTCGTTTACCCTCGTCGAGCGCGAAGCCGCCGATGGTCAGGGTCTACCGCTCCGCGCAGGTCTTCTTCATCCAATTGTTGCCGCTGCCGCTCACGTAGGCGCAGTCACGGACCTTCGATACCACGCTCTCGAGTCCGAGCTTACAGGCTGCGCGAACATCTAGCGCCCGTCGATTGACTCGACTCGACGGGACACGATTTTTCGGGAAAAAGTAGAAACTTCATCTTCGGAGACGAGTTGGCATCCGGCGAGGTCTGCTCTCGTCGGAGCCGAACATGGTCGATGACGTCCCGCTGCGCACGGCGGTACATACGGTCTGGTCTCTCTACCTGGCGAAGCATCGCGATGTCGATGCTTCCGATACCCGCCGCTGCCTGCTGGAGCGTCATCTGCAAGGGAGATGGGAAGCGCGTGTGAGCGATGCCGAAGAACTCACGGGATTCGGCCTGGCTTACCTTGATCGCCTTCCCGAACACGAATGTTGAGGCTGATGGAGGGGCTCGTCAGCCGAGTTGCGATCGACAGCGCCAGGCCGAATTGGACGTTGCTGGCCCTCTCAGAACTCGCATCCGCGGCCGTCGTCCTGTTCTTCCGCTCGATGTTTTCGGTTTAGAGGGTCGGCATCGATGCGCATCGCTCAACTTGCTCCCCTGGCCGAAAGCGTCCCTCCCAAGCTCTACGGCGGCACGGAGCGGGTGGTGGCGTGGCTGGTGGATGAACTGGTCGAGCTAGGCCACGACGTCACGCTGTTCGCGAGCGGCGACTCCCGGACGAAAGGCGAGGTTCATCCCGTGTGGCCGCGCGCGCTGCGTCTCGGACGGAAGGGAGCCGATCCAAATGCAGCCTGCGCCGTGCTGCTGGAGGCGATCGCAAAGCGTGCGAAAGACTTCGACGTGATCCACGCGCACATCGACTGGCTACCCCTTCCGCTGCTCAGTCGGCTCGGCGTGCCCTTCGTGACCACCATGCATGGCCGGCTTGACCTGCCGGGCCTTTCCGAGGTGCTGCGGCAGTTTCCCGGCGCGGGCTTCGTGTCGATATCGGACCATCAGCGTCTGCCGTTGCCGGAGGCGAATTGGATCGCCACGATCCAGCACGGACTGCCATCGAACAACTTTCGCCCGTCTTTCGATCAAGGATCCTATCTGGCGTTCCTCGGCCGCCTGACCGCGGAAAAGGGCCCCCAGGACGCCATCCGCATCGCGCGCGCCGCCGGAATGCCCTTGCGCATTGCCGCCAAGATTCCGCGCGGCGAGACAGTCTACTTCAAGAAGCAACTTGAGCCCCACATCGACGGTCGGGCGGTCCAGCTCGTCGGCGAGGTGGACGAGGTGAAGAAGCAGCCGTTCCTCACGGAGGCCGCGGCCCTGCTGTTTCCGATCGATTGGCCGGAGCCTTTCGGCCTCGTCATGATCGAGGCGATGGCCTGTGGGACGCCAGTGATCGCCTATCGCTCCGGCTCCGTGCCCGAGGTCGTCGAGGACGGCGTGACCGGCTTCATCGTCGAGAACGAGGAGCAGGCTGCCAGAGCCGTGGGCGATCTGGGCCGGCTCGACAGACGAAAAGTACGCGCCCGCTTCGAGGAACGCTTCTCCGCGGACCGAATGGCGCGAGAGTATGAAAGCGCGTACCGCGGATTGATCGCTGCCGCAGCGGGGCACTCGGCTGCGGCATTCCCAGCGCCAAACGCTGAATGTCGGCGCGAAACGAGGCCGGCCGACGAACTACCGGCGCCCAGCTAACCGATTTTTCGATGCCCCTTGAAAATGGTTCCCGGACATCCATATGACATCCATGCACCATCCCACTGGATGGTTGAAATGGATGCTTTCATGGCCGACAATGTGCGCGAGCTGCGACCCCGGATCCCCGATACCGAGAAGATCACGATCAACCTTGGCTATGTCGATCTGGGTCAGGTCGATCTGATGGTGGAGGAAGGGTTCTATTCGAACCGCACGGATTTCATCCGGACGGCCATCCGCAACCAGCTCGAACGCCACGCGGACGTCGTGAAGCAGTCGACGGTCCGAAAGAGCTTGGACCTGGGTTTGCGGACCTACAGCCGCGAGGACCTCGAAGCGGCGCGGCGCGCCGGCGAGATGTTGCACATCAACGTGCTGGGTCTCGCGACCATCGCCCAGGATGTCACCCCCGAGCTGGCCCGCGCCACCATTGCTTCGGTCTCGGTGCTCGGTGCCCTTCACGCCACCCCCGCGGTCAAGGCCGCTCTCTCCGACAGAACAAGGTGAATGCGATGCTGAATCAGAACATGATATCCGAGGCCACGCGCCTCACGCGTGCGGGCCAACTGGTTGAGGCCACCACGCTCCTGCAGCGCATGCTCCGCGGCGAGTCGCCAGAACCGCCCCACGCTCGAGTCTCGCCAGCTCGGTTCGAGCCGCCAACCATCGACGTGAAGGCCAACGTCGTCGAGGAGAAGGAAAGCCAACCAACCGCCCGGGTTTCTCCCGCTCCTTTGCAACGCAAAAGCATCGCCCGGTTCGATCGCTTGAAAGACTTCCCCGGACTCAACCTGCGTGGTCCGATGACCCGCGCTCCCCCCGCCACGACGGATATCGCGCCCGAAGGGACGAGATTCATCGCAGGCACCTTCCGCAGCGCGGATGGAAGCCGGAATTACAAGGTGTTCGTCCCAAGCCGCTCCCAAGAAAGGCCGCTTCCTTTGGTCGTCATGCTTCACGGCTGCACCCAGTCGCCGGACGACTTCGCAGCCGGTACCCGGATGAATTTCCTGGCGGAAGAGCGAAATTGCTTCGTGGTCTATCCGGAGCAGCCCAGCGGAGCCAACCAGGCGAAATGCTGGAATTGGTTTCGCACGGGCGACCAGCAGCGGGACTGCGGGGAGCCTTCGCTGATCGCAGGCATCACTCGCCAGGTCATGCGGGATTATCCGATCGATCCGAAGCGGGTCTACGTCGCAGGTCTGTCGGCCGGCGGGGCGGCCGCCGCCATCATGGCAGCGACCCACGCCGATCTGTACGCGGCCGTCGGGATCCATTCCGGCCTCGCCTGCGGGGCGGCAAGCGATCTTCCCTCCGCGTTCGTCGCCATGCGGCAGGGCGGCGGGTCTAAAATTGCCGATGGTGGACCGCCAGTGCCGACCATCGTTTTCCATGGCGACCGCGACAGCACGGTGCATCCAAGCAATGGAGACCGGATTGTCGAGCAGTCCGCCAAGGCGGCAGGTTTGAAAGCGAAGATGATCGACGGACGAGTGCCCAATGGGCACGCCTATACCCGCACGAACCTTGCCGACGCCGACGGTCGCGCCGTCTCCGAGCACTGGAATGTTCACGGTGCCGGCCACGCCTGGTCTGGCGGCAGTCCCGCCGGCTCTTACACCGATCCGCGCGGGCCGGACGCGACGAGGGAGATGCTGCGCTTCTTCCTCGAGCATTCCCTCCCGGGTTAGTCGGGCTTCGCAACGCGAGCCGTCGCCCGGCGCGTCGCCGAATTTCCGGATCGGCTTGGGGGCGCCGAAACCCGCCGTTCGCGGAATTCCCACTGCGGCGTTGGCGGTGCCTACGCCTGATCCGGAGCTACCCGCCTGACGGCCCTGACGATGTCCTCTGGACGATAGGGCTTCTGCAATATCAGACTTCCGGGAACAGGACGGGGCGCGACGGGCGAGAAACCGGTCGCATAGATCACCGGGAGTCCGGGATCATGCTCGCGGCAGCGTTCGGCGATCTGCCATCCGTCGACGCTTCCGGGCAGTTTGACGTCCGTGATGAGAAGGTCGACGACCCGCCGCCCGCACCACGCCAGCGCGTCCTCGCCATTGGCTGCATGGACGACGTGGTATCCTTCCTCTAGCAGAGCCTCCACCATGAACTCGCGGATGACAGGGTCGTCCTCGACGAGGAGTATTCGCACCGCCGACACCTCAAATTCAGGACAGAGGGTTTCTGCCGACGGCTGACGCCTGATCGCGGCCGGCAAGCCCGCTCTCACCGGCGGGCTTGCCGGCAAGCGTTAGAACCCGGAATAGTAATCATTGACTGCTCTCGCTCGTCCGGGGTCATCCCAATCCCAGGCGTTGTCGTTGCCATACTTCGGCGCACCCTGGAGCCTGTCTGCGGTGAGATTGGTTCGGTACCCGCCAAGGCCCGTGTCGTACTTCAAGGACTGCCATGGCAGCGGGTAGTGATCGTCTCCGATGCCCAGGAAGCCGCCGAAGCCGAGAACCGCGTACGATACTTGGCCGCTGACCTTGTCGATCATCACGCGCTCGATCGAGCCGATCTTCTGGGCGTCGGTGCCATAGACGGCAGTGCCTTCGACCTTGTCGCTACCGATCAGCGTTCCTGTTTCACGCCTTTCCGTTTCCATCGCATCCTCCTCCTTGAAACGTTGATGCATGACAACTGCGATCAGCAGGTGCTCGTTCCTCCGCTTTCTCGATCGCTAAGACCGACCGGTAAGTGAGGCGCCGGATTTGCGGAGCGCCTCGCGCTCCTCGCAGAGGTCTTCGACCTTCGCTCCCATCGGCGAAAGCAGAAGCTCCGCGGCCGCCGTCGGAACGCCGGCTCGCTGCAGCATCCGAATCGGTCGTCCTGCGCCGGGCGCGAGATTAGCGTCAGATTGTCGCCTACGTTCGCTGCACGGGCCGGTCCCCATTCGCTCATGAAAGCAATGAACGGACGGGCCACGTCGCCAAGCAGGCCGCAACAGACCATCGTCACGACAGCCTGCGTGAGCATCATGCTGACCTCCGCAAGGCGGCGGCCCAGGGCCGCCGCAGCCGCATCGGCACGCCCCCGGGGGGCGGCGGATCGTCGTCGCCGTCGAGCCGCCTCAGCGCGGCGAGGATGTCCGCGAGCCGGATCGTGTGGCCCATGCCGGGAATTTCCCGTAGCGCGGGACAGGATTCGACCGCGAACATGTCGGACGCCCATGACGACAGGATGATCCGCTTCTCCGGTACGGAGAGTTCGTCGTCGTTCAGGACGTCCTCCGGAGAAGCATAGTGCGCTGCCGGATGGAAGAATGGATTGAGATTGCCGGTGTTCGTGTTGGCGTTGGTCATCGATTGCCTCTCTTTACGCTCCTTTCGTCGGGACCGGTTTCGGGCGGCGACGACCGCCGCCCGTGATGGTCTTTACTGCGAGTTGATCGCGATGCGCTTGACGCCCGCGCGCGGGTTTTCCGATTTCGGAAGCGAGATCGTCAGGACGCCGTTCTTGAACGACGCCTCGGCCGTGTCCTACTCGACGTTCTCGAGCGCGATCTGCCGCTGGAACGAGCCGTAGTAGCGTTCGGTGAAGTATTTGCCTTGGTCCTTGCGCTCGTTCTTCTTCTCGCCGCTGATGGTCAGCACCCCGTTGGCGATTTCGATCTGGACGTCGTTCTCCGCCATGCCGGGAAGCTCGGCCGAGATCGTCAGCGCCTTGTCGGTCTCGCTGAGCTCGATCTTGGGCCAGCCAAATTGCCCTTCCATGAGCGGCGACAGGCTTGTGCCGCCGAAGCCGCGGAAGACGTCGTCGAACAGCCGGTTCATTTCGCGATGCAGCGTCATGAACGGATCATGGCTGCCGCGCCGGCGCGAGCTCCTGGTTTCTGGACCAGGGAATGAGATCACGAACTGCCATGGTTCTTCTCCTTCGTTGCATGGGCCAGGGAGCGCGGCCACGCTTGCGCGCGCTGCGTTCCGCTGTCGAACCTCGATCAGGCGTCAGGCCGCCTTCTTCTGCTCGATCTGCGAGGCGGGAGAGGAGCCGCTTCCGATCTGGATCCGGCGCGGCTTCATGGCTTCCGGCACCTCGCGGACGAGATCGATGATCAGCAGTCCGTCGCGGAAGGAGGCCTCCTTCACCTGAACGTAGTCGGCGAGGTTGAACACGCGCCGGAAAGGACGCGCGGCGATGCCCCGGTACAGGTATTCGCCAGCCGCTTCCTCGGGCTTCCTGCCCTCGATCGTGAGCGCATTCTGCTCAGCCGTCACGGCGATGTCGTCGGCTCCGAAGCCGGCGACGGCGACCGAGATCCGGTAGTGATCCTCGCTGGTGCGTTCGATGTTGTACGGGGGATAGTGGTCTTCGCTCGCCTGACGGAGCGTGCTGTCGACGAGGTCGGCCAGGTGGTCGAAGCCGATGGTGGAGCGCCACAGAGGCGCAAAGTCAAAGGTGGTCCTCATAACCAAGTCCTCCAAAGAGCAAGATGGATACAAGGAGCGCAAGGCTGGAGTCAGACTGGTGCCCGGCCCGGCGCCCGCGCCGGACCCGTGAAGGCGCCCGGCACACCGCTCTCGCGGCGAAAAATCAAATAGAAAAACGAGAAGTCGTTTCAAGGGGCGGATCGAAAAAAATTCGTGCGCCCTCGGTCGCGGTGCAGAGCTGTCGGCCATTGCGGCATCGCAAACGCAGGCCAAGAATTTGGGCATTCGACCGCCGCCGGAATCTTGACTCAGGTATCGCCCCGAATATTTTTGCGTCGGGAAATTCTCTTTCCCAGTTTTCTAAGCACCGAAGGACCGTGACGACCGTCAGGAGTGACGACGATGCTCGACGAAGACTTTGCCCGCATTCGTGCGCACCGCAACAACATCCACCGCTATCGACGCCTGCTGGGGACGAGGCTGTCGGACATCGAACGCCAATTTATCGAGAGACGGCTCGCCGAGGAGGAGACAGCGCTAAAGGCGCTGGCCGTCAAAACGTTCCCGGTCGCATTTACCCCTCCAAAAGGTCAGCCGGCTTCCTCGAGGCGGTCGTCCTTGGCCCAATTTTGCCCTTGAGTGCCACCGCAAACATACCCAGTGAATCGATGCTCCGCCTCCTGATCCGCGAGCGAGCAGCGGGGGCCGCTTCATCGGTTTGCATGCTTAGGCCTCGCATCGCTTCCGCGTTGTGAGACGTCCTAAGATTGGAACTGGCGGCTCTTCCCAGTCTTAAAACGAATATTTCCAACCGACGGGAGCAACGACATGCCTCGTGGCGATAAGTCAAGTTACACGGACAAGCAGAAGCGACAGGCCGAGCATATCGAAGAAGGCTATGAACACCGTGGCGTCCCGGAGAAAGAAGCCGAACGACGCGCGTGGGCGACCGTGAACAAGGAGACCCACGGCGGGAAGAAGAGCGGATCGGGCCGCGGCACTGAGGAAGATCATTCGCCATCTCGAAAAGGTGGCCGATTGGGCGGTGCGGCCTCGGCCAAGCGTCCGGCATCGGAGCGTTCGAGGTCCGCCAAGAAGGCTGCCAAGACCAGAAAACGACGCGCGGCGTAAGTCATCGAAAGGAGAGCAAGATGGGTCTCGAAGCCGTCTTTTTCCTTGGAGCGCTTGTACTACTCACGGTGCTGATCTACGGCGTCCTTAGCTATCGCTATCGAAACCGGGCGTTGGATCGCGTAGCCGAAGACGTCACGCGCGAGAGATATCGGAAGAACGAAACTTAGTGCGACGCAGTCTGTCTAGGCGACGTCGACCATACCGACCCGTCACGTCTTTCCCTTTGCGATATCGATCAGCGCTATGCCCAGATCTGGCTCCTTCTTCCGTCTGAGGTGAGCTGCCGTGTCCGCGATGACAACCTCGAGCGTCGGTCTAACCTTTCCTTCGAGAAGATGCCCGCCCCGGGTTGTACCGTCGGCCAGACCCAGGACCACATGCACGTGGAGGCTCGCCTTTCCGTCGTCGCCAACCGCAATATCGCCAATCGCACTCAACACCTCACACTGCTCCGCGACCTCGATTTTCTTGTAGGTCTTCTTCTCGAGATCGAACCAGCCAACGGTTGCCCTTTCGAAGGCGCCGATGGCTGTGAGCGACGCCGCCGTGATTGCGGCGTCGTTCGCGAACTTGGTGAGCGTCGTGAACGCTTCCTCGCCGGAGTCGAGGATGACGACGCGGGTTTCAGGACCCGCCTTGCCCGATATCTTGACACTCTCCATCGTCGTCAGGCCGCGCTGCGCTGGGTGTGTCGACCTTCCTTGACCTCTTCCACGATCTTGGCGCAGAAGGCCTCGAGATCGCCCGGGTTGCGGGAAGTGATGACGCCCTGATCGACGACGACCTCAGCGTCCTCCCACTTCGCTCCTGCGTTCGCTACATCCGTCTTGATCGACTTGAAGGAGGTCATCTTGCGACCTTTCGCGATCCCGGTCTCGATGAGAAGCCAAGGGGCGTGGCACACGGCCGCGACGATCTTCTTGGCATCGAAAATATCCTTGATGAACTTCAGCGCCTTGGGCTCAACCCGCAGAAGATCCGGATTGATCTGCCCGCCCGGCAATACGATCGCGTCGTAGTCGGCGGCCGATGCCTCGTCGAGCGTCTTGTCGACCTTCACCGGTCGTCCCCAATCCTTCTTGTCCCAGCCCTTGATCTCGCCTGCGGCGAGCGAAACGACATCGACCGTTGCGCCAGCCTTCTTCAAGCGCTCCTGCGGCACTTCCAGCTCGGCCTGCTCGAAGCCGTTTGTGGCGAGAATGGCGATCTTTTTGCCGGTCAGATCCATGGGTCCAATCCTTCGTTGTGGGGTTTTGTCCAACAATCGATCTTCTCGAACATCGTTCCTGAAAAGGCCAGATCGGTCGGCGATTAGGACCCGACCGCCGCGACGACGGTTATGAGGATTGAAAGCAGCAGGAGAGTTTCGCATGGTCGACAGGTTCCACGGCAAGGTCGTCATCGTGACAGGGGCGGCTTCCGGCATCGGAGAGGCGACAGCACGCCGGTTCGTTGCGGAGGGCGCGAAAGTGGCGCTGGTCGATCGCGAAGAAGCCTTACTGGAAAAGGTGGCCAAGAGCCTGCCTGCCAACCAGGTAATGATTGAAACTGCCGACGTGTCGGAGTCGAGTGCCGTCGATGGAATGGTTGCGGCTGTCGTCGGCCGCTTCGGACGGTTGACGTCATCGTGAACAACGCCGGCGTCCATGAAGGCGGAGACCCGGCTTCAATCACTGACGAGAAATGGCGGAAGGTAATGTCGACCGGCATCGACGGCGTGTTCTATGGCTGCCGCGCGGCACTCCCCCACCTCGAAAAGACCAAGGGTTCGATCGTGAACACGGCGTCGGTCTCCGGGACCAGCGGCGATTGGGGCATGAGCCCCTACAACGCGGCGAAGGGCGCCGTGGTCAATCTGACGCGTGCCCTCGCCCTGGACCTCGGAAAGAAGGGCATCCGCGTGAACGCGGTCTGTCCCAGCTTGACACGTACGGGCATGACGGAAGACATGATGGACGACAAGAAGCTGCTCGCAAAGTTCGCCGAGCGAATCCCGTTGGGCCGCGTCTGCGAACCCGAGGAAGTCGCCGCCGTGATCGCTTTCCTGGCAAGCGACGATGCGAGCTTCATGACTGGCGCCAACGTAGCGGTGGACGGGGGTGTATCCGCCTCCAATGGACAACCGCCGCAAGAATAGCCGCGCAGCGCCGGTCGTCGTCCTACATTGCGAGCGCCGCGTCGTCGAAGCGTGAGAGATCCCGATCTCGGCCACTTAACCGGACCGAGGATTGCACAGCGGATATCACAACAGCGAGATTTTTGGATGAAATTGAAGACGATCAACGACGGCGTCGAGCAGGTCTTTGTCTTGATTCTGGATCAGGGCGAGGAGGCCTTCAAATCCATCACCGAGTTCGCCGATCGCTAGAATATTACCGGCGCCTCGGTCTCGGCGATCGGCGCCTTTTCAAGGTCGGCTGGTTCGATTTTGCGGCCAAGACGCACAAGCCGATCGAAATCAACCATCAATGCGAGGTGTTGAGCCTGCTCGGCGACGTTGCGCAAGGTGATGACGGCAAGGCCAGCCTGCATCTTCACGCTGTGCTCGGCCTGCAGCATGGCACGCTGCGCGGAGGCCACCTTCTGTCGGGATCAGCGCAGCCAACGATCGATGACGATCACGGAGACCGTGGTTCATCTGCACCGAAAGAAGCGGCCGGGATCTCGGTATCGCGCTGATCAGCATCTAGCCGCCGGAGGCAACATGTACGCGCTCTTTGAAGGCGAAAGACAAATCGGCAACCCGTTCGCGACGGAGAAGGAGGCCTGGGAGGCCGCCTTGATCGAGGGGCTTGTCACAGATGTTCCAGTCGCGGACGAGGAAGGCGGCCAGCTCCTGCCGGCCGGCTATCACGTCAGACAGCTCGATGAAGGGGCGCACCCGCATGCGGTGAAAGGGTGCTGCTGACTGGGCACAAGCGATAAGGAGTTCAGGAACCTGCAAATATGCCGCTCTATCATTCTTCATAGCCAGCGCCTGAGGGAACAGTCGACAGCGAGACTGCCTCCCCACACTGCCTAGGAACCGTGTCCCGAGCCTCGGGTTGGTCGGCTTGGACCAATCCATCGAGGAGCCAGCATGACGGAACCGGACGTTCGAAAGGGAATGCCGCCCGTCAAACTGTCGCGTGAGGAATTCGAGAACCGTTACAGGAGCCAGTTCGTCGATCCTGCCTTCGCTCCGCTTATGCGGGAACTCGATTCGATCGTCGGGGCCGCCTGGGATGCCTACAGCCATTCGCGCAAATCGCCAGTGACGCGGAGGGCGGGTGTGGGGTTCGCCGATCCGGACTACGATCTCGTCGTCGACTGGCTGGCGACGCGTACCGCCATCTTCGAGGCACAGCGCCGGCACGACGACGCTGGCGCGACGCCGCGTATTCTCGTCATCAACGGTTCGGCGCGCAGCGAGCACACCTGTCCGGGCGAGATGTCCAAGACCTGGCGCATGGTCAAGCTCGCCGAGCCCGTCTTCGTCGAGATGGGCTTCGCCGTCGACATCCTGGATCTTTCCCGCCTGACCTCCGAATTCGGCAAGAATATTCATCCCTGCAAGTCGTGCGTCTCTACCGCCATGCCGCTCTGCCACTGGCCGTGCAGCTGCTATCCCAACTATTCGCTCGGCCAGACCCACGACTGGATGAACGAGATCTATCCGCTCTGGGTGGCAGCCCACGGCATCCTGATCGTGACGCCGGTGAACTGGTATCACGTGCCGGGCGGCCTCAAGGCGATGATGGATCGCCTGGTCTGCGCCGACGGCGGCAACCCGGATCCGACATCGACGCACGGCAAGAAGGCCGCCGAAGCAAAGGCGCTCGAGCTGAAGGGCTGGCCGTATCCGCGTCATCTCGCCGGCCGCCATTTCGGGCTGATCGTTCACGGCGACAGTGTCGGCGCCGAGGGTGTGCGGCGAACTCTGTCCGACTGGCTAACGGACATGCACCTGATTTCCGCCGGCCGCTTCGGTGAGACGGACGGCTATATCGGATATATGGAACAATATGCGACCTCTCACCGAGAGCTGGACGAAGACCGCGCGTTTCAGCAGGAAGTGTTGAATACAGCCAAGGCGCTGGGCCGTGCTGTCAAGCTCGCCCGCAGCGGTCGGTTTGAGGACCCAGGGGCCGAACTCTCGGATCCGGATCCGAAATGAGGAGCGACATGCCTGTCGCTGCCGATCGCCGCGGGTTGATCGCGGTCGTCAATTGAGGATGTCGTCGGGTGAGCAAGACGGCGGAAGGATCGTCGAAGACCATCGTCTATGCTGCGCTCGTCGGCAACCTCCTCGTTGCCGTCACCAAGATCGGAGCTGCGGTCTGGACCGGAAGCTCGGCGATGATGAGCGAAGCCGTGCACTCGGTGGTCGATACCACCAATGAGGTGCTACTGCTTTACGGTTACCATCGCGCGAGCCGTCGGCCTGATGAATCCCATCCGCTTGGCTACGGGCGCGAGCTATACTTCTGGAGCTTCATTGTCGCTCTGTTGATCTTCGCGCTCGGGGCGGGCGTCTCGCTCTTTCAGGGCGTCCTCCACGTCACCGCCGATCAAAGATCCCATCGTCAGCTTCATCGTGCTCGGCATGTCCTTTGTATTCGAGGGTATCTCGTGGCTCTTCGCCTGGCGGCGCTTCCGGTCGGAGACCTTGCGTCTCGGGTGGTACGAGGCCTTCGTCCGCAGCAAGGATCCGCCCGCCTTCATGGTGCTGCCAGAGGACAGCGCGGCACTGATCGGCATCGTCATTGCGGTTGCCGCGACCGCGGCGGCAGCGTTGTTTGCTCAGCCGGTCTGGGATGGCATCGGCTCGATCCTGATCGGCATTCTGTTGGGCATCACCTCCATCGGGCTCGCCAGGGAAAGCAAGAGCCTGCTCATCGGCGAACCCGCTCATTCCGATCTGTCACGATCCATCCTCGACATCGCGCGACGGTCACCCGGCGTGCTCCGGGCCAACGGGCTGCTGACGGTGCAACTGTCGCCGGCCGAGGTCGTCGCGGCGCTGAGCGTCGAGTTCGCGGACGACAAGCGCGCCGATGATATCGAGCAGTGCGTCATCTCGATCGAGACCGAGATACGCAGACAGCATCCGAGCGTCGCGGCTCTGTTCATCAAGCCGCAAACGAATGCGCGGTATCACGCCGTTCGCGCCAGGCGCTGGGGTACGGGCGCCTGAAACACCTTGGCCAGGAACCAAGCGCGCCGCGCTGAGTCGACTGAGGTTGATGGCTGTTGCCTTTCCCAGCGCTCGTCCTGCGAAAAAGCGCCTCGGCGTAGCATTAACGGCACGGGCTCGTGGTGTCTTTCCAGGGCCGATGAAGCCTGATCCGGGGCGCCCCGTCTGGACGGGAGCGACAGCTGAAGCAACCCAGCAGTCCTCCGGCGCTTACTCGGTTATCGGGAAACGCGGCTTTCCTTGATTACAGGCGGCAGATTGTGGGCCAGCAAGGAACCTGATCGCGTGCCTAGCATTGAAGTCCCGAAGAGGAGGACTTCAGATGAATGGGATCATCTATCTCGTGGGCCTGATCGTAATCGTCATGTTCATCCTGTCGCTGCTCGGTCTTCGGTAAGACGCCATGACCATTGAACCGCTCTCCGGGATCGAAACCGAGACTCTCCCAGCCACCGGCCTGACCAGGCCGTGGGGGTTGCAATGGACGTCCGTCATTGTCGGAGCCTTCGTCGCGACGGCGTTGTCACTGATACTGATCTCCTTTGGAACAGCGCTCGGCCTAGGCATCGCCTCCGCTGCGCCGACCTGGAGGGATGCCTCCGTTGCGCTATGGCTGTTGTCGGGTGTCTACCTGATCTTCCAATCCCTTATCAGTTTTGGCTGCGGCGGCTATTTTGCCGGGCGCGTCCGGCCACCCTACACTTCAGCGACCGACGACATCGAGACGCGCGACGGACTGCACGGCGTTGCTGCCTGGGCGCTGGCGGTCTTGATCGGAGCCGTTCTGGCCGCGTTGATAGCGGGTGCCGCAAACCGTCCGTCCGCAACTTCGCAGCCGCCGTCGGCTACCGAACCATCTGTCCTAAGTTACGAGCTCGACCATCTTTTCCGTGCCCCTCGGCGGCCGCCGAACGTTGATCTGACCGGTGAGCGCGCCGAAGCCGCGCGAATTCTGGCAACCGCTTCGAGCCACAGCGGGGTCCTTCCCGAGGATCGCGCCTATCTTGTTCAGCAGGTCACGGTGTTGACCGGGCTGGCAGCGCCGGACGCCGAAAGGCGGGTAGATACAACGTTGGCCAATGCCAAGAGCGCGATCTCAAGGGCTCGTGCGGCGAGCATTATCATTGCCTTCTCGACGGCTGCCGCATTGATGTTCGGGGCTGTCGCGGCTTGGGCCGGTGCGGAGGCCGGAGGCCGGCATCGCGATGGCGAGCCGATTGCCGAATGGATGGCCCATTCTAATCGGTGGCATAAGAGCCGTGTCGCGGATCCCCGACCTCTGCCGTAATGCCGTTGCTACGTATTGATAGCAGGCAATGGGGCCTGCTACCAACGATCAACTCAGTCGCACTCGTCAGAACGCCACCCCACACAGCAAAATTTCGGATTTGCCATGGGGTAAGCGACCGAGAAATGCTACCCGAGTAAATCGATCGCAAGCATCTCAGTAAAAGGTGGCTCCTGCGGTAGGCGCCGTGACGTTCAGCATCATCGACGCGGCACGCCAGTTCTAGGAACGACCGCATGCAACTTCGGCTGATTAGCATCAACATCAAACGGAGTTGAAGAATGCGAAAGGCAATTTTCTCGATGGCTATATGTACGTTGCTTGCCGGTGCGTCGATCGGTTTGGCCCACGCGCAGGCGGGCGGCGGGGCAGGCGCTGGTGCGGGTGCCGGCGCCGGCACAGGCGGCGCCGGCGCAAGTGCAGGAACAGGCTCCGGGGCCGGCAGCGGATCTAGTAAAAGTGGCTGTCGAGTTTTTCTCGGCAGCTTCTTTCTTTTCGTTGTCTCAGGTTTGGTCCGCCTAACCGCGCCCGTGCTGCCAATGCGCCGTGACGTCGGCACTCGTTTTGTTCAGATGCACATGCTCATCGACATGGTCGATCCAAGACACCGGGATGAAATGATGGTACTCCCCGTCCGGTGAGCTCTGCTTGGTGAGTTTGATCTTGTCGGGCCCATCGAGGTGGTCAACCTTTCCCACGGTCTTCCGGTCGGACGAAATAACGTCCATGCGCTCTTTGACCTGAGATGTATCGGGCATACGAAACCTCCGAAAATGTTCCAGAAACGAACGCGGTGCCGGCCCGAAGGTTGCAATATCGACGGGCTCCAAACCGCCGATGGACACGGAGGCTTCTCGGATGTCACGAGCGCGCCGGGCTTTCCAGGATACTCGCAAGGCTGGGCGCATTGAGGAACTGTTCAGCAGATCGATCGCAGTTCGCACTTGCTCCGGGAAGGTCAGAGTGAGCTGGGCGCTGACGACGCGCCGTTTGTCGGTCCGGCTTTAGAAGCTCTCTCGTGCGGTGTAAGTCACCGCCTCGATCTTGTTGCCATCAAGGTCGCGGACAAATGCGCCATAGTAGTTGGCATTGTAATTCTCCCGAATACCGGGAGCCCCTTCGTCGACGCCTCCGTTCGCCAGGGCGGACGAGTGAAAGCGTCTGACCGTCTCGCGATCGGGCGCCTGAAAAGCTACGTGAACGCCATTTCCGACGGTTGCCGGCTGCCCGTCTTTGGGAGTTTCAATGCTGAAGATGATGTCGGAGGCGCCGTAGTGGAGCGAACGCTCCGAGTGCTTAAGGAGCCGCAGTCCAATGAGGGACATGAGCGGATCGTAAAAGGTTCTTGCGCGCTTGACGTCATTGCTGCCGAGAGAAACGTGATGGATCATCTGGTCACCACTTGAGGCAATACCGGCGTTTCAATCTCTCAGTTGTGCTCTTCGCGGCATAGTTGATGCGGCCGAGCTCGGCTTCATCCTTGGCGATCACATGAAGTCGCCAGCCCATGTCGCGGTCCTCTTCTGCGCCGCATTCGATCTCGACGGACACAACATGCTCCCCACCTGGAAAGCTGCGGATCTCCTGAAGCGCGACAAGCTCAAGATCTTTCCTCAAGATCGCTGTTCTGGCCACCGCAGTACTCCTTTCGCTGCAACAAGCGACACTCTGCGACGATCATCGGCCCAACAAGCGTCGGACGGAGATGTTCCTAAGCTCCATAGCGTGCAAACCAAGACCCAATTGTCTCAATCGCAATTGCGCGTTGACAACCAAGCGCTCGCCCGCGCGTTAGCAGTGATGACCGACGAGCGATTTGTAGACCATTGCCGCAAGGAAGCCAGGGATTGTGAACGCGAGGCGGAGAGAACCATCAGCCCGCTCGACAAGGAAGCATGGCTTCGCCTTAGCAGGGAATGGACCAAACTCGCGGGCCCCGCCTCACCGCCGCGGGTGAACCGTCGGACGTAAGCCAGGAACAATTGTTCGACGCGCCCATTGTTCGGCCAGAGGAGAATGCGCCATGAATGAAAATCAGTCTGGAAGTTCGCCCTCGGCGTTCTCCGAGACAACCGCCACTATACGGGAAGCGGCGCGCGGGGTCCGGCACACTCTTGAGGACGGAACTGCGCCGGGTCAATGGAAAGCGATTTTAAGCGATTTGGTTCGCGAGGCACCGCTACCGTCACTGGCGGTCGCGTTCATGATCGGGGTCATCGCCGCGCGCCGATAGGCTTCGCGCCTCAACACGGATCATCAGCAGTGAAACTCGACGATTTCAAAGGGACCGTTCCGGTATTCTTGCCCGAGGTTTTCTTCCTTGGCAGCCTGGAGGGCTGGGCCGTCATGGAGAGCCTTATCGGCGGCTTGCAGCGCAGGGCGACCATCACGGCTCAGGGTAAATTGGAAGAAGACACCGACACGGTCCTCTTTACCGAGACTTACCAGTTCGATGACGGCCACAGCGACACCTTGCATTGGACCATCCGTAAGGTTGGCAGGGGGCAGTACATGGGGCATGAAAATCATTTGGAAGGCGAAGCAACGGGCGAACAGACCGGTTGCGCCTTCCACTGGAAATACACACGGGATGTCCCGCAAGCTGATGGCAAGTCCACCAAGCTGAACTTCGACGACTGGTTCTATGCCATCGATGGCCATGCCTGCATTGTGCGAGGCAGCGCCGGGCGGGCAGGGATTCCATTTGCGACCGCCCATGTGACCTATCGGAAGCTCTAACGGAGACGTTCTGGACGAGCGTCAAGTCGAGACGCTGGTGATCTCTGGTGGCGAAACCGGCGTGTGCGCGTTCTCGCAATGGTCCTCGGTGCCGTTGATATAGGCTACCGAGTTGTATTGACCGAATTGCCTTATGCAGTTTGGCTGACCAAAGTCACGACGCGATAATCTCTCTAAGCAGCGCTTCGATATTCAAATCGAGGTCGCGACGACAAACAAGATACTCGAGCGCTGGCTGTTTTGAGCTGAGGGCCGCTGCCCGACCCATGCGGCCAATCCTACCCCGCATTTGCCGCGCCGGTTGTGCTCTCGCTTTCAGGTACCGTCAATGTCACGCCGTGGCCCTGCCGCAGCGCCAGCGACGCTGCCACAACGGCAGCCTCGAACGCGGCCTCCTTCGTCTCGTAGGTGTTCTTACTTCCATCGTGCCGCACGTGCCACTCGCCGGCTCCGCCAACAATGTCGTAAGCCGCTAATCCCATCTTCTTCTCCTGTCACGCGTCCGGCGTTGCCTTTAATACCTGTGTGCTGCTGACTGGGTCCGAAGCTGGAAAACTGTCCTTCAATCCCTTTTGCAACTCGTCATCTTTCGCCTTGTCACGGCGAATTTCCCGTTTGGGTCCGATGCATGTTTGTCTGTCGGCGCCGGATCGAATTGTTCAGTCATCATCATATCCTGGTCTGATGTTTCCGTAGGTTTGAACGTTGGACCGTGGCCGCCGTTCGCCGCGCCCCCTGCGCCGGTGCCGGATGGAGAAGTTGCGGCTGAGCCTCCCGCGCCCGCGGAGGAAGCCGCCCCACCAGCGCCGCCACCAGCGGAACTGCCGGCGCCACCACCGCTACCGCCCCCCGCCACCTCCGCTCTGGGCAAAGGCTGGGCAGGGGGCGAGGATAGCCAAGACAAGTGCAATGCTCGAAATCCTCATGGCGCGACTCCTGTCGCGACCAAGCCACGCTCCTGCGTTTCGTTCCTGAGCGATGAAAGAGCCCCCACACCGTTGCCGATGTGGGGCGTATAGCATTGCACGTTGCAAGTCATCGCTTTGCGGGTGGACCGCTCTTGTTTCCTGGCAGTCCCTTTACGTTCGCCGGATCCTGTTCCTGCACGGAGAGGTTCTGCGACGCCGAGCCAATCGTGCCCTGTTGCGAGGGACCGTTCTTGCCTCCAGGCGCTCCGCTAATCCCCGCCCCTGAATTCTGGGCGCTTGGAGCTGTCGAAACCGCGCCGGATGTATCCGCCCGATTGGCGTCGCCTGGCATACGAGAGGCCGAGCCGGGCTTGTCCTGTTCACCGACGTATCCCGATGCGCCTGAGTTTTGTGTCTTGATGCCCTTGTCCGCCTCGTTCTGGAGGCTCTGCGATGGCGTCGTCTGTTGGGCAATGGCTGGTCCCGTCACACTGGAGATCGCCACGAGTGCTGCGAATGCTAATAGCCGCATGATGAAAGTTCCTCCGTAGCTTGTTGTTGTCACCAACGTGCGGAGGAAACGACGTTTCCAATTTTATGAAGGATTTCTAAGCGAGTTCGCGTTGTGGCCCGAAGGACGACAGATGCTGCCACAAGGAACTCCCGTTCCATTGGCGGCTTGGGCCTCATGCAACAGGGGAGTTTGAGATGTCAGACTTAAGCGAAGAAGAGATCCGCAAACGCGCCTATGAGCTTTGGAAAGGTCCGGGCGAACCGTGCGGGAAGATGGATACGTTCTGGTATGAAGCCGAGAAGCAGCTCCTTGCCGAGCGATCAACGCAAGGCGAGCTACCGCCCGGCATGACCGACAACCTGCCGGTCTAAGCCACGACCCCGCCTTGCACCTAAAAGACGTCGCGGACTTATGGTTTGGTCACAAATAGAGACAGTTTGCGGACTGACCTGCCCGGGCTTTTTTGGACCAAGCTTTGTGAGAAACTGAGCTTGGAAAGGAGCTTTGGTGATGCCGAAGAAGAGGTTCAAGGCGGAGCAGATCGTGGTGCTGCTGCGCCAGATCGAAGTGTTGATGTCGCAAGGCAAGGCGACGCCGATTGCCTGTCGCGAGGCGGGCATTTCGCAGCAGAGTTACTATCGCTGGCGTAAGGAGTACGGCGGCCTCGAGCTCGATCAGGCGAAGCGGATGAAGGACCTGGAGCGGGAGAACGTCCGCCTCAAACGCCTGGTCGCGGATCTGTCGCTTGAGAAACAGGTGCTCAAGGACGTTGCCTCGGGAAACTTGTAAGCCCCGAACGGCGCCGGCAGGCAGTAGAGGGCATTCGAGGGAAGTATGGTCTCTCGGAGCGCCATGAACTGCCCCGGGTTTGCCGGAGGCCATTTGGTTTAAGTTATGCCGCCATGGCGGGTTGTTCCAGCATGGCGTAGTAGCGTTGCTCGGCTTCGGCCGGTGGGATGTTGCCGATGGGCTCCAGGAGCCGCCGGTTGTTGAACCAATCCACCCATTCCAGGGTCGCGAACTCGACGGCCTCGAAGCTGCGCCATGGCCCGCGCCGATGGATCACCTCAGCCTTGTAGAGACCGTTGATGGTTTCGGCGAGGGCGTTGTCATAGGAATCTCCCACGCTGCCGACAGAAGGCTCGACACCAGCTTCAGCCAGGCGCTCGGTGTACTTGATTGATACGTATTGGCTGCCCCTATCGCTGTGGTGCACGAGCCCGCCGCGATGGACCGGCCGTCGATCATGCAGGGCCTGCTCCAGCGCATCGAGCACGAAGCCTGCATGCGCCGTGCGCGAGGCTCGCCAGCCCACGATCCTGCGGGCATCCTCTCAGGAGTTGGAGCCTCCGGCAAACCCGGAGCGGTTCAGCTTCCAACCACGACCCCAGCCAACTGCGGATTTCCTTCGCAGTGCCAATAACTTTGAGTGCCACGGGCGGGGTCGGCGGTGGACGCCGATTGGGGGGTAATGGCTCGCCGATTTACACGCGTTAGGTGGATGGCCGACGGATGGCGGAATTTGCCACCGGAAACTGTGCTCGGGCGGGCGGTGAAGACTTAAAGAAGCGATTTTCGATGCTTCTATGCCGCGCAGACAAACGCTCGTCCCATCTGAGCGGGTTGTATTAGGCCGCGACTTCTCCTGGCCCTTCAAGCATCGGCGTGTCGAGGCTGGCTATTTCCGGCATCGCCTTGCCGGCGATCGCCTGCAGGTCGCCCACCATGCCAACAGTGGATTCAATGACCGCAACGATTTGGGTTTCTCGCTTGGCCCATTGGCGACCCATGAATTTGCGCTCCTTGTCTAGATCCTCACGCATGTCGTTGAACTTCTCGACGACAGCATCGACCCGCTGGCGAAATCTCGTGCCTGTCAGGTACTCGTAGACCTGCTCCATTTTGGTTTGCTGTCCCTGTTGGACCAGCCGCGAACTCGATATCTCGATGAGGGACTGACGCAGCGCAACCGCCACGGCCAGTGCGCAACGCGGGTGCGCCACCCAAACGCCGTCGACCAGGTCAAAATGCTCGATGTGCTTGGGAAGGGCGTGCGAGATGATGAGGGCAACGTGGGCGCCACAGCGCCGCTGGTCCTCACGGAGCTTGGCCAGCCAGCCATCGCTCCAGGCCTTGGTCCGCTTGGATTCCCAGAGGATCATGCCGGCGGGTTGCCCGACAGAGCCGTTGACTTGCTGAATAACATCGGCCCCCAACTCGCCCTTGGCGACCGGCTCAATGGCATCCATCGGAAACTTGCCGCGCAAAAGCTCCTCAAGCTCAACCTCGAAAACCTCACCTTGGGATTGTTGCGAGCCTTGCTCCGCTTTGCGCCTCAATTCCTCGATCGTGCGCGTCATTGATTCGATGGTCTGGTCCTTCTCGGCGACCTTCAGGCGCGCAGCTTCATCTGATTCTTGCTTGGCCTTCGCCCGGATGTCGTCAACCGAGGCCTGAACACGTTTTTCAATCGTCAGATCCATTTCGCGCTTTTCGTCAGCCAGCGCGCGTTCCTTGCGTATTACCTCGGCCTGAGCCTGCTGCGCCTCAGCCAGCTTCGCATCGCTGGCTTCAAGGTTCTTGCGCAGTTCGGCGGTCTCTGCCGCCTTGGCCTGCATATCCCCCGCAACCGCTTCACGGGCCTTTTTGGCCTCGGCTGCCACCAGTTGGCTGCGCTCGGCCGTCAGCCGCTGCGCCACCTGGTCTTCAATCTGCTCGCGCGCCTGCGCGACCGCGTCCTGCTCCTTGCGCAGGGCCTCGGTCTTCCTGGCGACCTCTGCGTCCTTGGCGGCCAGTTGCTCATTAAAGCGCTGTCGTGTTTCCTCGAGGAGGGGAGCGGCCAGCGATTCCGTGAGCTTGATTTCGTGGTTGCAGTTCGGGCAATGCAGGGTGGGCTCGTGCGAAGCGCCGGCGCCGGTTGCTCTGAGACTCATGAACTTCCCCTCATTGGTACGGCCGGATTCAGCATCATCTGCGGGCGATTGCGACGTCGCGGCGCTGGATGTCCACATACGGCTAGCCGAGCATCGACTTGGCCACAGGTTTTCCACCGAAACCCGCATGGTTAATCTGTCGACAGAGCCCCGCTGCAGAAGCTGTTCAGCTAGGAATGTATTCTAGGGTCTGTTTGGATTCAGGATTCTCATCCGGGCTTGGTTGTGATTCAAGCTTGGGATGGACCGATTCGTATTGACTGACGCCCAATGGGCGAAGATGGAGCCGCTTTGTCTCGGCAAGCCGGGCGATCCCGGCCGGAGCGGCAATAACAACCGGCTGTTTGTCGAAGCAGTGTTGTGGATTGCCCGCACGGGCAGTCCGTGGCGCGATCTGCCGCGCGCCTTCGGCAACTGGATAACCGTGTACACGCGCTTTCGCGACTGGGCGAAGGCGGGCGTCTGGAAGCGAATGTTTAATGCAGTCTCAGACGAGCCGGACATGGAATACGTCATGGTCGATGCCACCATCGTCAAGGTCCACCGCCACGGACAGGGCGCAAAAGGGGGACGCAAAACCAGGCCATCGGCCGCTCGAAGGGGGGAATGACTACCAAAATCCTGGCACTGACCGACGCGCTCGGCAATCTCGTGCGTTTCGTGCTGCTGCCCGGACAGCGTTTCGACACGGTCGGCGTCCCGCCGCTGATCGAAGGGCTGGCCTTCGATGCGCTGATCGCAGACAAGGCGTTCGACAGCAACGCCATCATCGCCGACCTCGACACACGCGGCGCCAAGGTCATCATTTCCCAGCACCCGCGGCGCGCAAAACCTCTCGCCATCGACCAGGAAATGTACAAATGGCGGCATCTGATCGAAAACTTCTTCTGCAAGCTCAAGGAATTCAAGCGGATCGCCATGCGTGCCGACAAAACTGACCTCAGCTTCGGAGCAATGATCAACCTCACCGCCGCCGTGATAAATTCAAGATGAATCCAAACAGACCCTAGATGAGAACAAAACAGGATCAAGGTATTTGCGGAGATGCCTGGGAAGCGGCAAAAAAAGCGGCAAAGTAGGGTGACGCATTAGGGCTTAATGCCCTATCTTTACTGAATAAATAACCGGCAATGGAAGCGGCAAAAATGACCACGATTGCAGCGATGGAGCCGCTCCTTCCCGACGATAACAAGGAACTTGAGGACCTGGCGACGGACCTGGTGGCGAAGGCCAGCGGCCTTGCCACCCGCTTGCATCCAGTGCTGCGCGCGTCCGTCGGCGACCTAGTGCGCTCAATGAACTGTTACTACTCCAACCTCATTGAGGGGCACAACACGCTGCCGGTCGATATCGACCGCGCCATGAACAACGAGCTCGCAACAGAGCCGGAGCGGCGCAACCTCCAGCTCGAGGCGCGCGCGCACATTGAAGTGCAACGGATGATCGACCGCGGGGACGGGCCCAGCCCAGTCATGTCCGAAGCGTTCATCACCTGGACGCATCGCAACTTCTGCGAACGCCTGCCGGCAGACATGCTGGTGGTCGAAAATCCAGAGTCCGGCCGCAAAATCACCATGGCTCCGGGCGTGCTGAGATCCGAGCATGTCCGCGTTGGCCGACATGTCGCGCCTGACCCGGTCGACCTGCCGGCGCTCATCAAGCGGTTCGCCGAAGGCTATACGTCGCCCAACCTTTCCAGGCTGCGTAAAATCATCGGCGTCGCCGCGTCCCACCATCGCCTGGCGTGGATCCACCCCTTCCTGGACGGCAACGGCCGCGTTGCGCGCCTGTTCTCGCACGCGCTGCTGCGCGAACTGGATGTGGGATCAGAGCCTGGTCGGTTTCGCGTGGCCTTGCGCGTAGTGTCGAAAACTACAAGACCATGCTGCAGGCCGCGGACGAGCCGCGACGCGGCGACCTCGACGGCCGTGGCAATCTCACTCTGGCAGGCCTTACGGGATTTTGCCGCTATTTCCTCTCGACCTGCATCGACCAAATCGACTTCATGGAAGGCCTCCTGGAGCCTTCCGAGTTGCTGCGACGCATGGAGATCTGGGCAAAGGAAGAGACGGCGGCAAAGCGGCTGCGAAAGGGCTCATGGCCCATCTTGCGTATGGCGGTCCTCGATGGCGAGTTTGCCCGCGGCGACGCGGCCGATATTACCGGCTACGCGACCCGGCAGGCACGCACCGTGCTCAACGACCTCATCAATCAGGGTTATCTCATTTCCGAGACCACCCGTAGCCCGGTGCGGCTGGGATTTCCGGCCAGCGTGGTTGATCGTTGGTTTCCACGACTTTATGGGGGAGGGCAGTGACCGCGACGCGTCATACCTTGCATTGTGAAACGCACAGAGGCTCGTCACACCAAAGCTCAATTCCCGTGGAGCCAACGGTGCTAGGATCCGCCTCTTCGTCTTTGGCGGAAGCCGCCTGGACATGAATAGAACCGCGGGAAGGGGCTCTAAGGTGCGGTATTCTTCGAGTGATTTTTCAGTCGGACCATTTCGTGATGCACGGGGCGGTGCACTGAATCTGTTTAAGGTCGCCGGACGTAGCCGCGACGGGCTTTACGCACGAGCCACGCCTCGAGCGCCTCGACGGCCTGCACCCGCCCACCAAAGAGATCGAGGCGCCGCCGGCCGCGCTGGCCGAGACGCCCCCATTCGCGCACCAATGCAGTATCGCCAAAGAGTGTCGGCTCGATCGTGAGCACATAGAACCGTGCCATGTTACGGGCCGGATCGCAGCGTTCGAGCACGAGGTATTGCACCGTGAGTTCAGACATGCGTCAGAGTCGCAGCCGCCGAAACGGTCGTCCAATTAAATTATTGAATCGATCAGGGCCAAGGATTCAGAACTTTAATACCAGCGATCAAATGATTGCGGCGGGCTCAACATATTGATCGGCGTGAGGTCTCGATGCCGATCGGCACTCGCTTGGCCTTGGAGGGGCATGCTTCGGCGCCGATTTACAGGGTGGATCAGTCCGGTGCTCGTCAGGCTCATAACATGAAGGTCATAGGTTCAAATCCTATCCCCGCTACCAAGATTTCAAAATGAAATCAACGAATTAGCCCGCCTCTGGCGGGCTTTTTCATGCCCTACGAACCATCCCAAAATTGTACGGAGAGAAACCATTGAGTGACAATGGGTTAGTCGAATTCCGCCGACAATTCCGAACCCGTCCCAAAAACTCCACGGCACAAAACTGGCACAAAACGGCACAAAAACCGTCGCGGATCTGAGGCTGTGAACCGCTCCATGGCCGCGCCGAGATCGTGCTCTCGCGCTGAGCTTGGCCAACGAAAAAAGCTAGGGCTTCGAGGGCCACGCTATTGTCGTTCAATACCGAGGATCGTTGGCGATCAGCATCCTGCAAGCGGGTCCGCATAGTGACCCGTGCGGTCGCGTCCTCTGGGAGCTTACACTGCCTCAGGCGGCCGCGGACGCTCAGACGTGACATCGGGGTGCCGGGTGTCGTTGGCCGCGATGCCATGTTCATCCCGAAGCCTGTCGATGGCTTCCAGGCATTTTTTCGCGATGGGGACATTCATCGACGAGCCGCTAAGCTGATCGAAGAGCGATTTGCGCAAGCTTTCCACCGGCGCAGGATAGACACTGTAGGCGTTCGAACCTTCGGCAACCGGAACCCTGTCAACCGCCACGGATTCTACGGCTCGCGCTATCTGGCCATCATAGCTCTGGTTATTCGCAGCATACTTCGCGATCATGGCAAGAAGATCTATTTCGCTGGCCGCCTCACCGAAGAAATGCTCCAGCATTGCCCGTCCTGGACCATTGCCAACAGTCTCATACCGGTTCCTGAGTTCAGATTTCAGCTCAGGAAGGCTTTGCGCATATTCGGCGAGTTGGCGGCCCACATGCCACGCGTCGACTCCGTGGGGATCGGTCCCTAAGACGCGCTCGATAAACAGATCGACGTAGAGGAGCACGGATTCGAGACTACCCCGGTTGAAAATCGCCTGCATCCACGCATGATCGTCTGCGATGTCTTTATGTGCGCGTGCGAGGCTCGTTAACAGCGCGATACCCTCTGGGCCGGGCACAGCGGCAACCGCGCTCAGCACACGCTCCCACCGCTGGGCCCAGTCTCGTCCGTAGAACGTTTTTACGTTCGCCAAGCCATCGAGCACGGCTTCTGGCCGCGTCGTGAACGGCAGCAGCTCCAGCCAAGGCTCAATTTCCCAAGTGTTTTGCCGTTTGTGCCAAGCCGTTGTCGGATCGCTCGCCGCCGCGGCCAGCCATTCATCGATCGCGCTCATCACGAGGTCGGCATCGAGAATTTGCCCATCGAGCACCATCGCGGTTAGCAAGGTCCGTTTCCCGCTCAATGGCTGCGGCAAGTCCACGACACGCGCAATGAGTTCATCATGGTCCTCGTGCGGCATGCTTACAGCGACATGCGCCAATCGGATCGCCAGCAACTGGTCGTCTTTGTCCGCCTGCGGTTGCGCCAGCCGATCCATTGCTGCGAAGATTGGCGCTGCGAGTACGTTTATCGTGGTCTTGACGGATTTGCCGCGGATGACCCCTTGCAAACCCATGTCCCGCATCAGTCGCGACACTGTGCAACGGGCAACATCGAAGCCTTCGCGCTTGAGCTGCCGCCAGACCTTGCGCGCGCCGTAGACGGAGAAGTTTTGATCGAAGACGCGCCGAACCTCGATCTTCAACGCGGCGTCCTGCCTGGCGCGCGCCGACAGCTTGGCCGGATCGCGCCGCTTGGCCACATGGGCGTGGTAGGTCGAGGGGGCGATCGGCAACACCTTGCAGATCGGCTCGACCCCATGCGCCCCACGATGATCGTCGATGAAGGCGATCATGGCTTGGACCGGCGGTCGAGCTCCGCCATCGCAAAATAAGCGCTCGCCTTGCGCAGGATCTCGTTGGCCTGTCGAAGCTCACGGTTCTCCCGTTCGAGCGCCTTTAGCTTCTCGGCCATGTCGGTCGGAACGACGGCCCGCTGCCCGCTGTCGACCTCGGCCTTCTTGACCCAGTCATGCAGCGTCTGCGGTGTGCAGCCGATCTTGGTCGCAATGGAGGTCACCGCCGCCCAACGCGACGGGTGCTCGCTGGCGTGATCCAGAACCATCCGAACCGCTCGGGCCCGGACCTCGGGTGAAAACTTGTTCGTCGTCTTGCTTTTCATAGCTCCATCCTCTCAGGAGTTGGAGCCTCCGGCAAACCCGGAGCGGTTCAAAAGTTCTTCCTAGCCAGATCGTAAGCGCCATTGACGGCATGTTCGGCCCAAGCCGAACGGAGATCGACGGCGGTGCCGTTACCAATATCTACCGCGCCGAAGTTCACGCGCTGCTCAATATGATCAATGAAGTCCCAGGGGAACTCATCGATCTCGCAGCGACGGACTATCTCGAGTTTTCGCGTTGCCGCGCGGTGCTCACGACCTCGCTTGCACTTTGGAATGTTGGCGATACACGGCCCGCAGGAGACGTCGGCGGCAAGGACGCAGTCGAGCGAATCCGGCGGCTCATGAAGCAATGTCATGATGAGTTGCCACCGCCAGAGCCCGAACTGCCCTTTATCGCCGATACCGATGTTCGCCATGGCATTGAGGACCGCATTCGCGCCGCTTGGACAGATTTCCACGCCCGAGAATGGATGGGGGCCACAGTCTTTGCAGGCGCAGCGGTGGAGGCCCTTCTTCTCTGGGGGTTAAAGCAGGTCACCCTTACGAACACGCCGAAACGTCCGCTCGATCAGCTTCATCTCGCCGACATGATCAGCCTTGCTGCGTCGAATGGTGTGATCGATGCCGCCACGGAGCAGCAGGCGGGGCTCGCCAAAGACGCACGCAATCTCATTCATCCCGGCCGGGCCTTGCGGTCGGGCGAAGCGTGCAACAAGGCGACGGCGCTGGCAGCGCTCGCCGCGGTTTGCCGCGTCGCTCAGAATGAAGGCCTCGTTCTCGGCGATATTTTGATTGTCGGCCTGCCGGAAGCGGGCTTTCTTGTGCTGCTTGTAGGGTTCTGTACCGATGAATTCCTGAACCTTCGGCTGCTGTAGCAATTCGTGGATATCGTAATAGTGCCGCATGAACTCGACCGGATCGCTTCCGTTCGCCTGTTGATTGCGGAACTTGGTGGAGACCGTCTGAAGCTTTTCGACGAAAGTGTAACCGGGATCGTAGCAAGGGACCGCCTTTGCCCGGTTGTCGATGATATCGACCTTGTCAGCGGCGTAGTCGTACATCCACGAACTAATGTCTTTCGGCTCGTTGGGCGCCACGGTGTCGAACCCGACCTCAAGCAGCACGCCTTCCCGAAGGCCGTCCATCGCCTCGGTCACGCTCTCATAGTTCAGCCTGATGCCGGCACCTCGATAGTTGGGAACATCATCAAAGGTGGTGTCGCGTTCGACGCTCAAGACGCCGTCGATCGCGATCGACTGCGCTAGCCAGTCGTAGAAATCCTTGCGGCTTTTGATCTGCGCCGGGCTGTTCTGGTTCTTGCCTGTCTTCACATCCCGTTCGGGCGGAGGTCTGTCGCGTTTTGATGGGCGATGGCGATTTCTCGATCGCCGGCCTTCCGTGGCTGGAAGCGGGCGAAGAAAAGATCATCGCACCTCTGACGGCGAAGTGTCTTTGCGTCAAACATAACAGCGTGCTTCACCAACTCGATGATGCTGCGTTGTATTTCTTTAACTCGCTCAAATCATATCTTGAACTGGATGCGGGATCGAGACACGCGATCGTATCCGGTCATGACATTGAACGATGGCTATTGAAAACAGCAAAAGCGGCAGCCGTCTCGAAGAATTTGGCGAGGGGAAGGGAGCGGCTGTCAGGCGCTTTCTCGCGGGATGATGCGCTATTGGACATGCTCGACGGCCCGCATCAGTGGCCCGACGGCGCCGGGCTCTACTGCATCATGAACACAGGCGACAAGACCGTAATACCGACGCACAGGCGCTCACCATGTCGAAGGCCAAGCTCCTCATCCAGATGGGCACCCAGGTGACCAAGGGTCTGGGCGCCGGCTCGCAGCCCGATGTGGGGCGCGCCGCAGCCGAAGAGGCAATTGATGCCATCCGCGATCATTTGACCGGCGCACACATGGTGTTCGTTACCGCCGGCATGGGCGGCGGCACCGGCACCGGGGCAGCGCCTGTTATAGCCAAGACCGCGCGTGAGCTTGGCATTCTCACCATCGGTGTAGTCACCAAGCCATTCCAATTCGAGGGCCAGCGCCGCATGCGCTTTGCCGAAGCAGGCATCGAAGATCTGCTGAAGGCGGTGGACACCCTGCTGATCATCCCAAACCAGAACTTGTTTCGGGTGACCAACGAGAAAACCACATTCGCCGAAGCTTTCGGCCTGGCCGACCAAGTGCTCTATTCGGGTGTGGCCTGCATCAGCGACCTTATAGTCAAGGAGGGCCTGATTAATCTCGATTTTGCCGACGTTCTCTCCATCATGCGCGAGAAGGGCAAAGCCATGATGGGCAGGGGTGAGGCTTCTGGCGCGAAGCGTGTGCTCAAGGCCGCTGTGGCCGCGATTTCCAATCCATTGATCGAGGACCCCTCGATCAAGCGAGCCAGTGGCCTCATCATCTCCATCACCGGCGGCCACGACCTGACACTATTCGAGGTCGACGAAGCGGCTAGCCGCATTCGCGAAGAGGCCGACCCGGACGCCAACATCATCGTCGGCGCCACTTTTGATGAAAGTCTGGAAGGGATAGTCCGCGTCTCGGTGGTAGCGACCGGAATCGATAATCTTCCCTCGGTGCGCCAGATGCAACCAACGGAAAGCTCACTCGCAGAACTCGCCGGCAGGCTCGGCAACGACAGTCGTCGCATCGCCGACTGCACTGAGCGTAAGGCACCGGTGCCGCCGCCATTGGCGAGCTCGCCGCTCCGACCGACGACGGCCCAACCGGAAAAGCCAATTTCGGAGTATGCGCGCCATGTGGCTCCGCAAGCCCTCGATCCGTACGGCCGCTCCTCTGCTGTGCGCAATTGGATCGAGTAAGACGTTCTCGATATCCCGGCCTTGTACGCCGCAAGGCGAATTGAGCCGTCTTAAGAACCAAAGTAACTCAATTTCGAACGACCGCTGCTACGTCTGCCTTTAGGGCTTCGGGGCATTCTGGTCCTCGACCTTGGTAACGGAATATCCGGCTTTGCGAAGAGCAACCAGCACAGCCTTGGCGAGATGAATACTTTCTTCGTCACTTTTCGTGACTTGGTCCCACGTCGTGCCGTGCCCAGAACCAGGATGATCAATGAAAGCGGTTTTGATGGCATTTGTTATGACGATAAGGGCGTCTTCTGACATCTAGGTCTACCGCTGCTTTCCGCTAAGCATATCTCGCTTTTGGCAGGTATGATGGCTCAACGGCACCATGCGCGAGCATCGTAGTCGCCAGCGCCAAAACCGACCGTTACAGGTTTTGTTACATCTCGTTCCAGCAGTCACGGCTTTTTCGGCGCGATCGAAAAGAGATGGCGACTACGGCAGCAGCACTGTCTTGAAGTTGTCTCGCGACCAGCCATGTTAGGTTGGTCGATGAGACGCGTAGGACTTATTGACATCACGGTAGGCAACGCGGCGCGCCTCGGCGCATCGCAACGTTCCACCACGCGACGCTGCGCGTCGCACCACATCGCTACGCAACGCGCGAGCCGCTGGGGACATCCCGGCGGCTCTCGCGCGTTTAGCGCGGTCGGTCCGCATGACATCGCGGTAATGAGCCTCCGAGACATGAAGAGGAACAATGCCGATAACAAAATGCAGCTCGTGATGACGAATGAACGGTCCAAGCAGGCGCGCTCGGGTTAGGGACGGCGATGGCGTTTGAGGGCGACGCCGTACAGAGGGCTGCCGACGAGATTGAATTCGCTCTGCGCAAGGATGACGAATGCCGAAAGCGCGAGTTCTAGACGCGACCATCCAATCCGCATGCAATGACCTCGTATGACCGCTCCTGGCCCCGAACGGACATGCAACAGTAGTCGCTTCATGTCCGTTCATAGGGGTAGAGCAGACGTCTGGCAGCTATGGCGCGATGTCCGAGTCTGACCCGGCCGGAACCTAAGGGACGAGTGCTGCACATGTCCGCCCCGTGACCACATCACCAGTGCGCTTTCAGCACTGCGTCCACGGACGTCACTCCCGCAATCATTGAGCCGGTAATCGCGACCAGCGCGGGCACGCCGCGCGGTAATTCGAGGTTGATCAGCGAGGCCATGAAGATCGCAGCCATGGGCAGGGCGATGACGAAGTAACGTCCTTGAACGCCCAAGACATGGGGCGAAGCGACAGGCGTGTAGGTGAGGAAAAAAATCAGATAAACCAACACTAAGTAGCTGAGGACGGCAAAGCCTGTCACGATCGCCACGCGCGCACGCGTTCCACCCAGCGGCAGTTTTTGCAGCGGGACAAGCAGGAGGAGGGCCGTGAGCACGATATAAGTCCAGGGCCGAAGCACAATGTCCTGCCAGCCCAGGATGCCAATGAGTTCCGGCCACAGCGGGGCGGCCCATTCGCGCAGAGCCGTCCATGTCGCCAGCGGGAAATGAAATGGATGCTCCCACATGTAAGCGAGTTTCCACAACGGATCAAACTGCTCTACTGGATAGTCGTGTCCCTCGCGGACACGCCACGCCGCTACATCCGCTGAGACTCCGATCACCCACAGCGGCGACAGGATAACGCCCGGCAGGACCACGATCGCAATGCTCTTCCACCGGCCAAGGAGCTCCCTGAGCCGGCCGGACATCAACTCCAACAGTACGAAAACAATCTGCGGCTGTTTGGCGAGTACGCATAGCGTCATCCATAGCGAGCGCTCCCAGACGCGCCCGCCAGAGGGATTCAATGCGGCTCTGAAGCAGAGCGCGGTGATTACCAGCGCATAGCTGAGGGCCGCACCGTCCGCGCTAAGAACAACGCGGTTATAGAGCGATCCTGGCAGCATCGCGATCAATACGAACGCCCATGGGAGGGCTGGAGTGACCGCGATGGCGTAGGCCGTTACCGCCGTGAAAACGACCAGGCCGAGGAAGCGCATCAGGAACAGCAGTTCGGGTAAATCGAGTCTAAGCAGACGTCCGATAGCTGCCGCGAGTATATAAGGAGCATAGGCGAGGGGACTGTAGCCCTCTGTGCCGGCAAACGGCGCGAACACAGGCGTTTGTGCGGCCTCATCATTCGCGCCGATGATGTTATGATACTCGGCCATGACCTGGCCGTAGCGGAATCCCGCGTCTCTGTACCTGGCGAACCGCTCCCCTGAGTCCTTGAAGAAATGTAGCCGATCGTAGAGCGCGGGCTCTACAAAGATTCCCTTGCGGCCATTGATCTCGGTGACGGGCAGAAGCTCGCCTCGTGTGTACGAATAAATACGCAGAAAATGCGATATCTCGTCCGGGCCGCGTAGTGGTGGATTGACAACGATGATGGCCGATCCGAAGGAAAGCGAGAGCAAAGCAAAGACGATTGCCGGCCAACCCCCAAATCGGCTCCGGATGCGTGACAGCACGCTCGGTGTGGCATCAGGCTTGTGCACGGAGGCGCCTTGCAGCATCTCATCACCCAATCATGAAATAGCGCTTGAAATCCCGGCCGCCCTCAGACCAGCCGATGATCTGTCGTCCGAGAGTATCGACGTCTGCTCATGGAAAGCCCACTTGAATCAACCGACCGCCAAGGGAGCCTGGCGACTCGTGGCCTCATGATGTCGATCGATGCGAGCGGGCGCTCGCGATAGCAAGTTCCCTCGCCAGTACGGTGATCAGCTCCATGTGCGCGCGCAGCTTGAGGTGGAGATTGAGTAGAAGGAGCAGACTGATCACGATCCAGATATAGATAATGAGGTCGACACCGCGGCCGATGCCGACGAATTCTGCAAGGTGGGTCGCGTGCGAAGGAACCCAAACGAAATAGAGCCCCCCGACTGCAGCGAGCACGGCGATGAGCCCGACTGCCGGCGAACGCCGGTACTCGGTCAATGCATAGAGCAAAATGCCAAGCAACAATGCAGTGAGGATGAGCTGCGCAATCATCGGTGGAGCCTCCGCGCGAACAGGTCTACCAGGATCATGAGTGTGTCCCCTAGCGTTTGACCTTTGGCGAGCGAATAAGGGCTGTACTCGATCCTAACAGGCGCTTCGACGTAATTGAGTTCGCTGGCAGCGATCTGGTGAAGAATCTCAGAGGCGTGGGCCATCCGATTTTGACGAAGGTTGATGCTGCTCGCACCCCGGCGCGTCATCGCGCGCAGGCCGTTGTGGGTATCGGTGACGCGCAATCCGGTTGTAAGGCATGTGAACAAGGTCGCCGCCTTGAGCAACATGCGCCGCGACAGCGGCTGGTTGAGCGAAGTCCCAAGGAAACGGCTGCCGAGCGCGAAATCGGCATTTTGCCTGGCCAACGCATCGATCAGTACGGCGATGTCGGCGGCGCGGTGCTGCCCATCGGCATCAAATGTCACGATAACGTCAGCCCCCTCGCTAAGCGCGAATTCGATGCCGGTATGAAGTGCGGCGCCCTGGCCTAAATTGAGGGAATGTCGCACCACGATACAACCTGCTTCAGCGGCAACGGCGCCTGTCGCATCGGTCGAGCCATCATCGACGACGAGGGCGCGATATCCAGCGCGCTTGACGTCGGCGACGACGCTCGCGATCACCGGTGCCTCATTGTAGGCAGCGATGACAATCCATACTTGCGGCTCCTGCGACGTCATCGCTTATCCCGCAATGAAAACAGACCACACAAAAATCAACACGATGCAGTCGCATCGACAACGGTTCGGCAGCCAAGCGCTGGCAAGCGCAAATGCAAGCGTGAGGAACGAATAGGCGCGCGAGATCTGGTTAAAGCTCAGGATCCAGACTCACAGAACGGTCAGCGCGGCGTAAAGAATGATCGCAACGAAAAAAACTACTCGTTGAGCAGAAAGCGGGCGATCCGCTCGGCGAGCGGACCATAGCCCCCACAGCGCCGAGTTTGAACAGCAGCTGGCAGCCAGCCGTCGTCGCTGCATAGGCCGTGAGCGCGACAACTTGGCGCAGTGAAACACGAACGCTCATCGGCTCGGCCTCCGCAACACGACGCGCATGGCATCGAATAAGTTGACCGGCAGCCCCAGCCAGTTTGATATCGCTAGGCGTTTGGGTCCAAGGCCAGACATGCGTGCGAGCTGAAAACTGATTAGCGACAATGGCACAACTTTCCATGGATGATCGAGATGTTCGACTTCGAGACCGAGAGAGGTCGCCATGGCCTGCATGCTCGCCAGCGTAAAGAACCATAGGTGCTGCGGCGGTGTCATCAGCCGCCAGTGCGCCCCGGCAACTCTTGAATACAGCGAGCCAAAATCTCCCGTGGTAATCACGATGATCCCACCATGGTCGAGGTGATTCATGAGGAGTGCGATTGTGTCGCGGGGGGATGGCAAGTGCTCGATAACGTCGAGCAACACGATAACGTCGGTTGTGCCGAGCCGCCCAAGACGGGTCTCGTCGGCTTGACCGGTGAACACGTTCAAACCTGATAGTCGACAGTGTTCGGCGGCGTCCTCGGCAAGCTCGATCCCTGACACTTCGAAGAAGCGCTTTGCTTCCTGCAGAAAAAAACCGTAGGCGCATCCGACGTCAAGCAATCGCCCGGAGGCGCGGAACTTTCGGATGAATTCCACGGTTCCTGCAAACTCACGGCGAAGGATGTTTTCCGTGCCGATATAATCCGCGTAGCCGTCGGGACGCTTCCCGGAAAAATAGTCGCTGGTATAATAGCTCTCCGGGTCGAAGCCCATCGTCTCAGCTCGCCCGAGACCGCATTGCTCACAACGCAGGATGTCGCAGCCGTTCTTCCTATAAAGAAATCGATGGACGCTCGCCTGGCCGCAAGCCAGACACACGTGCGAACGACCTCGGACCCTTGATTCCAAGACCTCGTGGTCTTTGGTGCTCAGGGTGGCAATGGCAGCGGCGCCCTTTTCGACGCGATCAAAGGTTGCGGCCGAGCCGCGCAGGTCCTCGGGGCCTGATCGCCCTTTCGAGTCTTCGGAATGCTGCGTGCGCTCTTCAGGCACCTATGCGCCGTCCCGTTGGAGGACTTGCTCGAAGCGGATCCCACGCCTCCATCCAAAACTTACTACTGAGTTGGATACCGATCAATCAAGCTTTCCGTGTTGCGATTGACCTGATGAATCCGCAGAACCCGTGTCCGCGCTGTGGCCGATCGGGCTTTGGACGTGCAGACGTGACGTCTGGAAGGCAGTGTCCCTTGTCCGCTCCTGGCCCGTTTGAGACCTACCCATCGGTCCGGTGATTGTCCGCTTCTCGGGGGAGACCGGAAGCGCTGGTCACACTGCAAAAAACGACGAGAATGACCCAACTGAGACATTGGCGCTGGGTTTCTGTCCCGCGTTTTGCGTTTAGGACCACGGCGGCTCTTCGCTCGCCCCGGCTGCCTCGTGGTGGATCGTGACACCCGCCGAACGCAACCCGGTCAGCAATACAGTTCTTACAGAGGCAGGATCAAATCCAATATCCTTGGCGTTTGGTGGATGTGCCTCGCTGCCCTTCAATCGGAGGGCCAAGTGCAATTGCTCGCAAAGGTGCTGAACGACGAGATTGACCTGATCGTCAGTCATGATCGGCTTCTCCTGTGAAAATAGGGCGGTACGCGATTGGACCGCCCCAAGGATCACGCCCCACGCGATGCCCATGGGCGGGTCCCCAATCGTCCGTCAATCCGGGCGCACCGGAAGTGACTAGCGGCGACTAGAACGACGCTTTAACCCTGAGCGGACCAAGGGCTGCTCTTGCGAAATTCCGGCCTTTGGTCGATTGGCTGGACTACAACGGCTTTACCGCCGTCACGAAACCAGCAAAGTGGCAAATTGAAATGGCCCATGCCGGCAGCTCGGCGGGTGGCTGAGGCTAGAGGCCGGCCCCCAACATCAACAGAATGGCACCGATTGCCATGAGAATGCCCGGCCAGTTCGCTCCGACCCCCAAGAATCCCACGCCGCGCCGCGTCGGCTCCAATGTATCGCCAGTGGGCCGACTAAGCGATCCCCGCCAAATAGTAGCGCGTGCCATGTACAAGATTCCGCCAAGAACGAGCAGAGCGCCAAGTCCTATCAGGACCATTCTCGCCTCCTCAATTCATAGTAGCCACGTACAACGAGTCAGGATTCAAGCGCCGGGAGGTGTAATTCGTTCCGGGCACCCTCATCCAAGGGTTTGTCGAAGGCACGAAAGCGTACGTTGACGCGAAGGTCCATCCGGACAGCCGCACCTCACTCGGACTTCGCCGGCATACGGCCCTTGCCTCCGCACTTCACGCAGCGGCCCGGATAGGTCCTGCGGCCGGGCTCGGACTCCCGCACGGGCAGGGATCCCGCGCCGCCGCAAGCGTCGCACCGGACTTCGATGGCGCCCCTTGGTCACGCCTCGCCCGACCCCGAGAGGATCGACGCCGGCGGCGTGGCGCGCACCGGCAGCGGCCGCTCCGCGGCCTTCAAGAGACCGGCCACCCTGGGGGCCTATCGGCCGACCAACGCCAACAGGCGGCGCCTAGTGAAGGGATCGGCCCGCTCGGCCAAAGCGCGAATGCGTTGCGTCTGTTCTTTGCAGAAGTCCTCGTCCATCACGCCACCCCCACTCACACCGAATTTCAGTTTGGCGGCTTCAGTTCACCGGCGAGCCAGCCGACCGCGTTAGTCTGCATTGGATCCACGGCGAAGCGGACCACTTCGGTACGCTCGCAAGTCGGGCACTCGAAGGTGCGCTCATCGAATCCGCTGGGGCCGGGAGAGATGCGCGCCATCGCCATCCGGTGCTTGCACGCCGGACACATCGGACGCTCGTCGGTCGAGGCAGCCATCCCTGAAATCCCCGTAGCCGATCATACGCCGTCCACAGCCGGAGTCTTCAATATTCGCGCACGAAGAAACCTTCCGTGATGCGCCAGGGGAAGAGCCCGGTCGGCCCGGGTTGGTCCGGCAGGTTCGCGGCCCCGCCCCCAAGCCCCCAAAAGCCCCCAAAGGCGGGGCTGCGCTCGTGCGAACCGTATATCCCGCGAGATTCCGCGATCCCGTGCGGAAGGGCTATCCCCCAGGCGACTTGACCCCCAAAGCGTCGTCAATTCGGAGAAGGATCATGAAAACGATCTTGGCCATTGCTTGCCTGTCCGCACTCGCCTTGGCCTCGCCGGTGGAAGCCAAGGGATGCATCAAGGGCGCCATCGTCGGCGGGGTCGCTGGCCACATGGCGGACACGGCAAGCTCGGCGCCGCGGCGGGATGCGTGATCGGACATCACGAAGCCAACAAGCAGAACCCCAACAACTCGAACGGCCAGGCCCGTCGGGGCGGAAATAGCGCGGACACCGCGGCCGCGGCATGAAGATCCGATACCATTCCGAGAGCCACATCGTCGAACTCGACATTGACTCGCGTCGGCAGATCTTCCCTGGCGATCTCGACCTGACGCTGAACTGGAAGCCCGAGACCGAAATCGCCGCCGCCGCGACGGAGGACGAGATCTGCTCGTACGTACTGGTGGTCGGCGGCGCAGAGGTGCGCGTGATCGCCGAGGGCGAAAGCTCACCCGTCGGCCAGGTCAAGAGGACGCTGAAGGAAGGGTAGGCCGAGCTCCGTCGGTTCAGCGAAGCGCCGCCCGACCCGCCTCGGTGATCCGGTACTCGATCTCTCCCGACTGAAGCGGCCCGCTCTCGACCAGGCCGAGTTCGACGATGCGCGCGACGATCTCGTGATCGAAGGTCGCGGGGCTGAGCCATGGCCCGTCGAGAAGGGCTTTCAGGAAATCCCGCTCCAAGTCGGTGAGCTCCATGCTTGAACTCCGCTTGTAATCTCAGGAGAGGCGCAGCCAAACCGAAGAAATCGCCCGGCACTGCCGAGGCCGTTGTTCACTACGTCCGTTCCCGGGACTGTGAGATCGCAACCCGCAGTGCCGGCTTTCGTCTCGGCGGAGCCGCTCTCCGGAGCCAGCTCCCTCGTCGCGGTCGCTCGACGCCAATACTCGGCCCCAACTCCGAGGCTGGAGGCGGAGCGGGGGCCAGAGCATACTGGGAACGCGGCACAGTTGCCCAGCCATACGAACATGCGCGCAAGCCAGCTTCCCGGGCCACAGCGCAAGGGATGTACTCCTTCCGGATAATCACCGTTGCCGGAGAGACCGTCCGCCTGTCCCGACCATTGTTTTTCACGGCGATCGCGGTACCACCGTTCATCCAAATACGGTGGTCAAATTCTTGAGCACTCTGTGAGAACGATGAGCACACAAAAATAGTGCATCGCGGGCAAATTACCCGGAGGGCATGCGCATACGCAAACGATCTTTAGCGACGCGACCGCCGCCTCAGCCCGCGGCCGTTCTCGCGATGTCGCCTGTTGGACCCAAAGTGGACGCGGGCATTTGCGCAGACTTTCGTCAGCTTCTGGATCCCCGGCGGACATCCGACTGATGAGGCCGTTCTATCGGACAAAGGGCAAACGTCCGATGGCATCAGTGCAACCCGGAAATGAAATAGCTCCAAGCCGTGGCCAGTATTATACTGGTGCTACGGGAAGTGCTGTTTCAAGCGTTCGTGGAAAGATTGTTACGACCAGTCAGGGAGGAACATCTGATGACGACTATGTTTGTTAGACACACGGTTTCCGACTACAAGACCTGGCGGAAGGCTTACGACGATTTTGCTCCGGTTCAGAAGGCGAAGGGCGTAACAGCCGAGGCTGTCTACCGAGCAGTCGAAAATCCAAATGACATCACAGTAACTCACGAGTTTGCCACGATTGAAGCTGCGCAAGCCTTCGCGGAGAGTGCTGAATTGAAGAATGCCATGCAGAATGCGGGAGTGGCGGGAGCTCCAACGATTTGGTTTACGAACAAGGCGTGAAGTATCGATCCCGGCCAAGTGCCGGGATTTTTTTGCTGTGGTGTGCCATGTCGCCTGTTGGCCCACCGCTGACGTCAGCTTTACAACTTTGTTTGTCCGCTGAGTGCACCGGAGCGGACCTCGTCTGAATCATTCCATAACAACGCATAGGCGAATGCTGCTCGTCAAAAATGCTTGGCAGCAAGAAGCCCGAGCAGAACTGTGCCCGAGACGCCGGATACTGCGGCCATATTAATCAGGTTTTGCGTGGCCACCGATAGTATCGATGCCGCGGAGGACGGCAACGAGTTCACTTTCGATTTCTTACGTTGTGGCCTCTGTGGCGTTGTTTTGGTAGGCATTGCATTCCCGAGATAGCGGGTCAGACCGCCATGCGGCCTGACCCTGACGCTTCCCTGTCGGGATTTGTCCCCGATCTGCAGCCACCATTGCATGCTCGCGGACGAGAAAGCTTAAGGGGTCTGGTAAACCAAAGCGGACCGGAGCTGATGGTTTATGAATTCGCGATGTCTATTGCGCGGAAAGGAAAGCCAGGCTTTTGCAATCTCGTTGACTATATCAACCGAGGCCTGCTGGCAGCGTGCAACCGTGCGCCGGTACCGCACGTCCATGGAAGGTCGAGCCGATGTCGGAGGAAGTTGTTCCATGGACGAAGATATCTTGCGCAAAATGGAGGAGCGTCTCGGACCGTTCTATGCGAGACAGCGATTGGGTATCGAGACGGACCACGAGGCACAAATCTTCGGCCAAGGCCTCCTCTCCTTTCACATAAGGAACTGGTATCCAGTCCATTCTGTCATTCGAAATGCACTTAAGCTGACCGGTCTCTACTGGCGCGGACGCCGAAATACTGGAAGCATTCTCGTCAAGCGCAATGATGTTACGTTCAAGGAGTTGCCACCGCTTTTCGACGGCTTCACCATACTCCACCTTAGCGACATGCATGTGGACATGAATGAAGCTGCCATGCAGCGCCTGATCGAACTCGTCGGCGACATGCGCTACGATCTATGTGTTCTAACCGGCGACTATCGGGGGAAGAATTTTGGACCGTTCGAGGCAACCTTGAACGGCCTCGCACGAGTGCAAGCTCATCTAAAGGAGCCCGTTTATGGGGTTCTGGGCGACCACGATACCATCCAAATGGTTCCGGGGCTGGAAGCCATGGGAATACGTATGCTGCTCAACGAGAGCGAGGTGATTGTGCGCGGAGATCAGCAAATCTATCTGGCCGGAATCGATGACGCCCACTGCTTCAAGGCCGACGATATCGAAAAGGCTGCGTTGCAGATCCCGTATGGCGAGTTCTCCATTTTATTGTCACACACACCGGAGATCTATCGTCAGGCGGCTCATGCCGATTTTAATTTGTTGCTGAGCGGGCAATCTATGCCGTGCTTGGCAACCACGATACGATTCAGATGGTTCCCGGGCTCGAAGCCATGGGCATTCGCGTGCTGCTCAATGAATGCGAAACAATCGTTCGCAAGGACCAACGGATCTATCTGGCGGGAATCGACGATGCACATTTCTTCAGGGTGGACAACATCGAAAAAGCCGCTCTCTCGATACCCGGCGGTGAGTTCTCGATCTTGTTGTCTCACACACCGGAGGTCTATCGACAGGCTGCCCATGCCAACTTTGATCTGGTGCTGAGCGGACACACCCACGGCGGTCAGATTTGTCTCCCCGGATCCATTCCCCTCAAGCTCGAGGCGGTGCTGCCAAGACGGATGGGGGCTGGGCCTTGGCGGTACAGAGATATGACCGGCTATACTTCCGTTGGTGCCGGCTCGAGCGTCGTTCCCGTGCGCCTCAATTGCCCGCCGGAAATTACCTTGCACCATTTACGCCGCGACTGACGCTGACCTAATACGGTTCTTCACGTACATGAGCCTGAAACAGAGGGCGGGAGAGAAGTAGCTCGCCGACGAAAAATACCCCACCACCCGAGGCAGCTCTCGGCAACCGAGACTTCCTTCTAAACCGGCCCTATGGCACCGGTGACGGGGAGAATGGCAACGTGCTGCCTGATATTTCGTTTCGAAGTCTTTCCTGCTTTCCCACGCTGACGCCGTTTTCGAAACGAAGCGATCGAACAAGTCATAGGCCGATGTGAGGATTGGATCCTGTGAACAGCTCCTCCACGGCACGAGAGTGCGATGAACGTGGGCGCTGTCATTCAACTCGCAATCTGACCAATGCATGAGTCTCTTCTGGCCCGAACGCGAAGCCCAGACCGGCTCTGAAATCGTCTGGTTGTCGCGGTAGACCGGACGTGAACCGGCGGCGGTCAGGACGGCGCCTGTTGGCCCATCTCGGACCTCCCGACCGGCGCCGGTGATGTCCGCTCCCGGCGCTCAACCGGAAGTAAGCAGCCAGGATGCCGAAAGGCCGCCTGTGACCCTGAGCGGAAGTCCGGGAGCTGATCGCTCCGCAGCGGCCAAATGGCGCGTTTGAGGAGCCCAAAAGGGAGATTAGGATAACTACGTGCAAGCACCTCAGCGCAGACGCCCGCCTTCGGCACCTCCGCGGCTGGCATCAGCGAAAGATCATGGGAGGATTTCGCGATGAAATCACTGGCCTATGTAACTCTATTTGCCCTCGCGCTTACCCCGAGCTACGGCTTCGCTCAACAGCCAACCGGCCACAAGATGAGCGACGAGGAGCTGATTAAGCTGTCGCTGTCCGCGGCACCCGAGGCCATCGCCAAAGACGCAACGATCGTCGCTATGGATCATGACGGCAAGATGCGGACCTTGCGCAAAGGAGCCGGGCAGTGGACGTGCATGCCGGGTCATGCCGATCCGGCCAACCCCGACCCCATGTGCGGCGATCAAAACGCGATGGAATGGGCGACGGCATGGATGGATCACAAGGAGCCGCCGGCGAACAAGGTAGGGTTCATGTACATGCTCCGAGGGGACGGAGGTGCAAGCAACACCGACCCCTATGCAACAAAAGAAGAGCCCGGCAACAATTGGATTAAAACCGGCGCACACGTAATGATCGTGGGCTCTGGCGCTAAGATGTTGGATGGTTATCCACGCGACGCGAAGGCCGACCCAACGAGGCCCTATGTGATGTGGCCTGGCACGCAATACGAGCATTTGATGCTGCCGGTCCGCTGATCTCGCGATCCTGCGTCTGCGCCCGTACGGTTATCTGCGGGGGCGCGCGACGAAACGCGCGTCCCTACAGGTCGTGCTGCGCTGCATGAGTCCGGATGTGGCCCGTTTGAGACATGCCGGGGCGGTCTGACGATGTCCGTTCACAGGGGTAGACCGGAAGAGAGCGGCACGCGGCCAAAGTGACGCGATTGGCCCATCTCGGATATGCCCGACAAAAATTAAGAGGGCCTGGATGAGCGCAAGGCCCAATTCAACAATCGACGTTGCACCTTTGCGTCAGTCGTCATACTCCCTCGAAATGTCCTGGCCGGTGTAGTCAGGCATGAACGACGCCGACACAAGGCTTACTACCGCGCAAGCGGCGATGTAGATGGAAATCGCGTAGCCGGAGTGATAGGCGGCGAATAGGGCCGTGGCGATGAGCGGCGCCGGACCGCCGGCAATCACCGATGCAAGTTGATAGCCTAGTGAAGCACCAACCTGCCTTGCGTCTAAAGCTCAAGGCGCCACGCTGCCGGCAACCGGCCGTCCCGTGATTTTGAATGCTGATCCTTTAGCGCGCGGGAACCGTTAGATGCCTATCGACTCGGCTCCGCGCCACCGGTCGACTCACTAACACGCAGCACATCCGCGTTAACAGCGCGGCGTTCCACCGCTGAACTACAAGCCAATATGCTGGTCCGGCAACTCGTCCCGCAACACCGTGCTCCTTCGGCAGACGCCGGCGCCGTGGTCGCGCCCGCAGGGCCTGCAAGTGCATCAACCGCTCGATCCGGTGCAGACCGCATTCGACACCGTCCGCCAGCAGGTCTCGCCAGACACGCCGTGCTCCATAGGTTCGATCGCTGGCAAGAAAGCTTGCCTTCACCTGCAGGCTGACGGCTTCGTCGCTTCTGGATCTGACGCTGGGGGACCGGTTCAGCCAGGCATGGAAGCCCGACCGTGACACGCCCATCGCATTGCATAGCCATGCCACCGGCCTATTCCGGTGCTTCGCAATGAAGACGAACTTCATGTCGCTATAAGTTTGTTAAGTCGTTTTCCAAAGTCGGCTTTGCTACGCTTGCGTCCGATTCCCATACGACTGGCTTCTTTCAAATACTCCTCATACAGATCATCCCTGACGACGACGCCGCGCCACGCATCATCGCCGCTGAGCAACGCCCCCGCCCAAAGCCGATTGAAGATAAAATCATCGATCGGATCCAGCGATCTCAACTTTTGATCGAGCAGCGCCTTCGTCTGCGGAATGCGCCAGATGTTGAATTGGCTGAGATCGAATGACAGAAGCTCGTGCAGGAGGCGCTCTCGTCCCCCCGATCCAATTCTTCGAAAAGTTCTGCGAAATATTCGTTGTTCTGCTGGGCGTATGAGCCAACGTCGAGCACGAAAAACCGACGCTCGTCGCCTGTAGCAGGAACGACCCAATCTTCATTGGAAGTCATGATAACCCGGACACGGTTTTCCATTCGGATCGGATCAACACCCTTGGATTCGATCATCTGGATCCGCGAGGTGAGCAATCCCTTAAGCCGGCCCTCGGCAGCCTTATCACCAGCCCACATCGCTTCGTCGGCCTGCAGCAGCAAACAAGTCGCCATGTGGGCATTGAATTGTCCAGTGAGATACCTCGCATCGTCCACCGGAAAATAATGCGGCGCGAATAGGGAACCCAAGACTTCGCCAACAACGGTTTTGCCGGTGCCCTTCTGACCACGCATCACCAACGCGATACCTGGCCGCTCCCGCGGCTTTTGCACGAGGTGGGCCATCCAGCCAAACAGATAGGAGTAATATTCTTCATTCTCCCGGCAGACGTTCACACGCAGATGGTCCTTGAACCGGGCGCAACTCCCGACCGACGACGGCGTGACGCTAAAGCCGCGCCAGAGGTTGAGATAATTCGGTGTACTGGGGACGCCGTCCGGGTTCGGGAAAAACTCGACTCCGTCTTATTGCCGGCGATCCGGATGCTGGTGCCAAGCCTTCGCCCACGTTACCGACTTGATTTTGCCATCGGTTCCCACCACTTCAGTTGGCCGATTTGCAAACCACGAATTCATAGATTCAAAGGTCATCAGTCGCACCCGGTCGTTAACCGGCCCGTGCGGCTGCTCATTCACTACTAGCGCCTTACCACCCCAAATCGCCAGCGCGTAGCTACGGTTGACTTCCTCGACATCGAACCCCCAGGAGCGTGGCGAGGCGTTGGGAGTATGGACGGCGCCCCTAGCGCTTTGCTCCCCCTCCCCGGAGGGAGCTGGCTCGTCATCGTCAGATTCGACGATCGCGAGGATTCGCTCATGGGGCGGCACGTCCTTAGACTCAATCCAATCGGCGATCACCTCGGCCGGCGTCGTGGCCAGCGCGTCGTTAAAGTCCTGTCCGCGACCTTCAGCGCGAACGGGCTTGGCGGCGGCCTCAGGGAGGCAACCGTTCTCTGTCCTGTCCATCTTTGCTGCTCTTGTTCTTGGCGAAAAGAAAAGGCGGCCCGGGAGGGGCCGCCTTTGAACGTGTCGGGCTGTAACAGCAGCCCTTGGATGTAATCGTATGTACGGCCCCCTCAGTGCGCCCTATGCGCTATTCTGAGAGGAAGCCCCCGTAAGATCTCTTTGCCGCGAATACCGAAAAGGGCAGGGATTTGCCGGGGGGGCTTTGGTGGAAACGGTCTCCCGCTACCAACAATCCCCCCGACATAGCCATGTTCGGAAACAGAGCCGGAATGCCGCAGATCGCGGCGAGGCGACCTTTGATATCGATCCGAACACTCCGATCATCCTCGGCGTTGGCTTTGGTTCCGGCGCCGCCCGGCCGGCTCGGGCTGGCGTGCACGATGATCGCCGTCACCAGCCCACGGATGGTCGCAAACTCGGTCGGCGTGCCGCGCTTCAGCTCATCGGCCAACTCCATCACGGCGTGCTTGTAGCGATCGAGCGCCTTGGGATGCAGGGCGATCACGTTGTCAGTTTCCTTGGCGATTTCGAGCCCGGCCATGACCTTCGTCTTCTCGGCCTCAAGCTCCTGCATCCGGGCGACGAACTGTTCTGGCGGCATTCCCGTGACTACGATGGAGTCCACGATCCGCTTCATCTCGCGCTCGATCTCGCCGAGCCGCCGTTCCAGCCGGGCGCGTTCGGTGCTCGCCTCTTTCTTGAGGCGCTTGCGCTCGGCGTTGTAGACATCGACAAACTCGGCGATCGCCTCGGGATGCGCGAGGTGCTGGCGCAATCCCTTGACTGCCAGTGCTTCGATGTCGTCGAGATAGATGCGTCGGCCGTTGTTGCACGATCCGCTTTCCCGGTGCGCTGAACACTGCAACCGCAAACCCTTGCGGTCACTGCCCACCGAGGACATGCCGCCGCCGCACGAGCCGCATCGGATCAATCCGGAAAACACTCGCTTCGGAGCGCGCGCTCTTTGCGCCGTTGCCGGTGTCGCATCACGGCGGCGCTCGACTTTAATGACTTGCGCCGCCTTGAACGTTGCATCGTCGATGATGCGCAAGTGCGGCGCCTCGACGATCCTATATTGCTCTTTCGGATTGGGACGCGACAGGCGCTTACCCGTCACCGGGTCCTTCACCATCCGAACCTTGTTCCAGACGATGCGGCCGGCATAGAGTTCGTTCAAGATCATGCCGCCGCCGCGCGCGACATGACCGTTAATGGTCGAGCCGTTCCAGAGCCTGCCGCGAGGCGGGCGCACACTACGATTATTGAGATCATGTGCGATTTGGCGCGGCGTCTTGCCGGCGACGTAGTCGCAAAAAATCTGGCGAACGATCTCGGCCTCGTCCTCGACGATGTCCAACTCGCCGGGCTTGCCTTTGACAGCGCGGTAGCCGTACGCGCGTCCGCCAGCATGCCGGCCGTCGCGCAAGACACCTTCAAGACCGCGCTGCGTGTGCACGCGCAGGTTCTCGATGAACTGCTCGCTCATAAGTGCGCGCAGAGCGCCGTCGATTGTACCGATCTTGCCGGTTGCGGTGTGCAGCGTGATGCCGAGGAAGTCGAGCCGCTTGCGGGCGTTGTGATAGTCGGCCTGATCGCGGAAAATGCGATCCATGTCCTCGGCAACGATGACATCGAACGACCGGCTCTCGGCCGCTTGCATCAGCGCTTGAAAGCCAGGGCGGTTGCCAGCGGCCGAGCCGGAAATCGCACGGTCCTCATACGTCGAGATCACCGCCATGCCCTCGCGCGCACAAAGATCGCGACAGAGAGAAATCTGATCGTCGATCGAACGATCTTTTTGCTGATCGGACGAAAAGCGGCCGTAGATAGCAGCGCGGATCATGTGTTTTCGCTCGACGCAAGTTGGGATGCTTGGCCGACGGCGATGTCAGCCTCATGATCCTCCCGCGCGAGTCGCTTGGCAAGCTCCCGTACATAGCGGAGAACGGCGTCGTCAGGCCATTCCGGCGGTATTATAGGAGTCGCACCCTCATCAGTGACAATCGCCGTCCGCGCTCGCAACGGGCGGTCCGGCTTCGCCGACTCATGATAATGGTGCTTTTGCTTCACCCGGAACAAATTGGAGCAACAGGCATTTCGTTGGAAGATTTAGCTAGCCAGAATTGCGCCCCTCAACCCAATGTCTCATGGTTCGGATTGGCCAACAGCAACGCGGATCACGGATGATCCAGAGCGAACCCGCCCTCATCTGGCGGCTGTGCTCAAGGCATTCGGCCCAATCGAAGCAATAGTCGATTACGTCGGACCGGATTGGGGAGCCGTATCGGAACCTGATCTGTTCGCCGACACGCGCTAACGAAGTGGCTCGTCACGTCGAGCACAAGATCCGAGAGGCCGGTCAACTGTACTGGAGAGCTACGAAGTTCCCTTCGGTCGCTGATACACGTGATTTATTAGACGATCTTAAGGTGAAGCTAGGCACCGTCTACCGACTGATGCAGCGGCTGCCGAACGCACGTAATGCGTTCAACGTTGCAAGGGACGAGGGTGTGCTCGACGACGACAACGAGGACTACGTTCCCGCACGCGACGGATGGGAACACCTCCATTTAGCGATCGACGACGGCTGGAGCAGAGTTGGGCACTTGCTGAGTCCCGACGTGAAGTTGGGTGAATTGTTGGAACAGCCTCCAACCAATCAAAAGAACCCGGAGCGGGTGCTGTGGGAAGCGATCTTCGCGCTGCTGCGGGAATGTGGCATTGAGCCGCTGGAGAGGTATCAGCCCCTGATCTACACGCTTAAAGCTGCGCATCTGCTGTTCGGGATTAAGAAGCCGCCGAACTCAGGGAGCGTCGGCTACGCGAAATCTGAATTCCTGAAGCAGCAGGCAAGCAGTGCGAACAGCAAGGCATTGGGTGAGGGGGGCAAATAATCGCTAGCTAAATCTTCACGACAGGACCGCCTTACGGCTCAATAGAAAAACCACGTCGCATTAGCGCGGCGGGGTTTTCTTTTGAGAACTGGTGTCGCATCCCAGTCCTGGCTCATTCACGAATTGCTCGATGATGATCCCATGGCTGGCGCGACCCCGCAAAAGCGGAGGTCTCCACGATGAATACCGTCACCCCGCGCGCGGGCAAGCCCAAGTCGCAAGCACCGCTGCTCGATAGTCGGTCGCAGCATCTGCTCAGCGGCATCGAGATGTAGTCGCGGGCGGGCCATGGACAAGACCGGGTGGCGCGCAGAACTGATCCGCGCCAAGAACGACATCCCCAAGCCGCTTTTTGCCAATGCAGTGCTCGCGCTGCGTGGCGCTCAGTGCTGGCAAGGCGTGCTGGCATTCGACCTGTTTGCGCATCAGACGATGTTGACCGACGTGCCGCCGTGGCAGCCGTTCATCGACGCGGCCAACTTCGAACCGCGCCCGTGGACCGAGCAGGACGATCTGGCGTTGACGCATTGGTTGCAGACAGTCGAAGCCATCGCGGTGACGTCTGCGGTGGCGGCGCAGGCCGTCGAGCTGGTGGCGCGGGACCGCAGCTATCACCCGGTGCAGGACTATCTGCTTGGACTGGAGCATGACGGCGAGTTCCGGCTCGACACCATGCTCTCGACCTACTTCGGTGCCGAGCAGTCTGAGTACACCAAGCTGGTCGGTCGCAACATGATGATTAGTGCCGTCGCTCGCATTCTCGGGGTCGGCGAGAAGGTCGATATGATGATGATCCTCGAAGGCCCGCAGGGCCTGCTGAAATCGACCGCCATCAAGACGCTGTTCTATCCTTGGTTCACCGACGACATCGAGCAATTCGGCAGCAAGGATGCCTCGATGCAGTGTGCTGGCGTCTGGTGCATCGAGGTCGGCGAGCTGGACGCGATGAGCAAGGCCGAGGCTTCGCGCATCAAGGCGTTCATCTCGCGCACCGATGACCGCTTCCGGCCGCCCTACGGTCGCCGCATCATCGAACGGCCGCGCAGTTGCATCTTCATCGGAACCACCAACTGCAACGACTATCTGAAGGATTGGACCGGTGCCGGCCGGTTTCTGCCGGTGAGCGTGACGAAGATCGACATCGAAGGCTTGCAGCGTGATCGTGACATGCTGTGGGCCGAGGCCCGCATTCTCTATGAAGCTGGCGTGGCGTGGTGCTTCACCGACACCGAGACCGGCAAGGCTGCCGCTGCAAAGGCTGAACTGGAGCAGGAAGGCCGCTTCCAGGCCGACCCGTGGGAGCCGCTGATTGCCAACTATCTCGAAAGCCGTCTGCATCAGCCGCCGGATTACCCCGCGTACCGGGTTCTGATTGAGCACGTGTTCAAGAACGCCATCGGCCTCGACGAGGTGAAGTGGGATCAGGCCGCCATGAACCGGGTCGCCCGCTGCATGAAGCGGCTGGGCTGGGATGGGAAGCAGGTCACGGTCGAGATCAAGGTGCAGGGCAAGCCGCAGCACAAGCGCGTGTGGATGTACGTGCGCCCGCCGACCAAGGACGAACTGATGCAGGACGCCCGCCAACAGGAGATCGATACGCGCAAGAAGGCTGCCGAGACCGAGCCGGGCAGCAATATCACCACTCTCAAGCAGCTCGCACCACTCGCCGCCGACGCAGTGGTGATGCAAGAAACCGCTGTGCCGCAGGCGTAATCACCACTGCACCAGTATCACCAGTAAGTCTCTTAAGAGAGAATAGGAATAGCGTTTCTATAGGAGTTTAGGAGAAGGCCAAAACGACCGGTGCAAGGTGGTGCAGTGGTGCATCGGCTGCGCTGGCAGCCTCGTCGGGGAGCCGCGAGTCCCGATCTCTTGGTACAAATCCACGGAAACTCCTGTCACATCTGTCATCTGTCACTGACCCACGCGTCGTATCGGCCTTTGCAGAATATTCCACTAAGACAGGAGTTCCATAAGTGACCGCGAAATCATCGAGAGCCCCAGGGCGGAGAACGTGCAACTCATCTGACAAGGATGCAGGTGGCTTGGCCGAGTTAGGAGCGGTCAAAGTCTGGAGTAATCTGGCTGAGGTCAGCGCCACCGATGACGTTGCGGAGAGGAAGACCGTCCGCGTCTCAATTCGCCTAATAGAGCCGCTGAGCTGCAACAGGCCCAGCATCGTGTCGCGGTATGTCGCCAGGTTGCGAGCGGGTGAAAGCGCGCCACCGATCTTGCTAATCAGGCAGTCCGGCAGCCGATACCGCTACCGAATATTTGACGGAGCGCACCGGGGTCCGCGCAGCCAAGCGCGCTCGTCGAAAAACCATCACGGCGCAGATCATTGCTTTCGAATGACCAATGCGGGTCCCTCTGGCGCCCGCCACCATGCGGGTCGCGCGCCAGCCCCCGCTATCCCTAGCGATAGAAATTTGTGAACCTGCTGCAACAACAACGGAAAAGCGAGAAGTCCCCTTGAAGCTGCACTTATTCCATCAATGCGCTCGCTCAACTGCTCGAACACGATCGCGGGACCTTGACGCGCGCGTTGGGCGACGTTGTGCCCGATCGGATCGAACGGGGACGGCCTCTCTGGAAGGTGTCGCCACCTTGAAGGTGGCTCACCTGTGGTCACTCCTTTCGCGGCAAGGAAGCCGAAGCGAGATCAGGGCGCGCGCAACGCTTCGCGGCGATCGGGCAGGAACGCCGCACCAAGTTAGCGCGACTAGAGAAACGGAACGGGCCGCGCCGCGCGCCGCGTGGCATGGGGGCGGGTAGTCGCAAAACCAACGACGGGAAGGGCAGGAACCGCACCGGCTGGTCCGTATGCGATGGGATCAAATTCCTAGAAGGGGGTTGCCATTTTGACGGCATTTAGCGCGGGAGGTCCACGGTGAAAACCACGGCGAAGGCGCACATTGCACCGACGGCCGCCGCCCAGCGCATGCGGGAACACCGCGCGCGCCAGGCGATCGGCGTTACGCGAATTGCCATCGATCTTGACGGGAACGACGTGGATTGGCTTCGCAGCCTTGGCGTGCTGCAGGAATGGAACGAGGCAGATCGGAAAGAACTCTCAAAAGCGTTGAAACTGGCGCTGCAGAAACTGCATCGCAAGTTACAGCGTAACGAAGGTTGAGATCGCGATCTGCTATTTGAAAGTCGACTTCGAAATAATGAGGAACGCCAATGATCGTCAGGCTAACAGCTAGTGAGCTGGAAACTGGCCGCCGTTTGGTTGCCCGCAAGATGGCGCGGTCGGTGGTTCGCATTTTGCCGGAAGCCGATGATCTGGTTGCAATCAATCGGATAACCAAGCAAATCCGCGAACTGCTCTGGCACCGCGATAGTCCTGACAACATGCGCGCGTGTCGCGCGTTGGTCCGCGAGCAAGCTCGGCTGTCGCTTGCGTATGAGCGACGTCATTGGAAAGCCCCCAACATCAAGCCGTGTAAATGACGAACGTCCCAACTCCCGAAGAGCGCCGTGCGATCGAAGCGAAGGTTTCGCCCCAGCGGCGAGCCGAGATCGAAGGCCTCGTCAAATCGTTGGGGCCAGTGATCGGCGATTTCGTGCTGAAAGCAACCGCGCCGTTGAAGGAGCGGATCAAGGAACTCGAGTCGCGCCCGACACTGCGCTACCTGGGCATTTGGGATGCATCGCGGACGTATCAGCCGGGCTCCTTCGTCACACATGCGGGTTCGATTTGGCATACCGACGCGGAAAACACCGGCGTTCGACCGGGTGAAAGCGGATTTTGGCGACTGGCTGTGAAGCGTGGAAAATGAAAATATTAGACGAAGCAAACGCCGAGTTGCGCCGCCATCGCGATCTTGCGCTCACGGCCTATGCGCGCCGTCGGCTTGCTCGCGGTGCCGACATTGACGGGGAAGAGTTTCGTGCGAACTTGTCGAAATATGCCGGTGAGCTGGAGGCGTGGCGGAGCAAAGCCATGGATGGCTTGCGGCAATTTGTCGAGGCGATGACGGAGCGGCCGTCCGCGACGCTGCACTAACTGGCCGATCATGGCTCTAAGCGCATCAAGGAGTTCGTAGCGCCGTTAGTCTGCTGTTACGAGCCTCACTTCCCGGAGCTTCGCAGGATTGGCTGCGTCAGTTGGACTGCCCGCGCGGCTGACGGCAACAAACCAGTACGCGCAGCCTGCAACGAGGCCGGCGAACACGTATGTCCATATCGTAGAAGGCCACGGAGTAAGCAGGCGTTGGCGCCCGAGCGCCCGGCGCCGCGCCGAATGGCGCAAGGGCGAGTTGGCGGCCGAGCGCTTTCGTGCCGCGTGTGATCACGCTGATGCCGCAGCCCGTGCCACATTCTGAACCAGATCGGATGCGGTAATCCGACGACACTCAAGATCGGAAGCACGGCGGATGTAACCGGCCTGATGATCTTGAAAGGGCCTCGACGTGTAACAACGTCGGGGCCTTTTGTTAAGGCTTCATCCATAGACCGGCACGTATCGGCTCAGGGGCGCGAAGCGGAAATTAATGTGGGTGTCGGCACAATAATCAGAACGCCGTGCACCCCATCTGGCGCATATCCTTGAAGGTGATCTTTTGGAGCCGCAGGGTGCCTCATCGGGTTGGTTCGGCTCACCGATCTAGCTGACAAGCACCGGGAACCAAATGGCAGGAGCCAAGTTGATGCTTCCGTTGGCGCCAGCCCCGGAGCTGAGGTCCTTTTTGTCGCCTGTGTACATTTTTGTACAAGCACTGGAACTCAGTCCGGGTTTTTGACTCATCTCACGGGGACTTCGTGGGAAAAATGACGTGGCGCGCTACACCTCCTTTGCCCGAGAAGCCGCAGCAACGCTGCTGCGAATGGCTAAAACAACAAAGGACCCGCAGGTCGCGTCGGGATTGAGATCCAGCGTGCAGCCGATCTGAAGGACCGCACAGGCGAACTGCCCCTGGTTGATATTGAGGCGGTCGCCGAGGAACAAAAGAAGCCTCTAACGAAGAACTGAGGCCGCCTAATTGGCGGCCTCTTTCATTTTTGGAGCTCACGTGAGCAAAAAGATGGCCCCAACTCCGGGCAATGGGCGGTGAAGCTGGGGCCAATCGGGGTCGCCCTTGGGGAAGGGCATCGGGAAAACTCGGCAATCTGCAAAGCGTTCCGCCTGCCGGCTGTCAGCGATCCTTAACCTTCAAGGTTGACCGTCTCTTCTTGCCTGCTCGCCTTTTTGACTTCAGGACGTCGGCTTGGCTTTTGAAGGCGCGTGCTAAGGCTTGTAGTTCCTGAGATACCTGCCTTTGCAGCGTATCCATTCGGCGTAGGCCGCAGGGTTACCGCTTGAGCAGTCCAGGGTTCTCTTTGTAGAACCTGATCAGCTCGATGAGGTTTTCGATTCCGAAGTCGGTGAACGTCTGGACGCCGTCTTCTCCGACGCCATAGACCCAGATGACGCTGTCCTCGATCTCCATTTCGTTGGCGATGTCCCACAGCCAATCTTCGTCTTCGCCGAGGTCCTTGGCGACCTGGGTGATGGTGGTGACGTGATGGACCTTGTCGACGTGAGTGGTCATGCCGCTCGAGCGGAGATCGCTGATTCTGGCGTCCAATTCCAAGGCAGAAGTTCGTCCAGCCGATGAGCCGGATGGGCGGCGATCCGGGCGAGGATATCCGTAAGCCAGGCCTGCGGGTCGATGCCGTTCATTTTCGCCGAGACGATGAGGCTGTACATGGCTGCGGCGCGCCGCCCTCCGCGATCAGATCCGCAGAACAGCCAGGACTTCCGTCCAAGAGCGATGCCTCGCAAGCCCCGTTCGGCGGCATTGTTGGAGAGACACACGCGTCCATCTTCCAGGAACAGCGTGAAGCTCGCCCATCGCTTCAGGATGTAGTTGAACGCCTTGGCCAGGTCGTGACCGCGAGACAGTTTGGCGAGCTGTTCGCGCATGTAGACCTGAAGGTCCTCGACCAGAGGCCGGCTCAGCGTCTGTCGCACCTCCAGACGCCCTTCGGGGCTCCTGCCATTGATGGAGCGTTCGATCTCGAACAGCGCGTCGATCCGCCGCACGACCTCGATCGCGATCGGAGAGAGCGGGATTTCCTTTTTTCCAGCGCCTTTGCGCCGCGCATTCTCTTCGATGTCAGCCATGGCAAAGAACGAGCGCCTTCCATGCGACCAGCAGGCAGCTTCCCGGATCGGTCCGGGCTGGCGCCCGGCCAGATAGAGCTGATTGTACCCGTCATAGGCGTCGGCCTGCAGGATGCCGGCGTACCGGGCCAAATGCCCCTGGGGATGCTCACCCTTGCGGTCGCGGGAGTAGTAGAACATCGCTGCCGGCGGGCCCGCGCCGCCAAACGGCCGATCGTCGCGGACGTAGATCCAGCACCGCCCCGTGTCGGTCTTGCCCTTGGCCAGCACCGGGACGGTCGTATCATCGGCATGAAGCCGCTCGGCCGCCATCACATGGGCTTCCACCAGGCGCAGCAGGGGATCCAGCGACGCACAGACCGCCCCAACGGCATCCGCCATGGTCGACAGTGCGATCGGCACGCCTTCCAGAGCGTAGCGTTCGGCCTGGCGGTTTAGCGGCTGATGCTGACCGAACTTCTCGAACATGATCATGGCCAACAGGCTCGGGCCAGCCCATCCCCGGGCGATCGCATGGAACGGTGCCGGCGCCTGGCTGATCTTCTCACAGTCGCGGCAGGAGAACTTCTCCCGGACCGTCTCGATCACCTTCCACTGGCGCGGCACCACTTCCAGTGTCCGGGTCACGTCTTCGCCGAGCTTCCGCAGACGATTGCTACCACAGCACTCGCAAGCCGTCGGCGGGTCGATCACCACTCGTTCGCGCGGTAAATGCTCAGGGAACGTCTGGCGTTCGCCGCGCTTGCGCGTAAATCCACGCACCGTCGTCGTCTTCGCCACGGCGTGCTCTGCCGCCAGCTCGTCTTCAGTGGCGTCACTTTCCAACTCTTCGAACGTCAAGGCCAACTGCTCGATCAGGCGCGACGAACGCTCCGACCGCTGGCCGTAGATCTGATGCTTCAGCTTGGCGATCTGCAGCTTCTGCTGAGCAATCAGCGCTTCGTCTTCCGATGCTTTCGCGCGGGCGACCGCGAGTTCAGCCGCGATCTCCACCCCCCTCGCGCGCTCCATCGCCAACGCCTCCCTCAGAGCGGTAACGTCATCCGGAACAGCGTCGCGATCGGCATCCATGCGACGCAATGAATCACAAATTGAACGCGCTGGGACTCCCCAAAATACAAATCTGCGGGATTTTGTGCTCAGCCTGCGCTCTGCGGGCGCCAGCTCAGTTGCGGATTACGCCAGTCGATCCCCTCCAGCATGTAAGCCATCTGCGCCGCAGAGATCGATATTGCGCCGTCCGACGCCGAAGGCCAGATGAACTTGCCTCGGTCCAGGCGCTTGGCATAGAGCGACATGCCCAACCCATCATGCCAAAGAATCTTGACCAGGTCGCCGCTGCGGCCCCGGAAGATGTAGAGATCGCCAGCATGAGGATCGCGCTTCAGGCTTTCCTGAACTGTGAGAGCCAAGCTTCGCATGCCGCGACGCATATCGGTGTGGCCAGTGGCAATCCAGACCCTGACGCCGTTCGGAATCGGGATCATCGTCGTCGCAAGAGCTCAAGAACCTGCTGCAGCGCCTCAACATCCACGTCACGGTCAACGCGAACACGGCAGCCGCCCCCGAGCTCGATCTCAATGATTCCAGCCCTTGCACGCTGCGCAGGCGGGGAAGACGCCAGTTGTGGTGCGCCGCTCGAGATCGGAGCCGCTACAGGTGCGATCTCGACGGGAACAAGAGCAGGCGCAGCATCTCCGCCCAGTCGCCCCTGGCGCGCTTGTCGACGCCAGGTGAACAGCAGGCTATGAGCCACCCCGTGCCGGCGTGCAACCCCGCAGACCGTTTCCCCAGGCTGCAAGGTCTCTTCGACAAGGCGAACCTTCTCGTCGTAACTCCATCGCCGCCGACGCTCGGCGCCCAACACATTGACCTGCATTCCCGACGTGACCTTAAAGCTAGACTTAAGGTCAAATCCTCGGGCCGACTCTCAAACTACACAAGGCGGTCGCCGCCGGAGGGATACTTTGCAGCGCGCGGCCTTTTCAGCTTGCTTCCGCAGTTGTTTGATCTCCTTCGCCATGGAACACTCCGTTGCGCATCGGAAGTGTGGCCCGCAGATAATTATATCATCTCGCCGCCCGGTGAGGAGCCGGACCCGACCTGTGCAGCTCAAGCCATCCGCGTTCGAAGTCGCGACCGCTACACCAAGGTGCATCGAAAGTTGGGACCTGTAAGCCTGTTGCTTACCGGGCCAGCACTCTATCGCCGCAAGCCCACGTCGTCCAATCGCGCTCTTCGCGCCACTGCTCGAAATCGGCTTCCGTCCGCTTGGATAAGAACGCCGCGCGGCGCGCCTAGGTCGTGCCGGGTTCGGCGCTTGTCACTCCAGAACATCGTATTCGAATGCCACGCCCTCGGGGGCGTTCTCCTCGAACCATTTTTCTGCGGCATCCGCATTGGCGAAGACTTTGATGTGGTCGGCGTCGCCGACCTGCCTGCTCGTGTTGACGTAGACAAAGGCGGTCATTGGTCTCTCTTCAGCTTGCGCCGGCCCCAATGCGGCTCTCTGCGGTTCGGGGTGAACTCCCGAACGTGATGGCGGTTCAATGCCCGCATGACGCCGACCCGCGCGAACATCGTCGGGCCGCCAAACCAGCATCAGCGCCTCGATGGCGGCCTGCCATTCTGGCGCATCATGCTCGCGCTTTGGCAGCTTCGTGATGAAGGTGGCGGCATCGTGCGGGGTGATCAGCTTGCGGCGATCAGACAGCGGGATGGGATCATCGAATGCGCGCGCCAGCCCTTGTCAGGCATTTGTGCTTTGCCCGTCACAATCAGCCGAGCAAATGTGCCATCCTCGACTTGGGCCAAATAGCCCGACGAGACAAGGCCGACGGTATAACGCCGCCGGCCCTTGTTCTTGCGACTGCCGGCTCAGTTGTCCGGTTCCGCCGCAGCCCGCGCGGGTGCATTCAATCAAAACGAGTTTTGCGCAGTAATGCTAGTACAACTCTGGCTCTAGAGAAACTAAACAGGACTACCGCTGCGGGGGTACGACAGTCTGATACAGAAAGGGGGCCGTTGATCGACGGCATTGGCGATCTCGACCAGCTTGCGCGCGGCGGCGTCGGGATCGACGAATGTACGTTCGGCGGCGTACTTCATGCGACGGAGTCCCGCTTGTGCTCACCGTGCGACGTCCCGTCGCGTGCTAGGTCATTCCATGCCAATGCAACGCGCAGCCGCTTCAAGCGATCAAGCGCGCTTGTGGCCGCTACGGCTCGCCTCATTGCCTCTCCGGCTTCGGCTCGATGATCAAAAGTCCGACTCACGGAGAGCGGGTATATCCGATAAAGCTTAACTGGAAACGGCGGGTCCCGCCCGGAAAACTACGGCCTGCGCCATGAACGAGACCGACCGAACGGCGGCAAACTTGCCGATCTGCGACAACTGCGTCGGGAGCGACCGCGCGGTGGCCGTATCTGAAATGTTCAATCCGCGCACGGGCCGGACCGTGACAATGTTCCAGTGCAGGCAGTGCGGATACGTGACGTGGGATGATCGACCCACATTTCCTTCGCGGCGGGCCGCCTCGCAGGTGTCCTGACAGTACACGATCAGGCCGCGCACGCCGGCCGCGCCACGCCGGCCGCGCTCGGTCAATGCCGCCAGCCATCCTTGTCGAATTCAGTCCTGAAGCCCTTCGGCGGCCGCGAGGTGGATTGTCCCCATCGCTCGGATTGCACTGAGGACATGGAGCGCCAGCGCCGCCGCGCGTACAGGCGCGCTCGCCTTCCCATGGCCGGTCAGGGATGGTTTTCGCAGACCCAGCCGCAGTCCCAGAAAACGGTGCACCTCATCGGACCAGCATCTTTTCACCGCGCCCCCATGCGGCATGTTTCCGCGCCGTCCAATCGCGCTCGGCGCGCCACGCCGCGAAATCGGCCTCCGTGCGCTTGGACAAGAACAGCGCCCACGCCGCCAGGTACGCAACGCGCGCGCTCGCGAAGGTCGTGGCGGTGCCGGAGGTGCATTTAGAAGCCGCAGCGCCATTGCCATGGATCGCTCTCGGTCGGATTGCCAGAGCGCAGGCCGATGCTGCCGACTTGGACATCGCCGTAATGGATCAGCCAGCTTTCCTGTCGGGCGGTGCGGTCGCGGCGGCGGATGAGATGGGGCATGGCTTGATGAAAGCGCCACGCAGGCCGGTAGGCAAATTGTCAATGTATAGGGGATCGGATCAGCGCCGGACCACTGGCCGTCGTGGGTGTGGATAGGTCCGGTGTCAGGGTTAGACCGGACCCGGCAGCGCGCGAGCTTGGACCGCTGCTTTTGACCCAGGCTGTGTAAAAACGCGGCTCCGCATCACCTCCATGCGACGAAGGCGGCCGTCGGTGTCGCTATTGAGTTCGCTGCCCGCGCCTCACGCCCGCATGGCTGCCAGCAATGGCTCGACGCCGAGGATATTCAGCACACGGGTGAGATTGTAGCTGAGTACGTTCAGCGCCATCTCGGTCGCCACCTTCGGCAGCGTCTTCATCAGAAAGTGCGTCGCACCCATCCGCATCTTCAGCGTGGCGAACGGATGCTCGACGGTTTCGCGGCGCACACGCATGGCTTGGGGATTCTGATCGAGCCGCGTCTGCGCGGCCTCGACGACGTGTTCGTGTTCCCAGCGTCTGATACGGCGCTCGTTGGACGTTGTGCACTGATCCTTGAGCGGGCAAGTGCGGCACGCGTTGGTCAAGTAGATCCGCATTTTCTGGCCATCTTCATCAGCGGTGAAGTGGTGCGACAGCTTCTCGCCGGCCGGGCAGCGATAGACATCGTCCTTGGCCAAATAGACAAAATCAGGCTTCCCAAAGCGGCCTGCCGACTTGGCTCCCGAGGTTTGCGGCTTGGGTAGCGTGACTGCCACGCTGGCCTGTTCACAGGCCAGGATTTCCTCGCCCTTAAAGTAACCCCGATCCGCAACGACGTCCAAAGTATCGCTGCGCAACGCGGCTTTCGCCGCCTGCGCCATCGCCGCCAGTTGCGATCTATCGGTGCCGACGTTGGTGACCTCGTGCGCGACAATCAGATGGTTCGTGGTGTCGACCGCACTTTGTACGTTGTAGGCGACCATGCCTGAGCCGCGCCCGCTCGTTGCCATCGAGCGGCAATCGGGATCGGTCAGCGATATCTGCTTGTCGGGCGAGGCGAGCAATGCCTTTTCAATCGCGGCCAGCCGTTTCACTTCTTCTTCGAGCTTCGCCAGCTTTTCCCTAAGCCGCGTCTTGGTCAGCAGCACCGTTTCCGACGGCTCTTCTCCTGCGGCAGTCTGGCGGTCGGCGGTGTCCAGTTGACTCATGTAACGCGCCACGCTCTCTTCGATCTGCTTCTGGCGGCGCTGGATCTTGCCTTGCGTGAAGTTGTTGTCGCGACTGTTGACGGCCTTGAACTTGCTGCCGTCAATGGCAACGCTGGCCTTCGCCAACAGGCCCATCTTGCGGCACAACTCGACGAATTGCGCGCAAACCTTCTTGATCGCGAGACCGTTGTCCTTGCGGAAGTCGGCGATGGTTTTGTGATCCGGCGCGAGCCGTCCCGTCAGCCACATCACTTCAAGATTGCGGCCAGCCTCGCGCTCCAACCGCCGGCTCGATTGGACCCGGTTGAGATAGCCGTAAATGTAGAGCTTGAGCATCGGCGAAGGATGGTACGCTGGCCGGCCGGTCGCTGCAGGATCAACGCCATCGAACCCGAGGTCACGGAGTTCCAACGCATCGACGAACACATCGACCGCACGAACAGGATTGTTGTCGCCGACCCAATCATCAAGGCATTCCGGCAGCAACGTCGTCTGCTGGCGATCCACCCCTTGAACGAAACCCCGCATCAATTCCCCCCGCGATTCAGCAAGAGAATCATAGCATCGACGGAGTTTTTACACAGCCTGGACCCAAAGCGGTCCTCAGCCACAACGTAGCATCAAGAAACGCGGCTGTATCTCGGCGTTCCAAGATCCTGTTCGCGCTGCTGACGCTGGCGCTGCTGACTGGCGCAGCGTCGACACAGTCGAAGAGGTTCCACGACTCATCCGGAAAGAGCATCGGCAGTTCGTCGACCGACAGCCAAGGCACGATGACGCTCTACCACGCGGCAACGTCGTTGCAAGAGAATCCAAAAGCGGCAACATCACGAGCGGCTATGACGCGGGCGGGCGGCTTATGGGCAGACGACAATGACGACGCACACGCAAGCAAAGAAACGAGACCCAAATGCCTGCTAATGCAGATGACCAATGCTGCGTCTACTACATCAATGACGCAAGCTGCACCGATCCGTACCGTCACGGCTACATCGGCATTACCTCCAATGAGGCGCGAATAAGAACGCATGGCTGAGCTGCGGGGCGGGCAAACAAAAAAGCCCCCGACAGGAAACCCAGAATGGGAATTCTTTGGGGGCTATTTTTTGGCGAAGCTCGTATTCAAAAATGCGAGGTTTCTATTTGCACACCCGCCCCGGTTCGTCTTGCCCGGCTGCTCCTGTTGTTATCCCGTTCTCAGTCGCCACAGCACCAGCTTAGTCAATTGCCGTGAAAATCACAGGACACGCACATATGACCAGCGTTGAAATCGTTCTTCTTATTATACCCGGAGTCGTGCAGATTTCGGATATAGAGGGCGCGGTCGCTGCTACTCACACCGCCCGGCGAGATGACCGGAGACGCACCCATACCGGCAAATGCGTTCATCGGTTGGCGATGATGCGTCCGCTGCGCGGCCAAAGCGGCAGAAGTGGCGAGAGTGAGGATAGCAAAACTGACAAGAATGCTTTTGGCCATAGTCAGCTCCTCTGACATAGCTGCCCCAGCAGTACTCAATTCTATAGCCTAACCGGCACTCCTCCACAATCTTACAGCGATAGCGCTCTACACCTCGGTTTTCATGGAGCTTCTGATAGCGCTGAATGGCCGCTTTTGTGTAGGTTTTTGGACGCCGGCAACGAGAGACGCTCCGCACGCTCCACTGACCGGCGTCCAAAAAGCGGCAAGGCACGAAGTCGCGGGATTTGGGCACCTGCGGAGCAGCGAGCGCTATGGGGGTTTGTAGGAGGTGCTCGACGTACGAAACTCGAAGAATGGCGGCCTCGAATGCGTGCACAACTTAAGCGTCTTGGCACGAGTGTTGCTAAATAGGGGATTTAATCTTCTTGGCCTCTGTGATTTCAGATAGTTGCGCGTGGCGGAAATGGCACATCCGACAACCATTGCGCGATTAATCGGTCGATCCTTGTTCAGTGGCATAGTGTGAATCAATTTCTTGCGAGCAGAAATATCCACGACACATTCAAGGCAAACTGGTTTGCGCTACTCGTCAAGGCGATCTTGTTACTTTCGTGCGTAGGGTCGATCTGGCTTAGGTGCTGGCCCGAAGATGATCTGTTGGTTTTGATCATGCGTTGGTAGGCGGGCCCTGACGCGAGTTGATCATGTTGACCCTGCCACCCCGCTATCGCCGTCCTCTCGGATCGGCTACCGGCCTCTCGGTTTCTTGGTCCCGCGCAGCGGGCTGGAGCGCAGCGACTTTGTGCCATGGCCCATCTGCGACCTCGGAGGCCATCCGCTCTTCGGCCGATTTTGGCGGTAAACCGGACATCGACGGCTACTTCTTAACCAGTATTCCCATCGTTCGCGCCATTCGCCTCACCGATCCGGCGTGGCGGCCCAGTTCGGCGGCTATCTTCGTTGTGCCAACGCCCTGCCGGGCGAGCTTGACCAATCGCTGGACTTCGCGGTCGGCCCACTGTTTTGGCTTTTGTAGCTTCATGGTGCGGCGCTCAACCTGCCGCCACTTAACCAGTGCGCCTGGTTGCCGGCACTTGGGAAATTTACGGGTCGACGTCGCCGTTGGCCCAACTGCGAGTACGGACGGCCATCGGGATTGTCGGCTCGAACGGCAGTCAGAGAAGGAAGGGGTGCTGTCCGAAACGGCTACTCGGACAAAAGAGCTATATAGATTTGGTCTAGGACGGTCGGTCTTGTGGCACCATCGAACAGCACCGTCAGGCCGGTGGTGCGAGTGCTGACTTCGACAACCGTACCGGTCTTGTGGGCTAAATCTGGGAATTGAATGATCCCAAGCTCGCTCATCTTGAAACGTGTGCCGACAACAAACCTGTCGGTCTTCTGAGCGATCATGGTTCTCATTGCGAACCGACGAGACGCTTCTCTGCAATCGCCTTGCTCTTTGCCTTTCCGGTGACAAAATGAACGCCGACCTGAGCCCCATCAACCCAAATCAGTCCGCACCGCCGAAATGCCAGACCAGTGGAGGATAGGACCAGAAAGAATTCCTGCGCCTTCAGGGGGTCGATTGAGCCCTCGACCTCAAGCTTGGCGCCGCTTGCAGAGGCGTCGAGAAGAATGCAGCTTCGCCGCCATGTCCCGTCGACACCCATGATGCTGACGGTATGCTTGTGCTCAAACCGAACACGGTTCGCCTTTCGATTGTTTCCGATCATCTGCAATCCCCAATCCAAATCATTTCATTTAAAATAGGTGCGCCGCCTCCCTGCGCGTGGCCGCAATGAGCAACTCGATCCTCGCCGACTGAGCCAGTAAGGCCGTTCTGGTTGTTTCATTCAATTTGGTCTGTCCGATGATCAATCGGATGCAACCATTCGCGAGTTCAAGCATGAAGATGGCCTGACGGATGTCTTCTGTTGTTTGAATTTCGAGAGCTTGAACTTGCGACAACAGAGCGGCGACGGTCGGCAAAATGTCAGGCAATCTCTGGGACGAGGGACTTGTCTCAGATTTCCCATGGTAAGGCCGCTGAAATTGCAGCACTGACGACATCGTTCGCAAATCTCCCTTGCGAGTCGGCCATTATGACGTTGCTTCGTCGAAAGTGATCAAAAAGCGATGATGAAAAATACAGCTACACGCGAGGACAACGGGACAGGCCCACTCGGACCAGCCTTGCCATGACAACCACGGGCCACGCCGACCCTCTGTAGAATTTCCGTGTTCAGAGTTTCACGCCGAAGCGGTTAAGAAACATTTATCGGGTTGCGAGCAGCCGGTATTGTAGTATGCAAGTTGCATAGAGAACGCTATCGAAATTGGGCAAAGCATTGGTTTGCGGGATCATCCGGCAATTTTGTTGACGCATAAAGGCCCGCTCAGCCGATTGGCTTTGCTCTAACAGGGCTACTCGGAACGCTGAACTTTCCTCGCGCGTTATGCGTCATCGAAGATTGAAGGAGCGCGTTATGGATCGCGAGCACGTGAAAGGTGTCGCCGATAAGGCCAAGGGCACGATTAAGGAAGGTGCTGGCAAGCTGAGAGGCGACAAGGACCTCCAAAGAGAAGGTAAGGCCGACAAGGCCAAGGGCGCCGTTCACAATGCCGCCGGTGACGTCAAGGATGCCGCGCGGGATGCAGCAGACGCCATGAAGAAGTGACTTCCTTTGCATGTGGGGATTGACACTCGCCGCTCCTTCTGGGGCGGCGTTTTGTTTGCGCTTTCGAGCAAGCGCGCGGCTCTATGCAGTGCTTTATCTTCCTTTTCTACCCCACGCATCTCGACCTTGAGCACATCATCCGGCAACGACCGTTGCAGCGCCTTCGCCTCGTCCCACGGCGAAAGCATCCAAACGTCTCGCCGGTTAAGGGATTGGTTACTGGTCACTGTCACCTTTACGTATAGGGCCGCCATATGCGGCAGCGCATTCTGAAAAGAGTCTAATACTTCGACACGCCCGGTTGGCGGTCTCTTGTAGGAGAGGCCCAATGTTTAAGGGCTTCACGGTGGTAGTTGTGGCGCTGATCAGCACAGCGCAGGTCGATCAATACCTAACCCACGGTCGGTACACCGACGCGGCGATGGCTATGCTGCGGCAAATCAGGCATGCGTTTGGATTTTAGATAGTTCTTTGCGACGGAGACGCGTGATGGAGGGCATCTCATGGGGAGGCATCTCATGGGCTGATCTCAACAGGGATGAACAACGCGCCATTGCGATATTGGGAGCCGGTCGTTCCATTGAACTGTGCAGCCCCCTTGCTCTCCTGACGTTAGGTCGGCTCGGTCTGACCATAGGGCCCCATTTGACGGCTGCTGGAAACAATCTGCGAAGAGATGCCGTTTTGAACGGTGTCGCAGGGTAAGTTTTGCCGAGCGGTCGATAAGGACTGGGGTCGGGGATGCCAAACGCGATCGAACTCATTGTAGACGGTTATGTTAGCTTGAATGACCGAAGGGCTCTCGACGATTTGCGCATGCAGCGCAGCAAGCTGGCCGTGGACCTAAGGGCGCGCACCGGTTTTGATTACCGGACAACCATCCGGCAGATCGAGGAAGATATCATCGTGATCGAGGCTGGGCTGGCGCGGTTGGATGGCGCGGGGACGAGCTAACCTGCCAAAGGCGTTCGCATTCAAGCTGCGGTTGACGACGCGGAAGAGCGCCGGAATAGCGGCTTGGTTGCTGGTGATCGCTGTGAAGTTGCACGTGGAGAACACCGGCCCGCGACCTTCACTCGACCTTGACCATCCGCTCCTTGGTGGCCCGTAGGCTGCGGAGGTAATAGCCTTGTGCCTGAACGGCTGACTTGATTTCGTCGCTGACCTTGCGAACTCTTTTTCTGCTCTTGCGCCAATTGTGAGCAGAGTACAGCACGGGTACGGCAGAGCCTGTACTTAGGACAAGCAAGTCGCGCCTGTCATTGCGATAGACATCAAACATCTTTCGCTCCCGCTGATCATATTGAACTAAGAATGAAATATGTTTTGGTCGTCTCAATCGACGAGCTTAGTAGCTCGAATGGCTGTGCGGGTTGTAAATCTGCAACGCCCGCGACTTTGCTTCACCGCGTTCCGGATTTGGAACGAACTGATGCAAGCCCGGACCATCGCCAAACGGGGCGCGCTAGGCAGTTACTTCAGCGAGGCCGTGAACGGTTCTCAGGTTTCAGCCAGCCGCGCCATTGCGGCGACGACGTATTGCGGATGTTGCTGACAGGCGGCCCGCCGGTGCGCGGCGGAGGCGGCATGCCCCAACGCATCAGCGTCATCTCGGTCCCGGTTTGCGTGTTGCGGACCACCGGGGCCGGATAATCAGGAAATACGCCGGGCATCGGGGGCAGGTTGCCGACGTAGCGGTTGATCACCCGGAAGAGCGCCCGAATGGCTTCCTGGTTTGTGGTGATCGAATAGAGATTGCACATTGCACAAGAATTGCGGCGTTACTGCTGATCCTTCGGAATGGCCCCGCCCGCCGCGTCCGGGTCCGAGGTCGGACTCGACTCTTCGGCTGGCGTACCTGTTCTTAGCTCCGGCGCCGCCGTGCATTCGCCCGCCCAGAGCTTCGTTCCCTTGACCGCTCCGACGAGCTTGCAACCAACGGGCGCCCTCGGCTTCGCCTGAATGAGCGGCTTCGCGCCAACGGTCGGTCCCTTTGCCGGTGTCGCGCCTTGAGCGAGCGCGATCGTGGGAATGAGAAACATCGCGAAGCAAAGCGCTGTTCTCAAAGTGGCTCCATTTCTTCAAAACAAAGATCAGATTACCGATTTGTTGGCGCGCGCCAGATCCTCCAGTGCGTCGGACAAATCAAAACCGGCTCATCGGCCCAAGCATTGTACCAAACCCCCAATTTTCGGCGGCATGGAAAACCCAGTGGCATAATCCCGCTCTTATCAAGTTCGCCAACTTCCAAGTCGCAATCTTCCGGCGCGAGTTGGATCGGTAGCCACCGCACAGCCCGACACGACATCCCTTAAAGCCTAGAGGGGATCTGTAACTAATGCCGCCACCCGGCTATGGAAGCTGCCGATCTGTCTGAACGCATCCTGCCGCTCGGATCCCTCGGGAGTTGCGCGGCCTCCCATAAGCTCGTTAGCAACCGCACTAAGTCCTTCAATTCATCGGCCTCGGACATTCCAACTGTGCGTCGGGTCAACGTTGAGTCCTCATGCTAGGAACGGAGAAATGTAGGGGTTGGCCGCGACATGATCGCGCGGCGAGTAAGGGAAGAGGGTAACGCAAAATGGCAGTATCAATGCATTTGCCGCGCGGAAGTAGTGGCGCAGCAAAAGGTGCTCTTCTCCACGTACGTTGCGTAGAGAGCCGGTCCCGGAAATCTGCACAGGACGCTAAGTGGAGTTTCTGCCTGACGGCGGGCACGATAGGCCCCGCGAATCAGGAGAGACCATGAGCAGACGACCCCGCCGGAACCACTCACCGGCCTTCAAGGCGAAGGTGGCTCTGGCCGCCGTCAAAGGCGATCGGACGATAGCCCAGTTGGCCGAGCA
>NZ_JARVWW010000032.1 GCF_029846715.1 Bradyrhizobium nivariense
GAACACATCGATGCCTACGTCAACGCCTACAACGACAAAGCCGAGCCCTTCGTCTGGACCAAGAAAAAGGTCCGTCAACGCCGTTTCAAAGGCCGCCGTATCACTCAGCTCTGATTCCGGGTACTAGTTCAACCGGGTCGATCCCGAGAACAGGCTTGTCGCCACAGAGCTGGAGCGGCTCTGAGAGGCGGCCCTCCTGCTGTAGGCCGACAATGCCGGCGCCCCACGGACTCGGAAAAACGGTGCCAAGCTCCTTCTTCGGGGCACTCTAGGTTTCAGTCGCGGCGTCTCGAGAGGGGGGCGCGGCAGCGAGAGACAGCTCAGCGCCGAATGACGTCTGCCGGCCGAGCTGATGATCCGTCGGCACGCTCGCGGACCGCATTTCCGGGTTGTAGATCTATATTCACAGATGCGCCTTTATCAGTCGCTGATTGAAACATCACAATGACCGATCGGAAAAGCGGTCAGCTCGTTGATGGCGAGCTGACCTGCGGGGACAGAGACCCGAAACGATCAGCTGGCCAGCGGCCGCAAACCGGCTCGCCGGATCACGCCGGTCGATGTTCGAAATTTGAATCACATCTCAGCGCTGGTGACCCAAGCCAATCCCCAAGTTACGTGCTTTCTGTCTTAGAGAGCCCTCGGATCGCTTCATAAGCTTTGAGACCCTAGCTACAGGGGTGCGGGCCTTTGAGTGCGCTTTGAGCAGCTTGACGTCATCTTTACTATACTCTTTGCGCTTGGTGCTTTTGGCCACGTGAAGTTCTCCCATTTCGCTTTGCACATTTGCCTGTAGCGCCTTGTTTTTGGCGAAGACGCAACTGCTTCCCATTACCATATCAATGGTCATCGACAACTGTTCAAGCGGTTTTTTCCATTCGAGATAAGAATGGAACTACACGGGAATTTGTCCTGTACCCCCTGGATTTCGGTCCGCGCAACAAACCGAGTCTGGACATGCACGTGACCCAGCTTCAACATGGAAGCAAACCATAGAAGAGGAACGCTCGATGCACTTCGAAAGGCGCCCCGAAAAGACCTTCTTGATTTGAATGCTGCGACCTCAGCTCACCAAGACTTTTCCAGTATTGATCCGCGTACCGCTGGATCGGCCGCGGCACTCATACTGCGTCACTTGCACGGCTCCGCGGCGACTGCACGGGGTTATCACGCGAAGAAGAAACGTCTTCTATTTTATGAAGTCCTGCGGCTTCAGTTACCACAAAGGCGACTCTTGCGATGCCTGAGCGTTACGCCTCGTCAGCCGATCGAACACGGCTCGCCCATCCTAATTTGATCTACCGCAGGATCCTTGATTTCATAAGCCACGTTGAGATATCTAGGCGACCTGCCGTCAGCGAACATTTCTGCGAGACCATCGCCGGCCTGTCTCATGGAGCGGACGAACGAGCGAGCGACCTGATCGCGATATTGCCAGGGCCGGGCGCTACAGCATGGCAAACAACCTGCGCGCCTTGCCGTCCTGTGTGAGCTTGGTACCGGCGGGCGATTGTTTGATCATGAGCTGCCAGAGCGCTTGGCCAGCACAATGCCTGTGGCGCGCTGCGGATCATTCGTGATCTGTGCACAGTGACGGCTACTGTCGAGCAGATGCAGCTCGAACTGTCCGAGGCGGCGGAAAGGAGTCTGCGTTATGTCGGAGGCGTCGCAACTAATCCAGGCGAGATGTGGAAATTTCTGCCGGAGCGTCAGGCAGGGCTCAGAGGCCGTATCAATGGCGGCGAGCGTCCGCTCGATATTCGTCAATTCGCCTTCGAGCACCATCTCTGGATCTCTATTGCCAGAACAAACGTTCAGGGTCGGCGTTCAGAACTGCTGTCGCCGCGCAAAGCCGTTGATGGGTCGAATGCCACTCCCAGACGCCCTTGCCGTGATCTTTGCGGAACAGCTGCCATGCCGCCCCGGTCCTATCGTGGTGCAACAGCGCGACGTCGACGAGGCCTCCCTCCGCATCGATATTGCCTGAGCAGCACGGGCTCTCGACAACATAGCCGCCAGCAACCGCTGTCACCTTTGGCGAGACATATCGGTAGCGCTCGCGCCTCGTCAGCGCGCGCACGATCCGCCACCGGTCGAGCTCGTTGGGATGCGCAGGCAATCCGGAATGATGGCGTCTGATGATGGCGGCGTTCATTGCGCGATGTCGTGGACTGAGGAGATCTCTGCCTCGAGGCAGCCAACCACCAACTGCTTGCCGAAGTCGACCATATAGATGGGTCGGTTCGCTTCCGTATGGCGACCGACCTGGACGATCTCACCAATCTGTCCGACGCTGACCAGACACTCTTCCGCCGACGCGTCGGGAAAGGAACCGTCGTTGAGCAGATCGATTGCCGCCTTGACACGTTGGCCTGAGCGATATTTTGGCAACCTCGGTTCAATCATCAGGGTGCCCCTCCTGACAAGCAAGGCTCCTCGCCTCTGTGGCTTCGCGTGACTAGATCGAGCTCCTTGCATTTCATGCCGACGCGATAGCCGGAATCGAGGAATTCGACCCCATATATATAAAATTGTTGCAGGAACGTGCCGATCGAGACGACATAGCCAAGCTCGCCTTTCTTGACCAGTACCTCACCGATCTCCTTGCCCACGTAGGTGCCATCGTTGCGAATGGTGCGGTTGGCGCGCACCTTGTCGCCATAATCAAAGAAGGGCGCGTCCGTCAACTCGACGATGTCACTATCACGGGCGATGTTGCTCATGCTGTCGTCCCCGTTCCGTGCTTCAACTGTACCGTGCCTCGCGAGCGCCCGACCTTACCAGCGCCCCATCACGATCCTCGATCAACCCATCGCCGCACCGCGCGCGGCATGCAATCAGGCATTTCATGACGGTGCCGGGATCCCGTGCGGTAACATCAAGCCCTGCAAACTTAAAATCAACATGCTCGAGATAAGCATTCGTGAGCCAATGGTTGATGTTGAAGAAGCACTTGACGCGGCACCGACGGAGACGTGCTTGAGCTCGCAGCGAGCCGCGCACTTCAGCGCGGGATGCACACAGCCGCCAGAATCGACTTGATTACCCCGGCAACTGACGGCATCGTGGAGTTCATCACTCACGATCCCGCCCATACGCTCGAGCGTGCCTAACAACGAGGCCGTAATCTTGTGCGCGGGACCGAGCCCCAGCAGTTCCTCGACAGCCGCCGTCCTTGCTTGAGTTGCCGGAGAGGCATCTCCAACTGCTTCTTCAGCGAGAACAGGAGTGCCCACGCGAGGTGCTCTCGTGGCAGCCCAACTCAGGCTTCTTGGCGCGGACCGCGCCGGACGCCAGGAAGTTCGTCTCGCAGCATGTAATCGGGTGCGAACGCCTTGGCTTGGCGCAGCTGCATTGTCGGAAACGCCATCGAGGTGATAGGCTGGTCCTGCCGCCCTGGGACGGTGCTCGACCGCCTCCACAACGCGCGAGCAACACAGGACTCGGCTCTCGGATGGTGAACTGAAGAAGGCCTCGGACATGAATGTCGCCTGTTCAATGATCGCCAGGTGATTGGATTGGTGTCGCGGAAGACGAGTCCGCTCTTGGTAGACCCATCGGCGAAATCGATCCTCGACGCTCAAGACGGCGGCCTTCGGCTCGACGGCATAGCCGGACGCGTTCCGTCGACGATCGCGTCGCGAGAATATGCCTTGGTAGCTCGCGAAAAACTCGACGACCGGACCGTCCATCCGCTCTGAGAAGGCGTAAGCCGCGGCCGGGCCCTTCGTCTATGCCGAGCATCATCCACGCGAGTTTCTGAGCCGTTTGTGTGGTGGTCACATCCATGTTGTGGTGCTCAAGGGGGCGCCCGATAGCGTGGCAGTGCTGTGTCGAGCACGCATGTGTTGTCAACCGGACAAACCGCCACGCATTGCGGTTCGTCAAAGTAGCCGGCGCACTCGGTGCATTGCTCCGAATCGATCAGGAAAGCGCCGGCTACCTCGGAAATAGCAAGGTTTGGGCATTGCGTTTCGCAAGCCGAACAGCCCGTGCACTGCGAGGCGATGATCTTGAACGGCATTATCTGTACCCATCCTCAGGCGGCGGAAATCACGGCGTTGTGGCGGGCTGCCGGATCGACCCGTTCAACGTGCTTGATCTTCCCTTCATTGACTTTATCGAGATAGAGTTTGAACCAGGCGATCGCGGAGGCATCGATGAACTCGCAGGCGTACTGATCGACCGGCTCGATGCCGGCCTCGATCAATTCGGCTTTGGGGCAGCCGCCGATCTTTGACACGAATACGGCATGGCAATCCTTGATGGCGCCGATGGCAATTTCGAGCTTGCTCTCCTCGCCATGGCCGCCCTGGCAATAGGGATGGATAGGACGATGGCCGACGAATTTTGCGCCTGAAGTCGAGAGCTCGTAGATCTGGAACTCCGTGGCATGACCGAAGTGCTGGTTGATCAATCCCGAGCCCCTGGTTGCAACCGCCACCAGTACCTTGATTTCGCTGGAAGCGATGGCGAGCCCGGCCAGCTCCTGCTGCGTAGCCGCGAACTTTGTAACTCGCGCCTTCTCGATTCTGGCTTGATACTCCTTTCGGGGCTGCTCGTCGTACTTGATGTCCATCGCCATGATCTTTTCCATCGTGAACTCTGCGCCGCGGTCCTCGCCGAGCAGTCCGACGGCGTCGGCCCGGCACTGGCGACAGTGACGCATCATGTTCATCTCGCTTTCGCAGCTATCCTGTAGCGCTGTCACTTCCTGTGCCGTCGGGCTGCGTTGCCCGCTGAGGCCAAACACGGTCCCGTGCTCGGGCGACGATATCAGCGGCATCACGTTGTGCAGGAAGGCACCGCGTGACTTCACAGCCCTATTGACCTCAACCAGATGCTCATCGTTAATCCCGGGAATCATCACCGAGTTGACTTTGCACAGGATGCCGCGGGCGGTGAGCATCTCCAGGCCCTGCAGCTGCCGAGTGCTGAGGATGCTTGCCGCTTCGATGCCGGTGTAGCGCTTGTGGCGGTAAAAGATCCAGGGATAGATCTTTGCACCAATTTCGGGATCGATCATGTTGATCGTGATCGTCACGTGATCCACCTTGAGTCTTGCGATCGTGTCGACATGATCGGCTAGCGCAAGACCGTTCGTGGAGAGGCAGAGCTTGATATCTGGCGCGAGCTTGTCGATGAGCTCGAACGTCCTGAATGTCTTGTCTGGATTCGCCAGGGGGTCGCCAGGGCCGGCAACCCCGACGACGCTCATCTGAGGGATCGCGGAGGCGACCGCTAGCACCTTCTTGGCGGCCTGCTCCGGCGTCAACTTCTCGCTGGCAATGCCCGGGCGCGATTCGTTGGCGCAATCATATTTACGATTGCAGTAATTGCACTGGATATTGCAAGCGGGTGCGACCGCGACATGCATGCGGGCATAATGGTGGTGCGCCTCCTCGCTGTAGCAGGGATGGTTCTTGACCTTTTCCCAGACCTCATTTGGCAAATTGCCGATGTCCGCCTGAGATCCGCAGCCCGCCTTCCCGCTGCCGCCGATCGTACCGCAGCCCTGCTGCTTACCCGTGACTTGCAGAGTCTCGCGGATCTCGCCGCATCCGCAGGAGACCTGGTGTTGCGCTGAAGTACTCATCGTTCCAATTCTCTTCGCAAACCGAACCCTTTCGGCAGGCATCCCCAGAGTCGTTTCTGAAAGCCAAGAGCAACTCGCGTGCCATGCCTGCCAAAAATGACTTTTGTGATTGGCTTCAAGCAGTTAGGCAATGCTTGCTCGAATGTCAGTTTTATCAAGTCATGTTGGAAAGCTGACAGAGGTTGCGATCACAAGAGCGTTGGCAACGTGGTTTTGACGACGGGTAGGTTGCTTCACCTATGCCGCTGGCAAAGAGCAGAGCGGGTGGCGAGCGTTGAAAGTTGATCTTCTCGCCACAATGTGACGCTCTGCAAAGCACGATCTGCAAAAGACTTTCCAGACGCTTTGAAGGACGCCTGAGATTCTTCGTAGATGCAGACCAAGCAGCCCGGTTAGCGAGCTACGCCGTGGAAGATCAGGGGGCCGCTGGGTGACATTCCGGAAGAACTATCAATAACCCCGGGCCAGGTACCGACGCGCACGAATTCGACCGTCCGTCCCGCGCCTCGGTGGGCAGCTCTAGGTCGTGCGGTTGTGGATGCCGATCAGATTCAGAAGCTGCAGCCGCCTCGGTCGACATCGCACGAACTGCCGCTCAAACGCTATGTCGCTGATGTCTCATCGAGCCAGCAGAAGGCTGCAAGCGCTTGCGGGGGGGGGGACCGGCATGCTCGGACCGCACCCCGCCAAAACTTCCCTGGATATCCCCCCGTTTGACGAGGTTCCATAGAATCGCAGCATTCATTCTTCAGTTGCTTCGCCTCCGCGCTTCTTGGCGTTGATGGTGATTGGTAGCCTGGTGTCACTCGCCATAGCGGGTAGGTCGAGCACCCAACCGTTCGCGATCCTGATCCAACCACCCCACAGCGTTTCGTGCTCCCACTCGACAATCGGCTCCTCAAGATCTTTCTTAGGTACATAAATCGAAAGACCCGTTTCCGGCGAACGACGAATCATGACTTTCATAGGAGCTCCGCAGGTTGCGAACTCGCGTCCGCGCGCTCCTGACACGCACGCCACAAGGCTCTCTGTTTGGCAGTGATCTCCGGCAGAACTTGCAGGACACGATCGATCTCATCCGGCGCGGTCTCGTGCGAGAGCGAGAAGCGAACCGCACCGCGGACAAAGGCCGGTGGTACGCCCATGGCGCGCAGCACATGGGACGGCTCAATCGAGCCGGACGCGCAGGCCGAACCGAGTGAGGCGGCAATTCCGTTGCGGTTGAGCTGGTGCACGATAGCCTCTGCTTCGAGATGCTCAAAGGCAATGTTCGACGTATTTGGCAAACGGTTCTTGATTTCACCAAGCACCATGCAACAACCGAGAGCAAGAATGCCTTGCTCCAGCCGATCGCGAAGGGCGCCAATATTCATCTGCTCTTTTTTGAGGTGTGCCGCAGCGAGTTCCGCCGCCTTGCCCAGCCCAACTATCCCCGGAACGTTCTGGGTACCAGCGCGGCGACGCCGCTCCTGTGGGCCGCCGAAGATCAACGGCCGTAACTCGACTCCCTTGCGCACGTACAGGGCGCCGATTCCCTTCGGGCCATGGAACTTATGGCCCGAGAGCGAAAGCATGTCGATGTCCGTAGTCTTCAGGTTGATCGGAATCCGCCCGACCGCTTGGACGGCGTCGGTGTGAAAGAGCGCGCCGACCGAGCGCGCCATCTTGGCGAGGGATTTCACCGGAAAAATGGTACCGGTTTCGTTATTGGCCCACATGACCGAGACGATCGACGTGCGCTTTGACAATGCGTTGCGATAAGTCTCGATGTCCAATCTGCCGCTTGCATCGACCGGAATCAGATGGGTTTTTATTCCGCGTCGGCCCAGTTCCTTGATAAGGGACAGCACGGACGGATGCTCAACGGCCGTCGTGACGATCTCGTCGCGTCCCTCCTGCACGGCGAGCGCGGATAGGATCGCTGTGTTGTCGGATTCAGTCGCGCCCGAGGTGAAGACGATCTCATGATCGAATGCGGCGCCAATCAGGCCCTGCAGCTTCCGGCGCGCCTGTTTCAATGCGGGCGCAACCTCAGTGCCGAATGCATGCGCGGACGACGCATTGCCGAATTGCGCAGAGAAGAACGGCAGCATTGCCGCGACCACCAAAGGATCCGCACGGGTCGTCGCGTTGTTGTCCAGGTAGATCGGCCGCACGGGCTCTCCCCTCTGCACTTAACGTCCTACTTTGGAGCCCGGAAGCGGGATCAGGTGGACGAACACTGCGCGCCGCTCGATCAGGCGCGCCCGAATGGCGGCCACCGTCCTGCCGGCAAGCTTACACAACACGCAGAATTCGGTGAGCCTGATCACGATCTTGTTGCGTCGATTTTTGACAGCTCACAACGTCCGCGATCACGCCTGAGGCTCGGCCGAATCTCATCGAGCACGGCGCGGATATTCAGCTCGCGATCGGAAGCCTCGACAGTCAAAGGGTGCTTCGTTGGCTTAGCCTTCAGGCCCACGTTTGATGCTCTTCCATCGCTAAATGGTCCCAACGCAGCTTAGCTGAGCGATTTGCCGCAGGAGCAGCTCGAGTTGGCATTTGGGTTATCGAAGCGAAACCCTGATCCTTCGAGCGACACCACGAAATCGATCGTGGTGCCGTTGAGATACGCTTGGCTCGCGTTATTGACGAAGAGTTTAACCCCGCCTTGTTCGATCACGGTCTCATCGGAGCTCGGCTCATGAGCAAGATCCATTTTATATGTGAACCCTTGACAGCCGCCGCCTTCGACCATAATCCGCAAACCGCTTGCGGCCTGCGTCGTCGAGGCGATTGCAGCCTTCAGTACGCTTATGGCGCTATCCGTTAGATTGATCATCTCTGGCTCGCTCTCAGTTCCTGTCGCAAGGCCAAATTCGCAAATCCCATGCCAGTTGAGATGCAGCTGGAATCAGTTCATTTTGCAGGAGCCCAACGTTCGATTTGCGACCCGTCGGCTTTCCGACAGGCGGATTTGCCACGTCCGGACGTCGTTCGGCCAGAACTCGTATTGTGCCGGCACCTAGCGGGACGGCAAACAACTTGCATAGGGGTAGCGGACACGTCGCATTGGGCGACGCATGCATACCACACTCTGATGAGGAGGCTCCATGACGTCGATCGACAACACCGCTCTTGGCCCGTTGGACAGGGAGGGACGCTTGCTGAATGCGGTTCTTAAGAGCGAAACAACGAAGTCGGGACGATTTGGATTTCGAGGCGACATCGCGCTGAAATTTCAAGCCCAGCTCGCCGACGAAAAACGACCGCCCGACTATTCTATCGAACAAGTTCTCGCAATCGCGCAGGAGGGCGAACCGACCATTGCAGTTCTTGCCGGATATCTGCATTCCTTTGCGTATCTACCTGAGGCCGCAAAGGTGCTGGACGGGAGGCTGAGCCCCGAAGGCAGCTATTTCATGTTCTGCAACAACATTGATCTGCTCGCGAAGTACCGCACCAAGATAGGCGACATCACCTTCCGCATTCTGCCTTGCGACGAATCAACGGTGTGGAAAGAGATGATGGACCTCGCCGGCGTCGAGAAGAATGACATCAAGAAGCTGGGTACCGCCGGTAGACTCGACTACTTGCTCGACGCGGCCAAGGATATCGATGGATCATACACGGACATCCCATACGAGGACGGCCTGGCTAAAATGCAGCCGGTGAAGAATAGAAGCGAAAACCGCCCCGTCTGAGGAAGCGCCTCAGACCCTCTCTCGCCAGCTCAGCGGCTGCTGCCGCAGGCGCCGGGTTGGCGTTCCAGCACAATCGAGTTGCCGCCGGGCTGACGACGCGGGTACCCCAAGAGGATGCGGCTCTGGCCGAACGCGACAGAGGTGTCGTCTTTGCCGATCAGCTTCGCACCCTGACGAATCAGCAGATATTTTCCGGACGAACTAACATAGACGGCATGAGTAAGCTGCGCGGTGATCCGAGTGCGGTCATGGGATGACAGCAAAAAATCTTCCAAAGTGACCATCGACCAGGAGTTCCAAAAGCTGCTTGCCAAGCGGGCGATGGCGACAAGCGGCCAGACATTGCTCTGTTCAGCAAAGAAGGCTCAGCCATTATGATCGAATTCAAGGTCTCCGGAGTGTCGATGACGACATGTCAGTGACCTTTCAGAGTACGCTCATTTGCTTGCGGCGAAATCGGGAGGCGGGCCGAGGCAATTTTACAGTTATCTTATCGCGACATGGTCAATCCGCTGCGCTTGAGCGGGTCGTGGACACGTTTTCAGTCGCGGGATGGTTCAATTTAGCCTCCGTTTGGGCCCTCGTAGTTGGGCGAGGCCTATTTTGAGCTGCTCCACTTCGGCGACGTCATCGAGCGAGCAAAAAGCGGATTGGCGTATGCCAAAACAAACACAAGCTGAATCTAAGTCGGCACAATCGTTGAAGCCGCGTGTTGCCTTTCGCCGCACCTTCTGACGGGCGCATTGCCGAGATTCGGGCAATCGGGACGTTTGAGCCGCCATCAGTCGGTTTGACGAAGATTCCCGACTGCGGCGAAGGAGAAGCGCCCGTGGGGTAGAACGTTTAGCATTGATCGGTGTGCAGGCCGCGGCAGAGGGTGTGCAGGCGGGCGTCAGTGGGCGCAGGCTCGCTCGATAACGATCAAGTACAGTTTTGGAGCGAGATTCCTGAGCGGGCCGGCAATAAGCGTATTGAACGGAAATGAGCGCCGGACCGGCATTCTGGAGTGACGGCACCGCATTTGGACTTCTTGGCTTCGTGAAGAAAGGGTTGGACGCAGTCCCGGCGCCCGGCATCGTTGAGCGAATGGCCTCGATCACGTGCGGATCGAAACTGCGTCATGTTCGCCGCTCGAACCCGCGCCTCTTCGAGGGAGCCGGACGCATATAGGCGACGGAAAACGGGCGGGCTCAAGAAATTTCCGCAGACCGTCATTATGGATAGGAGGTAAGCTCAGGGCCCAAGTGGGGGGCGACTCGAAGCCGTTGAGACGGGTTGCCGACGACGCTGGTCCAAGCACGAGAAGCTGAACTCGTTCTGGAGAGCTCGCGGGAGCGCCTGGGCGCCTTTCACGAGCGTCGCCGCCTCTTGATTATCGAGCTGCAGAGCTGGGTGCGCGAGGAGCGTGCCAAGCTCTCCAGGAACAACCACACGGCCAGCGCGAACAGTGCAAACGGGGGACAGGGCAAGCCGGACTCGGGGCTATGCCGCCCCGAGCTACTTGCGGCTTCGCGGCCGATGGCGCGCTGGTCTACTCGGCTGCCGCTCGTGGAGAGCGGCCGACAATGACGGTGAGGAGCCCCTGGCCCCACAGCCGCTTGGCGGCGGCCTTGGCGTCGTCCAGCGTCACCGCGTCGACGATGGCGTTGCGCTTCTCGATATAGTCGATCGGCAGCTTGTCCTGCTGATTTTGCAGCAGCGCCTGCGCAAGCTTGGAGGAGGTGTCGAGCGCCAGCATCTGGGAGCCCTTGAGGTAGGACTTGGCCTCATCGAGCTCCTTCTGGGTGGGACCCTCATTGGCAATGCGGCACACCTCCTTCTGGATCACCTCCATGGTGTCGCGGGCGCGGTCGGCGCGCGAGCCGGTGTTGCCGATGAAGACCGCCGAGTGCTCCATCCAGCGCAGCGACTCGGATACCGAGTAGGCAAGCCCGCGCTTCTCGCGGACCTCGCGATGGAGTCGCGAGGACAATCCGCCGCCGCCCAGGATGTGATTGACGAGATAGGCCGCCATGAAGTTCGGATCGCTGCGCTTGACGCCAGGGCCGCCGAAGGTGATCACCGTTTGCGGCACGTCGAGCGGCACGAAGGCGACCTGCGGCGGCTTGGCGGCACCGATTTCGGGGACCGGGACGAGTTTGCCATTGGTGGGTAGGGCGCCGAACGTGTGGTCGAGCAGCTTGCCGAGCGTGTCCGGATCCACGTCGCCGACGACTGCGACCTTCAGCCCATCCCTGGCAAGCACGCGGCCGACATAATCCTTCATGTCGGCGACCGTGATGGTCGGCACGCTGTCGAGGGTACCGTTGGTCTGCCGGCCATAGGGATGCTCGCCGAAGGCGATCTCCAGGAATTTCCGGCTCGCCAGCGACGTCGGCTTCGTGGTGTCGCGGCGCAGGCCCGACATGACGTGCGAGCGGATGCGCTCGACGTCGGCGGTGTCGAAATGCGGCGAGGTCAGCGCCATCCGCAACAGGTCGAACGCTTCGTCCTTGTTGTCGCGCAGCATGCGCAGACTGCCGCGGAAGGTGTCGGGGCCGGCACTGAACGAGAGCTCGATGGCGCGGCGGTCGAGGCGTTCGTGGAAGGTTTTGGAGTCGAGATCGCCGGAGCCCTCGTCGAGCAGGTTCCCAACGAGATTGGCTATGCCGGGCTTGTCATGGGGATCCTGCGCCGAGCCGCCGGCGAAGGAATATTCCATCGCGATCAACGGCACGGTCGCGTCCTGGACGAACCAGGCCTCGATGCCGCCCGGCGAGACCAGGTGCTGGATCTTTGCGGCCGCTTGTGACGGCCAAATCGTAGCCAGCACGAGCACCGCGCCGGTTGCAACGGAAAATGCGGCGCGCCGCAAGCGAATGAATGGATGGGTCACGAACGCTTCTCCTCGCGCTTGGTGGTGGCAGTGTCTTTGATCAGATGGCCCGTCACAGAACGCTTCTTCTCGAGGCATTTCTGTGCGACGGCGCGAACCTGTTCGGCGGTGACCGCGCGGATGCGGTCGGGCCAACTTTGAATATCCTCGATCGACAGGCCTGTGCTGAGCCCGCCGCCATACCAGCCTGCCAGCTCCGCCTGGTCGTCCTGGGCGTAGATCGCTTCCGCGATCAGCCGGGTCTTGACCCGCTCCAGATCCTCGGCGCGGATCGGGTTCTGCACCACATCGGCTATGACACCGTCGATCACCTGCTCGACCTCTGCGAAGCTGACGCCGGATTTCGGCGCGGCCAAGATCGAGAACTGCGTCGGATCGAGCGAAATGCTCGAATACCTGGCGTTGGCGAAGACCGCGAGTGGCTTGTCGACGACAAGCGCGCGGTAGAGATAGGAGTTGCTGCCGCCGCCCATCAACTGCGCCAGCACGTCGAGTGCCGCGCTCTCACCGGCCGCGGCCGTCGTCGCCGAGGGCACCAGGTAAGAGCGCTCCATGCTGGGCTGCTCGACGAGCGGGTCGGACAGCGTGACGGTGCGCGGTGCGGCCGGCTCCGGCTCCTGCGGGCGGATGCGCCGCGCGGGGATCGCGGGCTGGGCCGGGATTGAGCCGAAATTGCGCTCGACCAGCGGGCGCACGTCGGCGGCCTCGACGTCGCCGGCGATTACCAGGATCGCGTTGTTCGGCGCGTAGAAGCGGCGGTAGAAGGCGAGTGCGTCCTCGCGATCGAGCTTCTCGATCTCCTGGTGCCAGCCGATCACCGGCCGGCGATAGGGATGATTGAGATAGAGCGCGGCCATGATCTGTTCGTTGAGACGCGCGTCTGGGCTGTTGGCAACGCGCATGTTGTACTCTTCGAGTACGACGTCGCGCTCGGGCAGCACGTTCTCGTCCTTGAGGATCAAGCCGGTCATGCGGTCGGCCTCGAACTCCATCATGGTCGGCAGCTGCTCGCGCGGTACGTGCTGATAGTAATTGGTGTAATCGACCGAGGTCGAGGCGTTCTCGTGGCCGCCGACGCGGCGCACGGTCTGGGAGAACTCACCGACCGGGTGTTTCTCGGTGCCCTTGAACATCAGGTGCTCGAGAAAATGGGCGAGCCCGGACTTGCCCGGTGTCTCATCGGCCGAGCCGACGTTGTACCACATCATCTCCGTGACTACGGGCGTGCGGTGGTCGGGGATCACCACGACTTGCAGACCGTTCTGAAGCATGAAGCTCGCTGGTCGTTCCCAGGTGGGTGTGATCTGGGCAAGAACGCTCCTGTTCACGGGAGCGCACGGGGAGCTCGGATCCGGGCTATTTTCTGTTTTGGACTCGACCGCCGGCGCGGTACGCGTCATCAAGGCCAAGGCAAAAATGGCCGTGCCTAGCACCTTGATTGTCAGGGACCTGGAATTCTTCATGTCATGGCCTTTCAGTAGAGATCCACGTTCTGCAGCGGACATCGCGACAAAGCAGGTGAGCCGCACGCCGTTGGCAAGCAGTAGAGCAAATGTCGGGCCAATCGCCTGACACCTCTGCGCACGGGCCGCTGCGCGGCCAACTGCACGCAGGCGAACCGCGAACGCGTGTCTTCTCTCCGAAAGCCAACGCGCACTTTGTTTGGTGTCCGCCAACATGTTGCGAACACGACATTGCACACGAACCCGCAGACAACTCGCCGCCTCGCCGTTTCCCCAATTTTCTGAGCACCCCTACCCGACTGGTTTGCGAAGGCTTGAACGGCTCGTCGCAGGGAGCCGCACCAACTGCCGAATGCATGCGCGGACGACGCATTGCCGAATTGCGCAGAGAAGAACGGCAGCATTGGCGCGACCACCAAAGGATCTGCACGGGTCGTCGCGTTGTTGTCCAGGTAGATCGGCCGCACGGGCTCTCTCCTCTGCACTTAACGTCCTACTTTGGAGCCGGGGAGCGGGACTCGGGCCGCACTCATCGAGCACGGCGCGGATAGTCCGCTCGCAATCGAAGGCTCAACGGTCAAAGACTGCTTCCTTGGCTCATCCTCAAGGCCCATGTCCATGCTCTTCCATTGCGGAATGGTCCGAACGCGGCTCAGCTGAACGATTTACCGCAGGAGCAGCTCGAGTTGGCATTTGGGTTATCGAAGCGGAACCCTGATCCTTCGCGCGACACCACGAAATCGATCGTGGTGCCGTTGAGATACGCTTGGCTCGCGTTATCGACGAAGAGTTTAACCCCGCCTTGTTCGAACACGGTCTCCTCGGAGCTCGGCTCATGAGCAAGATCCATTTTATATGTGAACCCTTGACAGCCGCCGCCTTCGACCATAATCCGCAAACCGCTTGCGGCCTGCGTCGTCGAGGCGATTGCAGCCTTCAGTACGCTTATGGCGCTATCCGTTAGATTGATATCTCTGGCTCGCTCTCAGTTGCTGTCGCAAGGCCAAATTCGCAAATCCCATGCCAGTTGAGATGCAGCTGAAATCAGTTCGTTTTGCAGGAGCCCAACGTTCGATTTGCGACGTCGGCTTTGCGACAGGCGGATTTGCCACGTCCGGACGTCATTCGGCCAAGAAATCGTATTGTGCCGGCAGCTATCCATGCACATTGCGCCAAGCCGCCGCTTACGCTCTACGTCGCCGCAGACATAGCGCGACGGCAAACAACTTGCATAAGGGTAGCGGACACGTCGCATTGGGCGACGCATGCATACCACACTCTGATGAGGAGGCTCCATGACGTCGATCGACAACACCGCTCTTGGCCCGTTGGACAGGGAGGGACGCTTGCTGAATGCGGTTCTTAAGAGCGAAACAACGAAGTCGGGACGATTTGGATTTCGAGGCGACATCGCGCTGAAATTTCAAGCCCAGCTCGCCGACGAAAAACGACCGCCCGACTATTCTATCGAACAAGTTCTCGCAATCGCGCAGGAGGGCGAACCGACCATTGCAGTTCTTGCCGGATATCTGCATTCCTTTGCGTATCTACCTGAGGCCGCAAAGGTGCTGGACGGGAGGCTGAGCCCCGAAGGCAGCTATTTCATGTTCTGCAACAACATTGATCTGCTCGCGAAGTACCGCACCAAGATAGGCGACATCACCTTCCGCATTCTGCCTTGCGACGAATCAACGGTGTGGAAAGAGATGATGGACCTCGCCGGCGTCGAGAAAAATGACATCAAGAAGCTCGGTACCGCCGGTAGACTCGACTACTTGCTCGACGCGGCCAAGGGCATCGATGGATCATACACGGACATCTCATACGAGGACGGCCTGGCTAAAATGCAGCCGGTGAAGAACAGAAGCGAAAACCGCCCCGTCTGAGGAAGCACCTCAGGCCCTCTCTCTCGCCAGCCGACGAGCTGGCCGCAAAGAAAGTCACTGCACCCGCCTCGCCCGGGACTGGCTCGCACAAACCTTCGCGATTGAAACCGCCGCCAGGTTGCCTCCTCTGCCGGTCTCGCCGCCACGCCATGGCGCAGTCGAGCGCGAACAGGGCGTGTCGAAGGCCGGCAATCCGCGGCTGAGAACCCACGATAATTCAGCTCGCGTGGTTGTAGGTGCGCCACCAGCCTCAATCGGCTCTGACACAGTTGTTCAAGGCGAACAGCGAGTGCAGCCGCAAGCGCGCGATTGTGGCGCTGGTGCGCAAGCTGCTCGTGGCCCTCAAAGTACGCGACCGCCGGCGTCGTGATCGAGGGAGCCGTGATGAAGACCGCCTGAGATCAAGCTGTTTCCGTAGCTGACAACCAATCAGCCGGAGGCCGATCAGCCCTGGACGGTCCGGGGGACGAACCGATGGATTGCATGGCTTCAAAACGCCGTAACGGAGACTGGTTTCGTCCTCTCGAGCCGGCCCGCCGCAAGCGGAATGTAGGTGCTGTCGCTATCGCGCGACGATCGAATGTGAGTTTGATCTTGCATGTAAACCAGATTGTCGAACCGGCTCGACGTTGAGATCGCCGACGATGAGGAGTAGTTCGCCCCGCCTGCGCCCGACCACACGAGCCTCATGGCGCGCTCGATCCTGTCAAGGTCAAGCCGCTACGCGGCGGCTTTAAAGAGCCGACCTTGAGGCGATCTCCGCGCGCCATCCGAAAGGTCCCTGCGGTCGGGACGAAGAGCTTGTCTGCAGTCGAGCAAAGAGCCGAACAACCGCCGATACTCCTAATCTCTCTGTTTTCCGGAGATAATCTGGATTGCTTCGCTGCGCTCGCAATGACGGGGGCTGATATGCCTACGCCCCGATCGCGATTTTCGGCTCGGCGTCCGCGTTGGCGGCCATTTCGCGCAGCGCGCGCCGGTACTCGACCGGCATTACCTTGCGGAATTTGGGCAGCCAGTCCTTCCAGTTGGCAAGGGTGTCGGCGGCGCGCTTGGAGCCGGTCGCTTTGGCATGGCGCGAGATCAGGACGTGCAGGCGCTCGACGTCGGAGGCGAGCAGGTTCTTGAACACGTCGACCCGGCCATGCGCCTCGAGGTCACCGGAGTGGTTGTAGGTGCCGGCGTTGATCAGCTTTTCCGACAGCACCGGCTCGAGCTCGACCATCCGGAGGTTGCACAATCCGTCGAAGTCGCCGCTCTCGTCGAGCACATAGGCAATGCCGCCGGACATGCCGGCCGCGAAGTTGCGTCCGGTCTTGCCGAGCACGACCACGATGCCGCCGGTCATGTATTCGCAGCAATGGTCGCCCGCGCCCTCGACCACCGCCACGGCGCCGGAATTGCGCACGGCAAAACGCTCGCCGGCGATGCCGCGGAAGTAGCACTCGCCTTGAATGGCGCCGTACATCACGGTGTTGCCGACGATGATGCTCTCCTCCGGCACGATGCCGCTATTGGCCGGCGGCTTGACGATGATCTTGCCGCCCGAGAGGCCCTTGCCGACATAGTCGTTGGCTTCGCCTTCGAGCTCGAAGGTGACGCCTTGCGCCAGCCACGCGCCGAAGGCCTGGCCAGCGGTGCCCTTGAGCCCGACATGGATCGTGTCGTGCGGCAGGCCGGCATGACCGTAGATCTTGGCGACCGCGCCCGACAGCATCGCGCCGGCGGAGCGGTTGGTGCTGTTGATCGCGGCCTCGATCTTGACCGGCGCGCCGCGATCGAGCGCGGGCGTCGCCTTCTCGATCAGCGTGCGATCGAGCACGGCCTCCAGATGATGGTTCTGGCGCTCCGAATGATAGATCTTCTGGCCCTTCTCCTCCTTCTGCCGGACGAACAGCTTGGAGAAGTCGAGCCCCTTGGCCTTCCAGTGCGCGACCAGCTTGGTCTGGTCGAGCAGCTGCACCTGGCCGATCATCTCGTTGAAGGTACGGAAGCCGAGCGAGGCCATGATCTCGCGAACTTCCTCGGCGACGAAGAAGAAGTAGTTGATCACATGCTCGGGCTGGCCGGTGAAGCGCTTGCGCAGGACCGGGTCCTGGGTCGCGACGCCGACCGGGCAGGTGTTGAGATGGCACTTGCGCATCATGATGCAGCCGGCCGCGATCAAGGGCGCAGTGGCGAAACCGAATTCATCGGCGCCGAGCAGCGCGCCGATGACGACGTCACGGCCGGTGCGGAAGCCGCCGTCGACCTGGACCACGATGCGGCTGCGCAGCCGCTCGCGCACCAGCGTCTGGTGGGTTTCAGCGAGACCGATCTCCCACGGCGAGCCGGCGTGCTTGATCGAGGTCAGCGGCGAAGCGCCGGTGCCACCCTCGAAGCCCGCGATGGTGACGTGGTCGGCGCGCGCCTTGGCGACGCCCGCGGCCACCGTGCCGACGCCGATCTCGGAGACGAGCTTGACCGAGACCGCGCCGTCCGGGTTGACGTTCTTGAGGTCGTAGATGAGCTGCGCCAGATCCTCGATCGAGTAGATGTCGTGGTGCGGCGGCGGCGAGATCAGGCCGACGCCCGGCGTCGAATGCCGGACCTTTGCGATGGTCGCGTCGACCTTGTGGCCGGGCAGCTGGCCGCCTTCGCCGGGCTTTGCTCCTTGCGCCATCTTGATCTGCATCATGTCGGAGTTGACGAGATACTCCGTGGTGACGCCGAAGCGGCCCGAGGCGACCTGCTTGATCGCCGAGCGCATGCTGTCGCCGTTCGGCAGCGGCTTGAAGCGGTCGGCTTCCTCGCCGCCTTCGCCGGTGTTCGACTTGCCGCCGATCCGGTTCATGGCGATCGCGAGCGTGGTGTGCGCCTCGCGCGAGATCGAGCCGAAGCTCATTGCGCCGGTGGCGAAACGCTTGACGATGTCCTTGGCCGGCTCGACCTGGTCGAGCGGCACCGGCTTGCGCTTCTCTTCGTCCGCGCTCTTGATCCGGAACAGGCCGCGCAGCGTCAGGAGGCGCTCCGACTGCTCGTTGAGGATCTTCGCGAAAGCGCGGTAGCGTTCCAGCGAATTGCCGCGCGCGGCGTGCTGCAGCAGCCCCACCGACTCGGCGGTCCACGCATGGTCCTCGCCGCGGCTGCGATAGGCATATTCGCCGCCGACATCGAGCGAGGTCTTGTAAACGAGAGCCTCGCCGAACGCGTCGGCATGACGGCGCACCGCCTCTTCGGCGATCTCGCCAAGACCGACGCCCTCGACGCGGGTATGCGTGCCGGCGAAGAATTTTCCGACGAATTCCGCCTTCAGGCCGATGGCGTCAAAGATCTGCGCGCCGCAATAGGACTGGTAGGTCGAGATGCCCATCTTGGACATCACCTTCAGCAGGCCCTTGCCGATCGACTTGATGTAGCGCTTGACGATCTCGTAGTCGTCGAGCGGGCCGGGCAGGCGGTCCTTCATCGCGATGATGGTTTCGAACGCGAGATACGGATTGATCGCTTCCGCGCCGTAGCCCGCGAGACAGGCGAAGTGATGCACTTCGCGCGGCTCGCCGGATTCGACGACGAGACCGACCGAGGTGCGCAGGCCCGTGCGGATCAGATGATGGTGCACGGACGCACAAGCCAGCAGCGACGGGATCGGCACGCGGTCGCTGCCGACCATGCGGTCGGACAGGATGATGATGTTGACGCCCTCACGCACCGCGCTCTCGGCGCGCGCACAGAGCTCGTCCAGCACCTGGTCCATGCCGGCGGCACCGAGGCCGGCGTGGAAGGTGGTGTCCAGCGTGCGCGACTTGAAGTGCGATTCCGCCACGTCAGAGATCGAGCGGATCTTTTCGAGATCCGCATCGGTCAGGATCGGCTGGCGCGCTTCGAGACGCTTGGTGGTGGCGAGGCCCTGCAGGTCGAACAGGTTCGGCCGCGGTCCGATGATCGAGACCAGGCTCATCACCAGCTCCTCGCGGATCGGGTCGATCGGCGGGTTGGTGACCTGCGCAAAGTTCTGCTTGAAGTAGGTGAACAGCGGCTTGGCCTTGGCCGACAGCGCCGAGATCGGCGTGTCGTTGCCCATCGAGCCCGCGGCTTCCTCGCCGGTGGAGGCCATCGGCGTCATCAGGATGGTGATGTCTTCCTGGCTGTAGCCGAACGCCTGCTGGCGATCGAGCAGCGACATGTTGGAGCGCACGCCGGTGGTCGGCACCTTCGGCAGCTCTTCCAGCACGATCTGGGTCCGCTCCAGCCACTCCGTGTAGGGATGGCTCCTGGCGAGCTCGGCCTTGATCTCGTCGTCGGGGATGAGGCGGCCCTGCTCGAGGTCGACCAGCAGCATCTTGCCGGGCTGCAAGCGCCACTTGGTGATGATCTGGTCCTCGGGGATCGTCAGCACGCCCATCTCGGACGCCATCACGATGCGGTCGTCCTTGGTGACAAGATAGCGCGCGGGCCGCAGGCCGTTGCGATCGAGCGTGGCACCGATCTGGCGGCCGTCGGTGAAGGCGATCGCGGCGGGGCCGTCCCACGGCTCCATCAAGGCTGCATGATATTCGTAGAAGGCGCGGCGCTTCTCATCCATCAAGGGATTGCCGGCCCACGCCTCCGGAATCATCATCATGACGGCGTGCGGCAGCGAGTAGCCGCCCTGCACCAGGAATTCGAGCGCGTTGTCGAAGCAGGCGGTGTCCGACTGGCCTTCGTAGGAGATCGGCCAGAGCCGGTTGATGTCCTTGCCGTACAGCTCGGAGCTCACCGAGGCCTGGCGCGCCGCCATCCAGTTGACGTTGCCGCGCAGCGTGTTGATCTCGCCGTTATGCGCGATCATGCGGTAGGGATGCGCCAGCGACCACGCCGGGAAGGTGTTGGTCGAGAAGCGCTGGTGAACGAGTGCGAGCGCGCTCGCGAAATCCTTCTCGTGCAAATCGGGATAGTACTTGCCGAGCTGGTCGGCGAGGAACATGCCCTTGTAGATCACGGTGCGGCAGGACATCGAGCAAGGATAATAGCCGGCGAGGCCGCGGTCGCGGCGCTGATAGATCGCTTGCGAGATCGACTTGCGCAGGATGTAGAGCCGGCGTTCGAAATCGTCCTCGGTCTTGGCGGTGCCGTTGCGGCCGATGAACACCTGCATGCAGGCAGGCTCGGTCGGCTTCACGGTGACGCCGAGCGAGGAATTGTCGGTCGGCACGTCGCGCCAGCCGAGCAGCGTCAGGCCCTCTTCCTTGATCTGGTCGGCGATGATGCTCTTGATGACGTTGCGCCAGGCAGTGTCGCGCGGCATGAACAACGCGCCGATGGCGTATTCGCCGGGATTGGGCAGCGCGAAGCCGAGCTCCTTCGCCTTGCGGCTGAAGAAAGCATGCGGAATCTGCACCAGAATGCCGGCTCCGTCACCGGCGCGCGGGTCGGCGCCGACAGCGCCGCGGTGCTCGAGGTTGCAGAGGATGCTCAGCGCGTCCGCGACGATCTCGCGGGACTTCTTGCCCTTGATGTTGGCGATGAAGCCGACGCCGCAGGAATCCTTTTCCAGGCTGGGATCGTAGAGGCCTTCAGCCGGCGGACGCGAATTGTGTTCCTGAATCGGATCGGTCGTTTTCGAGGCGACCGTCGCCGACAGTTGTTCTGCCACGATGTTTCCGCGCTCGACTTGCGACCCGTTCATGTTCTCGTCCTCTCCATGCGGCAAGCTGCCTCACCGCCATCTTCGGCGCACCTTGGGCGTCCCGCGGCACCCGCTTCTGGGTCACCGCTCGTCCGCTCGCGAGCCGCATTTTCTTAAATTCAGGCCAAGAATTCAGGCCAAGGCGTTCTTCGTCCCCGAGAACGGATTTGCCTCCTCATCCTCGTACTTGGCCAAGGCCTTAAGCAGCAGCCGCAGGTAGTGCGCCTTCTCTTCAGCCCCCATTGGCCTCGGGCCGTCCAGCGACTTCACCGCCGACTCGACTAACTCGACCGCACGATCCCTGTTGCCGCTTTCGAAATAATACTGAGCGACCGCCACATAGGACAGAAACTTGGGGCGGCCGCGGCCTTCTGGAGAGTTCAGCGCGAGGATGTGTTCGGCCAACTCCTTGCTCATCGCAAAGCGATCAGAATGCGGGAAATCAGAGTTGTCCTCCGCTGGATTAGAGAGTTGGCAGATCGCTTGCACCTTCCACAACTCGGATTGTTTTTCGATCGCATCGCCAACCAATTGACGCACAACGGGTAACCCCGTCCGCATGTCATGGATTTTGTGCAGGAGCAGATCCGCATGAACGAGGCGAACGTTGATGTCGTCCGGCATCACTGGGACGCCCTCTTTAGCGGCCGAAAGCGTCGTCGACGAATCCTGCGCCTTCAGCGCCGGTCCAAGTTTGCCCCAGAATGCTTGCATCCGGGCTTTCTCGCGCATTTTAGATTCTGCTTTAGCGATTCGCTCCGCATCCGCTGCTTTGGCTTCATCGCTGGTGCGCCAAGTGCCATTTACGATTTTTGGAAACACGTCATTCAGTTGCATCGGGTGACCGATAAAGGCGACGTGACCGTCGCGGTCGATGACGAATGAGGTGGGGATAGTGGTAGAAAAACTGGGCGCCATCCAAAGCTTCTTCATTTTTCCGGCGTAATCGAACGCGATCCGAAATTTCAGCTTGGAGCCTTTCTCGGTCAACCACGCGTCCAAGCTTGTTCGCGCCTCCTCGGCCGTTGAGCCTCGCTCGGAAGCTGCAACTGCAATGACCTCAACTGCGCTATGGTTGTATTTCTCTTGCAGCTGCGCGAGATGGGGAATCTCCGCCCCACATCCGCCGCACCAAGTCGCCCAAAACTCGACAATATACAGCGTACCCAGCTTAAAGTTGGTGAGGGGCTCGCCACGTACCCAGCTTTCCACCCTGATCGGAGGAGCTGGCGACTCCATACGAAGGATCACGTTGTTCTCCAAAGCTATTCCCAAACCTTCGCGCGATCGTAGGCGCAAGCTCGTTTGTCTCTAAGAAACGGGGCACGAGTTCAATGAACGAGAGAGCGCGTCTGCATCCACTCCGCCTGACACCGTGCTCAATCCCAGCAGCAATGGCCGTGCCAACGCCAGCAACGAACATCACGCACCTGATTCGGTCTAAAATCACTCGGCCGCTCAACACGACGGCGCGTTTGTAGCTGGCGGTCTCGTTCGATGTTAGACATCAGACGGGAGTTGTGCGCTTCGCGCCGTGGCGTTTTGTGCCCCGTTCATCGTGACGATCGCCCTGACGTTTTGATGATCGCGGCCGTAAGCCGGGGTCCGGAACCGGCAAATAGCTGTGAGTATGAGCCTCGCTTGCTCTGCCGGTCTGATTGCGCTCCTCCTACTCGGTGTTCCTGCTTCCTAAGGAAAGTGCGGCCGCGGCTGCCGCCGCTGGAAGATAATCCAGTAGCCGAATTGAGCGCCTGCGCAAATTACAAATGGTGGTTCGAACTTTGAATGGCGAGCTTTTGTGAGGATACATTCTAAAGGGCAGACAAGACGCAGTCCAGTCACAGTCCTGGAAGATCACGCGCAGCACCGGGATGAGATTCAGCACGCAAGTGAGGTCATAGAATTGGTGAAGAGAAACCGTCCTTATCAAAGTCCCGGCGAGACACTAACTCCACCATGCGTAGGGTCAAGCGCCAGGATCTCGAATCGGTCGCGCGGGAGGTTGTGGACGTCGGTCAGATCGCCCTCGCTCTGGTCGATATCGTGCGAATGTCATTTGGCAATTGCGTTAGCGCGCTGACGCCCTCCCCGTCCCTGCCAGCCAATCTTGCTCTTCAGAAATTCAAAGCCGAGCACCTCGAAGCCGGCGCGCTCGTTGTTGTCCTTGCCGTAGCCGTGACCGCCGGCTGCCGGCTCGTATAACTACGCCTCATAGCCCATCGCCTGCAGCTTTGCCGCCATCTTGCGCGCGTGGCCGGGATGGACGCGGTCGTCGCGTCGTGTGGTGGCAATCAGGATCGGCGGATAGGGCTGGCCCGGCTTTGCGTTGTGATAGGCGGAGTAGGTCTTGAGCCACTCCCATTCCTCGGGCTTGTCGGGGTCGCCATATTCCGCGATCCAGCTCGCGCCGGCGAGCAGCTTTGTGTAGCGGCGCATGTCGATCAGCGGGATGGTGCAGAACAGCGCGCCGAAGCGCTCGGGGTATCGTACCAGCATGTTGGTGATGAGGATGCCGCCGTTCGATCCGGCTTGCGCGGCGATGCGCTTTGGTTGCGTCACGCCGCGGCGGACGAGATCGGCGGCAACGGCTGCGAAATCATCATGCGACAATTTCTTGCCGGCGAAACGGCCGGCATCGTGCCAGCGCGTGCCGAACTCGCCGCCGCCGCGCAAATTCGCCTGCACGGTCGTGCCGCCGCGCTCCAGCCAGAGCTTGCCGAGCGACGAATTGTAGTGCGGCTTCACCGCGAGTCCGAAGCCGCCATAGGCGCTCATATAGACCGGCGCATCGCCGGTCTCGCCGGCCGGGCCGGTCTGCACATAGCGAATCCGCTCGCCGTCAACCGAGATCGCCTCGTGCTGCGTCACCACGAGGCCGTCCGCGTTGAAGGTCTTCGGCGCCTGCTTGAGGACGGTCGGACTTTCCACACCGCGTTCGATCGGCAAGAGCGACGGCGGCGTCAGCGGGTCCTGCACATTGGCGAGCAGCTCGCCATTGCTCTCGGAGGAATGGCGATCGAGCGGCCAGACATCGACGACGCCGATCTCGGGAAGACCGCCAAGCCTCTCGCGGCTCCACCCAGTGGCGGACGGCGTGCAGATCTCGAATTGCGGCTGGAGCTCGTCGAGGATCGACAGCACCAGCCTGCCGCCGGCCCAGAACAGACCTTGCAGGGCACGGCGAGATTCCGGCTCGAACAGCACCGCGAAATCGCGGCTGCCGGCGAGGAACGCCGAGAGCGAGATGCCGAGCACGGCGTCGGCGGTGTAGGTTCGTCCTTCGATCGCCAGTCCGTGCGCAGTTTCATCGCAAACCAGTCGCCATGCGCCTGCATCCAGATGCCGGTCGGCAGGTCGAGCTTCGTTGTGGTGCCGGCCTCGTCGCGCAGCCAGATGCCGCAAGTCGATCTGGTCGATGATCCAGGTGCGCGGCGTCGCGCCGGTATCTCCACGCTGCCAAAGATCCCCATATGATCGGCCGTGGTCTCGAGGATCAGCTGCGCTTGATCCACGCTCTCGCCACGTCGCCACAGGCGAACGGTACGTGCATAGCCTGATGTCGTCACCATGCCCTCGCCGTGCGTGCTCGACAGCAGCAGCGTGTCCGGATCGAGCCAATCGACGCCGCCCTTGGCTTCCGGCAGCGTAAAGCCGTCGGCGACAAAGCTCTTGGTATCCGCGTCGAATTCCCGCAAGGTGACGGCGTCGCTGCCGCCGCGCGACAGGCTCAGGATGGCTCGCGAGTGTCCCGGCAGCGATCTGATCGAGCTCAGCAGCCAGTCTTCGCCCTCGCTCGCGGCGAGCTTGTCGATATCCAGCACGATCTCCCACGCCGGATTGGGTTTGCGAAACTCCGCGAGCGTGGTGCGACGCCACAGCCCGCGTGGATGCTCGGCGTCCTTCCAGAGATTGTAGAGATAGCCGCCGCGCCGTCCCACATAGGGAATGTTGTCCGGGCGATCGTAGATCGCGGCGAGCGTATCGCGGTCGCGTTCGAACGCCGCTCCGCCAAACACCCGCACCGTTCTGCTATTCTGCCGCTCGACGAAGTTCAACGCCCGTCCGCCTTCGATCTGTTCCAACCATAGATAGGGATCATCATCTGGAGTCGAGGCCGTTGGCCTTTCAATCCGCGACCTCAACGGCACACCTTTTTTGACCATGATTCACTCCAAGCTTAGCATTGACGCGCACTTTCGACAGGGTTCAAGGCTTCGCGCCGTACATGTCGTCGCTCGATGCCGGATCTCCCGCTACGTTTCTCTCTGACAAACCACCCCTGTTCATAGCGAGAGAAACGTCGGTTCAAGCAGCTTGCGCGTGGGTCTGACAGTTTGTCGGGCAGACCCGGGCGCAGGCGCTGCAGCCGATGCAGGCCCCCTCGTCCTTCATCACCATGACCTTCTTTTCGACCTCATCGTCGTCCTCATCGAGATCGATCATCTCGCCGTCCTCGCTGAGGCCCTTCAGCGTCATGACCTCGCGGCCGCAGACCTTGTAGCAGCGGCCGCAGCCGATGCACTTGTTTGGATCGATCCAAACCAGGTAGTCCGGCATCCAATCGCGGCCGTCGCGGGTCCTGAATGACATGGCTTGAGGTCCGTTATCCTTTCTGTAGCGCCTGGAGATCTTGGCGCTTGCTTTCGAGCTCGCTGAAGGCGTCGTGGGCCTTCTGCGCCACGCTCAGGATCGCGGTCCAGTTGACAGGCAGATCCTCGGAGAGGTCGTGGAGGTCCATCTTGGCCTGGGTCGCTTTGGCCGACAGCTTCTTTATTTCCGCTTTCAGGCTTTCAACATCGCTCATACTTGCCTCAATAATTCGCCACTTCCGGGAACTCGCGGATCATCTCAACACCACTGCCGACGATTTTGTCGCCTTGCTCGGCAAGATGACAGAGATCGTTGAAACCAAAGCGATGCACGTCCCGTAGCTGCTTGCTCACGACAACGAGCCGGCCCGCGATCAGCACGATCCGGCCGAACCCTTCATGATGCATCTTCAGCATTGGCGAGATCATCACACCCGTCGCCTTCTCGATCGAAAGCGCAATGGCGTCAAAGAACAACTGCAGTCGCCATATCGTGTCGGGGTCGGGATTGCCAACGATCGGCAGCGCACGGCGCTTGCGCTTGTCGAGAATGTAGGGTTCTAGCAGGTCGAGGTCCTTCTTGCCCTCCCAGGCGCCGTGGGTGTCCTGGGCGCGCCAGATCTTGATGAGCTCTTTGAGAAATGGCCGCTCCGCCGCGGCGGCGGCTGGAGTGATTTCAGACTGATCGGGCATCCTCTTTCCTTCAGGATTCGAAATCCACCGTACGTTCCGGGCTTTTAGTGAGCAGCTTCCGCAGCCAGGGCGGCGGCGACCCCTTCAGCACGGCTTCGAGTTTGACGCAAAGCTCGTCGATGGGCTCTGGTTGCAGCACCTTCATCGGATGGATGTTGCTCGCGACCACTCGCGCAGCACCCGAGCCGCCGATCGCCGCAACATAGAGGATTGCGCAGTCCCTGATCGCGTCGATCTTCGGCGCCAGCTTATCCTCATTGCCGTCTTCGGTGAGATCACCGCCGAACTGAACCGCCTCAATAAACCGATGCCCGTCTGGGCCGACTTCGTAGATCGCGATGTTCTTGGCCCAGCCGAAGTGCGCATCGACGTGCTTCAAGTCCTGAGTGGCGAATGCAACTTTCATCCGTGTTTTTTCTCTCCCTGCTCAATGCAACTGGGGCGGATGGACCTGCAGGTCACCGCAGCTGATGGCCAGGTGTCGGGAGTCGGTCCATGGTTGGTTTCGCGGTCGGTGATGATCAGATTGGCGATATCAAAGATCAGATCGCGCGTGCCGCGATAGCCAACGGTCGTGAGGTGCGCAGCGCCAAGGCGATCGAACATCGGAAAGCCCACCCGGAGGAACGGAACATTGAGTCGCGAAGCGGCCTGGCGACCATGTGAATGCGACATCAAGAGGTCGCAGTCACGTGACCTGGCAAGCTCTTCAAGATCCTCCAGATCGCCGATCAGGACGTCCTCGGTCCTGACCCGCTGAAGCACCGGTGAGTTCGTCGTCGTCACCGCAGCCGTTACCTGCGCCCCCATCTCGTGGAGGAAGCTGGAGAGATCGAATAACAAGTCCGGCTCGGCGCCGATCGCGAGCTTGCGGCCGCCGATATGGAAATGGGCATCCAGCATGGCGTCTGTCAGCTGTCCACGCTGCCGGCGATATTTCGAGGGCACCGACCGGCCGCTGATCTCGCTCAGAAACGCGATGAATTCGTCGTTTGGAATAAGGCCGCAGAGCCGCTCGAACAGACGGAACGGCGTGCCTGTCCGCGCCTGCATGATCTCGGCCGCACGGCGCATTTGCGCGCCGATGGCGATCGTCCAGGCCGCCTGCCCCATGGTCGCGATCTCGTCCACTCCAATGCCGCCGATCGTGGTCGGCGTGAATTGGTCGGGGATGTGGCCATCCAGCGAACCGGCAACGTCCGGCAGGAAGGAGGGCTTGAGCCCAAAATCCTCAAAGATCGTGCGAAGCTCGTCGAGATCGCCGGGCGTGAGGTGGCAGCCAGGTAGCACGTTGACGCGGGAGCCATCGCGCGATCTGCCTGCGTCGACGGGAGCCACGAGCACCTCGATCATCCGCGCCACTGTTTTGCCCCAGCCATCCTGAAAGGCATCCTTGAAATCCGGCGTCGAGACGTAGACAAGGGGAAGCTTTTCGAGCTGCGGATGCTTCTGACGGATCAACCGGATGAAGGCCTCGACGTCATCGCCGTTGGTCTCGGTGACGCCAGTCGAATTGATACCAATGATCTCGGGCTTGACGCGATTGTAGATGTTGAGGATCGCCTGTTCGAGATTCTCGTGACCGCCGAGCACGGTGGCAACCTCGCTCATGGCGGTCGTCTGCATCGGCACGGCTTCATTGAAATGGCGCACGAACAGCGTCAGCCCGAACGAGGCGCAACCTTGCGGGCCGTGCAAAAGCGGCATCGCGCCGCGCAGGCCCATGAAGGCAAATGAGCCGCCGATCGGCTGGCTCATCTTGAGCGGATTGACCGAACAGGCTTTCTTCGAGGCAGTGACGATCGCCATGTCGTTCTCCTACTCAGCCGCCTGCAGCGCTGGGGGCTGGAGATCGGAACAAATGTCCTTACAAGCAAGGCTCCTTGCGGTGGACTCGGTGCACGGCTTGGCGGCCTCGACGGGGTTCGGGCCATGCGCCGCAATCGCGCTCTCACCATCGCCGATCGCAGTTTTGTTGGAAAAACTTATCGTCTTGACGCCGTTCGTGTTCGCGCCCCGAACTGGATCAACGGCTTGCGCATGCATCTGCGCAACCGTCTTTGCCTGACGCTTCCAATCGAACTCGTCCCAGGGCGCGGCTTGGCGGAGCTGATCCCATATCGGATTGTAGAGTGCTTTCTCGATCTCCTCCATGAGCTTCACAATCCCGACATAGCCCATATAGGCGTGGCAGCGCTCCTGGTTGATATCGAGCCATGGCGTCGCCGCCTTTAGTGCAACGAATTGCGACTTGCCGCCCGAGAGCATGATGTCGGCTTTTGCGTCCTTTAGCATCTTGTAGATCTCGTGAGGTGACATGTCCTCGATCATGTGGGCGTGCTGGCCCATTAATTCCTTGATACGTTCCTTGTCCTTCTCGGTCGATTTCTTCACGGACGTGCCGACGATTTCGAGCCCGGCCTCCTGCAAAGCGGCCACCATCGACCAGGATTTCACGCCACCGGTGATGAGAACGACCCTCTTGCCGGCAAAGCGCGGCTTGAAACGTTCGATCGCAGTCCAGGCTTTGGTCTCTTCGCGTGCGATCAGGGCTTGCGTTCGTTCCATCAGCTCAGCCGGCGCGCCACGTTCGATCAGCATGCGCGCAATCTGGCGCAGTGAATCGCTGGAATCCTCAATACCGTAGAACGAGCCTTCAAAAAACGGGATGCCGTAGCGCTGCCTCATCTTGCGTGCGACGTTGATCATCGCTCTTGAACAGACCATCATCGCGGCTTTGGCTCGGTGCGAACAAGCGACCTCGCGATACTTGCCGTCCCCTGAGATGCACGAAAGGATCCGGATTCCGAGCTCATCGAGCAGCGGCTTGACCTGCCAGAGCTCGCCGGACAGGTTGTATTCGCCGATGATGTTGATGTCGTACGGCGTGGTGTAATCCGGCTCTCCGGTACCGATGACGTGCTCCAGCAGTGCTTCGCCCGCGAGCTTGTTGCCCAGGTTCTTCGACCCCACAAATCCCGGTGAATTGATGGGAATGACGGGTTTGCCGAATTTGGCGGAGGCCGCCTTGCAGACCATATCGATGTCGTCGCCGATCATCGCGGGCACGCACGTCTGGTAGACGAAGATGGCCTGTGGATCGTATTTCTCTGTGATCTCCTTGACTGCCCTGTACAGCCGCTTCTCGCCGCCGAACACGACGTCGGTCTCGCTCATGTCAGTGGTGAAGCTTCTGCGCCACAGATCAGAGCCGGAGGAGGCGGAACCGCGGTTGTCCCAGGAATTGCCCTCACAGGCAATTGGACCATGCACAAGATGGGCGACATCGGTGAAGGGCTGCAGTGCGATTTTGGCGCCATCGAAGGCACAGCCGCCGGCGGCGCCGCCCGGCTTCAACTGCTTGGTGCATCCATTCTTGCGCTCGACCTTCGACTTGCTCGCGTTCCTCGGGCAGTCCGGTTCGTTAAAGACGTCCTGTATGATCGTGGGAAGCGAACTCATGGTGTCTCTTTCGGGGATGCCAACACACCGCACAGACCAAGAGGATGGCCGGCGGATAACATGTGATCCCCGCCACAGCGCCGCTGTTCCTGCGGACGATGAGGCGGGGCGCTCGCCTTAGCGTATGATGTCGAAGCTGTAATCTGTCTTGCCAACCGAGCTGGTTTTTCTATCGATCTCATCAAAGATCTTGTCGAGAATCTTGACCAGCACATTCATGCTACCCTGATAGCCCCACACTGGATAACGATGATGATGATGGCGATCGAAGATGGGAAACCCGATGCGGATTAGCGGCGTTCCAGTGTCACGCTCGAGATACTTGCCATAGGTGTTACCGATCAGGAAATCGACGGGTTCTGTGAACAGAAGCGAACGCATGTGCCAGAGATCCTTGCCCGGAAAGGCGCGACAGTTCTTACCGAACGGCGAACTCGCGAACAGCGCCTGCATCTTCTGCTCCCAGGCCTTACTCCCGTTGGTCGAGAGCACGTGGATCGGCTCAGCGCCGAGCTCCAACAAGAATGCGGCCAGGCCATAGCAGAGGTCGGGATCGCCGTAGATCGCGAACTTCTTGCCGTGAACGTGCGCGCTAGAGTCAGCCATTGCGTCTACTAGACGTCCGCGCTCCTGCTCCAGCGCATTTGGAATTGCCTTGTTGGTGATACGCGACAGCGTCATCAGGAAATCGTCTGTGGCACTGACGCCCAGCGGGTGATTGAAGGCGACGACCTCCTGGTCGTGCCCCTTGACGAAGGCCAACGTCTTCTCCGTGCAATATTGCTGCATGGAAATCGTTGCCTTCGCGTGGACTGCGTTCGCTGCATCCTCTAGTGTGGTGCCGCCATCGTACATGCGGAACTCGCCATCCGTGGGGGTATCGAACACGTCGCTGTTATCCGCGAGGATCGTGTAGCCGATCCCCATCAGCTCGAAGATGCGCTTTATCTCACGGACGTTGCCGACAGTGTAGCCGTCGAATCCGCCGATCAAGTTGATCGTGTCGTTCGCCTTGCGCTGGAGTTTTGGCGCCGTGCCGGCTTTGCCATCCCAGAAATGCTCGAGGATGCCCTTGAGGGCGTTGTCGTAGCCGGTAACGTGGCTGCCCACGAATGCAGGAGTGTGAGCGAATGGTACGTCGTAGTCCGCGGGGACTGAACCTTTTTCCTTAGATGTTTTGATGAAGGCGTTGAGATCGTCCCCGATGACTTCCGCCATGCAGGTCGTGGCGACCGCGATCATCTTCGGTTTGTACATGTTATAGCTGTTGGCAAGCCCGTCGGTCAGGTTGTTGAGCCCCCCGAACACTGCCGCGTCTTCCGTCATGGACGAGGAGACGCACGAGGTCGGCTCCTTGAAGTGCCGCGACAAATGGCTGCGATAATACGCGACGCAACCCTGGGAGCCGTGGACGAACGGCAGTGTGCGCTCGAACCCGAGCGCGGCGAACACCGCACCAAGCGGCTGGCAAGCCTTCGCCGGATTAACAGTTAGCGCCTCGCGGGCAAAGTTCTTCTCGCGGTATTCGGGCGTCTTGGACCATTCTCTGATGCGGTCGACTTCGGCGGGATCGTGCGGATTCTCAAATAGCGCCTTCTTGTTGGCCAGCATCTGCTGGTATTCGTCTCCCCGGAAAAGCTCAGAGTGGTCGAGTATGTGTTCGGCGTTCTGTGTCATCATGGCACTCTTTAGGTTCTTGTGTTTGTTCTCCTGCCCCTCCCCTCCTCTGCGGAAGAAAGGGTCCAGGCGCCGGCTTTCCTATTCCGCCGCCATGAGGCTCGGCCGCGGAGCGTCCTTCCAAGGTGCCTTGGTCTTTCCCCAGATCGGGGAGTTGATCGCCATGTCCATGTCGCGGGCGAAGATCGCGAAGCCGTCATAGCCGTGGTAAGGACCCGAGTAGTCCCAGGAATGCATTTGGCGGAACGGCACGCCCATCTTCTGAAAGACGTACTTTTCCTTGATACCGGAGCCGACGAGGTCTGGCCGGATGTGTTCAACGAATCGCTCGAATTCGTAGCCGGTGACATCGTCGTAGATCAGCGTGCCATCTTTGACGTAGTGCTGAGCGGTGCGCTGGTAGTCATCGTTATGCGCGAACTCATAGCCCGTGCCGACAACATCCATGCCCAGGTCCTCGTAGGCGCCGATGACGTGGCGAGGACGTAAGCCGCCGACGAACAGCATTACGGTCTTGCCTTCGAGCCGCGGCCGGTATTTCGCGGTCACCTTATCGACAAGCGGCTGATATTTGGCGATGACCCGCTCGGCGCCTTCCTTAATCTTGTCATCGAAGAAGCTTGCAATTTTACGCAGCGACTCCGCGATTTTGGACGGCCCGAAGAAGTTGTACTCGCACCAAGGAATTCCGAATTTTTCCTCCATATGCCGTGAGATGTAGTTCATCGAGCGATAGCAATGCAATATGTTGAGCTTCGCCTTCGGCGTCGCCTCCAATTCAGCGAGAGATCCATCCCCGGACCACTGGGCGATGACGCGCAGGCCCATTTCTTCGAGCAGGATCCGAGACGACCAGGCATCGCCGCCGATGTTGTAGTCGCCGATGATCGCAACGTCATATGGCGTCGACTCAAATGTAGAGCTGGCCTCTGGGGTGCTCTTGTCGAAGATCCAGTCTCGAACGGCGTCGTTCGCGATGTGATGGCCGAGCGATTGTGACACGCCACGAAACCCCTCGCACCGCACCGGCACGATGGTTTTGCCGCCATATTCCTTTGACTTTTCTCTCGAGACCGCCTCGATATCGTCGCCGATCAAACCGATCGGACATTCGGACTGAATGGTGATGCCCCTGTTGAGAGGAAATAGCTCCTGAAGCTCGTCGATGAGTTTGGTAATCTTTTTGTCGCCGCCGAACACGATATCCTTTTCCTGGAAATCGGAGGTGAACTGCAGTGTCACGAACGTGTCGATGCCGGTTGTGCCGATGTAGTAGTTGCGCCGCGAGCCCCATGAGTACTGACCACAACCGACCGGACCGTGGCTGATGTGGATCATGTCCTTGATCGGCCCCCAGACCACGCCCTTGGAGCCCGCGTAGGCGCAACCACGGATGGTCATCACGCCCGGAATGGACTTGATATTCGACTTGACGCCACAATCCGACTTTCCCGCCTCGTGAACACTGAGATGCTTGGCGCGCCTTTTGGCGGTCTTCTCTGGGTAGACCTTCAACACCTCATCGATTAGCTGCTTGTTGCGCGCCTTGATCTCAGCGACGCTCTGGGTAGTTGCTCGGCTCATACAAGTTTCCTTTCGATTGTCGTCTCAATATCAAGAAGCGACGCTTTTCCGGTGGACCGACGGATTTCCGATCCGGCGTTCAGGTGTACAGCGTGCAATCTCCGTGACCGGTCCTACCGATCGCAACTTCGCGGCCTTCTGGATCATGCGGCAGCGGTCATCCACGATATTGTAGTTCATCTCGGCTGAGCGCTTGCGAGCGCCGTGTGTGTGACGCTGTTGATTTGTCGACGGGATCGCTGACCACGACGCGTCTCGGTGAAGTCATGCCTGCTCTCCAGCGGTTGGTCATATCGGCTTCTTTACTCACTGCCTGCCATCAGTGGCCTGTCCCTCTGCATGTTGATGCAAAGGGCTAACAGCCGCCTCTTGCGCAGGGATCTGCAACGAGTGTGCCAGCGCTGGCTCAATACAAAAACCCACGTCTGTAGAGCTAGATAGCTGGTAGGATGCGGATTGTTAGAAACCTGACCTGTCTGGCACCGACAGGCGTACCCGCTAACGGCCTGTCTGAAACAAAACAATCAGTTGCGCTCTCCGCGAAATCGACGCCGCCAAAGATAGGTTGTTCGCCGCATTGAAGGTCGAGTCAGGGACGAAGAAAGATATCGCCGAGACATCGCTCACCTTGGACATCACCGAGCACCGGCATTTCGGGATTGGATCATCGCTGCCATGGTCGCGCTTTCCGCTTTGATGAGCATGTCCGCCGGACTTGTCTGAATGATCCCGCTGGCCGCGGCGTACCTTCTGCCAACCATCATCGCCTTCAAACTTCGGCATCACTACGCCTGGGCGTTGGCCATCCTGAACGTCGTCTTTGGCTCCGCCGTGCTCGGCTGGCTTGGGTTCTTCGTGCGGGCGCTGATTTGTCTTTGGAATCGGCATTGGCCGCCAGGTCACAGCATTCGGCACCCGGCCTGGCGAAGACTCCAGCCGGGGATCCGCCTCAACGATGCCCAATTACGATCTGCGCTCCGGATGGAAGCTGCCCGTCTTGCAAGCCGAGATCTTCGCCTTCGAAAGAGAGGGAGCCCGGTGGAATCAGCCGTGTCCATCAAGCTGCATTGCGCGCCTTCCTCGCTTCTGAAGCGACGAGTTGGCTGCACTCAGCCGCCAGTCGGTTCACGCCCTCGCGTCGGCCTGCTCACGACCCCTTTTGACCTTCTCGCGCTCCTGCTGGAGCGCTTCGGTCTCTCGGGCGACCTGCGCGTCCCTGCTCGCCCAGGTGTTCCCGGAACCGCTGGCGGCTCTCGGTGAGAAAAGGGACGGCGAGGGATTCAGTTAGCCGAATCCCATGGTTGCAGATCGGGCACTGCAGGGTGGGTTCATGAGCGCATTTGGCCGCCGTCGCGTTAGATGTCATGAACCCTCCCCTTTCGGCAGCTCCTCGGCCCGAATAAACGAGATCCGGCCCGCTCTGCCGCGCTTCCGATGTGGCTTTACCGTTATTTCGACGTCCTGGTCGAACGCTGTCAGCATACGCAGCAGTTTTACCACCGAAACCAGCCTGAACTGGCCCCGAAGCAGCTTGGACAGATTGGGCTGCTTCACGCCCACCAGCTTCGCGGCTTCGGTCTGCGTGATCTCCCGCTCCGCCATCAACCGCTTCAGTTGTGCGACGAGGGCTGCCTTGAGTTGGTGCTCGTGGGCATTCGGCAGGCCGAGATCAGTAAAAATGTTGCCGGAGCGCCGACTGTGGGCGGGCAGCTTCTTCTTCGCGCTCATCATTAGGCTGGCTTTTTTCCTTGTGGATCGCTTCGGTGTCGCGCAGGCGCTGCCGAAGAGATGCCCTTCTGCGAGGCCAGTTCGTCCCTGATGCTGATCAGCGCTCTAAAGAGCTGCTGATCGGCTCGGGTGAAGGTCAATTTGAACGCTCTACCGGGCTCGAGTGCCTTCGGAGATTTAGCTTAATTTGTTGTGGGTTTGCTCGTCTTGGAGGACGGCACACAGGCGGGGAGCACGTATTGTGTGAGGCTAAGAGTGTTGACAGTAATTCGTGCGTCCGAGCGCCTGCTGAAATCAGTGTAAGACACGGGTCACTTCCATAGAAGAGTTTCTGGCCAATCTGTGAACTCCAACTCGAAGCTACGCAGGCCAGTGAGTTTGGTCGTAAATTTAAGGCTCTTCCCTGAAAGGGCGGCCAATGAGCCAGATGCGTATTTGAATACTGTTGTACCGGAAGCTGCGACCGCGATTCCTTGCTCGCCTTCTAAGCTAGAGAAGCCGGTCGCTTCGGAGAGTTGCCCAATTGCAACTCCCTCCGGCGCGCCGTGAAATTCCAGGGACGCCAAGTATGTTCCCTTGTCAGCAGCCCACTCGCTAACCGACACCGCTGTAATCCCCGGGTCGCTGCCATCCGTGATCCGACAGCCATATTGAACCGTGAGAACGACCCGCTCATTCCGAACTCCGACGGGCTCTCGATCGGCGGCGGTGATCGTGCACGCGTACCGCCTTGTATCCGCAACCGCGCCCGTGCTTAGCCCGAACAACTCGATAGCGGAACATAACACAAAAGCGAGAACGGGTTTTATCATTCGGCTGCACCTGGTCTGGAATATCGTTCGCCTGCTCTGTACAATCTGACGCTACGGCCGATTCAAGCTTCTTCGATCGCTCTGTCGGATGAACGACACTCACCGTGACCGCGGTGTCGTAGAACGAGGCGAGCGGTTTCCCCTGCCCCTGGATGGGTGCCCGAACCATTTCACTGCGGCGCTCACGGCGCGCAGCCAGCACGTCGGTGAACCAACGCGATGGACCGATGCCTTTCAGCTCAGCGGCAGCCATGAGGGGTGCGACGACCCGCGGCGCCGGAGCGCTACGCTCCTGACGCAGGCGTTCTGTGGGCGGATGCCATTTCCGCTTCAATGACCCGCGGCACAGGTCCCGAATTTCGCTTCAGTGTCAATGTAAAAGGAAACGTGGTCGCTAGGAGCCGTTCAAAGGCAGACTGACGTTCAAGCAGACGCTCTTCGAGGATCTTACGCTCGAGATCACTTAGCTCGCTTTGAAGCCGTCTGCGACAGCGCCAAATGTCATTCCGCACGTATCTGATCTCATTCAAGCGATCGTCAATCGAAGCCATCATGGATACGGTATCCAACTTGAACCAGCCATCGACAATGGTCAATAACGTCCTGTCGTAAGACGCCGATGAGATCTCACGACCTGGCAATCTGCGGACACGATGTCACGATTTCCTCCCAGCACGTTCTCTTGTATCGCAGTCTTTCAACGCAAGAGCACGAAGTGATGACTCCTTCTGCAGAAATTCAGCTTTTTTGCCATCAACGCGCAGGATTTCAAAAGCTGCCGTGCGTCCGTGAGTCGGCCGAATAGCTATCTTATTCCAACCAACACCCGGCCGGATCAGGTGTCAGGCCGCCCACTCAAGCTGGTGTCGAATGGGAGTACGAGTAATCGGACGGTCGCACCGCCCAACTCTGGGCAACCGCGCCTTTCCGATTTGAGATCAGCAATTGCCATGCCAGCGAACCTCAGGTGGGATTGAAGACAAGCCATGTTCAGGCTCGGGGCTCGTCTGTTACAAGCGAGCGGGATTGCGCGGCGGTGCGCCGGAGCGACCCGGATATGAGTCGGAGAGCCCTCAGTCGGCAGGGCTCGGCGAAATCGTGAGCGATGCGAACCGCTGGGCGCCTCGGCTCAGTGTCTCGTGCGCAGATTTCATTACCGCCGTCCCGCGTGCGCGCCCGCAAGCTGACAATTTGATCTCATCACAAAAATCTCTGTGCGATGGCGTCTACCTAAGATGGAGTATCCGATACTACCCACGCGTACGAACACCACACCAGAGCCTTCTATAGACAGATAGGTTAACGCACCGGCCCCATGCGTTGGCCTCGCAGATGGGATGCAACTACCCGGCGCCCTGCAATGAGATCAATGACCGATCTCGTGCAGGCACTTAGAAAAACGCCCGGCCTCCTCGGGAGGCCGGGCGAAAGTCACGCTGGAGCGACACCGCTTTATGAATCGCCCCAGCTTTCGTCGGGAGGGAGGACTACCGGCGATCGATTTACGGCGAGGGCATTCGCCGTCAAACAACAAGGAGCGGAGATCGCTCCGCGCGAAATCTGGAGCCGCTTGCCTTTCACTCCTGTGGGAAACCTCAAGACTTGCACCACTCGCCCGCTGTCCGGTTGGCAATGCAGTGCCTTGCTCAAGCTGGGATCCTTAACGCAAACGGTTTCGGTGCCGTAATTTTCGTATGACATTCCGTAAGGGCGGTAAAATTGATTGTTGTGATGGCACGCATCCACGCGATGGATAAATGAAAAAGTAGGGTTGCGGTTCGCGTCGAACGTTAATGACTACCGAATATGTCACCTGATTGGGCACCGTCGGTATGCTGTCGGCCGCCGGATCGACAATCGAGCTTGTGGCCAGCTGTATGCGACCGTCTTCGCCAACGCCGGCCGGCATTGCCGGGGCGCTGGAACGCAGCCTCGTCGATTTGGATCATGGTCGCTCCGGCCGCCTCAAGCTCGATGACCTCATCTCGGATCGCGAGAGCGATTTGTCGGCATGTCTCGCTCCGCGGGATGTCGTCAGGGATGAACGACCAGTTCAGGATCGTCGCCGGTCCGGTCAGCATGGCCGTTACGGGTTTTTTGGTCGGAGACTGCGCATAGCGCCACCACTCAATGGTCTTAGGCTTCGGCCGGGAGACATCTTAGAACAGAATAGGTGGACGAACGTACCGCGAAGCATAAGACTGAACCCAGCCGTGCTCGATGAAAGCGAAGCCCAACAGCTGCTCGCCAAAGTATTGAACCATGTCATTGCGCTCGAACTCACCGTGTACGAGCACGTCCAGGCCGATATCTTCCTGCCACTGCACGGTACGGGCTGTCTCCGCTTTCGGAAGCTGCTCGTACTGGGTGTCATTCAGCGCTCCCCGAGCATGAGCCGCACGCGCATTCCGTTTGCGGGAAGGATCCTATGGTTGTCGCTCGCGGGTCGTCGCTGTTGTCCGGCCTTCCCGAAGCCGCATGGCTTCAGTGACTTCGTTGGACAGCGGCTCGCCGCTCACACTTGCGAGGGCCGGGCCGGCATTACACCGGCTTCCCTCTTAGCTCCGGATCAAACGAAATCCGGAGAGCACGACTTCCGGCATTATGCGGACGGGGGATCGATGCGTCAACCTACCGAACCTGGCTACGATGTTGCCCAAGTCATTGCGAGCCGTACGAGGTAGGCTATGACGCTCTTAGGTGAAATCGAGCGATGAAGGTTTCTCGACGCGGGCTGGTTATGCTGTCTTAGACGGGACACAGGTGTCAGGTACCGGACAGACGACCGCGCATTGCGGCGTGTCGCAATGGCCCTCGCACTCCGTACACTTCTTGGCGTCGATAACGTAAATGTCGCGCTTGAGGCTGATCGCCGCGTTGGGACACTCGAACTCACATGCACCACACACCGTGCATTGCGAAGCGACGATCTTGTAAGCCATACCTTCCGACTCCTTTGGGCGAACGATGCCATTCGCGATCCCTTTCAAGGGCCGTGCCAAACAGACGCGCTCAATGCCGGGCAATTCGCGCAATTGTGCTGTCCCGAGTCTGAGATCATGTTGCATCTGCGACAGCAACAGACGCTTCAATTTCAAGCTATACGAGCCCTCGTGCCTACTCCGAGAGCCCGTCGCGACTTAAATCGCTGCGAGATTCCGTCGGTTCATCTGGCACGGCAGCGCCGGACCAAGCGAGGCTCGACGATTCCGAACCGGCGGCGCGACTAAAAGCCGCGAGCTTACACGCGTCTAGCCGGATCTCGGCTGACCTTCGGTCACACGCCCTGACCGGAGGTTTTGTGCAAACCTCGCTGATGGCTGCAACGTTATCTCCGCGGAACTCGCTGAGGCTTGCCAAAGACAGTCTGTGCTACAATAAGCTCTGGCGTCGCTTCGGAGAGGAAATGAAGTTGCGCCGGGAGGAGCGACACTGGCTTTGCAAAGTGAACGCCTTGCACCGAGTAGGCCTAGCAGGTGCGGGCGAGCGCTGATCCGCTTTGCCTGGCCGTGCTTAGCCACCTGTCGTACACTATTTTTGACGAAGTGGAGCAGGGCTGAAGGCTGAGTGTGCAAATTGCTTCAGCGGCATGGCTTTTCCGAACAGATGGCCCTGCGCAAGGTCGAAGCCGAGTTCGGTCACGGCAATCAGGTCGGCCTCGCTCTCCACACCGTCGGCGACAGTGCGCACACTGTACTCTTTGGCTAGATCAACGATATGGCGGCACACCGTTCGCTTCAGGGCCCCATTTCCGCAACCAGCGATGAACTTCCGGTCCACATTCAAGTTCATGAACGGGAATTTCTCCACCCCCGTGAGCTGCGGCCAATTGGTGCCGACATTGTCGATTGCAAGGCCAATGTTGTGAAAGCGAACCTCACGCGCGACCTCGATCAGGAGATCTAGGTTCTGGATAGCCTCCTTGCTCTCGATTTCAATCGTCAAGCCGCCGAAATCCGGGTGCGACGGCATGCGCTGACAGAGATCACGTACCGCCTGCGGGTCAATCAGGAATGCGGCCGGGAGATTGATGGAGAGATCGATCGAAGTTTGGTGCTCCAGAAGATAGTGCCAATCCTTGATGGCGCGGTCGATCACGAACTGCGACAACTCCCTAAAATGCGGATCGTGAGACTCCGGGATGAAATAGGCCGGTGGAACAACGCCCCAGGTCGGGTGCCGCACTCGCACAAGCGCCTCGGCGCCGCGGCGGCTGAGGGTACACGCGTCAAACTTCGGCTCATACCAGAGCTCAAGCCAGCCAGCGTGTAAGGCTTCTCCGACATGGACCGCCGGACGGAGCGCCGGCTCTCTGGGCAAGAGCATGGCGACCCGATCGCGCAACGTCTCAGCTGCAAATGGCGTTCTCAGTGGTGGGAGCATAGCAAGTCCATATTCGCCCCCGACCTGCTGCACTGCCGCGATGATGATCGACTCGCGGGCGCCGCACGCCAGCACTTTGCCCGCAAATTCTTCACGTACGAGTATCTCGAGCAATCGTCCAGGCTCGATGCGATCCGAACCAATGCCGAGCAGGATCAGATCAGGGAACTCCGTGCAGAGTAAGCGCGACAACTCGTCAGCAGTGCCGCATTCGCTGATAACAAACCCCATACCCTCCAGCACATCCTGAAGAAAGGCGCGCAGATGCCGCTTCCCGACTGCCACGCACGCTCGCGGCCGCACCTTACGGTGTCCGAAGATTACAGGTTTTCGTGTGACCAGTTCGGCCTGCCCATGCCCCATCGCAACCACTCCCGTTAAGTGACGGTCACTTAAACGAGAAGCGAAGGTCCAAACAAGCTGTGCTGGCCATTATCTTTCGATTCTTGGACGTAAGCTTAAGATGGTGCATTAGCGTGCAAAATCTTTCGCGATGTTGTTCTCACGATTTTGTCGGGCGCACGCATATGATACCTGTCCCGCTTCGCGCAATTTTGTACGAGTGACGTACGCGAGTGTGGGGAATCTCACCTTCGGACGCGCCGAGCTGATGCGCCCTATGGCGCGGCGACCATCATGGTGCAAGATCTACTGCATGAAGTAGCTCGTGAGTGACGATCGGCAATCACTTTTACGAATGTTTGATCCGCATCATCGGCCTGTTCACGCGCGAAGTGAGGTCTGGTGAATCTATTTTTCAATTGTCCATCATGAGTTCGCAGCCGGTCAAGCTGCGGTCGATACTGAGAACGGCGACAGCTTGCAGTTTCTTCAGCTCCGTTGCTTATAGCGAGTGCGGAAGTCCTATTCCCTACCGAGCTTGATAGTTGCTCTCAGTTGCGGTTTCTGTATCTTTCTGACTATGAATTTTCTCAAGAGGGGCTAATGTGACCGGCGTTCGTGTTGGAGCTGAAGCGCAAGGCCTGGCCCACGGGGGCACGGCTTTGCGGAAAGGTCTACCGGGAGATGAGGACACGATCGCGGAAGCGGTGGAAAAGCTACTTCCGAACTAGGTGGCCCCGGACCAGAGTTCAGCCTTGAAGGCGCGAAGCAGGCGGCCTTGCGCCTGCTTCAGGATCCCGAAGAGGGCTTCATTTTTGTCATCGCGCAACAAGCCACGGGGCAGATCATAGGGCTCGCCACCATCTCCGCCGTACAGGCCGTGAGAGCAGCCGGCGCGTACGGTGTGCATCAGGAGTTATGGATTTCTCGCTACTTCCAAAGCTCTGAGTACGGTCGCCGTCTGCTCGAGGCAATACATTCGGAGGCGAAGGGCCGAAGCTGGCAGATGATTGAGGTTGCGTTACCTCCGGATGGCTATCCCGACCTCTATGCCATTCTACAGCGACAGGGGATATCGGAGTACCAGGTTGCGCTGGCGGAGAGGCTATAAAGTGTCGCGATTAACTAATCAACGCGCTGGAGTGGGTGCGTTTTCCAAAAATCGTGTATATCGGCTGCACGAACCTTGATCGATGTCATTCTGGGCCTGCAGACTTGTTTTTTGCTCCGGTCACTCTGCCCCGACTAGTCTGGCCTGAAGCAGATCGATTTTGCCGGTTATACATGTTGCGTTTGCCCAGCTTGAGGCGGTGATCTGCCTCTCGGCGCCTCCGTTGGATAACGTCCAGGCAATCGCCGCCCCGACAGCGCTCGTGTGGCATCGGCCGTTTTCACGCACCTTGCCTGGGCTCGCCGCGGATCGATTTGCGGACGGTGTCGAGCAAGGCCACTCTCGATCTTATGTTAGCGGTCTACGGCCCCCGTCGCGCCGAGCAGGGCCTTGTGCCGCGGCTTCGCCGGATCGCCACACGGTAAGGGGGACGATTGCAATCATCGATGAGCAGTGAACCGACTAACTAAGCGGTCGCGGGTTCACGATCCAGCAGAAAATGCCTCTGAAGCCGTTCCGCGCGACCGACAAGTCCAGCGCTTCCGGACGCAGGGACCGCAATAAGGACGTTAGCGTATTCGCAGTACGCACTCGCTGTATCCAACCACTCACCATCGAACTGCAGCGGCAGAATGCTTGCTGCATTGCGATGCACTTTGATTTGCGAGCATGAGCGCCATCCCAAGCTGCACGAAAACCGAGTCAAGGCAGATTTGAACTCCGATTACCATACTGAAGCCGCTCGCCCGATGGACAGCTCAAGCTGTGGAAGATGCCTACGTCAGCTGCTCGTCAGGTAACTGACGCATTTTGCACCGACGCGCCTGAGTAGCCTGAAACTCGATGCGAAACATAGGAAGCGAATCTCATGCTTGGTCGAATTGGTGACAACACTTCGGGACCGAGCAGCTCGCAATCAAGTGATGCGTCTGGGAAAGGCAAACAATTGTTCGAAGCCGCCGTGGAGCAGATGTGTTGTGAGCTTCAAAATGGGGGAATGTCCGCCACCAGCAGTTCGCGTTTTCTCGATAAGGCTGTCGCTCATAAGACTTCCGTCACCTTCCTTGATGCAGATCACTTTCATACCGCGGAACCAGGTGCAGGCACTGCGCGGCCGTGCGGTCCCGCCTTGGTATCTGATCCTGCAGCCGGGGCGGCGATGGCCATCCATCCGCCGAGCCCGTGTGTGGCGACACCCTCACCCAAGACCAAAATGAAAAGCCTGCGTCGCGAACTCCGCGACGCCGTTAATGCGAGCTGGGAGTACCACAATAAGGAGGACGGCATAAAGATGTTTGATCGAGTCGTCAAAGCAGGCGCAGAAGTTCTGGAGTACTACGCAGAACTGGCCGCACTTGATCCTGATGGCGCTCGTAACATACTGTCCAACTTCGATGCGCTTAAGGCGCGCACGCAGGTGCTCGAATATGGACGCAAGTGCTGCGATGACAGCTGCGATCAAATTGACCAACTGTACGCTGACAGAGTCAGTAAGAGCGACTGGTTCGAAAACCTCCGATCCAAGGTCAGTCCCGACCAGTTGAGCAACATGGCTTCCAGTGCGGCGAAGGGAAATAAGGCCTGCTTGGAGTGGTTAGAAACGTGGGCGTTGCGCAAAGAACAAATGCGGATAGTCTGCGCCGCTACGGTCAACCTAACTCCTGACGGCCCCGCCGCACTGCGGATGCATACCGGCTCGGCATTCGTCGCGAAAGTTGGACGGCTGGAAGGGCGTGTGACGACCGCCCAATTTGAACTTAGTCGGCTGGCGGGCACCTGCGAAGCAGCCGGGAGTGAACTCTTCACGAGTGAGAACGAGGGAATGCGTCAGCTGCAACGCTCAATGTGGGATGTTTACAGCGCAGTTGGATCGACGGGCCCTCTAAACAGAGAGGACCGCCTCGAACAAAAGTGCCTCGACGTATTGGAAGAAGCCTCCGAGAGGCTTTTGGAAATTGGCTCGGCGCTCCATAGCATGATTATCAGGCTGAGCGGTCAACGAATCGGTACCGGTCTCCCATTGAGTTTGTTGAAGCAGATCGAGCAGGAGGCATGGGACACTGCACATCACGCCGCGGGCTTCCTGGCAATGCAGCCGCCGCCAACCAGCATTGCAGCTCCAGCCGATTCTTGGGCCGCCATACCGGCCGCTGGCGCGGCGGGGCGCAGCAAACGAAAAGGCAAGAACCAGTTGCTCGCTGGCGCTGTCCATTCGCCCATGCCGCCGGAGCCGCAAGTTGCGCCGGCCGCCAGCGAAACTGGGCCAGCAGCGATGGTTGTTGTGCGCTCGGACCTGGGTACGAAAACTCTTGTGAGCGTGAAGGCGGCGGATGCGATGGTCTCGGCCGCGGCGAGACAATTGGATATGTGGCGGCCCCCAACCTCGAGAGCGGAGCTGAAACCACTGCTCGAGCGCTTGGACGAACTTTTAAAGTTCGATGTGGCTGGCCAGCAAAGCGCCGCCTCAAAAGCGCGCTACATGAAACCGGAGGACGCCAAACACCTCATCGAGACCACCATCAAGCGACTGCAGGAGCAAGCCAAAGAGATGGACGCGCCTCTGAACGCCTTGGAAGACCATCATATACGCCTCCTACTCACGCCTGCACGAATGGGCGAAGTGCACAAGAAGATAGTCGCGCTTGGGTACGTTCGGGCGAACGTGAACGGATTGGCCGAGCGTTTGGACCGAGACATGGCGGATATGCTGATGGATTGCAAGAAGAGCTATCATCTTCCGACGCAGAACTACCTCGAACACTTGCGGAAGGCCAACGAGTTGAGAGTTCACCCTCCACAGCCGTTGAAGGGCGGGGACGGTAGGCTGTTCTCCATTAAGATCGAACCCAAGCCGCTGATGAGTGGACAAGTGCCGGCTCCGATGTGGGTGCACATCCATACGAGAAGGCAGACAGTGGCAGGCAAGCTGCCAACACTGCATGACAACGAGTTCACCGCTTGCCACGTTAAGAACAATGAACAGCACGGCCACAATCAGCAGTGGCTGGATGCTCGGGCCGAGGAGGGTTGCGATAAGTTCGTCATCCACCGTGGCAAGCTCAGCACCGCGTTCTGCAAGGCTTTGCTAAACGGCATGCCTTAGCGGCGATCCACGGCAGGCACGTCGACGCGCTTGACGCCCTGCTTTTGACCAGCGACAGCGTGCGTCGAGAGCTGCGAGAGCTTACTCAGGATGAGGCGATAGTACCTCAAAGAACGCTGCGGCTGAGCTACCTTCCTATCATCGGCGGCAATTCGGCTGCAGAGCTACATTCGCGGTCGCAGTGCGCGCTTGTACATGGTCGGCGATGTGGCCCCTCCGATTGGGCGCACGGGCGTAGCTGGCAATCCTTTGGCCGTTGTAGATCTCCACCGTTCTGAGGTCGAGGGGCGCATTGACGAGTTCACGAAGGAGTCGATAAAGGGTCGACTATCAGGCGTCCGCCTCGACATGGTCGCCGAAGCCGATACGGCAGCGCTTCCACCGTGAACCATCAGGGAAGACCAGCGAGATCACTGATCAACGCTGATCCCGTAGACGATTCCGTAATGATCAATGCGCCGTTTGCCGCGTCCAATGCGACGTCGCCCCAGCGCAGGACTTGATACGGGCAATTGTTTCGCCGTTCGGCGCCAACACGAAGACGTGGCCGAGGGAGGCACACGCTACAAACAGCCGCCCTCTCTCATCCGTCGTGAGTCCGTCCGGACCGCTCGTCCCAAAGAACAAGCTGAAGCGTGCGACCTTCGCGACCCCGCCGTCGCGCATCAGCGGCACGCGCCAGACGCTGTTGTCGCGAGTCATTGCAACGAACAACACGGTCTCGTCAGGACTGAGCACCAGACCATTCGGCTCGGGCCGTTCGAAATCAGGCAATCGAGACGGCCGTCAGGGCACAATCGGAACACCCGGCCGATCGGATCGTGCAGTCCAGCTTGTCCCTGATCGCTGAAGTAGCTGTCGCCATTGGTCGCGATATGCACGTCGTTGCAGCCTCTGAAGGACTCGGAATTGCGGCCCCAGAAACGGCCGAATAGTACCCCGCTGCGGATCGAGTTCCATGAGGCCGTTCATGTAGTCGGCGACCATTATCCGGCCATCCGGCGTGATCTTCAGACCATTAGGCCAGCCGCTATATTCGATGATCAGAGACCAGGCGCGATCCGGTGAAATCCGGAAAATGTGGCCGAAGGGGTGTCGACGAAATAGAGATTCCCGGCCTTGTCAAACGATGGTCCCTCGATGAAACGATCTACTGGATATGCCCCGCGGTTCGCGTCTGCCCATCCCGAGGAAACACCCGGGCGACGAAACTCCGGCGGCATCGACGAAAACATGCGGGTCTCAATCAGCTTGGGCGGCTTGTCGAGATACATCATGACGCGCCTTCCAGCCTGCGGCGCGGCTGGCCCTCGTAGTTGTAGCCGAACTGCTTGGGCATCGGGCCCTTGTTGCGATCCTTGCGCCCAGTTTGCTCCCAGGCGTGCGCCAGGATTCCGACCGCCCGCGACAAGCAGAAGACCCCCCGCGCGAGCGGAGAGGCGAAGCCCAGCTCGCCGTAAATGACCGCGGTCGCGCCATCAATGTTCATCGGAATGAGTTTGCTCTTGCGTTGTTGCATCACGCGTTCGATCGCGCGAGCGGCCTTGGCATAATTGCCGCCGACACTGCCCTCGTCGGCTGCGGCATCCACCAGCGCCAACAGCGGCGCCGCCCGCGGGTCGACTGGATGAAAGCGGTGGCCGAAGCCCGGCAGATATTTGCTGCGTGTTGCGGTGAAATGGTCTATTGCGGCGCCAGCGGCCTGCTCGATCTCGCGCCCTTCGCACCGTCGCAGCACATCTTCGTAGAGTTCGATAGCCTGCTCCCCTGCTCCGCCATGCACGTGATCGAGCGTATTGATCGCCGACGCCATGGCGCCGTTCAGGGGTAGGCCGCAGCTCACCGCCATCTGGGCAATTGCGATGGAGGGCGCGTGCGGACCATGGTCAACCGACGCAACCAGCGCAGCTTGCAGCAAATGCTCCTGCGCGGCCGTCGGCAGATCGTCGCGCAACATCAGCCAAATCATGGCGGGAAAGGAAATCCGGCCTATCAACTGTTCGATTGGATAACCCCGATAGGCGATGCGCCCGGGCGCGATATCGCAGATGGAGGTTCGCCACCAACGGGCGGCTTGCTGTCGCAACTCTTGTTCGCTCATTTCCGGCTCCATCCATTCAACCTGCCGATCGCCAACCGCTACAAGCCGTTGGGCGTCATGATGCCGTTCCGTTCGTGGCCACGCGAGCTGGCGGAAGCTCGGTCTCTCCCTGATGTGGCGTCCCGACGGCGCGACTCGACACCAGCCGCTCAACATCTGCATGCGAATAGCCGAGCCGCTGCAGCCATTTCTCAGTGTCGGCGCCGAGTGCTGGAGCTGGTGAAGGCACCGGAAACTCCTCATTCAGCCGGAAGCCTGGCCGCGTGATTCGTAACGGCTGCGCACCAGCCTCTTCCGGCACCAACGTCTCGACGAACCGGCGATCGAGCAACTGTGGCTGCTGCAAAACTTGCGGGACCGTCAGCACGCAGCCTGCGGGAACACCAGCCAAATTCATTTGGGACTCCCATTCTTCAGCAGGCTTGCAGCTTAGTGCCTTGCTCAACTCCGCGTTCAGCGCTGCGCGATTGACCTTGCGCATCTCGCGCCCTGCGAAGCGTGGGTCCGTCTTCAGGTCCGGTCGGCCGATCAGGTCACATAGCGGTTCGTATTGCTTCTGCTCGTTGGCGGAAATATTCAGCGGGCCTGTTGCGGTGCGGAACGTGCCGGACGGAGCCGCCGTGAAGTTCTCGTTGCCCATAGGCTGCGGCTCGACGCCGGCGTTCAGGTGGTTGGAGACGACCCATCCCATCGCTGCAACTGTGGCTTCGAGCAGGGACACGTCGATGAAGCGACCTCGGCCGCTATGCCGCTGTTCGACCAGAGCCGCGGCGATGGCAAACGCAGCTGTCAGTCCCGCGATGGTGTCCGAGATCGGAAAGCCGGTGCGCAGCGGAGCCGAAGCTGTATCGCCGGTGACGCTCATGGCTCCGGAGAGACCCTGGACGATCTGGTCATAGGCCGGACGGGCGGACCACGGCCCGCTCTGCCCGAAACCGGAGATCGCGCAGTAAATAAGACGCGGATTCTGCTTGCTGAGCACATCAACGCCCAGGCCAAGCCGTTCCATCACTTTCGGCCGGAAGTTTTCGAGCACCACGTCGGCTTCCTTGACGAGCCGCAAGAACACCTCGCGGCCCCATTCCGACTTCAAGTCCAACGCCACGGATTGCTTGCCGGCGTTCACGGCGACAAACGAGAGGCCCTGTAGGCGCTCCGCCCTTTGCGGATCCGCACCGAGGCGCCGCGCGAGGTCGCCGCCGTTCGGATTTTCGACTTTGATTACCTCCGCGCCAAGGCGTGCGAAATGGTAACCGCAGAACGGCCCGGCCAGCACGTTGGACAGATCGAGGACGCGGATGCCGGTTAGCGGCAGAGACATCTTAAGAAGCCTTAAGTGATCCGATCGCGAGGGGGCGGGTCTGTGTGCGACTATTTCAGCTGCTGCGCGGCCTGTTCCGCGAAACGATTGGTGAAGGTCTTGCTCAGGTCGATCTTTGCGGCAGCTATTTTTGGATCAAAGTCGCTCAGAACAGCCAGTGGGACCTTGGCCGCCTCGATGTCCATCTGCCCGGTTGGCGAGAACAGCGCTTTCGACGCGTTCATGATTTCGATATTCACGTCACGATTGTCAGTCTTGTAACCAGGTGGTATCGCATCGACGAGTTGCTCCGTTGGCACGGAGTTGATCCAGCGGTGAGTCTTGAGCAAGGCGCAAACCAGGCGCTGAACCGTTTCCGGATTGTTGTCGATGAAGGACTGCTGCAGGTACAGACACGCGCTCGGATAGATTCCGCCGAAGGCCTGTTTTGAGCCTTCGACCGTGCGCGCGTCGAACAGCGGTATCGCGCCGTTCTTGCGCGCGAGAAGCGTTGCGATAGGGTCGAAGTAGACGAGCGCGTCGATGTTCTTGGCCTCAAGCGTCACCAAGCCCGGTGCGCCGCTGCCGACCGCGATGATATTCACATCGCGCGGGCCCAATCCTGATTTCTTGATGTAGTAACGCGCCATGGTGTCGGTCGATGACCCCGGCGCCGTGATCCCGAGCTTAAGACCCTTCAGGTCGGCGCCGGTCTTGACCTTATCGGCTAGCTCAGTGCGGACACCGAGCAACACACCTGGAATATCATTGAGCAGGAACACGCAGGAAATTTGCCTGCCCTGCGCCTGCATCTGGACGGTGTGATCGTAAAACCCGACGGTGCCGTCGACCGAGCCGCCGACCAAGGCCTGCAACGCCTTTGAGCCACCGGCCTGGAAGTTCTGGACGGTCACGTCAAGGCCCTCGTCCTTGAAGGCGCCGAGCTTCACGCCAAGTTCGAGAGGCATATAGTTGAGGATCTGTGACCCCACGGCGATCTTCAACTTTGTTTTCTCGGGCTCGGCGGCATTCGCCGACATGACCGAGAAAGCGGCCAGCGCCATGACCAGCATCAGTCGTGTGAAAACGTGCATGCGAACCTCCGTGACTGTCGGGACAGCGTTGGCATCAGCCTTCGTGGGCAGGCGCTGGCCGCCAGACCAGGAGCCGCTTTTCCACGCGGTCGACGATAGCGTCGAGGACAACGACGAAGGCGGAGAGAACGATAATTCCTGCAAACACCCCCGCGGCATCGAGGACGCCCTCGGCCTGCGCAATCAAGTGCCCCAATCCCGCGGACGAGCCGAGATACTCCGCAACCACCGCCCCCATGACCGCCATGCCGACGGATACCCGCAGGCTGGACAGAATCCAGGTTGTGGCGGACGGCAGGTAGACGTGGCGCAGCAGAGAGGACTTCGATGCACGCAGCAAACGGGCATTGGCCAGCACGACCGGATTGACCTCGCGGACGCCCTGGAACGTGTTGAAAAACGCGACGAACAGAACCAGCGTCACGCCGAGCGCTACCTTGGAGGTGAGCCCCAATCCGAACCAGATGACAAAAATGGGTCCCAGCAAGATGCGCGGGATGGCATTGAACATCTTGATAAAGGGCTGAACGACCTCGGCCGCAAACGGGCTTAAGCCGAGCCAGATACCGAGCGCGGTGCCGATTCCGATACCGGCGAGGAACGACAGGACCGTTTCCAACAGCGTTATGCCAACATCGGTCCAAAAGTCCGCCGTCGACATCCACTCGCCTATTCTCGCGACAAGCGTCGATGGCGCCGGGAAGAAGAACGGATCGATCAGCCCGACTCTCACGCCCAATTCCCAGATCAGGACCAGGCCGAGGACGATGGCGAACTGCGTGACAGCAATCTTACCTCGGCGTGGCATAGCTTTTCTCCACTTCGGCACCGAGCAGCGACCAGATTTCACGATAAAGAGCGACGAATTCGTCGGTGGTCTGGAGCGCCGAGACATCGCGTGGACGGGGCAGCGTGATCCTGACATCGCCAACCATGCGGCTGGCGGGACCCGCGGACATCACAACAACGCGGTCCGCCAGCGTGATCGCTTCGTCGAGATCATGCGTGATGAAGACGAGGGAGCGCCGGTCCGCCTGCCAGAGTTCGAGCAGGATGCGGTGCATGAGACGACGTGTGTGAACATCCAACGCGGAGAAAGGCTCATCCATCAGGACGATCTTCGGCTCCATGATCAGGGTCTGGGCCATCGCGACACGCTTGCGTTGCCCGCCGGACAATTGATGCGGATAGCGCTCCTCGAACCCTTTCAGGCCGACTTTGGCGAGCCAGGGCCGGGCCTGCGCGCGCGCCTTCTCGATCGAACTGCCCCGAAACACGAGTCCAAGCCCGACATTGTCCTGCGCCGTCTTCCAGGGCAGCAGCCCTTCCTGTTGCAGCATGTAGCCGGACTGACCGTTCAGGCCGGTAAGCGATTTGCCGAAGATGCGAACGTCCCCCGCGGCGGGCTTCAGCAGTCCGGTCACGGTATTGAGAATAGTCGACTTTCCGCAGCCGGTCGGCCCCACCACTGCAACGAATTCGGTCTCACCGACCTGGAGGTTCATACTTTTCACGGCGGTGAAGTCGCCGAAGCGAATCATCACGTCGCGCAAGTCGACGGCAAGTGCCGGCTGCCCCGCCATTGTTTCGCTCCATAGAATTTATTCTGCTGTTCGAAACAGATAGCTGGCGATATCTCTGGAGTCAATTACATTCTGGCGCACAGAAACGAAGATTCCCGTGTGGCGCTGGACTTTCCACCAATTCTGGCTATCTGTTCTGTACGGCAGAACAAGAGGTCATTAATGGCAAAAACGGGCGTCGATGCAGTTGGGCGGGCCTTGGCGATCCTCAAAGCCTTCGCCCCCGAGCGCGCGGCCATGACGCTGACGGAGATTGCGGAGGCAACCGACCTCTACAAGAGCACAGTCCTTCGCCTTGCCGCATCGCTTGAGGCAGACGGCTTCCTGGTGCGGGGCGTCGACCGGCTATTTCGACCGGGACCGGAGCTATGGCGCCTAGGGGCGCTTTATCAGCGCGGGCTCGATCTCGGTGATCTGATCAGACCCTCGCTCCATCGTCTGGTCGAGGCAACTGGAGAGACCGCATCCTTCTACATCGCCGAGGGCGACGAGCGCATTTGCCTTTATCGGGTCAATTCTCCGCGTTCAGTTCGGCATCACCTCGAAGAAGGTCAGCGATTGCCCATCGATCGCGGCGCCGCCGGCCGTGTTCTTGCCGCCTACCGCGATTCTGCATCAGCTGATGGAAAGAAGATCAGAGATCGGGGTTTCTACGTTTCGATCGGCGAGCGCGATCCTGAGGTCGCGGCCGCAGCCGTGCCCGTGATCGACCTTCATGGCAAATTGCGCGGGGCGCTCTCCGTCTCCGCCATTCGGACCCGCTTTGATGCACATGCTCGAAAGGCTGCCATTGACGTTCTCAGGTCCGAGGCCAAAGCGCTGGTAGGTCTGCTGCCTGCAAGCGACCGCTGAGCTACTATGGCAGGGTTCTGTTTATAATGCACCGCTCAGCGTGTGCTGCACGTAAACGCCCGTTCTCGATGATACCTGTTTGAAGACGGACAGCCGTTACAGAAGCAAGCCGTCGAGGATTGGCAGGAATTGCCGCCTATCGGGTGAAGGCAGAGCACATCAGAAAGTGCTTCGAGCAGGCGTTGAAGGAACGTCTCATCAAAGAGCGAAATGGCGAATTTTCCTGACGGAATCTGGCAAGGAGCGGGCCAAAGAGGTGCTGCCCGAACGGCCCATTGGGGCTGAACGAACCTTGACGGGTAGGATCGAGAAAGCCGCGCCAATTGAGATCGCACTTGCGAGCGCAAAAGACTATGCCGCCAAAGCCGGTGTCAATACCATTGTGGTGAGCGATCCCGAGAACTTGCTCGCCGTCGCCTGGGCCGTGATCGTGTCAGGGGCGCGCATTCTCGCTGCTGACGAACAGCCGTTTTGCCCGACAGTCGCTCGTGTCGAAATCCGCAAAGCGGTCCTCATCATGCGCCGGCCACCGGATAGGCGACATCGATACAAGCGTCGGTACCACCGTCCCGCTTTATCACCGCTCCTCCACTCGCCGCCCACCGCACATTTGCCGCCACGAAGTCCGGGGCAATTGATATTGCACTGAATTCCGTGACTGCGACTTCGGGATAAGGCGCATTGGGTCCCGTACCGTATGCTTCCAAAGTTAATACGCAATCGACCATGGCCAGAAGGTTCTCGGACGTCAGTTGCGTGGCAGGATAGCCATCAAATTCAGCTGTGCAGCTGAATAGCCCATTGTTTTGCGCCGTAAGCGTCATGCGACCGATCACGACCGTGCCCGGAGCGACCTCTTCCCAGTGCGTCGTAAACATCAGATCGTTCTGGCCTCCGACCCAAAAGCTCGCGAGCCCCCACGCATTGGTGCTGCCGCGAGCCGGAGATGGTCCCCATTGGAGCACCGGCTGAACGATATGATCGCGGGCTGCATCCTGCAGTCCGCTGAATAAGTAAATCGTCTGACCATTCGCGACGGCTGGAGGTGCGGGCACCGTCCATCGCGCCACAAATGAGGCGATTGGCTGTGCAGACCGATTTGTCCAGCTAGGAGCGTGTCCCGGTAATGGACTTGGGATCAAGCGAAGCGAGTTGTGAAGCGGCTTTTTGGGGAGACAAGTTTCTCCTCAGCGTGCGGCTGCGAGTTTTGCGAGGTTGTGAGCGATGCAGATCATGGCCCATTCGGCTTTGACCTTGTCGATGCTGCGCAGGAGGAACTGGCGGAAGCCTCTAGCCTGCTTGATCTGGCCGAAGACGGGCTCGACGATCTGTTTTCGCAATCGATACCGGCTTCGATGGCCTGCGCGCTTGAGCTTTGTGCTCATTCTGGCGACGAGCGTGCCGGATTTGAGCTTCCTGTTTGTCGTGGCCGCCTTGGTGCCGTGCTTTTGCCGTCCGGTGGCGACGTAGCCCTCGATCCGGCGTCGGATGAGCGTGCGAAGATTGGCTTGCGAGCAATAGCCCGCATCGGCCGATGCTTCATCCGGGTTCTTCCCGAGATTGGCTTTTATGGCATCGAGCAATGGCGCAAGCTGCGCCTGATCGCTCGGCGAGTTGGTCAGCGCATGCGCCACGATGATCTGATGGGCGCCATCGACGGCGGCCTGTGCGTTGTAGCCCTGGATGAAGCCGTTTTTGGTCGGCATCACGCGGCTGTCGGGATCGGTGAAGTTGCGTTGCGCCTTGTCGCTCGGCTCTGCCGTGACGGGCTTGGACTTGCGTCCCGGCCGGCCCTTGCCGCCATCACCGGAGCCGTCATCGTCCGCCTTCGAGGCGGCTTTGGCTTTGGCTTCAGCTTCCAGCGCGGCCTTGGCGGTACGGATTTTCTCGAGCCGCTTCTCTTTATTGGCCATCCACTCAGGCATCTCGTCGCCACGCTTCGAGGCTCCGAACTGACGATCCTCAGCCTTGTCGGCCTGAGCCAGCCAGTGCTGGACCTCCGCCGCAAGCCTCGGCTCCGCCTCTTTCATCCGGCCATAGCTCATCGCCTTGTTGATCCCGGCATTGGCCTTGATCTTGGTGCCGTCGAGCGCCACATGGCCAAGCTTCACGAGCCCCGCTTCGCGGCACAGCGCAAGAACCTGCCGGAACAAGCCCGAGAGGGCCGCCAAATGCCGCTTGCGGAACTCGCTGATCGTGCGGAAGTCCGGATGCTGCATCCCCGTTATTGCCGCAAAATCCAGCCGCTCCTCGCAGCCCCGCCCGATCCTGCGCGACGAGTAAATCCCCTGGCTGTACGCATAAAGCAGCAGCGCCACCATCATGCCAGGATGATAGGGCGGAAAGCCGCGCTCCTCATCATAGACATCCATGATCCGCGACAGGTCCAAGCCAGTGCGAACCGTGTCGCGAACAAAGTGGGCCACGTGCCCGGAAGGCACCAAATCCTGGATCGACGGCGGCAACAACCAAACCTGATCAACGTCCCAAGGTCGAAATGTCTTGCTCATCCGTCGTTTGAATCACGACGCGCCTTCCTCGTCGAGAAAAATCCGATTACTCAGACACGCTCCTAGGGTCTGTTGGGATTCATCGGGAGTTTATCACGGCTGCGGCCAGATGGATCATGGCTGCGAAGCTTTGATCGGTCTTATCTGCGCGCAACGGGATACGTTTGAATTCCTTGAGCTTGCAGAAGAAGTTTTCGATTAGATGACGCCATTTGTACATCTCCTCGTCGATAGCGCGCGGTTGTGCGCGGCGCGGATGCTGGGAGATGACGACCTTGGCGCCGCGTTCGTCGAGATCGGCGATGATGGCGTTGCTGTCGAACGCCTTGTCGGCGATCAGCGCATCGAAGGCCAACCCCTCAATGAGCGGCGGAACACCGACGGTGTCGAAGCGCTGTCCGGGCAGCAGCACGAAACGCACGAGATTGCCGAGCGCATCGGTGAGTGCCAGGATTTTTGTGCTCATGCCGCCTTTCGAACGGCCGATGGCCTGGCTTTGAGTCCCCCTTTTGCGCCCTGCCCGTGGCGGTGGACCTTGACGATGGTGGCGTCGACCATGGCGTACTCCATGTCCGGCTCTTCCGAGACCGCGTCGAACAGGCGCTTCCACACATCTGCCTTCACCCAGTCGCGGAAGCGCGTGTACACGCTATTCCAATGCCCGAAAGCGCGCGGCAGATCACGCCATGGACTACCGGTCCGGGCAATCCACAACACCGCTTCAACGAACAGCCGGTTGTTCTTGCCACTGCGTCCGGGATCGCTCGGCTTGCCTAGACAAAGCGGTTCCATCTTCGCCCATTGGGCGTCATTCAAAACGAATCGGTCCATCCCGAGCTTGAATCACAGCCGAGCTCAAATGAGAATCCTGAATCCCAACAGACCCTAGACCACGACTGCCATCCTCCCGGCGCCACCGCCACTTCGATCGCGGCCTCGTGGTCGATGGATGTCCACGCGTCGGTCCGAAATGTTCGTAACTCCGAACCCCGATCGGTCTGGCGTACATGCGTTCCGCCCCGGACTTGCCGAACTTGCGACCCCCTCCGCGGCCCCTTTGAAGTAAAAAAGATCTCATTCATTGACGTACCCTGCGCAATGACATCATCTAAGCGGGCGGACTCCCGACAACTGCGTTGTAAGTTGATTAATGTTGATCTGCTCGATGAGCCGATCCGCCTTCGCTCTGCCAGACGTCCGGAATGGTATTCCGGCCTTGTCGCCTCGCGCAAACGCAAACGTCAGTTTGTCAGTGTTGACTTCGGAGAAGGACCCAAGATTGCTCCCAGATCCGATAAAGCTGGTCAGCGTCCAGGTCGGCCCGCCGTTTACATTTTTCGTCACGACGAAATTGACGTACCCTCCGAAGACACCGCCGTCATCGGAAAGCTTCTTACCCCAATCAACATGTTGCGAGGTAAAGGCAAGTTCGACGGTTCTCTTCAGACCCAGCTCACCCGCGAGATTTGTATCAATCGGCCAGCATTCCGCCAGACTGCCGCCCGCCCTCCTCACGGCCTCGGCCTCTTTCCACAGCGCCCGCGTCGAGTAATAGAACTTCTGCGTGAAATTTTGCTCCCGCGATTGGCTGAGCGTACTGCCCAGACTGAACGCAAAGGGCGCATTGGCATAAGTCAGCGACGGGCTGAGGCCTCCCGTATCGTTGACGGTCAGGTTCAACTGAACAGCGATGTCCACGTCGTCACCAAGCAGAGCATCTGAGATCGCGTCGCCCCGCTCGATCAACTGGACCAGCTCGCAGCTTACGCGACGCGAGATGGAATGTATCGTCGGTCCATTTTGATCGACCGGAATGTCGAAATTGCGGCTCCGTGAGCCATAGCGAGCCGTCTGCCACGCGCTCGATCGGGTTAGCCAGGGAGTGCCCGGACCATTCCCGGCGTGACCACCGGTGCGGTTCTGCTCCCGAGATTCAGGAAGGTGCAGATCGGCCAAGCACCAAGGGGTCTCATGTGCCCTTGCGATTCGCAGCGGATTGGCTGCCTTCGTCGCCGGCGAGAAGGCGCGCGAGGAGGTCCTGCCACTCGTTGGCCCCTCCGACCCCGCGCAGGACTCGATCTCGTCCGCTACGATGCCGAATCTTCTCGCGATCGTCCACAGGCTGCGCCCCCCAGGCGGGCGGCGCGTTTGGCACCAACAGCAAAGAACTGGACGATCTTGGCGGCAATGCCCGGGAATGGACCGAGACTTGCACCGCCCTCCATGATGGCCGCATCACGAACCCCAACTGCGGCGTGCGCGTCGTGGAAGGCGCCCATCGCGCCTACATGACGGACTTCATCCGCGATGCCAAAACGGGGGCTGCGCGTTGGGCGTTCCGCCCCCAATCTTGGCTTCCGGCTCGTCATCGAGCCATCGGAGCCCGCCGTTGCCGGCATTGTCCGCAGCATCTCCACCTTGCTCGGGAGAAGCCGATCCAGCATCGATCTAATTGCGCCAGAGCAAGGTCCTTCTCTCACGATGCCGGTAAGCAATCCGGATCAGAAGGAGACAGAGAATGCGATCCGATCTGGCGCAATCGTACGGACAAGACAGGCTTCCCCGCTACACCAGCTACCCGACCACACCGCATTTCTCGCCGGCGATCAGTGAAGGCGACTACCGAAGCTGGCTGAAGACACTGTCGTCCCGGCAGCCGGCCTCGATCTATCTACACATTCCGTTCTGCCGGTCGATGTGCTGGTACTGCGGCTGCCACACCTCGGCCACCAAGAAGGACGATCCGATTGCCGTCTACACCTCGGGCCTGCGCACCGAGGCCCACCTCGTCGCCCAAACCATCGGTCACCGCCTGCCGATCTCCCATATCCATTTCGGCGGCGGCACACCGACAATCATGAACCCCCGGGCCTTTGCGGATCTCGTCGGCGCGCTCCGCTACTCCTACTTCGTGCTGCCCGACGCCGAACTCGCCGTGGAGATCGATCCGCGCACCCTGACGGAGGCAATGGCCGAGGCCCTGGGCTACAGCGGGGTCACCCGCGCCAGTCTCGGCGTACAAAGTTTCGACCCGGCTGTGCAGCGCGCCATCAACCGTCTGCAGAGCTTCGAGCAGACCGCCAAGGGTGTCGAGCAATTAAGGCGTTCCGGGGTTGGCCGGCTTAACTTCGATCTTCTCTACGGTCTGCCGCTTCAAACGGTACAATCGTGCTTGGACACGGTCGCCAAATGCATCGAACTTCGTCCGGATCGCTTCTCGGTGTTCGGTTACGCACACGTTCCGTGGTTCAAGAAGCATCAGCGGAAGATTGATGAAGACGCCCTTCCCGCCAGCATCGAGCGGCACCTGCAATCCGAAACGATCGCGCAGGCGCTCGTTGACGCCGGCTACGTGCGCATCGGCTTCGACCACTTCGCCCTGCCCCACGACAGTCTCGCCGCGGCGAAGCGCGAGGGGCGGCTGCGCCGGAATTTCCAGGGCTACACCGACGACGCCGCAGAAACGCTCATCGGGCTCGGCGCAAGCGCCATCGGTCGGATGCCGCAAGGATTCGTACAGAATGTCGTGGCGACCCGCGACTACCTGGCGCGCATCGCCGAGGACCGGCTCGCCACCGCGAAGGGCCACGCCTTCACGGCTGACGACCGCTTCCGGGCCGATTTGATTGAGCGGGTGATGTGCGACATGGCAGTCGATCTGTCGAAGATTGCTCGTTCCCATGGCTGCGCCCCGGAGACGGCCATCGTCGATCGGTCCCGTCTAGAGGGCCTCATCGCGGACGGCGCAGTGACAATGGAAGGCGAGGAGCGACTGTTCGTCCCGGACGGCGCGGAGTTTCTGGTACGGAGCGTGGCATCCGCATTCGATGCTCATCTGGCCCGATCTGCGGCTGTCAACAGCCGCGGAGTTTGAAGCGCTTCGCCGAGTGCCCAAACCAGGCTGCGTCCTTCGGTTCCCGCTCGGTCTCACCGAGCAGTCGGAGGGCACTTGCTGCTCTACGAGCTCGAGTATCCGGCGCCGGGTATCGGCGTCGGATATTTGCTTGAAAGCTCTCAGCTGCATATCTGCGCTGCAACTCCATGGTCGCTCTCCGTGCGCAACCCAATCAACCGCGGGCGTGCCGGCACACGATGTGTCGAGATGACGATAGAGTTTTGGCTGCAAGGTTAAGCTCCATCGCGAGAGGATGCCGGAATATGGCTGTGCCGAGGCGCCGCGCCTCCTGCACCGCCTTGCGCGTGTCCTCGATGGCGAAGCGCCCTTCGTAGTGATCGACATCGTTCGGCTTGCCATCGGTGAGCAGGATCAGCAGCTTCTTGCGCTGGGGCTACTCGCGAGCGCCTGGGACCGGAAGCTGGCGAAAGATCTCGCCCAGGAGATCGAGGTTTGCACGGGCGACAGGCGCGAAACGTTCGCCGAGATGCGCCGTTTTCTTGCCGTCAAGGTTACCGGGAATTGCTGCCGCGGTCATGGGAGGCTCGCGCAAAAAGAATCGCCGAAGACGCCGTGATTGCGATCGCGCGCGCGATGCGCTCCTACGCGCTTGAAAGGCCGCCTCTGTCTGCCGCGGCGTTCTGGACCGCCGCCGGATTTCCCGAATGGCACCAGGTTGATCAAAGCCTGCATGCCCTGATGACAGTGGTCCTCGCCGAATGCGGGCTGTGCGGCGAAGCCGTCGAGAACGCCTTATCATGCTGGGGAGCCTCGTTCGCGGCTACATGCTGCAAGAAGTGATGCACACTGTCGTGGGGGTCGATTCCTATGACGAAGCGTTCAACAAGGCCATGCAGGCCCTTGTGACCGGGCTGCCGGCTTTCGCGTCCTCGGGATGCGGCAGACCGTTGCAGCGGGAGCTTGCGGATGCGGCCGATCAGGAGGTCCGATCGGCATTCGTCTATCGGGGAAGGTGAACCCGACGCAAGCGTGGGGGCGACATTTTGGTTCCATACGCTCCATGGCCGGGCGCAGAAATCGGAGGGCTGGGACTCGCTCGAAGGATATTTCGCTGGCGCAACGACTCCCGCCGACGGCTTGATACGACAGCAGGACACCCGAATTGCGAGCGGATCACATAGAGAACGTTGAGAAGACCTACCCCATACTCGATGCCCGGCTGGACATTTTCGCCGACTGGCTCAGGTCGCCGTGAAATCCGTGAGTTGCGTCAACTCGATAGCGGCACATTGGACAAAATAGCGCGCGATCTGCGCGTCGCGCCGGCGGACCTCGATACGCTGGACAATCAAGGGACATGCGGCTGACGAATTGTCCAGCCTACTGAACGTTCTCGGCATCGACGAGGCGGACGTCTCGCGATCGAAGCCGGCAGTGATGCGCGACATGGAGCGGGTCTGCAGCCAATGCGAACGGAAGGGTTGGTGCAACAACGATACTGAGATCGGGGTGCGACCAGGGACTTGGAATGTTACTGCCTCAACGCTGCGACAATGCAAGCGCTTTGAAGCGAGCTGGAGAGCGATCGACCCGAGTGACTGGGATTCCGTAGATCTATGGTACGTAAGTTCCCCTAAGCGAAGGCACCGAATTCTATGGTGTCGCGGTTTCCCGCATCATCGAGCCATCAACAAGGAGAGGGAAGATGCTTGCGACCACACTCAACGCCACCCAGGCTTCCACGAACCGCTGCCCGTCTGTGCCCTCCAGTGCATTCGGCGGGTTGGTCGGCCAGCCGGCGCTCGTCGCCAGCGAATTCGCATACGGCAAGGACGAAGAGATCTTCGGCGAGGGCGAGCCCTCCGAATATGTCTATCAGGTCGTCTCCGGCGCCGTCCGGAGCTACAAGCTGCTGTCCTTGGCCGTCTTCAGATCGGTGCCTTCGCTCTGCCGGACAACGTGTTCGGGCTTGAATCCGGCGCCGCCCATCGTCTCAGCGCCGAAGCAATCATTCACACCTGGGTGCGCCTGGTGAACCGGGCAAGCCTGCACAAGGCAGCCGACGCCGACTTTCAGGTCGTCGCGCGCAAGCTCTGGAGCCTAACGGCCGGCGAGCTGAAGCACGCGGAGGACCACATGCTGCTGCTCGGCCGCAAGAACGCTCTGGAGAGGATCGCGCCCCTCCTGCTCGAGATGGATTCCAGGACCGCCGGTGCCGGGCTGATGGCGCTTCCGATGTCCCGCCGGGACATCGGCGACTATCTCGGGCTCACCTTGGAGACGGTTCGCGCGCCCTGTCTCAGCTTCACGTCGAAGGCGTTCTCGGCTTCTCTGGAGCGCGCCAGATCGTGCTGCGTATTCGCAAGCATCTGAGCGACACGAACGCCTGACTGCCGCCACGCCCGTTCGCTCAGTTAAGCTGACTTCGATCGCATCAACGCACCGCCTGCGGTGACAACAACCTGCCGTCGGAAGAAAGCTGACGACAGGGATTCTCCCATTCAGAGGAGGCCACCGCTGCTCGAGCGGACGGCTATCGCTCTAGGGCTTAGCCGGCGCTTTCCTGCGGCGGCTCATCATCAGCAATTGCGCGCCAGGCGGCGCCGTCGAGATCGTCGTACTGGCCGCTGCGGAGCGACCAGAGGAAGGCGACGAGGCCGGCTCCGCCGAGGCTCAGCGCCAGCGGGACCAGGATGACCAGGATTTCCATCACACGATCTCCCGCGAGCCGCTGCGCGCCCGCAGCGAATTCAACATGACCAGAATCGAGGACCCGCTCATAGCGCCCGCCGCGATCAGTGGCGTCACCTTACCGCTGATCGCGATCGGCACTGCCAGCACATTGTAGCCGATCGCGAGCCAGAGGTTTTGCCGCATCAGGCGCAGCGCCTTGCGCGAGAAGTTGATGGCCGCGACAATCGGCGCTAGCGGTCGGCCGAGGAAGACGAGATCGGCGGTCGACTGACTGACCTGCGCGGCCGAGATCGGCGCCATCGAAACATGCGCCGCTGCAAGCGAGGGCGCATCGTTGATGCCGTCCCCGATCATAAGCACCTTGGCACCTCGCCGCTTCAACTGCTCGATCCGCGCGATCTTGTCGGCCGGGGTGACGCCGGCACGCCATTCGGCGATGCCAAGGGCATGGGCCGCCGCCCTCACCGCTGGCTCGCGGTCGCCGGATAGAATCTCGACGCCGATGTTGCGCGCCTTCAGAGCCGCGACCGCGGCCTGCGCATCCGGCCGCAGGCCCTGACGCACCGAGAGGATGAACGTTTCGGTGCCCTTGCTGAAGACCACGATGGAAGCTTCCGGGTCGACACTGGCGCTCTCACCGACCAGCACTTCGGCACCGCAGAAAGACGGACGACCCAAACGGAGCTCGACGCCGTCCACATGCGCGCACACACCCTGTCCGGCCATCTCGGCCGCACCGACGATTGGCGATCTGGCGCCAGCGGCCTGCGCGACGGCGGCTGCCACCGGATGATTGCTCGACAGCGCCAGCCGGCCGGCGAGCTCGAAGATCTCGGCGGGTATGTCGGTGGCATTGGTGACTTCGAGCTCTGGTAGCGTCAGCGTGCCGGTCTTGTCGAAGATGACATGATCGGCTTCGGCCAGCCGCTCGATGGCATCGCCCGAATTGAGCAGCACGCCGAACTTGAACATTACGCCCGAGGCCGCCGTCTGCACGGTTGGGATCGCGAGCCCGAGTGCGCACGGGCAGGTGATGATCAGGACGGCGACGCCGGTGACGATCGCATCGTGCCAGCTCGCGCCGGCGATCACCCAGCCGAGGATGGTAAGGAACGCGGTCGCGTGCACCATCGGCGCGTAGAGCCGCGAGGCGCGATCCGCGAGCCGCATATAGCGCGAGCGCGCCTGGAGCGCGTTGTCAAGCAACCGCGTGATCTCGGCGAGCAGCGTCGCCTCGGATGCCGCCGAAACCCGCACCCGCAGCGCGCCCGAAATGTTCATCGATCCCGCATACACCGGCGTACCCTGTCCGGCCGTGACATAAAGCGTCTCGCCGGTAATCTGGCTCTGGTCGATCTCGGAACGTCCCTCGATCACGGTACCGTCGACCGCACAGCGCTCGCCCGGTCGCAGCAGCACGATGTCGCCGGAATGGATCGCCGCTACCGGCACTTGCGAGATTTCGTCGGGCCCGACGAACTTGGCCGCCGTCTCTGCCTTCAACGCGGCTAGGTTGCCGGCGACCGCGCGGGTCCGCCGCCGCATGTTCTGGTCGAGGACGCGGCCGACCAGGAGGAAGGTGAGCAGCATGATTGCCGCATCGAAATAGGCATCCTCCACGTGATGGATGGTCTCGATCACGGACAGGCCGAGCGCCATGATCACGCCGATCGAAATCGGGACGTCCATGTTGGCGGTCTTCGCCGACAGCGCGCGCCAGGCCGAACGGAAGAACGGCTGGCCGGCATAGGCAGCCGCCGGCAGCGCGATCAGCGCTGAGAGCCAATGGAAGAAGTCGCGCTGCTCCGGCAGCATGTCCGAGACGTTGCCGGACCACACCGAGATCGACAGCATCATCACGTTCATGGCGGCAAACGCCGCGACGCCGAGGCAGCGCAGCAGGAAGCGGAATTGGGCGACCTCGCTCAATTCCGCGCTCTCGGTCTCATACGGATAGGCCTTGTAGCCGAGCTCTTCGAGGCGATCGATGAAGCGAGCCGGGTCGAGCGTGCCCTGCTTCCATTCGAGCACCACGCGTCGGTCGGTGAGGTTCACCCGCGCCAGCGTGACCTCGGGAATGGCCGACAATCCGCCTTCGATCTTGGCCATGCAGCCGGCGCAGTGAACGCCCTCGACGGCGAGGTCGATGTGCTGAAGGCTAGTGCCTACGGTCCGGACATAGTGCGAAAGATCCCGCGTGACATGCATGACATCGTCCCTCAGTTCAGGATTACGCGGCTGCGCGACAGGAAGACGCGGGTGCCCCGCGCTTCACCCTCGATCACCAGGTCCCATTGGCCCGGCGCGACGGCCGCCGCATTGCCGCGATAGATGCCGACGCCAGCCTCGGAGAGTTCGACCGCAAGATCGGCGCGCTTGTCGGTTGGCCGCTCCAGGCGTCCTCCGAACGTCAATCCACTCATCGGCTGGCCCGCCGCGTCGCGCGCGTCGACCTGGAGCGTGGCATCGCCGTCGGCACGGTGCTCGATATGGGCGCTGACCTGCCATTTGCGCGCGGCCTGGTCCTGCGCCGCCGAAATCTCCCGGTCGTAGGTGAGGCCCGCGGCATAGGGGCTGTCGACATCGGTGCCGGGCAGCGTTGCGATTGCAAGCTTCATCATGGTGACGTTGACGCCGATTACGACGCCGAAAAAGGCGACCAGCATCAGGAACACCTTGGTTCCGGTCAGCGGCTTGGTGACCATGGCAGTCTCCTGGTGTTAAGGCGCGACGAAATTGTCGGTGGTGGTGGCAATCTCGCCGAGCCCGATATCGGTGACATGGAAGCGCACGGGGATCGATTTCTCGGGATTGCTGTCAGCTGGCGCGGTGACGAGCAGCCGCAGCTCGCTGGTGGAATCGCGCGGGATCACGATCATCGGCCGGTCCGGCGTCACTGAATCAACACCGACGATGTGGATTGTGGCGTTGACCGGACCGTCGGCGTCGATCGCAATGACACGATCGTAGCCGCTCTTGTTCAGAAGCCGGACCGTATACGCGTTGCGGATCGAGCCGTCGCTGAGCCTGACCGCGACCGGATTGCGGTCGTGCAGCACGTTGAGATCAAGTAGGCTGCGGGTCGCCAGCACGTAAAGCATGATGCCGCCGACGGCCGCGATGATCGCACTGTAGGCGATGGTGCGAGCGCGGACGATGCGATAGATCGGCGCCTTTCCGTCCTGGCGGCGCTGGATGTTGATGTCGTTGTCATAGCCGATCAGCCGCTTCGGCCGGCCGATCTTGGTCATGACGTTGTCGCAGGCGTCGATGCAGAGCCCGCACTGGATGCATTCGAGCTGCGGCCCGTTGCGGATGTCAATACCGGTCGGGCAGACCGCGACGCATTGATAGCAGTCGACGCAGTCGCCAGCGTGCTCGCCGAGTGCGCGCAGCTCCGCGGCCTTCTTCACCGAGGTGCGCTTCTCGCCGCGATCGTAGCGGTAGGCGACGTTGAGCGCCCACTCATCGGTGAGCGCGGCCTGAATGCGGGGCCACGGGCACATGTAGGTGCAGACCTGCTCGCGCATGCAGCCAGCGAGCACGTAAGTGGTGGCGGTGAGAATGCCGATCCAGATATAGGCGATCATCGGCGCCTGAAAGGTGACGAACTGCTTCACCAGGGTCGGCGCGTCGTTGAAATAGAGCACCCAGGCGCCGCCGGTCCACCAGGCGATCATCAGCCAGATCGAATGCTTGAGCACGATCTCGGAGATGCGCTCGAGCTTCATCGGATCGGACGAGGCGTCCTTCTTCATCCGTTCGCGCCGGTCGCCTTCGATCAGGCGCTCGACGGCGTAGAATAGGTCGCTCCAGACCGTCTGCGGGCAGAGATAGCCGCACCAGATGCGCCCACCGACCGAGTTCATCAGAAACAGCGCCACCGCGGCGACGATCAGCAGGCCCGTGAAGTAATAGACTTCCTGCGGCCACAGCTCGATGAAGAAGAAATAGAAGCGACTGTTGGGAAGATCGATCAGCACCGCTTGGCTCGGGGCGCCCAGGCCGCGGTTCCAGCGCACGAAAGGTAGGAAGTAGTAGACGGCGAGGCAGAACGCCATTAGGCCCCATTTGATCCGACGGAACGCGCCGGAGACGCTCTGCGGATAGACCGTCTTGCGGGCGGCGTAGAGTGGCGCGAGATCGTCGTCCGATGTGAGCTCGTTTGGGTTCACGGTCTTGTTCATCGCCTGGAGTTTTTCGAGAGGTGCGATTCAACCTAGGCCCGGCGCCGAAGCGTCGGTTGATCCAGCGCAAGCGGGGACATTTTGTTCGCCCCCGTCCGCACCCAAATCGACTATTTGCCGCCGCCGAGCGAGTGGACGTAGACCGCCATCGCCTTAATGGTGGCGGGATCGAGCCGCCCTTCCCAAGCCGGCATGACGCCGGCGCGGCCCTGGCTGATGGTCTCGATCAGGATCGCCTCGTCCGAGCCGTAGAGCCAGATCTTGTCGGTCAGGTTGGGCGCACCGAGCTCCTGGTTGCCCTTGCCACCATCGCCGTGGCAGCCGACGCAATTCTCGGCGAAGATCTTTTCGCCCTTGGCGCCATCGTAGTTCTTCCGCGTCGGGAGTTCCGACAACGAGCGGACATAGTTGGCGACCGTGACGATCTCGTCCGGCTTCAGCACACCGTCCTTGCCGAAGGCGAGCATCTGGCCCTCATGCGTCTTGGCGTTGCCGGAGCGCGCGCCGAACTGGATGGTCTGCATGATCTGGTCGAGCGTCCCGCCCCACAGCCAATCGTCGTCGTTGAGATTCGGATAGCCCTTGGCGCCGGCGCCGCCGCTGCCGTGACATGGCGCGCAATTGTCGCCGAACACGGTCTTGCCCTTGGCGCGTGCGAGCGCCAGCAGCCCCGGGTCCTTCTCGATCTCGGCGAGCGAGGCCGCGCCCAGCGCCACCATCTTGGCTCCGCGGATCTTCTCGAGCTTGGCAAGCTCGACCGCGACGTCGGCGCGTATCGAGTAACCGAACAGCCCCGTGGTATTGCTGGAGATCAGCGGCCAGGCCGGATAGACGATCCAGTAGCCGATCGCCCAGACAATGGTGAGGTAGAAGGTGATCACCCACCAGCGCGGCAGCGGCGTGTTGAGCTCCTTGATGCCGTCCCACTCGTGGCCGGTCGTGGACCTGCCGGAGACGGAATCGATTTCGTCATGATGATCGTTCATCATCTTTTACTCCTCCCGCAACGGCAGCTGTGCCGCTTCGTCGAAAGCAGCCTTGTTACGGGGCCAGAGTGCGTAGGCGATGATCGCGAGAAAAATCGCGACGAAGACCGGCGTCCAGATCGTGGTCACGAGACCGGACGTAAGATTGTCGAGTGTCAGGATGGCTTTCATCGTTGGTGCCTTCTCAGCGAAGATTTGCTTTCTCGTTGTAGAGCTTGAAGTCGACCAGCGTGCCGAGCATCTGCAAGTACGCGATCAACGCGTCCATCTCGGTCGGTGTCCCGGTCTTGCCGCCGAAATTGCGCACCGCCGCCTTGGCGTAGCGCTTGGCGAAGGCGTCGGTGCCGGCATTATCCGGATCGGCCTGCGCCTTCATGTCCGCGCCGGCGCTGGCGATCTGGTCGTCCGTATAGGGCACCCCAATAGTCCTCAGCGTGCGCATGTGATCGGCAATTGTGTCCGGATCCACTGCGGTCTGGGCGAGGAATGGATAGCCCGGCATCACCGACTGCGGCACGATCGCGCGCGGGTTGGTCAGATGGGTGACGTGCCAGTCGTCGGAATATTTGGCGCCGACGCGGGCAAGGTCTGGACCGGTGCGCTTCGAACCCCACTGGAACGGATGGTCGAACATGCTCTCGGCGGCGAGCGAGAAGTGGCCGTAGCGCTCGACCTCGTCGCGCAGGGGGCGGATCATCTGCGAGTGGCAGAGATAGCAGCCCTCGCGGACGTAGACGTTGCGTCCCGCGAGCTCCAGCGGCGTGTAGGGCCTGATCCCGTCGACCTTTTCGATCGTGCTCTTGAGGTAGAACAGCGGAGTGATCTCGACGAGACCACCGATTGCGATCACCAGCAGGATGGCAACGATCAGGATGATCGAGTTCTTTTCGAAGACTTGGTGGCGTGTCCAGAACGACATGCTGGAGCTCCTCATTCCGCCGGCTGAAGCGCGACGGGCATCATCTGGACTTCCTGTTCGGCGACGCGAACGGTCATCCAGAGATTATAGGCCATGATCAGCGCGCCGATCAGGAACAGCCCGCCGCCGGCGGCGCGAATGATGTAGAAGGGATGCATCGCCTCGACGGTCTCGATGAAGGAATATTCGAGGAAGCCGAGCGAGGTGTAAGCGCGCCACATCAGGCCCTGAAGGATGCCGGACACCCACATCGCGGAGATGTAGAGAACGATGCCGAGCGTGGCGATCCAGAAGTGCCAGTTGACGAGCTTCAGGCTGTAGAGTTGCTTGCGATTCCAGGCCCACGGCACCAGGCAGTAGAGCGCGCCGAAGGAGACGAAGCCGACCCAGCCGAGCGCGCCGGAGTGCACGTGGCCAATGGTCCAATCGGTGTAGTGGCTGAGCGAGTTGACTACCTTGATCGCCATCATCGGGCCTTCGAAGGTCGACATTCCGTAGAAGGCGACGGAGACCACGAGCATGCGCAGCACGGGATCGGTGCGCAGCTTGTCCCAGGCGCCCGACAGCGTCATCAGACCGTTGATCATGCCGCCCCAGGAGGGCATCCACAACATGATCGAGAAGGTCATGCCGAGCGTCTGCGTCCAGTCCGGGAGCGCCGTGTAATGCAGATGGTGCGGGCCGGCCCAGATATAGAGGAAAATCAGCGCCCAGAAATGGATGATCGACAGCCGGTAGGAGTAGATCGGCCGCCCGGCCCGCTTGGGGATGAAATAGTACATGATGGCGAGGAAGCCGGCGGTCAGGAAGAAGCCGACCGCGTTATGGCCGTACCACCATTGGAACATGGCGTCCTGGATGCCGCCCCAGGCGATGTAGGACTTCGAGCCGAATACTGAAACCGGCAACGCGGGATTATTGCCGAGGTGCAGAACCGCGATCGTCACGATGAAGGCGAGATAGAACCAGTTCGCGACGAAGATATGCGGTTCCTTGCGTTTGACAACGGTGCCGAGAAAGACGAGCAGATAGGTGACCCAGACGATGGTCAGCCAGAGATCGGCGTACCATTCCGGTTCGGCATATTCCTTGGACTGGGTGACGCCGAGCAGATACCCCGTGCCGGCGATCAGGATGAAGAAATTGTATCCGACGACGACGAACCAGGGCGCGAGATCGCCAGCGAGGCGCACGCGGCAGCTCTTCTGTACGACGTAGAAGGACGTCGCGATCAGGACGTTGCCGCCGAAGGCGAAAATCACGGCGGACGTGTGCAGTGGCCGTAGGCGGCCGAAGCTGGTCCAGGGCAGATCGAAGTTCAGCGCGGGCCAGGCCAGTTGCGAGGCGATGATGAGGCCCACGAGAAATCCGGCGATGCCCCAGAACACCGCCATGAAGGAGGAGAACTTGATCGGCCCCATGTTGTAGTTGGGACGGCCATTCACCTCGGCCGGCGGCAGCGCCGCCGGGCGGTCGAAGTAGCGGTTGACGATGCAGAAAACCGCAGCCAGGCTCCCCGCCGCACCGAGCGCGGCGTGGAAGGCGAACGGCGCATCGAGCGCCTTCGCCGAGGCGATCACGCAGACATAGGCGGTGATCGCGAACACTGCCGCCAGGCCGCTTTCACCGATGGTCATGGATTTGGAATTCGAGGGCTGGCGCATCGCGGATTCTCTCTGAAAGAACACAGCGCCACAAACCACATCCGCCCTCGCGGGGAATTGATTGAAATCAAAATATGCCGTTGAGTTCTGCCAATCCGGCGAACATCTTCTGGTTTTCCCCTGAACGTCTTCGACGTCGTCAGTTCAAGTGCCTCTCCCCTTGGCCACCGGCGTGACAAGCGAACGGGAGCAACCTCCGTAACGCACGGAGCCAGGAACTCGCGAAACTCGCGAACGCCTTTCAGTCGCGCGCGGTGGCCTTGAGTGACGCGATGACATCCTCGCGGGCGATGATTCCAACCAGCTTCTGGACGCTGTTGAGCACAATGACGCTCCTGATGCGGTGCTCGACAATAATCTGGAGCACGCGCGTCAGTCTCGTTTCGGGACTGACATAGATGAACTCTGGCGACATCACGTCGCCAACCTTGCGGCTCATCAGATCACGATAACGCGGCAATATCTGGGTCGGAGTAAAGGCGAAGCACTTCAAAATGTCGAATTTGGTGACGACGCCGACCACCTGCCCATCATCCTCAACCGGGTAGCTGTTGAAATCGTCGCGCTCGAACATCGCGCTCAGCTCAAGCAGATCGAAATCTCGCTTGGCCGTCTGGACTTTGCGTGTCATGTAGCTGTCGACGGTCTGATCAAGAAACTTGTACACGGCGCGTTCTCCTCGCTTTGTCTGGGTTCGCCGGCCGTCGGTGCGACAGAAACACGCAGGGGGCGGATTGCGTCAACAGATGCTATTTGATGGCCGAGGATCAACTCGCGGCACCGCGAATAGCCGTAGCCGTCTGGGACCTGAAGACACCCGTCGTTGGCGTGATCGAGCGCCAGGCTGACCATCACTGTCGCATATGTTATCGGGAGCCTCCGGGCAGCGAGATGCGACAGAATCTAGCTGCGCCGACGCAACGCTGGAATGAGGTAGATCAAATTTCGTCGCAACGGCCGAAAGAAGTCCGTCAATAATGCCGGACATCCGAACTTGCCTCCGGCCCGGCCTTGGGCGAAATTGCCGCCACGTTTGCAGCAGGGGGCCCACCGCATGAGAATGGGAGCAATAGTTTGGCGCCGACACGCGTGACCCATCCGCCAGCCGACAGTCGCGGCAAGCATTTTGACGAGCGTATCGAGGGTTTTTGTGTTGGCACCTGGGATCTCGATCTCAGGACGCGCGAGCTGGAGTGGTCGGAAACCGCAAGAGTGCTGCTGGGCATCGAACGGGATCAACCGGCAAGCTATGAATTCCTTCTCTCACGCCTTGAGCCCGCGGACCGCGAGCGAGTGGAGAACGCGATCAAGGACGTTACCGAGCGCGGCGGCGGCTTCGACGTATCCTTCAGAGTCTCCAGTGCCTCGGGCCTGGGGCGCTGGATTCGCGCCCTGGCGGGTCTCATTCGAGACGAGGCCGGCGCCGCCCGACATCTCAGCGGCATCTTGCTCGACATCGACGATGAGAAGCAGGTCGAGGAGGCGTTGCTCACCCGCCAGACTCATCTCCGCTCGATCCTTCAGACCAGCCCCGATGCGATGATCGTGATCGACGGCCGCGGCATGATGCTGCTCTTCAGCACGGCGGCCGAGCGTCTGTTCGGCTGGTCCGAGGATGACGCCATCGGGCAGAACGTCAGCATCTTGATGCCGGAGCCGGACTGCTCCCGCCATGACAGCTACATCGGCCGCTACCTTACTACCGGCGATCCGCACATCATCGGCATCGGCCGCATCGTGACCGGCCAGCGGCGCGACGGCACCACGTTTCCGATGCATCTGTCGATCGGCGAAATGCGTTCGGGCGGCGAGCCTTACTTCACCGGTTTCGTCCGCGACCTGACCGAGCATCAGCAGACCCAAGCGCAACTCGAGGAATTGCAGTCCGAGCTCGTCCATGTCTCGCGGCTGACCGCGATGGGCGAAATGGCCTCCGCGCTCGCCCACGAGCTCAACCAGCCTCTGGCAGCGATCAGCAACTACATGAAGGGCTCGCGACGGCTGCTCGCCGGCAGCAGCGATCCGAACACGCCAAAGATCGAGAGCGCATTGGACCGCGCCGCCGAGCAGGCATTGCGCGCCGGCGAGATCATACGGCGTTTACGCGATTTCGTCTCCGGCGGCGAGTCGGAGAAACGGATGGAGAGCCTGTCCAAGCTGGTCGCGGAGGCTCGCGCGCTCGGGCTTGCCGGCGCTCGCGAACAGAACGTGCAGATCCGCTTTGATCCCGATCCCGGGGCCGATCTGGTGCTCGCCGACCGGGTGCAAATCCAGCAGGTGCTGGTCAATTTGTTCCGCAATGCGCTGGAAGCAATGGCGCAGTCGCCGCGGCGCGAGCTCGTCCTCACCAACCGCCGGGTCGCCGATGATATGATCGAAGTGGAGGTGTCGGACACCGGATCCGGCTTTCAGGAAAGCGTCGTTCCAAATCTGTTTCGGACCTTCTTCACAACCAAAGAAACCGGCATGGGTGTGGGACTGTCCATCAGCCGCTCGATCGTCGAGGCTCACGGCGGCCGCATGTGGGCCGCGAGCAATGCATCGGGCGGGGCGACGTTCCGTTTCACCTTGCCAGCAGCCGATGAGAATTGATCCATGACGACCAAGGGACATGTCTATGTCATCGACGACGACGAGGGTATGCGAGACTCGCTGAACTTCCTCCTGGATTGCTCCGGCTTCCGCGTCACGTTATTCGACAACGCGCAATGCTTCCTCGAGGCACTGCCCGACCTCGCCTTCGGCTGCGTCGTTTCCGACATACGGATGCCGGGCCTTGACGGAATCGAGCTTCTCAAGCGCATGAAGGCGCGGCACAGTGCGTTTCCGATCGTGATCATGACGGGTCACGGCGACGTGCCGCTCGCGGTCGGAGCGATTAAGCTTGGTGCGGTTGACTTCCTGGAAAAACCCTTCGAGGACGACCGCCTCATCACCTTGATCGAATCCGCGGTTCGCGAGGGGGAGCCAGCCGCCAAGAATGAGGCCATCGCGCAGGACATCGCCGCGCGTGTCGCCTCCTTGAGCCCGCGCGAGCACCAGGTCATGGAGGGGCTGGTCGCAGGTCTCTCCAACAAGCTGATCGCCCGCGAATACAACATCAGCCCGCGCACTATCGAGGTCTACCGGGCCAATGTGATGACCAAGATGCAGGCCAATAGCCTGTCGGAACTTTTGCGTCTGGCGATGCGCACTGGCATGCTGAAGGATTGAGGCAGGTCAATGCGCTTGCGCTGGCCTATGGTAGCCAGGCCACATGATCGAAATCGGCGCGCACCATCAGCGGCTCTCAAGCCGGGAATCGGCAAAGCCCACCGTCTACGTGGTCGATGACGATGCCGCTGTGCTGGCGTCCCTGAGCTTCCTGCTGGAAATCGAGGGCTTTGCCGTGCGGACCTTCAGAAGCGCCACGGCGCTGCTCAATACGACGACCCCACCGGGCGCGGACTGCTACGTGATCGACTACAAGATGCCTGAGATCAACGGCATCGAGTTGGCTTGGCGGCTGCGCCAATCCGGCGTCGACACACCTGTGATCCTGATCACCGGCTATCCGGATGGAAATATCTCGGCGCGGGCGGCGGCGGCCGGCGTCAAGCACGTGATTTTCAAGCCGCTCCTCGATGAAAGCCTGGCGAAATGCATCCGCCGGGCCTTCAGGATTGGTGCTGCTACAGACCTACGGGGTTCTCCTTAGGTAAACCTCCTTAAGATATCGCTCGAAATTTTCGAACTGAACGATCGCGCGTAGCAATGCTCCATCACAACGGAGATGGCGCAGATGCTGATCCAGACGCTCAAGACCCAGGCGATCAACACCCAAATAGCTGGCAAGATCGCGCCCGCGCGTCTGGTCTGTGACCACTTCGGCGCGATAGCCGGACATATCGGCCTCGTTGCCACCGAGTTCCCCTATCGCAAGGGTGAGGAGATCTATGGCGAGGAGGAGCCCGCCCAATATGTCTATCAAGTTGCATTCGGAGCTGTGCGCCGCTACAGGATGTTGTCCGACGGCCGCCGCCAGATCGGGGCATTCCATCTTCCCGGTGACGTATTCGGCCTCGAATCCGGCCAGACGCATCGCCTTGCGGCCGAAGCGATCATCAACACCAGCGTGCGCCTCGTGAAGCGTGCCAGCCTGGAAAGGGCCGCCGGCACTGACGTAAGGGTCGCCCGCAAGCTCTGGGACATGACGGCGGGCGAGCTGCGTCACGCCGAAGATCACATGTTGCTGCTCGGACGCAAAACGGCAATAGAGCGTGTCGCAACCTTCCTGCTCGAAATGGATCGCCGCCTCGCTGTCGCCGGCATGATGGCCCTGCCGATGTGCCGGCGCGACGTGGGTGACTATCTCGGCCTCACACTCGAAACCGTGTCGCGTGTACTCTCACAGCTTCATGTCGAGGGCATTCTCGGCTTTTGTGGCGCTCGCCAGATCGTGCTGCGCAATCGCCAGCGCCTGCAGAATCTCGACGCATGATCACTTTCACCCGGCCGATGTTCCTCCTCCGCGACTTGGTCCGCCGAGCGCATTTCGGCGGTCGGCGACGATCTCCCGCAAGCGCTCAATCACCTCGGTCTCCGCACCCCGATCGAGACGAAAGGCGCGCTGCCGGTGCGGGCCGGCATCGGTTGGATTTGCAAAGCCCAAGAAATGGGACGCCGCGCTGGCCATCACTTGCGGACACGAACACGAACTCGTGTATCCACAGCGGAAGCCCTGCCGGACGGGTTCGACGAGACGCGCTTGAACAATTTGTTGCTTCAACGATGGACGGCCCCGACGTGGTCGAGGACACGCGGCAGACCGTCGCGTACTGCCTGGCTCATCCGGAATGGCGGCTCAACGTGAAGAGGGCATCTCGGCATCAGATGAAGATATCCCTGGCATTTAAGTTCGAGGCAGCCCACTGGCTTCCAAGTGTCCCACAGACACATCGCTGTCATCGGATGCACGGTCACTCCTATCGGATCGAGATCGTGTTGAACGGTCCAGTCGATCCGCACACCGGGTTCGTAGCCGATTTCTTCGACCTAGAAGAATCGTTCGGCATCGTTCTAAAGAAGCTCGATCACCAGTGCCTGAACCAAGTTCCGGGATTGGAAAATCCGACAGCGTAAAATATCGCCATCTGGATCTGGGAGCGCACGAAAGCGCGCCTAGCGCAACTCTCGATCGTGAGGGTCTACGAGACGACGGATTGTTGGGCGGAATATGAGGGGCCCGATCACTGAAATGAGCCGGCACGATCGCATGACAGCTACACGGAGCCGAACTGAGGCCGACGGCGCGCTAGGAGCCTGACCGTGAGCTGCAATCAAGGTCGTCAAGCAACGATGCCAGATTCAGCGCCGCATCGACACGCCTCAGCCCCACGGACGACGGGCCAGGCACTGACGGGAGCGCAACCGCTCGCGGTGAGCTCTTAGCCAGTGTTTCTGACCGCCTCTGCCAGCATGGTGTAGAGCTGCTGCTTGCTGAATTCCTTGGGCTGTCGCCTCTCCGCTGTGTTCCGCGACACCTTTCGTGCGACTGGACTGGCGCAGGCTGCCGACGACGTCGCCTCAGCTTTGGGGGCGGCCTTATCTTGGGCGTTGCTGTCGGCGGCTTGTGGCCGCGCTTCAGGCCCAGACGGGTCAGCATGCCGCAGACCGCATTACGACTGCACCCGAGACGACGCGCTATCTGCGCGGCGCTCTGTCCTGCGGACCAGAGCCTGTTGAGGAGCGCTATGTCTTTCGCATCCCAGCCCATGAGGAGATATTATAGCGTCGACTGCCGAACACGCTAGTCTAGTCTTCGTCCGGCTCGCGTACGACCGGCGGCTCGTCGGCATCATCTTCCTCTTCGTCTTCGTCCTCCTCGTCTTCATCGGGATCTCTTGGCGGCATCGCGGTGCCCATAACCACGAGCGGTGTCCAGTAGATCGTTGTGGTGGAAAATGCTTCGGAGGTGTGTTGCTTCATGTTGCTACTGCTCCTCGAAAACTACGCGTACTCGCATATCGCTGACGGACGGCAGGCGCGTGTCTAGGGCGCGATCGCTGCAAACGCGACGGGCATCAAGTCGAGGACATGAGCAACGGGTGGCATGCGCCACCCAAATGGCAGCGATTTCGGCTACTTTATGCCCGAGGACTCGTTCGGCTCTATGTTCACCAAAACCTCGCCGGTGGTGATTTCGGGAACTCCAAGGTCGAGGTCATGTAGACTTGCTTGAACAAACGCCAGTATCTTGGCGTTCGCTGCATTGGCACTTTCGCGGTCGTCAAATATCATGACGGCGATACCAACACCATCGCCCGCATCCAGCACATGGTAAGATCTGAATCCGTGCGATTGCCTTAGGATCTGGCCGACGCCGCTCTTGGCGCGGCGAGCGGCGTCCGCTACCGAACGAACCTTGGTGTACTTGCGAATGACCATGTACATGAGGCCACCACGCACCACACGCCCCAACGCATCAAAGCATATCGGTCCCAGTCGGACTAGGGTCAACTTCCGAGATGGGCCACGGTGTCCGGTCGCGCGGACCGCGCAACGCGCCTTTCCAATGAGTCCTCCACGCCCTGCAAGCGGGGGCATCGAAACCTATTTCGTGTCTACCTCGACAGGATTAGCGGGGGCGAAAAGTGTTTGATGTCTATCGCAATGGAAAGCGTGACCTGCTCGTTCTAAGCACAGGCTCCGCGATACCCGAGGCTTACGCCTGCAAGCGCATTTCGGACGGCGGTTTTTTGCAACCCACAGCAGGGCTGTAGAGCCTGGAACGGCTTTTCGAATGATCACCGGGTCTATAACCAACCAGCAGCCGATCTCCCGGGTAAGCCTAATCGCGGCGTCAGTATTGCACCACTGAAGAGCGCTCTATCAAGTTTGGGTGCGCTGTCGCGTGTTGCAACCCGAGAGCGGTGGACGGGCCATTAATTCGGATGGCTAGGAGCACAACTAATCCATCACGCTGCCAGATTTAAGTCGCATGGAGTCCCATGTCGCCGCGACGGCTCGTGCCGGGTGGGGCGCAACACCGGGAGTTTTGGATGTCCGGTCATTTGCGATTTTACTTCGCCAGTTTAGTCTTTGTTGGAGGTCTTTCGACGGCACCTGCGTGCTCCAACCCTTTCACCGACTTGTTCAATATTGCTGCTCACGAGCCCGCTGCAACCTCCTCGGTGCAGCCGGAATGCTTGCCGCGGCCCGGCAATTCGCCTGGCCCAAGCCAGCACTGGGTGTATCGGCGGGACGGCCACCGCAAATGCTGGTTTTAGGCCAAGGGCATCGTAACGGTGCGAAAACCGGTTCCTGGTCGTGTGGCCAACCGCGCCGCCAGTTCCGACGAGAACGAGGCCTCGCGGCAAGCGCGGAGCCCGGTGATCGATGCGCGCGCGGAGTTGCTAGGCTCTTCGCCGGCCGAGAGGGCTCCGCCGACGCCGCCGGGACGCGAAGTCAAGGTGGCTGACGCCGCTTCTGTTTCCGACGGCGACACGCAGGCCGCGATGCCGGCGGCACCCGTTACGGCTCTTCCCAGCGGCCAGCTCACGCCCGAGCACTTCATGCCGCCCCAAGTCAACGTGGAGAAGCTTGCCTCGGCCGCGCGAGCCGAGTCACCTCCAGCTATGCCAATGGGCGCGCGCAATGAAGCGGTGCGCGACGAGGCGCGCACCTGGACGGTAACCTGGCTAGGTGTGCTGTTGATGACGCTGGGGGGCATCTCGATCTTAAGCTCGAGCCGCACGCTCCGGCACGCGGTGAGATTGCGCCACTGAGGCCGCGCTACACTGGGCAGGTTACCTGACGCGGCCACCGCGATCGATGAGTTCACGCTGGTGTCGCCGAATTACCACCGCGCGCCTGCACTTTGTTTGGCACTGCCTTAGAACGACATTCGGTTACGATGACAGTCCCCTTTTGGATCGGACTGCCATCATGCGGTACAAAGTGTTCGTGATGGACAGCGGCCGGCGAGTGATCTGCGCCGCAAAGCTTGACTGCATTGACGAGCAGGCGGCGAGACGTCGAGTTGAGGAAATATACGGCGAGCACGACGTCGAGCTTTGGGAAGGTGGCCGGCTCGTTGCTGTTTTTCAAGGGGCAAGGTCGAACGGAGATCGGCGACCGCTCTGTCCGGAATAGACGGCCGGTCTCGCCGCCGAGTTAGTTCACGGCTCCTGCTCTGCTGCCCAGTTTGGCACGCCGTCTTCTCGGTTTAGGCTTCATATCAGTTTCGAATGCTACCAACACGAATATGCGAAGCTCGTAGCAAGCATCGCAATGTCAGAAGCCGCACCGACGAGACCCGAGGACTCTTCTGTAATGCGTCCGGTGCTAAGAACCTGAACCACTTAGCGATCAGCCCGGCGCAAATGACGGGCTTATTCGTCAGGTCATCCCTGGGACGGCCGGATTCGAATGAACGACTAAGCGGTGGGCTAGCAAGCTACCGCTGCCTGGATTGTAATCGCGGTCGCTCGGACTCGCTCCTCGATCACGCTTTCATTTCCATTGTATCCCGCGATGGTTGTGGATCGCTCAGGTGGAGCAGGACATCGCCGCCATCAAAGCCGGGCTTCAGACGCTTTCAAAGCAGCCCAGGGCATAACTGCGGTCGGAGATCTCCACTCGCATAACCATCGCCCGTGCCATTGAGCTGCGGAAACATACGGGAATCATCGAGGGCGGTCCTATGGGGCTTTCGAAACGTTTGGTCGCAAAGCTGATCAGTGGACAAATTCCTTAGTTCGGTACCCGCAAAACTCGACAGGCGGATTCGACTGCGTTGCGGAAAATTACAAGCTTTTCTGATCCTGGTTGTCCATGGAGGGAGAGAAACTGGAAAAAAATTTGCCCACCGCTGCATCTCAGATGCTCTCGGTAGGCGAGAGCGACGGGATGTTCCGGCTTCTCGTCGTGCCGTTGCGGGTCAAGACTGCCGCTGGAAGCGGCATCCTCATACCTGAGGGGCTAAACCACAGCACGCAACCCGGCCCGACTAGCGACCAGATGATTAGCCAAACCTACACGTCGGCGGGCGGTACAAGCCGGCCCTCTCCCCCACCGGCTTCCTCCGACCCACCCAGATATCAATCCAGGGGCCCCCAGTGGGCTCTGAATGGCCCTCCGCGGAGCGATGAGGACGAGGTATTTTCGAAATCCTTCGCGGCTTTGTCTTGTATGCCGGCCAAGCCGGCTTATGTTCACAATGGTTAGCACTCGCTAGCTTCGAGTGCTATTCGATCCAAAATACAAAGTGAGAAAACATAGGAGGACTGCATGAAATTCCGTCCGCTTCACGACCGCGTCGTGGTCAAGCGCATCGACGCAGAAGAGAAGACCGGTGGCGGCATCATCATTCCGGACACGGCCAAGGAAAAGCCTTCCCAGGGTGAAGTCATCGCCGTTGGCCCGGGCGGCCGCGACGAGAGCGGTAAGCTGATCCCGATCGACATTCAAGTCGGCGATCGCGTGCTGTTCGGCAAGTGGTCGGGCACCGAGGTCAAGATCGACGGCCAGGAGCTGCTGATCATGAAGGAAAGCGACATCATGGGCGTTCTCACCGACATTTCGGCCAAGAAGAAGGCCGCCTAATCACACCGCTCACCCCTGAGGAGCGCCTGCCGGGCGCCTCGCCGAAGGTGAGTGAGACAAAGCAAACCCAGGGAACCAACATGTCAGCCAAAGAAGTCAAATTCGGCGTCGACGCCCGCGACCGCATGCTGCGCGGCGTCGATATCCTCCACAATGCCGTGAAGGTCACGCTCGGTCCGAAGGGCCGCAACGTCGTGCTCGACAAGTCGTTCGGCGCCCCTCGCATCACCAAGGACGGCGTCACCGTCGCCAAGGAGATCGAACTCGACGATAAGTTCGAGAACATGGGCGCCCAAATGGTGCGCGAAGTCGCCTCCAAGTCCGCTGATGCGGCCGGCGACGGCACCACAACCGCGACCGTGCTCGCCGCTGCGATCGTTCGTGAAGGCGCCAAGTCGGTTGCCGCCGGCATGAACCCGATGGACCTCAAGCGTGGTATCGACCTGGCCGTGGAAGCCGTGGTGGCCGACCTCGTCAAGAACTCCAAGAAGGTCACCTCGAACGACGAGATCGCCCAGGTCGGCACCATCTCGGCCAACGGCGATGCCGAGATCGGCAAGTTCATCTCCGACGCCATGAAGAAGGTCGGCAACGAGGGTGTCATAACCGTCGAGGAAGCCAAGTCGCTCGAGACCGAACTCGAGGTTGTTGAAGGCATGCAGTTCGACCGCGGCTACATCTCGCCGTACTTCGTCACCAACGCCGACAAGATGCGCGTTGAAATGGAAGATGCCTACGTCCTGATCAATGAGAAAAAGCTATCCCAGTTGAATGAATTGCTTCCCTTGCTGGAAGCCGTGGTGCAGAGCGGCAAGCCGCTTGTGATTATCGCCGAGGACGTTGAAGGCGAGGCGCTCGCGACCCTGGTCGTGAACCGCCTGCGCGGCGGCCTGAAGGTCGCGGCCGTCAAGGCTCCGGGCTTCGGCGATCGCCGCAAGGCCATGCTGCAGGACATCGCGATCCTGACCGGCGGCCAGGCGATCTCGGAAGATCTCGGCATCAAGCTCGAGAACGTCACACTCAACATGCTCGGTCGCGCCAAGAAGGTGATGATCGACAAGGAGAACACCACCATCGTCAGCGGCGCCGGCAAGAAGGCCGACATCGAGGCGCGCGTGGCCCAGATCAAGGCGCAGATCGAGGAAACCACCTCGGACTACGACCGTGAGAAACTCCAGGAGCGTCTCGCCAAGCTCGCTGGCGGCGTCGCGGTGATCCGCGTCGGCGGCGCGACCGAGGTCGAGGTCAAGGAGCGCAAGGATCGCGTTGATGACGCGATGCATGCGACCCGCGCGGCGGTCGAGGAAGGCATCGTCCCGGGCGGTGGCGTTGCGCTGCTCCGTGCCACCGAGCAGCTCAAGGGCCTGCGCACCAAGAATGACGACCAGAAGACCGGTGTCGAGATCGTGCGCAAGGCGTTGTCTTACCCAGCCCGCCAGATCGCGATCAACGCCGGCGAAGACGGCTCGGTGATCGTCGGCAAGATCCTCGAGAACAAAGCCTACGCGTACGGCTTCGACTCGCAGACCGGCGAATATGGCGACCTCGTCAAGAAGGGCATCATCGACCCGACCAAGGTGGTTCGAGTGGCGATCCAGAACGCGGCCTCCGTCGCAGCGCTGCTGATCACCACGGAAGCTATGGTGGCCGAAGTGCCGAAAAAGAACACCGGTGCGGCTGGCATGCCTCAGGGTGGAGGCGGCATGGGTGGCATGGGTGGTATGGACTTCTAAGTCCGACATTCACAGTTCAATAGAAGAAGGCTCGGCAGCCATGCCGGGCCTTTGCTGATTTCCTGGCGGTCAGCCGGACCCAGACTGCCGCGCGCCGGAAAGCCCCTCAGCCCGGCGAAGGTGCGCAATTAGGACATGTGGTTGTGTCCGCCTGTGAGTCTGTGGGGGAGGTGCCGGATTCGGTTTGATCGCCGATCGGCACGAAGATGCCCACCGGTTTTCTCGGAGACTTCCCCTCTGTACACCGAGTAGTGCGGCGCGCTTACTAGGCTTCTCATGGCGGGGCCGCCGCTTGCTACGGCAGCCCCTAGCCGCGAAGGCCGCGTTTACGCGATACATGCGCACCTCCGCGGCTACACGTAGCGTCGACCCGGCGACCGCTTTGTGCAAGGTGATCTACTTGTTAGCCTTACCCGATGGCTTGCCGGCGTTTTTCGTGACGCGCTTCTGGATGTTCGCCATCGTTCTGGCGCACGCTTCACCCAGCTGCTTCGCGTGAGCTGCGCTCTCCGGTTCACTGAGATCTGCCGCCTTGATCAGCAGCCGATTGAACAGGTAGGTGATGCGTCGATTTTCCGAATGCCGGGACCTCAGGGCCGTGATCTGCCGGCGCATCTCGGCGAGATCGAGCGCTTCGTGTTTCGACGGCCTCTTCAATATGAAACTCGCGCGTGGCCAGCACACGAGGGCGACGCGCCGAGTATGATCGCACGAGGGCTTCGCCTGCCCCGGACGGGGGGCAATGTCCGGTGCACAAAGCTATTGGACAAGCACCTGCAAAACTTGCGCGCTAAAAGCTCAGCGCACGACAGGCCCCCAGCGCCGCATCTCACGCTCGGAGCACGAGGCCGTTCTGGAGAAAGTTCGGCATCGGCTCGACCACAATCCCAACGCGATGGGTGTCTGCCGTCAGACAGTGGAGCATCCGTTCGGCACGACGAAGGATTGGATGGGAGCAACACACTTTCTCACGAGAAAGCTGCCAAAGGTGGCCGCCGAGATGACGCTCAATGTGCTGGCTTACAACATCAAGCGCGTGATGATCATCGTGGGCGTAGGCGGATTACCATGTCGCGCTTGAGGTCCGCCATCACGGCGAATCCTTGGGGTAATTCACCAGGACCTTCAAGACCGTAACCTGAAAGTTCACCCGCGCACCCGCACCTCGCCCGATAAACACCACATCGTCGGCGCTTGGGCCAGGGCTTTCCGCCCGAACTGCCGCAGGGCGGCGTTGTTTCGCCGCTTTCCGCTTCAAGTATCTTGGAGGCCACATGGGTGCGAGCGCCGCGCTTGTCGCGCGAAGCATCTCGCAGACCTTATCAAGTACCGCTCGCAATAGAGCCGTCGCCGGTTGTTCACCCATGGATAGGCCCTCACCTACCGTAAGCCTTTCGATCTTGGGATTTACGCATGTTAAGGTGAACTCTGCCGCGCTGCACACGACGGCTTGCGCTCTGCTCTTGTACCGCGGTCTTGTGATCGATGCTGTCGCAAATTGGTAGCCCGAATTGCGGCTCGCCCTGCGGTTCGCCATGGAGCGAAGACAAGGAGACTCGTCCCCACAGTGCCTCCAGACCTTGTCGATGAGCGGCTGTGCCTTCCTGTTAACGGGGGCAAACGGCGAGGTCTTCACCATCCACCCGAGGCGATGCCAGCAATCTTGACGACGCCGGGCCGCATCCAACAGTCCGCAACTTCCTGCAAAGCGGCACACTACAACTTTCAGTCTGCTAACACCGGGCTCAGGCGTGAACGCTAAGCAGAGTAGCAGGCGGAATTTCTCTGGGGTCGCCCCGCCGATATCCGTCACGTGCCGAGACGCTGCCTGCAGCCAAGCGATTCGCTCGTAAGGTCGCCGTTGGCGCAGATGTTCGACCTCAGCATGAGAGGCAGCCATCATTATTCGGCATTCCGCGTTGTCGTGTTCAGCCGTGTCCGGCTGAAGACGTAATTGTCCGGGACCAGACACTGAGGCGCGAGTATTCCGTCAGTGGACGCGAAGCATATGGTTTTGCCCTCTTCAAGCGAGGCTCGCATATGGCTTTGCTGGCACGTGGATTGCTGGGACACCGTAAAGAATCCGCACGACCATGACGGCCTCGCAGTCGCTGCCAAAGGAGTTCAAATGAAACTTGCGCGATTGATCGAATCAATGCAACGGACGCTGGGCTATTGCAGGCGGTCCGGCCTAAAGCTTTGCCGCGTGCCTCGCGGGTGCCGCTGTCTCGGAGCTGGAGCACCATTTTCTCGAACAGTATTCGTACCCCCGGCGCCTGAAGTCCGCCTGGGTGCCGTTTCGCGACGCCCGAAGTACATTCGCCTGAGCCACGGCATCTGTCATCCTCGCCGAACCACAATTCATCCCGCGCGTGCAACCTAGCGTGTGGCGACCTCGTTGTGATCTACGGTGGCTGCCTCGAGTGGGAGCTGACGAACCCGCGCCTTGATGGAAATGCATGGCTTCGGTATCGAGCCAGAGCTGAAGAGTGCGATGTAAGCGAGGAACGGATGTTCCATCGCGCTTTGCTTCACACGAAAGTTAGAGGGGTTTAACAAAATGCGCGCGCCGACCTATTCCGAAGCCTTGGAGTTTGCGATCGACCGGTCGTACGACATTAACCTTGACATGTTGAGGTCACGAAATTTGCACCTTGACACGCATAACGATTATCTCGTCGGCACATATCCGCCTCTCAAGGCAATGGGCGACCTGAAGGCCGAAAATTTGTTGCTCCAGGTTACGTCGTCAATTGATCTCTATTTTCACATCCCCTTCTGTGATCAGAATTGCACCTTTTGCCACTTCGCCAAGGAAATCCATCCATCTTCTGGGCGAGTGGAGCGCTATCTGGCGGCTTTAGATAAAGAGATGAGTTGGTCGGACGCGGCGCTGGCTGACAAAGCTATTGAGACTGCTTTTTTTGGAGGCGGCACTCCCTCGTTCTTGACCAACCGTCAACTCAAAACCCTATTTAGTATGATTAGCCGGCGCTTTGATCTGTCAAAATCGGAGGTGAGTTTCGAATTACATCCCTCTCTTGGAAAGCAAGTGGACGCTGCAGATCGCATATCCACACTGCTTAGAGCCGGCGTAAACCGCTTCGTGTTGGGCGTTCAGAGTCTAGATCCGAGCATCTTACGCATATTAAACCGCGGGCACGGCGCGGACGAGGTAGTACAACTCGTAAAGTTACTGAATGAGATGGGCGTTGAGAATCTGTCGCTCGACCTCATGTATGGGTTGCCGCAGCAAACGCTCCGAAGCTGGTACGACTCACTTATCGGCTTACTGGATATGGGAATAGAGAAGTTCAATGTATTCCCATTGATGTTTAAATCTACAGACCCCGTAGCCCGCCATTTGGCTCGGGGACGATATCAATTCGCTGGGGCTAAGGAGCGCATTATCATGCATTTTATGGCCGAGCACATCCTCACGAGACTCGGCTATCGGCATGGGCCGATTTTCTATTGGAGTAAGCAGTCGCAGCCACACTCGGTTCAACAGAGCCGCAAATACGATTCCTGGAACGACAATAATCTGGTCCCGTTTGGGGTCGCCGGATTTGGTTACATGAGCCAGTGCCAATTCTACAACGAGGCAGATTTAGATCGCTACCTGTATAGGGTTGAGGCGGGCGAGAAGCCAGTGTGGAAGGGTGTTGTCCTGTCGCAAGATGATCTCATGCGCAGAACCGTGATGTTTGCTCTGCGAAGTAGTGGAGTGTTGCTCTCCCGCTTCGAGCGGGAGTTTGGGGTCTCCATTGAGAAATGCTTTGGGCGCGAGCTTGAAATCTTGAAGGAGGCAGGACTCATCTGCATTTCAAACGATGGCCTGCTTTCGTTAACTGCCGCCGGCACTATCAACTCGGGCGCCGTATCGCTGCTATTTTTCTCGAACAGTATACTTGAGAAGGTCGCGTACAACGACAGTAGGATAACAGACAAACGAACTGATCTGCTCGAAAAACATGATTACTCACCGGCCGCTCGATACGGGTCAAGTGCCGAAATGCAAGTTGCTTTTCGATGAACTCGCGGGCGCGCTCGTTTATGGTCCCTCCTTTTTCCGTTTCCACCACGCAAGGGTCGCCCCGCGAGGCGCAGGACATATTTTTGCATCTGACCAATAGCATTGATCGGCGGCAGCGAGAACGCCCGCTTGGGCTGGTCAGCAATTTTGTCGCCGATGAACTGCCGCATTGCATTGCGGAGATCAAACGCAGTGAACGACCTGATAAGGCGGTTAAGGCTCTTGGGCGTAGCATCAACGCGATTGCTGCCGAGAAGGACTATGCTGCGCAGCTGCTAAGTCTGCCGCAGTCCCAGTTCGAGATCGCTAAGACAGACATCCGATATCTCGTAAATTGTGCTTATCAGATGTCTGCGTTTGCCGGCCTTCATCCCCAGGACGCCGAGCTGACGGTGGGAGAGGCACTGAGCCGCCTTGCGCGATCAACTTGTGATCGGCAACCGGGCATTGAGGTCCTCTCCTATGAAGATATGATCATTACGAATCCGTTGCAGAACGATCCACGCGTATACTGCCTCGGGGCGGCCGGGGTCGAGGAGCGAGATTTTTGCTTGGGCCATCAGATCATCGAGAGCGAATTGCAGTCAGCAATGGACGCTCTGCTTAATTTGCGTGATGTGGCCGACGTCGATGCGGGGCAATGTCTTGAGCTATGCTTGGCGCGCCTTGAGTCAGCAAACTGTGTTCTGACGCGCTTCTATGAACATATGTCGCCGAACTTATTTGGCCAATTTCGTGTGTTTTACGGAAAGAATCCTTACAAGAACACGCTTGGTCCAAGCGGCCGCTTCTCCGCCCGGATCGTGGCAGTCTCGGTGCTATTGGTTGGTGAAGAACTCTTCAACCAGAAACCGCAATTTTATAGGGATCTATATCGGCTTTCTGAATATTATCCGCAGAGATGCCTTCATGAGGTATTCCGCTGGCTGTCGTCAGACAAGGGGAGTGCACCGCTCAAGCCAGGTTGGCTAGAAGGGAAAGCGGACTTTCCCAGGGCTGCGACCATTTCGCCAGTGATGGAGCATCACGGCGGCGAAATCCGAAGGCTGCGCGCGTCCTGTATTTGTGCACTGGATCGGTTTACCCGGATGCACCGTAGTACGGCCTTAAAATATACGGTTGAGCCGGGTCGTCCAATTGTCGGAGTCGAGGTATCGGAGAATGTTGAGGCTGTCCTTTCTCAGCGGCTCTTGACAGAGGTGCGTCGGTGAGCTGACGGTCGTCTCTGCCTAGCTAAAAACAGACAACGATGCCACGGGCGCGGACGTCCGACACCGGTCGCGAGATCTTCATGTCTCAAGACGAACTGATCCTTCGTCGCTTCGAGCCCGGGGATAGCGATGGTGTATGGCATCTGCACAGAAGCGCATCGCAGGACGTTGGTGTGTGTGGCCCGGAAGGGGCCTGGGAGGATGATTTACGTAATATCGGGGAAGTATACATCGGGTCGGGCGGAGACTTCGTAGTTGCGCATATTGGCCCCCGACTGGCTGCCATGGGTGGGCTGAAACGTTTTGATGATGATGTCGCAGAACTTAAACGTATGCGGGTCGATCCCGTCTTTCAGCGACGAGGGTTTGGAAGAAGAGTTCTTCGTGAATTGGAGTCGCGAGCTGTTGCTCTCGGTTTCGAGTGGATAATGCTCGACACAACAACGATCCAAGTAGGGGCTCAAAGGCTCTATGAGACCACTGGCTATGTCCGCCGCAGGCAGGGGATATTGCACGGATATGCAGTGTTGTTCTACGAGAAGCGGCTCACCGGCCAGAATGACCCCACGTGTCCAAATGAGGGTCGTGAGCCGAATAATCCAGTCTAGCGCTGTGGACCAGGTTCGTGAGTGGCTGAAGAGGGTGGAAACGGTGTATTTCGGCGCTGACCACCAAGGGAGAAACCGCCGCCGCGGAACCGCGGTAGGTCTATCCATTTCAACATTGCGTCGACCGCTCCCACCAGTACCGGAAGGCAAGGAGGCTCCACTTGGATGTCAGCTGGAGGCCGATCAAGCTCTCGAAGTCGAAGCCTGGTAAGAGCCGCGGTCTGACCCTACCTTGTGGATTGCGAGCTGACCGGCAAGATGCGAGCCCACACACGCAGTTCGGTTCGCCTATGGCATTTGACGCTTCGGAGACGCCGGCCGAGGTGCGACTTCGCGCGCCAGTACGGGACTTCCATCTTCGTCGCGGCTCTTCCCGCTGCGCGGCGGCTACCCGCGATCCGAGGCTTTGCGGATCATTTCCCAGAACTTACTCTATCTTCGTTTCCCTCCGGCGACGGCCGCCTTGTCGGACTAGTTCAGCGTTTTCTTGGTTCGAATCATATCAGGCGGCGTCGGCGAGTTTGTAGGACCAGGTGTGGATGACAGGATGGCGATTGACGTCGTCGATGCCAGCCATGATGCGCTCCTTGAGTTCGTGTTTTGAGGCCACCCGGATATGGCGCAGGACTGAACGGGCGAACTTGGAGAAGAACCCCTCGATGAGATTGAGCCACGAGCCGTGCTTGGGGGTGAAGGTGAGTTCGAAGCGTCCAACCGGGCGAGTGGCGAGCCAGGTTCTGGTTTCTCTCGATATGTGCGCGGAATGATTGTCGAGAATCAATTTGATCGCAGTGTTGGGCGGATAGGCGGCATCGACAAGCCTGAGGAACTCGATGAACTCTCGACTGCGGTGGCGGTCTTTGACAAGGGCGTGGACCTTGCCAGTCAGCAGATCAATCCCAGCCAACAAGCTGAGCGTGCCATGGCGCTTGTATTCATGATCGCGCGCAAAGGTGGCGTGGACGCCAGGCTTGGGCGGCAAATCCGGCGCTGTCGTTGCGATGGCCTGGATTCCCGGCTTCTCGTCGCAGGAGACGATCGTCACCGGCTTTGCCCGTCGCTTTCCCTTGGCAGAGGCTCTCTTCAGGACTTGGACTTCACGATAGACGCACAGGACCTCCGCCATCTTCTGTTCGAACTCGGCGTCGCGATTTTCAAGGTAGTAGCTCACCTTGTGCGGCTTGATTTCCTCTTGGCCGAGGATCTTGCACACTGTTCCTTGGACCAAATTAGCCAAACACGCATGCCCTGCCGCCGGCCCCTGTTCGCGCGCATGGCGCGCCAAGAGCCGCGTCGTCCACAACTCATGCGGATAGCCATGGTCTTTGGCCTTGTCACACGCCAGCGACACCAGCCAGGCTTTGGCCTCAGGCGTGATCGTTGGCTCCTTGCCTGGTCGCGGACGATCATCGAGCGCCACCAGTGGGCCATCGGCCAGTGCTCGCTCGACACAGCGCTGCACCGTCTGATGATGGACCCCAAGTCTTTGGCCCACCGCGCAGAACGAAGGATTTTCCCGATACGCCAGCAGCATCTGGGCCCGCGATACCCGGCTCGCCAGCTCAGTTCTCGACCGCGAAAGAGCCGCCAAGGTCGACAGCTCTTCATCACTCATTGCCAATTCGACCGCTCGCCGCCATCCTGCCATGATACAGCTCCTCGCTTCGCCGACCGCAAACGAGGAATCCGCCAACAACCCGTCCGTTCCACCAATTCAACCCGCTCCACGGGGCGCAGGTTTCATGGAATCGGTCGTCTAGTCAAACTGGCGCGTAACAGTCCTTATGGACGGCTATAAGTGCAGTACTCAGCTTAACGGCGGGAGGTGGTCGAGACTGGCCCCCGACGCGTCCTGTCGTTTGCGGCCCGCTTCCAAGGATTGAGGCTCACGATGCTGACCCGAGGCGTTTTGTTTTCACCCAAGCTCGAGCTGTCGACTCGGCGTGCGCCTGATTACAGGCCCAGCAACAGCTCTGCGATCTGCACCGCATTCAGCGCGGCGCCCTTGAGCAGCTGATCCGCCGCCACGAACATCGAGATCGAATGCCCTGAGGGATCGCTGAGATCCTTGCGGATGCGGCCGACCAGGACGTCGTCCTGGCCCGAGGCGTCGATCGGCATCGGAAAGTAGTTCTTCACGCGATCGTCGACGACCTTCACGCCCGGGGCCTGCGCCATGATGGCGCGAACCTGGTCCTCAGTGATCGGCTTCTCGCATTCGAAGGTGATGGCCTCGCAATGGGCGCGCAACACGGGCACGCGGACGCATGTCACGCCAATGGCGATCTTCTCGTCCTCAAAAATCTTGCGGGTTTCCTTGATGACCTTGGTTTCTTCGTCGTTGTAGCCGGTCTCGGGGTCGACGGCGGTGTTGTGATTGAACAGGTTGAAGGCGTAGGGGTGCGGCATCACCTTGGGCGCATAGACCTGCCCGTTGAGATTGGCGCGGGTGGACTCGACGAGTTCGTCCATCGCGGCAGCGCCGGCGCCAGAGGCTGCCTGATAGGTCGAGATGATCACGCGCTTGATGCGGTTGTTCTGATGGATCGGCCAGAGCGGCACCAGCGCGGTAATCGCCGCGCAGTTCGGGTTGGCAATGATGCCCTTGTGGTCGCGGATGCGGTTACCGTTGACCTCGGGGATCACCAGCGGCACGTTCGGGTCCATGCGGAAGGCGGAGGAGTTGTCGATGACGACGGCGCCGGCCTTGACCGCGATGGGCGCGAACGTCCTGGAGATGCCGCTGCCCGCGGAGAACAGCGCGATATCGACGCCCTCGAAGGCGCGCTCCGTCAGCTCCTCGATGACGACATCCTTGCCGCGGAACGACACCGTCTTGCCGGCCGAGCGGGCGCTGGCGAGCGCCTTCAGCTTGCCGACGCGAAAGCCGCGCTTGTCCATGGTAGCGATGAATTCGGCGCCCACCGCACCGGTGACGCCGACAATCCCGACGACGGGATCGTTACTCACTGTGTCCTCCATTGCATTGAGAATTCAGACAACAAAAAAGCCCCGGACCTTCGAGGGCGGGGCTTCGGCAGAGCTGATGCGTTCTAGTCGACGACTACGTGCGCACGCCTCCCCGGGTCCCGAAGGCCGTGGTGGTTTTGGTCGTGCGTTTGGCGGTCGTGAACATGGCGGCGACTTATGCAGCACAGTTGCCCCAACAATTGATACTGAAGGGCCACGGATTAATGGTTTGAAGGATTGGAGATCGGACATTTCTCAAGTACGCCTTCAGCGTTGTCTGAACTTGGCCACCTCCTTTTTAAGGGACAACAAGTTTCTGTTCAGGTCTATCGTAGCCCAACAGAGCACTGGACGCGGCGCAACCAGACGAAGACGGTCAGATGTAACGTCGATACTGGGCCCTCGGACCGTGCATTTGACTCCTTCGATGGCGCCGTTTGTGCGGGCGAGGCGAACATAACCACGTGAGTAGTGCTCGATGTGAGTAGCCGACTGATGATTTCGAGCTACAAAACTGCCCATGTAGGGCAGCGGCATCCCCTGAATACAACTAGACGACCGATTCCGTGAACTTGGCGGTCATGGAACGGGACGTTTGTTTGTGGATTCCTCGTTTAGGATTGACTGAACGAGGAGTTTCATCATGGCAGGATGGCGGCAAGCGGTCGAGCTGGCGA
>NZ_JARVWW010000033.1 GCF_029846715.1 Bradyrhizobium nivariense
AGCTGCCGCGCGAACCGTCGACGCGGTCTGCGCCGCAATCGGCCGCGCACTCGATGCCTTCACATCCGAGGAATGCGCCAACTACCTCAAAAATTCAGGCTATCGAACCTAATGCCATCACGCTTTAAAACAAATCGTCCCGGCGAGGCCGGGACGATTCGGGTCAGGGTATCTGGCGCAGGATATCTTGGCGCAGGATATCTTGGTGCAGGAAATCTTGGTGAAAGGGTTGCGGCTTACTCGCCGGGGGCCACTTCGTCGCTCGAGGCCGCCGGAGCGGCTTCGCGCTCGGGGCGCGGGCCATTCGGCCGGCGGCGCCGCCGCGGAAAGCGTTCACCGCCACCACCGCCCTCGAAGCCGGCCTGGCCACTCGCGGCACCACTCACTTGCGGCTGCGGGCCGGTGATGAAGGAGGGCAGACGATCGACGTTGCCGGCGTCGGCGACGGGCTGCGGTTGGTTCTGCGGTTGCGGTTGCAGCTGCGGCTGCGGCTGATATTGCGGCTGCGGACGATGATCGCGTTCGCGATGCTCGCGCGGCTGCTGGTTGTCGCGCTGATAAGGCTGGTTGTCGCGCGGCTGATGATCGCGCTGGCCATCGCGGTCGCGCACGAAGTTCTGCTGCGGCGGCTGCGGGACGAAACCCGGCTCCTGGCCGAAATTCGAGAAATTCTCGCCGTCGTCTTCGCTGTCGTCACCGCTGCTGTTGCTGATGGACTCGTCGCCACGCGGCTGCTGGTTCTGGCGGAACTGTTCCTGAGCCGTCGCGATCAGGCGAAAATAATGCTCGGCGTGCTGGTAGTAGTTCTCGGCCGCAACGGGGTCTCCGGAGGAGCGCGCGTCGCGCGCGAGCTGGAGATACTTTTCAGCAATATGCGAAGCCGTGCCGCGGATCTTGATGTCCGGTCCGTTGGACTCGTAGACCCGGGTCATCGGGTTCTGGCCGCGCCGGTTATTGTTGTTGTTATTGTTATTATTATTGTTGCGGTTGCGCATCCGCTGCTTGTTCTGACCGTTTCTCATGTCCTGCCTTTAATTCCAGCCCTAAAGGTTGCACGCTTTACTGATTGCTGAGAGTGACCTGATGACAGCGGTTCACATCGCTTGCGCGCACGGCACGCAAGAGCCGATTGATCCCTGCCGATGTTCGTCGACCGTCGCGTTCAACAAAGACGCGTTCCCCACCCGCCAGCATCCATCGCCAGCGAACCCATTCATATCGCCTGCCGAAACAAGCCCAGCTTTGTTGCGTAAGTCTTCAAGCGCAATATCAGGCTTTCGTTCACGTTGCGGTCGGTAAGCAGCGCAGCTCAAATCGCCATCGCGCTTCAACAGGACCTGCGGTTTGGAACCTTTATCAGTAAGCTCTCGCCCGAGAGCCCGGCTTTCGCCCGTAGGTCTACGGGGCCGGCACCGATCTGTTGAATGGAAGGTAGTCGTTCCCAAGGGATATTCCAAGAGGTTTTTTGCAGCCCAATCCGGCTTTTATGGGGGCATTTTTCGGGCCGAAACGGCCCGCGGGATGCCCGCCAGATCGGCCTTGGGCGGCCTGTCCACGACCAACGCGGCAGCCGTCATCAAGGTTTCAATATTCCGGGCCTGGCCCTGTCCGGCCTCGACGATCAGCGCCCCGCCGGGGGCGAGACGTTCAGTCGCCTGCGGGATCAGGGCGCGATAGGCGTCGTAACCGTCATTGCCGCCGTCGAGCGCCAGATGCGGATCGTGCTCGCGCACCTCGATGCTCAGTTTCGGAATTTCGGCCGAGGGAATATAGGGGGGGTTCGAGACGATGAGATCGAACGGGCCGCGGAGCGCCGCTGCGTAGGAGCAGGCGACGAAGCTGGCGCGGCCTCCCAGGCCCAAAGCTGCGGCGTTGTCTCTGGCGGTCTTGAGCGCGGTCAGACTGAGATCGGTGCCGACGCCGAAGGCGCCGGGAATTTCGTGCAGCAGCGCGAGCAGGATAGCGCCGGATCCGGTGCCGATATCGGCGATGCGCGGTGGATGAGACGTTTTCCGTTCGCGAAAGATCTCGAGTGCGAGCTCAATCACCGTTTCGGTATCGGGTCGCGGCACCAGCGTCGCTTCCGACAGACGAAACGGCAGGCCCCAGAATTCACGCGTGCCGAGAATGCGGGCGACCGGCTCGCCGGCGATGCGGCGCAGGGCATACTGCGCGAGCCGCGCCGCCTCGGCTTCCGTGAGCAGGCTGGCGGCCCGTGCAATGAGGCCTGTGAGATCGAGACCGAGTGCCGCGCCGAGCAGGATACGTGCGTCGAGCTCGGCTTCGTCGAGCTGCGCCGATCTCAGTTGCGCGGCCAGCGCGCGCCGCGCACTCTCGACGGATAGTCCGGTGAAGGGATTGCTCACGCGCCGGTCACGCCGCCGCGCCTTGGGCGGCAAGCTGCGCGGCCTGGTGCTCGGTCGTCAGCGCATCGATCAGCTCGCCGATCGCTTCGCCCGCGATCACCTGCGGCAGCTTGTAGAGCGTCAAATTGATGCGGTGGTCGGTGACGCGCCCTTGCGGGAAATTATAGGTGCGGATGCGCTCGCTACGGTCGCCGGAGCCGACCTTCTCCTTGCGTTCGGCCGAGCGTGCGGCATCGACGCGTTGCTGCTCGGCGTCGTAGATGCGCGAGCGCAGGATGTTCATGGCGGAAGCGCGATTCTTGTGCTGCGAGCGGCTGTCCTGCATCATTACCACGATGCCGGTCGGGATGTGGGTGATGCGGATCGCCGATTCGGTCTTGTTGACGTGCTGGCCGCCGGCGCCTCCCGCGCGCATGGTCTCGATACGCAAATCATCGTTCCTGATATCGACGTCGACCTCCTCGACCTCGGGCATCACGGCGACGGTTGCGGCGGATGTGTGGATGCGCCCCTGCGTCTCGGTGTCTGGCACGCGCTGCACCCGGTGCACGCCGGACTCGAACTTCAGCTTCGAGAACGCGCCGCGGCCCTGCACCTCAGCGATGATCTCCTTGTAGCCGCCGGCGGTGCCTTCGCTCGCCGAGATCACCTCGACCTTCCAGCCCTGAAGGCTGGCGAACCGCTCATACATCCGGAACAAATCGCCGGCGAACAGCGAGGCCTCGTCGCCGCCGGTGCCGGCGCGGATTTCAAGCACCACGTTGCGGTCGTCCATGGCGTCCTTGGGCAGCAGAGCGAGGCGGATTTTCTGGACCAGTTCCTCGATCTTTGGCGTCAGCTCGCCGCGCTCGGCTTCCGCCATGCCGCGCATCTCGGCATCGGTCGCGGGATCGGCGATCAGTGCCTCGGTGTCGGCAAGCTCCTTGACGGCCGAACGATAGGCCTTGACCGCTTCGATCAGTGGTGTGAGCTCGGCGAGCTCACGCGTGATCTGCACATAGCGTTCGGAGGCGAGCTGACCGAGCGATTCGGCCTCGAGCGAGGCGTGATGCGCAAGCAGGACGTCCAGTTTGGCTTCGGGGAGTGACGACATCGGTTCTGTCTCAAAATGCGGAAAAGGGCGAGGCGGCAGGAAGGGGCGACAGGCCCGCTACAACGCCAGGCCTTCGGCCTCGGCAAATTCCGTCAGCTTCTGCCGGATCGAGACGCTCCCGGCGGGCGCGTCCAGCAAGGGGCCGAGCATCGCTTCGGCCTTCTTTGCGTCGAGATCGATCACCATCGCCTTGACCGGGCCAAGTGCGGTGGCCGAAAGCGATAGCGAGCGGTAGCCCATCGCGATCAGCGCCAGTGCACCGATCGGCTTCGACGCCATCTCGCCGCAGAGCGACAGCGATTTCTTCGCGGCTTGCGACTTGCGCGCAATGTCGCGAAGCGCGCGCAGGATCGGCGCCGACATGGTGTCGAAGCGCTCGGAGACTTTTGGGTTGCCACGGTCGACCGCGAACAGGAACTGGAACAGATCGTTGGAGCCGACCGAGATGAAGTCGACCTTCTTCAGGAGCTCGTCGAGCTGATAGAGCAGCGCCGGCACCTCGACCATGGTGCCGATGTCGATCCGCTCCGGCAGGGTGTGGCCGTGCTGGCGCAGATAGGTCAGCTCGCGCTCGACCAGCGCCTTCGCCGAATCGAATTCGCCGACCTCCGAGATCATCGGGAACATGATGCGCAGTGCGCGGCCGCCGCCGGCGCGCAAGAGCGCGCGGATCTGGCCGCGCAACAGGCCGGGACGGTCGAGCCCGAGCCGGATCGCGCGCCATCCGAGCGCGGGATTCTCCTCGATCACCGCTTCCATATAAGGCAGCGCCTTGTCGCCGCCGATGTCGAGGGTGCGGAAGGTGACGGGCTTCGTGCCGGCGGCATCCAGCACGGTGCGATAGAGCGCGAGCTGGTCGCTGGTGCGCGGCAGGCTCTGGCCCACCATGAATTGCAGCTCGGTGCGGAACAGGCCGATGCCGGCGCTGCCGGTGTCTTCGATGTGCGGCAGGTCGATCGCGAGACCCGCATTGATCATCAGCTCGACCTTCTGGCCGTCCCTGGTGACACAGGGCAGATCGCGCAGCGCCAGATACTGCGCTTGGCGGCGGGCGCGGAAGCGCACGCGCTCGGCGAAGGCTGCCTCGACCTCCTGCGATGGACGCACATAGATCGTGCCGGAGGTGCCATCGACGATGACGGCGTCGCCCGGATCGGCGATACCAGGTGCGTTCGGCACTTCGCCGACCGCGGGAATGCCGAGCGCGCGCGCCACGATCGAGACGTGGGAATTGGCGGTGCCTTCCTCCAGTATGATGCCGCGCAGGCGCTTGCGGTCGTAGTCGAGCAGCGCCGCCGGGCCCATCGCGCGCGCGATGACGATGGCGTTGTCGGGCAATTGTTCACGTGAAGGCGCGTGATCCTGGCCGACGAGCTGCCGCATCAGGCGATAGCCGAGATCCTCGAGATCATGCAGCCGGTCGCGCAAATAGGGATCGGTCGAGCGCAGCATGCGCGCGCGGGTGTCAGATTGCACGCGCTCGACCGCAGCTTCCGCCGTGAGGCCGGTGGCGACAGCCTCGTGCAGCTTGTGCGACCAGCCCTGGTCGTTGGCGAACATGCGGTAGGCTTCCAGCACTTCGCGATGCTCGCCGCCCTCGGCGACGTCGCCGCGCTCCAGCATCCGGTCGAGGTCGGCGCGCAGCTTGGCGAGCGCGGTGTCGAGCCGCTTGATCTCCTTCGGCAGGTCCTCGGCGATGTAATCCTTGATGACGACGCGTGGCTCGTGCAGCACGACATGGCCGAGCGCGATGCCCTCCGACAGGATGGCGCCGACCTTCTGGGCCGAATGGCGCGCGGCGGGCTCCTGGCCCGGCTGGGCCAGTGCAGACAGCTCGCCGGAGGCGATCAGCTCCGCCAGCACCATCGCGGTGGTCTGGAGCGCCTCGAGCTCCTCCTCGACATAATTGCGCTTGGCACGGTTCTGCACCACCAGCACGCCGAGCGTGTTGCCGGCGCGCAGGATCGGCACGCCGAGGAAGGAGTGGTAGATTTCTTCGCCGGTCTCCGGGCGGAACGAGAAGGCCGGATGGCTCTGTGCGTCGCTCAGATTGAGCGGGGTCGCCTCGCTGGCGACGAGGCCGACCAGGCCCTCATGAGCGGTCAGCACGGTGTGGTGCACCGCCTCGCGGTTGAGGCCTTCGGTGGCATAGAGCTCGAGCGTGTTGTCGATGCGCAGCACATAGACGGAGCACACCTCGGCCACCATGTTGGCGGCGATCAGCACCACGATCTTGTCCAGCCGCTCCTGGGCCGAGACCTGTTCCGCCATGGTTTCGCGGAGCCGTCTCAACAAGACGCGGGGACCTCCCGACGCGCTCCGCATGTGCCGTCAACCTCCTCCGTCTGCCGGGGCCGAAGGGGCCCGCGGCGGTTCGCCCAGAATTCCAGAAAAACAACGAATTTGCTCATCCGGCGCCGGCCCAAGCGAATCGTCAGACCCGTCACCTGAGCCGAATCAGCACCGCCTCAACTGGGGCACAGTTTCTGGCAGCCCACCCTGTTCGCCGTATAGCGAATTGGGGCTTGTTTTGCCAAGCAAAACGCCTGCCAGACGCGAAGGTGTGTACACCTTCGCGTTTGCTGCGACCGCTAAGAGAAAATTAGCCTAAACTTGGTCGAGACCGTAGAGCGTGTGCAGGGTGCGCACCGCAAGCTCGGTATAGGCGGCGTCGATCAGAACCGAGAATTTGATCTCGGAGGTTGTGATGGCCCGGATGTTGATATTCCGTGCGGCGAGGGCCGAGAACGCCTGGGCGGCGACGCCGGCATGGCTGCGCATGCCGCTGCCGATCACCGAGATCTTGGCGACGTCGGTGGCGGTATCGAGCCGGGCATAGCCGATCGTGCCCTTGGCGGCTGTGATCGTGTCCTTGGCCCGGGTATAGTCCGCAGCCGGCACCGTGAAGGTGAGGTCCGTGGTCTTGCCGTCCTCGGAGACGTTCTGCACGATCATGTCGACGTTGATGTTGGCGTCGGCGAGCGGTCCGAAGATCGACGCCGCCACGCCGGGCTTGTCCTCGATCTGGCGCACCGAAATCTGGGCCTCGTCCTTCGAAAAGGCGATGCCGGTGACGACGTGGCTTTCCATGATCTCCTCCTCGCTGCAGATCAGCGTGCCGGGCGGCTGGTTGGCATGCGGGTCGATATCCTCGGGCTTGTCGAAGCTCGAACGGACGAAGATCGGCATGTTGTGGACCATGCCGAGTTCCACCGAGCGGACCTGGAGCACTTTTGCGCCCTGGGACGCCAGCTCCAGCATGTCTTCGAACGCGATCTTGTCGAGCCGGCGCGCCTTCGGCACGATTCGCGGATCGGTGGTGTAGACACCGTCGACGTCGGTGTAGATGTCGCAGCGGTCCGCCTTGACGGCGGCGGCGATCGCCACGGCCGAGGTGTCGGAGCCGCCACGGCCGAGCGTGGTGATGCGATTGGTCTCTGGGGTGATGCCCTGGAAGCCGGCGATAACAGCGACCTCCTTGCGCTCCCTGAAGCGCTTGATGATCTCGCTGCCGTCGATGTCCTCGATCCGGGCCGAGGCATGGGCGTCGCTGGTCTTGATCGGGATCTGCCAGCCCTGCCAGGAGCGGGCCTGGATGCCCATGCCCTGAAGCGCGATGGCGAGCAGGCCGGACGTCACCTGTTCGCCCGAGGCGACCACGGCGTCGTATTCGCGCGCGTCGTGCATGGGCGATGCCTCGGTGCACCAGGCCACCAGCTCGTTGGTTTTGCCGGACATCGCCGAGACGACCACGGCCACTTCATGGCCGGCGTCGACCTCACGCTTCACATGGCGTGCGACGTTGCGGATACGTTCGATGTTGGCGACGGATGTGCCGCCGAATTTCATCACGAGGCGGCTCATGACGACGCGTGCATTCCCTCATAAGGATAAGTATGGTGACCCGCGCTGGACGTGCCCCGCGGATACCGACCGCGCGTATACAGAGGGGCGGGGCCGGGGGCAAGCGGGTTCCTGCGGGGGCCAATCCGGGCAATGGGTTAATCGAGATTATGGCGCGCTATATCGACGAGATTCTCCAGCCCGGCGAGCGGGTGCTGTATTCGACCAATGCGCACTGGATCTTCTATTTTCCGGCCATCCTGGCCTGGATCGTGGCCCTGATCCTGTTCGTCCTGTCCCGGCAAACCATTGTCGAAGGGCTCGTGCTGCTCTGTCTCGTCGGGGCCGGCCTGGCGGCTCTGGGGGCGCTGTACTGGACCGTAAAGGCTTGGTTCCATCGCTGGACCACCGAGACCGATGTCACCAATCTCAGGGTTGTGCACAAGACCGGGTTCATCAAGCGCCGCACCTTCGAGATGGCGCTGGACAAGGTCGAGAGCGTCGATGTCGATCAGACCATTCTTGGACGAATTCTCAACTACGGCGACGTGACCATTCGTGGCGTCGGCGAAGGGATCGAGACCATCAAGACCATCGACTCGCCGCTCGCCTTCCGTAGTTCGATCACCACGCGGTAGGACCGCGCGTAACGATGAGCATGCAGCAAAATACTTCCGCAACCGACAGCGCCCAGCCGGGCTCAACCGTCGACGCCGCCGAGATCGCGAAATTCTCAAAACTCTCGGCCGAGTGGTGGGACCCCAACGGCAAGATGGCCCCGCTGCACCGGATCAATCCGCTGCGGCTCGGCTACATCCGCGACGCCGCCTGCCGCAAGTTCGAGCGCAACGTGCGCAGCCTCAACTGCCTCGGCGGCCTGCGCGTGCTCGACATCGGCTGCGGCGCCGGCCTGTTGTGCGAGCCGCTGTCGCGACTCGGCGCGCAGGTCATCGGCGTGGATCCGTCGGTCAGCAACATCGCCGCCGCAAAGCTGCACGCGGACAAGGCGCATCTGTCGATCGACTATCGCTGCACCACGATCGAAGAGATCGACCCGCGCGAGCGCTTCGACATCGTGCTGGCGATGGAAGTGGTCGAGCATGTCGTCGATGTCGGCGTTTTCCTGAAGCGCTGCGCGTCGATGCTGAAGCCGAACGGGCTGATGGTGGTCTCGACGCTGAACCGAAACTGGAAGAGCTTCGCGCTCGCTATCGTCGGCGCCGAATACGTCCTGCGCTGGCTGCCGCGCGGCACCCACGAATGGAACAAGTTCGTCACCCCCGACGAGCTGACGAAATACCTGCTCGACAACCGCCTCGTCATCACCGAGCAGACCGGCGTCGTCTACAGCCCCTTCGCCGACAAATGGGCTCTCTCGTCGGACATGGACGTGAACTACATGGTGGTGGCCGAAGGCATGGTGTGAGGCCACGCCGCTTCCAAACATTCGGCGTCGTCCTGGCGAAAGCCAGGACCCATTACCCCAGGGAGAGGTTGTGGCGCGAGACCAATAACCACGGGTCATCGCAAAACCACTCCCTGGGGTAATGGGTCCTGGATCGGCGCTTCGCTTGTCCAGGACGACGATTGAGTTTGTGGCGAAAGCATCGCTCCTATGACGTGGGCGTGATTGACCTGCTTGAGTCCTGGCGGCACGTTGGCCGCAATCATTGGCCCTCCCACCCATTCCCCCATGTTCAGCATCACCAGCCTCTGGATTCCCTTCACCGTCGTCGCTGCGCTCGGCCAGGTCGCGCGCAATGCGATGCAGCGGTCGCTGACGAAGCCGCTGGGCACCTGGGGCGCGACCAATATCCGCTTTCTGTTCGGCTTCCCGTTCTCGCTGCTGTTTCTCGGCGTGGTGCTGGTCGTCTCCGGCGATCATCTCAGCATGCCGCCGACCGTGTTCTGGCCGTGGCTGCTGCTTGGCGCCCTCAGCCAGATCGTCGCCACCGGGCTGATGCTGCTCGCGATGAACGACCGCTCCTTCGTCGTGACGACGGCCTACCTCAAGACCGAGGCGATCCAGACCGCGATCTTCGGCTTCGTCTTCCTCGGCGATCACCTGACCTGGCTGAAGGTGCTGGCGATCGTGATCGCGACCGTCGGTGTCGTCATCACCGCGCTGCGGCCCGGTGGCGAGAAGAGCTTTGCCGAATTGAAGCCGACCATCACCGGTCTTGTTGCCGCGGCAGCGTTCGCATTGTCAGCGGTCGGCTTCCGCGGCGCCATCATCAATGTGCCTGATGTCTCCTTCGTGACGGCAGCATCATTCACGCTGGTGCTCGGCCTGTTCGTGCAGACGCTGATCCTGACGATCTATCTGCTCTGGCGCGCGCCGAAGGTGCTTCAGGCGATTTTGGGACTGTGGAAGCCGTCGTTGCTTGCGGGCTTCATGGGCGCGTTCGCCTCGCAATTCTGGTTCCTGGCATTTGCGCTGACGGCCGCCGCCAATGTCCGCACGCTCGCTTTGATCGAGGTGCTGTTCGCGCAAGCCGTAGCGTATTACTCGTTCAAGCAGCCGGTCGCGCCGCGCGAGATCTTTGGCATCGTGCTGATCGTTGTCGGCGTCGCGGTGCTGGTCGGAGCCTGACGCAGCGTCAGTTCCGGTCTTCAGGCAGCGTCGGCAGCGGCGACACCTCGATGCCTTCGTCGATCAGCGACTTGGCTTCGTCGGCCGAGGCCTCGCCGTAGATCGGGCGGTGCTCCTTGTCGCCGTAATGCATCGCGCGGGCTTCGTTCGCAAAACGCTCGCCGACATTGTCGGCGTTCTTCACGATGTGGTCGCGCAGCTCCTTCAGCTTGGCGCGCAGCTCGCGCTCCTGCGCCATCATCAGCGAGGTCGGTCCGGACGGTGTAGCCTCCGGCGTGGTCGCAGCCACAGGTTCTGGCGGCGGCGTCGCGCGTCCGCGCCCCTTCTTGCCGACGATGCGCGGGGCCATGATCGCCTTGTCGACCTTGGCCGAGCCGCAGATCGGGCACGTCACGAGCTTGCGCTTCACCTGCGAATCGTAAGCGGACGAACTCTGGAACCAACTCTCGAAGCTGTGGTTTCGGTCGCAGTGGAGCGCGTAGCGGATCATGCCGATCCCCGCACGAGATGCAGATGGTCCGGCCCGGCCTTGGGATCGGCGACGCCGAAGCGGCGGCCATGCTGGAGCGAGGGGATGGCGCGGCGCGCGGTCTCGACCTTGGCCGGGTCGATCCTGGCCATGATGATGCCGGGCTCGACGTCGCCCTCGGCAAGAATCTCGCCCCAGGGATCGATGATCAGCGAATGGCCATAGGTCTCGCGTTTGTTCTCGTGCAGGCCGGCCTGCGCGGCGGCGAAGATGAAGCAGCCGGTTTCGATCGCGCGTGCACGCAGCAGCACGTGCCAATGCGCTTCACCGGTCTTGCGGGTGAAGGCCGAGGGCACCGTGATGAAGTATGCGCCGCTTTCGGCCAGCGCGCGGTAGAGCGCAGGGAAGCGCACATCATAGCAGATCGTCAGCCCGACGCGGCCCCAGGGCAGCTCGGAGATGACGGCCGTCTCGCCCGGCTGGTAATTGGCGGATTCGCGATAGCTCTCGCCGTCCGGCAACTCGATGTCGAACATGTGGATCTTGTCGTAGCTCGCGAGCACATTGCCCTCGGGCCCGATCAGGAAGGAGCGGTTGACCGCTTTCTCGTCTGAAAAGCGCAGCGCCAGCGAGCCGACATGGAGGTGGATCTTCAGCTCCGCCGCGAGCGCCCGGTACGCCCTCAGCGAGTTGTCGTCCTCTTCGCTCCGGAGGTGCTCGAACAGCGCCTTGCGGTTGAGCTGCATCATGTTGCTGACTTCGGGCGTCTGCACGTAGTCGGCGCCATTGGCCGCAGCCTGTCGGATCAGCCTGGTAGCCTGCGCGAGGCTCGGCTCGGGCATCAGCCCGGTGCGCATCTGCACCATTGCGGCGGTGAAGGTCCGATCTTGAGCTTGAATCTCGCTCATGATTCCGCCTTCACGTTGCCGAGCATGCCGTCGAGCTTGCCTCCGCGGTCGAGCGCATAGAGCTCGTCACAGCCGCCGACATGGGTCCCGCCGATCCAGATCTGCGGGAAGGTCGAGCCCTCGCCGGCGCGATCGTACATCTCCTGGCGCCAGGACGGGTCCTTGGCGATATCGAACTCCGTGAAGGTCGCCTTCTTGCGGGTCAGCAGCGACCTGGCGGCGGAACAATAGCCGCAGCCCGGCCTGGTGTAGATCTCGACAGCAGCGATCATGGCGTCCAGCGCTCTCATGTCATGAATTCATTGAATTATATGGGACTTCACCGGCTCTCCACAACCCGGGCGAAGACCAGCACGTCCACCTGGGCCGCCTTGGCGCGGAGCAGGGCCCGCGCGCAGGCATCCAGCGTCGCACCCGACGTCAGGACGTCGTCGATCAGGATAATACGCCGACCCTGGACGTCGGCCTGACGGTCGGAGGATACCTGAAATGCGCCCTGCACATTGGTGGCGCGCTGGGCTCGCGATAGGCCGATCTGCTGTTCGGTGGCGCGTACCCGGCGCAGCACCTCCGCCCTTACTTTCACCCCGCTCTGCCGCTCGATGATCCGCGCCAGCGCTCCGGACTGGTTGTAGCGGCGCCGCCAGGCCCTTCGCCAATGCAGGGGAACGGGCACCAGCATATCGGCCCCGGTGAGCAGCTCGCCGCCCGCGCGCGCCATCCAGCGGCCCATGGCGGGCGCCAAATCAGTGCGATCCTGGTATTTCAGCGCATGCACCAGGGTGCGCGCGACGTCGTCATATCGCACCGCCGCGCGCGCCCGCTGGTAGGCCGGCGGGCTCGCGATCGCCTCCATCGACAGCATGTCGGGGCCGGGGTCATACACAAAGGGAATGCCGAGGCGCGGGCAGTAGGGCCGTTCGATGAACGACAGCCGCGCCCAGCAGGCCGCGCACACGCCCTCGCCGTCGACCGGCTCGCGGCAGGATACGCAAAGCGTCGGCAGCGCGATGTCGAGCGCAAGCCGTGCCGCGCGCGACAGCACGTGGCGGCCGGCCGTCCATGCGGCACGCAGGGGTGCGGCGATGGAGCGGGAGGGGGCGGCGTCGGATGCCATGGCCGAAAGCTAGCGCCGCACGCAGCGGATTGCCAGAACCGTCGATATCGGCGTAACCAGCGGCATGGCTCAAGACCCGCAAACCCCGCCCGCCCTGTTCGATCGTGCTTTGCTGCACGCGCGACAGCGCCGCGCGCAAGTGCAAGGTGCCGTGAGCTTTCTGCTCGATCGGGTCGCTGAAGAGATGTCCGACCGGCTGGCCGCGGTGATGCGGGAGTTTCACGCAGCGGCCGATCTCTGGACGCCCGGCAAGGGTCTCGCGGTGCTGCACGCGCGACTGCCCTCGATCGAGCGCATTGAGCTCGATGCGTCGGGTGCGGAGAAGCTGCCCTTTGCGCCGGAAAGCCTCGACCTCGTGGTCTCGGCGCTGGCGCTGCAATTCGTCAACGATCTGCCGGGTGTGCTCGCGCAGATCCGCCGCGCGCTGAGGCCGGACGGGCTGCTGCTGGCGGCGATGATCGGCGGCGACAGCCTGACCGAGCTGCGCCAGGCTTTTGCCGCCGCCGAAGCCGAATGCGAGAGCGGCGTGTCGCCGCGCGTCGCACCGTTTGCCGACTTGCGCGACGTTGGCGCGCTGTTGCAGCGGGCGGGCTTCGCGTTGCCGGTCACCGATGTCGACCGCGTCGTGGTGCGCTACGCCAATGTGTTCGCGCTGATGCAGGATATCAGGCGCATGGGCGCGGCCAATGTGCTGATCGAGCGGCGGCGCACACCGAGCCGGCGCGCGACGCTGCTGCGCATGGCCGAAATCTATGCCGAACGCTTTGCCGATGCCGACGGCCGCATTCGTGCGACATTCGACATCATCTGGCTCTCCGGCTGGGCCCCGCATGCAAGCCAGCAGCAGCCGCTGAAGCCCGGGTCGGCCAAGGCGAGCCTGGCGGAGGCGGTGAAGAAGGCGGGAGGGGGCTAACGTGCCCCGGGCGCAGCGCACCGCAAGAGCGCTGCGCTGCGCCCGGGGCACGCGCAGCTCACATCAGCAAATCGATCAAATGCGGGATCAGCGGAATGTCCGCGGGCGGCATCGGGTAGTCGCGCAGCTTGTTGGCGCGGACCCAGGCCAGGGTCTGGCCTTCGCGCGGCACCACCTGTCCTTCCCAGCGCCGGCAGATGTAGAGCGGCATCAGGAGGTGGAAGGTCTCGTAGCCGTAGCTCGCAAACGTCAGCGGCGCCAGACAGGGTTCGGCGACGATGATGCCGAGCTCCTCTTCGAGCTCGCGGATCAGGCTCTGCTCCGGCCGCTCGCCGGGGTCACACTTGCCGCCGGGAAATTCCCACAGGCCGGCCAGCGTCTTGCCCGCGGGGCGCTGCGCGATCAGGACGCGCTTGTCGGCGTCGACAAGCGCGCAAGCCACCACCAGTGTCAGTTTGAGATCGGCCATGCCTGGAATGTCGCTCGCTGAAGATCATCCGCAACGGTTCGTTAACCCCGTTACGGCCCGTGTTTCCGAGGTCCCCATAAGTCATATTTAATCAACGGTTCCTAGAGTGGAAACGCTTAAACCATTCCGGGCCCGACCCATGCGCGCTGAGTTTCGTACCATCTTCCGCCGGTTCCTCCGCGACCGGCGCGGCAATGTCGCGGTGATTTTCGCAATCTGCTGCGTCCCCCTGATCACGTTGGTCGGCAGCGCGATCGACTACTCCCGCGCGACGCAGGTCCGGTCGAAGCTTCAGGCCGCGGCCGACGCGGCCAGCGTCGGCGCGATCGCCAAGGCCTCGCCGGGGTTTGCCGCGGCGGGCTCAATGACGGCGGATGGTCCGATCACGGTCGGCGTCACCGACGCCCAGAACATCTTCGATGCCAATCGCGCCAACCTGACCGGCTATACGCTCAACAGCGTCACCCCGACCGTCGTCAAGAGCGGCTCGATCATCAACTCGACCGTCTCGTTCACCGCCACCATCAACACCATGTTTCTCGGTGTGATCGGCAAGACCACACTGGCCATGAGCGGCACGTCGGCGTCGACGGCCAACATGCCGCTCTATGTCGATTTCTATCTCCTGCTGGACAATTCTCCCTCGATGGGTGTCGCAGCGACACCGACCGACATAACGAATTTGCAGGCAAAGACGGGTGGATGCGCGTTCGCGTGTCACGACACCTCCAAGAAGGCGGGCACGAGCAACTACGACATCGCCAAAGCAAATGGCATCACGACCCGAATTGACGTGGTGCGCCAGGCGAGCGCGAACTTGATGGACACCGCCCAGAACACGCAGACCTACACGAACCAGTTCAGAATGGCGATCTACGATTTCGGCGCTGCGTCAGCGACGATCGGATTGAGAAATCTGTTCTCGCTCTCGTCGAGCCTGACCTCCGCCAAGACGGCGGCGGGAAACATCGACCTGATGTCGGTCGCCGGTCAGAATGACGCGTTTACTGCCGATAAGGATACTCCCTTCACCACTATTTTTCCCGCAATCAATAGCGCAATCGCCTCGCCGGGAGCCGGCACATCTTCCGCCCCGCTGAAGTATTTGTTTTTTGTATCGGACGGCGTTGCCGATGAAAGCAATGCCTCTTGCCTGAAGACGATGTACAATAGTCGTTGGGGAAATATAGCACCGCGCTGTCAGTCACCTATCAATCCCGCGCTGTGTACGACATTGAAGAATCGCGGTATCAAGATCGCGGTCCTGTACACGACATATCAGCCGCCTACTGACACCTGGTACAGTGACTGGATCGCGCCCTTCAATGCCGGGACCTGGGGGCCGTCTCCGAACAGCGAGATCGCGCAGAACATGCAGAGCTGCGCTTCGCCCGGATTCTATTTCGAGGTTAGCCCCACCCAGGGCATTTCGGCCGCGATGAACGCGCTGTTCAAGAAGGCGGTCGCCGACGCGCGGATTGCGGGGTGATTTTATCTGGGTGAGGGGGATCCTCCGCGAGTCGGTTGCCACCGTCGATGCGGAAGCAGCACCTCACCCCGACCTTCTCTCCGTAAAGAACGGGGCGAGAGAGAAGGGCTACGACCTGTAATCCCCGTTGATCGCGACATATTCCTTGGTGAGGTCGCAGGTCAGCACGCGGTCGCGGCCCTTGCCGAGGCCGAGCGAGACCTTGATCGCGATCTCCGGCGCCTTCATCGCTTCCGACACCTGCGCCTCGTCATAGGACGGATCGCGCGCGCCGCTCTTGGCGACGCGGATGCCGTTGAAGGAGATCGAGAGCTTGTCGCGGTCGGCTGGCTCGCCGGCCTTGCCGACCGCCATCACCACGCGGCCCCAATTGGCGTCCTCGCCGGCGATCGCGGTCTTCACCAGCGGCGAATTCGCGATCGACATCGCGATCTTGCGCGCCGAGGCCTTGGTCTTGGCACCCTCGACCGTGATTTCGACCAGCTTGCGCGCGCCTTCGCCGTCGCGGGCCACCTGCTCGGAAAGATTGGCGAGCACCAGATTGAACGCCTTGACGAAAGCCTTCAGGCGCGGGTCGCTAGCGCGGCTGATCTTTGGCGCGCCGTGTTCGGCAGCCGCGCCGGTGGCAAAGGCCAGCAGCGTGTCCGAGGTCGAGGTGTCGCCGTCGATCGTGACCGCGTTGAAGGTGTCCTCGACGCCGCTCTTGAGCAAAGCCTGCAGCGCGGCGGGCGCGATCGGCGCGTCGGTGAAGATGAACGACAGCATCGTTGCCATGTCGGGCGCGATCATGCCGGCACCCTTCGCCATGCCGTTGATGGTGACCTTGGCCTTGCCGAGCTTCACGGTCGCGGTCGCGACCTTCGGGAAGGTGTCGGTGGTCATGATCGCCTTGGCGGCCGCCAGATAATCGCCGGCCTCGGTGGTTTCCGCGAGACGGCCGAGCACGCCGTCGAACTTGGTCGCGTCCAGCGGCTCGCCGATCACGCCGGTCGAGGCCAGGAAGATTTCGCCCTCGCTGCATCCGACGGCCTTGGCCGCGATCTTCGCAGTCAGTGCGGTGGAGCTGCGGCCGGTCTTGCCGGTGAAGGCATTGGCATTGCCGGAATTGACCACCAGTGCGCGCGCCTTGCCGCCCTTCAACTTGGCGCGGCACCATTCCACCGGCGCGGACGGGCATTTCGACTTGGTGAAGACGCCCGCGACCGCGGTGCCCTTGTCCATCACCGCCAGCAGCACGTCGGTGCGGTTCTTGTAGCGGATGCCGGCCTCGGCCGTCGCAAGGCGGACGCCCGCGATCACGGGCATGTCGGGAACAGTTTTGGGGGCGAGGGGAGAGACGGAGGAGGACATCGCGGGGCGCCTTGATGGGTCTGGATATGCAGATGGCCGGGCATTTGCCCGGCCATTGCGACGTTAGATACCCTCGGCGTCACCGAAGTGACAGCGAATTCTTACTTCTTCGCGGGTGGCGCCATCTTGCTGTCGGAGGGCTTGGCATCAGAAGGTTTGGCCGCATCAGCCGGCTTGGCGTCCTTTGCCGCATCCGCCGGCTGGTCCAGACGCTCGACCTTGGCTTCCGCGCGCAGCTTGGCGACGTAGTCGGCCTGGGCCTTGCGGGTCACGTACTGCTCGATCTGCGCCTTGACCTGCTCGAAGTCCGGCGCCTTGCGGCTGCGCTTTTCCTCGACCTTGATGACGTGCCAGCCGAACTGCGACTTCACGGGGTCGGAGATCTTGCCAGGCTCGAGCGCGAAGGCGACCGCCGAGAATTCCGGCACCATCTGCTCCTTGGTGAAGAAGCCGAGGTCGCCGCCGTCGGCCGAGCCCGGATCCTTGGATTTCTTCTTGGCGAGCTCGGCGAAATCGGCGCCCTTGTCGAGCTCGGCCTTCACCGCCTTGGCCTCGTCCTCGGTCTCGACCAGGATGTGGCGGGCGCGCACTTCCTGCTCGCCGGTGATCTGCTTGGAGGCCTCCTCATAGACCTTCTTCATGGCGTCCGGGGTGGTGGCGGCCTTGCCCTCGCCGGCGAGCAGGCTGTCCATCAGCAGGCGGTTGCGGGCGAACGCCAGGCGCTTCTTGAACTCCTCGCCGTCGGCGACCTTTTTGTCCTCGGCAGCCTTGCCGACGATCTTCATGTCGATCAGGAAGGACAGGACGTTCTCTTCCTTGGTCGCCGGATCCATCTGGGCGAGGCTTGGCCCGAGTTCCTCCTCGGCCATGGCGACGTCGCTCTTCTTGATTTCCGCACCATTGACCTTCGCCAGCACCGGATCGTCGGCGGCCCGGCCGGGACCCGCGATCAGCGCCAGCGCAAGGCAGCCCACGAGGGCGGTGGCGAGGCCGAAGCGCAGGCCGGTTTTGGTTACCGGGAACGAGGTGGTCATGGAAAATCCTTTTGTTGAAGCAGGGGGCTGCTCGAGCGGGGCGGACACTCGCCCAATTCAGGGGGCCTTGGCAACGCGAAAAGTCTGTCAAAATGATGAATTAGCCGCAATGCGCCCGCCGTTGACAAGGCCCTGACCGGGCCATATCTCTGCCCGGTCGCGTCCATGGCGATGGCGTTTATTTTGCTGCGTTTTTGGCCGTTGAACCCAGACTTGCCCAACTCCCACCCATATGGCGGATGGACCCCCCGCAGTCCGGGCTCTGGGGTCACCACCAGGCGTCACGGTGAGTTGATAGGCAGGCGGGTGACAACCTCTTGGCTGCAACGCGGTTGAATCGCGAACACAGGAACTAGGCATGATCGGCGCGCTCGCCCGCAAGTTTTTCGGCTCCGCCAACGACCGGCGGGTGAAGGGATATCAGTCCCGCGTCAACGCGATCAACGCGCTGGAGCCCGAGGTCTCGAAACTCTCCGACGAGGCGCTCAAGGCTCGCACCGCCGACTTCAAGAAGCAGCTCGCCGAGGGCAAGACGCTGGACGACCTGCTGGTCCCCGCCTTCGCCACGGTCCGTGAGGCCGCCAAGCGCACGCTCGGCCAGCGCCATTTCGACGTCCAGCTGATCGGCGGCATTGTGCTGCACGAGGGCGACATCGCCGAGATGAAGACCGGCGAAGGCAAGACGCTGGTCGCGACGCTCGCGGTCTATCTCAACGCGCTCGCCGGCAAGGGCGTTCACGTCGTCACCGTCAACGACTACCTCGCCCGCCGAGACTCCAGCTGGATGGGCCAGATCTATGGCTTCCTCGGCATGACCACCGGCGTGATCGTCCACGGCCTCGACGATTCCGAGCGCAAGACGGCCTATGCCTGCGACATCACCTACGGCACCAACAACGAATACGGCTTCGACTATCTGCGCGACAACATGAAGTATCGGATCGAGGACATGGTCCAGCGGCCGCACTTCTACGCCATCGTCGACGAGGTCGACTCCATCCTGATCGACGAAGCCCGCACGCCGCTGATCATCTCCGGCCCGCTCGACGACCGCTCCGATTTCTACAACACCATCGACGGCTTCCTGCCCAAGCTCGACAAGACCGACTACGACGTCGACGAGAAGCAGCGCACGGTGACGCTGACCGAAGCCGGCATGGAGAAGATCGAGACGCTGCTGCGCGATGCCGGCCAGCTCAAGGGCGAGTCGCTCTACGACGTCGAGAACGTCTCCGTCGTGCACCACATCAACCAGGCGCTGCGCGCCCACGCGCTGTTCACCCGCGACAAGGACTACATCGTCCGCGACGACGAGGTCGTCATCATCGACGAGTTCACTGGACGCATGATGGCCGGCCGGCGCTATTCGGAAGGCCTGCATCAGGCGCTCGAAGCCAAGGAACACGTCCAGGTTCAGCCGGAAAACCAGACGCTCGCCTCGATCACCTTCCAGAACTATTTCCGGATGTACGAAAAGCTTGCCGGCATGACCGGCACGGCGCTGACCGAAGCCGACGAATTGTTCGACATCTACAAGCTCGAGGTCGTGGAAATCCCGACCAACCTGCCGGTCGCGCGTCTGGACGAGGACGACGAGGTCTATCGCACCCAGAACGAGAAATACGCCGCGATCCTGGCCGAGATCGAGCGCGCCAATGCGCGACTGCAGCCGGTGCTGGTCGGCACCGCCTCGATCGAAAAATCGGAAGTGATCGCCGAATATCTGAAGAAGCACGGCTACCGGCAGATCGATTTCGGCAACGAAAATTCGATGCAGAAGCTGTACGCCGCGGCCCGCGCCGGCAAACCGGCAAAGCTGTTCGCAGTGCTGAACGCGCGCTTCCACGAGCAGGAAGCCTACATCGTCGCGGAAGCCGGAGTACCCGGCGCGATCACGATCGCGACCAACATGGCCGGCCGCGGCACCGACATCAAGCTCGGCGGGTCGCTCGAGATGCGGATCCAACAGGAGACCGCTGATATCGAGGACGAGGCCGAGAAGGCCAAGAAGATCGAGCAGATCAAGGCCGACATCGAGCACTTCCGCGACATCGTGTTGAAGGCCGAGGAAGAGGTCGAGATCGAGCCGGCGAAGGGTTCGAAGCCCGCCAAGACCATGAGGAAGCCCGGCGGCCTCTACATCATGGGCTCCGAGCGCCACGAATCCCGCCGCATCGACAACCAGCTCCGCGGCCGTTCCGGCCGTCAGGGCGACCCCGGCCGCTCGAAATTCTTCCTGTCGCTGGAAGACGATCTGATGCGCATCTTCGGCTCGGATCGCCTCGACAGCATGCTACAGCGTCTCGGCCTGCAAGAGGGCGAGGCCATCATCCATCCCTGGATCAACAAGGCGCTGGAGAAGGCGCAGCAGAAGGTCGAGGCGCGCAACTTCGACATCCGCAAGAATCTACTCAAGTTCGACAACGTCCAGAACGACCAGCGCAAGGTGATCTTCGACCAGCGCGTCGACCTGATGAAGGACGACAGCGTCGCCGAGACCGTCACCGACATGCGCCACGCCTTCATCGACGACCTCGTCGCCAAGCACGTGCCCGAACATGCCTATGCCGAGCAGTGGGACGTCGCGGGCCTGAAGGAAGAGCTCAAGCGCGTGCTCGATCTCGACTTGCCGGTCGAGGACTGGGCCAAGGAAGAGGGCATCGCCGACGAGGAGCTGCTCACGCGCATCGAGACCCGCGCCGACGAGCACATGGCGGCAAAGGTCGCGCAATGGGGTCCCGACGTGATGCGTTACGTCGAGAAGACCATTCTGCTCCAGACGCTCGACCATCTCTGGCGCGAGCACCTGGTCATGCTCGATCATCTGCGCCAGGTCATCGGCCTGCGCGGCTACGGCCAGCGCGATCCGTTGCAGGAGTACAAGACCGAGGCCTTCAATCTCTTCCAGGAGATGAGCGCGCATCTGCGCGAGGCCGTCACGGCGCAGCTGATGCGGGTCGAGATCGTGCCGCCGGAGCAGGAAGCCCCGATGCTGCCGCAGATGGAAGCACACAAATTCGACCCGAACACCGGCGAGGACGAGATGGCGCTCGCCAGCGTCACACTCGGAGCGCAGGCCACCGACGCGGCGCTGCGTGATCCGAAGAACCCGGCAAGCTGGGGCAAGATCGGCCGCAACGAGGATTGTCCGTGCGGCTCTGGCAAGAAGTACAAGCACTGCCACGGGCGGTATGCTTAGCGGCGACGTCGGCGCCTCACTCTCCGCCGTCGTCGCCCGGTTTAGCCGGGCGATCCAGTACGCCGCGGCTTCTCAGTTCAATCACATCAGTCTCTGGAATACTGGATCGCCCGATTAAATCGGGCGATGACAGCGAGTATGTGGCGCGCACTGCGCTTCGCTTGTCCGGGACGACGCGTTGAGAGAGGTCGCTCGACCACGCCTCAATTCGAGCTGTCGATCAAGCTCTCCAGCAGCCGCTTCAACTCGCTTGTCGATTTGTCGCCGTAACTTTCGAGGATGTGCTCCTCCTGGTCGACCGCGAGCGAGTTGAGCTTCTTGCTCAGCACCTTGCCGCGATCGGAGATGAACATCAGAACCTTGCGGCGATCGTTCGGGTCCTGCACGCGGTAGACCAGCGTATCCGAGACCATGCGGTCGATCATCTTGGTCAGCGTCGGATGATTGAGCAGCACGGCGTCCGCAAGCTCGCCCATCGAATGGCCGTTGCCATCAGACAATACCTTAAGGATGCGCCACTGCTCGACGGGCACGCCTTCCTTGCTCAACCGCAGTTCGAGCTGCCGGTTGATCTCCCGGTTGGCTTGCGCGAGCAGGTAGGCGAGGTGTTCGGTGATCGGGGTGTTCGGTTTTGCCACGGCTAAGACTTCGTCTTGACCCAAATGAGTGAATGTCTTGCAATCGATGCTGCATCTATATGCACTTCAATTCTTGAATATTCAATATTTTCAAAATAGGATATTGCCCAACAAAAGGGCGGGTGCCGCGGCCGCCTGCTGAATGTGCTTTCAAGTCTGGTGCCAGACAGGAGTTGGCGTGCGCGCGACGGTAAACTTCCCGGCTCACGGCGGTCCGGCGTTGCCGCCGTCCTTGCTGTTGCGGAATCTGTCGTCGTCGGCGGCCGATGGCGCGCTGTCGCCGGACGATCATGCCTTCCTCCGGCGGCGCGGCGCGAACAAGCTTCGCGTCGGGGGCTTCATCTGCTGCACCGGCTCGCCCGGTGTCTGGGGCCCCTGCGCGACGAGCAGCGCGCAGCTCGCGGTTGCCGAGATCAACAAGCGCGGCGGCATTCTCGGACGCGAGATCGAGCTTTCGATCTACGACGCTGGCGGCCCGCTCGACGAGGTCCTGAACCGCGCCGAGCAGGCCATCGCATCCGACGAGGTCGACCTCATTGTCGGGCTGCATACCAGCGCGGTGCGTGTGGCGCTGCGCAAGGTCACCACACGCCACCGCATCCCCTACATCTACACGCCCGTTTACGAGGGCGGCGAGCAGACGCCGGGTGTGATGGCGATCGGCGAGACGCCGCGCTGGCAGAGCCGTCCGTCGATCCACTGGCTTGCCGACGTCAAGAAGGCGGCGCGCTGGTACCTGATCGGCAGCAACTATGTCTGGCCCTGGCAGTCGCACCGCGCGGTGAAGCGCTACATCAGGGAGGCCGGCGGCCGGGTCGTCGGCGAAGAGTTTGTTCCCCTCGGCGAAGATAACCATGAGCCGCATCTGGAGCGCATCCGTGCAGCGAGGCCGGACGTCGTCCTTATCTCGTTGATCGGCACCGACAGCATCACGTTCAATCGCGCGTTCGGCGAATGCGGTCTTGGCGCCACGACGCTGCGGCTGGCCGGGGCGATGGACGAGACCGTGCTGCTCGGAATCGGGGCCGACAACAGCGAAAATCTGTTCTGCGCCTCCGGCTATTTCCCTGGAATTGGCTCGCGGGCCAACGACGACTTCCAGGGCCGCTATCGCGCGATGTTCGGACCGAACGGCCCCCCGATCGGCTCGCTCGGTCAATCCAGCTATGAGGGACTGCGCTTCCTCGAAGCCGTGGCGAACAAGGCGGGCACGTTAGCGATGGGGCCCATGCTCGCGGCCGGCCGCAACATCGTCTATGGCGGCGCGCGCGGCCCCGTCACCGTCAGGAACGGTCACACCCGGATGCAAATGTATCTCGCCGGAGCAGATGGCCTCGACTTCAAGCTGATCAAACCGGTCTGATGCCGGCGCGGCGATGTGCATACGTCGGAATCCAAAATAATACTTGAAAAGGAAAATATTTCCGTATGTAATATCGACGTGAAGCCGATTGGCCCGCGCCGCGCAGGCGCGACCATGAGGCTGCAATGCCAGGGATCAAGAAGCCTTTGAGGAGAGCGCCGTGACAGTTGTCCTTCCCACGCCAGCCCAACTTCGCAGCGTCGCCGACCAGTGCGGCCTCGCGCTGACCGATGACGATGTCGCCTCGTTCCGCGGCCTGATGCAGGGCTCGATCGAAGCCTACAATCTCGTCGGAGCCATGCCGGACGAGGTGCCGGAGGTCAAATATCCGCGCACGCCGGGTTATCGACCCTCGCCGGAGGAGAACCCGCGCAACGCCTGGTATCGCAAGTCGACCGTGAAGGGCGCCGCCAGCGGCAAGCTCAAGGGCAAGACCATAGCGCTGAAAGACAACATCATGCTCGCCGGCGTTCCCATGATGAACGGTTCGGCGACGCTGGAAGGCTATGTCCCCGATTTCGACGCCACCGTCGTCACGCGCATCCTGGACGCCGGTGGGGAAATCCTCGGCAAGACTCACTGTGAATCCTTCTGCATGTCCGGCGGCAGCCACACCGGCGCGGTCGGCTCTGTGCACAATCCGTACAAGATGGGCTATTCGGCCGGCGGCTCGTCCTCGGGAAGCGGCGTCGTCGTCGCGCTTGGCGAAGCCGACATGGCGATGGGCGGCGACCAAGGCGGCTCGATCCGGATGCCGTCCTCGTTCTGTGGCACCTACGGCATGAAGCCGACCTGGGGCCTCGTGCCCTACACCGGCATAATGCCGATCGAGATCTTTGTCGATCACACCGGTCCGATGACGGCCACGGTCGCCGACAACGCGCTGCTGCTCGAAGTGCTCGCCGGCGACGACGGCTACGATCCCCGCATCAAGGCGCCCAGAGTCGAGGAGTACACCAAGGCGCTCGGCCAGGGCGTGAAGGGCATGAAGATCGGCATCCTCAAGGAAGGCTTTGAGCAGGCGAACGCCGAGGCCGCCGTGAACGAAAGCGTGCGCGCGGCGGCCAAGCGTTTCAAGGATCTCGGCGCCAGCGTCGAGACCGTCTCGATCCCGATGCATCTTATGGGTCCCGCGATCTGGACGCCGATCGGCACCGAGGGCATGACCCAGACCATGATGTATGGCGACGGCTATGGCCTCAGCCGGTCCGATCTCTATTCCACGTCGCTGATGGACTTCCATCGCGGCTGGCGGCGCCAGGCGGACTCGCTGTCCGAGACGACAAAACTGTTCCTGCTGCTCGGCACCTACATCAACAACAATTTTGGTCCGCGCTACTACGGCAAGGCGCTCAACATCTCGCGACGCCTCACCGCGGCCTATGACAAGGCGTTCAAGGACTACGATCTCCTCTTGCTGCCGACCACGCCGATGAAGGCGACGAAGTTGCCGGAGCCCAATGCCAGCCGCGAGGACTATGTCGCCCGCGCGCTGGAGATGATCTCCAACACCGCGCCGTTCGACATCACCCATCATCCCGCGATGTCGCTGCCCTGCGGCATGGTCGACGGCCTGCCCGTCGGCCTGATGCTGGTCGGCCGCATGTTCGAGGAATCCACCATCTACCGCGCCGCCCACGCCTTCGAGCAGATCGGCGACTGGAAGAAGATGTGACCGAGGCATTGATGCAGGCGGACGGAACACCAGAGCGTTTTCGGGCGAAGTGGATACCGGTTCGCGTCAAGAAAACGCGTCAAAACAGAAATCTTGAGCCCCGTTCCGATTCAATCGGAACGGGAAAGGCTCTGCCGCATGGCTAACGCGTTCGTCGCGGCGTTCGAGATCCTGAGCTTTGGCGCGATCATCGTCCTGATCGTGCTGGGGCTCGGGATCATCGCCAGCATGATGGGCATCTTCAACTTCGCGCAGGGCGAGTTCGTCCTGCTCGGGGCCTACATCACCTATCTCGCCTACGCCAAGGGCCTGCCGATCTGGACGGGCATGATCGCGGCGCCCTTCGTGGTCGGCGCGCTCGGCTTCGTGCTGGAAGCGCTGATCATCCGACGTTTCTACGCAGCACCCATCGTCGCCATGCTCGGCACCTATGCGCTCGGCCTGATCATCCGCGAAACCGTGCGCGGCCTGATCGGCGGCTTCTATCTCACCGTCCCGGAGCCGATCGGCGGCTCGATCGACATCGGCGCCATGCACATCTCGGCCTGGCGCTTCACCATCATCGTGATCACGCTGCTGGTGATGGGCGGCTGCTATCTGTTGCTGGCGCGCACCAGCTTCGGCCTGCGCGTGCGCGCCACGCTGGAAAATCCGTCGCTGGCGCGCGCCTCCGGCATCTCCACGCCGCTGATTTACGGCGCCACCTTTGCGTTCGGCGCGGCGCTTGCCGGCCTCGCCGGCGCGCTGATCGTGCCGGTGTTCAGCCTGTTCGCCGATCTCGGCCTGCGCTTCCTGATCCAGGGTTTTGTCGCCGTCATGGTCGGCGGCGTCGGCTCGTTCATCGGGCCGGTCGCGGGCGCCGGCGTCATCGGCACGCTCAGTGCCGCGCTGCCCTGGGTGATGGCGCCGGTCGTCGCCGACGTCCTGGTCTTCGTTCTCGCCATCGTCTTCATCAAATTCCGCCCGCAGGGCCTCATCGCTGGAAAAGGGGTTTAGTCACATGTCCGATCGCACTCAGCTCTCACGCCGCCGCTTCCTCTCGAATTTCGCCTTTGCATCCGGCGCGGTCGCGACCGGCGTCGGCAGCTGGGTGATCCCCGCGCCCTGGGCCAATGCGGCCGAAGCCCCGATCAAGGTCGGCATCGCGACCGATCTCACCGGGCCGATCGCCTATGCGGGCAATGCCGACGCCAACGTCGCAAAGATGGTGATCAAGGAGATCAACACGGCTGGCGGCCTGCTCGGCCGTCCGCTCGAGCTCTACATCGAGGACACCGCCTCGAACGAATCCGTCGCCGTCGGTAACGTGCGAAAGCTGATCCAGCGCGACAAGGTCGACATGGTGCTCGGCGGCATCACGTCCTCCATGCGCAACGCGATCAAGGACCCGATCGTGGCGCGCGGCAAGACGCTCTACATCTACCCGCAGCTCTACGAGGGCAAGGAGTGCACGCCCTATCTGTTCTGCACCGGACCGACGCCGGCGCAGCAATGCGACGAGTTCATCCCCTGGCTGATCAAGAACGGCGGCAAGAAGTTCGCGCTGCCGAGCGCCAACTATGTCTGGCCGCACACGCTTAACGTCTATGCGCGCAAGGTGATCGAAGCCAACGGCGGCGAGGTCGTGTTCGAGGAATACTATCCGCTCGACCAGGTCGATTTCTCCTCGAGCGTCAACCGCATCATCTCCAACAAGGTCGACGTCGTCTTCAACACCGTCATTCCGCCCGGTGTCGGCCCGTTCTTCAAGCAGCTCTATGAAGCGGGCTTCCTCAAGAACGGCGGGCGTCTGGCCTGCGTCTACTATGACGAGAACACGCTCAACATCAACCAGGCCGCCGAGATCGAGGGGCTCGCAAGCTGTCTCGACTATTTCAAGGTGCTGACCAAGGAGAACCCGTTCGACGCAAAAATCCAGGCGGCCTACGAGAAGGATTTCCCCGGCAACTTCCTGTTCGCCGCCGGCAGTGCTGCGACCGGCACCTATCGCGGCCTCAAGCTGTGGGAAGCCGCCGTCAAGGAAGCCGGCAAGATCGATCGCGAGTCGGTGGCGGCTGCGCTCGATCACGCCAAGATCGCCGAAGGCCCGGGTGGACCGGCCGAGATGGTGCCGGGCAAGCGGCACTGCAAGATGAAGATGTACACCGCGGTCGCCAAGGGCGGGAATTACGAGATCGTCGGACGCAGCGACGGGCTCGTCGATCCCAAGGAGTGTTAAGGTGGAATGCTGAAGTCGATGGGCGCAGTGAAACAGGCGATCCCCGCCGACATCGGCGGGGAACCGGGCGTCGCAATGACTGAGCACGGACCAGCGAAGCAATCCGCTTCGGGACGAAGGGTCTTGCCGATCGTGGAGGGCGTCGTGCTCGCCGCGGCGCTGGTCGCGCCGCTGGTGCTGCAGGACTATCTCACGGTGTTCGCGACGCGGGTGATCATCCTCGCGCTGTTCGCGCTGTCGTTCGACCTGGTGTGGGGCTATGCCGGCATCATGAGCTTTGGCCAGGCGCTGTTTTTTGGCTCGGCCGGGTATGGTGTGGCGCTGCTCGCGCGCGACCTCGACATCACCAACATCTTTCTGGTGCTGCCCGCGGGAACGCTGATCGGGCTCACCTTCGCGCTGCTGCTCGGCGGCTTCCTGCTGCTGGGTCGGCACCCCTCCAGCGTGATCTTCGTCTCGCTGGGCACGCTGACCGGTTCCTATGCCGCCGATCGCCTCGCACGCGGCTGGTATTATCTCGGCGGCCAGAACGGCATCCCCTCGATCGCGCCGATGACGGTGGGTGCTTACGAATTCTCGGAAGGGCCGCCGTTCTACTATCTCGTGCTCGGCATTCTCGTCGTCGTCTACCTGCTCTGCCGCTTCCTGGTGCGCTCGCAGTTTGGTCTCGCGCTGGCAGGCTTGCGCGAAAACGAGCAGCGCATCGCCTTCTTCGGCTACAAGGCGCAGCACCTGAAGGCGATCATCTTCGCGATCGGCGGCGCGGTGGCGGGTCTTGCCGGTAGCCTTTACGCCTTCCACGAAGGATTTGTCTGGCCCAACATGGTCGGCGTCGTGGTGTCGACGCAAGTGGTGCTCTACGTCCTGTTCGGCGGCTCGGGCACGCTGATCGGCGCCGTGATCGGTGCCGTCATCGTCGAGGGTGTCAGCTTCTGGCTGTCGGACAATTATCGCGAGGTCTGGCCGATCATCCTTGGCGTGCTGCTCCTGCTCGTGATCCTGTTCCGGCCGCTCGGCCTGATTAGTTTCGTGCTCGGCGAACGCGAGCGGGTCGGCAGTTTTGGCGGCAAGTCCAAGGAGACCGAAAAGGAGAAGCGCAATGCCGCTCCTTGAAGCCACCGGCGTCAAAAAGATCTTCGGCAAGCTCACCGCGCTCGACGGCGCCGCGCTCACCGTCGGCGAGAACGAGTTTCACGGCCTGATCGGCCCGAACGGCTCCGGCAAGAGCACGCTGATGAAGTGCATCGCGGGGGCCGAGGTGCCGACGCAGGGCAAGGTCTCTTTCATCAATACCGACATCACCGCGTTCACGCCGACCGAGCGTGCGCGGGCCGGCATGAGCCTGAAATTCCAGATCACGTCGGTGCTGCCGTCGCTGACGCTGTACGACAACATCCTGCTCGCGCTCCAGGCGCAGTCCTCGCTGTTCGACCTCGTGTTCTCGCGCACGAGGGGGGCGCTGCACGACCAGGTCATGACCATGCTGACGCAGTTCCGGCTGGCCGATCGCGCCTTCGACGCGGCGGCGGCGCTGTCGCACGGCCAGCAGCAATGGCTGGAGATCGCGATGGCGCTCGCGGGCAAGCCGAAACTTCTGCTGCTCGACGAGCCGACCGGCGGCATGAGCCTTGAGGAGCGCCGCGTCACCGGCGAGCTGTTGCAGCCGATCAAAAAACATTGCTCGCTCGTGATCGTCGAGCACGATCTCGATTTCATCCGCGACATCTGTGATCGGTTGACCGTGCTCGACCAGGGCAAGGTGCTGGCATCAGGCACCGTGTCCGAGATCCAGGCCAACAAATCCGTCCAGGAGATCTATCTGCGCCGTGCCTGAATTTTTGGACATCAAGCATCTCGACGCCGGCTATGGCCGCAGCCAGGTCCTGTTCGACGTCAATTTCGGCATTCCCTGGCGCGGCGGCGTCGCCGTGCTCGGGCGCAACGGCGCTGGCAAGACCACGCTGATGAAGACCATCGTCGGCGAACTGCCGGCGTGGAAGGGCGAGGTCGCCTTCGACGGCCGCGACATCAGCCGCCGCGCGACCCAGGAGCGCGTGCGCGCCGGCATCGGCTACGTGCCGCAGGAGCATTCGGTGTTCGCGCGCCTGTCGGTGCGCGACAATCTCGCGGTCGGCTCGCTCGCGAGCAAGAAGGCCGACGCGGTCGACCACGTGCTGACCATCTTCCCAAAGCTCGGCCAGCGCCTCGACCAGCCCGCCGGCACACTCTCCGGCGGCGAGCGCAAGATGCTCGCGATCGGCCGCGCCATGCTGGGGGATCCCAAGCTCTTGCTGTTGGACGAGCCGACCGAAGGCGTCTGGATCGGCGTGATCGAGGAGATCACCGAGCGCCTGATCGAGCTGGCGAAAAACATCGCCGTCATCATCGTCGAGCAGCACCTCGACCTCGCGCTGCGCGTCGCAGATTACGCCTATGTGCTGGACCGCGGCCGCGTCGCGCTGCAAGGCGAGGCGGGCGAGGTGAGGGCGAATCCGGAGCTGCTGCGATATCTGGCGCCGTAGGTTGCGTTGAGGCGGCTCTGGAGCCAACTCTCGCTTGCGATCGGACGCTTATGGCATGTTTCCGAGGAACGGATTGACAATGGTAAGCCCGCCGACGTTACGGCCATGCGGCATGTCTTCGCTGTAGAGCGTATCGCAGCCGGCCCCGATCGCGGCGGCGACGGTCAGCGCATCGTAGAAAGCGAAGCCATCATCTCGTGCGAGCGCAAGAGCCGCACGGCTGATCTCTGCCGTCAGCGGGAACGCCGGATCGAGCGCATTGTCGATATCATCGAACACAAGCTCGATGTCGCGCCAGCTGATCCCCTGCTTCTTGCGCAAGACGTTTGCCAGTTCGTTCAGGACTTGCACGCTGACGGTGCCGCCCTGGTTGATCAGGTCTCGAGAGATGGTTGCCTTGGTGCCGGTCTGCTGCGCGTAAACGAGAATGTTGGTATCCAGAAATGCCCTCACCGCTCGTTCGCCTCATCGCGATCGAACTTGTAGTCGGCAGGGAGGGGAGGCCAGTTGCGGGCGCGCATATTTTCGATTGCCCGCCGACGACGCTCTTCCTTGGTCTCGACCTCGATCTTCCCCTTGCGGGCGGCGACGACGGCGAGTTCGTCGCCTTCCTTGAGGCTCAGTTCCTCGACCAAAGCCTTGGGCAGGCGAACCGCAAGGCTGTTGCCCCATCTGGAGACCTGCATCGTACACTCCATGATATACAAAATTTATTGTATATCATGGGATATATATCAGTGGAATTCAAGGCGCCCGCAGGCCCTTACGGATGCTCCCAGGTGGGGTCGGCTGGTCTCGCTCGGACAGAATACAGGAAGGGCGAAGGGCTTGCCCGCCCTTACTTCACCGCCCCAAACCGGCTGTCGAATGAGTTCGACGACACCACCGGCGCGGCTCCCATGATCTGGGTCGCTTCACCCGCGCCATCCGACACCGACGGCTTCAGCGCCGGGCGCGTCGCGGCGAGGCGGGTGTCGGGCTTCGCCGGCTCGGCGGGCTTGGCGGCCACAGTCGGCTTCGGCGCGTCCTTGGTGGTATCGCGGCCGGGCACGAACCGGGTCACCGCGGCCTTCAGTCGGGACGCTGCGGTGGGCGGCGTTGTCGATGTCGCGGCCGGGGCGACAGATGCTGTGGCCTGCGGCGGAGGCGTGGTCGCCGTGGTGTCGGCGGTGCCCATGCCCATCTTGCGGCCGAGGTTGGAGAAGAAGCCGCCCTGCGATTTCTCTTGGGATTTCTCGGCCGGAGCAGCGATGGCGACGCGGGAGTTGGCGGCGGGTGCGCTGACGGCGACGACCGGTTCTTCCTGCGGCGAGGGCGCGGCGGCATCGAGATTCGGCTTCGGCGGATTGACGTGTCCGGGGATCGTGCCCGGCGCCTTCGCCATCGCCAGCATCTGCAAGGTCGTGCCTTCGGCACCCTCCGACAAACCTGTCGAGCCTTCCGGAATCTTCGCGGCGAAAATCTTGTTCATGCCGCCGTCGATGCCGGTGTTCATGCGCGCAACCGGTGTACCGCGCGAAACCAGCTTGTTGTACTCGGCCTGGTCGCGCTGGTCCTTGTCGCGCACGGCGCTGACGATGTCCTCGGGGATCACATAGGCCGGGCACTTTGCCGAGGCGTCGAACACCGGATCGCGCTTGGCGTCGGGCGCCTTCGTCGCGTCGAAGACGTACTTCTTCTCGCAGAAATCGACCTTCGGCTCCTGCCGCGTCACCTCGAAATGGTCATAGCCTTCCTTGATCATCTTCCAGAACGGCATGTTCGGATTGTTCCGGTGCTTGGCCATGTTCACCGGCGTCATCTTGAACGGATAGGCCTGCAGCTGGAACGCCTTCTGGCCGCCGAAGAAGGACTCGCGCCCGAGCGAATAGATCTCGGCGATCTGCTCGTCCGTCATCGCGTAGCAGCCGCGCGACGAACAATCGCCATGCACCATCAGCTGCGAGCCGCTGCGGCCCAAAGCCTTGTCGAACGCGTTCGGATAGCCCGTGTTGAACGACAGGTAGTACGCCGACTGCGGATTCATCTGGCTCGGATTGATCGAGTAGAATCCTTCCGGCGCCTGGCGGTCGCCTTCGCGCACCTTCGGTCCGAGATCACCCGACCAACGGCAGATCGGATAGGTCTTGAGCAGCACGAACTGGCCGTTGCGGGCCTGCTTCCAGACCTCGAGCTCGGCCTCCTGCTTGAACAGGCGGACCAGGATCGGTGATTGCAGGTCCATGTCCTTCTCGACCATCGCGGCGAGAAGTTTTGGCGGGACCGGCTGGTTGGCCTTGGCATTGGTCGCAAGCGAAACCTGGTCGGTGTCACAGCCGGCCAGCACAAAGCTGGCGGCAAGCGCCACCGAAACCAAAAACGCGCGAGCAAGCGAACGAGAAATCAAAACGGACCCCACACCGTGCCGGGCATCGCGCGCAAACCCCAATCTTGAAGCATGATCCAACCGGAGACCCGGACCCGTCGCAACGGGCTTTTTCAGATCACGCTCCAGCGCTTATGCCCTGAAGCCATTGATTAAAATTCTAACCTCTGGGTCATGTGGTCGCAACCCGAGCGGGGATCACGAGCCCGTTGGCCCAAAGGTGTGGTCAACGAAGACTTAAACTGGGCCGCAACTTGGGCCTTGCGGCCAAACCAGTACTGAGATCGCCGATTTGGGCAAAAAAAGGGTTAACGCGGGGTTACCGGGGGCTGGGCGGTTTGGCCGGGCCTCAAATTCAGTGTCGTCCTGGCGAAAGCCAGGACCCATAACCCCAGTGCGCAATTTGGCGAAGATCCGCCGTCTGGTACTCCCATCGTCTCCAATCGAGAGATTCCGCGGTCTGGGTCCTGGCTTTCGCCAGGACCACGGCGGAGGGTGACACCCCCAAATCGGCCCGAATCAGCCCAGTTTTCGGCCGATATCGAGAAATTTCTGCCGCCGCTGCTTGCGGACGGCGTCGCCGTCGAGGCCGCGGAGCTCGTCAAAAGCCTTGGCGATGGCGTCGCCCGTGGTGGCGATCATGGCGGCGGGGTCGCGATGGGCGCCGCCTGCCGGCTCCTTCAAAATGCTGTCGATCACGCCGAAGCGGAGCATGTCCTGGGCGGTGATCTTCATGTTGTTGGCGGCTTCCTGCGCCTTGGTGCCGTCGCGCCAGAGGATCGAGGAGGCGGCCTCGGGCGAGATCACGCTGTAGATGGCGTGCTCCAGCATCAGCACCTTGTTGGCGGTGGTGATCGCGATAGCGCCGCCCGACATGCCCTCGCCGGTGATGATGGCGACGTTCGGCACGGTCAGCGCCAGGCAGGCATCGGTCGAGCGCGCGATGGCCTCGGCCTGGCCACGCTCTTCCGCACCGATGCCGGGATAGGCGCCGGCGGAATCGGCGAGCGTCAGCACCGGCAGACCGAAGCGCTCGGCCATCTCCATCAGCCGCACGCATTTGCGATAACCCTCGGGCCGCGCCATGCCGAAATTATGCTTGATGCGGCTCTCGGTGGAATCGCCCTTTTCCTGGCCCATCACGCAGATGGCCTCGCCGCGGAAGCGGCCGAAGCCGGCCACCAGCGCCTCGTCCTCGCCGAACTTGCGGTCGCCGGCGAGCGGGGTGAACTCGGTGATCAGGCCCTTGATGAAGTCGTTGAAATGCGGCCGCTGCGGATGCCGCGCCACCAGCGTCTTTTGCCACGGCGTCAGGTTCAGATAGAGGTCGGCCAGCGCCTGCGCCGCCTTGTCCTCGATCCGCCCGATCTCATCAGTGATGTCGCTGCCGGAGGCCGCAAGCGTCCGCAATTCGTCGAGCTTGGAATCGAGCTCGGCGACGGGCTTTTCGAAATCGAGGTAGCTGCGCATCTGGTCTTGCATCAACTCAATATAGGGAGGACGGGGCGAGGCGGCGAAGCGGATTCGATGTCGCGGAAAGAAGTGTAGGTTTGTCAATGAGTTGGCTTGTGTGCTCGCAGGGCACCGCCAAATCAATCGTGAGGCCACGGCTCTTTCTGCGGAGATGTGGCCGAAGTCAAGGCGGTTTCACCGTCGTTCCAGCTGAGCTCCCGTGTCCCGGACGCGCTGCAGCGCTTCTTCAGCGCTGCTGCGCAGAACCGGGACCCAGCAAGCGACATGGGCCCCGGCTCAGCAGCGCACCGTCTCACGCTGCGCTGCGTCCGGGGTGCGAGACCTGTTTACTTCTCCGCCAGCGGGTGCAGGTCGCGGACCAGGCTCTTCAGCCGCTCCTCGACCACGTGGGTGTAGATCTGGGTCGTCGAGATGTCGGTGTGGCCGAGCAGTGTCTGCACGATGCGCAAATCGGCGCCGTTGTGCAGGAGATGACTGGCGAAGGCGTGGCGTAGCACGTGTGGGGAGACCAGCCGGGCTTGAAGCCCCGAGGCGACCGCGAGCTCCTTCAAGTCGCGGCCAAAATGCTGCCGCGTCAGATGCCCGCTCTCGCCGAACGAGGGGAACAACCATTTCGAGGCCGCCACGCTGTTCTTCTTGTCCGTCTTGTTGTTTTCCTTGGCGGCCTCCGTCGCCGCGAGATAATCGGCCATCGCCTGCCGCGAGGCCTCGTTGAGCGGCACCAGCCGTTCCTTGTTGCCCTTGCCGCGCACCACGATCATGCGGGCGTCGCGCTTCGCGGCCGTGCGCGGCAGCGCCACCAGCTCGGAGACGCGCAGGCCGGTGGCGTAGAGCACCTCGAGCAGGCAATAGAGTCTCAGAGCGCGCAGCCGTTTCGAGGGCGAAGCATCCTCCGCCTCGCTCAACTCCTTGGCGCGGCGGAGCATGCGGTCGACATCCGCGATCGAGAGCACCTTCGGCAGGCCGCGGCCGCGCTTGGGGCCGGACAGGATCGCCGCGGGATCGTCGGTTCTGATCCGTTCGTTCAGGAGGAAACGGTAGAGATGCCGCATCGCCGACAGCCGCCGCGCGACGCTGGTGGACTTGAAGCCGCGCGTATCGAGATCGGCGAGATAGTCGCGCAGCGTCTGCGTCGCCGCGTCTGCAAATGTATGGCCGACGCGGCCGAGAAACTCGGAGAAATCGGTGAGGTCGCGGCGGTAGGCATCGAGCGTATTGGGGCCGGCGCCCTGTTCCGCCGCGAGCATGTCGAGGAACAGGCCGGTGAGCTTGGCATCTGAGGGCTTTGCACGCATGCCCGGCAGCCTAGCTCCTATTTCTTGAGAAACTTGTCCGGCGGGATCGTCACCGTCATTTCCCGCGGCTTGGGATTGACGAAGTTCGCCAGCGCGAAGACCGCGCCATAGACGATGCCGGCGATCACGGCGACGACCGTCAGAAAGCGGAACAGGCTGGGCATCGGCAAGATCTCGGAGAGGGTCTCGGTCAGGGGCTTGGCGGGCAAATTAACCAATGAAATCATCCAACACGTTCGCCGTTTCGTGGCAAGAGTCCTCTGGCGAGGGCCCCTGCGGGGTCGTATAGGTGGCCAAAGGATGCCGCCTTTGGCGGCAGATCGAGCGAGACCCAATCGAGCGAGACAAATGTCCGACGCCGCGTTGCCGATCCAAGCTTCGCCTGAGGCCGACATCCTGTCGGCGCTCGGGACGCGCTCGATCGTGCTCGTCGGCATGATGGGGGTCGGCAAATCCACCATCGGCCGCCGCATGGCGGCCCGGCTCAAGCTCCCCTTCGTCGACGCCGACACCGAGATCGAGGCGGCGGCCGGCATGAGCATACCGGAAATCTTCGAACGCCACGGCGAGCCGCATTTCCGCGACGGCGAGGCCCGCGTGATCGCGCGTCTGCTCGACGGCGGCCCCATCGTGCTGGCGACCGGCGGCGGCGCCTTCATGCGCGAGGAGACGCGGGGCCGCATCGCGGCGAAGGCGATCTCGATCTGGCTCAAGGCCGATCCTGATGTCATCATGCGCCGGGTGCGCCGGCGCGCCGACCGTCCGCTGCTCCAGACCGCCGATCCCGAAGGAACCGTGACGCGCCTGCTCACCGAGCGCGAGCCGATCTACGGCAATGCCGACCTCACCATTGCCTCGCGCGACGTGCCGCACGACAAGATCGTCGAGGAGACCATCGAGACGCTGCGCGCGCATCTTTGCGGCGAACGGGCGTCCCCGCCACCAGCCGACGTCGCGAGTGCCGTACGATGACCGCGCCTTTGAAACATTCCGATCCTGTCAACGTGGAGGTCGCGCTCGGCGACCGCGCCTATGACATCGTCATCGGCCGCGGCGTGCTGGCCTCGCTCGGCGAACGGGTCGCGCGTTTGCGCCCCGGCGTGCGCACCGCGATCGTGACGGATCGCACCGTTGCGAAATACTGGCTCGAACCCGCCGAGGCCTCGCTCGCAGCCGCGGGTATTCCGACATCGCGCATCGTCGTCGAGGAAGGCGAGATCTCCAAAACCTACGCCGGCCTCGAAAAGGTCAGCGAAGCCCTGATCGCCGCAAAAATCGAGCGCAACGATCTCGTCATCGCGCTCGGGGGTGGCGTTGTCGGCGATCTCGCCGGCTTTGCCGCCGCGATCCTGCGCCGCGGCGTCGATTTCGTGCAGGTGCCGACCTCGCTCCTGGCACAGGTCGATTCCTCCGTCGGCGGCAAGACCGGCATCAACTCGCCGCAGGGCAAGAACCTGCTCGGCGCCTTCCACCAGCCGGTGCTGGTCATCGCCGACACCGCCGTGCTCGACACGCTGTCGCCGCGGCAATTCCGTGCCGGATATGCCGAGGTCGCCAAATACGGCGTGCTCGGTGACGAGACCTTCTTCACCTGGCTGGAGAAGAACCATTCCGACATCTCCAGGGGCGGCTCGGCGCGCGAGCATGCGATCGCGACCTCCTGCCGCGCCAAGGCCGGCGTCGTCTCGCGCGACGAGCGCGAAACCGGCGAGCGTGCGCTTCTCAATCTCGGTCACACTTTCGGTCACGCGCTGGAGGTGGCGACCGGCTTCTCCGATCGCCTGTTCCACGGCGAGGGCGTTGCGATCGGCATGACGCTGGCGGCGCAGTTCTCGGCCAGGCTCGGCATGATCGGCGAAGCGGATGCGGCGCGAGTCGAACGGCATCTGATTGACGCCGGCCTGCCGACGCGCTTGCAGGACATCGCGGGATTCGCGCAGGAAGGGCTTGCCGATGCCGACGCGCTGATGGCGCTGATGGCGCAGGACAAGAAGGTCAAGCGCGGCAAGCTCACCTTCATCCTGCTGGAGGCTGTGGGGCGCGCTGTGATCGCGAAGGACGTCGAGCCTGCTCCGGTGCGCGACTTCCTCAAGGACAAGCTCGCCCACAAGGCGTGACACGCGGCTGAACGGCCAAAGCGTTTTCGAGCGAAGTGGGTACCGGTTCGCGTCACGAAAACGCGTCAAGAAAGAAACCAGAGTGGTTCATGGATTGGCTCGGATTCACCATCGTCATTCTCTGCCTGCTCGTCTCCGGCTTCTTCGCTGCGAGCGAGACCGCGCTGACCGGCGCCTCGCGCGCCAGCATGCTGCGGCTCTCCAAGCAGGGTAATCGCGACGCCGACGTGGTCTCGCAGCTGCTCGACATGCGCGAGCGCTTGATCGGCGCGCTGCTGCTCGGCAACAACATCGCCAACATCAGTGCATCGGCGCTGGCCACCAGCATCTTCACCGCCTGGTTCGGCGATGTCGGCGTGCTCTACGCCACCGGCTTGATGACGGCCCTGGTCGTGATCTTCGCCGAGGTGCTGCCCAAGACCATCGCGATCAACGCGCCCGACCGCATGGCGCTTGCGGTGGCGCGCCCGATGCGGCTGACGATGTATGTGCTGGGGCCGCTGCTGCGGATCGTGGAAGTCATCGTGCGCCTGTTGATGCGCCTGTTTGGCCTCGCCGGCGAGCACCAGGCGATCCTGTCGCCGACCGAACGCCTGCGCGGCGCGGTCGACCTGTTGCATCACGAGGGCAAGGTCGAGAAGCACGACCGCGACATGCTCGGCGGCCTGCTCGATCTGCGCGAGCTCCAGGTCTCCGACGTCATGATCCATCGTACCGAGATGATGATGATCAACGCCGACCTGCCGCCGGAAGAGCTGGTGCGCGAGGTGCTGGCGACCGAATACACTCGCATTCCGTTGTGGCGCGAGAAGCCGGAAAACATCATCGGCGTGCTCCACGCCAAGGATCTGCTGCGCGCGATCCGCGCCGCCGACGGCGACACCTCGCGCATTGACGTCTCCACCATCGCGCTGCCGCCCTGGTTCGTGCCGGAGATGCGGCCCGTGTCCGAGCAGCTCAAGGCGTTCCGGCGCCGCAAGACCCATTTCGCGCTGGTGGTCGACGAGTACGGCGAAGTCGAAGGTCTTGTGACGCTGGAGGACATTCTGGAGGAGATCGTCGGCGACATCTCCGACGAGCACGACGTCGTGGTCGCGGGCGTGCGCGCCCAGCCGGACGGCTCGGTCGTCGTGGACGGCTCGGTGCCGATCCGCGACCTCAACCGCGCCCTGGATTGGCACCTGCCCGACGAAGAGGCCACCACGGTTGCCGGCCTCGTCATTCACGAGGCGCGCTCGATCCCCGACCGCGGCCAAAGTTTCACCTTCCACGGCTTCCGCTTCCGCGTCCTCCGCCGCGAACGCAACCGCATCACCGCGCTCCGTATTTCACCGGTGCCGCGCGAGACGGAAATGGAGGAAGCCAAGCGGAGGCGGGCCGGGACGTCGTTTTGACGCACCGTGTCATCGTCCGCGAAGGCGGACGATCCAGTACGCCGCGGCGGTTCGCTTCCTGCCGTACTGCCGCGGAGTACTGGATGCCCCGCCTGCGCGGGGCATGACAGCGGAGTTTTACGTCCCGCCTTCCCCCGGCGCCTGCGCGTGGATCGCCAGCGCGTGCACGCTGCCGGAGAGTTCCGCGGCCAGCGCCGAATTTATCATGCGGTGGCGATCGACCCGGCTCTTCCCTTTGAAGGCCTGAGACACGATATAAACGCGGAAGTGCGTCTCGCCGCCCGGCCGATGGCCGGCGTGGCCCTCATGCAAATGTGACTCGTCGACGACCTGCAGGCTTTCCGGTGTGAAAGCTTCCTGCAACTTGTTGCTGATAGTGTCTCTGATGGCCATCTGGGTCATTACGGTGCGAGATCGCTCTCCGTTATTTGCATAGGCCGCCTCTGGCGGCCGTTCAAGGACGCCTCAGCATAGCTTCGGCCATGCTTTTCAGCTAATTGCAATGTCAAGACTTGAAGGTTTTCGCATTGCGTAGTCAAAGTCAGCCATGCCGATCGATTCATCAAAGTTCTTCGACTCCATCCGGGTCAAGCCGAAAGGTAAGCAGCCGGAAGTGAAGCCGCGCGACGCCGTGGTCAACTGCGAATGGACCGGGTGTCAGAACAAGGGCGCCCATCGCGCGCCCAAAGGTCGCGACAATCAGCGTGAGTACTGGCACTTCTGCCTGAATCACGTGCGGGAGTACAACCAGAACTACAATTTCTTCTCCGGCATGAATGCTGACGCGGTCGCGCGCTATCAGAAAGATGCGCTGACCGGCCATCGTCCGACCTGGAAGATGGGCGCCAATGGCGGCGTCAAGAAGGGCGCGGAAGCCGAGATCGACAGCGCCTTCGATCCGTTCAGCATGTTCCAGGAGCTCAACGGCCGCTCCGGCTGGCGCGCCGGCCCGCAGGCCGCGCCCAAGGCCGAGACGCGCAAGATCATGAACGCCGAGCGCAAGGCGCTCCAGGTGATGGGCCTCGGCCCCGAGTCTACGCTCGCCGACGTCAAGTCCAAGTACAAGGCGCTGGTCAAGCAGCACCACCCCGACGCCAATGGCGGCGACCGCTCGACCGAAGACCGCCTGATCGAGATCATCAAGGCGTATAATTATCTGAAGACCGTGGTGCGGGAGGCGTAGGCCTCACGCCGGCCCCCATTCCCTACTCCTTCGGCATCGCCCCCACATACGACGAGCTCGGCCGGATCAAACGCCCCGTTCGCTGCTGCTCGCGCGCATGCGCCGTCCACCCCGCTGCGCGCGCGACCGCGAAGATCGGCGTAAAGGCCTGGCGCGGGATGGCCAGCGCATCGAGCAGGATCGCGGTGAAGAACTCGACATTGGTTTCCAGCGGCCGGTCCGGATTCTTCTTGCGCAAGGCGCTGCGGATATAGGCCTCGACCTCGCCGGCAAACGGCAGGCCGGCTCCGTCCGAGGCGAGCGCCTCGATCGCGGTCTTGAGCACGTCGGCGCGCGGATCGCGCACGCGATAGACGCGGTGACCAAAACCCATCATCCGCTCGCCGCGTGCCAGCGCCGCATCCACCCAGGTCCGGATGCGCTCGCGCGAGCCGATCGCGTCGAGCATCTCCAGCACCGGCTCGGGCGCGCCACCATGCAGCGGACCGGTGAGCGCGCAATAGCCGGCGGTGACGGCGGCGAACAGGTCGGCTTGCGTCGAGGCCACCACGCGCGCGGTGAAGGTCGAGGCGTTCATGCCGTGATCGCAGACCGTGACGAGATAGGCATCGAGCGCGGTAACCTCGCGCGTTGCAGGCGCGCGCCCATGCAGCATGCGGAGCGTGTCGGCGGCGTGGCTCACGCTCGGATCCGGCGCGACCGGGTCGAGCCCTTTGGCGCACCGGACCAGCGCGCCTGCGATCACCGGAAATGCGCCGACGATGGTCGCCTCGTGCTCCAGCCCGTGCTCCGCGCGAAGTCCCGCAACCGCTACGCGAAACCCGTCGACGATTCCCATGCCGCTTGTCGCCGGCAGCAGGTCAGCCAGCCGCGCGAAGGCGCGTTCGCGTGCGGCGCCCAGGTTCGCCCGGACATTGGCTTCGCTCAGCGTGGTCTTGCTGGCGCCGTTCCAGAGCCGGGCGGTGACGCCCTCAAAGCTCGACTGGCTGGCGAGGGTGCCGACATGCTCGCCGGCGATGATCAGCTTGCCGCGCTCGCCGTCGACATGGCTCAGCACGGTCTCAGCCGCGGGAACGCCGTCCAGCCCGATCTGGCTCTTGGTGAGGTGGATGTTCATGGCCCAAATCTCCTTTGCACCAGCGAAAGGTCGGGCCTCTCGACAGATTGATCAATCTTGATTACATAAATCAATATGAAAAATTCTCCGGAGCTCTACCTCTCCGCCCGGGAAGCCGCCGCCGAGCTCGCGATCTCGCCGGCCACGCTCTACGCCTATGTCAGCCGCGGCCTGATCCGCTCCGAGCCGACGCCGGACTCGCGAAAAAACCGCTACCGCGCCGAGGACGTCCGCGTCCTGAAGGAGCGCCGGGTGCCGTCGCCGGAGCCGCGCGGCCTGCGCAGCTTCGATGCCGATTTGCCGGTGATGGACACGGAGATCTCCACCATCACAGAGGACGGCGCGATCTATCGCGGCGTCAATTGTGTCGATCTCGCCGAGAACGACACGCTGGAGCACACCGCGACGCTTCTGTGGGACGTCTCCGGCGTCGATCCGTTCGCGCCGGACAACTTTCCCGCGGTATCCGATGAGATGCGCTTGATCGCGCAGGCCGCGCGCCGCGCCGCGCCGATCGATCGCGCCATCGCTGTGCTGGCGCTCGCATCGAGCGCGGATCCCCGCGCCTTCACCCGCGCGCATGATGGGCGTGCGATGGTCGGTGCACGCATTGTCCGGCTTCTGGTCGCGACCATGCTCAATGCGGAGCCGTCGGCCGAGCCGTTGCACCAGCAGATCGCCAAGGGCTGGGCGCCCGACAACAAGCACGCGGCCGATCTCATCCGCCGCGCGCTGGTTCTGCTCGCCGAGCATGAATTGAACGCGTCCACCTTCACCGCGCGCTGCGCGGCCTCGACCGGCCTCAATCTTTATGACTCCGTCATCGCCGGCCTCGCCGCGCTGAAGGGACCGAAGCACGGCGGCGCCGGCGTGCTCGCCTCGCAGCTCGTCAAGGCACTGGTGGATCGTGATGTCGAGCCAATGGTCCGCGAACGCGTCGCACTCGGCGAACGCTTTGCCGGCTTCGGTCACGGCGTCTACAAGCGGGGCGATCGGCGCGCGCAGTCGCTCCTGAATGCCCTGGCCCGCGCCGGCGCACCGCGCAAATTCACCCGCGAAGTGCCGGAGCGCATCGCTGAAGCGACCGGCGAGCTCGTCAACATCGACTATGCGCTCGCGGTCCTCGTGCACGCGCTGCGCCTGCCCGGAGGCAGCGAGCTCGCGCTGTTTGCGATGGCGCGCAGCGTCGGCTGGATCGCGCATGCCAGTGAGCAGCTGCAGCACGGCAAGCTGATCCGCCCACGGGCGCGCTATGTAGGACCGGCGCCGGGGCGGAGAGCGGTGGCGTCCAAAGAGTAGGCCATACCACGGTCGCGCGGGACAGCCATCCGGCGCACAATATTGTGTCAGGAACCGATTGCCACTTGTTCCTGTTCCACTACAGTTCAGGCCTACTTTTTTTTCTGATCGCACCATGTTGCAGCGCCGCGAGTTGGACTATTGCCCGCCTGCACCGGATCCGCCGCCCATCCGGCTGGGATTTGTCGAGCTATTGATCAGATTGAAGCGAAACCCGCTCGAATGCTGGAGTGCGGATTTTTTCCACGAGCCTATCGCCAAACTTCGGCTGCCATTCGCTGACGCTTTGCTGGTCCATGATCCTCACGCCATCAAGCGTGTGCTGATGGACAATGCAAAGAACTATCGGAAAGATGCGATCCAGCGCCGCATCCTCGCGTCCGGTCTGTCCGATGGTTTGTTGAGCGTCGAAGGCGAGCGTTGGGAGCTGCAACGAAGAATTCTCGCACCCATATTCGCTCGCAGGAGCGTCAACTCTTTCACCAAGGCCATGCTGTCGGCTGCCGACGGACTGGCCGCACGATGGACAGCATTGGGGCCCGGCGCCACCGTCGATGTCGCCGCAGAGATGGCTCTGGTCACTCTGAACGTGCTCGCGCTCACGATCTTTTCTGACGGGATCGGTGGCGACTTCGATGAATTTCGGGAGGCCATGAATGCGTATTTCAGCGTGGTCGGCCGCATCGGGGTGCTCGATCTGTTCGGCGTCCCCAAATTCGTGCCACGCCCGGGCCATCGCCGCTTGCGTCGCACGATGGCTTACTTCGAAGGGGTTATCGAGACAATCATACGCACGAGACAGCAACGGCTTGCGGCTATTGCCGCAAACGAGGGGCCGGACGACCTTTTGACGCTGCTGTTGCGTTCGCTGGATCCCTCGACCGGCCGGCAACTCAGCCCCACGGAGGTTCGCTCCAACATCCTCACTTTTCTTTCGGCGGGACATGAGACGACTGCCAACACGCTCGCGTGGTCGATCTTTTTGCTTTCGCAGGTGCCGGAATGGCGATCGCGCGTCGCGGAGGAAGCTGAACGGGAGTTGTCGGATCCGGGGGATGACCTGGCCGACCGGCTGATCGTGACCAAGGCAGTTATCGAAGAAGCGCTTCGCCTCTACCCGCCGATCGCCGCACTGAGCCGGGCCGCGCTCGATGCCGATGTGCTGGGTGAAATCGCGGTCATGCCAGGATCGCTGATCGTGATCGCGCCCTATGTTCTCCATCGACATCGCGCCCTGTGGAGCCGCCCGGATGCATTCGATCCCTCACGATTTCTACCGGAGGCCCGCAGCGGAATTCCACGTTTTGCCTACTTGCCTTTCGGGATGGGGCCTCGGACCTGTATCGGCTCGACCTTTGCCTTGCAGGAGGCTGCAATCGTCCTGGCCGTCCTGACCCGCCATTTCCAGATGCAGCTGCTGTCGCACGCCGAAGTCTGGCCCCTCCCGCGCATTACGTTGCGTCCCGCAAAGGGGCTGCCGATGCGATTAATTCAGAGCAAGGCCCTTTAGAGGTTGATGACCTCAAGTTCGTCCGGCTCGGCGAGGAAGATCGATCTGTAGACCGTACGAGACGTCGCCAGCACTCGCGTGCCCGTTCATCGCCGGATCAGTGCAGTTCACGGCAACAGGTGAGCGCTTAATTGCTTTCCGTGCTGTCCACCCCCGGGCAGGCTTGCAGCATCTTCTATCGCCTCGGGAGCCATTCGTGTCGCAAGCCGTCCTACCCAGCCGAAGCCGAGCCCTTCGCACGCCCGCCGAACTCACTTCGGCCATCGCAACGGCATACGAGCGCATCGAACGTGACCAACACCGCAATTGCTGGGTCCATGTGAGGCCGATGGCGGAGGCGCTGGCGCAGGCTGAGGCGCTCGCGCGGCGCGGCGCGCAAGGCGAATTCCTGCCGCTCCTCGGCGTGCCATTCGGCGTGAAGGACAACATCGACGTGGAGGGCATGCCGACCACGGCGGCCTGTCCGTCCTTCGCCTATGTTGCGGAGCGATCGGCCCGGTGCGTCGAGCGCCTGGCCGCAGCGGGCGCAATCTGTCTCGGCAAGACAAACCTGGATCAGTTCGCCACCGGGCTCTCCGGCGCCCGGTCGCCTTACGGCGTCTGCCCGAGCGCGGCTGACGATCGCTACATCTCGGGCGGGTCGAGCTCCGGTTCGGCTGTCGCCGTGGCCGCCGGCCATGTCGCTTTTTCACTCGGAACCGACACCGGCGGCTCGGGCCGGATACCGGCAGGTTTCAACGGCATCATCGGAATCAAGCCGACGGTCGGGTTTGTCTCATCCCGCGGGCTCGTCCCGAACTGTCCGACGATCGATTGTCCATCGATCTTTTGCAATTCCGCAGCCGAAGGCAAACTGTTGCTGGAGCTCATTGAGGGCTTTGATGAAGAAGATCCCTACAGCCGGAAGGCGCTCGGCCCGTCATCGGCTTTCCCCCAGGAATTCCGCTTCGGACGCATTTCTGGCGGTCAGCTGAACTCGTTCGGTATGCCCGAATGCGACGCGCTCTACGAACAGGCTTGCGAGAGGCTTGTGGGGTTGGGAGGACGGGCCCTTGAGACTGACTTCACGCCTTTCGCCGAGGCCGGCGAGATGCTGTTTTCAGGGCCCTGGATCGCTGAGCGCTATGCGGCGATCAGCAAGCTCCTCGACATTGATCGGAGCAATTTGCTGGAGGTTACGCGCAAAGTCCTGGATTCTGCAGCGCAGTTTACAGCGGCAGATGCGTTCGCCGCGCAACACCGTCTCCTGAAGCTGCGGCGGCAGGTCCAGTTACTGTTCAAACAGATCGATGTCTTGATGGTGCCCACCGCACCGCGTCCCTTCACCATTGCTGAAATGCTGGAGGATCCCATCACGCTCAATAGCCGTCTGGGTCACTACTCCTACTTCGCCAATCTTCTGGACCTGTGCGCGGTGGCGCTTCCCAATACGACGCTCCCCACCGGCATGCCCATGGGCGTCACCCTGCTGGCACCCGCATGGCACGATCACGCCCTCCTGGACTTTGCCTCGCGATGGCAGCCGAAAGATCGTGGCGCTCTCTTCGGTCTGAAAGTCTATTCACGTACCGCCGGTTAGACGAGTTCGAGATCGAGTGCGCGCAAATTCAGGATGACGATCAGACCCCTGTCGTAGCGGATGATGCCTCTCGCCTGCATGCGCGAGAGCTGCACCGTCACCCATTGTCGTGTCGCTCCGATCAGGTTGGCGAGATCGCCATGGGTGAACGGAATGCCGATCACGATCTCACGGCCCTGCTGCGATCCGTAGATCTTCGAGAGAAAGATGAGCAGACGCTGCAGCCGCTCGGTAACCGACCGAGTGCCGAGCATTTGCGCCATGGCCGAATAGCATCTCGCCTTGAAGGCCAGCGCGTCCAGAAGCGCAACCGCGATGGTCGCCGACTGCAGCGCAAGTTCGCGCAGGGCGGGGCCAGGCAGAAACAGAAGCCGGCTGCGCTCAATTGCAACCGAAGACCACATATGCGCGCCGGCGCCGAAGAGGTCCGGCCCGCCCACGAAATTTCCACCAAACCAGTAGGCGAGCGTCACCTCACGCCCGGAGGGTGCTGCATAATAGCTGCGGATCCGGCCGGATTCGATCAGATATATGCCGCTCTGCGTGTCGCCCTGGCGCCAGATATGCTTGCCGATGTCGAGAATCTCGTGACGGCCAATTGCAAGGACGCGACGCCGGTCAGCCTCACTCAGCGGATCGAGCAAACCCGGCAGCGACCTGACCAGAGTATCCGACTCGGCCAGCATGATCCCGGCCGTAGTCCTGAGTGTTGCCGCTGACATCTGCCCACTCCCTCGTAGCCGGAGCAGATCCATTCAAGAGCCATGCCAGCCCGCACTGAGCTTAGGTCACTGTTTCCATTTGCTCGAACGCCTTGCGGCCTTCGGTCCGGATCAGATCAAGGCAATCCCGCTTGAGGGCGAGATAGGCGGGATCGGTCAGGATGGCGCTGGAACGCGGGCGCGGCAGGCCCACGGAAAGATCCCGCAGGATACGGCCCGGCCCGGCGCTCATGATCAGCACGCGATCCGACAGGAGAATGGCTTCGTCGATATCGTGCGTGACGAAAACGATGGTGGCGTTGATCCGGTCGCGAAGCTCCAGAAGGTTATCCTGCATCACCGCCCGGGTCTGCGCGTCCAAAGCACCGAACGGCTCGTCCATGAGCAGGACACGCGGCTGGTTTGCGAGGGCGCGCGCAATCGCCACGCGCTGCTGCATGCCGCCTGAAAGCGTATGCGGATAGGCGTTCGCGAATTTTGTCAGCCCGATCATTTCGATCAGGTCGTTAGCGATCCGCAGCGCCTCCGCCTTCGACTTGCCGAGCGCGCGCGGCCCATGAGCGATATTGCGGCGCACCGATTTCCACGGAAACAGATGCGGCTGCTGGAAGACCATCCCTATATCAGGTCGGGGTGCCAGCATTGGCTCGCCAGCCACCATGACCTGGCCTTCGAACGGCCGTTCGAGGCCTGCCATCGCATTCAAAAGCGTAGACTTGCCGCAGCCCGACGGACCCACGAGCGAGACGAATTCGCCCGACATGACCGCCAGAGACACCCGGTCCACCGCCATAACCTGGCCGCGCGGCACATCGAAGACGATGCTCAAATCCTCGACGCGGATGATCGCTTGAGGTGTTGCCGATGAAGGTGCGGGCGCAGCATCCACCAGCCGGAGCGGTGGGGGCGGACGAAGCGGGTTGTGCATCATCGCCACCATACGGCACGTTCAGCGATTGCCGCGAAGGAACGGTCGGCCACGAATGAGAGCAATCCGAGCGCCGCCAGCCCTCCCATGACCTGTCCGGTCTGCATGTTCTGTTGCGCAATCTCGATCCGGTAAACGATGCCGGCAAACGCGCCCGCCAGCTCAGCGGCGACCAGCGTGTAAAAGGAGATGCTTACGGCGGTGCGCAGGCCGACAACGATGTAGGGAAGCGCGCCCAGCAGGACGATCTCCGATAGCATCTGCCGGCGTGGCGTGCCGAGCATCTGCGCGGCGCGAATGAGGCCGCGGTCGACCTTCTGCACGCCGATATGGGTCGCGAGCCACACGGTGAAGAACACGCCCCAGACGACCAGAAACAGTTTGCCGGCCTCCGACAGCCCGAACCAGAGGATCACGATCGGCACAAAGGCGATTGGGGGGATCGGGCGAAGAATATGGAACAACGGAGAGAGCAGGCTTGAGACCAGCCGGAACTGGCCTGTCAGGACGCCCAGCATGATCCCGCCCGTGGCACCGATCAAAAATCCCGCAGTGACGCGGAAGAGGCTCGCTGAAAGGTCGCTGAAAAACTGACCGCTATGGATCCAGTCAAGGACGGCGACAGCTACCGTCGAAGGTGGCGGAAACAGCACCGCGTTGACGATCCGCAATCGTGCGATCAATTCCCATGCGCCGACGAAGGTTGGCACGGAGAGCACACCGACAAGCACGCTCAGGCGCCCGGCCGCGTTCGCACGGTTGCCTACGCCGGCGCTCATGGATTGGCCGACAGCGTCACACGTGCGGCATCAAGCGCTTTCAGCGGAGCGGTCGCAATGATCTTCGAGAAATCGGGCATTACCGCCCCGGGCGGATGATTGCCGGTATCGAGCCGCCAGGCAGCGTGCGTTTTTAGCGTCTCGAGCAGCCTGTCGTCGATGCGCACGTGATAGATGTAATCCGACCAGATCGCCGCCAGCTCGTCGCGCTTCATGCCGGTTGCTGCGGCAACGACGTCGATCGCTTCGTTCGGATGAGCCTTGACCCAGCCTTCGGCTTCAATGAGGGCAGCCAGGAATTTGCCGACGACCGCGGGGGAGGCCTCCAGATAGGATCGCATCACAACGATGTTGAAGGTCTCCGAGTAGAGCCCCTTCGTATCGAGCAGGACGGCGCCCTCGCCAAGAGCCTTCTTTGCATTCGCTACATGCGGCTCCCAGGTGTCGAACGCATCAATGCTCCCCGCCGCCAGTGCGGGAAGCATCTCCTGCGGCCGAAGATTGACGAGCGTAACGTCCTTGGCGGTCAGTCCCGCCGCCTTCAACAGAACCGCCGTGTAGACCTCACTACCCGTCCCGGCCGTGAAGCCGATGCGTTTACCGCGCAAATCCGCTTTCGCCCTGATTGCGGCGGACGCGGCCGTCATCGTCTTCAGATCCGAATATTCCATGCCGGCGACGAAGGCGATTGGCTGCTGGGCCATCGCGGCCGCCGTGACCGGAGCTTCGGCGGTCGTTGCGATATCCGCTCCACCTCCCACCACCGTATCGAGGCACTGCTTTCCGCTCGTGAAATTCGAGACGGAGATATCGAGTCCCTGCTTGGCGAAGAAGCCGTTCGTCTTGGCGACGATCGCGAGGCCCGAAATCGGGCCAAGATTCTGCGCAAGCCGCGCCTTCAGCACATCTTCGGCTCTAGCCCGGGAACCGGGATTCAAGACGCCCGCATATGCTGAGATCGCAAACAAAACCATGCGAAGAGCTGTTTTCGAGCGCATGCAACCACCCCCGTCATGTCGGCGGCCGCAACGGCCAGCCTATGATCGGACGAGGGTCATCCGAAGGCAACGCGCCGTGAAGCAATTAATCGACAACCTCGCCCGTTGACGGCTATTTGCGCATCGCCGATGCGCAGGGGACTGTAATTTGGGCAACGGAGAGCTCCGTCCGCCCGCCTCTTGTGTTGCGCGAGCTCTGCCCATTCAGAGCCGGCGTGCCCTCAGCCGGAGGGACTCGGTGCCGTGCCCAGGTTACGGTGCTTTCCCGGTTGCGGTCATCATCAACGCGGGCTATCCGGCCGACGTGCTTGAGCCCGTACGCTCGGCATCGCGCTTCAGGCCCGCGGCTTTGCTTCCGCGACGCCGCTGCGGTGCCGCCGGCGAATGGTCCATACCGCCAGGCTCACAACGATCGCGATGCCGACCACGGTGAGGATCCAGATGTGCTTGCCGATATGCCCGTGATGCGGCAGCCCGGCATATTCGTGCAGCGCCGACACCGCGAGCACGCCCGGCAGCACATGCGCCGGCGCCCAGGCCAGGATCGCCGGGATGTTCACCGCGTAAAACTTCGCCGGCGCCATGCCGAGCGCCCCGGCAGTCACGGGCACGAAGGCGCGGATCGGTGGCACGAAGCGGCCGAAGAACACCGCCCAGGCACCGAAGCGGTGGAAGAAGCTTTCGCTCTCCTCGACCACGCGCGGATAATTGGCCAGCGGCCAGGTGTTGAGGATTTCGCGCTGCTGCCGGTGCCCGATCCAGTAGGCCGAGCCGTCACCGAGCACAGCGCCAACTGCCGCCGCCAGCAGCACCCATTGCAGCTTCAGCTCGCCGCCTGGAACCAGCGCACTCAGCGCCAGGATGATGGTCGAGCCGGGGATCACCGAGCCCACAACCGGCACGGCCTCCAGCAGGGCCGCCAGGAACAGGGTCAGATAGGCCAGCCACGCATGGGCCGAGACGAATGAAATGAGGGGATCGAGAAAGGACGTCACGTCGTCTCTGTGGTTGGATTGGGCGTTGGGGGTCGGACCCTACATAAGTAACGGGCGGCGGTAAAAGTGCCGCCCGCGTAAGCAGGACCCCGCATCTGCACGAAATTCAAGCGTGATTCGCAAGGCAGCCCTCCAAAATCTGCGTTCCTCACCTATCTAAATGAAAAGACAATGGAACTTTGATTGGGGCGCGGGCTTCTGCCCGCACGCTGTCTCTGATAGGTTCGCGACCGCACCCAGCCGCAGCCAACGTGCAAATAACTGGTCTCGGGACCGCCCGGGGCCTCGGAGGATTGATGACGACCGCCGCTCTGTCCAAAGTTGAGGAAGTTTCCGGTCTGCCCGACATGAAGGTGTCGGTGCGCCAGGTGTTCGGGATCGACAGCGATCTCGAAGTGCCGGCCTATTCCGAAGTCGATCCTCATGTCCCGGAAGTTGACGCCGACTACCGCTTCGACCGTGCCACCACACTCGCCATTCTCGCCGGCTTCTCCAGAAATCGCCGCGTCATGGTCACCGGCTATCACGGCACCGGCAAATCGACCCATATCGAACAGGTCGCTGCCCGGCTGAACTGGCCCTGCGTGCGCGTCAACCTCGACAGCCACATCAGCCGTATCGATCTCGTCGGCAAGGATTCGATCGTGGTCCGCGACGGCAAGCAGGTCACCGAGTTTCGCGACGGCATCCTGCCCTGGGCGCTCCAGCACAACGTCGCGCTCGTGTTCGACGAATACGATGCCGGCCGCCCGGATGTGATGTTCGTGATCCAGCGCGTGCTGGAAGTCTCCGGCCGCCTGACGCTGCTCGACCAGAACAAGGTGATCAAGCCGCATCCGGCGTTCCGGATGTTCTCGACCGCCAACACCGTCGGTCTCGGCGACACCTCGGGCCTCTACCACGGCACCCAGCAGATCAACCAGGGCCAGATGGACCGCTGGTCGATCGTCACAACGCTGAACTATCTCAGCCATGACGAGGAAGTGGAGATCGTGCTGGCCAAGGCCAAGCACTATCGCACCCAGGAAGGCCGCGACATCGTCAACAAGATGGTGCGCCTTGCCGATCTCACCCGCAACGCCTTCGCCAATGGCGATCTGTCGACGGTGATGAGCCCGCGCACGGTGATCACCTGGGCGGAGAACGCCGACATTTTTGGCGATATCGGATTCGCGTTCCGGGTCACCTTCCTCAACAAGTGCGACGAGCTCGAGCGTCCGCTGGTTGCCGAGTTCTACCAGCGCTGCTTCAACGCGGAGCTGCCGGAATCGGCGGTGAACGTGGCGCTCAGCTGAGATTTGAGATGTCGTCCCGGACAAGCGAACTCCTGGCGGCGCGAAGCGCCGTCTGGAGGAAGCGCAGATCCGGGACCCATAACCACAGGGCGTGGTTGTCGCGAAGATCGGGGCCGTCAGTGTGCTCAATAACTGCATGCGGTGGTTATGGGTCCTGGCCTTCGCCAGGACGACGGTGAGATCGAGATGAGCACCACCTCCAACTCCAAATTCCGCAACACCAAGGAAGCCCCGACCGAGCCGTTCAAGCGCTCGGTGGCGTCCTGCCTGAAGGCGATCGCCAAGGCGCCCGAGCTCGACGTCAGCTTCGCCGCGGAGCGTCCCGGGCTCGCGCCGGGCAAGGCACGGCTGCCCGAGCCCGCGCGAAAAATGACCAAGCGGGATGCCGCGATCGTGCGCGGCCATGCCGACTCGATCGCGCTCAAGCTCGCCTGTCACGATCCGAAACTGCATCGCAAGCTGATGCCGGGCAATCCGCAGGCGCGTGGCGTGTTCGAGGCGGTGGAGCAGGCTCGCGTCGAGGCGATCGGCGCGCGCCGCATGGCCGGCGTTGCCAAAAACCTCACTGCGATGCTCGACGACCATTTCCATCGCGGCAAGTTCGACGAAATCACCGACCGCGCCGACGCGCCGCTTGCGGACGCGCTGGCGATGCTGGTGCGCGAACGCCTGACCGGCATGGCGCCGCCGACGGCTGCCAAGAAGGTGGTCGACCTCTGGCGTCCCATCCTCGAAGACAAGATCGGCAAGCGGCTCGACCGGCTCGACGGCCTGGTCGAGGATCAGACCAGGTTCGGCGACGCCGTGCATGATCTGTTGACCGCGCTCGAGATCGGCGACGAGCGCAGCGCCGACAGTGAAGACAATGACGACAACGAGGATAATCAGGACGGCGACAACGACCAGTCCGGCGCCGAGGGCTCGCCCGATTCCGACGCCGCGCAGGAGATGAGCGCCGATCAGGCGCAGGCGTCGAGCGAGGAGATGAGCGAGAGCGCGATGGAAAGCGCGCAGGCCTCGACCTCCGATACCTTCGACGACGGCGAGCTCGGCGACGACGAGACGCCGGGCGAGGCGACGCGTCCGAACTCGCACGGCAAGAACGAGCCGCGCGGGCCGGAATATCACGCCTTCGCACCGAAATTCGACGAGATCATCGCTGCCGAAGACCTCTGCGATCATGACGAGCTGGAGCGGTTGCGCGCCTATCTCGACAAGCAGCTCGCGCATCTGCAGGGCATCGTCGCCCGTCTCGCCAACCGGCTGCAGCGCCGGCTGATGGCGCAGCAGAACCGCGCCTGGGAGTTCGATCTCGAAGAGGGCATTTTGGACCCCGCGCGGCTCTCGCGCGTGGTGACCGATCCCTATCATCCGCTGTCCTTCATGCACGAGAAGGAGGCGACGTTCCGCGACACCGTGGTGACGCTGCTGCTCGACAATTCCGGCTCGATGCGCGGACGCCCGATCACGGTGGCGGCGACCTGCGCCGACATCCTCGCCCGCACGCTGGAGCGCTGCGGCGTCAAGGTCGAGATTCTCGGCTTCACCACGCGCGCCTGGAAGGGCGGGCAATCGCGCGAGGCCTGGCTTGCCGCCGGCAAGCCGGCCAATCCCGGCCGCCTCAACGATCTCCGCCACATCATCTACAAGTCGGCGGATGCCCCGTGGCGTCGTGCGCGAAAAAACCTCGGCCTGATGATGCGCGAGGGGCTCTTGAAGGAGAACATCGACGGCGAGGCGCTCGACTGGGCGCACAAGCGCCTGCTCGGTCGGCCCGAGCAGCGCAAGATCCTGATGATGATCTCGGACGGCGCGCCGGTCGACGATTCCACGCTGTCGGTCAATCCCGGCAACTACCTCGAGCGGCACCTGCGCCACATCATCGAGGAGATCGAGATCCGCTCGCCGGTCGAGCTGATCGCGATCGGCATCGGCCATGACGTGACGCGCTATTATCGCCGCGCGGTGACGATCGTGGATGCCGAAGAGCTCGGCGGCGCCATCACCGAAAAGCTCGCCGAACTCTTCAGCGAGACCAACACCGCGCCCACGCAACCGGCCAACCGCCCGCGCCGCAAATTGCATTCGTGAGCAAACCTTCATCCCGCCGCAGCTTTCTGGGCCACGCGGCGGCGGGATTTTCCACTCTCGCACTTTCTCGCCTGGCGCAGGCGCAAGCCACGACCGAGCCGATCGAGCACGCCGGCGCCGCGCCCGTCCGCATCGAGGTCAACGCGCGGCCGATTCCCAATTTCGAGCCGCGCGACCGCACGCGCACGCGCTTCGGCTCGCTGGAGTATCGCGGCGGCCTCGTGCTGACCTCGCCGTATCGCCGCTTCGGCGGCCTGTCCGGCTTCCGCTTCCTCGATACCAGGGGCGAGCGCTTTCTCGCGATCTCCGACCAGGCCACCTGGTTCACCGGCGCCATCCGCTATTCCGGGCGGAGCATGGTCGCGCTCGACGACGTCGAGGCCGCGCCGGTGCTCAATGCGGAGGGGCGGCCGATCACCGAGAAGCGGCTGTGGTACGACACCGAATCGCTCGCGCGTGACGGCGACCTCGTCTATGTCGGGCTCGAGCGCGTCAACCAGATCATGCGTTTCAATTTCGCCGGCGGCGGCACCCGCGCCCGCGGCGAGGTGCTCGCCGTGCCGCCGGCGGTGCGCAAGCTGCCCTACAACAAGGGGCTCGAAGCACTGGTGTTCGTGCCCAAAGGGCAGCCGCTCGCGGGCACCTTGATCGCGTTGTCGGAGGGCGGCTTCGATGCCAACGGCAATCTGATCGGATTTTTGATCGGCGGCCCCACGCCGGGCCAGTTCAGCATTCGCCGCACCGACCAGCAGTTCATCAGCGACGCCGTGCTGCTGCCCTCGGGCGATCTCTTGATCCTCGAACGCAAATTCTCCTGGTTCACCGGCGTCGACATCCGCATCCGCGCGATCCCCCTGAAATCGATCGCGCCGGGCGCCGTGGTCGACGGCCCCGCGCTGTTCAAGGCCGATCTCGGCCAGGAGATCGACAACATGGAAGGCATCGACGCCCACGTCACCGCCGACGGCGAAACCGTGCTGACGCTGGTGTCGGACGACAATTTTTCGCTGCTCCAGCGCACGCTGCTGTTGCAGTTCACGCTGGTGGAGTAGGGCGTCCCGGCGCGCGGGCGCAATGCATGACGCTACGGGCCGCCATTCCCCCGGCGCGGCTGGCAATCCGCGTTTGCCTCACTACACTCCCTGCATCGCCCTCCATCCCTCCGGAACTCCCCGCATGAGCGCCCTGTTTTCCCCGATCAAGCTGCGCGGCCTGACGTTGAAGAACCGAATCGTGGTCTCGCCGATGTGCCAATATTCGGCCGACGACGGTGTCGCCAATGACTGGCACTTCACCCACATCAACAATCTCAGCCTGTCGGGCGCGGCGATGTTCTGCATCGAGGCGACCCATGTCGAGGCGATCGGCCGCATCACGCCGGGCTGCCTCGGGCTCTACAGCGATGCCGCCGAGGCCGCGCTGAAGCAGGTCCTCAGCTCGGTGCGCAAGCACTCCTCCACCGCGGTTGCGATGCAGCTCGCGCATGCCGGCCGCAAGGCCTCCAGCGCGCGGCCCTGGGACGGCGGTCAGCTGATTCCGCAGAGCGACGGCGGCTGGCAGACCGTGGCGCCGTCGGCGTTGCCGCACAAGGAGGGCGAGGCTGCGCCGCTCGCGCTCGACGCCGCGGGCCTCGAGCGCATCCGCGACGCCTTCGTCGAGTCCGCCAAACGTGCCGATCGCATCGGCATCGACGCCATCGAGCTGCACGGCGCGCACGGCTATCTCCTGCACCAGTTCCTGTCGCCGATCTCCAACAGGCGCACCGACGCGTACGGCGGGTCTTTGCAGAACCGCATGCGCTTTCCGCTGGAGGTCTACGACGCGGTGCGCGCCGTGTTCCCGCACGACAAGCCGGTCGGTATGCGGGTATCGTCGACCGACTGGGTCGAGGGCGGCTGGGATCTCGCGCAGACGATCGAATTCGCAGGCGCGCTGAAGGCGCGCGGCGTCGACTGGATCGATGCCTCCTCCGGCGGCGTCTCGCCGCTGCAGAAGATCGCGCTCGGGCCCGGCTACCAGGTGCAGTTTGCCGAGGCCATCAAGCGCGAGACAGGACTGCCCACCATCGCCGTCGGCCTGATCACGGAAGCCAGGCAGGCCGAAGAGATCGTCGCATCCGGCAAGGCCGACATGATCGCGCTCGCCCGCGGCATGCTCTACGACCCCCGCTGGGCCTGGCATGCCGCAGCGGACGTCGGCGGCGAAGTCGAGGCACCACCGCAATACTGGCGCTCGCAGCCGTCGACGCAGAAGGCGCTGTTCGGCAAGACCACGTTCGGGGCGAGGTGAGGGTAGCCCCTCACCACCTACCCCTCACGCATCCGTAACTCCTCTCACCTTCCACCTCCTCCAAATCTGGCCTAACCTCGCGCGCTTCGAACTCCTCACGGAGGCCCGCCATGCGGTTTCGTGTCCGGAAGGCTGCTCATGTGCTGGAGCGCGTTGGCCTCGCGATGGCGGGGGCCGCGTGCGGGCTGTTCGTCGGCGCCTATGTCGGATCTGCGATTGCGCCGCTCACCACGCAGGGCTTTCTGCTGGTGATGATGCTGCTCGGCGTCGTCGGCTTCTATCTCGGCATCGACACGCCGCAGGTTCCGTTCGACGAGGCCCACAGCCAGCTCGACGCCGCGGAATTTCTGAGTTCCGCCGGCACGCTCTGCGCCACGTTCACCGCCTTTGCCTCCATCGCCATCATCGTGCTGCGGCTCGAGCCGCACATGGCCTGGACCTGGCTCGCTCTGATCGGCTGGATCGCCGGCGTCACCATGCAGATCGTCGCGGGCGCGAAGGCCAGGATGCGGAAGTCGTGAAACGAGATAGCGGCGCGACAATCTCCGCCGTCGTCCTGGCTTTCGCCAGGCCGACGGGGGAGGGTTCCCTCTAAAACACCACGCCCACCCGCGTGCCGCGCTTCCACGCGATCCGGCAGCGCTTCTTCGTGTTGACGTGCAGCAGCTCGAACCTGTCGGGGATCGTCACCTGGCCGCCGAGATCGACGCAGGCGCCGCCGGGCGAATAGTCGATCAGCGTGCAAACGATCACCGGCGCGCGCGGGTCGGTGATGATCTTGGCCTGGCGGGATACCAGGCCGGCGGGTTTGACGCGGGCGTGTCGGCGCGGATGCATTGGCACTCTCCTCCAATTTCCGCGGATAGCGCGGGTGGTCCGGGAGATGATGCAGAAGAGTTGATGCGATCCGACTAAGGCGGGGCTGAGAATTTTAATGAAAAGTGTCGGCGAATGGAGAAAGCGGCGGTAGCGGGGTGGGGCGGCTGTATCTTCGTGTCGTCCTGGCGAAAGCCAGGACCCATTACCCCAGGACGTATTTTGGCGAAGATTCGTTGTTCGGTACGCCTAGCTTCCGCAACCGAAAGATCACGCGGTATGGGTCCTGGCTTTCGCCAGGACGACACTTTTGGTGGAGCGCCGGTCAGTGTCCATTGCGGTCTGCCTCTAAGCAAACCTCACCCCGTCACGATCTCATCCGCCTCGGCAGCGGTACCCATATGCGGCGGCGCCGGCATCGGCACCGTCACATAGTCCTTCGGCAAGTTCACCGGGCGATACCCCGGCTCCACCGCCATCCGCTTCACCACGCTCTCGTGCAGATGCGCGCCTTCGGGGATGGGGCGCGGTTCGCAATCGGGGATGTAGAAGCCCAGAAACACTTTCCGCTCCGGCCATTCCTTGTACTTGGCGCTCTTCGGCAGAAACTCCAGCACGCGCCACAGCGCCGTCATCGAATTGTGCAGCATGCCCGTCTTGCCGGTGTAGGCGGGCGCGACGTAGTGGAACGGTGAGTTCTTGCGCTGGATGCCCCAGGCGAGCTGGTTCACCGTGCGCGGGTTGAAGTTCAGCCCCGCGCGTCCCGCCTCCTCGATCATCCAGATCAGCGGATATTTCGACTCGCCGCTCTCGGCCTCCGGATAGCCGCCGCCGACGTCGCTATGCACGCCGGCGAACCACACCTGCAAAATGTCCTGCGGCTCCTTCTTGTGATCGGGCACGAAGCGGTTGCGCCAATATTCCTGCGGCTCCTCATAGTCCTTGAGGCGGAACATGCAGCGCCGCTCGTCGATCGCGATCGCCTGCCGGAAGATGTTGACGCTCGGATTGCGCAGCGTGAAGGCGAGCTCCTCCAGGCTGAACACGAAGAAGAAGTTGTCGCGCCGCGGCACGATCACGCTCGCCACCGTGTCCCAGACGCCGATGAAGTGGATGGTCGGCCAGCGCGACGAGGTGATGCGCGCGAATTGCGCGGCGAGATCGAATTCGTCCTTCGGCAGCGGCCCGTTCTCGTCGGAGCCCGCGTCCTTGAGGTCCTCGATGTCGTTGCCGCGCCCGGTGCCGGAATATTGCTTGTAGGCGACGAGGCCAGAGCCTGCGAGGTTGGCCTGCTCCGGCGAGATCAGGCCGATCTTGTGGATCAGTCCCGCCAGCACCCGCACGGTATAGGCGCCGCGCGAGAAGCCGAACAGATAGATCTTGTCGCCCGGCGCGTAATGCTCGACCAGGAAGCAATAGGCCGAGAGCACGTTGTCATCGAGCCCGTAGCCGGTGGCGAGCCCCAGCACCAGATTGACGTTGGCCTTGAACCGGTGCCACGTCGACGGCTCCGTCACCGTCCCGACCCCGGGATCGTAGAACACCAGCTGCCGCGGCTGCGTCCTGTCGGTCTTGCGCAGGCAGCGGTAGAGCTTCAGGACGTTGGAGATGTTCTCGCCGATCTCGTTGCCGGTGCCGTCACAGCAGATGACGAGGTTTTTCGGCTCGGATTTTGGTTCGTGCTCCACAAGTCAGCCCCTCCCGGTGATGCTACCCGGGCGAGTATAGCGGAAAAGGATGGGGGAGAGGAGACGATGGTGGTTCTTCCCCTCTCCCCTCGTGGGCCGGCCATCGCACACGAAGCAACATATGGCTGGAAGCCTGACTGCGGCCATCCTTCGAGACGCCCGCCTGCGGCGGGCCCTCAGGATGAGGGATGAGTATGCGGCAGCATTTCTCAACGCAGACGGATGCAGCTAAGCCTCATCCTGAGGAGACCGCGAAGCGGTCGTCTCGAAGGACGAGGCGCTCGCTCAGGCGCCGCTGAGGCGTCATATGCGATAGCCCCGCCGTTGTGAAAGAGGGTGGCTCGCCGCGAGGCTTCGCGCCACCTTCTCCCACATCCGCCTTCGCTGAAGCTTCGGCGGACAGGAGGGGAGAAGGGAAGACAGCGCGAGCCCTGCTCGCCCCGCCCCTACTTCTTCTTCCCTTGGCCGATCTCCGGCTGCCAGGTGGCATCCTTGCGGCTCGGTGCCGCGGCGCTGGCCTTGATCTTGTCCTTCTTCGGCTTCTTGGTCTCGCGGTTGCTGCGTTGCTGTCCCTTGGCCATGACGTCGTCTCCTCCTGGGTTTCGAGTTCGTCCGAATGCGAGATTGGCGCTGCAATAGTGGCTTGGCGAGGCGACGAGATGCATCTGCCCGAGCCATTGAAGATCGCCGCCGCGCACGCGAGACGCGGAAAGATGCAGCGCAATATCCACCTGCGGCAATTGCGTGAGTTGCGCTGACGTGATCGAGCGTACGCCCGCGCCATGCCGATTGCGAGGACTAAAACGCCGCGTGCGAGCGCCGCGCTGGGCCTTAAGTGCCCGCCCGCGCTGACATAATGCTGGCTATTGCCGCGCGACGGGCGCATGGTTTGCGGCAGCTGGCGTCGGTTGGGGCCCCTTCTTTGCGAAAGGCAGGCGCGCATGACCATCCGCTCGCGACGAGAAACCATCACCTTCAAGCATCCATTCCACATCCGCGGCGTCGCGCGCGAGTTGCCGGCCGGCGCCTATGAGGTCGTCACCGACGAGGAGATGATCGAGGGTCTGTCCTTCGCGTCCTATCGCCGCGTCGCCACCATGATCACGGTGCCCGCCGAAGGCGTGCGCGGTGCGATGGAGATGCTGTCGATCGGCTCGGTCGACCTTGCGGATGCCCAACGCATCGACGCGAGTGCCGCCAATGACTGACATCCCGGTCGATCTCGACAGCCATCGCGGCATGGCCGCGCAGAAGGCAACCGATCTGCGCCGCGCGCTGGCCGATGTCGAGGCCCAGGTCAGGGAGCTGCGCGAGCGCGAGGCCGATCTCGAAAACCGCATGATGTCGGTGCCAGCCACCTCCTGGCCGGAGGCCGCCGTGAAGGCGCGCCATCTGCTCAACCTCTATGCCGCGGGCCTGCCCGCCGAGGACACCCGCCACCGCGCGCTGGTGGCCGCGCTGTTCGACGATTTCGCAAGACTGAACGGCGACGGCTGAAGGCGAGCCACGGGCTCGGTCTTTCTTACCTCTCCCGCTTGCGGGAGAGGTCGATGCGCCCCGGGCGATGCGAAGCATCGTCCCGAGCGCAGCGGGTGAGGGCTCTCTCCAAACGGGGAGTATCTCGTTCGCGGAAACACCCCCACCCCAACCCTCCCCCGCAAGCGGGAGAGGGAGCGCACCAGAACCAACCGCGCTAAGGAGTACCCCATGACGCTCACGACCAGCCGCTTCATCGGCCACGAACAGGACCGCGGCATCGTCCAGTTCTCGATGCAGGACGGCCCCAAGGAGATCGCCTGCGCGATCTCGACCTCCGCCATGGACGACCTCGAGCGCGGCCCGCGCGCCAGGCCCAACGAGCGCGAAGCCCAGTTCACCCGCCTGCGCGAGCGCATCGAAGCCTGCGTGGAACGGAAGTATCAGGCGACCGAGTTCGAGGGCACGCCGCCGGGGATCGTGTTGCGGAGCATTGATTTTCGGGGGTAGGGGAGGGAGCGCCCAGAGCAGGCGAGCTTGCGGAGATCCCGCGCCTCACGCGGCCCGGTCGAGTTCCTTCTCGTAAGCTTTCAGGCTTCCCTTCAAAGTCTCTTCGAGCTTGGCCGTGCGCGATCCTATCGCCGCGTTGGCCGCTCGCACGGCGGCTGCCTCGATCGCCTCGTCGCGGCTGAGCTTGTCGTGATGAAACAGCCATTTTGCGACCGTCGCCCAATCCCACAGCGGACTGTCGGACGTGACGCGGGCGACCGGCGCGGGAAAATCCTTGGCGCGCTGTCCCTTGGAATATTGCGTCATCGCTGCGCGCGTCATTCCGGTTCGGGCGGCGATATCGGAGAGGCTGACGAGCGGGTCGGGCTCGACGCGATCGACGCGGGCGCCGGCGGCCTGCACGTTCCGCACCGCCGTGACGATCGCTTCGCTGACTGATGTCGCCTCCCGGGTGAAGTCGACGATGATGTGGCCTTTCTGGAAGGCGATCGCCGCGTCGTCGCAGCCGGCATCGTAGAAGCGCTGCTCGAAATCCTCCGCCGCAGGATCGAGGCCGGACGCAATGATGCTGAACTCGAATTTCTTCACTTGTCCTCCTCTCCTCCATGCGGGCAGCGCGTGATCGCGCGCATCACTTGGCGAGCGTGGTCTTCCGGGTTCTTCGGCGTGCCGTTCACGCCGACCTGACAGCCATCACGACCAGCATGCGCGCAGAACAGCCGCCCCCAATGCCCCATCTTGCGCCACCGCCAACCAATCTCTTCGGCGTGCGCGACGACGGCCTCGATCTCCTTGTGTGGATGCCTGGGCCGATCAGCCATGCGGAGACCTTGAAGATAGCGAGAGTGTTAACAAATGTCAACATGGTTGGTGCGAGGGCTGTCTGATGGAGCTTCAGGACGTTGGAGATGCTCTCGAAGATCTCGCTGCCGGTGCCGTCGCAGCAGATGAGGAGGTTTTTTCGGCTCAGACTTGTGCTCCTCGGTGTGCTCCTCCCGGTGATGCTACCCCAGCGAGTATGGCAGAATTCAGCGTCGGAGGCCACGGTCGATGGAGAGGTTAGAAAGGGAGATCCTCATTGCTCAACAATGGCTTCGGGTTGGGAATCAGCTCACGCTGGATATTCGCAACAAAAGACTTCATTCTTTCCGAATGCTCCTGCACGAACTTTCTCGTGAAAATATCTAGCTGGTTGCCGTCCTTGTCTCGTCCATTCCGATGTACACAATCGTGTCTGTATTCGATTGCCCTGAAAAGAGCATCCTTGTTGTCGGCTAAGAGCGCATAAAGATCGAACCCGCAAACAATCTTATAGAGTTCGCGAACTCTCGGGATGTTGTGAAATATAATCGACTTTAGATATTGTCTTACTTCGGTTTCTACGAGATCAGGATTCGCGGCTATCTGCCCCAATGTGTATTTCTTGCTCTTTAGCTCCGTATCCTTTGCCAATAGATTCAGGATGACTTCGTGGTTGTTGATGGCCTCATGTATGAGCGTGTCTCCAAGATATGCCTCGAGCGCTCCAACTTGCTGAACAAAAATCATTCGATTTATTAAGCTCGCGCCGTCACCCCCGCGTTCGGCCAAGAGATCGCCCGTTTCGTGATACGAGTCCATGAAGATGCCGTAGGGATAGTCTGGGACGGTGTAGTCGACCCAAGGCTCCTCGTCGGGGCCATCGTAGTATGAATGTCCTGCCTGAATCTCGACATTGGGATATTCGTGCAACGACACGTCACAGTAGCCGGCAGTGTTTTGCACGTGAGCCAAAAAATCGGTGCCGCATTTCCCACACCTCACATCCGTTTCATCTTCCGCGGTCTTTTCGGATGCGCGATCTTCACTCCAGCGAGGCTCTGGAACTTCGATAACACTGATCACAGATGCTTGGCATTTTGGGCAAGCGAACGAGACGTTCGTTTTATAACCCTGCATGACCGAATATCCCTTGGGATTCATCCACCATGAGGCGGTGTGCGTTGCCACATTCCTTATGGCCATTTGAGGTTATGCGAGCAATAAGCTCCTAAGCCCCACAAGATACTCACCGCGTGCTCGGTCGCGCCGCATAGTCGTCGATCACCGCGACCATTCGGTTGAGAAGCTCAGAGAAACCTGCAAAATTGATTGTTGGCGCGGTTGGCCGGACTACTTTCTCAGCAAAACGAGACTTGCCGTATTTGCCGTCTTCGTCGTGTTTTTTGCCTGGGTCGAATGTCTTGCCGTCGATTTCGATATCGAGCACGCTTCTTTCAAAGAAATCCTCAATACAGGTTTGCGGCTTCGTGCCACGGCGTTCGGGTGTTTTGATCAAATACAAATTGGCATGTATGCGGTAAAATTGATCCATGGACGCATGAGATATGTCCTTTACCCCTAGTCCTTTAGCAACCGAGAATACCTCCTTGGCTCCTTCATCGTTGTCGATCAGGAGTATTACAGGATGAAGCAGGGGAGCGTGTTTGAACTCGTTGATTAGCTCGTTGTAGCGAAGCATGAAGAACTTGAAATCCCCAGTTCCTCCTCCGAGTTGTAGGACATCGTGAACGGTACTTGTGAAGTTAAGGAAGCTGATGTTCAGTTTCAATTTGCCATCGACAGTAGCAGCAAGTTTTCCATGAAAGCTGCTCAGTCTTTGGATCGCGCATTTCAAATAGATTGCGTCTGTCTTCCCTTCGGTAATGACCAGAGGTTTTTGCAGGGCTACAAAATTCTTATAGAAGAGAAACTTGTGATAGAGCTCACGCGTAGCTGTTGAGTTTTTCTTTTTGTCCGCACTTGCGCGACGATCGACGCTATTGCGAACTTGGTAGATGTGGCCGAGCCGACCTTCCAGGGAGGCTGGGGATTGGATGGTCAATTTAACATCGGGGTCGCTAGCTTTCCCTCCCGCCGCCGCTGCCGGAATCATCTGATAGTATTCGCCCGTGCTGAACAAAGCGGAGCACATGGAGCGGGTCGTTCGATAATATTCCGGTCGGATATTGACCTTTTCGTTCACTAGCAAGCCGGTTGTGAGTTGCCGTGAGCCGCGAACTTGCATGCGAGTTTTTTCGTTGTGAATGCTGAATCCTGCGCGCTGGATTTCAGAGGTCAAGAGTGGGCCGAGTTGCCACTCGCCGGCTGCTCCCGCCTGAGCGGCAAGTTCAGGCGGAAAGTTTGCGCGACTGGTCGAGAAAGTAATGTCGTCAGCATAGCGCGAGTAGGTGCATTTGTGCTGCTTAGCGAGCCTGACTAAGCGGATGTCCAGCAAGTGCCCGACAATATTCGACAGCACGGGCGAACAAGGACTTCCTTGAGGGAGGCTGTTGTCGTGACAAGCGATTTGAGCAATCACCGTTGCGACTTTCGGTTCTAGTTCGAAGCGTCGATCTCGCATGAGGATGCCCCGAACTCGCCCAAAATTGATCGTCTCAAAAAAATCCCTTAGATCGAGGTTCAATACATAACGCCTGCGCTTATGCGTCGATGCGTTTGATACAATTGAGAGCGAGCGAGCAAAGCCGTGTGAAAGCGGGCGCCGCGGCGCGCCGCTCTTTTCAATTTCTGCTAGACATACGTAGAGGAAATTGGCCAGCCGTCGCTGTAGCGCCTTCAATTTCGGTGCGGGAGCCTTAATCCTCCGCACCCCTCCGGCGCGTTTGGGAATCTCAAATTCCGAATACTTTGCTGTATCGGAAATTTTATAGAGTATGTAGGCGAGCCCTTTGGGCTGATAGCCGAGGAGTTGGGCGACATCGTCGAGCGATTTTGCTGCCTTTAGCCGAGCTAACGATGACACCGTGGCCCTCCTCAAAAGGGCTTACAGGCACTCCTATGCGATAACAGCGCATTATTCAGCCAACACAAGTCGCATTACGATTACCCGGGAGCAATGCACCCTGGCATCCGTATCTTATATCGCGATGCGCGATAACAACTCTGCCTGTAAGCCCCTTAGTCTACTCTTCACAACGTTGCGACAAATTTCAATCTCTAATTGAGACAAGCGTGTTATGATTGGCGACATCAACAACAAAAAACGGCCGGATCTTCCGATCCGGCCGTCACGCAAAACTCTATCGGCTAAGCCTACGCCACGCGACGCAAGCCCCAGCCCAATCCGAAAATTCGCTTAGCTCGCCTTCTTCGCCGGCGCGGGAGTCGGGCCGACCTTCTTCTGGATGGCGCGCTTCAGCTCGAGGGCGCGGGGCGACAGGACGTCGGCCTTGGCCTTGAGCAGGAAGGGGTCGAGGCCGCCATTGTGGTCGACGCTCTTGACCGCGTTGGTGGAGACGCGCAGCCGCACGTTGCGGCCCAGCGCTTCGCTGATGAAGGTCACGTTGACCAGGTTCGGCAGGAAGCGGCGCTTGGTCTTGATGTTGGAGTGGCTGACCTTGTGGCCAACCTGGGGGCCCTTGGCCGTCAGTTCGCAGCGGCGAGACATGTCAAAATCCTTGGTTCGAGCCCCCAACGAGTGCGGCCGCCATCCAGGGCGCCACGGGGGCTAATTCTTTCGTCCTTGCAGGGAGCGGCGGACGTATAGGGGGGAAGGGGCGGGTCGTCAAGGTTTTGGGGCGGCTGGGACGCGAGTTTCGCGCCCAACACTCGGTGTCATCGCCCGGCTTGCCGCCTTCGCCAAGGCTTCAGCGGCCGAGCACCCCCGTGGGCCCGGCGTAACCTAGGCGGAGCCGGGGCCGGGCGATCCAGTACGCCGAGGCGGTGCGGCTGACCAGAGGGGCCGCGGCGTACTGGATGCCCCGCCTTCGCGGGGCATGACAGCGGCGGAATGGGCGGGGCGAGGTGCGCGCTTCTGACCCGCCCCGATCACCAAAACGGCAATGTTTAAAGCGCCTTACCATCACATAAAGGGCGTATTCACACCCGAAGAGTCCGGTGCGGTTCCGCGCCCTGATACGTCCGGACACATTGTCTGCCGCGGTTTTTGGCTTAAGTAACAACCGTTCGCGCCCCGATTGGATTGTTTCGTGCTCACAACGCCTCATCTCGCGCCCGGCCTGCGCTCGACGGAGCCGCGCGCAGCCGGTCAGCGCTCTGCCGGCCGGCTGGCCATGGCGGTCCTTGGCGGGCTGGCCTTGGCATGGGCGGCGGAGCCGGCGGCGGCGCAAGGCAAGCTCGAGGCGCAATATGAGGCGACGCTGGCGGGCATTCCGGTCGGCAAGGGCGCCTGGAATATCGAGATCCAGGACGACGTGTTCGCGGCCGCGGCCTCCGGCGGCACCTCGGGGCTGCTGAAATCGTTCGCGGGCGGGTCCGGCACCGGCGCCTCGCAGGGCCGCGTGGTCAATGGCGCGCTGGTCGCGACCGGCTACCAGGCCTCCACCACCACCTCGAAGAAGACCGAAGAGATCCGCATCACGCTCGACAAGGGCAATGTGAAGGATTTTGGCATCGTGCCGGAGCCGCCGGTCGATCCCGACCGCATCGTCGTCACCGACGCGCATCGCCGCGGCGTCTGGGACCCGATGACGGCCTCGCTGCTGCGCGTGCCCGGCACCGGCGACCCCGTGACGCCGGACGCCTGCCACAACTCGGCGCCGGTGTTCGACGGCCGCATGCGCTACGAGCTCAAGCTCGATTTCAAGCGCATGGAAACCGTGAAGGCGGAGAAGGGCTATCACGGCCCGGTCGTGGTCTGCTCGCTGTTTTTCGTGCCCGTGGCCGGCTACATCCCCGACCGCCCCGTGATCAAATACCTTGCCGCCCAGCGCAACATCGAGATCGCGTTCGCGCCGGTGGCGGGCACGCGCATTCTGGTCCCGTTCTGGCTGAAAGTGCCGACGCCGCTCGGGCCGGCCATGCTGGAAGCAACCTCCTTCATCACCGCCGCCCAGCCGCCGCGGGTCGCGAAGACGCAGTAAGCCCGTAGCGCCGCCCTTTTTGGCGAAAACAAACACAAGCAATTTCAATGACATGCCTACTGTGCATGGGGTTGTTTTCGCGCTTTTTGTTCGAAAGGGGCGAGGGCCGGGAATCCATTTGACTCCTCCCCGATTCTGATTCGACTCCGCGCCGTCCCCAGCTTTAAGGAATCCGCCATCGAAACGTCGCTTGTGCGGCAGGGCAAAACTCCATCTAGTGCGCAGACAATAAGTCTCCCGCGACATGTTGCGTGAACGGAACAGGACTCAACCGGGAGTCACCGATTCGGCCGCGATTCGTTCTCAACTCGTTCCGAAACTTAAAGCCAACGGGAAAAGCGTCGCAAAGTGAGACAGTTGCGCGAGGTTTGGGGAGTGCCGCCTTCTCCGCCGTCATGCCCCGGCCTGACCGGGGCATCCAGTACGCCGCGCCATCTCGGTTTGATCTGCGCCGCCTCTGGAATACTGGATCGCCCGGTCGAGCCGGGCGATGACAGCAGTGTGTGAGGTCGGCGCTTCACGCCGCCGCCCCAAAACAGCACTGACATTCGCCCCAATCGCCACTACCTAATCCCCCAGATGCCCTTTTCCTCCTCCCCCTTCGCTTCCGAGCGGCTCCCCGGCGCCGGCGTCACTGCGGTGCTCGGGCCGACCAACACCGGCAAGACCCATCTCGCCATCGAGCGGATGCTCGCGCATCCCTCCGGCATGATCGGGCTGCCGCTGCGCCTGCTCGCGCGCGAGGTCTACAACAAGATCGCCGCGCGGGTCGGCCCCGACGCCGTCGCGCTGATCACCGGCGAGGAGAAGATCAAGCCGAAATCGCCGCGCTACTGGGTCTCGACCGTCGAGGCGATGCCGCGGGATCTCGACGTCTCGTTCCTCGCCGTCGACGAGGTGCAGATCGCCTCCGATCTCGAACGCGGCCACGTCTTCACCGACCGCATCCTCAACCGCCGCGGCCGCGATGAGACGCTGCTCTTGGGCGCTGCGACAATGCGTCCGATCATCGAGCGGCTGCTGCCGGGCGTCTCCATGATCACGCGACCGCGGCTGTCGCAGCTGGAATTCGCCGGCGACCGCAAGATCACGCGGCAGCCGCGCCGTACCGCCATCGTCGCCTTCTCGGCCGACGAGGTCTACGCCATCGCCGAGCTGATCCGCCGCCAGCATGGCGGCGCCGCCGTGGTGCTGGGCTCGCTGTCGCCGCGCACCCGCAATGCGCAGGTGGCGATGTTCCAGAACGGCGAGGTCGATTACCTCGTCGCCACCGACGCCGTCGGCATGGGCCTCAATCTCGACGTCGACCACGTCGCCTTCGCCTCCGACCGCAAGTTCGACGGCTACCAGTTCCGCCGCCTGACGCCGTCCGAATTCGCCCAGATCGCCGGCCGCGCCGGCCGCGCCACCCGCAACGGCACCTTCGGCACCACCGGCCGCTGCGCGCCATTCGAGCCCGAGCTCGTCAATGCGCTGCAGAACCACACCTTCGACCCCGTGAAGGTTTTGCAATGGCGCAATTCCAAGCTGGATTTCGCCTCCCTCGGCGCGCTCCAGGTGTCCCTGAACCTGGCCCCCGGCCACGAGGCGCTGACGCGCGCGCCGATCGCCGAGGACATGCGCGTGCTCGACCACGCCGCCCGCGACGTCGAGGTGCGCGATGTCGCGCATGGCAAGGCGGCGGTGGAACGGCTGTGGGAGGCCTGCCAGATCCCGGACTACCGAAAACTGTCGCCGGCCGCCCATGCCGAGCTGGTCACCACGCTCTACGGCTTCCTGATGCAGAAGGGATGCATCCCCGACGCCTGGTTCAGGACCCAGATCGACCAGGCCGACCGCGTCGACGGCGATATCGACACGCTGTCGGCCCGGATCGCGCAGATTCGCACCTGGACCTTCGTCGCCAACCGCCCCGACTGGCTGAAAGACCCCGAACGCTGGCAGGGGATCGCGCGGGAGATCGAAAATAAATTATCGGATGCGCTCCATGAACGCTTGACTGAGCGTTTCGTTGATCGCCGGACCAGTGTATTGATGCGCCGCCTGCGGGAGAACACGAGCTTGAATACTGAAATCGGCAAGACCGGCGAAGTCATCGTCGAAGGCCATGTCATCGGCCGCCTCGACGGCTTCACCTTTGCACCGGATGCGGCGGAAGCCGGCTCCGATGCGAAAGCGTTGCAGGCTGCAGCGCAGGCCGTGCTCGCCGGCGAGATCAACGCGCGCGCCGAAAAACTCGGCAACGCGCCGGACGAGCAGTTCGTGCTGACCTCGGAAGGCATCATCCGCTGGACCGGCGACGCCGTGGCGCGGCTGTCTGCCGCAGAGGAGGCGCTGCATCCGCGCATCCGCATCATCTCCGACGAGCGCCTGACGGGCGGCCCCCGCGACAAGGTGCAGGCCCGGCTCGACCTCTGGCTCAAGACGCATGTCGAAAAGCTGCTCGGGCCGATGTTCGAGCTCAGCAAGGCCGAGGACGTCACCGGCATCGCCCGCGGCATCGCCTATCAGCTCGTCGAGGCGCTCGGCGTGCTGGAGCGCCAGAAGATCGCCAACGAGCTCAAGGACCTCGACCAGCCCTCGCGCGCCGTCCTGCGCAAATACGGCGTCCGCTTCGGCGCCTATCACATCTATTTCCCCGGCCTGCTCAAGCCGGCCGGGCGTGCGCTGGCCGCGCTGCTCTGGGCGCTGAAGCAGGACAATGTCGATCCCTCCGCGCTGTCGGGCGCGCAGCATCTGGCAAGTTCCGGCCGCACCTCGTTCCCGGTCGACAAGCAGCTGCCGCGCGATGCCTATCGCGTGCTCGGCTACAAGCAGGCCGGCGAGCGCGCCGTGCGCGTCGACATATTGGAGCGTCTTGCCGATCTGATCCGTCCGGCGCTGGCCTGGCGCGAGAACGCATCCGGCGAAAAGCCTGCCGGTGCGTTCGACGGCCGCAGCTTTATCGTGACGCAGGCGATGACCTCGCTCACCGGCTCGGCCGGTGAGGACTTTGCGTCCGTGCTGCGCGCGCTCGGCTATCGCATGGACAAGCGTCCGCCGCTGCCGGCGAAGCCGGCTGCGGCTGTTGCCGAGGCGCCTGTTGCTGAAGCCGGTGCTGAGGCTCCGGCCGAGGCGGCACCAACCGAAATGCAGGTCGAGGATGCCGCCGTGCCTGCGGATTCCGCGATCGAAGCCGCCGCCGAGCCTGTTACCGTCGAAGACGCGCCCGGGATGGAACAGCACGACGAGCCCGCGCACGAAGAGCCCGCGCTCGAGGCTTCCCCGGAGGCGCCCGTCACGCCGGAAGACGCTCCCGGCATCGCGCCACCGGCCGAAGAAGCTGCGGTCTCCGCTGAAGCTGCCGAAGCCGCTCCCGCCGAAACCGCTCCCGCAGAGACTGCTGCAACCGAAGCCGCTGCGTCGGCCGATGCCGCTGCGCCGGTTGAGGCCGCGGCCACGCCCGCTGAGCCCGAGCTCATCGAGGTCTGGCGTCCGGGCGGCCGTCACGACGATCGCAAGCCGCGCCACGAGCGCCATCGCAACCAGCGTCATCACCAGCCGCGTCCGCAGGCCGGTGCTGAAGCAGGCGTCGCGGCGCCTGCTGAAGGCGAAGCCGCGCAGGCCGCCGACGGCGAGAAGCGCGGCGAGCGTCATCGCCATGGCGGCGGCCATCGTCGGGATTCTGGTCGCGATGGCGGCAGAGACTTCCGCAAGCCGCGCGAAGGTGGCGGCGAAGGTGCGCCGCGTCCCGAGGGTCGCGACGACAACAACCGCCGCTTCGAGGGCAAGGATCGCAACAACAAGGACCGCGACAACAAGGATCGCGATCGCAACAAGGGCAAGTTCGGCGGCGATCGCGACAAGGGCCGCGACAACCGTGGCCGCGACCGCGACAAGGGCCGCGACCGCCAGGGCGGGCCGTCGCTGCGTCCCTACGCATCGAGCGCCAATCCGCGCGAGCGCGATCGTCCGGTCGATCCGAACTCGCCGTTCGCAAAGCTCGCCGCGCTGAAAGAGCAGCTGTCCGGCCGTAAGGAGTGAGCCCACGACCGAGCGGCAGCGCATCGACAAATGGCTGTGGCACGCGCGGGTGGTGAAGGCGCGCACCTCCGCCGCCGAGCTTGTCGAGTCCGGCCATGTTCGCGTCAACGGCGCACGCGAGAAATCGCCGGGGCATGCGATCAAGATCGGCGACGTGCTCACCATCGCGCTCGATCGCACCGTGCGCGTCTTGAAAGTCGCAGCCTTCAACGAGCGCCGCGGCGATGCCGCCTCCGCCCGTGTGCTCTACGAAGAGCTGAGTGAAGGCACTCCAAATGCCCGGCGCAATTAATTGCGCTTTGAATTCATTTCTTGGTCGATCGAGCCATAAAGCCGTCATGATCGGCCGTTCCTGAGCTTGCAGCGCCGGGCCATCCGCGCTACGCAAGCCGCGACTTTTAAAAGAGCTTTTCGGAGCGTTGGATGACTTACGTCGTCACTGAAGCCTGCATCAAGTGCAAGTACACCGACTGCGTCGAGGTCTGCCCGGTCGACTGTTTCTACGAGGGCGAGAACATGCTCGTCATCCATCCTGACGAGTGCATCGACTGCGGCGTGTGCGAGCCGGAATGCCCCGCCGACGCCATCAAGCCGGACACGGAACCGGGCCTGGAAAAGTGGCTCACCGTCAACGCCGATTACGCCAAGAGCTGGCCGAACATCACCCAGAAGAAAGAATCACCCGCCGACGCCAAGGAGTTCGACGGCGTGGAGGGCAAGTTCGACAAATATTTCTCTTCGAACCCCGGCTCCGGCGACTAATTTGGGCCTAAACTTAACCCTAATGGCGGCGTAACCGTCGAAAGCCAGCCCTCAAGACCCCTAAATCATTGATTTTTGCGGGAAATGTGCTATATTGGGCACATTAAGCCGAACCCTGGTCAGCCCCGTCGGCCCCGTTGGGTTCCCGTGAAACCAGATGTCGAACAGGGGCGTGGCAGTTTCCGCGCGCAGGCTGTGTCACAGAAAACGCGTAAAAAGAGTACTTCAGCGAAGGCTTCCCGTAAGGAGCCCAAGAAAGTCGCCGCGGCCAGCCGTAGCGCATCCAAGGGTCGGACCGCGACGAAGGCGCCGGCTGCAAAGTCCTCGAAGAACAAAAGAAGCGCAATGCCTAACAAGACTGCCAAGCCGGCCGCGAAAGCGACCGTTGCCAAGCCTGTTGCTAAGCCTGCTGTTGCCAAGGCGCCCGCTGCCAAGGCTCCCGCTGCCAAGCCCGCCGCGCCGAAGGCTGCTGTTGTTGCTGCTGCTCCTGCCAAGGCCCCTGTCGCTGCCGCCAAACCGGCCGTGAAGCCCGCGGCTGCTGCGCCGAAGGTCGAGGAAAAGAAGGTTGTGACCCAGCGTCAGGGCTTCAAGGCCAACGAATTCGTCGTCTATCCCGCTCATGGCGTCGGCCAGATCCTGGCCATCGAGGAGCAGGAGATCGCCGGCGCGAAGCTCGAGCTGTTCGTCATCAACTTCATCAAGGACAAGATGACGCTGCGCGTGCCGACCGCCAAGGTCGCCAATGTCGGCATGCGCAAGCTGTCCGAGCCCGCGCTGGTGAAGCGTGCGCTCGAGACACTCAAGGGCCGTGCCCGCGTCAAGCGCACCATGTGGTCGCGCCGCGCCCAGGAATACGAAGCGAAGATCAATTCGGGCGACATCGTCGCGATCGCGGAAGTCGTGCGCGACCTCTACCGTTCCGAGTCGCAGCCCGAGCAGTCCTACAGCGAACGCCAGCTCTATGAAGCAGCGCTCGACCGTCTCTCTCGCGAGATCGCGGTGGTGCAGCACTCGACCGAGACCGAAGCGGTCAAGGAGATCGAGGCCCAGCTCGCCAAGAGCCCGCGCCGCACCGGCGCCAAGTCGGAAGCCGCCGAAGGCGAGGCCGATACGGATGCCGAGGGCGATAGCGACGAGACCGATGGCGGCACTACGGTCGCCGACGAGGCGGCGTAAGCGTCTCGCCCGTTCATCGCAACAGATCAAAGCCCGGCCGTTTGGCCGGGCTTTTTGTTTGGGGCGCTCCGTCGGGGATACGCTGTGCTGACACACCCTATAGGACCGCCACAATATCAGCGCGCTCGCTCAATCTCGCTCCGGGCGATAGCCTTGGGCTGCGACGGGGGCGGCTGCCGGCACTCCACGCGAGGCTACGATGGCGCCGCCCGCGTTCTGCTGCAGGATCAAGACGTCGATGCCGCCGGGTGTGACCGCGATGACGAAATCATAGCCGTCGAGCAGCCGCGCAACAACGCGATTCAGCGGTGCATTGAGCTTCAGTGTTCTCGCGGCGTCGAGCGCCCCCTTGCTGTGGTAGCGCAGAGCAAACTTCGCCTGTAACGCGTCGAGCACGTCGCGCAGCGGAGCATCCGCGACGTCGATGCGGACCGCGTCTGCGCGCCCTTCGATGCTGATCTGCGTCCGTGCCGCCACGCTGTGGCCCGCAATCAGCGCGAGCGCCAGGCCGCCGGCCAGCGGCACGGCCAGGCGCAAGCTGAAGGGCGGCATCATTCCCCCGAAGACGAGACAAACGCCCGCCGGCGGTGCCGGCGGGCGCGATGGGATAGCAGGATCGGATCCGCAGGGAAATCCCCAGCAGCGCAACTAATCGTCGCCGCGCTTGGGCGGAGCGGGAACGGCGGTGCGATTACCCGGCACGATCTGCGGCTGGAACGCAAACACCTCACGGCTGCGGTCGTCCACGAACACCTTCAGCCAGTGCGCGTCGTTGTTGCCGTTTTCCTGATGGTCGCCGAAGGTCTCGACCCGAACGAAGTTTTCGAGGCGCTGGCCCTTGGCATCAAGGAAGGGTCGGTCGATCCGGAAGTAATGGGAGTCGCCATGGACATAGGCGACCGGCTTACTGAAGCCGACGACTTCGTCGCGCAGCGCAACCAGGAAAGCCTGGAAGCCGTCGGGCTGACCGTCGGTTTCCGCGAGTGTCTGCGGGTCGCGCAACGGTGCGCGCGTCCCATCCGTCAGATCCCAGCCCGGATCGGCCTGCGATATGAACATGACGGCCGAGGCGCGATAGGTCCTCGCCATTTCGAAGGTCTGCTGCATCCACACGATGTTGGCGCTGTTTCGTGCGGCCCATTCGGCATTGTCGGGGGCGGTATCGCAAAGATTGTTGCACGATCCCTGGATGTTGAGCGTGGCGTAGACCACGCCCTTCATGATCCAGCGGCGGTTTTCGACACAGCCCGTGAGTTGATTGTTGTGATCGAGACAGAGCTTGTCGTGCTGGACCTGCTGCTTGATCGGTCGCTGTCCGAGGGAATAGTCGGTGCTGAAGAACAGCTTGCGCTCGTAGTCGAGCCGATCGCGCGACGAATATGAGCCGTTCTTTGCCCGATCGCAGTCCGTCCAGTCGTTATCGCCGGGCGTGACCGTCGCGGCGGTGTTCAGCGCGTTGAAATACCCAAGCCCCTGCTGGTAGAGCGCATCGCTGCACACGGTGGGCGTCACGGATCTCGGCGTGCCGTTACCGGCCTTCAGATCGCCGTCGTTGACTACAAAGGCGAGTTTCTGCGCGTTCATGTCGGCAATCAGGTTCGGCACCCCGACCTGTGCCTGGAGGTCGGAATAGGGCAGATCGCCCCACAGACCGATGGCGTAAGCGCGGCTCTCGCTTCGTCCGTCCCGGTCGTCATCGTCGGCATGCGCGCTGAAGGTCGGGCAAATCGCGAGAAGCGCTGCAAACAGAAAGCTGATCCCCCTTCGATAGTCGAAAGCGCGGCTTGCGCGCGTGCCATTCAGTTTCGTCATGGTCGCTCCCGAAAATGTTTGGATAAACAGAGGCTGCCGCCGGGCAACGTTGCGTTGTCCTGCGTCAGTCGGTTGACAGAAAATAAGAGTTGGTCGCCCCGCCCCTTAGCCTTTGAAGGCGAAACTCAGCGTACGCTTCCGCTATGACGCCTGCGTGAAACGGTCGCACTTGCGCGCGGGACTGCCGACGAAATAGCGCCGACAAGTGCGGGGGCAGCATCTCGACGCAGGCGTACCTGACGACGGATCAAAGCTCACTAAATTCACCTGCCGTATTACGTGCCGATTCACTTCACCGGCCGCTTCTCGAGCTTCCTCGCCAGCGTGCGCCGGTGCATCCCCAGCCTTCTCGCCGCTTCCGAAATATTAAAGTCGGTCTCGATCAGGGTCTGGTGGATGCGTTCCCATTCCAGCGTCTTGATCGATGTCGGCCGGGTGTCGAGCGCGACCTCGGCATTGCCTTCGGCCTTGTTGAAGGCGGCTTCGATGTCGTCGGTGTTCGACGGCTTTGCCAGGTAATGGCATGCGCCGAGCTTGATGGCCTCGACGGCGGTGGAGATGCTGGCAAAGCCTGTCAGCACCACGATCAGCATCTCCGGATCGTGCGTGTGCAAAAGTTCGACGCAGGCGAGCCCAGAGGCGCCGCCGAGCTTGAGGTCGACGACGGCATAGCCGAAGGATCGCTCCTCCAGAACTTTCCGCACCTCCTCGATCGAGGCTGCGAGCACGACCTCGTAGCCGCGGCGCTCGAACGAACGCTTCAGCGTGCGCGCGAAGCCGGCATCGTCCTCGACGACGATGAGCGAGCGGTCAGGCGTCAAAGCTGCCTCCGATCGCGAGCGTTGCGAGTGGCAGCGTCAGGCGGACGGTGGCACCGCGCTTCCTGTGGTTCTCGGCGGTCACGCTGCCGCCGAGCTTGCGCACCACGTTCACCACCAGGAACAGGCCGAGCCCGCCGCCGGCGCGGCCCTTGCTCGACTGATAGGGTTTTCCGAGCTGCACCAGCATCTCCGGCGCAAAGCCCGGGCCGCGGTCGCTGATCGACAACACGAGATTGTCGCCCTCGCGCTCGGCAACGAGCTCGACCCAGTCGCGCGAGACCTCGTAGGCGTTGTCGAGCACGTTGAAGATGACCTGCTTCAGCGCGATGTCGGACACGATCGCGACGTCCTCGCCGAAGGTGTTGACGAAATAGAGCGTGCGCGCCGAGCGCGCGTCGCGCCACTCTTCCACCAGCGCGGTGACGAAAGCCGTCACAGTCGTTGGCGACGAGCCTTCGCCGCGCGCTTCACCGGCCGACACCAGGATGCCGGTCACGATGGTCTTGCAGCGCTGCAGCGACGTCTCCATCTCCGCGAGATCCTCGGTAAGCTCCTGATCGGCGGCGAGTTCGGGCATGCGGCGCCAGTCGCTGAGGATGACCGAGAGCGAGGCGAGCGGCGTGCCGAGCTCGTGCGCAGCGCCGGAGGCGAGCAGGCCCATGCGCACGATGTGATCCTGCTCGGCGGCATGCTGGCGCAGCGCCGCCAGATGCGCGTCGCGCTGGCGCAGGTTCCTGTTGATCCGGGTGACGAAGACCACCAGCAGCACGGCGTTGAGCACGAAGCCGAGCAGCATGCCGGTCACGGTGAGCGTGTAGGTCTCGCTCAGCGGGTTCGGCGGCAGGTCGAGCGGCCGGTATGCGACGGTCAGCCAGACGAAGCTCGCGCAAGTCAACGCGACCAGCGACCATGTCGAGCGGCCATCGAGCAGCACCGCGCCCAGCGTCACCTGGAGCAGGAACAACGAGGTGAAGGGATTGGTGGCGCCGCCGCTGAGATAGAGCTGCGCGGTCAGCGCGGCGACATCCAGCATCAAGGCGACCAGCAGCTCGTTGTTGGTGATCGCGGCGCGATGGCGCACCCAGACGAGGCTGGAGACGTTGAGAAATACCAGTGCGCCGATCACCGCGCCCATGCGGGTGAGGGGCAGGGGGATGCCGAGCCAGACATGCACGCCGCCGATGGTCACGATCTGGCCGACCACTGCAGTCCAGCGCAGCTGGATCAGCAGCGCCATGTTCTTGCGGTTGGTCTCGTCGTCGGTCGGCGCAGTGCCAATCAGCTCGCTGCGCGCGTCCGCCTGCGATTGCAGCGTGACGGCGCCATGCGTTCTTCCGTCGTCAGGTTGGCTCGACGATCGTTCCAGCATCTGATCCCGTCCTGCGGGCGACAGCATCGGAGCCGCCGGCCGCTTCGTGGACGAAGCCGCTCCAGGGTTTGTTGCGGCGGAACAGCCCGCCGCCGAATGTGACGAAAAGTTTACCGGCCAGCATGAAAGCCAGGGCAAACCACGTCAGCGCATAGATCAGGTGGTTATTGGGAAAGCTGACCACGGTCAATCCGCCGATTGGACCGCCGGTGGCTGGTGATCCGGCGTCGGCATCGACGAAGAACGGCGCGAAATTGTGGAGGCCATGTGCCGCCGCAATCGCGGCCACGTCCCGCGAGTACCAGCGGTTGTGCTGGGGCACGTTGTTCCTGAGGAATCCGCCCTTCGGCTCCGTCATGCGCAACAGGCCGGTGATCTCGACCTGGCCGTCCGGATTGCCGTCCCGGCGCGTCGATGCGTCGCGCCGCTCGGACGGCACGAAGCCGCGGTTGATCAGGACCAGCGTGCCGTCGGTGCGCCGAAGCGGCGTCAGCACCCAATAGCCGGGACCTTCCTCGGTGACGGCCTGAACCAGCGTCTCGCGGTCATGCAGAAAGCGGCCGGCGACGCTGACATGCCTGTATTCGTCGTTTGCGGTGGACACCGCGGGCCATGAAGCGGGCGAGGGGATCGGCTGGGCGGGGGCATGAACGCGCTGCTCGACGCGGTCGATCAGCGCCAGCTTCCAGGCGCGGCGCTCGATCTGCCAGGCGCCGAGCGCGATCAGAAGTGCGAAGGCCGTGAGCAAGAGGATCGTGAGCCACGAGGACGGGCGCGCAGCGTTGCGGCGCGTCTCACTTGCCTCGTTTGTCACGATCCGGGTCTCGTTCACTTCATTCCAGTCATCTGGTGGATCGGCATCATGTTGCTGTTGAGGTGATTCATCACCCACAGCGAACCCGACAGCGCGATCACCACCATGACGATGGTGAAGATCAGTGCCATCATGCTCCAGCCGTTCTCGGACGTCGTGTTCATGTGCAGGAAGTAGATCATGTGCACGACGATCTGCACGACCGCGAAGGCCATGATGACGAGCGCGGTGATCTGCTTGCTCGGAAGCGCGCCGCTCATCACCAGCCAGAATGGGATCGCGGTGAGCACGACCGAGAGCACGAAGCCGAGCATGTAGGTCGAGAACGAGCCGTGGGCGTGGCTATCGCCGTGGTGATGATCGTCCGCGTGGGCGGCGTGAGTATCGGTGTTCATCGCAGAACTCCCAGGAGATAGACGAAGGTGAAGACGCCGATCCAGACCACGTCCAGGAAGTGCCAGAACATCGACAGGCACATCAGGCGGCGGCGGTTGGCCTCGATCAGGCCGAACTTCCAGACCTGCACCATCAGGGTCACCAGCCAGATCAGACCGCAGGTGACGTGCAGGCCGTGGGTGCCGACCAGCGTGAAGAAGGCGGACAGGAAGGCGCTGCGCTGCGGGGTCGCGCCTTCATGGATCATGTGGGCGAACTCGGACAGCTCGATGCCGATGAAGGCAGCGCCGAACAGGCCGGTGATCGCCAGCCACATCTGGGTCTGGCCGATCTTGTTCTGCTGCATCGTCAGCATGGCAAAGCCATAGGTGATCGACGACAGCAGCAGCATCGAGGTGTTGACCGCGACCAGCGGCAGCTCGAACAGGTCCTTCGGCGCGGGACCGGCGGCGTAGTTGCCGCCGAGCACGCCGAAGGTGGCGAACAGGATCGCAAAGATGAGGCAGTCGCTCATCAGATAGATCCAGAAGCCGAGCGAAGTGCTGTACCCTTCCGGATGCGGGTGTTCGTCGGCGAGGTAGAAGACCGGTTCGCCCGATTGGGCGGGATTGACAGCGACAGTCATTTACTTGGCTCCGGCGAGCAGTTTGGTGCGCGCGTCCTCGGCCCGGACGACGTCGTCGGCCGGAATGTCGAAGTCGCGGTGATAGTTGAAGGTGTGACCGATCCCGACGGCGAGCATCGCGATGAAGCTCACGGCTGCCAGCCACCAGATGTACCAGATCAGACCGAATCCCATCGCGGTGGCAAAGCCGGCGAGGATGATGCCGGTGCCGGTGCTGCTGGGCATGTGGATCGGCTTGAACCCGGTGAGCGGGCGCTGATAGCCGTGCTTCTTCATGTCCCACCACGCGTCATTGTCGTGAACGACGGGGGTGAAAGCGAAGTTGTAGGCCGGCGGCGGCGAGGAGGTCGCCCATTCCAGCGTGCGCGCATCCCAGGGATCGCCGGTGACGTCCTTGAGCTGCTCGCGCCTGAGGAAGCTGACGGCGAACTGCATCAGCATCGAGAGGATGCCGAGGAAGACCAGGAAGGCGCCAATGCCGGCGACGATGAACCAGATCTGCAGGCTCGGGTCGTCGAACACACGGAGCCGGCGGGTCACGCCCATCAGGCCGAGCACATAGAGCGGCATGAAGGCGAGGTAGAAGCCGGTGACCCAGAACCAGAACGACAGCTTGCCCCAGAACGGATCGAGCTTGAAGCCGAACGCCTTTGGGAACCAGTAGCCGATACCGGCGAACGCGCCGAACACGACGCCGCCGATGATCACGTTGTGGAAGTGCGCGATCAGGAACAGGCTGTTGTGCAGGACGAAGTCGGCCGGGGGCACCGCGAGCAGCACGCCGGTCATGCCGCCGAGCACGAAGGTCAGCATGAACGCGATCGTCCACATCATCGGCAATTCGAAGCGGATGCGGCCTCGATACATCGTGAACAGCCAGTTGAACATCTTCGCGCCCGTCGGGATCGAGATGATCATCGTGGTGATGCCGAAGAAGGAGTTGACGCTGGCGCCCGAGCCCATCGTGAAGAAGTGGTGCAGCCAGACCAGGTACGACAGGATGGTGATGACCACCGTGGCGTAGACCATCGATGTGTAGCCGAACAGCCGCTTGCCCGAGAAGGTCGAGGTCACTTCCGAGAAGATGCCGAAGGCGGGGAGAACCAGGATGTAGACCTCGGGATGACCCCAGATCCAGATCAGGTTCACGTACATCATCGGGCTGCCGCCGAAATCGTTCGTGAAGAAGTTGGTGCCGACGTAGCGGTCGAGCGAAAGCAGCGCGAGCACGACGGTCAGAACCGGGAAGGAGGCGACGATCAGGACGTTGGTGCAGAGCGCGGTCCAGGTGAACACCGGCATCCGCATCATGGTCATGCCGGGGCACCGCAGCTTGACGATGGTACAGATCAAATTGATGCCGGACAGCGTCGTTCCGACGCCTGCGACCTGCAATCCCCATATGTAATAGTCGACGCCGACATCAGGACTGTAGCCGATGTTCGACAGCGGCGGATAAGCGAGCCAGCCGGTGCGGGCGAATTCGCCGATGAACAGCGAGGCCATCACCAGCACCGCGCCGCCGACCGTCATCCAGAAGCTGAAATTGTTCAGGAACGGGAACGACACGTCGCGCGCACCGATCTGGAGCGGCACGACGAAGTTCATCAGGCCGGTGACCAGCGGCATCGCCACGAAGAAGATCATGATCACGCCGTGGGCGGTGAAGACCTGGTCGTAGTGATGGGAGTTGAGATAGCCCTCCGAGCCGCCGAAGGCGAGCGCCTGCTGCAACCGCATCATCAGCGCGTCGGCGAAGCCGCGCAGCAGCATCACGATGCCGAGGATCATGTACATGATGCCGATGCGCTTGTGGTCGACGCTGGTGAACCACTCGCTCCAGAGATAGCCCCAGACGCGGAAATAGGTCAGGCCGGCGAGCATGACGAGGCCGCCGGTCGCCACCACCGCAAAGGTGCCGACGACGATCGGCTCGTGCAGCGGCAGCGATTCGAGGCCGAGCCGGCCGAAGATGAGCTTGAGAAGATCAGGAGACATGCGGGATCTCTTTACGAATCTGACTTCGGACGTTGTCCGAGGAAGAAGGACGAGGACTTCAGCGGCGTGAAGGTCGGCCGCTTCAGGCCGGCGCCGAGGAGCGGCGCGGTGTCCACAGGTGCCGTGATGGAGGCGGTGGTCCTGCCCTGCGGCGCATCGGGCGTGCAGGTGCCGGCGACGAAGGTCGGCTCCGGCCCAAGCGCCGTGCCGCGGCGGGCGTATTTGTCGTAGGCCAGCGGCAGCGTGTTGTTCAGGCCCTCATGGCCGAGGCCGCCCTTGGCGTCGATCGCCATCATCTCGCTCTGGCACATCTTGCCGGTCTCGACGCACATGTTGAGGATCAGGCGGTAGAGATCGGAATCGACGGTGCCGTAGCGCCGCACCGGCTCGTTCTGGCTGGGTTTTTCCAGCTGGAGATATTCGGAGCGGCCGAGCGAGCCGCCGCCGGATTTGGCGCTGGCGATCCAGGCGTCAAAGCCCTTGTCGTCGAGGCCCTGGAAGTTGAAGTGCATGCCGGAGAAGCCGGCGCCGCTGTAGTTCGCCGAAAAACCCCGGTACGTGCCGGCCTGGTTCACGACGGCGTGGAGCTTGGTCTCCATGCCCGGCATTGCGTAGATCTGGCCGGCCAGCGCGGGGATGTAGAACGAGTTCATCACCGAGGAGGCGGTGATGCGGAAGTTGATCGGACGATCGACCGGAGCTGCCAGGTCGTTGACGGTGGCGATGCCGTAGTCCGGATAGATAAAGAGCCACTTCCAGTCGAGCGCGACGACGTCGACCTCGAGCGGGGCCTTGGACTGGTCCACGGCGCGGTCGGCATGGATGCGGCCAAGCGTGCGATAGGGATCGAGCAGATGTGTGCCCATCCAGGTCAGCGCGCCCAGGCAAACGATGATCAAAAGCGGCGCCGACCAGATCACCAGCTCGAGGCTGGTCGAATGGTCCCATTCCGGCTCGTAGCGGGCCTCGGTGTTGGACTGGCGGTAGCGCCAGGCGAACAGCACCGTCAGCGCCATCACGGGGACGACAATCAGGAGCATCAGGACGGTGGAGATGATGACGAGGTCGCGCTGCTGCGCGGCGATATCGCCGGCCGGCGCCAGCACGACGTAGTTGCAGCCGCTGAGCGCAACTGTCAGGGGTAGCAGCGCCAGAATCTTGAAACGGGACACGGGCCGAGCCTTATGAGAATGAGTTTCCTTTGCGGGGCCAAGGGGTAGCTGCGGCGCAGCAATCCGGACATTGGACAATTTGTCCAATGTTGCAGTGCGGAATGATGCGTCAGACAGGGCTAGATTGCCTGGCGCCCCGCCGGGCGGTCGGCTTTGGTTTTCAGGACGTTAAGGGCGCACGAATGGCGACGGCACAGACCCCCGCAATGGCAGACCTCCACTCGGGCGAGCACGGCCACGACCAGGCCAGTCCCGGCGAGATCGCCATCGGCGTCATCATCGGCCGCACCTCGGAATTCTTCGACTTCTTCGTCTTCGCGATCGCCTCGGTGATCGTCTTCCCGCGCCTGGTGTTTCCGTTCACGAGCGAACTGACCGGCACCCTTTATTCCTTCATGATCTTCGCGCTGGCCTTCGTGGCCCGGCCGATCGGCACCGTCATTTTCATGACGGTCGACCGCGAGTACGGCAAGACGGCCAAGCTGATCTCGGCGCTGTTCCTGCTCGGCACCGCCACCGTCGCGATCGCGTTCCTGCCCGGCTATCACGAGATCGGCGTTGCGGCGATCTGGCTGCTGGCGCTGGCGCGCATCGCACAGGGTCTGGCCTGGGGCGGCGCCTGGGACGGGATGGCCTCGCTGCTGGCGCTGAACGCGCCGCCTTCAAAGCGCGGCTGGTACGCGATGGTGCCGCAGCTCGGCGCGCCGCTCGGTCTGATCGTGGCGAGCGCGCTGTTCGCCTATTTCGCCGGGAATCTCTCGGCCGACGATTTCTTCGACTGGGGCTGGCGCTATCCGTTCTTCGTCGCCTTCGCCATCAACGTCGTGGCGCTGTTCGCGCGCCTGCGCATGGTGACGACGGAAGAATATGCCTCGCTGTTCGAGACCCGCGAATTGCAGCCCTCGCGCATCTCCGAGACGGTGGCGCGCGAAGGCCAAAACATCATGCTCGGTGCGTTTGCGCCGCTGGCGAGCTTCGCGCTGTTCCACATGGTCACGGTGTTTCCGCTGTCCTGGGTGTTCCTGTTCACCCGCGAAAGCCCGGTGCGCTTCTTGATCATCGAGATCGTCGCCGCCGTGTTCGGCGTCGGCGCGATCGTGCTCTCCGGCGTCATCGCCGACCGCGTCGGCCGCAAGTCGCTGCTGATGGGATCGGCGATCGCGATCGCGATCTATAGCGGCTTCGCCCCGCAGTTGCTCGATGCCGGCGCGTTCGGCGAGACCATCTACATGGTGATCGGCTTCATCCTGCTCGGCCTGTCATTCGGCCAGTCGTCGGGCGCAATCGCCTCGAACTTCAAGCAGGCGTATCGCTACACGGCCTCGGCGCTGACCTCCGACATGGCCTGGCTGTTAGGCGCCGGTTTTGCACCCCTCGTCGCTCTGTTGCTTGCGACCAATCTCGGCGTCATCGCCTCGGGGGCGTATCTGCTGTCAGGCGCGTTCTGGACCCTGCTCGCGCTCTGGCTCAGCGGCCAGCGCGAGGCGGGCGATATGGACGCGGGCGGTTAGGGCTCACCCCCAACGTCGTCCTGGCGAAAGCCAGGACCCATTACCCCGACGGGTTATTGTTGAAGCCACCCTGGAGCTACCAGCGTGCCCATTCCAGTATCCCGGGGTTATGGATCCCGGATCTGCGCTTACGCTTGTCCGGGACGACAGCGGAGTTTGAGGCCGCGTCTCAATCCGCAACGACCTTCACACGATCGCGCACCTTCACCTGTGCGTTGCGATCGAGCCCGTTGAGCACGCGAAAACGCTCGGCGGGATGATCGACGCCTGCCATGCGGTGGGAGAGCGATTCCACGGTGTCGCCCGGCTGCACGGTGATGACCTTGATGCGCAGCGGGCGGGCGGCCTGGATCTCGTCGAGCGTCAGGCGGCGGAATGAACTGACGGTCTCGCGCGCGTTGCGATCGCTCTCGGTCGACTTCTGTCGTGTCGCGAAGATGAAGCGATAGACGTCGCTACCGAAGCGCAGCGCATAGACCTTGAACTGCCACTGGTCGCCCTTGGCGGTGGCGGACGCGGCCGGGAAACCGTTGATGGTGATGTCCTCGGTGGACGCCTTCTCGACGCCCTCCATCCAGCCCGAATTCAGGTAATCGCCGAGCGACTGTTCGGCCGGCACCCGCACCACGTCGAAGCGCATCGCCTGCGAGCCGCCGTCACGTACGCCGATCACCGCCTGCGCGGTGTTGTCGAGCGTGAAATTATCAGGCGCCTGGAAGGTGAAGCCGAGTTTTGGATGCAGGAAGCGCCGGCCGCGGACAAAACCCTCGCTGGGGTCTTCGCCATAGACGAGATTGTCGATCGCGGCGAGATAGGTCTCGCGGTCGCGCTCGGCGCCCTCTGGCGCAGCATACTGCCGCGCGATGGTCTGGGCGTTCTGCACGCGCTCGGGCGTTGCCGGATGCGACGAGGTGAAATCCTGCGCGCGCGGATCCAGCGAAGTCTTGCCGGCCTTCAGCTCGGCATTGCGCTCCATCGCCGAAAGGAACCGTGCCGCACCATAAGGGTCGAAATGCGCGCGGGCGGAAATGCCGACGCCGATGCCGTCGGCCTCGAACTCCTGGTTGCGCGAGAAGCTCGCCATGGTCAGCTTGGTCTTGGCGAGCGCGAGCGCCGTGAGATCGGGGTCGTTGCTCATGTCGGTGACGACGCGGGTGACGATCGCGGCCTGGCGGGCCTGGTCCTCGCGCATCGCAGCGTGCTTGGACAGCACATGCGCCATCTCGTGGCTGAGCACGGAGGATAATTCCGACGTATCGCTCGCAAGCGCAAGAAGGCCGCGCGTGACATAGAGCTGGCCGTTCGGCAGCGCGAAGGCGTTCACCGCGCCGGAATTGAGGATGGTGACCCTGTAGCCCTGGTCGGGACGGTCGGACGCCGCGACGAGCCGGTCGACGGTTTTGGTGACCAGTGATTCGAGCCGGGGATCGTCATAGGTGCCGCCATAGCTCGCCAGGATGCGCTCGTGCTCCTTCTCGGTGGCGGGGGTCTGGGCGACGGCCGGCTTCGGCTTGGGCATCGCGACGGTCGGCGGGGCCGCCGCGGTCTGGAACCGGCCCATGTCGCCACAACCGGCAAGGGCCGAACCCAGCACGAGGCATAGCGCAGCCGGTGCAGCCCGCAGGCGGCGGCGTTCACCTCGTCCGTGCCGTTCTAGCACCCCATTCACGTCGCTTAACCCGTGCCTGGCCCCTTTTAGGGCCTTACCCCTGTCGGCTCGTTTGCGCCCAGCAACTCGACCTGTCCCACGAGGCGCACATCGATACGCGGCCCCGCATTCCCCTCGACCCAGCCCCTGACGCGAATACGTCGATTTTCCAAAGACTTAAGGTTCGTGCCGGCGCTTTCGAACGCCGGTACTATGCGTTTTGAAATAGTCACGGCAAAGCCGCGTGTCCAGTTCCGTCCGAAGTTGAGGTAGGTCATTGCCCCAGCTTGCCGGACCGACAGGACTTTGCCCTCGACCACCACAAAACGCCCGATCCCCGCCAAAATATCGTCCGGACTTTCCGCGTTTTTTATGGCCGACGGGTCAGCCCAATTGCCCTTTTTTTCGCGCCGCGCCTCGGCCTCCGCCGCCATCAGGGCCGCCGCGCAGTCCTTGTCGGCGATCTCGGCCGAGACGATTGCGTCGCCTTGGGCGAGGAGGGCGGCCTGCACCGAGGTGCCGTTTTCGCCGACGAAGACCAGCGCGGCTTGCCGGCCGTAGCGGTCGGGCGTGTCGTTAGCACTCCGCAGAATCGCGTCGCGCCCGACGAGCAGCGAGGTCAGCGCCTGCTTCGTCGTCGCGGTCGGCTCGATCCCGGTCAGGCGGAGTTCGCGGCTGTCGTCGAGGCGAATACTGCGCGCGTCGACGACAGCCGCGACGCGGCCTTCGCCCAGGGACTCGAACTGGCACGGGCTCGCGAATGCGCTGTGCCCCGCGACGAGAAGAAATGCGGCAATGAGGTGAAGCCGTTGCGTCACGTGTCCCGGAGAGGTTGCGTTGGCCGTCAACTTTAACTCAAGCGCAGCGTGTCGCGAAGAGGCTTCCTCACACGCAATGACGTGGAAACACCATCGGCACTTCGCCATTCCGCTTTGTGGAAAACGTGCGTGGCAATCGTGTCCTCGTGGCGCACCTTCGCTTGCTGCGCTCTCGGGCATGCGGCATGATTGCGGCAGCAGCTTTAGCCAAGAGCAATAACCAAGCCGCCATCAGAGTACGGCACGATAAGGGAGGTCTTTTCGATGAAGCATATTTTGTCGGGCATTTTTGCTGCCGCGTTTGCGCTGAGTGCGAGCGCCGTGCAGGCCCAGGACAAGCCGCCACTCAAGATCGGTGGCATCCTCGACATGTCGAGCCTCTATGCCGACATCACCGGTCCGGGCAGCGAGACTGCGGCCAAGATGGCCGTGGAGGACTTTGGCGGTGAGGTGCTGGGGCGCAAGATCCAGGTGCTGGCGGCCGATCATCTCAACAAGGCCGACCTCTCCGCCAGCATCGCCCGCGACATGCTCGACAACCAGGGCGTCGAGATGATCTACGACGTCGCGGCCTCCGCGACCGCGCTTGCCGCCGGCGAGATCGCGAAAGCACGCAACAAGATCATCATGTTTAACGGCCCGGGCTCGATCCGGCTCACCAACGAGGCCTGCGGTCCCTACACCATCCACTACGTGTTCGACACTTACGGTCAGGCCAATGTGACCGGTCTTGCGGCTGTGAAGTCCGGCCTCGACACCTGGTTCTTCCTCACTGCCGACTACGCATTCGGTCAGGATCTGGAGAAGGACACCAGTGCCGTCGTCACCAAGACCGGCGGCAAGGTGCTCGGCAGCGTGCGCCATCCGCTCAACACGTCGGATTTCTCGTCGTTCCTGCTCCAGGCGCAGGCCTCGAAAGCCAAGGTGATCGGGCTCGCGAACGCCGGCGGCGATACCGTCAACGCCATCAAGCAGGCGGCCGAGTTCGGCATTACCAAGGGCGGCCAGAAAGTCTCGCCGCTGCTCGCCTTCGTCTCCGACATCGATTCGATCGGGCTCGAAACCGCGCAGGGGCTGTTGCTGGCCGAAGCCTTCTACTGGGACCTCAACGACGATACGCGCGCGTTCTCGAAGCGCTTCATTGAACGCACCAAGCGCGTGCCGACCTCGGCGCAGGCCGGCGTCTACTCCTCCGTCACGCATTACCTGAAGGCCGTGAAAGCGGCCGGCACGACGGACTCCGCAGCCGTCATGAAGGTGATGAAGGAGACGCCAATCAACGACTTCTTCGCCAAGGACGGCAAGATCCGCGAGGACGGCCGCATGATCCACGACATGTACCTGTTCGAGGTGAAGAAGCCGTCGGAGTCCAAGGGCCGCTCCGACGACTACAAGCTGCTCGCCACCGTGCCCGGCAGCGAGGCGTTCCAGTCTCTGGAGCAGTCGCGCTGCCCGCTGGTGAAGAAGTGACGCGGAGCGTCATCCCGCGGCGGGCGTGAGCGACGGAGCAAGACAACAACGAGGGAGATCACCATGAGCAACGACATGGTCCTGCAAAAGCTCGAAGGCGGGCTGCTCACCATCACCATGAATCGGCCCGAGCGGAAGAACGCGCTCAACCCAGACATGGTGCGCGGGCTGGTCGAGGCGGCGCGGCGGGCGGCTGATGATCCGGAGGTGCGCGCGGTATTGTTCAAGGGCGCGGGCGGCTCCTTCTGCGTCGGCGGCGACGTCAAGTCGATGGCGGAGGGTCGGGCGCCGCTGCCGTTCGAGCAAAAACTTGCGAACCTGCGCCGCGGCATGGAGGTGTCGCGCATCCTGCACCAGATGCCAAAACCCGTGGTGGCCCAGCTCGATGGCGCTGCCGCCGGTGCGGGTCTGTCGATGGCGCTGTCGTGCGACCTCCGCATCGCCTCCGAGTCCTGCAAGATCACGACCGCCTTCGCAAAAGTCGGCTTCTCCGGCGATTACGGCGGCACCTATTTCCTCACCCAACTCCTCGGCAGCGCGCGGGCGCGCGAGCTCTATCTGACCTCGCCGGTGCTGACCGCGAAGGAGGCTCATGCGATCGGCATGGTGACGAAGGTCGTGCCCGACGCCGAGGTCGATGCCGCCGCGCACGAGCTCGCGCTGTCGCTGGCGCAGGGGCCTTCGATCGCGCTCGGCTTCATCAAGCGCAACATCAACAACGCCGAGCATCTCGCGCTGGAAGATTGCTTCGACGGCGAGGCGATCCACCACACCCGCTGCGGCGACACCGAGGATCACAAGGAGGCCGCAAAGGCGTTCGTCGAAAAGCGCAAGCCGACCTTCAAGGGCGCATGACCATGGCGCCCTACATGCGGTTGCGGCAGATCTGCCTGGTCGCGCCGCACCTCGGCGCCGTGATTACGGATATCGCGGAAATCATGGGCCTCGCGGTCTGCTATCGCGACGGCAATGTTGCGAAATACGGCCTGGAGAATGCGCTGCTGCCGGTCGACACGATCTTGCTGGAGGTGGTCGCGCCGTTCAAGGACGGTACCACCGCCGGCCGTTTCATCGAGAAGAGCGGCGGGCGCGGCGGCTACATGGCGATCTTCTGCTGCAACGATCCCGATGAGCGCGGTCGCAACGCCAACGCGCTCGGCGTGCGCACGGCCAACGTCATCGACCACGCGCCCTATCACGGCGTGCAGCTCCATCCCCGCGACTGCCGCGCCGCCTTCATCGAGTTCAACCACACCGACGGCAGCGACGACATCCTGGGCGCGTATCCGCCGGCGGGGCCGGACTGGCAAAAATTCATCCACAAGGACGTGACGCAGGCACTGACCGGCGTGGAGATGCAGAGCCCGGATCCGATAGGGCTGGCCGAGCATTGGGGGAAGATCATTGGTGTTGCGCCGAGTGGCGCGAGTGGCGAGACCGAGCTGAGACTTCCCAATGCGAATTTTCGCTTCGTGAAGGGCAGTAGCGAGATCATGAGCGCGCTGGAGTTTCGGGTGGCCGATGTGGCGGGTGTGCTGCATGTCGCCAGGGCGAAAGGACTCGCGGTTGCCGGCAACGAGTTTTTGCTGGGCGGGGTAACGTTCCGGATTGCGGCTTGAGCTCTTGCCTTCGTAGCTCCCAACCCGTCATCCTGAGGTGCGAGCTGTACGGTGCACAGCACCGTGCAGGGAGCCTCGAAGGATGAGCGGCCCGGCCGGTGGCCGTTCATCCTTCGAGGCCTCCGCTGCGCTCCGGCACCTCAGAGGGTGTGATCTATTCGACGGCTCATCGAGCACTATAGCCGAAAGCCGTCGCAGTGTGATTCTCTGGCGATGGCGGATTCGCAGGAGACCACGATGGCAAGCGATGAATTGTTCGGAGCAC
>NZ_JARVWW010000034.1 GCF_029846715.1 Bradyrhizobium nivariense
TTGATCCATCACCGACACCTCGTTCCAGGGCATGGACGGCCTCCCGAATCGGACCAAATCCAGCTCAGTTTGATGTGTCAGCTATGTCTCCGAACACCTGTCAGTGATCTGTCCGGTCTAAACACTTCGCGGGTGATGACAGCGGAGCGCGAAGCTACGAGCTCCGCCAGCTATAAAATTTCGGCATGACAGGTCGCGCCAGATGCGAAGGGCCGGCCGCAGACTTGTGTCCTAATCCTGCTGCAAATTCAGACCGGCGCTCAAGCCAACCTGATGTCCCACAACCCGTCGTTGCGGCAGGCGGCAACCTCCTCGCGCAGCAGGGCGGTGACGGCGAGCGAAGCCGTCGAGACCGGACGGTCGATCGGAGAGGCGAATATGAGCTCGCGCGTCATCGGCTTCGAGACGACAGCGGTTTCCAGCCGCCCGTCCGCGACTTCGCCGTGGACCGACGAGGGCGGCAGCAGCGCGAAGCCGAGGCCTTCCTCGACGAGACTCGTGAGCACGCGGAACGAATCCGCCTCGAGCTGGACGTCGAGCTTGATCTTGCGTTGCGCCGCCGCGTGCTCGATCAACGCGCGGAGGCCGTGGGAATGACTGGGCAGCACCAGCCGCTGCCGCAGCAGCCAGCCGACATCGACGTTCTTCTTGCGCGCCAAGCCACAGCCGCGCGGACCGACCGCGACGATGTTGTCGCGACCGAGGCTCTCGACGTTGAGATGCAGGTCGGCGGAGCGGCCGTAGAGAATGGCGAGATCCATCTCGCCGCGATGCAGCCATTCGACAAGATGACCGCTGTAGCTCTCGACGATGCGCAGCGAAATGCCGGGAAACTTTTCGACGCAGCGCCGCGCGAAGCGCGCCGACAGCACGCAGCTCACGGTCGGAACCAGGCCGAGCACGACCTGGCCGGATGGCGGCCCCTTGGACGACTGGATGTCGTCGCGGATCTGGTCGATCTGCCGCACGATGCCGGAGGTGCGCGCCAGCAAGAGACGGCCGGCATCCGTGAGCACCATGCCGCGGCCGTTGCGGGTGAACAGTTCGATGCGCAGCTCGTGTTCCAGCAGCTTGATCTGCCGGCTCAGCGCCGGCTGCGCCACGCGCAACGTGTCGGACGCCTTGGAGAGGCTGCCGAGTTCCGCCACGCAACTGAAGGTCCTGAGCTGACGGAAATCCATGCTTGCCAATCCTGGAAGGCTACTCCATACGCTATAGCAAATGAGCATAGGGGGCTGGCATTGTTTTCACAACGCCGGGGGATCGGCCGGCGTTATCTTGACTGCCGCACATTCGGGAAACGCCATGAGTGAAGAACACCACACCGAAGATCACGCCGACATCCGCGAAGCCGTCGCAAAGCTCTGCGCGCAGTTTCCCGGCGAATACTGGCGCAAGCTCGACCGTGAGATGGCCTACCCCAAGGCGTTCGTCGACGCGCTGACCGAGGCCGGTTATCTCTCGGTGCTGATCCCCGAGGAATATGGCGGCGCAGGGCTCAAGCTTTCAGCGGCCGCCGCGATCCTCGAAGAGATCCAGCGCGCGGGCTGCAACGGCGGTGGCTGCCACGCCCAGATGTACACGATGGGCACCGTGCTGCGGCACGGCAATGACGAGCAGAAGGCCAAGTATCTGCCGAAGATCGCGAGCGGCGAATTGCGGCTGCAGGCCTTCGGCGTCACCGAGCCGACCAGCGGCACCGACACCACCTCGCTGAAGACCTTCGCGCGCAAGGACGGCAATGCCGGCTACATCGTTAACGGCCAGAAAATCTGGACCAGCCGCGCCGAACATTCCGACCTGATGCTCTTGCTCGCGCGCACCACGCCGAAGGACCAGGTCAAGAAGCGCACCGACGGTCTCTCCGTGTTCATCGTCGATATGCGTGAGGCCAAGAACAACGGCCTCGAGATCCGCCCGATCCGCACCATGATGAACCACGCCACCACCGAAGTGTTCTTTACCGACATGAAGGTGCCGGCAGAAAATCTGATCGGCGAAGAGGGCAAGGGTTTTCGCTACATTCTCTCCGGCATGAATGCCGAGCGCATTCTGATCGCGGCCGAATGCGTCGGCGACGCCAAATGGTTCATCGCGAAAGCCACCAACTACGCCAAGGAGCGCACGGTGTTCGGCCGGCCGATCGGCCAGAACCAGGGCATCCAGTTCCCGATCGCCAAGGCCTACGCCTCGATGCGCGCGGCCGAACTGATGGTGAAGGAAGCCACGCGCAAATACGAGGCCGGGCTCGACTGTGGCGCGGAGGCCAACATGGCCAAGATGCTTGCGGCCGATGCGTCCTGGGAAGCGGCCAATGCCTGCATCCAGACCCATGGCGGCTTCGGCTTCGCCGAGGAATACGACGTCGAGCGAAAATTCCGCGAGACGCGGCTCTACCAGGTGGCACCGATCTCGACCAACCTCGTGCTGTCCTTTGTCGCCGAGCACGTGCTCGGCATGCCCCGCTCGTACTGAGGCCGCATCATGGGAGCACTTGACGGGATCAGGGTGATTGCGGTCGAGCAGGCGGTGGCGGCGCCATTCTGCTCCTCGCGTCTGGCGGACGCGGGCGCCGAGGTCATCAAGATCGAGCGACCCGAAGGCGATTTCGCCCGCGGCTATGACGCGGCAGCCAAGGGCCAGAGCAGCTACTTTGTGTGGCTGAACCGCGGCAAGCAATCGGCCGTGGTCGATCTCGCCACCAAGGAAGGCTGCGCCGAGCTGGAAAAACTGATCGCGAGCGCCGACGTGCTGATCCAGAACCTCAAGCCGGGCTCGATGGACAAGCTCGGCTTTTCGCGCGAGCGGCTATTGAAGGACTATCCCAAGCTGATCTCCTGCACGATCACCGGCTATGGCGACGAGGGCCCCTATGCGCATCGCAAGGCCTATGATCTGCTGATCCAGGCCGAGAGCGGCCTTGCCTCGATCACCGGCAATCCCGACGGCGCCTCGCGCGTCGGCATGTCCATCGTCGACGTCGCGACCGGCGCGACCGCGCATGCGGCTATTTTGGAGGCGTTGATCGGGCGCGGGCGCACCGGCAAGGGCGCCGACATCCGCATCTCCATGTTCGACGTGATGGCGGACTGGTGCACCGTGCCGCTGCTCAATTCCGAGGCCGGCAATCCGCCGAAGCGCATGGGGCTGCGTCATCCCTCGATCGCGCCATATGGCGTGTTCACCTCCAGCGACGGCAAGGACATCCTGATCTCGATCCAGAGCGAGCGCGAGTGGAAGACGCTTTGCGCAAAAGTGCTGGACCAGCCGGATTTGTCCGCCGATCCCCGCGTCGCCAACATGGTCGAGCGCGTGCGCAACCGCGACTTCACCGACAAAACGGTCGCGGATGCCTTCGGCAAGATGACGCGCGACGAGCTGCTCAAGCGGCTGTCCGATGCCGACATCGCCTTTGCCGAGGTCAACACCATGGCCGACCTCACCAACCATCCGCATCTGCGGCGCATCGAGGTGGACACGCCGCAGGGACGCGTCAGCTATCCCGCGCCGGCGCCGATCATCGTCGGCGAGACGCGCAGCTATGGCGCGGTGCCTGCGATCGGCGAACGTCCCCAATCCAGGAAATAACAAGAGCGAGGCGCCATGACCGGGAAGCTCGACATCGATCATTTGCGGCAATGGATCGGCCGCAGCGACGAGGCAACCGACACCGTCACCGCGCAGCTCGTGAAGGGTCTGCGCGCGACGCTGTTCCAGGAGGTCGGTGCGCCCAAGACCGGCGATGCGGCGCCGCTCACGGTGCACTGGTGCCTGGCGCAGCCGGTGTTTCCGATGTCGATGCTCGGCCCCGACGGCCACCCCACCCGCGGTGACTTCCTGCCGCCGGTGCCGCTGCCGCGCCGGATGTGGGCCGGCGGCGAGATCGAGTTTCTGCAGCCCTTGTGCGTCGGCGACGAATCGACGCGGACCTCGCGCATCGCGGATGTGCAGGTGAAGACCGGCTCGACCGGCACGCTGTGCTTCGTTTCGGTCGAGCACAGCATTTCCTCGCCGCGCGGCATCGCCATCCGCGAGCGGCAGGACATCGTCTATCGCGAGATGACCACCAGCACGCCTGCGACCGCAAAGGCGCCGCCTCCGCCGCCGAAGGCGCAGCATCGCGAGACGCATGTGTCGGATCCCGTGCTGCTGTTCCGCTACTCCGCGCTGACCTTCAACGGCCACCGCATCCATTACGACCGCAACTACGTCACTGAGGTCGAGGGCTATCCGGGCCTGATCTTCCACGGACCGTTGCAGGCAGCGCTCATCATCGAGATGGCGGCCAAGCTCCGCGGCGGCAAGGCACCGAAGAAGTTCACCTATCGCGGCCTCCAGCCGCTGTTCGAGGGCACAGAGTTCTCCATCAACGCCAACGAGGCCGGCGAAAGCATGGAGCTGTGGACCGCGAACGCGGAGGGGCAACCGACGATGAAGGGAACGGCGGTGTGGTGACAGTCTCTCCTCGTCATTGCGAGCGCATCGGCGATGTAAAAGCTAGACCCTCACCCTGAGGCGCGCGCTCTTCGCGCGCGTCTCGAAGGGCGAGGCCACCAGCCGGGCCTCCATCCTTCGAGACGCGCGAAGACGCGCTCCTCAGGATGAGGAATTTAAAGGGACGGAAACGATGGCAAAGAACGGCAAGAGCGGCAGCAAATCCGTCACCGTGAAGCAGGCGACTCTCGACCTGCTGCGATCCTTTGGCATTAAAAAAGTCTTCGGCAATCCCGGCTCGACCGAGCTGCCGTTCCTGAGCGACTGGCCCGAGGACATCGACTACGTGCTGGCGCTTCAGGAAGCCTCCGCGGTCGGCATGGCCGATGGTTACGCGCAGGCGACGCGCAATGCCGGCTTCGTCAATCTGCATTCGGCGGCCGGCGTCGGCAATGCGCTCGGCAACATCTACACCGCGCACCGCAACCAGACGCCGCTCGTCATCACCGCGGGCCAGCAGGCGCGCTCGATCCTTCCCTTGCAGGCATTCCTGTATGCGGAACGTGCGTCCGAATTCCCGCGGCCCTATGTGAAGTACAGCGTCGAGCCGGCGCGGCCCGAGGACGTGCCGGCCGCGATTGCGCGCGCCTATTACACCGCGATGCAGCCGCCGTGCGGGCCGACCTTCGTGTCGGTCCCGATTGACGACTGGGCACATGCGACTGCTCCGGTCGAAGCGCGCAAGGTCAGCCGCGAGATCGGTCCCGAGGCTGACGCAATGAAGGCGCTGGTCACGGCGCTCAGTTCAGCAAAACGCCCTGCCCTCGTCGTCGGCCCCGGCGTCGACCGCGCCGGCGCGGTCGATCTGATGGTGCGCGTGGCCGAGAAGGCGAAGGCCAGCGTCTGGGTCAGCCCGTTTTCGGCGCGCTGCTCGTTCCCGGAACGCCATCCCCAGTTCGCAGGCTTCCTGCATGCCTCGCCGGCGCAATTGTCGGACGCGCTACGCGAGCACGACCTCGTCGTCGTCATCGGCGCGCCGGTGTTCACCTTCCACGTCGAAGGCCACGCCGCGATCTTCGACGGCGGCGCGTCGATCTTCCAGATCACGGATGACCCGGATGCCGCTGCGGTAACGCCTGTCGGCACCAGCATCATCGCAACGATGAAGCCGGCCCTCGCAATGCTGCTCGACCTCTTGCCGGAGAGCAAGCGCGCGGCGCCAGAAGGCCGCACGCTGCCACCGGCACCGCAAGCCGCCGATCCGCTGCCGGTCGAGTTCCTGCTGCATTCGCTGTCGCAGGCGATGCCCGATGGCGCGTCACTGGTCGAGGAAGCGCCCTCGCACCGGCCGGCGATGCAAAAGTTCATGCCGATGCGCGGCCAGGACAGCTTTTACACCATGGCGAGCGGCGGCCTCGGCTACTCCCTGCCCGCCGCGGTCGGCATGGCGCTCGGCAAGCCGAAGAGCCGCACGGTGTGCCTGATCGGCGACGGCTCGGCGATGTACTCGATCCAGGCGCTGTGGACCGCCGCACAGCGCAAGCTGCCGCTCACCATCGTCGTCATCAACAATTCCGGCTACGGCGCGATGCGTTCGTTCAGCCAGGTGATGCAGGTGAGGAACGTACCGGGGCTCGAGCTGCCGGGGATCGATTTCGTCAGGCTCGCCGAGGGCATGGGCTGCGATGCGGTGCGCGTAAGCAAGGCGGCAGAGCTTAGCGAGGCGCTGAAGCGCGCGATGGCATTCGCCGGGACGAGCCTGGTGGAGGTGGCCGTGGATTCGGCGGTGCCGGTCTTGTACGGTCAGAAGCATTAGCGCCCATCTCAGATGTCGTCCCGGCGAAGGCCGGGACCCATACCGCGTGATCTATCGATTGTGCGCAGTGCTGATCCCGAACAACCAATCCTCGCTAAACTTCTCCCTGGGGTTATGGGTCCCGGCCTTCGCCGGTACGACCAGGAGTTTTTGGACAACCGCCTGTAAGCAAAACTACGACGCCAGGAATCCTCCATCAGCCGCCAGCACATGCCCGACCACATAGGATGACGCGTCGGACGACAGCCGCACCACCGCCTCCGCCACCTCCTCCGGACTCCCCATCCGCCGCAGCGGCAGACCTGCACTGACGGTTGCGATATCGCCGACGCCGGCGCGCATCATCATATCGGTGACGACGCGGCCGGGTGCAATGGCGTTGATGCGGATGCCGCGCGGCGCATTCTCCATCGCGGCCGAGCGCGTCAGCGAGATCGCGGCGGCCTTGGAGGCCGAATAAAGCGAGAAGCCGGGATTGGGATTGCGCACGCCGCTGACGGAGGTGTTGACGACGATGCTGCCGCGTCCTTTCGCAAGCATCGCCGGCAATTGATGGCGCAGGCACAAGAACAGCGCGCGGACATTGGTGTCGAACACGCTGTCGTAGACATCCGTGCCCTGCTCCTCCAGCGGCGCGCGGCGCTCCTGGAAGCCGGCATTGTTGAAGGCGACGTCGAGCCGGCCGCAACGTTCAATCGCGGTGCCAACGAGGCGCGCAACGTCGTCCTCTTGCGTGATGTCGGCCTTGAGCGCGATGGCGTCCGCACCGAGTTCGCGGCAGGCGACAGCGGTGGCCTCGATCTCGGCTTCGCGCCGGCCGGCGACGACAATCGCTTCCGCACCTTCGCACGCCATCCGGAGGGCCGTTGCGCGGCCGATGCCGCTGCCGCCGCCGGTCACCAGGCAGACCTTGCCCTTCATTCGCATCCCGGCCGGCAAAATTCCGCTCATGGCCCACTCCAAAACGCTTGCGCGCAACGTTGCTGCGCATATAGTTGTATGATACAACTATATGCAAGGAGTCAAGCATGGCCGCGCTGCAGCTGATTGACGACATTCGCGCCGCCTCGCGCCTGATGGTGCGCGAGCTCGGCTTCATGGACGCGACGGTGGCGGCATCCGACTATCCGCCGTCGGCGGTGCACACGATCCTAGAGATCGGCATCCGCGGCCCGATGACATCAGGCGAGCTCGGCGATTTCCTGCGGCTGGAAAAGTCCAGCGTCAGCCGGATGGTGCGCAAGCTGATTGATTGCGGCGAGCTGCGGGAGACACAGGATGAGACCGATGCGCGGAGCAAGCTGTTGGCGCTGACGGCAAAGGGCCGCTACACGCTGGAGGCGCTGCACGCCTTTGGTCGCCAGCAGGTGAGCGGCGCGCTGGCGGCGTTGACGGGTGCCGAGCAGCGCACGGTACGCGAAGGGATGATGCTCTATGCGCGGGCGCTGCGGCAGAGCCGCGCGGAGGACGAGGCGCAGTCGGCGGCGTAGCTGCACCCTCGGTGTCATCGCCCGGCTTGACCGGGCGATCCAGTACTCCGAGACGGTTGTGGTTAAGTCGAGAGGCCGCAGCGTACTGGATGCCCCGCTTTCGCGGGGCATGACAGCGTCAACTGTGGAAGCACCGTCGACTACGTCCCGAACTCGTCCCGCATCTTCGCCTGGATCTTGGCCATGCCGCCGATCCAGCGGTCGTAATTCTCGGTCTTCTTGCGCATGTAGCCGAGCACCTGCGGGTGCGGCAGGATCAAGAACGTCTCCTGCGCGAGGCCGGCGAGCACGTCTTTGGCAACCTGCTCGGGCGAGAGGTCACCGTCGCCGGATTGCGGACCCTTGGGGATCGCGCGCAGCATGTTGGTGTCGACGCCCTGGGGGCAGAGGATCGAGACACGGATGTTGTGGGCCTTGTGCGAGATCGCGAGGTTTTCGGCAAAGCCGACCGCGGCATGCTTGGTGGTCGAATAAGCGGGACTGCCGACCTGCGACAGCAGGCCCGCGGCCGAGATGGTGTTGAGGAAATAGCCGCCGCCGCGCGCCTTCATGCGCGGAATCAGATGCCGCGCCGCATAGACATGCGCCATGACGTGGATCGCCCAGCTTCGCTGCCACGGCTCGTCGGAGGCGCCGCCGGCGTTGACCGACATCGGATCGAAACCGCCGCCGATGCCGGCATTGGAGCAGAACAATTCGATCGGGCCGAACTGCCGCTCGGTCTCCTCGATGACATGGGAGACGTCCTTTTCCTGCGCGACGTCGCATCTGAAGGCCGCGCCATCCACCGTGGCCGCGACCGCCCTCGCGTTGGCGGCATCCATGTCGGCGACCACGACCTTGGCCGCGCCCGCCTTGTGAAACGCCTCGCACAGCGCCTTGCCGATGCCATTGGCGCCGCCTGTGACGACCACGACCTTGCCGGTCACCTGCATGCGACGTCTCCTCTTGTCTTATGACGCTTCACGTATCTTATTCCGCTTCGCTTATACCGCTTCGCTTATTCCGCTTCGCGGAGCTTGCTCAGCTCAACACGAGGTCGAGCACCGCGGTATAGTGGCACGCCGCGCCGGCCAAGACAAAGCCGTGCCAGATCGCATTCTGGAAGCGCAGCCGCCGCCAGGCATGGAAGATCACGCCAAAACTGTAGAACAGGCCACCGGCAAGGATGAAGCCCAGCACCAGCGCAGGCAGTGCCTTGACCACGGCATCGTAGAGCATCATGCCGCTCCAGCCCATGGCGAGATAGATGCCGACCGCGACGCGGTCGAACCGGCCGGGGTAGAGAAGTTTCAGCACGATGCCGAGCAGCGCCACGCACCAGACGCCGGCGAGCAGCACCAGCGCGAAGACGCTGTCCTTCACCTCCAGGATGAACGGCGTGTAGGTCGAGGCGATCAGCAGATAGATCGCGGAATGGTCGAAGCGCCGCAGCAGCCATTTGGCTGGCGAGACCGGCCAGAGATTATATGTCGCCGAAAACACCAGCATCGAGAGCAGGCCGGCGACATAGATCGAGACGCCGACGATGTCGGTCGCGTCGGCATAGACCACAGCGAGCACGACCAGGACGGTCGCGGCGACGATGCCAGCGAGGACGCCGACCGCATGGATGATTCCATCGGCGATCAGCTCGGCGCGGTCGTAATTCCAGCCGATCGCATCGGCGGCGGCGTGGACGGAGGTGGATGCAAGCTGTTTCAGTTGGAAGACGGTCATGGCAATCCGCAAAGTGAGGCAATACCCTCTTGTATGGGTGTTTCGGGACCGGCGCGTCGTTCAAACGGCTGATTTGCCGACAAAGGAGGTGGAAGTATGAAGCTTGATTTTCCGCACGCAATTGCCACTTTTGTGATCGGTCACACATTTTCTCCCGCCGAGCTCCCTTAACGTTCAAATGGCATTCAGTTTCCAGGATATGGTCGAAGAAGCGCGGCTGTCGGCGAGGGCGCTGATCGACTATGGCGAGCACTTCTTCAACCCGACGGTGCGGCTCGGGGTCACCGGCCTGTCGCGGGCCGGCAAGACGGTGTTCATCACCGCGCTGATCCACGGTCTGACGCGCGGTGGGCGGTTTCCGGTGTTCGAGGCCTATTCATCCGGCCGGATCGCGCGGGCGCATCTGGCGCCGCAGCCGGACGATGCCGTGCCGCGCTTTGCCTATGAGAGCCATCTGCGCGCGTTGATCGAGGAGCGGCACTGGCCGAACTCGACCGTCGACATCAGCGAGCTCAGACTCGTCATCGACTACCAGCGCCAGAACGGCGCGGACCGCACGCTGACGCTCGATATCGTCGACTATCCCGGCGAGTGGCTGCTCGACCTGCCGCTGCTCCAGAAGAGTTTTGAGCAATGGTCGGCCGAAAGCCTTGCGCTGTCGCGCGAGGCGCCGCGCGCGCATCTTGCCGCGGACTGGCACGCGCATCTCGCAACGCTCAAGCCCGAGGCGCGCGAGGACGAGCAGGCGACGCTCACGGCCGCAAAGCTCTTCAGGGGCTATTTGCAAGGCTGCCGCGACGAGCGGTTTGCGATGAGCCTGCTGCCGCCCGGCCGCTTCCTGATGCCGGGCAATCTCGCCGACACGCCGGCGCTGACCTTTGCGCCGCTCGACGTTCCCGCAGGCGGCCAGGCGCCGGAGGGATCGCTATGGGCGATGATGGTCCGCCGCTATGAGGCCTACAAGGACGTCGTGGTGCGGCCGTTCTTCAGGGATCATTTTGCGCGGCTCGATCGCCAGATCGTGCTGGCCGATGCGCTCGCCGCGTTCAACTCCGGTCCCGAAGCGCTGCACGATCTCGAAGCCGCACTCGCGGGCATTCTCGACTGCTTTCGCATCGGCCGCAGCACGTTCCTCTCCGGCCTGTTCCGGCCGCGCATCGACCGCATTCTGTTCGCGGCGACCAAGGCGGATCATCTGCATCATTCCAGCCACGACAGGCTCGAGGCCGTGCTGCGCCGCGCGGTCACCCGCGCCGTTGCGCGCGCGGAAAATACCGGCGCGGAGATCGACGTCGTCGCGCTCGCCGCCGTCCGCGCCACGCGCGAGGCGCAGGTCGCGCATGGCCGTGACAAATTGCCGTCGATCCTGGGGACACCGGCCGCGGGCGAAAGCACCGGCGGCGAATTCTTCGACGGCAACACCGAGGTGGCAACCTTTCCGGGCGACCTTCCGCTCGATCCCGAGCCGCTGTTCAACGGCACCGATGCGTTCCGCGGGCTCTCGACCGAGGCCGCCGAGAAGAGCGATTTTCGCTTCCTGCGCTTCCGTCCGCCAAAGCTCGAACGCGGGGGGCCCGAGGAGCCAGCGTTGCCTCACATCCGCCTCGACCGTGCCTTGCAGTTCCTGATCGGAGACAAGCTGTCATGAACGACCGATCCCAGCCGCGGCGGCCGGCGACGTTTCGGCTCGACGATCCCGGCGTCGTTGTCACCGAGGCCGACGAGACGGCACGGCTCGGCCGCACCACCATCCAGATCACGCCGGAACCCGATCCACTGGCGTTGCCGGCGCCGATCGCGCCGGCGCTTCCGGCGCGGCGCGGCTTTCCCTGGGGCGCGCTGTTCTGGTCGGGCGTCGCCGGGTTGACGCTGCTTGGCGTCGGGCTCGGCGTGGTCCACCTGATCGAGGATCTGTTTGCGCGCAGCGAAAGCCTCGGCTTTGTCGGACTGGCTCTTGCCTTCATCACCGCGCTTGCGCTCGCGGTGGTGATCGGACGCGAGGCGTTCGGGCTGGCGCGCCTGGCAACGATCGAGAAGCTGCATCAGCGCGCCGCCGCTGTCCTTGCCAGCGACGACCGCAAGGAGAGCCGCCTCATCGTGCAGGATCTGCTCAAGATCGCGCACCAGAACCCGCAGCTCGCGCGCGCCCGTGCCGCGCTGGAAAGCCATGCCGGCGAGATCATCGACGGCGCCGACATGATCCGGCTCGCCGAGCGCGAATTGATGTCGCCGCTGGACATTGAGGCGCGGCGGCTGGTGTCGTCAGCCGCGCAGAAGGTCTCGATCGTCACAGCGGTTTCGCCCCGCGCGCTGATCGACGTGTTGTTCGTGTTCGTGGCGTCGCTGCGCCTGATCCGCCAGCTTGCCCGGCTCTATGGCGGCCGCCCGGGCGCACTGGGCATGATCCGCCTGCTCCGCCACGTCATCGCCCATCTCGCCATCACCGGCGGCATGGCCGCGAGCGACAGCCTTGTGCAGCAGATGCTTGGCCACGGGATCGCGGCGAAGCTGTCGCAGCGGCTGGGCGAAGGCGTGCTCAATGGATTGCTGACGGCGCGGCTGGGTCTGGCTGCGATCGACGTCACACGGCCGCTGCCGTTCGCGGCACTGCCGCCGCCGAAGCTATCGGATCTCGCGACTGATTTGTTGCGGAAGAAGGACGAGGAGTAGCGCTCTTTCGCCTCTCCCCGCTTGCGGGAAGAGCGAGAAGAAAGCCAGCACGCGCCACTGGAACAGCGGCGAGTCCTTCGGCGGCGACAGTTCCGGAGTCCAGCCTGAGAGCTTCTCCACCACGTAATTGTCCATCACAAGACCGCGCCAGCGTCGCTCGACCTGGCCGAGCGGCTCGCGCTTGGCCGGGATCGAATCCCACAGCGACGAACGATTGTCCGGCTCGCGTCCGGCATAGATGCCGGCGTGGCCTTTGATCCGGTCCATGCCGGGATCGCGAAAGTCCTGGAAGCGGCCGCGCTCGTTGATCTCGATCACGGGCACGCGGCCCCTGAACAGCCAGCGCATCATGGCGTAGGTGCGGTAGTCCGCGGTGGCGATCCAGGTCGCGCCGGTCTCATCCAATGCGGCCTGCGCGCGCGCCGCGACCTGCTCGTAGCCGGACTCGGCACCGACCGGATCGATCTTTCCGAGCAAATTCCAGGGCGCGGCGACGTAATAGAGGAACACGATGACGACAAAGGCGATGCCCGAGACCACCGCCGTGTTGGCCCAGAACAGCGACGACCTGATCATGCGCGCCGGCCATTTTTCATGCGACAGCATCGTGAGGTTGACAGCGGCGGCGGCAAAGCCAACCGGCCACATGAACATCGGCCAGGTGTCGCCGACCCGGAGGGTCAGCGATTTCGTCAGAAAATAGAGAAACGGCACCAAGACCGCGGTCGACAGCAAAATCGCGACCGGCTCGCGCGTGCGATAGCCGCGCCATGCCGTCAGCACCAGCCCCGTCAGCACCACCGGCAGCATGACGAAACCGACCAGCCCGAATTGCAGGCCGATGTAATCGCCGATGGTGCGGAACGAGATGCCGTAATTGGTGGTGGCGCGCACGCCCTGGAAGCGGAACGAGGCCCAGTCGTGCTGCACGTTCCAGATCAGGACCGGCGAGAACACGGCAATTGCGGTCAGGACAGCGAGATACGGATAGGGGCTGCGCAGCCAGCGCCAGCGCCAATCCGGCACCAGCAGAAAGGCGGCAACCGCCGGCGCGAACATGATCACGGTGAATTTCGACAGCATCGCCAGCCCGGCGAACAGGCCGGCCGCAAGCCACCAGCGGCCGTCGCCGCCCTGCGCAAGCCGCACCAGGCACCACATCATCGCCACCGCAAACGGGATCATGGCGACATCTGGCGCGACCTTGGCCATCAGCAGGCCGTAATAGAGCGCGGCCTCCGGCATCAGCACTGCGAGCACGACGGCGCGCGCATCATGGGTGAGGCGGCGGACGATATCGGCGAGCAGAAGCTGCGTCACCAGCATCGCGACGATGCCGCCGAAGCGCACACCGAGCGTGGTGTCGCCGAAGATCGCGGTGCCGAACCGGATCAGCCAGGCGATGCCGGGGGGATGATCGAGGAAGCTGAGCGCTGTCTCCTGCGACCAAGTCCAGTAATAGGCCTCGTCCGTGCGCAGCTCGATTGCGGAGGCGTAGACGATGCGCAGCAGCGTCATCGCGGCGATGATCGCCGCGGCCACGACGAGGGACCGGCGCGCGGCGCCGTGGGGGGGCACGGTGATATCGGGAGCTGTCGTCACGGCCGCGCTTTTCGCCAACCTGGGAGGGGGAGTCAATGTGGGGTACCGTCGTCCCGGATCGGCGCGTGCTTGGGGCGCTCTTGTCCGGGACGATACTGGGATTGCGGCGGCTTGCCGCGTATGTGATCCCGCAAGCTGCCCACCCCCCGGAATTAAACGCTACGCTGGCTGTTCTCCTTCATGAACTGATACAATCGAATCATGGCCGCCACCGCACCTTCACGATTTTCCGAGTTTTCCCGCGCGACCAGCGTGCGCCAGGTGCGGCTGGTCTGCGGCGTCATCCTGTTTGCCTATGTGGTCAGCCATTTCCTCAACCATGCGCTCGGCAACATCTCGGTCGATGCCATGGAGATCGGGGTCTACTACCACACGCTATTCTGGCAGTTCCTGCCGGTTGCGATCATGTTCTACACGGCGGCGCTCACGCATATGGGGCTCGGCATCTACGCGCTGTACCAGCGCCGGCAGTTCCGCTGGCGGACGGTCGAGCCGCTGCAGCTCGTGCTGGGCTTGAGCATCCCCGCGCTGGTCATGGCGCATGTGATCGGCGTGCGGCTCGGTCAGACGCTTTACGGACACCAGAAGCTCTATCCGCAGGAACTCTATCTGTTCTTCGTCGCGTCGAACCGTATCTGGCCTATGACGATCCTGCTGATCATCGCCTGGGTGCACGGCTGCATCGGCATCTATTTCTGGCTTCGCCTCAAGCCGTTCTTCACGCGCGCGGCGCCCTATCTGCTCGCGGCCGCCGTGCTGATCCCGACGCTGTCGCTGCTGGGTGTCTACCAGGGCGGCCGCAGCGTCGAGGTCGAGGCCGATGACGGGGAATGGCGGACGCATAATCTCACGCGCCGTCAGCTTGGCACGGCTGCCGAGGCCGCGACGCTCGACCGCATCACCGGCGGCCTCACCGCCGGTTATCTCGGACTGCTCGCCCTGGCGCTGCTGGCGCGCGGCGGGCGCGCCTTGCGCGAGCGGCGCGGCGGCATGATCGCGCTGTCCTACGGCAACGGCAAGACGGTGCGCGTCCCCAAGGGCCTCTCTGTGCTGGAAGCAAGCCTGCGCCACAATGTGCCGCATGCCAGCGTCTGCGGCGGCCGTGCCCGCTGCTCGACCTGCCGCATCCGCATCATCGGCGATCATGGCGCCCTGCCCGAGCCGTCGCAGCGCGAGGCGTTCGTGCTCACCCGTGTCGGCACCAGCGATCCCTCGATCAGGCTCGCCTGCCAGCTGCGGCCGACGTCGGATCTCTCCTTCTTCCAGCTCTTCACCGCCCATACCCTGTCGGCGAACGCGCAGGTCTCGACGCCTGCCAGAATCGGCCAGGAGCGCTATCTCGTCAGCCTGTTCGTGGACATGCGCGGCTCGACGCAGCTGGCCGAGAAGCGGCTGCCGTTCGACACCGTGTTCATCGTCAACCGCTTCCTCGGCGCGGTCTCGCAGGCCGTGATCGAGAATGGCGGCCAGCCGAACCAGTTCGTCGGCGACGGCATGCTGGCGCTGTTCGGGCTGAGCGCCGATCCGCAGACCGCCTGCCGGCAGGCGCTGAAGGCCGCCGCCGGGATCGCCATGCATATCGACGAGCTCAACGAGCTCCTGGGCCACGATCTGCGCCAGCCGATCCGCTTCGGCATCGGCATCCACGGCGGCGAGGTCATCATCGGCGACATCGGCTATCGCGATCACATTGTCTTCACGGCGCTGGGCGATGCCGTCAACGTCGCGGCCCGGCTCCAGGACATGACCAAGACACTGGCCTGCGAAGCGATCGTCTCGGAGGAGGTTCGCCGCACCGCGGGCCTCGCCGACGATGCGCTGCCGCAGCAGGAGGTCGCGATCCGCGGCCGGGACGAACCGATGGCCGTGCGCGTCGTCGCGGACGCCAGGAAGCTGTCCGTGCTGGTCGATCGCGGCGAGCGCGTAGCGGCATAAGGCAGCCACGAAGGCGGTGCGCTCCCTCCCCCGCAAGCGGGAGAGGTTGCAGCGAGCCCGCGGCGGGATTGATCCATCAAACCGAAGATCATCGCGGCATAACACCGGCTTGCTGCAACGCAACCGGCATGGGCCTGCTGCGAAAGCACGAATTGACTTCACCTCAATCGTTGCGACAGATGAGCGCGGGATCGCGATGATGACCGTTATCCAACGAAAAGCTCCGGGAGGAGACCACATGTTCGATCGACGCGACCTGCTCAAAGGAGCGGGCCTTGCCGCTATTACGGCCGCACTGAACTCAACCAAAGCGCTGGCACTCGACACCGTCACCCTGCCCTTCGCCAATGGCGAACGGCCTTTGGTGAAATATCCGCAGAAGCGGCCGATGATCGGCCTGACCAGCCGGCCGCCGCAGCTCGAGACGCCGTTCGCGGTGTTCAACGACGGCCCGATCACGCCGAATAATGCGTTCTTCGTGCGCTATCACCTTTCCGACCTGCCTTACAATCTCGACCCCGACAAGTTCACGCTCGAGATCAAGGGCAAGGTCGACAAGCCGCTAAAACTGTCGCTGAAGGACATCTTGAAGATGAAGGCGAGCGAGATCGTCGCCGTCAACCAGTGCTCCGGCAACAGCCGCGGCTTCTCGGAGCCGCGCGTCGCCGGCGGACAGCTCGCCAACGGCGCGATGGGCAATGCGCGCTGGCGCGGCGTGCCGCTGAAGGCGGTGCTGGCGATGGCGGGCGTGCAGAGCGGCGCGAAGCAAGTTACCTTCAACGGCATGGACGGCCCGGTCAGCGACAAGACGCCCGATTTCGTCAAGGCGCTCGATATCGATCACGCCACCGACGGCGAGGTGATGCTGGCCTATGGCATGAACGGCGAGGACCTGCCGTTCCTCAACGGCTTCCCGCTGCGCCTGATCGTGCCCGGCTATTACGGAACCTACTGGGTCAAGCATCTCAACGAGATCACCGTCGTCGACAACGTCTATGACGGCTTCTGGATGAAGTCGGCCTATCGCATTCCGGACACCCCGAACAATGCGGTCGAGCCGGGCACGGCGCCGAAGGCGACGATCCCGATCAACCGCCTCACCATCCGTTCCTTCATCACCAGCCTCAACGACGGAGCCAAGCTGAAAGCAGGCGGCACGACACTGCGCGGCATCGCCTTCGACGGAGGCAAAGGCATCAAGGAGGTCGCGGTCTCGACCGACGGCGGCAAGACCTGGACCAGCGCCAGGCTCGGCAAGGATTTCGGCAAATACTCATTCCGTGAATGGAAGCTGCCGGTGAAGCTCGCGGCGGGCGCCTATGAGCTCAAGGTGCGCGCCACCGGCAATGGCGGCGAAACCCAGCCGGATACGCCGCGCTGGAATCCGGCGGGTTATCTACGCAATGTAGTCGAAACTGTTCGCGTCAGCGTGGCCTGAAGGGAGAATGATCATGCACCGCACCGTTCTCCCCGCCATTACGCTCGCCCTCGCCGCAATGGTGGGTTCGGCATTTGCAGCACCGGTCAACTACAAGACGCCCGACGAGGTCGCCGTGTTCAAGCCCGGGCCCAATCTCGAGGTGGTGCAGGGCAATTGCACCGCCTGCCACTCGTCCGACTACATCGCCACGCAGCCGCCGATCAAGGACAAGAAAGGCTTCTGGCAAGCCGAGGTGACCAAGATGATCAAGGTCTATGGCGCGCCGATCGACGATGCCGATGTCGGCAAGATCGTCGATTATCTGGCCACGACGTATTGACGGCGTGCCGCTCAATTGACCGCGAAACGGGCAAAACCGGCAAAAACGCCGCGAAGTTGAGCGGAATTCGGCGAAATGCCGATGTGGTTTGAGCTACCAAGCCGGCCACATTCCGCGTATCGTAATAGGACCGAACCGGCCGGTTGGCGGGGACTGGCGGTTCGAGATCTCGGAGGAAGACCCGCGGAGAAGTCGTGATGGCTAAAGGTACGGTCAAGTGGTTCAACCCGACGAAGGGTTATGGATTTATCCAGCCTGCGTCGGGCGGCAAGGATGTGTTCGTGCATATCTCGGCAGTGCAGAAAGCCGGTCTGTCGTCCCTGAACGAAGGACAGACGGTGGAATATGAAGAGATCGCAAACCGAGGCAAAAGCTCCGCAGAGAACCTCAAAGTATAAGCCCGCCGGCTCTTGCTAGCTCCCGGATCGATCCGGGAGCCGGGCCAAGAAAATTTTGGAAGACGGTCAGTGCATTCGACGACAGGCGTTGCGATTGCACACGGAGAACTGTTTGCCCGCGAAGACCGCCCGTTCAACGCCACAGCAATGACAATCGCGACAGCACTTCGTTAGTCCACCGGCAACGGTGCGTCGCGCTTGATCTCTTCCATCACCGCATAGGTTCGCGTCTCGCGCACGCCCGGCATCGACAGCAAGGTCTCGCCGAGGAACCGCCGATACGCGGTCATGTCTGCCAGCCGCGCCTTCACAAGATAGTCGAATCCGCCGGCAACCATGTGACACTCCAGCACTTCGGGCGCGAGTTTCACCGCGCGGGCAAAGCGCTCGAAATTGTCGGGCGTGGTCTTGTCGAGTAGCACCTCGACGAACACCAGGAGCCCGAGGCCGAGCCGGTGCGGGTTGAGCCGCGCGCCATAGCCCTCGATAAAACCCTCTCTCTGCAAACGCTTCAGCCGCTCGCCGATCGAGGTCGGAGACAGCCCGATGCGTTCGGCGAGCTCGACATTGGCGATTCGCCCGTCCTGCTGCAAAATCGAGAGGATCTTCCGGTCGATTCGATCGAGTTCCATATCTTCTAAGGTCAAATGGCTGATGACCTTAATTTTCTAAGCCAAATCAGCTGATTTGTCTATCGAGCTACGGTAGCGCGGGCATTATCCTGGATTTGAGCCACAGGACACGCCATGCCGAACATTCCGCCTCCCTTCATCGCCCCCTACGCGCCCGATGATGCCGAGATCGCTGCGCGCCTCTTGCCGGCCTCTCATCTCGGTCCGCCACAGGAGGCGCGGATCGATCGCACCGCGACGCGGCTGATCGAGGCCATCCGCAAGCGCGACGACCGGCTCGGCGGGGTCGAGGACATGCTGCGGGAGTTCGCGCTCTCGACCAAAGAAGGACTCGCTTTGATGGTGCTGGCCGAGGCGCTGCTGCGCGTGCCGGACGCGCGCACCGCCGACCAGTTCATCGAGGACAAGCTCGGCGAGGGCGACTTCATCCATCACGAGACCAAGTCCACCGCCTTCCTGGTCAACGCCTCGGCCTGGGCACTGGGCCTCTCGGCGCGGGTGATCCAGCCCGGCGAGACGCCCGACGGCACCATCGGGCGGCTGGTGAAGCGGCTGGGCGCACCGGCCGTGCGCACCGCCACGCGCCAGGCGATGCGGCTGATGGGCAATCATTTCGTGCTGGGGGAAACCATCGAGCAGGCGCTGGAGCGGGGCCGGCCGCGTTCCGGTGAGAGGCCGCGCTATTCCTTCGACATGCTCGGCGAAGGCGCGCGCACGGCCGCTGACGCCAAGCGCTATTTCGACGCCTATGCGAGCGCGATAGAAACCATCGGCAGGTCCGCCGGCAGCCATCCTTTGCCCGATCGACCCGGTATCTCCGTCAAACTCTCGGCGCTGCATCCGCGCTTCGAGGCGGTCAGCCGCGAGCGCGTGATGGCTGAGTTGGTGCCGCAACTGCTGGACCTGGCGCAGCGCGCCAAGGCCCATGATCTCAACTTCACCGTCGACGCCGAGGAAGCTGACCGGCTGGAGTTGTCGCTCGACGTGATCGCGGCAACGCTCGCCGATCCCTCGCTTGCCGGTTGGGACGGATTTGGCCTCGCGATCCAGGCCTATCAGAAGCGCGCCAGCGCCGTGATCGACTATGTCGACGCGCTCGCCCACGCGCATGACCGCAAGCTGATGGTGCGGCTGGTCAAGGGCGCCTATTGGGACACCGAGATCAAGCGCGCGCAGGAGCGCGGGCTCGACGGCTATCCCGTGTTCACGCGCAAGGCGATGACGGATCTGAACTTCGTCGCCTGCGCGTCAAAACTGCTCGGCTTGCGGCCACGCATCTTCCCGCAATTCGCCACCCACAACGCGCTGAGCGTCGCGACCGTGCTGGAGCTTGCCGGTGAGAACGGCGGCTTCGAATTCCAGCGCCTGCACGGCATGGGCGAGGCGCTCTACGAGCAGCTCGCCAAGGATCACCCCGATATTACCTACCGCACCTACGCCCCGGTCGGCAGCCATCGCGACCTGCTTGCCTATCTGGTGCGGCGACTGTTGGAGAACGGTGCCAATTCCTCCTTCGTGGCGCAGGCCGCCGATTATCGCGTGCCTGTTACGGCGCTGTTGCAACGTCCGGCGGATGCCATCGTCCGGCCGCAGCAGGCGGCCCATGCCAAAATTCCGCTGCCGGGCGACCTCTACGCCCCCGAGCGGCGCAATTCACGTGGCGTCGAATTCGGCGCGCGTGCCGCGCTCGACCGGTTGCTGACGGAGGTCAAGGCCGAGACGGCCGAGCTCAAGTCGATCACTGAGGCAACGCCGGATCAGGCCCATGCGGCGGTGGCCGCAGCGCGCGCGGGCTTCACCGCCTGGAGCCGGACTCCGGCAGCCACACGCGCGGCGGCGTTGGAGCAGGCCGCGCATCTCCTGGAGAACCGCGCGCCCCATTTTATCGCGCTGCTGCAACGCGAGGGCGGCAAGACGCTCGACGATGCACAGTCGGAGCTGCGCGAGGCCGCCGACTTCTGCCGCTACTATGCCGCGCAGGGCCGCAAGCTTTTCGGCAACGATGTGGCGATGCGAGGCCCGACCGGCGAGAGCAACACGCTCGCCATGCGCGGCCGCGGCGTCTTCGTGGCGATCTCGCCGTGGAATTTTCCGCTGGCGATCTTCCTCGGCCAGGTCACGGCAGCGCTGATGGCCGGCAACAGCGTGGTGGCAAAACCCGCCGAGCAGACGCCGCGCATCGCACGCGAGGCCGTAGCCCTGCTGCACGAGGCCGGCATCCCGGCAAGCGCGCTGCATCTCGTCACCGGCGACGGCCGCATCGGCGCAGTGCTGACGGCGCATCCCGACATCGCCGGCGTCGTCTTCACCGGCTCGACCGAGGTCGCGCGCAGCATCAACCGGGCACTGGCTGCCAAGGACGGACCGATCGTGCCGCTGATCGCGGAGACCGGCGGCATCAACACCATGATCGCGGATGCGACTGCGTTGCCCGAGCAGGTCGCAGACGATGTCGTCACCTCGGCGTTTCGTTCCGCCGGCCAGCGCTGCTCGGCGCTGCGGCTGCTGTTCGTGCAGGAGGACGTCGCCGACCGCATGATCGAGATGATCGCGGGCGCGGCGCGCGAGTTGAAGATCGGCGATCCCAGCGACGTCGCGACCCATATCGGCCCGGTGATCGACGTTGAGGCCAAGCAGCGCCTCGATGCGCACATCGCACGGATGAAGACCGAGGCGCGGCTGCACTTTGCCGGCACCGCGCCGGAAGGCTGCTTCGTCGCACCGCATATTTTCGAGCTTAGGGATGCCGGCCAGCTCACCGAGGAGGTGTTCGGCCCGGTCCTCCACGTCGTGCGTTATCGTGCCGAAAATCTCGAACGCGTCCTGCAAGCCATCGAGCGCAGCGGCTACGGGCTGACGCTCGGCGTCCATTCGCGCATCGACGATACGATCGAGGCCATCGTCGACCGGGTCCAGATCGGCAACATCTACGTCAACCGCAACATGATCGGCGCGGTGGTCGGCGTGCAGCCGTTCGGCGGCAACGGCCTGTCCGGAACCGGCCCGAAAGCCGGCGGTCCGCACTACCTCGCGCGCTTTGCGACCGAGCAGACCGTGACGATCAACACCGCAGCAGCCGGCGGCAACGCTGCCCTGCTCGCAGGGGATGAGTGAGGCGCCGCGAGGAGCGTTGCATCCCGGCAAAACATCGGTCTAATGCTCCCATGGCTTGCCCCGCCAATTCCAGCGCGCGGGAAACAACATAAGTGAGGGAGCAACGCCGCGATGGAAAAGGGCATTTTTGCAGGGCTCAAGGTTCTGGACTGCGCGAGCTTCATCGCAGCGCCCGCGGCCGCGACCGTGCTGTCGGATTTCGGCGCTGACGTCGTCAAGATCGAACCGCCCGGCGCCGGCGATCCCTACCGCAATCTGCCCAACATTCCGGGCTATCCGACCAGTGAGCACAATTTCGCCTGGCTGCTTGAGGCCCGCAACAAGAAGAGCATCGCGCTTGACCTCGCAAAGCCCGAGGCGCAGGCCGTGCTCTACAAGCTCGTGGAAGAGGCCGACGTCTTCATCACCAACATGCCGCCACCGGTGCGCGCCAAGCTCGGCATCACCTATGACCACCTCGCCCATCTCAACGACCGGCTGATCTACGCCTCCTTCACCGGCTATGGCGAGAAGGGCGAGGAGGCCAACAAGCCCGGCTTCGACAGCAACGCCTATTGGGCGCGTTCCGGCCTGATGGACCTCGTCCGCGCCGACACCGACACGACGCCGGCCCGCTCGGTCGCCGGCATGGGTGACCATCCCTGCGCCATGGCGTTCTACGGTGCCATCGTCACCGCGCTCTATCAGCGCGAGAAGACCGGCAAGGGCTCGCATGTCGCCTCCAATTTGATGGCGAACGGCGTGTGGGCCGCCAGCGTGCTGGCGCAGGCAAAACTCTGCGGCGCCAAGTTCGCCGAGCGGCGGCCACGCGAACGCGCGCTGAACGCGGTCGCCAACCACTACCAGTGCAAGGACGGCCGCTGGCTGATCCTGTCGCTGCTGAGCGAGGAGAAGCAGTTTCCGACGCTGGCCAAGTGTCTGGGCCGCGAAGACCTCATCACCGATCGGCGTTTCGCCACCAAACCCGACCGTCACGCCCGCTCGGTCGAGCTGATCAAGATCTTTGACGAGACCTTCGCGACCAGGGATCTCGCCGAATGGCGAAAAATCCTCGACGGCAACGGCCTCGTATTCGGCATCGTCGGCATTTTGGACGACATTCCGAACGACAAGCAGATGCTCGACAACGAGGTGCTGGTGCCGTTCGAGAACGACACCATGCTCACCATCTCCAGCCCGATCTGGATCGACGGCGCCAAGAAAGTGCAGCCACGCAAGCCGCCCGGCGTCGGCGAGCACAGTGACGAGATTTTGCGTGGCGCAGGATACGACGAGGCCGCGATCAAGCAGCTGCGAGGGTCGGGAGCGGTGGGGTAAGAGGCTCCGCCGGTGATACATCCACGCTGTCGTCCCGGCGAAGGCCGGGCCCATAGCCCAGAGAGGAAGTTGTCGGACGAAGCTGGTAACTCCAAGTCTTCGCCAAACCACGTTCGGTGGTTATGGGTCCCGGCCCCCGTGCGCAATTGCGCACTAGGCCGGGACGACGTTGGGGACGTAGATCGCTTCAACAATCACCGTCATTGCGAGGTCCCATGCCCAGCTATCGCCTGCACTACTTCCCCGAATCCGGCAACAGCTACAAGCTGGCGCTGATGCTGACGCTTTGCGGCGAGAGGTTCGAGCCGGTCTGGACCGACTTTGGCGGCGGCGTCACGCGCACGCCGGAATGGCGCCGGAGCGTGAACGAGATGGGCGAGATTCCCGTGCTCGAAGTCGACGGTGTGAAGATGACGCAAACCGCGCCGGTCCTGCTCAGGCTCGCCGAACAATACGGCCGTTTCGGCGGCGAGACGGCGGATGAAAAGTTCGAGCTGTTGCGCTGGCTGTTCTGGGACAACCACAAGCTCACCGGTTACATGGCGACCTACCGCTTCATGCGCGCGTTCACGCAAAACAACGATCCGCAGGTGCTAAAGCACTTTCGCCGGCGGCTCGAGGATTTTCTCGGCATTCTCGACGGCCATCTCCAGCACAATGAATTCGCGACCGGCACCAAGCCGACGGTCGCCGATATTTCGATGATGGCCTATCTGCACTATCCGAGCGACGAGCACGGCTTCGATTTCGCGGAAAGCCATCCCGCCATCCACGCCTGGCTTGGCCGCATGGCCGCACTGCCCGGCTGGCAGCCGGCCTACGAGCTGCTGCCCGGCAAGCGGATGACGAATTACGCGAAATGATGGCCCTGCTATCGCAGCGCCAGCCAGCCGAGCGTGAACAGGATTCCGCCGATGATGACGACGACCGCGACCGCCCAGGTGCTGACGCGGATGCTGCCGGTGACCTGCTTGGCTTCTTCATTGCGCGCGATCTCGCGATTGCGCTCCTTGTTGGCGTCGCTGGTGTCCGTCATGGGTCATCCAAATCGCTTTGTGTGCCTAACGCGTCTTGATGAAGCACATGCCGATGCGGTGCGAGGCCGAAGCAGCCTGACAGGTCAAATCTTTAGCACAGCTCCATGACGTAAAACTCCTGTCAACCGATCCCGATCCCGCATTTCCCAGGGAACAATGCGCGCCCCAGCCGTCCTGATATTCGGTCCCGGCCAGCTCATTGCTGCCGCGGGTCTGCGGTCGACCGGCAAATCCGCGTGAGAAATCAGGGCGTCTGCCTGCGGCAATCGCGGTCAGAATGTCGCGGCGGCGCACCTGGTCGCCAAGAAAATGCGGCGACGCCGGCACGATCGCGGCGTTGGACGGCTTGTCCGCAAGCCAATCGACGCCCGGGAAATGAAAGCCGCCGATGCCGCGGGTCTGGTGGCAGCCGGCACAGGTGACGTCGTTGAGGCGGCGCTGGAAACCCGCGACCGAGCGGACGTTCTGCATGTCGAAGCCGCGCGCCGCCGCCTGCTTCAGCGCACCGACCACGTCATTGTCGGTGAAAACAGGCTCGCCTTTGCCTTCTTCCTTGCCCTCCCCTTGCATCATGCCGAACTCCGGCTGCAACGAGGAAGCATCGAGGCCGGCGGGCGTCGGCACGATCGCGGCCTTGGCCAGGAATTTTTCCGGGATCAGTATCGTGCCGCGATCGAAGTCGCGAAGATGATCGGGCGCAAGCAGCCAATCCCTGAAGTCGCGCCGGAGATCATTGTCGGCAAGAATGCGATCGCGGTCGATCTGGTTCTCCAGCGTCGATTCCTCGAACGTCTTCGAAGCGGCGTCGTACTTGAACACCTTGAGCAGATAGTCGGAGCGGAAATCGTGCAGCGCCGATCTCGGCGCAACCGAGATCTGGATGTTGGTCTCGATGCGATCAAGCATCGCATCGAAAGGATAAAAGCTGCTGCCGATCAGCCCCTGCCAGTCGCCATTGCCGAGCCAGCGTCGCGCGACCTCGGCGCAGGTGATCGGCTTGCCGCTCCCGTCAGTCTGGCGTGCATCGCGCGCCTTCATCACCAGATTGAGCGTCATCGGCAGCCGCGTCGCTGTCCTGCCGCCGTCCGGCTTGGTCTCGAAACGCGCAAGACGGTAGACCAGTCGGATCTCGCCGCAGGACTCTTCCGAGACATAGGCGCGGTCCATGCGGTTGACGATGCCGGCCAGCACGATACGGGTGTCGCGGGATTTCAGATTGGCCCGATCGAACAATTGCACGTCAAAGCCTTCGCCGACGCCGATGGTCTCGGTCGGATAGGCCGCTTTTTGCCGGGCGACGTAGCGGTCGAGCTCCGCGTCGATCGCGGGGGGAATTTCCTTGAGCTGCGGCAACCACGAGAACATCAGATCGGTCGTCAGCGGAAAGCTCGCGTTCCGCTCCGGCCACAACAGGCGCGAGATCGTGAGTGCATCGTGCTGGTCGAGTTCGCGCAGGAGATCGGGATCGGTGATCGCCGTGCCGCGCGTGAGTGGCGCGGTCTCTGCCGCCGAAATCGAAACGGCGCCGCCAAACAATGCGGCAGCGGCAACGAGAATTCGCAACGCGCGGCTCATGCCCTAGGTAACACCGCGCAGGGACGGCTATTCAAGCAAAAAGGCGCTTCACATGGTGGTGAAGCGCCTCTTCGCAAGTCGGATATGAGCCGCTCAGCGCGCGACGATCAGGCCCTTGCTGGTGACGACGACCCAGCGGCCGTCCTGACGGCGGATCGCATCGACACGGCCAACTCCCGGAATGGGGTCGCCGGCATAGACCTCGTAAAGGCCACCGCGGCCCTCGACCAGCGCGCCGCCGTTGGAGACGTCGCGCAGCACCCAGCCTTCGACGGTCGGTAGCCGGCCGACCTCCGTCTTGGGTGCGGCGGGCGCCGGCGCAGCTGCTGCGGTCGCAACCTGGGTCGGCGCGATCGAGCCGGTGGTTTCTTTCGCGGGCACGGCGGCTGCGGTCTGGGCGGGGGCTGCCGGCGGGGTGGCACGGAGCTTGTCGACGGTCTCGGACAGCTTTGCGATTTTGGCCATCGGCTCGGCCTGCGCCTTCTCGAGCTTGTCGAGACGGTCGTTGGCCCGGTTGAACTGACCGAGGCCGGTCTTGGAGGTGTGCTCGAAATTGGCCTTGAGCGCGACGACATCGGCGTCGATCCGGGCGACCGAGGATTCCAGCGCGCTGGTGTCGGCGACCTGTGCCGGCGCGGGGGCGGCGAAGTGCATCATGCCGGCGGTCGCGAGCGCGCCGCTGATGGCGCCGACGCTGGCCGCAATCGCCACCACCGCGGCCATCGCCGACAAGCGGCGCTTGCCGCCGGTCTCGCGCGGCTCGTCCGCCTTCACATGCGGCGCAAACTCCTCACGGTCCCAGGACCGCTCCGCGGGTGCCATGACGATGAGCTTGCCGGGCTTTGGCTCGGACTTGGTCTCGGACTTGGTCTCGGCTTTGGCTTCGAACTTCGGCACCTCGATCCTCGATGCCTCGATTTTTGGCGGCTCGACTTTGACCGGGTCGGGCTTGCCTGGATCAGGCTTGACTGGATCAGGCTTGGGCGGCGCCTCGTGGTCGGGGGCAATCGAGGGGGCCTCGATCCCAGCAGCCTCGACGGCCTGCGGCACGGTCGCTGCGGCTTCAGCGACGCCAGTATCCTGGACGGCCTGCTCGGGCATTGGTTCGCTCACGGCTCAAATACTCCAGTCTCGGTTGACCTTTTGGTAACTTTCATTGCTTGCGAATTCCTTACCTGCGGACCCGCTTACCAAAATTTTAGGAACTCATCCGGGGCCGAATTTGGCCGGGAAAGTGGAACCGGTGTGGCGGCGTGCAACAAATTGTCAGCTGGGCGGCCTTGCGGCAGGCCACGCTCTCGCCGAACGGGCTGTTTGCCCGTCCCTGTTACCCGGCTAACATGACTGTCCTGTCAGCCAGAACGGCTCCAGAAGGCCCTTGGGGTGTCATGACGATCGAGAAGTGCATCAACGAGTTTGGCGTCGATGACATCATCTTCGAGGAGGGCTCGACCGGCCGCGAGCTGTTCGTTGTCCTCGACGGGGAGGTCGAGATCGCCAAGATCAGCGGCGCCGGCAAGACCAGCATCGTCAAACTCGGCAAGGGCGAATTCTTCGGCGAGATGGCCGTGATCGACGGCTCCGCACGTTCGGCGACCGCGATCGCGGCAGCGCCGAACACGAAGGTGATGAGGGTCAACCACGCCCGCTTCGTCTATCTCGTCAGCCAGCAGCCGGCGTTTGCGCTGATGGTAATGGACGCTCTGTCGAAGCGCCTGCGCGCCGCCAACGCGGTCAGCTACCGGGCGGCCCAATCATGAGCGACGGCAAGCCGACGGCCTTTCCGGTCCTGATGAAGAACGACACCTGCTCGCTGATCCAGGCGGCGGACGACGTCTACCAGATCCGTTTCTCCAATCGCGCCGCCAACGTCTATCTCGTGCGCGGCTCGGCGCGGACCATCCTGATCGATGCCGGGCTGTCCTCGAACTATGCGGCGATGGTAGAATGCCTGAACTTCGTCGGCTGCCCGCCGGAGAAGATCGACATGGTGGTGCTCAGCCACGAGCATCTCGACCACATCGGCGCAGCCTGGCACTTTAACGAGCGCCGCACCTTCGTCGCCGCCCATCGCCTCGCCGCCAACAAGATCATGCTGCGCGACGACTTCTCGATGCTGCGAAAGATGTTCAACGAGCCGAACGTGCCTGTTAACATCGACATCTGGCTCGAGGAGGGCAATCTGATCGACCTCGGCAATTTCCGCCTCAACGTGATGTACACCCCGGGCCACACGTCGGCCTGCATCACGCTGTTCGACCAGGATAAGGGCCTGCTGTTCGCCGCCGACACGCTGATGCCCGGCGGCGTGATGGGCGGCGTGTTCGGCTCGGGCAGCATCGCCGACTACATCCAGTCGCTGGAGCGGCTGAAGGGGCTAGACTCGAAGATCCTGTTGTCGGGGCACGGGCGGCTATCGGACACACCGCAGCAAGACGTCCGCATCGCGATTGCGAGGTCGCATGGATTGCTGGACGACACCGCGCAATTGTTCGACGCGCTGGATGCGCGCTCGAACTTCGAGCCGATCATGCAGTCGGTGCGGGATTTGAATAAGCTGGATGATTAGGGGCCACAGGCGTCCGTCCGCGAGGCGAAGCACCGATGCCCCCACAACGTCGTCCTGGCGAAAGCCAGGACCCATACCGCGAGGTCCATCGGTTGTACGCACCAGGCGTACCGAACCATAAATCTTCGCCAAACGTCTCCCTGGGGTAATGGGTCCTGGCTTTCGCCAGGACGACATCGGAACTCCATCACCGCCTGCTTGCAGGAGTTACATCACCACCGGCGCATCCGGCAGCTCGTTGGGATGCGATCCGCTTAGCGGGAAATGCCTTGCCAATTCCAGCGACACGGCCTCGATTCCGTCGATCACGCCGCGCTCGAACTGGCCAGAGCTGAACTCCGCCTCCATCGCGCGACAGATCCGTTCCCAGCCCTCGGCACCAACCTTCGCATCGATGCCGCGATCGGCGACGATCTCGACGTCGCGGTCGGCGAGCAGGAGATAGATCAGGACGCCGTTGTTGTGCGCGGTATCCCATATCCGCAGATGCGAGAACACGTCGAGCGCGCGCTCGCGCGCGGGTTGGTTGCGAAACAGCGGCCCGCCGTCGAGCGCGCCTTCGACCACGAAACGGACCTGGCCGGAATGGCTGGCTTCGCCGCGCTTGATCGCCTGCTCGATGCGGTCGAGCACGCCTTTGGGAAACACCCGCTTGGCACGCCAATGGTGCTGGAGCAGATGCCGGGCGATGCGCTTGATGCTCATGACTTACCAGCTCCCCGAGGCGCCGCCCCCGCCAAAACTACCGCCACCGCCACTGAAGCCGCCGCTCGACGACGACCCGCTGCTCCAGCCGCCGGATGAGGAGCCGCTCGACCACGAGCCGCCGCGCGACGATCCCGTGCCCGATTCCGCCCCGAACAGATCGGCGATAAAGGTCAGGACAGCGCCAAGCACGCCGACGCCCAGTCCGATGACCGCGGAGCCGATCACGAACCAGGCGAGGACACCGACGATCGCTCCAGTTATCCCCGAACCGAACAGCCGCCCGAATATGGAGCGCAGGATGCCGCCGATGACCAGCGGACCGAACAGCACGAAGTAAAAAAGCGGCTCGATATCGTTCCAGTTGCCGAAATTCACGCTGCGCGAGGGCGTCGGCAGCGGCTCGCCGTCGATGACGCGGATCATGCGATCGACGCCCGCCGTGATGCCGCCGGCGAAGTCGCCCGTTCGGAACTTTGGCGTGATGCCCTCGTCAATGATGCGCCGCGAGGTGATGTCGGTGAGCGCGCCTTCGAGCCCGTAGCCGACCTCGATGCGCAAATGCCGGTCGTTCTTGGCGACCACCAGGATCGCGCCGTCGTCGATCTTCTTGCGCCCGATCTTCCAGGCCTCCGCAACGCGGATCGAGAACTGCTCGATCGTCTCCGGGTCCGTCGTCGGCACGATCAGCACGGCGACCTGGCTGCCCTTGCGCGTCTCGAAGTCCTGCAGCTTTTGCGACAGCGCGGCGACGTCGCCGCTGGAGAGCGTGCCGGTCTGATCGACCACGCGGCCGGTGAGTTGGGGTATGGCGACATCGGCTGAGGCGGGAAGCGCAAAGGCGAAGAGCAGCGCGACTGTGATGGCAACACGCCACCACACACTCGCTGTCATCGCCCGGCTTGCCGTCTTCGCTGACGCTTTGCCGGCCCAATATCGAGGAGCCCGGCGAAGCCCTTGGCGAAGTCGGGACCGGGCGATCCAGTATTCCAGAGACGCCGGCGAGATACGGTGAAGCCGCGGCGTACTGGATTCCCCGCTTTCGCGGGGAATGACGGCGGTGGGTGGGGCATGCATCGGGGGCGAACGCACTTACTTCGACGGCGCGGGCGCCGGATTGAAATCGACCTTCGGTGCGGTCGAGATTTCCTTCTCGTTCCCGACCGAGAAGTTCGGCTTCTCCTTGTAGCTGAACATCATCGCGGTGAGGTTGCTCGGGAACGAGCGGATGGTGACGTTATAGTCCTGCACCGCCTTGATATAGCGGTTGCGCGCCACCGTGATGCGGTTCTCGGTGCCCTCGAGCTGCGACATCAAATCCTTGAACAGCGCATCCGACTTGAGCTGCGGGTAGTTTTCGGTGACCACGAGCAGCCGCGACAGCGCGCCGGAGAGCTCACCCTGGGCAGCCTGGAATTTCTGGAATGCGGCAGGATCGTTCAGCACCTCGGGCGTCGCCTGGACACTGCCGACCTTGGCGCGGGCATTGGTGACGCCGAGCAGCACATCCTTCTCCTGCTGCGCAAAACCCTTCACCGAGTTGACGAGGTTGGGCACGAGATCGGCGCGGCGCTGATACTGGTTCACGACCTCGGACCAGTTGGCCTTGATCTGCTCGTCCTCGCTCTGGATCGCGTTGTAGCCGCAATCGGTGAGGCTCAGCGAGGCCAGCGCCGCCAGCACGGTCAGGATCTTGCGCATCAAATTTCTCCCGGTGGAATCTGGCGCAAACTACCAGATTGCGCGCGCGAGATGCCAGACATCTTGGGGGCGCGAAAAGCAGCCGCCTGACGCAAGCCTCTTGCCTATCACTGGCCGACATAGTCAACTTGGCCAAACAACAAGATCAAACCGGAAACGCCAAGGGGAACGCGATGACCTCGTTCGAGACCATCCTCGTGGAGAGGCCGGAGCCGGCGATTACCCGGATCGTGATGAACCGGCCCGACGCGCGCAACGCGCAGAACCTGCAAATGACCTACGATCTCAACGCCGCCTTCGATGAGGCGGTGCAGGACGATACGGTCAAGGTGATCATTCTCGCCGGCAATGGTCCGCACTTCTCCTCAGGCCATGACCTGCGATCCGGCAGCAAGAATGCCGCGGGTGTCGATTTTCCGCCGATCGGAAATTGGGGCGGCTTCGCTGAACCAAACGCCCATGGCCGCTTTGCGCGCGAGCAGGAGATCTATCTCCAGATCACGCGGCGCTGGCGCAACCTCGCCAAGCCGACCATTGCCGAAGTGCACGGCAAGTGCATCGCCGGCGGCCTGATGCTGGCCTGGGCCTGCGATCTCATCGTCGCCAGTGACGATGCGCAGTTCTGCGATCCCGTGGTCACCATGGGCGTCTGCGGCGTCGAATGGTTCGTGCACCCCTGGGAGCTCGGCCCGCGCAAGGCCAAGGAGTTTCTGTTCACCGCCGACACATGGAGCGCGCAGGAGGCGCACCAGCTCGGCATGGTCAACCAGATCGTGCCGCGCGCGGAGCTGTCGGCCGCCGTGCTGGCGCTGGCGCGCCGCATCGCATCAAAACCGTCCTTTGCGCTGAAGCTGACCAAGGAGGCGGTGAATCGTTCGATTGACGTGATGGGCCAGCCGGCCGCAATCGACCAGGCCTTTGCGCTGCATCAGCTCTGTCACGCGCATAATCTTCAGGAATTCGGCATGATCGTCGATCCATCCGGCCTGCACCCCTCCGTGCGCAAGCCGCCGGCCGCGGAGTAGACACAATGGATCTCAATCTCACCGACGAGCAACGGCTGCTGCGCGAGAGCGCGGAACGCTTCGTGGCCGAGAGCTACGATGCCGATCATCGCCGCAGGATGGCGAACGATCCGCTCGGCTTCAGCCCGGCGGTGTGGAAACAATTCGCCGAACTCGGCTGGCTGGCGCTGCCGATCGCGGAAGAGTTTGGCGGGCTCGGCGGCAGCGCGGTCGAGATCGGCATTTTGATGGAAACCTTTGGCCGCGGACTGGTGTCGGAGCCGTATATCGCAACGGTCGTGCTTGGCGCAGCCCTGGTCGAGCGATGCGGCAGCACGGCGCAGAAGCAGGCGGCGCTGCCGAAGATCGCGGACGGCACGTTGAAGCTCGCGCTGGCGCATTCCGAGCGCGCAGCGCGGTTCGATCTCGCCAAGGTCGCGACCATCGCCAACAAGACAGCGCAAGGCTGGCGACTCTCCGGCAGCAAGATCGCGGTGCTCGACGGTCATGCCGCCGATGAGATCATCGTCTCCGCGCATATCCACGATCATCGGGGGCCATCGGGGCGGATCGGCCTGTTCCTCGTATCGGCGCAGACGCCGAGCCTCGCGATCAGCGACTATGCGCGCCTCGGCGGCGGGCGCGCCTGCAACATCGAACTGTCGGACGTATTTCTGCCGGAAGCCGCCTTGCTCGGTGACGGAGACGACGCGCTGCCCGCGATCGAATGGGCGATTGACCGCGCCATGGCCGCGCTCGGCGCGGAGGCCGTCGGCATCATGCAGGTGCTGCTGGACACCACGCTGGAATACACAAAAATTCGAAAGCAATTCGGCCGGCCGCTCTCGGCCAACCAGGTGATCCGCCACCGCCTCGCCGACATGGCGGTGCAGGTCGACGAAGCGCGCTCGATGGCGCTGCGCGCCGCGCTGAAGGTCGACGCGGAGCCTGTCGAGCGCGCGCGGGCCGCGTCGGGCGCGAAGGCGAAGATCGGCAAATGCGCACGCTTCGTCGGCGAGCAGTCGATCCAGCTTCACGGCGGCATGGGCGTCACCGAGGAGCTCGAGGTCGGCGCTTATTTCAAGCGGCTGGTCGCGTTCGATACGCTGTTCGGCGGCAGCGCGCACCATTATGGCCGCCACGCCCGGCTTGGCCACACCACCGTGCCTGCCTGACACACAAGGAGCGCATCATGGACCTGTCGTTCAACACTGAGGAGCGCGCCTTCCAGGACGAGGTGCGCGGCTTCATCGCCAACAATCTCACCGAGGAGATGAAGCGCGCGACGGCGTTGACGCCGTCGGTGTTCTCCGACCCCGATATCGGCATGGCCTGGCAGCGCACGCTGCATGCCCAAGGCTGGGGCGCGCCGGGCTGGCCGGTCGAGCATGGCGGCCCAAATTGGACGCCGGCGCAGCGCTGGATCTTCGAGACCGAAAGTGCGCGGGCCGGCGTGCCCAACGTCAACGTGATGGGCGTGAAGATGGTCGGGCCCGTCATCATCGGCTTCGGCTCGCCTGAGCAGAAGAACTTCTACCTGCCGCGGATTCTCTCCGGCGAGGACTATTGGTGCCAGGGCTATTCCGAGCCGGGCTCCGGCTCCGATCTCTCCTCGCTGAAGACGCGCGCGGTGCGCGACGGCGACGACTACATCATCAACGGCACCAAGATCTGGACCACGCATGCCCACCACGCCAACCGCATGTTCGCGCTGGTGCGCACCAGCGACGGCCCGCGGCAGCAGGACGGCATCAGCTTCATCCTGATCGACATGAAGACGCCGGGCATCACCACGCGTCCCATCCTCACCATCGGCGGCGACCACGAGGTCAATCAGGTATTCTTCGACGACGTGCGGGTGCCCGTGGCGAACCGCGTCGGCGAGGAAGGCAAGGGCTGGACCTACGGCAAGTACCTGCTCGAGTTCGAGCGCGGCTCAGGCATCGCGTCGGCGAAGTTGCGCGAAGGGCTCAAGGCGATCGCGGAGCTCGCGGAGTCGGACCTGACAGGACGCGCAATCGACAGTCCCGACATCGCCACGCGGATTTCCGAGGTCGATGTCGATATCGACGCGCTGGAGATGACGGAGCTGCGCGTGCTCGCAGCGCTGCAGACCGGACAGAATCCCGGCGCGGTGTCGTCGATCCTCAAGCTGCGCAACAGCGAGATCCGGCAGGCCGTGACGCGGCTGGGGGTCGACGTCATCGGCCACGACGCCCTCGCGATCGAGCCGATGCGCCCGCTCTACAGGCTCAATCATGAGCCGGCGATCCCGGAGCAGATGCTGACGATGGTGCCGGAATATCTCAACGGCCGCGCCTACACGATCTTCGGCGGCACCTCGGAGATCCAGCGCGACATCATCGCGAAGATGATGCTGGGGATTTGAAGGGCACTGGCGCTACATTCTCACTGTCGTCCCGGCGAAGGCCGGGACCCATACGCCGTGACGAAGTTGTAGCGCGAAGCTGGTCACCACCAGCCGTCGCCAAATTAGACTCGGTGGTTATGGATCCCGGCCTTCGCCGGGACGACAGCTGAGATTGCCGTAGCAGCGCGGGCTGCGCCTACCCCACCCTCGCATCCCTGATCGCCTGCCAGATCTTCTGCGGCGTCAGGGGCGTGTTGAGCTGGGTGATGCCGAGCTCGGCGAGCGCGTCCATCACGCCGTTGGTGACGCAAGGCGGGCCGCCGATGGCGCCGGATTCGCCGCAGCCCTTGGCGCCGAGCGGATTGGTACGGCAGGGTGCGGAATCATCCAGCGTCACCACGATCGGCGGAACGTCGTCGGCACGCGGGATGCAGTAATCCTGGTAGCTCGCGGTGAGCAGCTGGCCGTCGGCGTCATAGGACACGCCCTCATACAGCGCCTGACCGATACCCTGCGCGACACCGCCATGGATCTGCCCCGTCACCAGCATCGGGTTCACCGCGACGCCGACGTCGTCGACGGTGGTGTAGCGCACGACCTTGGATACGCCGGTCTCGGGGTCGATCTCGACCTCGCAGATATGCGTGCCGTTCGGCCAGCTGGGACCGTCGACCTCACCTTCGGAATCGACGCTGAGTTTCGCGCCACCTTCTTTCTCGGCAATATCGAACAGGCTGATGCGGCGGTCAGTGCCGACCACGGTGAGCATGCCGCCCTGATATTCGATGTCCTCGACCGAGGTCTCCAGCACGTTCGCCGCCTTCTCGCGTGCCTTCTGGATCAGATCGTTGGAGGAGACCGCGACCGCCGTGCCGCCGACGAACAGCGAGCGCGAACCGACGCTGCCAAAGCCCATCGCCAGATCGGTATCGCCCTGAACGATGTCGATCTTGTCCATGGCAATGCCGAGGCTATCGGAGATCATCTGGGTGTAGGTGGTCTGCAGCCCCTGCCCCATCGCCATGGTGCCGGAATGCAGGATGACGCGGCCTTGCGAAGTCGCATGCAGGCTGACCTTTTCGGTGTGGGCGCGGCCGCCGGTCCATTCGATATAGGAGGTGAGCCCGCGGCCGTAGAGCAGCCCCTTTTTCTTCGCGACCTTCTTGCGCGCGGCAAAGCCGTCCCAATCCGCAAGCTTCACGGCACGGTCAAGCATGTGCGCGAAGGCGCCGGAATCATAGACTTGCCCTGCCGCATTCGTGTAGGGCAGCTGCGCCGGCTTGATGTAGTTGGCTTTCCGGATCGCGCGCGGATCCATGCCGATTTTTCGGGCAGCAGCGTCGAACAGGCGCTCGACGATGAACACGGCCTCTGGGCGGCCTGCACCGCGATAGGCACCCACCGGCGCGGTGTGGGTCATCACCGACTTCACCTCGAAATGCACAAGCGGCAGGTCGTAGACGCCGGTCTGGACGAACGGCCCCAGCACCAGCGGAATGATGTTGGCCGCGCCCGAGGAATACGCGCCGGTACAGCCGATCGAGCTGACGCGATAGGCGAGCACCTTGCCCTTCTCGTCGAGCGCAAAGGACGCGGTCGAGGTGAGATCGCGGCCGTGGGTGCCGCCGACGAATTCGTCGGTGCGATCGCCGCGCCAGCGGATCTTCTTGTTCAGCTTGGTTGCGGCATAGGCGACGATGCCGTCCTCGGGATAGAGATTGGTCTTCTGGCCAAAGCCGCCGCCGATATCGCCGACCAGCACGCGGACGCTGTCCTTCGGACGCTTCAGCACGGCCTCGGCCAGCACGTCGCGGGTCGAGGCGGGTGTCTGCGACTGCACATGCAACAGCAGCCGTCCGGACTTCTTGTCGATCTCGGCAATGGTCGAGCGCGGCTCCATCGCCGACGGTACAAGGCGCTGGCTGACGAGATCGAGCTCGACGGTATGCGCGGCGTTGGCAAAAGCCTCGTCCACCTTGGCAGCTTCGCCATAGCTCATCGCGCCGACGATGTTGTCGGGCGCCTCCGGCCACACCACGGGCGCGCCGGGCTTGACCGCCTCGACGGGATCGACCACGGCCGGCCGCACGTCATATTCGACGACGATCGCTTCGGCCGCGCTCTGCGCGTCAGTGCGCGAGGCGGCCACCACGGCGGCCACGGCCTCGCCGGCGTAGCGCACGATTTCGTGCGCCAGCAGGCGGCGTGGCGGCACCGTCATCGGCTTGCCGTCGGGGCGCTTGAAGATGCTCAGCGTCGGGATGACGCCAATGTCGTCCTTGACGAGGTCGGCGCCGGTGTAGACCGCGGTCACGCCGGGCATCGCAGTGGCGGCGCCGATGTCGATCGAGACGATCTTCGCGTGGGCGTGCGGCGAGCGCAGCAGATACAACCACAGCGCGCCCTCTTCCGGCTTGTCGTCGATGAACTGTCCCTTCCCGGTGAGCAGTCGCTGGTCTTCCAAACGCTTGACGGGCTGCCCCGCTCCGAAACGCAAATTGCCGGGAAGAATGTTCATTCCGTGGGGTCCTCGAGGTCTCTTGAAATGCGGGCTGCCTTTTAGCGGATCGAGACAGGCGAGACCAGCCGCGGTTTTGGGCGGCCGGACCATGGATTCGTCATGTCGGGGATGGCGGCTAGCCAAGCTCCCGCAAGGCCGCTTCCACGACCTTGCGCGCATCGGCGGTGAGAGCGGCCTGCGGCGGGATGGGATCGCCGACGTCGTAGCCCTGGATCGCGAGCCCGGCCTTGATGCAGGCCGCCAGGTTGAAGCGGGCAAAAGCCTCGTTGATGCGCCACAGCCTGCGCTGGAGTGCCATCGCCTCGTTCCAGCGGCCGGCCTTGCAGAGGTCGTAGAGCGCGACGCTCTGGCGCGGGATGATGCAGGCAGGGCCCGCCATCCAGCCGAGCCCGCCGATCAGCATCACGGCGGCCGGGATGTGGGCGGAGGCCGAGAACACCCGCAAGGCATCGCCGCAGCGGTTCATGATCGAGAGCAGCCGGCCGGTGTTGGTCGAGGCGTCCTTGATGTAGCCGATGCGCGGATGCTCGGCGAGGCGCGCGATGATGTCGAGGGTGAGATCGGAGCGCTGGAATTGCGGATTGGTGTAGATGACGACGGGGATGTCCACGGCATCCGCGATGGCGCTGAAGTAGGATTCGACCTGGGCATCGGCAAGCGGGAAATACGCTTCCAGGATCGCCAGAATGCCGTCGGCGCCGAGCTTTTGATACGCTTTCGCCTGCGCCACCGCGTCAGCCGTCGAGGTGGAGGCCACGCCAGCGACAACCGGCACACGTCCCCTCGCGGCCCCGATCGTGGTCTGCACGACCGCGGTGCGTTGGGCGGCGTTGAGATAGGCGAACTCGCCGGTCGAGCCGAGCGGGGTCAGCCCGTGGACGCCGGCGCCGACCAGATCGTCGCAGAGCCTTGCGAGCACATCGGTTCGCACCGCGCCGTGGGCATCTACAGGCGAGACGAGATAGGGAAAGACGCCGTGAAAGTCGGACATGGCAGGGAGTGTTCCGAAACGTCGAGCGCCACACGCACCGCAATTGGTGCTAACACGCGAAAAAATCGCCAGCAAGTTGGGCATTGACGACCTCTCAAGGACGTCGCGCAGCCGGCCATCGTTTCGCGCCGCTCGGACATTCACGCCCGCATCGGCGCGAGCGCCGGCAGTCTCGTTAGCGCTGGTCATGCGCTGACGTCCCCGCCCACAATCAATAATGCTTGACGCGGGGATATACACTCTTCCGGTGTGAACGGCTTCACACGGGACTTTGCCACGCGGGTCTAGCGTCGCGACGCTGCGAGAGCGAACGCAGCGATCTCTTAGCGAGGAGTCAAGCCATGGAAATTTGCATCAATTACGGTGGCAAGCGGCATTGCTTCTTCCTGCCCGTTTTGCAGATGCCGGTGAGCTGGGGCAGGCCCGGCCCCGGACCGGTCAACTATCCAGCTCTGTTCCAGGACTCCATGATCCTGGCGGCGGTGGCCAATGCGGCGAAACAGATCACCGACGAGCATGTTCGGCAATCGGTGGAGGAAGGCATCACCGCCGGATTCCGCGCCGCGCAGAAGCACGCCGGTCCCGACGTTTCGATCAACCCCACGGCGCGCGGCTAATCGCGCTGATTACGACATGCGCGAGCTGTGAGCCGTTCGTGCGCGAGCGGCTCACACCTTGAGTAGCCGCACCCGCGTGCCCCAGGGATCGATCGCCTCGACGCCATTCGCAAGCGCCGTGACTTTCGCGCCGCCCTTGCGCAGGCGCTCGTCCTGCGCGGCAAGCAGTTCCGGCTTCTCCGTCACCAGCGAGAACCAGGCGAGCCCTGTTGCCTGATCGTCGCGTTGGCCGGCGCCCTGGCTCTGCCAGACGTTCATGCCGAGGTGATGGTGATAGCGGCCGGACGACAGGAACGCGGCGCCGCCGCGGCGGCGGGTCGGGTCGAGGCCGACCGTGCCGTGGTAGAAATTCTCCGCCTGCGCGAGATCGCCGACCCGCAGATGCATGTGGCCGATGCGCAAGCCGTCCGGTGCCCTGGCATAGTCGGCAACGCGCGTATTGGTCAGCGACAGCAGGTCGGGAATGTTGAGCTCGTCGGAGGCCATCTTCACGCTGCCCTCGCTCCACTGCCATTGCGAGGGATCGCGGTCGGCATAGACCTCGATGCCGTTACCCTCGGGGTCGTCGAGATAGACCGACTCGCTGACGAGGTGATCGGCAAAGCCCGACATCGGCACACGATGCGAGGCCGCGTGCACCAGCCAGCGCGCGAGATCCTTGCGCGTCGGCATCAGGAAGGCGGTGTGGTAGAGGCCGGCGGCGTTGCGCGGCTCGATTTCGGCATCGGGACGGGCTTCCAGCACCAGCAGCGAGATGCCGGCCGTGCCAAGTCTTGCGGCAGTCGTCGAGCGCTCCATCACCGTGAGCCCGATGACGTCGCGGTAGTAGTCCGCAACCTTGTCGAGATTTTTCACCCGGAGCGTCACCATGCCGACCCGCATCGGCGTGCGGCTGGCATAGGTCGGCCCGCCGCCCTGCGGCGTGCCCTCGGCGCGCGCCGCGCCCGCAGCCGCCATTGCGAGCGAGGTGGCGCCGGCGAGTTGAAGCAGGGTGCGGCGGGTGAGGTCGATGGTCATCAATCAGGGCTCGCTGGAAACGCGTGAGGCCGTGCGGCGCAATGTCGGGCCGATTGCTACACGTTCCCGTGAGCGGCTCCCAATCACATGTTCGTCGGCCGTGGTCTTACGGACCAGCTTTCCTGCACACTTTCCTGGTCACTTTCCTGGCCATCCGGCCAGTTTCACAATCGGCCGCGACGTCCCAGATTGGGGGGAGCTTACAGGAGCCCGCCATGACCGACCCCACTCCCCTGTCCTCACTATCGTCGGCGCTCGCGGACGTCGTGGCGCGCACCGCGCCGTCCGTCGTCGCCGTACATTCACATCGCTCCCGCGCCACCGGCTTCGTCTGGAAGCCCGGCCTGATCATCACCGCCGACGAGGCGCTGGCCGACGAGGGCGAAGTCGAGATCGGCCTCCCCGACGGCGGCACCGCGGCCGCCACGATCGCCGGCCGCGACCATACGACGGATATCGCCCTGCTGCGCGCCGATACCGCGATGACCCCGGTCAAGCTGGCCACAACGGTCCCGCCCCTCGGCGCGCTGTCGGTCGTCGTCGCCACCAACCGCGATACGCCGAGCGCCGCGCTGGGGCTGGTGTCGTTGTCCGGCAACAGCTGGCGCAGCCTGCGCGGCGGCGACATCGACGCGCGGATCGAGCTCGACGTCCGCCTGCGCTCCAGCCAGCAGGGCGGCCTCGCGCTCGATGCATCGGGCGAAGCCTTCGGCATGGCCGTGCTCGGCCCGCGGCGTGTGCTGGTGATCCCGACGGCGACGATCGAGCGGGTCGCGGCACAGTTAGAGGCGCGCGGGCGCATCGCGCGCGGATATCTCGGCCTCGGACTCCAGCCGGTCCGGCTCGACGACGGCGTCGGCGCGATGGTGATGAATGTCGATAAGGCCGGCCCTTCGGCCGCGGCCGGCATTCGCCAGGGCGACGTCATCGTCGCGGTCAATGACCAGAAGCTGTCCGGCGTACGTGCCCTGTCGCGGATGCTGGGTCCGGCGAGCGTTGGCGCGGTGGTCGATGTCGCCGCGCGCCGCGGCGGCGAGCCGGTCAGCTTCAAGGTCACGGTCGGCGAGAGGCCGGAGGCGTGAGCGAAGATATCGCGCCCGAGATCGTGCTCGCCCTGGAGATCGACGATCCCGCCCTCGCCGATCGCCTGGCGACGCTGCTCGGCAACATCGCCGGGCTTCGCCTCGCCAGGCCCGGCGAGAAGGCCGCGGCGGCGATTGTCACCCGCGATCCGCGCATCATGCCCGAGGACATCGCGCTGACGCAGCGCGAGCTCGACGTGCTGGCGCTGATGGCGGAAGGTGGCTCCAACAAGATGATCGCGCGTCAGCTCAATATCTCCGTGCACACCGTGAAGTTCCATGTCGGCTCGCTGCTCGACAAGCTCGATGCCACCGGCCGCACCGATGCGGTGGCTCATGCGGCACGCCGCGGCGTGATCGAGCTCTAAAGCATGATCCGGAAAAGTGCGAAGCGGTTTTCCGAAAAGATCATGCTCAAACAACAACCTAAAGCGCGATGATGATTCATCCTCATCTCATCGCGCTTTAGGGCGGGTGCGGCGGGAAGCTGAGCTGGACCGTCAGGCCCGACGCGTTGTCGTGCAGGGCAATCTCGGCGCCATGGAGGCGAGCGACCGCGGCGACCAAGCTTAAGCCAAGACCGTTACCCGGGGTATAGCGGCTCTGCTCGAGCCGGTAGAAGCGCTTGAACACGTGATCGCGCTGATCCGCCGGAATGCCCGGACCGTCGTCGGCGATCGCGATCACTGCCCCCTCGTTGGTGCTGCGGCAGGTGACAGTCACCTGCCCGCCCGCGCGGCCATGCTTGATCGCGTTGTCGACGAGATTGGCGATGGCGTCGAACAGGAGGTCGCGATCGCCCGTGATCGCCACCTCACGATCGCCGCCCAGGCTGAGCCGCGTCGCGACCTGTTCGGCGGCGGCATCGTAGAGCTCGACGACCTCGCCGGCGACCTCGGCGAGATTGAGCGTGCGAAACGCGCTGCGGCGGGCGCGGGTCTCGATCTCCGAGATGCGGGTGATGGACGCGAACATGCCGAGCACCGCATCGAGATCGGCGATGGTATCGCCGATCAGCGCCGCGTCTGCCTCGCTGTTGCGCGAGGCATGATAGGCCTTCTCCAGCCGGCCCCGCATGCGCGTCAGCGGCGTGCGCAAATCATGGGCGACGTTGTCGCTGACCAGCTTGACCTCGCCCATCAAAGTCTCGATGCGGTCGAGCATCTGGTTGAGGTTTTCGGCGACGCGGTCCCACTCGTCGTGGCTGCCGCGCAGGGGAATGCGCTGGTCGAGGCCGGACATCATGATGGCGCGGCTGGTGGCGTTGATCTGTTCGATCCTCCCGACCGTGCGCCGCGTCACCAGCACCGCGGCAAGCCCGGCGAGCACCAGCAACAGCACGGCAACCGCGGCCATTGCGAGCTCGATCGTCGCGGTGAAGCCGCTGTGATCGCCGGCATCGCCGACACGGCTTTGCACATAGGCGATCGTGCCGAAATAGACATAGGCCATGATCGCGGCGACGATCAGCCCGAACGCCGCGATCGCGATCAGCGCCAGGCGGAAGGTCGAGGAGCGGAGCGTTTTAGCCAGGAGCACGGAGACAATATCCGATGCCGCGGATGGTGTGGATCAACGGATAGGCCTGGGCGTCGTCGACCTTGCGGCGGACGCGACCGACATAGACGTCGATGATGTTGGTGGAGGGATCGAAATGCAGATCCCAGACATGCTGGAGCAGCATCGCACGCGAAACGACGCGGCCCTCGTTGCGGACGAGATATTCGAGCAGCTGGAATTCCCGCGGCAACAGCGGAATCTTCCGGCCGCGGCGGCTGGCGTTGCGCGCAATCAGGTCGATGGCGAGATCGCCGACCCGCAGGATCGTCTCCTTGGCGACGGTGTCGCTGCGGCGGCCGAGTGCCTCCAGCCGCGCCAGAAGCTCGACGAAAGAGAACGGCTTGACGAGATAGTCGTCGCCGCCGGCGCGCAAGCCGCGCACGCGGTCATCGACCTCGCCGAGCGCGGAGATGATCAGGAACGGCGCGGCGATGCCGTCGTCGCGCAGTTGACGCATCACGGTGATGCCGTCGATATCAGGCAGCATGCGATCGATGGTGATCACGGCATAGTCGCGCGCGGCGCCGTGGCTCAGGGCCTCGCGCCCGTTAGCTGCGAGATCGACGTCGTAGCCAGAGGTCGTCAGCTCTTCGACGAGCTGGCCTGCGGTTTCCGGATCGTCCTCGACGACCAGGATGCGGCGGTGACCTCCGGTCATGACAAACTCCGCGCGACGATCGCCACCAGACTATCCCGTTCCGGGGCTGAACGGAACCGCCCGATGACGATCGCGACAATGGTGCGGTACGGCGATGCTAGTACCAAGAGTCTCCGCACACATTGACCCATTGCCACCCATAGGGCGTCAAGCTCCTGCGCCAGCAGCCATCGCCATAATAATTGGCGTAGTAGAAGGGGGCGCCAACGAAGGCGAACCGGTGGAAGCGATGATGGCGGAAGAAAAACGCGTGACGGCCGATGAAGGGCCTGCCGTGCCAGCCGGTGCCGGCGAAGCGCGGTCCGAAGGCGGCGCGGGTCGCTAGTGGTGCACCGGCAAAGCGTGGCCCAAAGGCAGCGCGGGCGGCCATCGGCGAGCCGGCGAAGCGAGCGCCACCGAAATGGCCACCGCCCATGCCGCCGAAGTGCATGCCACCGCCACCCATACCGCCGGCGCGCATCCCTCCACCGCCAAAATGCCCGCCGCCACCGCCGCCAAAACCGCCACCGCCGTGTCCGCCGCCACCACCGCCGCCCCCGCGGGCGAGAACGGGCGAGGCGACCGCCAGAGTCGCAGCAACTGCCGCTGCGACGATGCCTGTGAGAAGCCTGTTGTTCATCTAAGTATCCTCCTTGTCGCGGCGATGGTCTCGCCACTCCAGGGGATCAGATGAGGAAATCCCGCCCTCACCTTCAACTTACAAATGCGCCAGATTCTGACGCGGGAGTTAGGAAGGCGGACCCGCGCTCTCTCCTCGTCATGGCGAGGAGCCCTTGCGACGATGCAATCCAGACTGTCTCAGCGGAGAGATTTCTGGATCGCAATGACGGCGAGGATAGAGCTCTCCATACGTCGAGCAGCTCAACGTGCGGGAGCGATTCGACATCTCCCCGCTCAAGAGCGGGGAGAGGTTAAGTCCTCACGCCCGCTTGCCGCCGTTCTTCTCGGCTGCGCGGCGCAGCGCTTCGGCGAGGGCGCCGCCGCCGGAGGATTCCTGCTTGCGCGGTGCCGACGAGGTCATGCGGGAGGGGTTGCGTGAGCTGTTGTCCCGCTGCATGCCGGGCGCGTCCTTCTTGGCGCCGACCTCGTCGTCGAGGCGCAATGTCAGCGAGATGCGCTTGCGCGCGACCTCGAAGTCCAGCACCTTCACCTTGACGATGTCGCCGGGCTTCACCACCTCGCGCGGATCCTTGATGTAGGTCTTGGACATCGCCGAGATGTGCACGAGGCCGTCCTGGTGCACGCCGATATCGACGAAGGCGCCGAACGCGGCGACGTTGGTCACGGTACCCTCGAGGATCATGCCCTTCTTGAGATGCTTGATCTCCTCGACGCCGTCCATGAACACCGCGGCCTTGAACGCCGGACGCGGGTCGCGACCGGGCTTCTCGAGCTCGCGCAGGATGTCGGTGACGGTCGGCAGACCGAACGTCTCGTCGACGAAATCCTTCGGCTTCAGCGTACGCACGATGTCGCCGCTGCCGATCAGCGCCTTGATGTCGCTCTTGGTGGCGCTGAGAATCCGGCGCACCACCGGATAGGCTTCCGGATGCACGCCGGAGGCATCGAGCGGATCCTCGCCGCCGAGGATGCGCAGGAAGCCCGCACACTGCTCGAACGCCTTGGGGCCGAGCCGCGGCACGTCCTTGAGCGCCTTGCGCGACTTGAACGGACCGTTGGCGTCGCGGTGCGCCACGATGCTCGAGGCAAGGCCGGAGCCGACGCCCGACACGCGGGCGAGCAGCGGAGCGGAGGCGGTGTTGACGTCGACGCCGACCGCGTTCACGCAGTCTTCGACCACGGCGTCGAGCGATTTGGCGAGCTTGGCCTGGCCGAGGTCGTGCTGATACTGACCGACGCCGATCGCCTTGGGTTCGATCTTGACCAGCTCGGCGAGCGGATCCTGAAGCCGCCGCGCGATCGAGACCGCGCCGCGCAGGGTGACGTCGAGATCAGGCAATTCCTCCGAGGCGAAAGCCGAGGCCGAATAGACCGACGCGCCGGCTTCCGACACCACGATCTTGGTCATCTTCAGCTCGGCCAGGCCCTTGACGAGGTCGGCCGCGAGCTTGTCGGTCTCGCGCGAGGCGGTGCCGTTGCCGATCGCGATCAGCTCGACGCGATGTTTCAGCGCGAGCTTGCCGAGGATCGCAAGCGCCTCGTTCCACTGCCGCTGCGGCTCGTGCGGATAGATCACGGCGGTATCGACGACCTTGCCGGTCGCGTCGGTGACGGCGACCTTGACGCCGGTGCGGAAGCCGGGATCGAGCCCCATGGTGACGCGGGTGCCGGCAGGCGCGGCCAGCAGGAGGTCGCGCAAATTGGAGGCGAACACGCGCACGGCCTCGGTCTCGGCCGCATTCCACAGCCGCATGCGCAGGTCGATGTTGAGATGGACCTGGATCTTGGTGCGCCAGGCCCAGCGCACGGTGTCGATCATCCAGCGGTCGCCGGCGCGCTTGAGGTCGGCGATGCCGAACCGCTTCATGATCTTCAGCTCATAGGCACTCGGCACGCCCGGAGGCGATGCTTCGGCCTCGGCCTGGATCTGGAGATCGAGGATCTCTTCCTTCTCGCCGCGGAACATCGCGAGGATGCGGTGCGAGGGCAGCTTCGTCAGCGGCTCGGAGAACTCGAAATAGTCGGCGAACTTTTCGCCCTCGGTTTTCTTGCCGTCGCGCACCTTGGAGGCCATGCGCGCATTGGTCCACACCTCCTCGCGCAGGCTCCCGATCAGGTCGGCGTCCTCGTCGAAGCGCTCGACCAGGATGGCGCGGGCGCCGTCGAGCGCCGCAGCGGCATCGGCAACGCCCTTTTCGGCGTTGACGAAGGCTTCGGCTACGACCTTCGGATCGTTGGTGGGCTCGGCCATGAGCTGATTGGCGAGCGGCTCGAGGCCGGCTTCCTTGGCGATCTCCGCCTTGGTGCGGCGCTTCGGCTTGAACGGCAGATAGATGTCTTCGAGGCGCGCCTTGCTGTCGGCGGCCAGAATGGAGGCTTCCAGCGCGGCATCGAGCTTGCCCTGCTCGCGGACCGATTCGAGGATGGACTTGCGGCGGTCCTCGAGCTCGCGCAGGTAACCCAGGCGCTCCTCCAGGGTGCGCAATTGCGCGTCGTCGAGCGCGCCGGTCGCTTCCTTGCGGTAGCGGGCGATGAAGGGAACCGTGGCGCCGCCGTCGAGCAGCGCCACCGTCGCCTCGACCTGCTCCGCCCGAACCCCAAGCTCCTGCGCAATTTTCTGGTTGATATTTGCCACGCGAGAACCCCTCTATCCAAGCACGCATCGCGGAGGCGAACCACCGGCTGCGGGACGCCGCTTATGGACCAATCGGGGTTGATTCATCAAGGTGCGGCGGACGGCCGTCGACAAGGGATTTTTTGTTGAAGCGATGCGATCTCGCCACAATCGTGGGGGCGGCGCAGACGACGGGGATTGACAGCCGCCCCGGTTCGACGACTGTTTTGTCTGCCGGACCACCGAACTCCCCACGAGGACTATAATGCGGACGACATCGGTCGGCGTCATCAGGATCGCCACCAAGGGCCCCGGCGACGTCTCCGGCCTCCTGGGCATGATCGGCTCCGGCGCGATCGATCCGAAGGCGATTCTGGCCATCCTCGGCAAAACCGAGGGCAATGGCGGCGTCAACGACTTCACCCGGGAATATGCCGTGGCCGCGCTGTGCACGGCGCTGGCGCCCCACCTAGGCCTGTCGCCGCAGGAGGTCGAGCAGCGCATCGCTTTCGTAATGTCGGGCGGCACCGAGGGCGTGCTCAGCCCGCACATCACGGTGTTCACGCGCCAGGAGGTCGGGGGACGACCGGCAGGCATCTCCGGTAAGCGCCTGAGCATCGGCATGGCGCACACCCGCGATTTCCTGCCTGAAGAGCTCGGCCGTTCCGCACAGATCACGGAGACAGCCAAGGCCGTGAAGGCGGCGATGGAGGATGCCGGCACTGCTGACCCCGCCGACATTCATTTCGTGCAGATCAAGTGCCCGCTGCTCACCAGTGATCGCGTCGAAGCGGCGAACGCGCGCGGCAACAAGACGGTGACAACCAGCGCCTATACCTCGATGGCCTATTCGCGCGGCGCCTCCGCGCTCGGGGTTGCGGTCGCGCTCGGCGAGATCGCCTCCGACATTCGCGACGACGACGTGCTGCGACGCTACGATTTGTTCTCGAAGGTTGCCTCGACCTCGTCCGGGATCGAGCTGATGCACAACGTCGTCATCGTGCTCGGCAACGCGATGTCGTCGACCAGCGAATTCGAGATCGGGCATGCCGTGATGGGCGATGCGATCGATTCCGCCGCGGTCATGTCCGCGCTGAACACCGTTGGGCTCGGCATTGCGCCGCAGGCCACCGCGGGCCGAGAGCTCGTCAACATCTTCGCCAAGGCGGAGGCCTCGCCTGATGGCAGCGTGCGCGGCTTTCGCCACACCATGCTCGAAGATACCGACATCAGCTCGACACGCCACGCCCGCGCTGCCGTTGGCGGGTTGATTGCCGGCCTCGCCGGCACCGGGGCGGTCTACGTCTCCGGCGGCGCCGAGCATCAGGGGCCGGCGGGCGGCGGGCCGGTTGCGGTCATCGCACGGCTGTCCTAAAGCGCGATGAGATTGGGATAAATCGTCATCGCGCTTTAGGTTGTTGTTTGAGCATGATCTTTTCGGAAAACCGCGGCACACTTTTCCGGATCATGCTCCATGACGCGGCGACCTCTCCGCCCGGCGCAACCCTGCCCTTCGCGCCGGCTCAGTTGATTCATGCGGGCCCTTGCGAAGAAGGTGATGCCGCATCTTAAGGGATTTTGACTTCATGACTTTGCCGATGAGCTGGAATGAATGGGCGCAGCACGACGGCGTCGGACTGGCGGCGCGCGTCCGTAAAGGCGAGCTGACGGCGAAGGAATTGGCGCGCCAGGCCGCTGCGGGCGTGGCCAAGGTCAATCCGGCACTGTCGGGCGTGGTCGAGCTGTTCGACGACGCGATCGCCGATCCGGCCAAGGACGGCGCCAATCTCGCCGGCCCCTTCGCCGGCCTGCCCTTCCTGATGAAGGACCTCGGCCCGACCATGAAGGGCCGGCTCCAGGAGATGGGCTCGCTCCTGATGCGCGGCAATCGCGCCAGCGCCGACACGTTCCTGACCGGCAAACTCCGTCAGGCCGGACTGAACCTGATCGGACGCACCACGACGCCGGAGTTCGGCGTATGCAGCTCGGCCGACAATCCGGCCGTCTACGTCACGCGCAATCCCTGGGACACCGACTACACCACCTGCGGCTCGTCCGCGGGAAGCGCCGCGATGGTCGCGGCCGGCGTGGTGCCGATCGCGCATGCGACCGACGGCGGCGGTTCGATCCGCATTCCCGCCGGCGTCAACGGCAATATCGGGCTGAAGGTCTCGCGCGGCGTGTTCTCGCTCGCCCCGCACATGTCCGATCTCACCGGCCTCGTTTCGATCCAGGGCTGCCAGTCGCGCTCGGTGCGCGACACCGCCGCCTTCGTCGATCATGCAAGGGGAGCGGCGCCCGGCGAATTCATGCCGTTCTGGACCACGGCGCAGCCCTATTCCGAGATGATCAAGCGTGATCCGTCAAAGCTTCGCATCGCGCTGTCGCACACCTGGGGGGACTACACCGCGACGCCGCAGATCGCGGCCGAGCTGGAGAAGGCCGGCCGCTTCCTCGAGGGCCTCGGCCATCACGTCGAGTATGCCCTGCCCGAGCTCGACTTCCGCGCCGCGTTCGAGGCGCAGACCACCTGCTACATCTCGAATTTTGCCGTGGTGATCTCCAACATGCTGGCCGCGCGCGGACTGGAACGGCCGCCGGAAGATCTCATCGAGCCCATGAACATCCGGATCTGGGAAGCCGGCCGGCACACGAGCTTCGCCGAGCGGGCGAAGATGCAAGGCGTGTTCAACACGACCTCACGCGGCTTCGGCGCCTTCTTCGAGCAGTGGGATGTGATCCTGACGCCGATCACCGCGTTGCCGACGCCGAAGGTCGGCACCAGGGAATACCTCACCATCTCCGACAATCCGGACGTGCTCGACTGGTTCGGCAATCTCTGGCGCTTCTTCGCCTTCACGCCGCTCGCCAATCTCTGCGGCATGCCCGCGATCTCGATGCCGATGGCCACGCAGGACCACGGCCTGCCGCTCGGCATTCAGGCGATTGCGAAGCAGGCCAATGACGGGCTGCTGCTGCAATTCGCCGCCCAGATCGAGCGCGCGCTCGACGGCAAGTGGAACGACGGCAAGAAGCCGAAGGTGCATGTGGGCTGAGGCGGAGCTGTTCGCGTTGACAAGCGTTCACGTCCCCGCGGCCATCCTTCGAGACGCCCGCTTTGCGGGCTCCTCAGGATGAGGCTGGTTTCGCGGCGAGATGTCAGACCCTCATGGTGAGGAGACCGCGAAGCGGTCGTCTCGAACCATAAGGCCAAGCGCGCGAGCCAACCTCCAAAGCGGATCTTAGTTCTTCACCGCCGGAATCTCTTCCGTCGGCTGCTGCTGGCCCTGCTGATACATCGCCAGCGCCTTCTCGAGCGCTTCGCGCAAGGCTAGCGCCGCGGCCACGCTGCAGCGCAGATGCGCGGTCTGGACCACGTCGACCCTGACGGCGGCGCCGACCGGCATCAGCAAGTTCGCGGCGAGCTCGATCTGGATCGCACCGTTGTGGTGGCCGAAGCAGGATGCGCCGTCGAAATAGATGATCGGCGCGCGCTCCGAGCTCGAGCTCGAAATGATCACGGGCCCCTGGCTGGTGGCGGGCGTTTCGGTGTCGGCCATGGGCACTCCTTGCGGCTAGTCGGACGAACGAGGCGCCCACCATCGTTGCTTCGGCCCGTTCTGTCGAGGCCAAACCCGGCACACCTGCCGTGGGACGCGCACCCGGGGTTTTGCGCCGCGCCCGACACTGGTCTAGAACGTCGTATGTCCAGCTCACCGACCACACTTCCGTTCGAGGAACTCGCCGAGGCGATCAAGGACCGCCGCTCCGATTACGGCCATATCAGCGGGCTCCAGCTCGACCGCTTCGCACCTCGCGAGGCCTGGTCCAGCCTGCCCTACCGGCCCGTCTTCGTCGGCGACACCGAGACCGGCGTGCTGCATGGCGGGGTCGTCACCGCGATGCTGGACGAGAGCTGCGGCATGGCCGTGCAACTCGCGCTCGACGGCACAAGCGCGATCGCGACGCTCGATCTGCGTATCGACTATCAGAAGCCGGCAACGCCGGGCCTCGACATCAAGGCGCATTCGGTCTGCTACCGCGCCACGCGCTCGATCGCCTTCGTACGCTCCACCGCCTATCAGGAATCCGAGGACGATCCGGTGGCGACCGCGACCGCCTGCTTCATGATCGGCGCCAACCGCACCAACATGCTCGCGGACCGCAGGATGGATTCGCCCAGCATCCCGTCGCTGGAGGCCCCGGACGATCCGGATGGCCCGTTCGCCAACAGTCCGTTCGCGCGCTGCCTCGGCATTCGCGTCAACGACGACGGCACACTGACGATGCCGTTCTCGCCAAAGATCATCGGCAATCCGATCCTGCCCGCGATCCATGGCGGCATGACCGGCGCCTTCCTCGAGACCACCGCGATCTTCGGAGTGGCACGCGAGCTCGGCGCGGCCGCATTGCCCAAGCCGATCGGACTCACTGTCAACTATCTGCGCTCCGGCCGCGCGCTCGACACCATTGCCAATGTCTCGATCGTGAAGCAGGGCCGGCGCATCGTCGCCTTCGAGGCGCGCGCCTGGCAGGGCGATGCGGACAAGCCGATCGCCACCGCCTTCGGCCATTTCATGCTGCGGCCGACGCCGGGAAACGACGAGGAATAGGCGTATTTTACTTGACGGCCCGGGCACGGGCCACAACGATAGCACGTTCCCGCGAGAGGTATTGGGTTGCGGCATCCGATCGACATCGTCGCCATGTTCGCCGCGCTCTGGCTGCTGGCGTCGATGGTGCTCGACGCGCTGACGCCGAAGGAGCTGACGGCGGTGATGATCGGCATCGCCATCGGACCGGCCATCGTCATCACCGCCGTGTTCTACTATCTGCGCTGCCCGCGCACCGATTTCGCGGTGATGTTCGCCGCGTTGTGGCTGATCTCCGACATCGCCATTGCGTTCATCTCGCCGACGCAGCTGCCGCACCTCCTGATCGCGCTCGGCTTCGTGCCGGCGCTGCTGATCGGAATCGTGCTGCACTGGCAGCGCTTCCAGCGCCGCCATGAGCGGCTGCCCGTGCCGTCAGCCAAGCGGGGTTAGCGCGGCAGCAGGTTCGTCTTGGCGAGATCGAGCACCTCGTCGCCGCGGCCGTTCATCACGGCCCGCAGCACCCACAGGCTGAAGCCCTTGATCTGCTCCGGCGTGATGGTCGGCGGCATCGACAGCTCCTGCTTGGCGGTGACGACGTCGAGCAGGGCCGGCCCGTTGTGGGCCAGCATCTCCTTCATCGCGCCCGGGAGCTCGCCGGGATCCTCGACGCGCTTGGCGAAGATGCCCATCGCGCGCACCATCGCCGCGAAATCAGGGTTCTCCAGGTCGACATTGGTGTCGACGAAACCGGCCGCCTTCATCTCCAGCGCGACGAAGCCGAGCACGCCGTTGTTGAAGACGACGATTTTCACCGGCAGCTTCATCTGCGTCAGTGTGATCAGATCGCCCATCAGCATGGTGAAACCGCCATCGCCGGAGAGCGAGATCACCTGGCGGCCGGGCTGCGCGGCCTGCGCGCCGATCGCCTGCGGCATCGCGTTGGCCATCGAGCCGTGCACGAACGAGCCGATCAGCCGGCGGCGGCCGTTCATCTCGAGATAGCGCGCGGCCCACACCGTCGGCGTGCCGACATCGGCGGTGAACACGGCATCGTCAGAGGCGTGGTCGCTGATGACTTTCGCCAGATATTGCGGATGGATCGGCTTGCTGCCGGGCGTGCCCTTGGCAAGCGAGTCCAGACCTTCGCGCGCCTTCTTGTAGTGCGCGATCGCATCGTCGAGATGCTTGCGCTGCGTCTTGGCCTTGAGCAGCGGCAGCAGCGCCTCGATGGTGAGCTTGACGTCGCCGACGAGGCCGAGATCGATCCTGCACCGCCGTCCCAGATTTTCCGGACGGATGTCGATCTGCGCGACCTGGCAATCGGTCGGGAAGAATTGCTTGTAGGGAAAATCGGTACCGAGCATCACCAGCGCGTCGCAGGCGTGCATGGCGGCATAGCCCGAGGAGAAGCCGATGAAGCCGGTCATGCCGACGTCGTAGCGATTTTCGTACTCGACATGCTCCTTGCCGCCAAGCGCATGCACGATCGGGCTCTTCAGGGCTTCCGCGAGCTGCATCAGCGGCGCATGCGCGCCGGCGCAGCCGCGGCCGCAGAACAAGGTGATGCGCTCGGCGCCGTTCAGCAGGTCCGCGAGCGCCTTCAGCTCATCGGCCTGCGGCACGACCTTTGGCGCCGACAGCGTAAGGCCACGCGCCGTCGACAGCGCGCGCTTGGGTGGACTGCGGAAAGCGACGTCGCCGGGCATGGCGACGACGGCAACGCCGCGCAATCCGACCGCCGCGCGGATGGCGTTTTCCAGCACGTAAGGAAGCTGACTCGGATCGGAGACCAGCTCGCAATAATGGCTGCACTCGCGGAACAGGTTTTGCGGATGCGTCTCCTGGAAATAGCCGCCGCCGATCTCGGCGGTCGGGATTTGCGCGGCGATCGCCAGCACGGGAACGCGGCTGCGATGTGCGTCGAACAGGCCGTTGATCAGATGCAGATTGCCGGGACCACAGGAGCCCGCGCACACCGCAAGGCTGCCCGTCATCTCCGCTTCCCCGGCAGCGGCGAAGGCTGCGACCTCCTCGTGCCGGACATGGATCCATTCGATGGTGCCGCGCCGCCGCAGTGCTTCGGTCAGCGCGTTCAGGCTGTCGCCGACGATGCCGTAGATGCGCTTGACGCCGGCCTGTTCGAGCGTTGCCACGAACAGATCGGCTACATTGTTGATCGCCATGTCGGTCTCCTGATCTCGCTGGTGGGGCAAGATAGGATAACGCGCGACCGTGACGGCATCACGGCTCGTTTATTGCGGGCTCAGTCTTTCGCAATCGCCCGATCGTAGGCCGCGATCGTCAACTTCGCGCGAGCGGCAACGTCCGTTGCCGTCATGCCGGGCTTGTAGAGGCTGGAGCCGAGCCCGAACGCCGTCACGCCGCCCTTGATATACTCCGCGAAATTCTGGTCGGAGACGCCGCCGACGGCGGCGATCACCACGCCGGCCGGCAGCACGGCGCGGATCGCGGCAATGCCGGACGCGCCGAGCACGCTGGCCGGAAAGAATTTGAGGCCCGATGCTCCCGATCGCGCCGCGAGCAGCGCTTCGGTCGGCGAGAACACGCCGGGCATCGTGACCATGCCGTACTGATGCGCGCGCGCCAGCACCTGGGTGTCGACATTCGGCGAGACCATCAGCTTGCCGCCGACATCGTTGAGCCGATCGGCGTCTGCCGTCGTCAGCACCGTGCCGGCACCGATCAGCACGCCGGCGGGCGCCTGTTTCACGGCTGTAGCGATGGAGCGGAACGGGTCCGGCGAGTTCAGCGGGATCTCGATTGCGGTCATGCCGGCTTCGATCAGCACGCCGACGATGGCCTGGGTCTCCTCGGGCTTCACGCCGCGCAGGATCGCGACCAGTGGTCGCTTCATTGCCGGAAAGGGAACGCTCATCTCAACAGTCCTCTCATTTCGTCCAGATCGCGGCAGCCGCCATCGACAGGCCGCGGCGGACGGCTTGATCGGCATCGACCGGGTTCACGGTGACCGACAGCGCATCGAAAGCCAGCCTGTACAGCATCGCGAGCCGCCCCGAGGCAATCAGCGTGATTCCGGTTTTCGGCATCGCGCCGGAGAGCCCTGCCGCCAGCTCGACGCCGATCAACGTGCCCGACAGCGTTTCGCGCGCCGCGGCCGGTGTGCCCCCGAACAGGAGCTGACGCGACCGCGCGCCGAACAGGAAATTGGCGGCGAAAGCCGGTGCTTCGTACGCGGCCTTCACGGCAGCCTGGAAGCTCGCGACATCCTCGGCGTCTTCGGCGCCTGCGACCGCAAGCGACAAAATCGTCTCGCGCGACACCACGCTGAAGAGCTCGCCGGTCATGAAGGTGGAGAAATGCGCGACCGTGCCGTCCTTCACCCGCACCCATTTCGAATGTGTGCCGGGCATGCAGACCAGTGCTTCGCCCGCGGCATCCAGACCGAGCGCGCCGAGCAGTTGCGTCTCCTCGCCGCGCATCACGTCCGGTGCCTTGGCGTCGCGCTGCGCGATGCCGGGCAGGATGCGGATATCGCGCGTCTCTCCCCGCACAAGCGCGGCCTGCTTCAGAACGGCGGAGAGCGGCGCCGGCGTGTCGACGTAACCGGCCTCGACCCAGCCGGTACGCGCACCGGCCATGCCGCAGACGAGAACCGGCAGATGATCGGGAGCATCGACCGCGGCAAGATGCGATTGCAGCACGGCAGCGAAGCCGGCCTTGGCCGCCGCCAGCATGCCCTCGTCGCTGCGGCGCTCGGCCAGCACCTTGCCGGCGCGGTCGATCAACCAGAGTCGGAAGCTGCTGGTGCCCCAGTCGACCGCGACACAGGCAGGTTCAGTCATCTCAATTCGTATCCTCGTCTCACCGCCAAGACGCCGTCTCGCGACAATGAGACGAGGCCCCGCAAATCCGCCCCGGGATATCGGCAATTGCCGCTGCAAACCAGCCTTTTCTCGCAGGTCTGAGGTGCCGCTCGCGCTGGCACACCGCTTGCGAAGCGGTGGCACACCGCTTGCTAAAGCGTTCCCGCTCACGTCCGTGAACCGCGCAACAAGACGCGTCAACCTCAGATGAGGAAACCCATGGAGATCGGCTATTTCACGATGCCTTCGCACCCGCCGGAGTGCGGCCTGAAGGAAGGGAACGACTGGGACCTGCAGGTCATGCGCTGGCTCGACGAGCTTGGCTATCAGGAGGCCTGGGTCGGCGAGCACCACACCGCGCCCTGGGAACCCAATCCCACGCCGGATCTGCTGATCGCGCAGGCGCTGATGCAGACCAAGAATATTCGCATCGGACCGGGCGGCTTCCTGCTGCCCTATCACCACCCGGCCGAGCTCGCCAACCGCGTCGCCATGCTCGATCATCTCTCCGAGGGCCGGCTCAATTTCGGCGTCGCGGCCAGCGGCCTGCCGAGCGACTGGGCCATGTTCAACGTCGACGGCATGAGCGGACAGAACCGCGACATGACGCGCGAGGCGCTGGAGATCATTCTGAAGATGTGGAGCGATCCCGCGCCCTGGACCTACAAGGGCAAGTTCTGGACGGTGACCAAGCCGGACACGATGTTCGACTTCCTCAAGCCGCACATCAAGCCGTTGCAGACGCCGCATCCGCCGATCGGCGTCGCCGGGCTGTCGAAGAACTCGGACACGCTGAAGCTCGCCGGCGAGCGCGGCTTCATCCCGATGAGCCTCAACCTGAACCCGGCCTATGTCGGCAGTCATTGGGATTCGGTCGTAGCAGGTGCCGCCAAGACCGGGCGCAAACCGAACCGCGCGGATTGGCGGCTGGTGCGCGAGGTGTTCGTCGCCGACACCGACGAGGAAGCGTGGAGGCTCTCCACCGGCGACATGATGGGCCGGATGATGGGCGAGTACTTCCTGCCGCTACTCGGCCATTTCGGCTTCAAGGACTATCTGAAGCACGCGCCCGACGTGCCCGATAGCGACGTCACCGTCGAATATTGCGCCAAGCGGAACTGGATTGTAGGCTCGCCCGCGACCGTCGCCGAGAAAATCGAGAAGATCTACGAGGAGGTCGGCGGCTTCGGCGTGCTGCTGGTGTTCGGCTTCGACTACAAGCACAAGGCTGAAGCCTGGCATCACTCGCTGTCGCTGCTGAGGAACGAGGTGATGCCGCGCCTGAAGCATCTCGGCTCCGCGAAGAAGGCGGCTTGACCCGACGCGGGTGCGGCGCGATCGTGCCGCACCCGCTTTGTTCGGAGGTCATCACGTGAGTGTGGACGCAAAGGATTTCAAGCAGGCGATGCGCCAGTGCGCCGGCGCCGTCGCGCTGGTGACGGTCGGCGCCGAGCACGGCAGGCGCACGGGGCTGACGGTGACGTCGGCCTGCTCACTGTCGGACAGTCCGCCGTCGCTAATCGTCTGCGTCAACCGCAACGCCAGTGCGCATGCGCGCATCCGCGAGGAAGGCGCCTTCGCGGTCAACTTCCTGCACGAGGATCATGCGCTGCTCGCCCTCACCTTCAGCGGCCAGAAAGGCGTCAACGGCGACGACCGTTTTGCGTTCGGCCAGTGGACGCGCGGGGTGACCGGCGCGCCGGTGCTGACGGATGCGGTCGCCGCGTTCGACTGCGTGCTGGCGCAGGAATTCGAGACGACGACGCATTCGATCTTCATCGGCGAGGTGCGCGGCGCATCGCATTCGGACGGGGCCGCGCCGCTCGTGTATCTGCGCAGCAGTTTCCACGCACCGCGCGAAATCCGCGGCACCGTCACAGTCGGCGACCTCGATTCGCGACATCTGAGCTGGAGCGATTTTTCGTAAGGCAGCGGCGGCGAGTTCGGTGCCCTTCCCTTCTCCCCCTGTGAGAGAAGGTGGCGCGAAGCGCCGGATGAGGGGTCCTCTCCGCGCACACGAGGGGAAGAATGAGTGCTACCGCGTCGTCTCGATCTTCAACTGCTTGATCTTGCGGTACAGCGTGGCGCGGCTGAGTTTTAGCGCGCGCGCCGCTTCAGTCACACGACCACCATGCTTGCGTAGCGCCTCTACGATCGTGGCGCGTTCGGCCGCCGCCAGATTCGGCTCCGCCGCCCTTCCACCAAACGGCGGCAAATCGAGGTCGGCGTCGGTGATGACGCCGTCCTCCGCCGTGCAGCCGGCGAGCCGCAGCACATGCCGGAGCTGGCGCATGTTGCCGGGATAGGGATAGGCCGCGAGCTGCGCCCAGGCGTCGTCCGAGAGGCGGCAGTTCGGCGCTTCCTCGCTCGCGATCTGGCGGATCACGTCGTCGCGGTCGGCACGCTCGCGCAGGGCCGGCAGCCGCACCTCCATGCCGCGCAGGCGAAAATAGAGATCGGCGCGGAAGGCGCCCTGCTCCGCCATGCGGCCGAGATCGCGATGGGTGGCGCTGATCAGGCGAATGTCGACCGGCACGGGCTTCAGCGCCCCGAGCGGCCAGACTTCGCGGTTCTCCAGCACACGCAGCAGGCGCGTCTGCAGCGCGATCGGCATGTCGCCGATCTCGTCGAGGAACAGCGTGCCGCCATCGGCCTGCACGATCAGGCCCTTCGAGCCGTCGCGGCGCGCGCCGGTGAAGGCGCCGGCCTCGTAGCCGAACAGCTCGGCATCGATCAGGCTTTCCGGCATCGCCGCGCAGTTCAGCGCGACATAGTTGTGGCACGCGCGATTGCCGGCTGCGTGAATGGCACGGGCGAACACATCCTTGCCGACGCCGGTCTCGCCATGCAGCAGCACCGGCAGATTGTGATCGCCGATGCTCTTAAGTCGCTTCACGCTCTTGATCAGGCCGGGGTCGCGGCCGGCAAGCCGCTGCAGCGCATCGAAGCGATCGGCAGGCGTATCGCGGCGCGGCGCGAGCGGACGGGTCGACGACCTCGCCCGCAGCGGCGGCGCGACATGGCCATGCCCCAACGGACTGCCGTCGGCCCGGCGCAGTTCGACGACGCCGTCTGCGTCGCGCGCGGCGGGATGATCGAACTTGACGTAACGCGACAGATCGATGCCGGAGGCGATCAAGCCGTCGGTGAGACCCAGCAATGCGCGCGCCGAACGGCAGGCACCGACGATGCGGCGATCGTCGTCATAGGCGAGCAGGCCGCTGCCGCCGTCGCCCGGCACGGTCGCGATCCAGGCGTTGCGGAAATGACCGCGGAAGATCGCGCCCTCCATGCGTCGCGTCGCCTCCATCGTCACCGCGAGCGCAAGCTGATGCGCGGTGCGTTCGAGATCCTCGCGGCAGGAGGTGATGTTGACGGCGCCTGCGAGCCGTCCGGCCTGGTCGAACAGCGGCGTCACGGCGCACGAAAACATGTGCCACTGCGCGCGAAAATGCTCGTCGCGATGCACCAGGATCGGCTTCTGCTCGGCGAGCGCGGTGCCGAGCCCGTTGGTACCTTCGAAGGCCTCGGAAAAATTCGAGCCGGTGTAGATTTTCCAGTCCATGAACAGTCGCGCGTCGGCTTCGCCGGGCAGGCGGCTGAACAGCATGGTTGCGTTTACGTCTGCCAGGTTGACGCAATAGCCGGCATCGCGCAGCACACGGGCGAGATCGTCGAGCTCCGGTGTTGCGAGCCGGATCGTCTCCTCCATGGGTTCGGCGACGTGACGGATCTCGGCTTCGGTGAGCGTCTGCGGCGGGCCCTGGCGGGCGGGGTCGAGCTTGTGGCTGACCAGGCAGCGCCGCCAGGAATTGGCAATGCGCGAAGAGGCATCGACGTCGGCCACGTGGTTGGCGACGGACAAGACACGGGCGACATGGTTCGAGGCCGAAAGGCTGGCCATCGCGGACGTCTCCACCCTGTATTATTGTGGAAAGTCTGGCACCGCAGGCGGGGATGTCAATCGGGAACCGGGAAGGGTCGCGCCGCAATCAGAATTGCTGCACCGCCCTCACCACGTATCGATGCACGGCCGCTTCTTCGCAGTCCGCGCGGGCGGCTTCGGCACCGACCGCAGGCCCGCCATGATCCAGCGCCGCGTCTCGGCGGGATCGATGACGTTGTCGATCTCGAACACCGATGCGATCGAGACCGCCTTGCCGTTGGCATAGAGTTCGGCAACCTTGTTGCGGTAATAGGTCTCGCGCTCGACGGGATCGGCGATCGCCTCCATCTCCTTGCGGAAGCCGAGGCGGACGTAACCCTCCAGGCCCATGCCGCCGAACTCGCCGGTCGGCCAGGCCGCGGTGAAGAACGAGGCGTGGAAGCCGCCGCCGATCATCGACTGCGCGCCGAGACCATAGCCCTTGCGCAGCACGATGCCGAACAGCGGCACGGTGAGGCTCGCGCCTGTCACGAACATGCGCGAGACGTGGCGGACGATCGCGGTCTTCTCGGCTTCGGGGCCGACCATGAAGCCGGGCGTGTCGCACAGCGAGACGATCGGCAGATCGAAGGCGTCGCAGAGCTGGAGGAAGCGCGCGGCCTTGTCGCCGGCATCGGCATCGATCGCACCGCCGAGATGGCGCGGGTTGTTGGCGATCAGGCCGAACGGCCTGCCCTCGATGCGGATCAGCGCGGTGATCATGCCGACGCCGTAGTCGCGGCGCAGCTCCAGCACCGAGTCCTTGTCAGCGACGAGATCGATCACGCTGCGGATGTCGTAGACGCGCAGGCGGTTCTCGGGGATGGCGCGGCGCAAGAGGCGCTGGTCGGCGGCCTGCCAGGCCGTCACGGCGCCCTGGAAATAGGACAGGTATTTTTGCGCAACGCGCGTCGCCTCCTCCTCGTCCTCGACGAGGATGTCGATGACGCCATTGGGCGACTGGAACGAGACTGGACCGACCTCGGCCGGGTGATAGACGCCGAGCCCGCCGCCCTCGATCATCGCGGGGCCGCCCATGCCGATCGAGGCGTTCTTGGTGGCGATGATGACGTCACAGCAGCCGAGCATCGCTGCGTTGCCGGCGAAGCAATAGCCGGAGACGATTCCGATGACCGGCACCAGACCGGAGAGTCTTGCGAACTGCACGAACGACGGACCATCGAGCCCGGTCATGCCGAGCCGGTCGGTATCGCCGGGCCGGCCGCCGCCGCCTTCGGCGTAAAACACCAGCGGCACGCGCCAGTCTTCCGCGAGCGTCAGCATGCGGTCGATCTTCTTGTGGTTCATGTGGCCCTGCGTGCCCGCCAGCACGGTGTAGTCATAGGCCACGACGATGCAGCGCCCGCCCTCAGGGCCGAACTTCTCGGCGTTGACAGTCGCGACGCCCATGACGAGGCCGTCGGCCGGCGTGTTCTTGACGAGATCGTCGAGCTTGCGCCGGCGCCGCTGCGCCGCGATCGCAAGGCTGCCGTACTCCATGAACGAGCCGTCGTCGACGAGCTGTGCGACATTCTCCCGCGCGGTGGGCTGATTGGTGTTGCGGCGGCGCTCGACCGAGGCAGGGCGATTTTCGTCGAGCGTGTTGGCCTGGCGCGCGACCAGTTCGGCGAGATCGGGACGGATGTGGTCGAGATCGATATCGGTTTCCGTTGCCGAGGCATCAGCCGCAACCTCGAGCGGCTCCAGATACATGATCGGCTCGCCATGCATCAGCGTGACGCCGTCGCCGGCCACGAGTTTCATGACCCGGCCGCCCTGCTCGGCCATCACGAGATGCTCCATTTTCATGGATTCGATCACGGCGAGCTGCTGGCCGGGGCGCACGACCTCGCCTTCCCTCACCTGGATGGTGACGATGGTCCCTTGCAAGGGCGCTGCGACCATCACCGCACCTTCCGGCACGATCTGCGCGGGGTGCCCCTCCGCGCCATGGCCGCCGCTTCGCTCGGCCGCAGCAAAATACAGAGGCTTTGCAGCGCCATCGGCAGCCTCCACGAGCTTCGCGATATTGCGGTCGATGAAGTCGGTCGCGATGCAGTTGGTCCTGAAATCGGGATGCGCCAGCACGGCCTGGAGGAAGGCGATGTTGGTGATGACGCCGTCGATCCGGAACTCGCGCAGCGCGCGCGAGGCTTTTGCGACGACGTCGTGCCAGGCGTCACCGGGCGTATGCACGATGACCTTTGCCAGGAGCGAGTCGAAGGCGGCGCTGGTCTTGTAGCCGGCATAACCAAAACTATCGACGCGGACGCCGGGGCCCGACGGCGGCTCGAACACGGCAAGCACGCCGCCGGTCGGGTGCGTCGCCCCTAGCTCGTCCAGCGTCTCCATGTTGACGCGGAGCTGCATGGCGTAGCCGCGCGGCTTCGGGATCGAGCCTTGGGCCAGGCCGAGCGAGGCAAGCGAGGCACCGGCAGCGACCGCGAGCTGGGCGCGGACGAGATCGAGGCCGAGCACCTCCTCGGTGACGGTGTGCTCGACCTGAAGCCGCGGGTTGGCCTCGATGAAGGCAAAACTGTCTTCGGCGGCGCCGTCGACCAGGAACTCGAACGTGCCGAGATTGTCGTAAGACGCGGCCGCAGCGAGTTGCTTCGCCGCCTCGATGATCCGGCCACGCAAGCCGTCGCTGAGCGACGGGCTCGGCGCCACCTCGATCAGCTTCTGGTGCCGGCGCTGAATGGTGCATTCGCGCTCCCAGAGATGAGAGATCGCGCCGCGGCGGTCGCCGATGATCTGCACCTCGATATGGCGCGCCTGCCGGATCAACCGCTCGGCATAGACGCCGTCGAAGCCGAACGCGGCCTTGGCCTCGGACTGGCAGCGCGCGTAGGCCTCCGCGAGATCGGCCGCGCTCTCGACCACGCGCATGCCGCGGCCGCCGCCGCCGGCCATCGCCTTGATCACGATCGCCGCGTTGCTGCCGAGCGAGGCGAAGAACGCCGCGATGTCCTCCAGCGAGGACGGTCCGCTGGTGCCGGCGATGATCGGCACGCCGCAGCGCTTTGCCAGTTGCCGTGCCGCAACCTTGTCGCCGAACAGTTCGAGCGCCGCGGCCTTCGGCCCGACGAAGGCAATGCCTGCATCGGCGCAGGCCTTGGCGAACGCGGCGTTCTCGCTGAGGAAGCCGTAGCCGGGATGCACGGCGTCGCAGCCGGACGCCATTGCCGCCTTCACCACCGCCTCGATGTCGAGATAGGCCCGCGCGCCGCGGCCGGGGATTTCCATCGCCTCATCGGCAACACGCGCGTGCAGCGACAGCGCGTCGTCCGCAGGGTGGATCGCGACCGTCGCGATGCCAGCATCGGCCGCGGCACGCGCGATGCGGATGGCGATCTCACCGCGATTGGCGATCAGGAGCTTTTTGAACGACATGCAGCGTCTCCATGCCCGCGTGCCCAAGCGCGGGTCGGCGGGTCCGAAGGTTCTGCTTCGTCACTTTGACCGGGGCCGTCAAGGGCGAGGACGCCGGTCGCGATGACCGTTCCCGCGGGCCGGAATATCAGTCGGTCGCGCGCGCTGTGATGAGGCGAATAATCCGTGCCACGGCAGACGGGATCGGCGCGATGACCGGCACGGCGAACATCGCCTGAAGCTCGCGCGCGGCTTCGCCCAGCGGCCCGCCGCCGATGATGACGGCCTCGGCGCCATCCCGCGCGATGCAGGCCTCGACCGCGCCGGCGAGCGCTGTGCGCAGCCGCACTGGATCTCGCATCAGCTCCTGCGGATCGCCCTGCGCGAAGCGGGTGCCGGTGTAGCGCGATCGCAATCCCAGCGCGTCCGGCAAGGCATCGATCTTCGCCTCTAACAGCGGGGTCGTGGTCGCCACGCCGAAGCGGCGGCCATTCTCGGCGGCTGCCAGCATCGAGGACTCACCGATGCCGACCGCGGGCAGCTTTATCGCGCCCTTGATTCCGGCCAATCCAGGATCGCCGAACGCCGCGACGATGATGCCGTCGCATGCATGCCGATGTGCTTGCGCAATCTCCAAAACTTCGGCGGAGGCTGCATCCAGCGCATCCGGCGTCACGATCATTTGTGGCGCGCGCGTGGCGGTCGCGCCGTCGATATCGACGCCGCCCACGGCGGCAGATTTCGCGATGGCGACCATCATCGCTGTGGTCGCCACAGAACTGTTCGGATTGATCAGGAGGATGCGCGCACGACGATCGGAATTTTGATCCATCCCCCTGCTATACTAGGCCGCCCGCACCCCCGCAACGAAAGCGCTGACCTCGTCCTCGAGCGATTGCAGCTTCTGCGACAGCCGACCGCTCGATTGCAGCACGAGGCCGGCGGCCTGGCCGGTCTCCACTGTGGCGTCGGTGACGCCCGAGATGTTCTGCGAAACCTGGTCGGTGCCGGAGGCGGCCTCCCGTACGCTGTGCGCGATCGCCGCGGTCGCGGCGCCCTGCTCCTCGACGGCTGCGGCGATCGACGAGGAAATCTCGTTGACCTCCATGATGGTGCTGCGGATGCTCTCGATGTTGCCGACCACCCGGTTGGTCTCGGCCTGGATCGCCGAGATCTGCGCGCCGATCTCGTCGGTCGCCTTCGCGGTCTGGCTCGCCAGCGACTTCACTTCGCTTGCCACCACCGCAAAGCCCTTGCCGGCCTCGCCGGCGCGCGCCGCCTCGATGGTGGCGTTGAGCGCGAGCAGATTGGTCTGCGAGGCGATCTGGTTGATGAGGTCGATGACCTCGCCGATCTTGTGCGCGGCCGCCGCCAGCCCCTGCACGGTGTCGTTGGTGCGCTGACCGTCGGCGGCGGCCTTGTCGGCCACGCTTGCGGCCTGCGCGACGCGCTGGCTGATCTCGGTGATCGAGGACGACAGCTGGCCGGCGGCGGAGGCCACTGTCTGCACGTTGCTCGAGGCCTGCTGGCAGGCGGTGGCGACGAAGCTCGCGCGGTCGGTCGCCTTGTTCGCGGTCTCCGACATGCCTTGCGCGGCCTGCTGCATCGCGCGCGCCTCGTTGAAGACGTCGCGGACGACGGCCTGAACGTTCGCCTCGAACTTGCCGGCGAGATCGGTCATCGTCTTGCGCTTCTCCTCGTCGGCCTTCTGCTTTGTCTCCTGCTGTTCGGCGTGCATCCGGCCGACCGCCGACGCGTTGTCCTTGAACACGGCGAGCGCCCTGGCGAGCCCGCCGACCTCGTTGCTGCGGTCGGTATAGGGCACCTCGAACGCGCTGTCGCCGGCGGCGAGGCGCTCGGTCAGCGCGGTGATCTTCGCCAGCGGCCGGGTCACGCTGCGGCCGATCACGAACGAGGCGCCGAGCACGAGCACGAACACGACGAGGCACACCAGGGCGAAGGTCATCGCATCCTGGCGGAAGACGGCGTCGACGTCGTCGAGATAGATACCGGTGCCGATGATCCAGCCCCAGGGCGCAAAGCCCTTCACATAGGAGATTTTCCCGACCGGCTGGTCGAAGCCGGGCTTCGGCCAGAGGTAGCTGTAGAAGCCCGCGCCCTGCTTGTTGACGACGTCAACGAAGCCCGAGAACAGCCGGTTGCCGGTGGGGTCCTTCATCTCGGAGAGATCCTTGCCGTCAAGCTCAGGCTTGATCGGATGCATGATCATCTTCGCGGCCATGTCGTTGAGCCAGAAATACTCGACCTTGTCGTAGCGAAGGCTCTTGATCTCCGCGATCGCGCCGGCCTGCGCCTGCTCGCGGGGCAGCTTTCCATCGCTCTCGAGCTTCTGGTAATGCGCCAGGATGCCGTAGCCGACATCGACCATGTGCTGCGTCTTGGCCTGGCGGTCCGCGATCATCTGCGCGCGCAGGGTCGAGAGCGCGATCGGCGCCAGCGCGATCATGCCGAGGAGGCTGATGCCGACAATCAGGACCAGCTTGAAACTGATGCGGGAGAAAAACATCGGTGCTCGCAAGAATTGGAAGGGCTGATATGCCAGTTTATCCTGCGCCCCTTAGCAAAGCTTTAAGCATTCGGGTTCTCCAAATCCCCTCAAGCCTGCGTGGAATCCGCCCGAGGACGTGTTCGTCAACCTGCTCGATGCTCCCGCGGAGAACTGGTCCGTCGGCCACGGCATCGCGCAATTCGCGTGAGTTCGCCGGAGCCACCGACACCCTCTTGAGAATTGCCGGCCGGAAGGGTCTGATAGGCTGCGGAGGAGACCTCCGCCGAGCCGAATCCGGGACCTGAACGGCATGACCATGTCGGTCGAGCAATTGTGGAGCCTGCCGGAGACCGCGTTGGTCGGCGCCTATGCGGCGGCGCGGCGGCGCTATGCGGAGAAGAAGTTCGAGCGCGACACCCAGCGGGCGCGGCTCGAATGGATGCGCGCCAAGTTGTTCGTGAACACGCAAGGCAATGTGACCGAGCGCAGGATGGCGGTCGACGTCTCCGAGGAACTGGCGCGCAAGGGCCAGGAGGTGCGCGAGATGACGCGCGATCTCGACATGCTGAAGATCGAGATCGACGTGATCGACACCATGATCCGGCTCCGCGGCGGGCACGGCGCTCCGCCGGTCCACGCCGAGGAGACGGCCGAGCAGCCGGCCGAGCCGGAGGGGGAGTGAGATGACAGCATTCCGGGGAAGCTGCCTGTGCGGCGAGGTCGCGTTCGAGGCCGAGGGCCCGTTCGATCGCTTCCTCAACTGCCATTGCTCGCGCTGTCGCAAGGCGACCGGGACCGCGCATGCCCGCGGGGTGATCGCGAAGGCAGGCGCGCTGCGCTGGCTGCGCGGTGAAGCATCCGTCGCGCGCTTCGACTTGCCCAATGCACGAAGCTTTGCGACCGCGTTCTGCAAGATTTGCGGCAGCCCGATGCCACATCTCACACGCAGCGGACGCGAAGCGATCATCCATGCCGGCGCTTTCGACGAGCCGCTGGGCGCGACACCCGACCGGCATGTGCATTGGACGTCGCGCGCGGACTGGTATGTGCACGGCGATGCGCTGCCGGTGGAGGATTGAAACTCAGCTTTCCGCATGTCTGCCGTGGCGGCGATGATACTCACTCGGCGACGGCCAGGTCCAGTCCTTCAGCGTCGTTCGATCCGGCTCGAAGATTTCGATCTTGAGCGCATGGCACGCCGCAGCATCGCTGGAATGGGTCGCGCTACAGTCTCCACCTGGACAGGCCGACAGCGCGCCGAGCAGATCGATCTCCGCAAGAAACTCGATGAAGTCGCCGGGGCGGACGGGACTTGCCTTCATGAAATATTGGTGCGTGTCCTTCGTGAATCCGGTGCACATGAAGACGTTGAGCACGTCATGGACGTGATGCTCGACCGCACGTGGCTCCATCTTCAGCTCGGCGGCAAGCGCGCGGGACAGGTTGGAATGGCAGCAGAAATCATAGCTGCCGCCGCTCAGCATCAGATTCGTGTAGGGATCGCAGCGCGTGCCGATGACGTCGTGAATTCCGGCGCCGTCCTCGTCAAAACCGTACCAGCCGAGTGTGTCGTGACTGATCGTTGCCATCGGCCGAAGATAGGGCATGTTGCTCCAGAGCCGGTCGCCAACGCCGACATGCGTGCCATGGAGTGCCCGCGTCTTGCCGCTGAAGAAGCGTTCGGAGAGATCGTCCGCGTTCCAGAGATTGAGATCGCCGACCTGAGGACCCTCGATGCTGACGATGCGGAAGAACTGGCCGCGCGCCACGCGAAATGTTCTGGCGTCGCGCGGCGGCACGATGAGCTCGTGCGTTTTGACCATCGTGCGGCGAGCTTGCTCGAGCGCGGCCAGGTCGGGCCCGGGCATCGTCCCGGCCGGATAGACGATGGCCGGTTTGGCGGCACGGCGCGAAGCGGCGTCTGCGGGTGCGATTTTGGGCGGCATGCCGGGCTCATCCTTGCGACTGCAATCCATTTTACCGCCTCACCTCACCCACTCGCAACGCACGCCTCCATGATCCCGTCGAGCTCCGCCTTCGAGAGCACACCAAGTTCGGCGATGAAGACGATCCGCGCGCGCGGCACGCCCGGAGCCGGCGCATCGCCAGAGGCGAGCGCGGCATCGCCAGAGGCGAGCGCTGCATCGCCAGGGGCGAGCGTGGCGCGGCCGGCGGCGAACTGAAACACCATCTGACGCCCGGGCTGCTCGACGGTCTCAAACAGGCCTTTTGCCCGCGCGAGTTTTGGCGCAAGCCGACCGATCGCCTGCTGCAAGCGGGGCAGCGAGATCGGCTGGTCCGAGGTCCAGCTCAGCGTTTCGAAGCGTTGCTCTGCCGGCCGTCGCGGTCCGGGCTCGCGTAGCGCGGGTGGGCGATCGACGGTCGCGGGGAACAGCAGCGCGGACGGAATCTCGCCGTGCTGCGCATCGACCACCACGGCCGGAACGCGCTGCGCGCGGATGGCCTCGCGCATCCGCGCGCCCGCGCCCTCGCCCGCCAGATCCAGCTTGCTCAGCGCCACGATGTCGGCAACGCGCAGCTGCGAACGGTGCAGCGCGTCCTCAAAGGCGGCCGGCGGTGTCGCCGCATCCATCACGCAGAGCACCATTTCCAGCGGCGCCTCGCGCAGGATCACGGGATCCATCAAATTGCGGACGATGTCGGCGGGATCGGCAACGCCGCTGGTCTCGATGACGATGTATTCCGGCTTCGGATCACGCCGCAGCAGCGTCGAGAGCGTGCGCAGCAGGTCGCCTTCGAGCGAGCAGCAGATGCAGCCATTGGCGAGGCTGACCACGCCGTCACTCGCGCCCGCGATCAGCTCGGCATCGATGTTGATCGCGCCGAAATCGTTGACGATTGCGGCGATCCGCCGCCCCTCCGCGTGCGCCAGCAGATGGTTCACGACAGTGGTCTTGCCGGCCCCCAGAAAGCCCGTCACCAGGAGAATGGGGACCGGCATGTCTCAGCCCCCGACAACAGGGCGGCGCACCGGACGGCCGGGCCGCGCCGCCACATCCAGCACGCCGTCGCTGATCAACGGTTGGCCGCTGACGATCAGATGCCGCACGCCTTCAGAGGGACGGTTCATCGCCGTGAAGGTCGCGCGGTCGCTGAGCTTCTCGTAGTCGAACACGACGATGTCGGCGTCGGCGTCCTTCGCCAGCCTGCCCTTGGCGCGCATCGCGGGCGTGCTCTGCGACAGGATTTCCGCGGGGATCAGCGCGCATTTGCGCACGCCTTCGAGCAGCGACACGGTCTTGCGCTCGCGCACCCATTCGCGGATGAATTTCGTGAAGCAGCCCGCCGAGCGCGGATGCGAGGTGGCGTCATCCGGCAGCGGCCAGGCATCGCCGGTGTAGGTCTTGCCGTCCGACGTCGTCCACGGCATCGCGTCGGACGCGATCGCGCCGCCGGGATAGAGCACCGACATGTCGAGCAGGTCGCGATGATGCGCATTGTTCTCGGTGTCGAGGATGTGCCACAGCACCAGCGACGACGGCTCTTCGGCCTGCGCCTTGAGCAGCTCCTCGCGGTCGCTGAAGCGATGGCCATCGGTGACCCGCTGCACGGAATCGTAGCCGGTGCCGTTGCGCTCGACGAATTCCGGATCGCTGAAGAAGGCGGCCGCCAGCACGGTCGAGCCGGTGCCGTAAGGATAGGCCTCGACCGTAATCGGCAGGCCCTGCGCCTGCGCTTTCGCGATCAGCACGCGGCAGCGCTCGACGTCGGTCTTGCTCGACGAGTTGAAATGGCAGATGTGCATGTGCGCGCCGGTGGCGCCGGCATAGCCGATCAGGCGGATATAGGCTTCCGCCGCGCTTTCGGGGTCGACGCGCGACATGTAGGCGACATGGGTGAAGGTCGGCACGTCCTGCGCGGCCGCGAGCTGGCAGACCGCGGTCAGCTCCTGCACGCCGGCGCCCGGCGCATAGGCGTTCAAGATGCCGATGCCGATGCCGCCCTCGTTCAGGCCGCGCGAAAGGCGCTCGAGAATGCCGGCGACCTCCGCATCGCTCGCGACGTTGTCCATCCAGCGGCGATCGCGCATGGCATTGCCGAACGCTTCCAGCGAGCTCTCCGCATTGGAGCCCGTCATCGCGCCGATGCGCGCAAAGGCCCAGTTGGTGGCCGCGCCGTAGTTCAGCACGCGCCCCTTCCGCGCCTGGCGCTCATACCAGGACCCGACCGGCAGCACGCCGGCTTCGAGATCGAGCGTCGTCGTGACGCCGTCGAACGCCTGCATCCGATCCGCGGGGAGCGACTGGCCATGCGCATGAAGGTCGATGAAGCCGGGCGCGACCACGAGCCCGGTGGCGTCGATCACCCGCTCGGCGCCGCCGAGCGAGGCGCCGACCGCGGCAATCTTGCCGTTGACCACCGCCACATCGCCAACCGCGTCCATTCCGCTGGCGGGATCCACCACCCGGCCGCCAGAGATCACCAAGCCGCTCATCATCGAAACTCCTCCGCGCTGAATTCGCATCAAGGCAGATTCCGGGAGGTACGACCACCTCCACCGATGCCGACGCATCATGCTCGCAAGGGAGGTCATGTCGCTGGCAAATTGTGGACAGCCGCGCGCAGTCTCGCGGCATGTTTGCCCGAGCTATGCTTCTCGCTTCACCCCTTCGCAAAGAAAGGGCGCAGGGAAGACCGGGCGCCGGCTGGCACCCATAAAAGCCCCCATGCGAACTGATTGCACACGCAATGCACAGGGGAAACACAGGGCAGCCGAGACCAGGCCTTCCCTGCGCGATGGTTTGACGGCCTATGCCGCGCTCTCCCCGGAGACGAGTTCCTTCTTGCCTCCGTCACCTCTGCGAAATGCACGGCAACGCGCCGGTTGACGCGATGACGCCTTCATAGAGGCTTGACCGTAGCAACGACGGCCAGGACCACACGGTTTCGCCGTACGCGGGCTTCCGGCTTCGCCAAAAGGGCTTCGCCGGACATGGTCCCGCTCCGCCTAAAAGCTCAGCAAGTTTGAGCGCCGTTCGTCGATGCAGTTCGTGCCATGCTCACGAGGTTCATCTCGCCCTGCACGCACAATCCCGCCTTTAACGCCGCCCGCGCCCACCGCAACTCCCAGCCCGCGTTCGTGACGACGTACGACCGCCCCTTTTGTGGGCTGGGATGGGCGACACATACGATATTTCCGAATTTCGGTAAAGTAGAATATTTTTGCGGGAGGAGGTTGACGGCGATTTGGGCTGTTTTGCCCGACGGCAATGGGCCGCGCCGGTTCCACCCTCTTGCAGCATTTACGTATTTGCTGTATTTTACAGCATTAATGGAGACTGCCATGGCCAAGTTTTCGACCAGCGACCTTTCCCGCAAGTCGGGAGATATCATCGCCGAGGCCTTGCGCAGGCCCGTGACGATCACACAGCGAAACAAGCCTCGCCTGGTGCTGCTGAGCATCGAGGATTACCGCAAACTCATCTCGAACGCCGATACGCGCAAAGCCAGCCGGCTGGAGGCAATGCCTGACGACCTGTTCACTGAGGTCAAGAGCGCAATCGACAACTACGAGCAGGAGCGCGACGAGACGTGAGCCTCGACGCGCTTCGCACCGGCGATGTGATCCGATTCCCTTATCTCTGGGTCCGTGAAGCAGAGCGCGGCGAAACCGAAGGTCGCAAGCCGCGACCGGTCGCGGTGGGTGTGAGGATCGCACGGCCGGGAGGCGAAGATGTGCTGGTGCTGTTTCCGATCACCAGCCAACCACCTTCTCCGGACCGCTTCGCTGCAGAAATTCCCGAAATGGAAAAACGCCGGGCCGGGCTCGACGTCGGCTTGCGGCTCTGGATCATTCTCGACGAATACAATCAGGACACGATCGGACGTTCATTCTATCTTGAGCCGGAGCCGCCGCTTGGTCGCTTCAGCAAGGCGTTCTTCCTGCCCTTGATGAAGAAGTTCATTGCGCGGCGAGCCAGCGTGCGCGGCGTAAACCGACAGCGCTGAGATGGACGAGCCAGGTCGAGGCCAACGGAAAGGAGCTCGCAAATGGCCAGGAAACTTCCGCCGATTCATCCCGGCGAAATCCTGCGTGAAGAATTTCTCGTTCCGCTGAAACTGTCGCCCTACGCGGTCGCGGCCGGCCTGAACGTGCCGCGCACCCGGATCGAGCGCATTGCGCGCGAAGAAAAGCCGATCACGGCCGACACTGCGCTGCGGCTCGGCAAGTTCTTCAAGACCGGCGCCGCATTCTGGATGAACATGCAGGCGCGCTTCGACCTCGAAACGGCCGAAGACGTGCTCGCACCACAGATCAAGAAGATCGCGGCTTACAAGGCGGCATGAGTTCCGTGCACTGTCACCGTAACTGCGGAGACGACGGACGCCACGACCATGCAATGGACCGCGAAGCTGCTCCGCCGTCTTCTCGCCCCCATTGTCATTCAGGGAGTTGGGCGGGGTGGCGCTACGGTGGGCCAAGTTCCAAAGGTTCCGTGTGATCGTCCGACGACTTCTGCAACGCGACTCTCGTCATTCTGTTTCGCGCCGCGCTCTCCTCGGCGGATTTGTCTCGGCAGGGAGTGCCCTCGCGCTCGGCGGATGCGCCGGCTTGGGTGCGACCGGGGCGCGTTTCGACGCCTCATCGCTCTCCGTTGACCCCACATTGCTCGTTGCGACCACGCGCAAGCCCGTGAACGGCGGTCGCACGAAACCCTGGTTCGGACCGGAGCGCGCGACCAACATGACGGTCGCGCGGGCGAAGCTGGTGGCGCCGGACGAGAGCCGACTTTCGCTCGCCTCGGTTGGATTTGGCGATTGGCGCCTTGATCGGCTCGAACCGGTGTCGGCAGACGTTGGCGATCTCGTTGCGCAGGCCGGCGGAGGAGACGTGCTGATCTATGTGCACGGCTTCAAACAGACATTCGAGACGGCGATGCTGGATGCCGCCCATCTCTCGGATGGAATCAAGTTCCGCGGCCGGACCATGGTGTTCTCCTGGCCCTCCAAGGCAGGACTGTTCGACTATGCCTATGACCGCGACAGCGCGATGTGGTCTCGCGACGATTTCGAACGCGTGCTCTCTGCGCTCGTGTCCGCTCCAGGCGGCGGCCGCGTGCACATCGTTGCGCACAGCATGGGAACCATGCTGACGCTCGAAAGCCTGCGTCAGCTCTATGCGCGATACGGCGACACAGTTACGAGCAAGGTCGGTGCGGTCGTGTTTGCTGCGCCAGATATCGACATGGACGTGTTCTCGTCGGCGATCCACCGCATCGGTCCGCTTGCCGGCAAGATCGTCGTGATCGCCGCGACGAACGATCGCGCACTTGCGCTCTCGGGACAAATCGCAGGTGGAATGACCAGGGTCGGGGCCGCCGAAAAGGCCGCCATCACGCAGCTGGGTGTGCGCGTGGTCGATGCTTCGCAGGAGGGCTGGGGCATCATCAACCACGATCTGTTTCTGTCGAATGCAGAAGTACAGCGGGTGATCCGCCGCTCGATCGACGGCACGATCGCCTAAGAGAGCGCCTGCGCCGAGCCTCGCGAAAAGCTTGCTCCTGCGCACGCTCGTTGCGGCTTCAGGCGGAAAAACGGCCGGGTTTGGACTGCCCAGCCTGGTACGTGAATGGCGCTCCCTAGGGATAGGGCAGAAGTCAGTAATTCCATGGGCTAAAAGAAAAGTTTGGGCGGTGACTGCCTTATTGCTTTCCAAAGCGTTTCAGAACGGCTGCCCAAACCTGCCCCTATAGGCGACGAAAGCCTAGGCTCGCCGCCAATACTGCAAACACACCGGCGACGGCACATACAACTGCCGATTTGGCGCGATCTATCCTCCCCGCGCCTCTCATGGATTCCAGGTGCGGTCGCTACGACTGCAAATCACTTCGAGCGCAAGACTTCACTCATCCAATTTCTTGGCCAGTTCAGGATCGAGCTTGGCCCGGTCGACAGACTGATAGAACGTGATGGGCCTGCATTTTCCCTCGAAATCCGCAAGGACGATGGCGGTCCACGGATTCGTGGTGTCGCCCGAACCCTCGCGGAGCTCCGGCATGACCTTGCGAGCAGCGATCACATACCACGTGCGACCGGCCGCTGCGGCCTTCGCAGCCGCAGCGAATTCATCCAATATTGCGCGCAGATTTTTGCGCATTTCTTCCTCAGTGTCCCCGCGGAGGTATTTTCGAGACGACTTTCCCGCCTCTCCGTACTCATGATGAATGTTCAACTGAAGTCTCGCATCGTCCACTTCGATCTTGGTCACCCGTATCGCCGCTCCGCCTTCGCGAAGATAGTCTCGCACCCGGACGTCGCAGGCCAAAAATCTGTCCGCGGGGGGCTGGGTGACGCTAGCTGCAGGGGGCACCGCGGCAAGAGCCCGGGTATTTCGCTTTCGAGGAGCCGCATCCGCAGGCATCGTGGCGACGGCGGCGCTGAGGAGCGCCGCGGCAAGCACGACTGGAAAAGGGGCGTTCATGGGTGCGCTGCCAATACCGTATTTCCAGAACGCACTGGCCGCAGCGTTGGTTCCAAAGCCCGGCCAGGTCGGAGGAACTTTTTCCTCGAAACGGCCTTGTTGAATACTGTTCTACAAGAGGGAACCCTTACGGGGCGGTTTTTGACCGGCGGCAGGTCATGGACTCGATTCTCATCAAGATCTTCGCTACGGCGCTTGCCTTCAGCCAGGTCACCACCCGACCGGATGGGGTCAAGACCGAGTTTGATGAGGTGCGTGACCGCTCCGAGGTGGCGGAGCTTTTGGGTGCCGGCTGCGCCCACATGCGCAAGGCTTTCGACATTGAGGACATCAACCTGGACGATCTGATTGCCACTGCCATGGATGACAAGGAGGCATTGAGCAGCGAGATCAAGGCACTCAAAGGACTGAAGCTGGCCGACCTCCACGTGGCCTACAGGCAGTTCTGCAAGGTCGACAAAATGGAAGAATCTCCGGTCGATCTTGGTCAGGTCATCACTTTCTACAACAGCGCGGTCAAGGATCTGCCCGACGCCGTGCAGCTTAAGCACCTCAAGCTTCCCGGCACCAGCGTAGTCCTCGACAGCAAGAGCGAGCGCCTTGCTGAGATCTACGTGCCGAACAATCGCCGCATCTGGGTCAAGCTTGCCGATATCCCGGAAGCGGTGCGCAACGCATTTGTCGCCGCCGAGGACAAGCGCTTCTTCCAACACACCGGCATTGACGAGCGCGGACTGGTCCGCGCCTTCATCGGCAACTTCACGCACCCGGGACGACCGCAGGGCGGCTCGACCATTACACAGCAGGTCGCCAAGAACCTGCTGGTGGGCAACGACATTACCTACGAAAGAAAACTGCGCGAAATGATCGTTGCCTCGCGGATGGAGCGCGCCCTGACCAAGGCGGAAATCCTCGAGCTCTATCTCAACTCGATTTATCTCGGTCGTGGGGCCTGGGGCATCGAGATGGCGGCGCGCAGCTATTTCGGCAAACCAGCCAAGGCGCTCTCCGCAGTCGAGGGCGCGCTGCTCGCCGGGCTCGCCAAGGGACCGAACTACTTCAATCCCGACCACCACCCCGAGCGCGCGCGCGAGCGCCTTGCCTACGTGCTGGGCCGCATGCAGGGCGACGCCATGATCGACGCCGCCGCGGCGGAACCGGTATTGCCGCAGCTCGTCGAGTACCGGCCGACGCGCCGGGACTTCGGCTTTCACTTCGTCGATCACATCGCCCGCGAGGCAAAGGTGGTCGCGGGCCTCGATACTCTCACCAGTTCCTCCTACGCGGTGCACTCGACCGTCAACTCGGCCTTGCAGCGCGCAGTCGAGGCAACATTGCAGGAAGGCCTCGCGCGGTACGAGCTGAACAGCGGTCGTTACAAATTTGAGGGACCCGAGGCGAACATTTCCGATGCTGTCCGTCAGATTGCGGCAGACCTGAGGGCCACGGAACCGGCCTGGCTCATGGCGTTGAAGACGACGCGGCTACCTCTCTATGACGTCCACTGGGAAGCGGCGGTCGTCCTGGAGAACACACGTGGCAAGCGCGGCGATGCGATCAACGTCGGTCTGACCGACGGACGCATCCTGCCGCTGAACACCTGGAGCGCCGCGATCCGGCGCGGTCTCAAGCCCTACAACGTGGTCTACGTTCAGGTGAGCGAAGCCAAGGGCAAGCAAGCGGCGCGTGCCGATCTGCGCATTCGACCGACCGTGCAGGGCGCGGCGCTCGTACTCGAGAACGAAACCGGCCGCATTCTTGCGATGGCGGGCGGCTTTTCGTATTCGGCAAGCCAGCTCAACCGCGTCGTCCAGAGCCTGCGGCAACCCGGCTCCACCTTGAAGCCGCTGACCTACCTCGCCGCCCTTCGCAAGGGATTGCAGCCCAACACGCTGGTGATGGACGAACCCATTACGCTGGCACCGATCGGCGCGACGAGCTCCGCGCGTCAGCGCGGTTTCTGGTCGCCGAGGAACTACGACGGCGGCGCTTCGGGCGCCATTACGCTGCGGCGCGCGCTGGAAAACTCGCGGAATCTCGCCACCGCGCAATTGCTCGCGACCGGCCTCGACGACAGCGCCGAGCACGGCCTCGACCGGGTCTGCGAGCTCGCGATGGAAGCGCAGCTCTACAAAGAATGCATGCGCTACTACCCGTTCGTGCTCGGCGCCCAAACTGTGCGCCTAATCGACCTTGCGGCGTTTTATGCAGCGATCGCCAACGAAGGAGCACGGCCCCAGCCTCATGCGATCGAGACGATCGAACAGGACGGCCGCGCAATCTACCGGCACGATCCACGTGCAGTGGACTGGATCGGCCTCGCCGACCGCGCATCGTTTTACCAGTTGAAATCGATGCTGCAGGGCGTGCTCGCGCGCGGAACAGCGCAAGCGGCGAAGCATCTCTCGCCCTATGCCGGCGGCAAGACCGGCACCACTGATAATTGGGCCGATGCCTGGTTCGTCGGTTTCACAAATGACGTCACCGTCGCCATCTGGGTCGGCTACGACAACGGCGATGGCGAACGCCGCACCCTTGGGCGCGGCCAGACCGGAGCGAAAGTGGCGCTGCCGATGTTCGAGCCGATCGTGCAGGCAGCCTGGGAGCTGCACGCTCCCAGGACGGCGTTGAACGGCCCTTCGCGCGAAGCCATGCATCAGCTCGTTGCTCTGTCGATCGATCCCTATACCGGCGATCCTGCACCGGCCGGCTCCGGGCGCGCATTCACCGAGTATTTCAAGCGAGATCCGTCGGGCAGAACCAATGATACGCAATTTCGGATCGTCTCGCGTGCAGAAAGCTACGCCGGGCCGTTCCAGCAGTGGTCCTACGATAACCACCCTTACGGCGATAACCGGCCGCCCTTTCCATTCCCGGCCTGGCGTCTTGGTCCGCGCGAATATCCCTCCTGGCGCGGATATCCCGATGACGAGGATCGCCTTCCGCAACCGCCGCGCCGAGTCGATCCCGATTATTTCTGGCGGCGGCTGAATTGAGGATTGACGCCCATGAGACTCCACCGTGCCGCTGTCCTCCTCGTCGCCTCTGTGGCCGCTTGCACGGGCGCGGCCGCGCAGGAATTCCAGCTGGAGGACGTGCCCGCAGTCGCCAGCGTTCCGACCACACAGATCAAACCGCGCACCGTCATCTTCGCCGACCAACGCAACGACAAGCTTGCCGATTCCTCGACCGGGCTTATTCCTTACGAAGATTGGGCCCGCTCACGTCCGGTTCAGCGGCGCTTCCTCTCGCTCTTCCCGAGCTTCGCTGAGCCCACGCTCAACCAACAAACGAAGCTGAAGCTCTCGGTCTACCAGGCGGAGGCGCGGTTTCGACTTTCAAGATCGGCAGCGGCATTGGATCTGTCGCGGTATGCGAATATTGCGCTCCTCGAGCAGATCGATTCCGCAGTCAAGCACCGGCCGATCACGGCTGCCGATGCGATTCCCAACAAGGACGCGGGCGCCGCGCACAACTGTCCGCCGGATCGCCGCTGGTGCGAGGACGCGAAGGCGATCTGCGCGCAGTCCCGTTACATGTTCGAAGGGAAAATTCCGCAGGGCATCCAGCTTGCCAACAAGCTGCGCGAGGAGAGTAAGAAACCGATTCCGGATTTCATCGAGTTCCAGAGTGAGATCATGCTGGTCACGCAGCCGCACCTTGCCGAGCTGCCGATGCTGACAGGGCTCGACTCCACAGTCACCGGCGCGCTCGAGCAGAACATTTTTTGGGTCAACCAAGTTATCCAGTTCGGCAAGCTGCTTGCGGTTCTGCAACAGCATCCGACCGAGCGGGAAGCCGCCATCGCCACGGTCTACATCCTCGTTGCGGTCAGGAACGACGTGCTGAACAAGCAAAGGGAATATAGCAATACACCCATGCTGCGGAATCTCGTGCCCGCGCAACTGCTGATGGGCAAGAGCTCCTTCAACCGCGGCGATTCACTGAGCGCGGGCCTGCCGAAATACGCCAGAAGCCGCATCAAGGCGATCGCCGACATGATGGAGCGGGACTGAGCAAGATCAGTCGATCGAGGGGCTGGCACTCCCGATCGGGACTGCCATCGCAAAATATCGTAAAATATCGTGGATTTGGCGCTCCCTAGGGGACTTTGCCAAATCAATAGAACCAATGGCTTACCGAAAAGTGGGACACCAGATCGTTCTCCAGGATCATTATGCTTTTTGTCGGGAATGTCCCACTGGATCGCCGATCGGACGTGGCTTGTCTGGTGCTATCCAGCCCGGTGGAAGCGGTTCGCCAAAGCCGTCGGGTTTAGGGTAGGCAGAGCCAAAAGCGAAGAGCCCAGTCGGACCTTCAAAGCCAAGGATGTACCAGATCTCCAGCAAATAGCCTTGAGTCCGATCGCGATCCTCCGTGGCAAGTGTCGCCACTTCCCGCAGCGCCTTTTCAATAAGGGCGATAGGCACTTCGGCACGGAGAGACTCGTTGGCTTGAGCCAGGATCGCGTCGATAACCTGGTTCACCGCGGCCGTTGCTCGCGCTTCATCTTCGCGTGTTTCCGCGCCGGTGTAGCCCAAGGGGGGATAATCATTTGGTTGAAACTTGGTCTCTGCTCTGAGACGCCGCAGCAATAGGCGCTTTTCCGGCGTGAGTTGAACAACCTCAGCAGACGGCTTGGGCCAAAGCCGGGAGTACTGCTAGAAGCGCACGCCCAGAAACGCGAAAGCCGCCAAGCCCAGGACAGAGATCGCGATAACTAGAAGACGCATTCGCGCAAACTACGCGACCGCAGTTCGACAGCCTAGGAGCTTGATTTGCGGAGAAGGATTTCGCGTTGGTGGGACCAATTGCCGGAGAAACCAAGCGATATCAATGGCCAGCGCAATTTTTGGCGCGCCATTCAGAATAAAACCACGAACTCTTATGTAATTGAAATCGCTACATAACCTCGACGCAAACCCCGCATGGGATGCTCGCATGTGCTCAAAGGACAGCAGCCAGAGCCCATCGACGAATTGCGGCTTGCCGATGAAAGACCTATGTTGGATCCATAGTCAGGCAGCCGCCCATCGCGTGGTGAGAGTCTGATGGGATGACCCTCACGATGGATGGTTTGCATTCCGCATCGGAGGTGATGTCATGACCATTGCTCCCACGCTCCAGAAATACCTAGCCGCTGAAAACATCCAATACGAGGTGATACCGCACGAACTCAGCATGACGTCCGCTCGGACGGCCGAGGCATGCCATATCTCGGGCGACCGCCTCGCCAAGGGCATCGTATTGCGGCGCGACGGCGGATACATGCTGGCCATCTTGCCCGCATCGCATCATCTCCGCCTGTCGGACTTGAGGACAAGTCTCGGCGACAATCTCCAAATGGCCGATGAAACCGAGATCAACCGGCTGTTCAGCGACTGTGCACACGGTGCGGTTCCTGCCGTCGGCAAATGCTACGGATTGGATATCATCGTGGACGACAGCATCGAGGCACAGCCGGACATCTATATCGAAGCCGGCGATCACGAGACGCTGCTTCATATGGGTCATGCGCAGTTTGCGCGCCTGACGGCCAATGCGCCGCACGGGCAGTTCAGCGCGCACGATTGAGAATTTCGCACACCGCCCGCCTTTGGGCGGGGACTGCGGCCGCGAGGTCGTCGTCAAATTGTTCAGGAGAGTGACGGCGACAATGTCTGCGCCTGTCTGGTTGGATCGCTGCGATCTCGCACCCGATCGGTCGCACAATTCGGAAAATGGGGGGGCGCCTGAAACCCACGAACGGAGGCTCGCCATGAAAGTCAAGGACGTGATGCACAAGGGTGTCGACTGGGTTAGCCCCAACACCCCTATTACCGAGCTCGCCAAGTTGATGCGGACGCATGACATCGGCTGCATTCCGATTGGCGAGGACGACAAGCTGGTCGGGATGGTGACCGACCGCGATATCGTCTGCAAAGGGCTCGCGAGCCACAGCTTCGACGCCGGCCGCACGACGGCGCGCGACGTGATGACCGAGGGCATCCATTGCTGCCGGGAGGACGATGACCTCGCAAAGGCGATGCATCATATGGAGAAGCTACAGGTCCGCAGGCTGCCGGTGATCAACAAGAGCAAGCGGATGGTCGGCATCATCAGTCTGGGTGACGTCGGCCATTCCGCATCAGGTGATTTGCTGACCGAGACCGTCAGGAGCGTTTCGGCGCACCACTGAAATACGGCCGGGGGCTCCGCTCGCGATCGCCGCTCGGCCAGGCGCTGAGCGGGGCCGCAGCATGCCTTCAAGGAGTTATGCCTTCAACATGCAACCATCGCACCAGCGAAGGCCGCGGCCCGAAGCGCTTTCCATTGCGCCGGCTTGAACGCAAGGCGATGCGGGTGGACGTCGATTTGGAATATCGCGGATTTGGCGCTCCCTAGGGGAATCGAACCCCTGTTTCAGCCTTGAGAGGGCCGCGTCCTAACCGCTAGACGAAGGGAGCGTGAGGGAGAGGACATAGCCTCGAATTTTGCCGGCGGCAAGCGGGGATCGAGGGGTTTCAAACGTCCACTGGCCGTCGTCCTGGCGAAAGCCAGGACCCATTACCCCGAATGGGGATGGGTAAGGCAAGTCGGAACGACCATCTCGTTCACGCAACCGGATTCGGTGGTTATGGGTCCTGGCCTTCGCCAGGACGACGGCCGAGGCGAGATCCGGAGCCGCATTACGGCTCATTGGCGAATTTCAGCTTTCCGGCCGGTCTCAACGTATGGGCATCGAAGGTGCGGATCTCGGTGACCCCGCCGATGTCGAGCGTGACCACGAGCCGGTCGCCGGCGACCCCGGTCGAGACGATCCTGGCGCCCTTCGGCAGGGTGGCGATGACGTCGCCCGCGGGCTCGGGCGCCCTTCCCTCCGACTTGAAAAGGCGGTAGCCCACCGCGATCAGGACGGCGCAGATTGCCAGCGCCGTGGTCAACCCCGCGATCAGCATCATCCGCCGCACCCGCGCGAACAGCGCGGCTTGCTCGGGGCTCGGTTCGGGAACAACGGTATCAGACGTCGTCATGGAAAATTTTGGCTCTGCGCAAAGGTTGGAGGTTGTCGTCGCCGGCGACGAAGGCTCGACCCGGCTCGACCGCGTGCTGGCGGTGCACCTTGCCGAGCTGTCGCGATCAAGGCTGAAAGCCCTGATTCTGGCGGGCGCGGTGAGCCTCAGGGACGCCGCGCTCCGGGACCCCGCTTATCACGTCGCATCCGGCGATACGATCACAATCGACGTGCCGGAAGCGGCTCCGCCGGAGCCGAAAGGCGAGGATATCGCCCTCGATATCGTGTTCGAGGACGACGACATCGTCGTCCTCAACAAGCCGAAGGGTCTGGTGGTGCATCCCGCGGCCGGCCACGAGACCGGCACGCTGGTGAATGCGCTGATCGCCCATTGCGGCTCCTCGCTGTCCGGCATCGGCGGGGTGCGGCGGCCCGGCATCGTGCACCGGCTGGACAAGGACACGACGGGGCTGATGGTGGTCGCCAAGAACGACCTCGCGCATGCCTCGCTGACCGCGCAATTCGCCGATCACGGCCGCACCGGGCCGATGCGGCGCGGCTACATGGCATTCGCGTGGGGGCTGCCCGGCCGCCATCGCGGCACCGTGGACGCGCCGATCGACCGCCACCCGCATGCGCGCGAGAAGATGGCGGTGCGCCAGAGCGGCCGCGAGGCCGTGACGCATTGGGAGCTTCTGGAGAGTTTTGCCGGACGCGACGGCAAGCCGATCGCGACGCTGCTTGCCTGCGAGCTCGAGACCGGGCGCACCCACCAGATCCGCGTCCACCTCGCCCATATCGGCCACCCCCTGCTGGGCGATGGCGTCTACGGCCCGCATTTCAAGACCAAGGCGAACCAGCTGGGCCCCGAGTCGCAGGGAGCCCTGGCCGCCCTCGGACGGCAGGCCCTGCACGCTTATCTGCTGGTATTGGAGCACCCGAGGACTGGAGAATTACTCCACTGGGAGACGCCTCTGCCGGAGGATTTGCTTCTCCTTCAGGGTGCGCTGAAAGCGGCGCTATGACGCAGGCCGATTCAGAAAAGCTTTACATTACAAAAAGTTATAGCTGCCACACGGGGACGTGACGTCAACAATCCTTCCCTTTTTGCCCCCCGCTGGGTTATATTGCGCCTGCGTTGGAAATGACCAACGCGGAACATCGCAGCACCGGCCGGCTTTAACCAAGCGGTCGTCTGCCTGGCCCGCCGCTATCGGGGGCCTGAACCTGTTTGGAGGGCGCACTATGGCCCGTACCGCTGCACTGCCGGTCCTTAATGGCGAATCCGGCCTTTCCCGTTACCTCGGCGAAATCCGCAAGTTTCCGATGCTGGAACCCCAGCAGGAATACATGCTCGCGAAGCGCTGGCGCGAGCACGACGATCGCGACGCCGCACATCAACTCGTCACCAGCCATCTCCGGCTCGTGGCCAAGATCGCCATGGGCTATCGCGGCTACGGCTTGCCGATCTCCGAGGTCGTCTCGGAAGGCAATGTCGGCCTGATGCAGGCGGTGAAGCGGTTCGAGCCCGAAAAGGGCTTCCGCCTCGCTACCTACGCCATGTGGTGGATCAAGGCATCGATTCAAGAGTACATCCTGCGTTCCTGGTCGCTCGTGAAGATGGGCACCACCGCGAACCAGAAGAAGCTGTTCTTCAACCTGCGCAAGGCGAAGAGCAAGATTTCCGCGCTGGACGAAGGCGATCTCCGCCCCGACCAGGTGGCAATCATTGCCAAGCGTCTCGGCGTCACGGCTCAGGACGTGGTCGACATGAACCGCCGCCTCGGTGGCGACGCGTCGCTCAACGCACCGATCCGCGACGACGGCGAAGCCGGCGAATGGCAGGACTGGCTGGTCGACAACTCGCCCAACCAGGAAGCCATGTTGGCCGAGCACGAGGAGTATGATCACCGCCGCGACGCCCTCAACGGCGCCATGGGCGTGCTCAACCCGCGCGAACGCCGCATCTTCGAGGCCCGCCGCCTCGCCGATGAGCCGATGACGCTGGAAGACCTTGCAGCCGAGTTCGGCGTGTCGCGCGAGCGCGTCCGCCAGATCGAGGTCCGCGCCTTCGAGAAGGTGCAGTCCGCGGTCAAGGGCACGATCGCAAAGGCGGAACAGGCCGCGCTGGAAGCCGCGCTGTAAGCGCGGTTACTCCGGCGCCAGAAATTGGCGGATCGACAGGAGACAGAAAGCCGGCGGCAACGCCGGCTTTTTTGTTGGACGCAACTCTCGCCGTCATATGCCCCGCGAAAGCGGGGCATCCAGTACGCCGCGGCGCCAATTGCAAGAGCGAGGTCGCCAATGCAGGTCTCTGGAATACTGGATCGCCCGGTTAAACCGGGCGATGACGGCCGTACTGCCGAGTGAGACGGGCATCACATCCCCCTCCTTTAGCCGACGTAGAACCGGGCTTGCGTTGAACCCGCGCTGCCGGTCGACCGACCCAAAGACATCGGACCGACAGCCAATTGGACGGACACAGACCGTGTCGATCATTTTGCAATCCACCGTGGGCGGCTTCTCCGCCCAGTTCATGCGCAAGCTGCCGCTGGTCGAGCAGGCGATGCGCGACCACGGCCTCGAGCCGTCGGAGTTCGTGATCTCGAAGGACTATGCCTCGACCGCGACGATCCCGCTCATGGGACCGTTCTTCTTCAATTACAGCGTGTTCTTCGGCGAGGAAAAATTCACCGTCACCGAGCCGAACGACATGGTGTTCCTGGATTACTTCTTCAAGCGCGTGCTGGCGGCGGATGGGCCGCCGGAAGTGCCGCGGCGAGCGGGACTGATGCGGCGGTTCTTTGGGTGGATGTCCGAGCCGGTGTGACTCGTCATTCCTCCCAAGTCCGCGCCCCCCAAGTCCGCGTCCCCCAAGTCCGTGCCAGCGTCGCGAGCCAGCAGCCTTCGCAATAGCGGGCATCCTTGTAGTCGATCCAGTTGTGCGCATAGACGTGGTCGAGCGGGATGCCGTAGCGCACCCGCAGGACCTGGACGAGGATCTTCCACGCCGCGACCTGCGCCGCGGTCGGGCCCGTCGTGACGTCGGGATAGTTGCCGGCGAACTCGACGCCGATCGAATTGTCGCGCACCACCTGGCGATAGGTCGATCTGTTGTCGATGTACTTGTTGTCGTTGCGGTTGGCGCCGTCGCCATGGGTCGGCACCAGGTTTTCCGCGACTGCCCAATAGACGGTGCCGTCGGTCTCGACCCAGACCGTGACGCCGCGCCGCGTGGGATTCTTCGATTGCGCCTCGGCGCCGCCGCGCGCCGAGCCTGCCGGTCCCTCGGTCTGGTGCACGATGATGTTGCGCCAGGGTTTTGCGTTGCCGACATCGCCCCATGGCGCCAGCCACACCATCTTCAGGCCGGGAATGTCGGGCGTGCCGGAGGCGCGCGCGAGCTTTGCCAGCTCGGCGTCGGCTGCGGCGGCGGGTGCGATCAGAATGAGAGCGGCGAGAATGGCCGCGAGCAGGCGGGAGATCATCATGCGGGTCCAATGTGGACATGAGCCTAGCCCATGATCCGGAAGAATGTGCAGCGGTTTTCCGAAGGAGATCAGGCGCAAACAAAGAGCCTTTACGCGAATTTGCGTGTGACCTCGCCCGGACGGACCGGCTCCGGCGAAAGCGGCGGCGCCGGATCGTAGACGGCAAAGTCGTTCTTGCCGTTCTTCTTGGCCGCATAGAGCGCGTGGTCGGCATGCGCGATCAGGCGGTCCGGGAATTGGCCGATGCCGCGATCCCACTGCGCCACCCCGATCGAGATCGCGATCGGGATGTCGACGCCGGTGCAGTTGACGGCATCCTGGCGGCAGACCTCGAGCACGCGGCGGGCGATCGCAGCCGCCTCGCGCAAGGTCGACGACGGCAGCACGACGCAAAATTCGTCGCCGCCGGTGCGGGCGAGCATGTCGCCGGGCCTTAAGCGCGTCTGCGCCATCAGGGTGAAGTGCTGGAGGCAGGCATCGCCCGCGGCATGGCCGTTGGTGTCGTTGATGGTCTTGAAGCCGTCGAGGTCGATCACCAGCAGCGAGAACGGCTCGCCGCTGCGCTCCGAGCGGGCGCATTCTTCGCCCAGCCGCTGCAACAGATGCCGCCGGTTGGCGACGCCGGTGAGATCGTCGAGCAGCGCGAGAGCGGCAACCTCGTTGCGCAGACGGTCCATCGCCATCAGCAGGAAGCCGAAATTGAGCGTCATCGACAGGAACAGGAGCCCCAGCACCATGACCGCATGGGCCTGGCCGCCGGCGCTCGCCGAGAAATCGCCGCCGAGCAGATTGCCCACCGTGCGGACCACGAGGATCGCGATAATGGCGAGGATGACGATGCCGGACAATCGGGCGCCCGGACTGACGCGGCCTTCCGGCGGCGACAGCAACAGACGCAGCGACAGCACCAGCGGCAGGGCCTGACCGAATGTGTAGCTGAGCATGCGCAGCTGCATGTGCTCGAAGCCGACCATGAAGAACACGACCCCGGCGAGGCTTAAGCCTCCCGTTGCGGTCATGAGGCGCCATGAGACCGGCCGGTGGTAGAAGCGTTGAATGCCCATGGCGGCAAGGCAGCTCGCCGCGATGACGCCGGCCGCGCCAAGCAGGAGCGGCAGCGGAGACGCGATGAACAGGCGGATCAGGGCCGTCATCGCGCCGGTCGCGCCGATGAAGGACGATGCCATCCAGAACCGCGCGGCTGCAAATTTCGGATAGGAGCGGGTCACGTAGGCCCAGATCAGGCCGAGCGCCAGGAAGTTGACGACGAATACCGTCCAGAGTGTCGGCACGTTCAGCATGGCGCGCGCAGCGTCGCGCCCTCCGTCCCTGGCAGCTGTCCGTCCATGACCCCATCCCCGTTTTCTTGCAGGGGACAATGCGGCCGTCGCGCTTAACGGAGTCTCACCGCGAACTTCGAAAAGCGTGCCTTTGGTTTTGGATTCATGAACGGCTGGCGCGGTTGTCGGATCGTTAGGCATGTCGCCGGTGTCCCGTGCGGTCGCATCGCCGTCCGGCGGCGATACGGATTCGCGAACCAAAATCACCCGAAAATGCATCTGAGCTGTGGATAACGCGATGACACGGATGTGACAGCACGGGGCAGAAGGGCGCGAATCTGCTGAGCTTGTCGTCGAGGATGTTGCGAGGCTGGCCCTCCGCCGAGCATCCCTCGTGTCGCGTTTCACCATTAACCCTTAAGAGGATCCTATGGCTAAGAAAGCGAAGAAGGCGACGAAGAAGAAGGCGAAGAAGGCCAAGAAGGCGAAGAAGAAGTAACGTAGCTTCTTTTTCTTTGCCCGGGTGGAGCCTCGCTCCGCCCGGGCTTCGGGTAGGATTGAGAGATTGAAGGTGGCGGGCGCAAGGCCCGCTTTTTTATTGGGCGGAGAAGCTATCGCTCCGCGAACGCCAGCTTGGCGCCGAGCGCGGCAAACCCCGCCGCAAAGCTCCGCCGCAGCCAGGCCATGACGCGCGGGCGGGAGATGACGCGCTCGCGCACCGAGGCTGCGCAGAGGCCGTAGACCACGAACACCGCAAACGTCATCGCCATGAAGGCGCCGCTCAATTCCAGCATCCGCGCCAGGACATGGGCCTCGTCCGCGGCGATGAACTGCGGCAGGAAGGCGAGGAAGAAGATCGACAGCTTTGGATTGAGGATGTTGATCAGGAAGCCGGTCACGATCACGCGGCCGACCGAACGCTCGCGGATCTCGCCGTCCACCGCCAGCGCGCCGGTCTCGCGCAGCGCCTGCCAGGACATGTAGAGCAGATAGGCGACGCCGCACCATTTCAGCGCGGCGAAGGCGAGCGCGCTGGTGTGGAGCACGGCGGCGAGCCCCAGCATCGCGGCCGTCATGTGCGGCACGATCCCGAGGGTGCAGCCGAAGGCGGCCGCGATGCTCGCGCGCGAGCCGCGCGTCAGCGCGGCGGCCAGCGTGTAGAGCACGCCGGTGCCGGGCGAGGCGACGACGATGAGCGAGGTGAGCAGGAAGGACAAGGTCATGGACAGACCTTATCACCGCGCCCCGGACCACGAAAGCCGGCCTGCCGGATCGACCGTCAGGACAGCTGCGCGATCTCGGCCTCGCGGAGCACGTCGAGCGGCGCCCATGGCTTGGCCCAGAATTTTGCGCCGCTCGGCAAGGGCTGCATCAAGGGGCGGCCGGAGGTGACGACGACGTCGAGCTTCGGGTTGCGGTGCTTGGCGACGTGCGCGAGCTCGACCCCGTTCATGCGGCCGGCGAGTTGCACGTCGGTCAGCATCAGGCAGAGCCCGCCGACGTTCCTGTCGAGCACCCGCTCGGCAGCCTCGGCACTTTCGCACTGGATGACCTGGTAGCCGCTCTCCTCCAGCAGAAGACTGAGCATCTCCCGCTGCATGGCATCGTCTTCAACGATCAGCGCGGTTGCGCGACGTGGTTCAGCCTGTCTCATGGGCGGGCTCCCAATGCTTGCTTGCGTAACCTATGTTAAGGAGCCAACTCGCCTGCGGTTCAGTTCCAATATGAAAAAATGTAAATCATTGTTCCGCTCGAGCGGCCTGACGGGGGGATGTCATGACTGCAATCCGCGGCGCCGCCGCCATCACCGGAGCGGCAAGCGGCATCGGCCGCGCGCTGGCGATCGAGCTTGCGCGGCGCGGCTGTGACCTCGCGCTCGCCGATCGCGACGAGGCCGGGCTGAAGGCGCTCGCGACGGAGATCGGCCAAGGACCAGACAAGGCGCGCAAGGTCAGCCTGCACCGCGTCGACGTCAGCGAGCCCGGCGACATTGCGCAGTTCGCGCGTGAGGCGACCGCCGCGCATCCCGCGCTCGGCATCGTCGTCCACAATGCCGACGTGGCGCTGATGGGGACGTTCGAGGAGATCGACCAGGCGCAGATGGACTGGCTGTTCGACATCAACTTCTGGGGCGTGGTGCACGGCACGCGCGCCTTCCTGCCGCATCTGAAGACGATGAGCGAGGCGCACATCGTCAACCTCTCCTCGATCTTCGGCATCATCGCCCCGCCGGGACAGTCGGCTTATGCCGCGGCGAAATTCGCGGTGCGCGGCTTTTCCGAGAGCGTGCGGCACGAACTTGCGGCGGCGGGAAGCACATGAGGCTGTCGGTCGTGCATCCCGGCGGCGTCGCCACCGCCATCGCGCGCAATTCGCGCACCGGGGTCGGCGTCACCGACAACGCCCGCCGGTCGCAATCGATCGAGCGGTTCGAGAACGCGGCAAAGACCACGCCGAGAGATGCCGCGCTACGCATCATCAAGGGCATCGAGAGAAACGAGCCGCGTATCCTGATCGGCAACGACGCCCGCTTCATGGACCTCCTGCAGCGTTTCCGCCCGGGAACATACTGGGCGCCATTGCAGCGCAAGCTGGAGAAGATGGCGAAGGGGAGCTAGGTATCTCACGCAGCAGCGTTGGATTTCCCGCCGGCACGACACTCTCCGCTGTCATTCCCCGCGGAGGCGGGGAATCCAGTACGCCGCGGCCTCTCCGTATTCTCGTGCCGCCTCTGGAATACTGGATCGCCCGCCTTCTGTTTAGACCGGACAGATCACTGACAGGTGTTCGGAGACATAGCTGACACATCAAACTGAGCTGGATTTGGTCCGATTCGGGAGGCCGTCCATGCCCTGGAACGAGGTGTCGGTGATGGATCAACGA
>NZ_JARVWW010000035.1 GCF_029846715.1 Bradyrhizobium nivariense
CCTTCCCAGCCCTCAACGACATCATGAAATTGACCCATGCGAACGACGCCACGGGTGGCCGGCTTCAGATCGGAATACCCGGCCGGCTTCGAATTGGAATGCATGGCCGGCTTCGTCGGAATCCGCAGATTATCCGCTGCGTTCCATTTCAATCAGCCGGAAGCGACCAGCACTTCTCGCTGATCGGGTCTGGGTGCGTGATCTGGGATTGCTTGCCTTCGACGCATCAGCTGGACTTGCGATTGCGCTATTGCTTTATGCCAGTCCCCGGGCAACCCCAGCAATACTGCTTGGCGCGGTGGGGGGATGCTGCCCGATCCCTTGCGGTTGATCCATCGCCTGTATCCACGGGAGCCTTTCCGCTCATTCCAACGTTTTCATGCCTGGATACACACAAAGCACAAGCTTACCTGGCCATGGGCCGTCAGCTCGCAAGCTCTGCTTGTAGTTCTGACTATTTGCGCAGCCGAACTCGTGCGCCACAGCTTTGGCTGAACCCAAACCGCCTCGGGGGTTGCGCCGGGCTTGCTCTCGTCCAAGAAAATGTGGGAGGACTTAGGTGTCTGGAGCGGCTTAAAGCTCGGATAGCGACCGGCCGTCTCGGCAGGCCGCACGCTGCCGTCGAGCCGCCGGCTTGCGAGCGATCTCGGCGTCTCGCGCAACACCGTCACCTATGCGTCGAGCAGCTCGCCGCCGTGGGATATATCGAGGCCTCGCATGGGCGCCGTCCGAGATGATCGCGCACTTCGCGGAAGACCAGAGAAGCAACCACGACGCCAAGCAGAAGATCCTCAAACGTAAAGTAAGCCCCGAACCTGGCAGAAGTTGTTGGTTTACCTATTCTATTTTTTAAGTTGTATATCCGCTCATATGGTTGATATTACACGTTTTACGTGTAGTTTTGCAAAATGGTGCGATCTAACATATTGATTTTATTCGTTCGCTCCTCACGAGACGTGGCGAAACAGGAGATCTGAGGTAGCAACTCACTTCTCGCGGGCTCATGCTTCAGGCGGCGCGTCGTGACTTTGCTTTGCCAGTGGATCCGCACGGGACCTATGTCAGCGCCAACACCGTCGTGGCAAAGGGGAATGCGACTGTAGCCATCTAGTGCAGCACTGCCGCACATAATAACCGTTCACCCGTATCCACTGACAAGGGCTTGGCGGAGACTCCTTGATGATGAAGTAGCCGTGATAGTCGATGTTGGTTGGCGCAGTCAGGCCACGCCAGAACACCACATTCGCGTTCAACGAGCTCAGAGTCGTTGCTACTGAAAAACAGGCAGCGGCCAAGCGATGAAGGATCGACGAGAACCGTCCGGTGGATCATCACGCCGCGAGCTTCACCTCGTGTGCGAAATCCCAATACAGCTTTCGTGCACGCGCATAAAAGCGCCCGGGCAAGAGTTGCCGGCCGTCGATCCGGATCACGGGCGCGACCTTGGCGAAATTTCCGGTCGAGAAGATCTCGTCCGCGGTGACGAAATCGGCATAGCGCAGCGTTGCTTCCAACACCGTGATGCCGTCACCGCGCAAAAGTTCGATCACGCGCTGCCGCGTAATTCCATTCAGGAAGGTGCCATTCGGCGCCGGCGTATAGACAGTGCCCTCTTTCGCCATGAACACGTTGGAATTGCCGAACTCGGCGACATTACCGAGCATGTCCAGCATCAGGCAATTCTGGAAGCCGCGTGAGGCGGCCTCCCTGAGCGCACGGGAGCTGTTCGGGTAAAGACAGGAGGCCTTGACATCGGCCGGAGCGCATTCGGCGGTCGGCCTGCGGAACGGCGACAGCGTAATCGCGCTGCCGACTGGCTCCGGGATCGGCGATTCGTAGATGCAAAGGCACCAGTCCGTCGTTTCCGGATCGAAGAGCACGCCGCCGCCGACGCCGTTCTGCGGCCAGTACATCGGGCGGATGTAGAGTTCGGCATTGGCCTGGAAGCGGGCGATACCTTCATGCGCCAGTCCGAGCCACGTACCGAGATCGACGATCGGTTTGAGCCCGAAGTTGACCGCAGATTGATTGACGCGGGCGCAATGACGATCGAGGTCAGGTGTAACGCCTTCAAAGGCACGTGCGCCATCGAAGATGGTCGAACCGAGCCAGAGCCCATGGGTGCGCGGCCCCATGATCGGCACATTGCCCTCGTGCCATTGGCCTTGGAAGAATGTCCATGTCCGCGAATGGCTGACGGACTTGCTGTCGGAGACCATGACGAACCTCCTTATATGCGCGACGGACTTAGGTCCGTGGACCATAGCCTTCGCGGAAAGCGCCTTACCGTCGACCGGTCCGGCCCCCGTTGCCGCAGTCTCCGGGGCAGCGACCGCCTACCGCCAGAACAAGGCGCGGTCGGAGACAACCTAACCGACCGAACCTGCCTGGTCGGGAGCGTAAAGGTGGATGTCGGAAAGTCCACGCTTCCCAGCGAGGTACCTCCGAAGTGGAGCTACTTACCCGAGCTGTGGTCAGGTAAGTTTGTAGCTGACGTTGTGGCACGCGGTTGTGGTTCGCTCGGTCGAGAGATGGTCAATGGCTCGTTCTTCCGAAAGACAGTACGTCAATGACGCGAGAGCCGTAGTCGGCTACGGAGACACGAAGGATTTGGCCTACAATGATTTGCTAGACAAACTCAAAGCGCATGAAAGCGAAATTAGATGTGCTCGCTCAAATGAAGGCGAAGTTCTTCGACCCTTTCTGTTTCCCCCGGCCGGCGTCAATTTCCGCATCTACTGGCGAAAGAGTACTGGCAAGATTCGTTGGCAGTGCTTGTGGGGCCCTGGCGTATTGGAATTCGAGTGCGCCTGTGCTCCCGAGTGCGAAAATTGAGATCACGGTCGCATGAGCATCTTGTCACTCGAAGTGGCCTGTTGCGTCAATTTTGGCCGTCACAAGCATCGATCCACGTCAGCTGATATCATGGGTTGTCTGTGCCGAGCGGTTGAGAGGGGTAGGCGTTGTCCCACATCAAAGTCCGACTCATAACTGATGCCGACATCCCGGCGGCCATAGACCTGCTGACCGGCGGATATGGGTCAGGGCGCGTCCCGGGCCCCGTCCGCCCTCGCAGTTTTTGGGAGGATATTTTCTCCTGCTTGAGTCACCGACCACTACCAGCAGAAGAATTGCCACGTTACGGATACGTGATCGACAGTGACGGCGTGCTTGTTGGTATCTTGCTCTTGATATTTTCGACAGTTTGGGACAACGGCAAAGCCAAAATCCGTTGCAACGGGTTAGGCTTGTATGTTGATCCGGCATTTAGATTGTGCGCGCCACAGCTCATAAAAAAGGCCTCCGATTTCAAGGAGGCCACGGTGCTCAACCTGACGCCGGCGAAAAATACGTTTCGCATGATAGAAGCCTTGAGCTACGTCAGATATTGCGATGGAATCTTCGCCTCAATTCCCTTGCTTGGTCGAGCTCGCAAGGAGGCGCGTGTCAAGGTCGTCGATGTACACACCAAGCTTGATGTTCGATTGGATCCACACGATCGCGACCTGCTGCTCGAGCACGCAGATTGCGGATGCATGAGTCTGTGGTGCATTACACCTCAAGATGCTTATCCTTTTGTATTTCGAATCCGGCAGTTTAACAGGGTTCCATGTGTGCACCTGGTCTATTGCCGCAATGTGGATGACTTCGTACGCTTTGCGCGGCCGATAGGTTTATTTCTTGCCCGGCATACTTGGCATATCTTGGTATTGCTCGACGCGAACGGACCAGTTCACGGACTGGTCGGCAAATACTTCGCGGGAAAAGCCAATAGATACTTCCGCGGATCGGATCGGCCGCGGTTGGGAGATTTGGCTTATACAGAGATAGCGCTCTTCGACATCGGCCCCTGAGGCTCTCATCCTTTCCGGCGGCCGCGAGGCGCCGGGTTCATGCCCCTCCCCCGGAACTCATCGCCCGCGTCTCTGGTCCCGGCTGGCGGGTTTCATAGCTATTCGCCGAATCTCTGATCTCTGGGGTCATGACGAAATCATACTTGCTGCGCAAGTTCACGGCAGCCTCCAGTTCGGGAGGCTTTTCTTCATCATAGCCCAGCCGCAGCTGCCTGGCGATCATCACTAGGTGAATCTGCATTTCGAGGCGCGCAAAGATTTCACCGATGCAGTTCCTCGGCCCTACGGAAAACGGGAGCATCGTCGGCGGATGTCGTTCCTGCAAAAAATCGGGACCGAAGCGATCGGGACGGAAACTATCCGCTGCTTCCCAGAGCTTGGGGTGCCGCTGGATGTGGTAAGTTGAAATATAAACTTCAGTTCCGGCCGGCACGAAATAGTCGCCAAGGTAATCGTCGTTCAGCGCCCTTCGCGTCATCAGCCAGCCAGGCGGAAACAGGCGTAGCGACTCCTCGATAATGCGCCGCGCGTAGGTAAACCTCCCGAGATCATTGAGGTCGGGAAGCTCGCCCGCATGCACATTGTCGAGCTCCCTCCACAACCTTTCCTCGACCTCCGGGTGCTGAGAGAGCAAGTACCAGATCCAATTCAGGGTGGAAGCCGTAGTTTCGTGTCCGGCGACAATCAGGGTCATCGTTTCGTTGACCAACTGGCGGTCTGGCATTATTTGGCCGCTGTCCCGGTCGCGCGCTTCCATAAGCATGCCGAGCATGTCGGCGGATTTGATGTTCTTTTTCCGCCTTTCGGCGGCAACCCGCCTCACGATTTCTCCCAAAGACCTGAACTCTTTCGCAAACTCGAGGTTGCGCGCAGGCTCGTCGGTCAGAATACTGAAATGCGGGCGTACGTGTTCGTAGTCGGCTCCAAAGATAGCGCTGAGAACCGACTCCGCGACCATACGGCTGATGTCGCGAGTGGCATTGACGGTCTTCTTCTCTCGAGCTGCCTGCTTCCATCTTTCAAGCAACGCCGCATTGGCCGCTGTGATGACGTGACTTAACGCTCCGATCGCGTTGTGGCGGAAAGTGGGCTGGATCATCCGCCGCTGATGTTTCCAGAACTCTCCCTCGCTCACCATAAGGCCATTACCGAGGAGCCAGGCAATGCGCTTGATCGCCAGGCCTTTTTTGTAGTTCTGCCAATTCTTGCGAAGGACGTGCTCCGCGTACTCGGGAGTACTGATCACATATACGCCGGAACCGTAGACAGACGCCTTATAGATGTTGCCGTATCGTTTGAAGCATCTGCTCATCCAGCTCAAGAGATCTTGAGTTGGGCTGCACGGCTCGTCCGGCCCTGGTGGATAAAGATGCGCCGTTCTCGTACCTGTTTCGGACATCATATTCGTGTCCCTGACTTTGAGCCCGGCGCGCGGGGATCCCCGGATCGGACGGCGACCAATCGGTGTCCATTTTGACCGACCGGAATTCCGGAATCCGGCCTCGTTCGGCACCTCCCGTTGAAGGGCAACGATTTTGAGCGTTCGGCTCGCTGCGACGCCAAGTAAAGCAGCCAGTTGCGGTAGATGCGCTTGGCCGGCAGATGCCAGACGTTACTCAGGTCCTTCGCTACCTGATCGGCTGGAAAGCCCGCGAAAAGCTCCGGGTGTCTATCGGAAAGGGCTTTCTGTCGGAAGGCGATCTGTATCTCTTCCGCCTCCTCGCCGAAATAACTCCTCGGTATCGTCGGACAGACTTCGTTCTCTCCGCGGAGGAAGCGACCCATATCTCTCCTGTATTCACCCAACAGGGTCCGGGTTTCGTATTCCGGGTGGCCCTGGAAATGGATGAAAAGGCTCTTCTTCTGCTGCTTGACGAAGCAATCGACCCCAGCCTCCGCCGACCAGGTAAGAACCGAATATCCGCAGTTCGAGAGATCCTCCTCCTGCACCTCGTTCCACCGGGCGTGCGGTATTCGGAAGATCCTCGGCACATCTTGCATCAAGGGATGATGTCTCGTCTTTGTTTGAGCGAAGACACCGAAGCACTTGGTAGGCAGCTTACGGCGCGCAACGCCGTCCAGGTGCAGGACGGCCCCATGGACGGCCAGACAGGAAAACACCGACGACACGGTATTCTCCCTGGCCCAATCGGCGATCTCGGCGAAGGTGGTCCAATATGGCTCTTCCGTCAGACTGGCGGCTCTCGGCTCGGCACCGGTCACGATCACTCCATCCAGGCTCCTGTTCAACAGATCGTCGATGCCGCGGTAGTATCGACGCACGTAATCACGCCCCCATTCCGAACGGGGGGTCGCCTCCATCGTATAAAAATGCAGCCTGACGAAGAGTTGTCCGGCCGCAGCATCGAGCAGGTCGAACAGCTGACGCTCGGTCGACATCAAGGCGGAATCCGACATGTTGTTGACGAGCCCGATGTCGAGGCACTCCACTCGTTTTCCCGATGACGCCATTGCACAAGCGCCTCCGCCCGGTACTCTCGAGAAGAGATGGTGCTCGTATGAATCTATGTCGACCAGGACAGGCATCCGAATACCTTCATCGTTGACGTAGCATCAATTCGCAGCGCGGAGGGCCTGATCGAGATCCGCGACGATGTCGTCGATGTGCTCGATTCCGACACTCAGCCTGATCATCTCGGGCCGCACGCCGGCTTTGTCCTGTTCTGCGGGCGACATCTGCCGGTGCGTTGTCGATGCGGGATGGCAGGCGAGCGTTTTCGCGTCGCCAATATTGACCAGCCGCTTGCAGAGCTTCAACGCGTCGTAGAACCGCTTGCCCGCCTCGAAGCCACCAGCCAAGCCAAAAGTCAGTAGCGAACACGCCCGACCACCTAGATACTTCTGTGTCAGCGCGTAATAGGGGCCGTCGTGAAAGCCCGCATAATTCACCCACTCGACACGGCGGTCATCGCGCAAGAACCGCGCGACCTTCTCGCCATTCTCGACGTGTCGCTCGATCCGGAGCGCGACGGTCTCAATGCCCTGGAGCAGCAGGAAGGCGTTCATCGGCGCCAGGACTGCCCCGGTGGTCCTCTGGGAGACGGCGCGGCAACGCGCAATGTAAGCGGCGGCCCCGTAGCGCTCGGTGAAGACCAGCCCGTGGTACGATTTCTCCGGCTCGTTCATCATCGGGAAGCGCCGGCGATGCTCCGCCCACGGGAACCTGCCGCCGTCGACGATAATTCCACCGAGCGTGGTGCCATGCCCGCCCATGAATTTCGTCAGCGACTCCACGACAATGTCTGCGCCGTATTCGATCGGCCTGAGCAGGATCGGTGTCGGCACCGTGTTATCGACGATCAGCGGGACGCCATGCCTGTGCGCGACCTCGGCCAGCGCTTCGATGTCGCAGACGTTTCCGGCCGGATTCCCGACGCTCTCGCAGAACACCGCCCGCGTATCGTCGTCGATCAGTCTTTCGATGCTCGCCGGCCGGTCGTCTTCCGAAAACCGGACCGTAATGCCCTGCCTCGGCAGGATGTATGCGAAAAGCGTATGCGTGGTGCCGTAGAGCTGCGGAACCGAGACGATGTTGGTGCCCATCTCGGTGATGTTGACCACCGCATAGTTCACCGCGGCCTGACCGCAGGCCACGCTGAGCGCCTCGATGCCTCCTTCCAGGGCGGCGACGCGCTTCTCCAGCACCGCGTTGGTCGGATTGCCGATCCGGCTGTAGCGGAAGCCGTCCACTTCGAGGTTGAAGAGCGCGGCTCCATGGTCGGCGCTGTCGAATGCGTACGAGGCGGTTTGATAGATCGGCACGGCGACGGCTTTCGTTGCCGGATCGCTTTCGAAGCCGCCGTGGACGGCGAGAGTCTCTCTCCTCATGGAGGCTGGCCCTTCGGCTCTTCGATCCCGGGCTAGCTCCCGATTTCCTTGGCGCATCGGAACTCCTCGAATACTGACGGCGCCAGGTGATCGGCCCGCGCGAAGCCCAGCAGGTCCCGCACTGCGCTCGGCCACAGGGCGACGTCTTTGCCGTGGGTATGGAACAAGGCGACGGCGAGACGGTCCATTCCGAAGGCCACGCAGGCGGTGTGGGCCGGCTCGGAGGCCGCATCGACGATGCCCCAGGCGGTGCCGAAATGATCCCGGTGGTAGTTGAAGCTCATGCAGGCGGTCGGCCGCTCCTCGGAGCGCAGAGGCACCAGCAGTTCGAACTTCAGCGACTGCTGCTTTTGGCTCACCGCCATCATCTGACCGACCCGGCCGAAGAATGGGTCGTTGGCATAGTCGACCCTGAAGGTTAGCCCGAGATCTCGGGCGATCTTCTGGGCGCGTATGATCCAGCGCTCCCGGAACGCCGAGACGTGTTCGGCGCTCCCGATGCAGACGAATTCGCGCATCCTGAAGGACTGCAGCCGGTCGAGATGGCGCGAGGGCTCGCGACGGAAACAATCGGCGGCCACGTCGAAGCTCCAGCCGCCTGCCGGCACGGGACCTCGGCTCGCCGCGATCGGATAGAGCGGATAGCAGGCGGCCGGCGATAGAACGAGATCGGCCGGTGATAGCGACGCGGTCCAGTCGCCGCCGGCATCGAAACGGCTGATCGCCGCGTCGATTTCGCTTTCCGTGCCGTGCAAGCCACAGACGCAGCCGAGGAGGTTGGGAAAGCTCTTCAGATAGCCCGACCTCTCAAGCTGAGCGCGGTTCATGACAGGCGGGAAGCGCATCACCTCGGTGTTCGGTTCGCGATTCCGTGAGATCACCGCCGCAATTCGCTCCACGACGTCTTCATAGAGCGCGGTGCGGCCATAGACGCCGGGAGAGCCCATCTCGTGGAACAGCGCATCGGCAAGATGGTCCAACGGATCGGCCGGTGACGGAGTGGGGTCCGCCGATGCTTCAACAATGGCCACTTTCATCAGGCGCTTTCCTTTTCAGACGAAGATCAATCGCACAGAGAGTCCGGGACCGTGCTCATCAGCGTGGCGGTACCCATGCTGGCGAGGATGCGATCGTTGTTGATCATGATCGGAGCGGAAAGCACGTCGCGCAGGTGGCGGCCGATACTTACGTCGGTGTCGTTGCGGTATCCGGACAGGCCGCAGGCGCGCATCGCGTGCATAACGGCCGTAACCGCGAGCTCGGAGGCCTCTACCTTGAGAAGATTGATCGAGGACTGGAACTCGAGAGATGACAGCGCGCGCTCGTCCTGTTCGCGAACTTCATAGAACTGGAGATTCGCGGCGATGACGGCGCGCAGTTTCGTCAGCGTCATTCTGGCGGCGGTGAAATGCGCCGCGCCGGGAGGCATATTGCCGCCCGACCCGCGGGCGGCCTTGCGGATGAAGAGCTGCGCGCGGCCCACCGCCGCAGCCGCGATCCCCGCCCAGACCGAGGACCAGCACAGGTGGGCGACGGGCGTCATCGTCTGCGCATGGATCTTTTCGTATGGCACGGGGAATATCTGGTCCGCGGCGCCCCTGAAATTCAGCTTGAACCCGGCGCTGCAGGTCCCACGCATGCCAAGCGTCTCCCACGCGAGAGTGGGCTCCAGGGTATAATCGTCGCGGGTGATGGCCAGCAGCACCTGGTCGGATCCAGCAGCAGAGTCGGAGCGGCGGGCGACGGTGATGATGCCGTCCGCCTCGGCGCCGTACGAAATCACCGTCGCGTCACGCACCAGCGAAATCTCTGTGCCGGCACTCTCCACTGCGGCCGAGCTGAAGCGTATGTTTCCGCCGTTCTGGCCTTCCGTGGTCGACGATGCCAGCAGCAGCTGCTCGGCAGCCACGCGACGCATGAGACTTTCGTGCCAGCCGCTGCCCGCGCCGTGGCGAACCAGGCACGCGACCTTGGTCTGATGCATCGCGAAGATCATTCCGGTCGAGGCGCAGGCGCGGCCGAGCGCGTAGCACATATCGGCCACCTCGGAGATAGCCGCACCGCTTCCGCCGAACTCGATCGGTATCTGAGCGCCAAGAAGTCCCTCGTTGCGCGCCGCGTCGATGGCTTTCCGCGGGAAGCGCGCCTCGCGATCGACCGCCTCGGCCTCCGCCGCGGCGACCTCCGCGACATTTGCCGTCCGCGGCTGGAACGAGGAACGGTCCGGAGAGAATGCTATTCGGCCGATCCCCGTGGTGACGTTGCGGAACTGAACTTCCTGCACACTCATGGGCCACAGCCTCTCATTTCATGGTTGTCATGGTTGGACAACGTGAGCCGGGTCGAGATGAATTCCGCCCAAAATCGACAACTAGCCCACTTCCCTTGCCGCGTCGTTGGCTCAGAAGTGGGTGTCAAGGAGCTACCACTCCCGGGCGAGGTACCTCCGAAGCAGAGCTATTGACCGGAGCAGCAGTTGGATATCGTCACCCCGATTGTGATCGTGCCCGGTCACGGCGAGGGCAGTCGAAATGCATGACCTTACCGCCAATGTTCAAAATCGTGTCCTATCTGTCGTCAGGAGCGTCCTCCGACAGAACGCGATCGCCGCCGATGTCCACCCGGAGTCACGGCTGGTGGATATCGGGCTGAGCTCGATGAGCATGGTCGAGCTGATGCTCAAGGTCGAGGCCGAGTTCGCTCTCATCCTTCCGCAGCTCGAAATCACGCCCGAAAATTTTCAATCGGTGAAGACGATGGAGCGGATGATTCTCAACCAGCTCGGATCCGAGGCGGGATGAAGCCAGTTGAACAGCGATTCTGCTTCAACGGCCAAGCGAGCCGCATTAACAGCGATTGCAAGGTCGCCGCGACCTCACCGACCGGCGAGCAGGTGCGCGCGGACGCCGATCGAGTCCAACCGCGCGATCACATCGTGAAGACAGCGGAGATCCAGCGGGGGACCGGACGCGGCGCTCCGCAGCGCAGACGCTCCGCCGCCAAGACCTGGCTGCAAGCCATCGCGCTAACCGCGCGGCTCGAAACCCAGCCGCATCGGTTGTTCGCCGACATCGTGGAAGAATGGGCACAGCGTCAGCCCGACCGACCTGCCCTGCTCTCGGATGGCCAATCCTTCACCTATGGCGAACTCACCGCCCGGATCAACCGGTATGCGCGCTGGGCGCGGGGCCTCGGCCTCCACGCCGGCCGCACCGTCTGTCTGCTGATGCCGAACCGGCCGGACTACCTCGCCTGCTGGCTCGGCATCAGCAGCGTCGGCGGAACGGTGGCACTGATCAATACCAGGCTGGTCGGCCGGTCCCTGGCTCACTGCATCGACGTCGCCCATGCCGATCACCTCATCCTGGCTTCCGATTGCGTGGATGCGTTCGAGAGCGCACGGCCGCACCTGGAGCGCGTGCCGCAAAGTTGGACCCTCGGCACCGGCGACCCAAGCGGCGATCTCGATGCGGCGCTCGCCGCCTTCGAGCCACGTCCGCTGTCCTCCACCGAACGTGGCGACGTCACGATCGATGGACGCGCGCTCCTCGTCTACACCTCGGGCACCACGGGGCTCGCGAAGGCGGCGAACATCAGTCATCGCCGCATTCTCAGCTGGGGCGGATGGTTTGCCGGACTGACGGACGCGACCACCAACGATCGGCTTTACGATTGCCTGCCGCTCCATCATTCCGTGGGCGGCATCGCTGCTCCCTGCAGCATGCTCTGCGCGGGAGCTTCAGTCGTGATTGCCGAGAAATTCTCCGCTGGCAGCTTTTGGGACGACATCGAGCGTTTCGACTGCACCGTCTTCCAATATATTGGCGAGCTCTGCCGCTATCTGCTGAAGGCGCCGGCGTCCGAACGAAAGGCGCGACATGGGCTGCGGCTGGCCGTTGGCAATGGATTGCGCGGCGACATCTGGGAGGTGTTCGCCAGCCGGTTTGCGATTCCGCAGATCCTCGAATTCTATGCCGCAACGGAAGGCAACTTTTCGCTATTCAACGTCGAAGGAAAACCGGGCGCGATCGGCCGGATCCCACCGGTGCTGGCGCATCGTTTTCCCGCCTCAATCGTCAAGGTGGATGTCGACAGCGGCAACCCGCTCCGTAGCGACGCTGGGCTCTGCGTCGCCTGCGCCACTGGCGAGACGGGCGAGGCTGTCGGACGTATCGGCGGTGCCGGTCGCGGCGGCGCACCTTTCGAGGGCTACACCGATCCCGCCGAGACCGCGAAAAAGATTCTGCGCAACGTCTTTGCCGAAGGCGATGCCTGGTTCCGCACCGGCGATCTGATGCTGCGCGACGAGCAGGGCTACTTGCACTTCATCGACCGTGTCGGCGACACCTTCCGCTGGAAGGGCGAGAACGTCGCGACCAGCGAAGTGAACGACGCAATAAGGGACTGCCCCGGCGTTCTCGACGCATCGACCTATGGAGTTGCCGTGTCGGGGGCCGACGGCCGCGCCGGCATGGCGGCCCTGGTGGTGGACCAGCGTTTCGATTTCGGAATATTCAGAGAGCAACTTTCGTATCGGCTTCCGCGCTATGCGGTTCCAGCCTTCGTCAGGTTGTGCCGGTCGCTCGATGCGACCGACACTTTCAAGCAAAAGAAGCAGCGGCTGATCCGCGAGGGATTTGATCCTTCGGTGGTGGGCGATCCGCTGTTCCTGCGCGATCCGGTGACCGGCGACTATCGTTCGATCGACCGGGCGGTCTACGCGCGCATCGTTGCGGGCGAAATCAGGCTCTAGCATCGGCCCGGAAAGCCGAGATGTGAGGTGTACCATGTCGGTCAAGTCGAAAATTTTCTCCGCGATGAAGCAGATCGCCGAGGAACAGAAGATCACGCTTCCGCCGCTTGAGAACGATCTGTCACTGAACGAAACCGGGTTCGACTCGCTGGCATTCGCCATCCTAGTTGCGCGGCTGGAGGACGAGCTCGGTGTCGATCCATTCACTGTCGCCGAGGACGCCGCCTTCCCGTCCACCCTCGGTGAGTTTGTCAGAGCCTACGAGAATGTCCCCGCCTGATATCATCGCGCTGCGCCAATATCTCGGCCGGCAGCCCAAGGACGGCACGATTTCCGATGCCCGGCACGTTGTATCGCTGACGGACATTATCCAGCACAGTTGCCTGACCGGCAGATCGCGTGAGCTGTCCGGCGGCTCGGTGCTGATTGCGACGTCGGGACAGCTGCTGTCTGCGCTTGCCATGATCGAGCTCGACGGCGTCGCCCGCCGCATGCTTGTATGCCCTCCCGACCTCGATTGGGATCGCCTGCAGGTCCTGCTCGAGCAGGCCGGGATCGACACCATCGTCACCGATCGGCCGTTACACCGGTGTAGTGCGGGCAAGTACAACATTATCGGCATCGACCTCCCCCAACAGAGGGCCGTGGAATGGAAGGTCGACCGTGCGACCGAATGGCTGATGTTGACCTCGGGAACGTCGGGGCTGCCGAAGATTGTTCGACATACGCTCGATGGGCTCGCCGGCGCGATCATCGCCGAGGGACCTGCGCGCCACCGGAACGCAACCTGGGCGACGTTCTATGACATCCGCCGCTACGGCGGCCTGCAAATCTTCCTGCGAGCCGTGATCGGCGGTGGATCGATGGTGCTTTCCGAGCCCGGGGAGGCCGTCGCGGCCCACGTGGCGCGCCTGCGCGCAGGCGGCGTCACCCACATCTCCGGGACGCCGTCGCACTGGCGCAAGCTCCTGATGAGCGGCGCGTCCGCCAACTTCTCGCCGGACTATGTCCGCCTGTCAGGCGAAATCGCCGACCAGGCAGTGCTGGACGGCCTAGCCAGGGCATTTCCGCATGCGTCAATCGGGCACGCCTATGCCTCGACCGAAGCTGGCGTCGGTTTCAGCGTGGACGATGGGCTCGAGGGTTTTCCTGCCCACCTGATCGGGCAGGATCACGCCGGTGTGGAGATGAAGGTGGTCGACGGCTCGCTACGGATCCGCTCCCGGCGTACCGCGCGCGCTTATGTCGGTGCCGATGCGCCGCCGCTCGCCGACGCCGAGGGGTTCGTCGATACCGGCGATATGGTCGAGCTGTGCGGCGAACGATACCACTTCGTCGGCCGGCGAGGCGGCATCATCAACATCGGCGGGTTGAAGGTGCATCCCGAGGAGGTGGAAACCGTGATCAACCGGCACGCTTGCGTCCAGATGTCGCGCGCGCGATCGCGCAGCAGCCCGATCACCGGCGCCATTGTGGTCGCCGATGTCGTCCTGGTCGACGGCACCGATAGGGAACGCCACGAAACCATCCGCAGGGAGATTCTCAGCCAGTGCAAAGACCGGCTGGCAGTATGGAAGGTGCCTGCGGTGATCCGCTTCGTCGATCGGCTCGAGGTCACGGCAGCGGGGAAACTGGCGCGCACCGATGCGTAACGTCCTCGTCACCGGCGGCAGCCGCGGTATCGGTCTTGCCATTGCGCGCAGACTCGCCGCCTCCGGCGACTACAATGTGGTCGTGGTGGCGCGCCGCGAGAGCGCAGAGTTTGCGGCTGCAGCCGGCGAAGCACAACGGCGCCTGCATTTCCGCGCCTGCGACCTCGCGGTCATTGATTCGATCCCGATCTTCGCAAAATCAGTCCGCGACGAATTCGGCACGATCTACGGCCTCGTCAACAATGCCGGGATCGGTACCGATGGGCTGCTGGCCACCATGCACAATTCCGAAATCGAGGCTCTGATTCGCCTGAATGTACTGTCGCCGATCATCCTGACTAAATACGTGGCGCGCCATATGATGGCTAACGGCGCCGGGCGGATCGTCAACATTTCCTCTATCGTCGCGTCGACCGGCTACAGCGGCTTGTCCGTGTATGCCGCGTCCAAGGCCGCGGTCGCCGGCTTCACCCGTTCGCTGGCCCGAGAAGTCGGCAGAGTCGGCATCACCGTGAACGCGGTCGCGCCCGGCTTCATCGACACGGAGTTGACCAGGTCCCTGGACGACGGAGGCCGTCGGCGCATCGCTAGCCGCAGCGCATTACGTCGCCTGCCCGAAGCCGACGACGTCGCTTCCATGGTCGAATATCTTCTCGGCGAACGCGGCCGGAACATCACCGGCACCGTGATGACGGTCGACGCCGGCAACACCGCGTGACTGCTGGCCATGTTGGTCGGCAACCTGGCCGGATGCGAGCCGGCCGCGAGCTCGAGCCTTAGGGCCGCGTCGGTTTGGCGGCTTTCATTCCAGCGACGGCCCCTTCAAATACCCAAGCATCGTGTTGCAGGCCTTCTCCGCCTCCGCGAAAGTTGCAAATGCCGAACCGCCAATCTTGATCGCGCCGTTACCCCGATAGAGCGCACGCCACGACGCCACGTAGCCGGCCCGTCCATGAAAGCCGGTACCAGCAGGGGTCTCATACGTGATCACAAAGGAAAAGCCGTCGCCGGTCGCGCTCCAAATTTCCATGTCCTCGACGGCACGGTGAAACTGAAGAGACATCAAGATGCGTCCGCGCACTCGCTTTCAGCTCAACCACAGAGCTTCACTCCGGTTGGCAGGGCCGACTACAGAGAAACGGCCCTGACCACTTGGGGGGCAGGGCAGGAAAGGCCAGGGCCGCCGCTCTAGATGTACCGATATCTAGTCGGCACACCCCTGCGATTGCATCTGGAGCCGATCTGTTGTCCGCGACTTCATTTTACCTGACAACGGACAAACTGCGATCGATCCAGAGCTGCAGATGACGAATAATTACACTTCTCTCCCGTTGCCGCGCCTGCGATTTTGGATCAGCCGCCGGTCCTGACGGACTACTCCACTTAGCTTCCCGGACATTGACCTCGCCAATCGGACCGCGCTCGAACCAGTCTCCAGCGCTTAAAGCTGCTCGTTCAAGCTGATCCGCTGCATTGCCGGGCATCGCCGTGACAGACGTACTTACATCACTGGCCGCGCCGATGCTGACCCGAAGTTACGACTCCCTGCACGTATGGACGATCACACCCCAAACCGGCACGTTGCTCGGATCAGCGGTGCCGACATACCCGTCCCATCGCGGCTGAGCCCGGCCTTTCCGGCCGGGGCCGGCGCTTCCAATATGGACCACCTGCCCATCGCAGCGTCGGCAAAGAATCGAGGCGCGTGGGGGTCTTCTCAGCGCTCGCCACTCGTCGGACTTAATCCGGGATGCGGAGCCTTCTCCCGCGGGGCGGTCGCGCGATCATGTTGCGAAATGGCGAGGGCCGCGAGCACCGTCCGATTGCTGATTTCAAGCTTTTGAAAGATATTGTGAAGGTGCACTTTGATGGTGCCGTCGGTAATGTTCAACCGCCGCCCGACTTCCTTGTTCGACAATCCTTCGGAGACCAGACGCATGATCTGACGCTCGCGTTCCGTCAGCGCTGTCAGCCCGTTCTCCGAATTCGTGCCCTGCTCGGGCGCTACCATCGACTCGGATGGGGCCGACGGCAGCACGTTGTGACCATTGGCGATGTGCCGCAACGACCGCACCAGCGCCTCGGAATCGGTGTCTCTGAGGATGATACTACAGGTCGCAGGCGTCGCGGCGAGCACCAGTTCGCAATCTTCGCTCGCGACGAAAAACACCAAATGCGTCGAATGATTTTCTGAATTAACCGTCGAAAGAATTTTCGCGGCGGCGAGCTCAGGCATTGCGGGATCGACAATCGCGATATCGGGCGCCAAGTTCCGGATCGCTTCGATGCAGCTTGCGGCGTCGCTACAGGACGCAACGATATTGAAATCGGATACGGCACCGAGCACGTTGCTCAGCCCCAGCAAGACCACCGGATGCCGGTCTGCAATGACTACACTGATACGTCGCATTGGGCGCTCCTCAGCCAGTCGCCTCCCAAACATAAACCCCGCGCACCTTCTGTTAGTTCACCCACTACAGATAGGATCATCCGAAAATTCTCTTAATACAAGCAATGTTGACGTCGCAACGCGATACTTAGGTTAATCGGCGGCGTTGCTCTGCCCGCTTCCCGACTCTCACCCAACAATTTGCGACTCGAATACCCGTAAGAAGCCGGTGATCGGACTGCGGCGAGCGTAGTCCTCAAGGGTGCACACCGCCGATTATTTCCTCAACGTTAAATATACGCCGCACCGTTAACTCGCCCGCCGAATTCGTTCACGCAGAAATCGCATCGACGAACAAAAACAATCGACAAATTTTTCAATGTTGGATGAACATCGTCACCTTATTCACGCAGAGGCTGCGCCAGAAAGGCATTTTTTGCACCGTAATCGCACGGGTATACGCAGCACCGCGTCTATAACCAACGATATATAGGGCGATCGAAAATTCGCATCTAACATTCATAAAAGATTAAGCAAGCTGGATAGCTCGAAATCCACAGACAAGGAGAAAGGCGGATCACGATCGAGGTAACTCGATATATCTGAAGACCACAAGCCGAGGGAGAACGACCAACTACAACAGCGAGAGTTCGTTCGTCCGTCGCGAAACCAAGCTGAGTTCAAACGATGTTGTGTCATTGCGTAGCCCGGGGAGAATTAAAATGAGGAGGCGGCAATCTTACCAGATCGTTCTTGTTGGAAGAAACGTTCTGATCAGAGAAGGCATTGCTCGAATACTGCACGCCGCAAATTTTCACATTTCCGTATCGGCATCGAGCCCTGAGGAATTGCCGGGCTCACTTCAAGCAGAGAAACTGATGTTTCTCATCGTCCATACCGGCGATGATTTCAATCTTGCGATAGAACAAATCGGGTTTGTGAAGGATCGGTACCCCGACGCGCGCATTGCGATCGTGTCGGACAATTATCGGGCCGTCGAGCTTGCTTCCGCATTTCGTGCAGGCGCCAACGGCTACTTCGTCAACGTCAATTCATGCGACGCTTTCATCAAGTCAGTCGAGCTCGTGACGATGGGCGAGACGGTCTTCCCGCCGGCGTTCCTGTCGTTTGCTCTTGACGGAAATCGCGAACGCGAGCGCGAAACGACGCAACACGGCGAAGAAGATGTACGCGCGATCCTCGTTGCTTCAGACGACGCGATCTCGCCGCAGCTCTCTCCGCGGGAAAAGGCAATTCTATCCCGCCTTATCGAAGGCGACTCCAACAAGTGCATTGCCCGAAAGATCGATATCGCCGAGGCCACCGTGAAGGTCCACGTCAAGGCTATCCTGCGCAAGATCCGAGTTCAGAACCGGACACAAGCGGCGATTTGGGGAATGAACCATGGGTCGCTGGTACGAGCGGCAAACGGTCGCGCGACTACAACCGCCGATCCACGCAGAGGGATCGTAAAGCCTCTCGAGGCGATCTCCGAAATGGAGCAGATCAACGAGTCAGCTCCATTGGTCCCTCAATCTGATCACGGCGCGGTACGCCCTATCGACGGTCTACTCCACAAGGGCGTGGACCGAGGGACTAGCACGGCGGCGCGACTCTACAAGTAGACGCAGGGACGCGGAAACGACTGCGGTCGCGCGACGGATCCATCCAGGGTTAGCGTTGCGACACGCTCGTCGACTTCCCCGACGTCCAAGCGCCCGGCAGGATGTCCCGTGCGGCTCTTGCGTGATTGGCACGCGAGATCGCGCGGGGCCCTGCTCGGGTTGAAGAGCGGAGCGCGCGGACTGCCGGAGCCAGCTCCTCATCTTTATCTTTCCCGCAGCGATTCCTGCTTGTACCTCGCCAGTGGCGAGAGAAGATAGCTGATGATCCTGCGCGCTCCGGTCTTGATCTCGACCGTCACCGCCATGCCGGGGCCGAGCTTGACGAGCTTGTCCTCCACCTGCATGTGCGAGTGGTCGAGTGAAACGCGCGCTGCATATTCCAGCTCCTGGCCTTTCGGCTCACTGCTGCTTTGCGCCGCGCCTGATGCCCGGTCGTTCGACCCGCCCTGTTGCCTGTCCCGCGTTATCGCGTCCGTCGACACACTTAGCACGTCTCCATGGAGGAGCCCGTAGCGCGTGAAGTTGAACGTATCGACCTTGATCTCCGCCTTTTGTCCCGGATGGACGAACCCGATGTCGCGGTTGGAGAGCATGGCCTCGATCTCGAGCTGGCTCTCGCTTGGAACCACGATGGCCAGCGCCTGCGCCGGCGTCACCACGCCTCCCACCGTGTGAACGGCGAGCTGTTGGACGACGCCGTCAACAGGCGCAGTCAAATGCTGCAGCTTCGTGCGACGCTCCGCCTTGACCACTTCCTGCGCAGCGCTGGCCGCCTTCTGCTCGGCTTTCGCAAGTGCGTCATAGGTGCCACGCCGATATTCCGCAGCGGTCCTTTCTTTCGTTTCCTTCAGCAGGGCGATGGCGGCGTCGGCTTCGTGCAGCCGGCTCTGCTGCAAGACGAGATCCTGCTGAAGGCCGACCAGCTCCTGATATTCGGAGAGATAGACGACCTTCGAAGCCAAGGCCTTGTCAACGAGACCCTTGCGAATGTCGACCCGCTCCTGAAGCACCGGTATCGTCGCCTGGAGCTTCGCTGCGCTCGCCGACGTGGTGGCCCGCTCGGCTTCCTTCTGGCCCTGCTGGCGCTCGATCTCCGCAAGCTTGGCGCTCTGCTCGGCGCGCTGGCTGATCAGAAATTGGCGATGCATCTCGATCTCCGCGGCACTTGCGCCCTGTGGTGATCGGAAGGCAGCAAGCGGATCGTCGGTGAGCGCCGCGCGCAGCCGCGCGACGTCGAGTTCGGCCGCAACGAGATCGCTTCTCTGGCGCTCCTGATCGGCTTCCGTCATCGTGGGGTCGAGCTCGATCAGAACGTCGCCGGCCTTGACGCTCTGTCCATCACGGACGTGAATGGCGCGGACGACGCCGGTCTCGAACGGCTGGATCAGCTTGGTACGCCCGCCGGGCACGATCTTGCCCGTCGCGGTGGCGACGATATCGACGCTGCCCAATGATGCCCACAAAAGCGCAATGCAAAAGACTGCGATGATGCTCGCCCCGATCGCGCGACCGATCGGCGACGGCGGCGATTCGGCGATCTCGAGCGCCGCGGGCAGAAATGCAATCTCCTGCTCACGCCGTCGAACCTCGGCTCTCGGAAACGGAACGATATTTCGGTTAGCGGACATCATGGATACCGGCCTGCAAATAATGGAGGTTTGCGTAGCGCCCATTCGAGCGGATCAGCTCATCATGGCTGCCGTCCTCGACGATGCGGCCATGCTCGAGAGTGACGATCCGGTTCGCATTGCGCACAGTCGAGAGCCGATGAGCGATGACGAACACAGTCCGGCCGGCGGCAATCCGTTTCATGTTCTGCTGGATGGCGCGCTCGCTCTCGTAATCGAGCGCGCTGGTTGCCTCGTCGAAGATCAGGATGCGGGGGTTGGTGATAAGTGCGCGAGCGATCGCGACACGCTGGCGCTGCCCGCCGGATAGACTGCTGCCGCGTTCGCCCACGATGGTGTCATAGCCTTCGGGCAGCTCCAGGATGAAGTCGTGAGCGCCGGCGAGTGACGCCGCCTCGATGACGCGCTCCATAGGCATGGTCGGGTCGGCGAGCGCAATGTTCTCGCGAATCGAGCGGTTAAAGAGCACGTTCTCCTGCAGAACCACGCCGATCTGGCGCCGAAGCCAGGTCAGGTCGACCATCGCAAGGTCAACGCCGTCGACCAGCACGCGTCCGCTCTCTGGCACGTAGAGGCGCTGGATCAACTTGCCGATGGTGCTCTTGCCCGAACCCGAAGAGCCCACGATGCCGACGACCTGGCCAGGCTCGACGCCGAAGGACACGTCGTGCAGCACTTCGGGGCCGTCAACGCGGTAGCGAAAGGTTACGTGCTCGAATGCGACCTTGCCGCGGATCGGTGGCAGCGCGGCACGGGCCGAACTGAAGCTTGGCTCGGGAACGGTGTTGAGAATATCGCCGAGACGATCGACCGACAGACGGGCCTGATGGAAATCCTGCCACATCTGCGCGAGCCGAAGCACCGGCATACTCACCCGCCCCGCCAGCATGTTGAACGCGATCAGCTCGCCGACGGTGAGCTCGCCGCCGATCACGAGCCTGGCGCCGAAGTAGAGCGTTGCTGCGGTGACCAGCTTGTTGATCATCTGGACCGCTTGGCTCGCCGTATTATTCAGGCTGAGCACGCGGAAGCTCGCACTCACATAGCCGGCGAGCTGCTCCTCCCAGCGGCGTTGCATCTGCGGTTCGACCGCCATCGCCTTCAGGGTCTCGATCCCCGTGACGCTCTCGACCAGGAAGGCCTGGTTCTCCGAGCCACGATTGAACTTCTCGTCGAGCCGCCGGCGAAACAGCGGCGCAGCCCCGACGGAAATTCCGATGTAGAACGGGAACGACGCCAGAACGATCAGCGTCAACGACGTCGAATAGTAGAACATTACCGCAAGGAAGACGACGGTGAACAAGAGATCGACGACGAGCGTGAGCGCCGAGCTCGTCAGGAACTGGCGGATGTTCTCGAGCTCGCGAACGCGTGCGACCGAATCGCCAACGCGGCGTGTCTGGAAATATGCGATCGGCAACGCCATCAGATGGCGAAACAGCCGGGCGCCGAGCTCGACGTCGATGCGGTTCGTCGTGTGCGCGAACAGATGGACGCGCAACGTGCCGAGAACGGTCTCGAACAAGGTCAACGCGACGAGGCCCGCGACCAGGACGTCAAGCGTGCTGATGCTTCGATGCACGAGCACCTTGTCGATGACGACCTGGAAGAACAGCGGGGCGACGAGGGCAAAGACCTGAAGGAAGAACGACGCGATCAGCACTTCGCCGAGAAGATGGCGGTACTTGTGGACCGCACCGAGAAACCAGCTGATATCGAATCGTCGGGAGAGATCCGTCAGGGCCGCGCGCCGAGTCATCAGGATGATGTCGCCGTCCCAGATGGCCTCGAGTTCGGCCTGGGTCATGGATTCCGGTCGGGGGGACAACGGGCGCTGAACAAGAAGCTTGTCGTCGACGACCTTGCCCAGGATCAGGAAGCCGCCGTCGCGCAGCACACCAATTGCCGGCAGCGGCGTGACGGCTAGCCTGTTCCAGCTCGATCGTTGTGCACGGGCCTTGAGCCCGAACTCCCTGCTACAGCGCAAGATTTCGGTCACGCCGACCCGCGACGTGCCCATGCGATGCCGAATTTGCTCCGGGTCGGCCGCAATGCCATGGCAACGCAGCAATATCGCCAAGGCGACGAGCCCCGACTCATCGCCACTCGCAGCCTGAGAACCCGGCTCCTGGACGGGCATATCGCGACGATCGGCGGAATCTGCACGCTTCAGGGTGCCGCCGGCACGTCCAACCAGATCACGCACGCGCGCAATCAGACCGGCAAAGGCATGATGCGCCCGACCGGCGAGGCTTTGAGATCCGGTCAGGATCAAGCGGCCGTCCCAGATCTCTTCAAATTCCGCGCGCGGCATCAACTTCGGATGTGACGAGGTCGGATACAGCACGAGCGCAGCGTCCTCCTCGACCTTCCCGAGCAGCAGAAATCCGCCATCACGCAGCGCAGCGATTCCGGGCAGGCTGGTGCCTGCGAGCTGTTTCCAATGTGTCGTGCGCGAACCGACCTTCAATCCGAAATCGCGGGCGCAGCGAAGCATCGCACCGATGCCGATTGCGCTCTCGCCGCAACGTTCGCGGAGCTGGTCGGGCTCGGCGTTGACGCCATGAAGGCGCAGGAACAGAGCCAGGGATCGAAGCCCGAGATCTGCGGCATGGGCATTTCCATTCTGGATCGCCATTCTTTACTCAACCTTTCGCGGCTACCGGCCGCGTACGATGTTCCTTCTCAAGCATTCACAAACATGACGGTGCCGCACCCAGGCGCTGAGCCTGGGTGCGGCCCGGCATTAATGTTGCGGTCGTGCGAGCAACGAGTCGTGACCCCAACCGGTCGCTTGCGACAGAGCCGCCACAATCTGACCGGGATCCACCTGGCCGGTGTGAGCGGCCAGATACTGGTTCAGCAGCGCAAAGCCCTGGCTTGCGAAGGACGCCATCGTGCCGGTCGCAGCCGGATGATCTGCCACAATGATCGGCTGCGCAGCGGTCGTTGCCAGGGCGCTGTTGGCCGGGTCAAAATGCTGCTGGAGCAGCGCAAAGCCCTGGCTTGCCAAGGACCCTGTGTTTGCAGCGGTCGTCTGCTGATGGTCCGCAAGATCGGCCGTCCGCGGCGCCATCGGGGTCACGGCCGTCGTGTTGGCTGCAAGCTGATGATCGATCGCCGTGTGGTGGTGGTGGTGGTGGTGATGCGACGACGTTGCTGTGGTCGTGACCGCCGCAGGCCGGGGATCCGTCACGGTGATGGTCTGCGGAGACGCCGTCGCAACCGCACCGGTTGACGGATCCTTCGCACTTGCCGTCAGCGTAAGTGTCGCAACCGGTTGACCCCCGCCACGATAGTGCGAGGTCAGCGTCAGTCCGCTGTCGACCTGCGCAGCCGTCAACGTGATGTTATTACCCCGGAACGTCTGACCGTCGAGCTTGTCGGTAATCGACTCATATCTCGGCAACCCCGTGATGTTCACGGTCACGAGATCGTTGGAATCGGTCGTTGTCACCTTCGTCCCGAGACCGACGGTACCACCTCTCCCGGCCACCCAGAGCGAGTCATCCGCGATCGTGAGGACAGGCTTGGTCGCGGACGGGGTCGGCGGCGTCGTTGGTGTCGTCGGCGTGGTCGGTGTGGTTGGTGTGGTTGGTGTGGTTGGTGTGGTTGGTGTGGTCGGTATCGTGGTCGATGCCGTCGAAACCGCCAGACCGGAGAACGTCTTGACGGCGCCAGCAAGATTGGCAGCGACACCGCTGGCGTCCTTGATGGCCGCACCGCTCGAAAGATTGACCCCGGTGATGGCGAGCGCCGAGGTGCTGGTGTTGGTCGAGGCGACCGTGGTCTTGAAGGTGAGCGTGCCCGTGCCAGAACCACCGGCATAAGTGGCCGTGCCGCCGTCATTGAGCGACAGCGTGGGCGTGCCCGCCACCGTCACGGCTTCGTTGAAGCCGAGTGCCAGCGTGACCGTGTCCCCGACATGCTCGGTGCCCGTTCCCGGAGCAGCCGTGGCCTGCGTCACCGTCGGCAAGATCGGATCGATCTGGAGACCGGTGAACGTCTTCACCGCACCCGACAGGTTCGCCGCGACCCCGGAGGCGTCCTTGATGCTCGCGCCGCTCGGAAGATTGACACCGGTGATGGCGAGCGCCGACGTATTCGTGTCGGTCGACGCAACCGTGGTGCGGAAGGTGAGCGTACCCGTGCCTGAACCGCCCACATAGGTGGCGGTATTGCCGTCATTGAGCGACAGCGTGGGCGTGCCCGTCACCGTCACCGCCTTGTTGAAGGCGAGCGACATAGTGATGGGATCTCCCGCATGCTCGATGCCCGTTCCCGGAGAGGCCGTGGCTTGCGTCACCGCCGGTGTCACCGTGGGAGTTGTGGGAGTTGTGGGCGTCGTTGGGGTCGATCCCGGAGTGACGTTCGCACCCGTGACGGTCTCGCCGCTGCCGGCCTTCTGATAGAGCTGGATCGAGTCGACCTGCATCTGCATCGAGGAAGGGCTCGAACTGTCGAGAGCCGTGTGCCATCCGGACGAGGCGGAATTTCCGACCTGGTTGGTCATCATCAATTCCATTGGTTCGTTCGGAATCGGCGCCTGCGCGCTGGTCACTTGCCCGATCTGTTTCCCGTCCAGATACCAGGTGATGGATTTACCGGGCTGCCAGTCGATTGCGTAGGTGTGATAGCCGGCCGTGAGGTCGACGCCGGTGTTAACGACGCCGCCGAACGTGCCTGACGACGTGTGAAGATGCCAAGCGAAGTTCTGGTTTGCCGGCCCCGAGGCGAGCATTCCGCCTTCCTGCATGTCGATTTCGAAGTTATCGCCGCTGCCACCCGCGCCTTTGCCCGGCATCAGCCAGAGCGCCGGCCATGCACCATTGCCGCTCGGCGCCTTCATGCTGATCTGAAGGTAACCGCCGTTGAATTCGAAGTTGCCATAGCTGCTGGCCCCGCCGGACGTGGCAGGGAATGTATAGGGCGATCCCTGGGCCACGCCGTTGACGGGCTGCTTGATTGCGGTGAGATTCAACGACCCGTTGCTCACTGTAACCTGGCTCGGCATGTCATATTCGGCATTGAACTGGTTGCCCATCCCACTGCCGCCAGATGAATTGCTGTTCCAGGGATAGCCGCTGGCGGCATTGCTCGTGATGTAGTTGTGCCAGTAGCTGTCGAGCGTCGTGCCGGAGAAGTCCTCCTGGAAGATGAGATCGCTCGAGGTATAGCCCGCAGGTGCGGAAAGAGTCATTCCGGTATCCTCTTGACGTTGATCACAGGGAATTCCACTGCCGCAGCGTGAATACGCGCACGACATACCGCTTGCTCGGAAGCCCCGCTTCGCGAGCAAATTTCAAAAGCAGTGGGTTTTTGGAAGCGCCCCCCCGACTGCTGGGAGGGTAGGTATTAACCAAACGTGGCGAAAAAAGTTTCGAAATGTGATTTCTAGCACGCAAGCGGTCATACGTTGGTATGCCGTGCGGGCCACCTCATATTACCGGCTCCGCTTTCGGCTCGCGTGATCGAACGCCGGTTCTCCAAGCGCGAGCTGTTGTTTCCGGATTCGATGATGTCGCAGTCGAAGCGCATGTGCGCTGTCAAAGACGAGCGAGACCAAGGCACGCAAGCGTCAAACGATCTTAGTGGATTGGCGCGCGAACACTCCGCCGCCGCTTGGATCGGTGCCGCGCATCGTCAAATTTGAGCTCGGCGACCAGCCGCCAGAGTTGAACCTCGTGACCGTCCGCCAACCGCCCGGCCCGCTCGGTTGCGGACGCGTCGTCCGGACAGTGAAGGTTGACCACGCTCCCCAACTGGCCGCGTTCGTCCAGAACGAATGCACGATAGTGTGGCATCGCAAATCCCCACGCGCGACAGCATCTTACCCGCAGCCTCGCTCCGCGGCGTGGAGATTTCGGGTCATAGCGAGCTACCTCTGATGGGCGATATGCTTGCCGCCGCGGCTCCCCCGAACCCGCTCATACGGTCAGACCTTCGGTGCACGCTCGAGCACCTCGGACGCACACGCTCAGGCATGACGACGACGATGCCCGGACCGCCCCCGAACCGTCGCAAGCTCGCTGCCTTGATAGCCGTCGGGGTTCTGCAATTGCCAACGCCAATGGTCCGCGCACATTTGCTCTAACGATCGCGTCGATGTCCAGCCAAGCGCGTCCTTCGCAAAGGTCGGGTCGGCATAGCAGACGGCGACATCGCCGGCCCGGCGCTCCCTGATTTCATAGGGGACCTGTCGCCCGCTCGCTGCTTCAAACGTGCGAACGACCTCCAAAACGCTGCTGCCGTTGCCCGTTCCAAGATTGACCGTGATCAGACCGGGCTGTCTGAGCTGGCGCAACGCACTCAAATGCCCAGATGCGAGATCGACGACATGAATGAAGTCGCGGATTCCGGTCCCATCAGGCGTGTCATAGTCCTGCCCCCAGATCAGCAGCTTCTCCCGCCGTCCAATCGCCACCTGCGCCACAAACGGCAACAGGTTATTCGGAACGCCCAGGGGGTCTTCTCCGACGAGCCCGCTTTCGTGCGCGCCAACCGGATTGAAATAGCGCAGATTGCCGATCCGCCAATCATCGTCGGACCTATAGAGATCTTTCAGCATCTCTTCGATGACGAGCTTTGTGCGGCCGTACGGGTTGGTCGGTCCGAGGGGATGCTTTTCGTCAAGCGGCAAGTATCTTGGCATCCCGTAAACGGTCGCGGACGAACTGAAGACGAGCGTCTTGACCTCTGCCCTCTTCATGGCCGACACGAGCCGCATCGTTCCCACGACGTTGTTCTCGTAGTAGGTCATGGGCCGCACGTTGGAATCGCCCACCGCCTTCAGCCCCGCAAGGTGAATGACCGCAGTCACTCCGCAGGCGCGGAGTATGTCGTAGATGACCTCTTCATTCCGGATATCGGCGTGCCGAAAGACGAGTGACCGCCCGCAGATGGACTGCACGCGCACAAGCGAGGCCTCGTTGCTGTTGGAGAGATTGTCGACGGCGACGACGTCGAGCCCGGCGTCCAGCAACGCGATACAGACGTGGGATCCGATGTAGCCGGCACCTCCGGTCACCAAGATCATCTCGGACATCCTTCTCATTCGCCCAACCGGCCTCAGCGCGACGCCTGCATCGGCGCCGCATAGGCTCTCCAGACCCGGACCTGCGACAACGCTTCGACGGCCACGCCGAAGCGCGCCGTGAAGCCGTCCAGAACGTAGACACTGTGATGCGGCATCGCCTGTTCCTGAACGTGGACATCATCCTACTTGCAAGTCGCTCCGCAGGACGTGGAGATTTCGGGCCTTATGAACTACCTCTGATGGACATCCAGGCGCTTCGCGGCAAGTCGGGCCGCAACCATTGAACACAGCGCTCACGACGATCGCGTCATCCATTTCCATGCGTCGCGCATCTGAATTTCCAAGTCAGACCGCTCTGGTTTCCAGCCGAGCAGGGTTCGAGCTCTTTGGAGCGCGCCGATCAAAACCGCCGGATCGCCGAGCCGTCTCGGCAGCAGCTCAATTTGGATTGATTTGCCCGTAACGCGCTCAGCCGTCGCCACCACTTCCAACACCGAGTAGCCACGCTCATTGGCTAAATTAACCGCGCAGGTGGCCCCGCCGTCGAGAAGATATTTAAGTGCCCTCACATGCGCGTCAGCGATATCGAGCACATGAACGTAATCGCGGATGCAGGTTCCGTCAGCCGTGTCGTAGTCATTTCCGAACACCTTGATCGCAGTGGCGTCACGGGCGGCGGCGAGGACCAGCGGGATCAAATGGGTTTCCGGTTCGTGAGCTTCGCCGATTTCTGCTTCTGGATCGGCGCCCGCCGCATTGAAGTAACGGAGCGAGACCGAACGAAGGTTGTGAGCCGCATCGATATCTCCGAGCATCCGCTCGACAACAAGCTTCGAGTAGCCGTAGGGATTGATCGGCTGTTGTGGATGATCCTCCGAGATCGGAAGTCGATTGGGCACGCCATAGGTCGCACAGCTTGACGAGAACACCACCGGCGCTGGTTCGAAATCGATCAAGGTCTGAAGCAACGAGGCGGTTTCGCCGATGTTATTGCGATAATAAAGCAGAGGGCTCGCAACAGACTCCCCAACGTACGCATAAGCGGCGAAATGCATTAGAGCCGACGGACGGTATTTTTCGAGCACCGAACGCACCCGAGCGGCATCACCGATGTCGCCCAATTCGAACATGCCGAAGCTCGCGGCCCAACGGTTGCCACGCGACAGGTTGTCATAGACAACCGGCTCAAACCCATGGCGCGCCAATACTTTGCAGGTATGGCTTCCAATATAACCAGCGCCACCCGTTACCAGGATCTTCACCACGCTCTATACTCGCCTCGAATTCAACGCCGCGCGAAAAAATTGGCCTTCGGTGGAATGGATCAATTGTCCCCGACGGCAACAAGATATGGCTCCTCCTGCCTGCGCAGTCGGGGCGCCTGGTCGCCGCGAAAGAATGCAATAGTCGGCTTCAATCCGTCTTGCAGTCGTATCCTCGGCTGCCAGCCCAGTTCGGCCTTGGCGAGGGAGATGTTGGGTCGGCGCTGTCTCGGATCGTCACGGGGAAGCGGCAAATTGACGAGCCTTGACGACGAGCCGGTTTCGGCGAGCACGAGCTCGGCAAGCTCGCGGATCGTGAACTCTCCGTCATTTCCCAAATTGACTGGTCCGGTGAACGAAGCTCGACTGTCCATCAGGCGTACAAGACCATCTATCAAATCATCGACGTAGCAGAATGAACGAGTCTGGTCGCCGTCGCCGTAGAGCGTAATCGGCTCGCCGCTGAGTGCCTGAATAATGAAATTGGAAACAACCCGACCGTCGGCCCGATGCATCCGCGGCCCGTATGTGTTGAAGATGCGAGCGACCTTGATTTCAAGGCCGCACTGTCGGTGATAGTCGAAGAACAGGGTCTCGGCGCAACGCTTTCCCTCATCGTAGCAGGACCGAGGGCCGATGGGATTTACATTGCCCCAATACTGCTCGGTTTGAGGATGAATTGCGGGATCGCCATAAACCTCGCTTGTTGAAGCCTGCAGAATTCGACAGTTCAGCCGCTTGGCGAGGCCCAACATGTTGATCGCGCCGTGTACCGACGTTTTCGTGGTCTGCACCGGATCGTGCTGGTATTGAACGGGCGATGCCGGGCAGGCCAGGTTGTAGATTTCGTCGACTTCGACGTACAAGGGGAAGGTGATATCGTGACGCAAAAATTCAAAGCGCGGGTTTGCGTGCAGATGTTCGATGTTGCGCTTGGTCCCCGTGAAGAGATTGTCCACGCAGACAACCTCATGGCCGTCGGAGAGCAGTCGATCGATCAGGTGCGAGCCCAGAAACCCGCCTCCCCCGGTCACCAAAACGCGTTTGCAACTGTCGTAACTGCGTCGCATACCATTCTCCTTTGAAATCCGTCACGTTCCAGACGTAGCGCGCTTCTGCTCCGAGGCGATCTTTGAGCCGTGAGAGATAGCGGCACCTGCCCGTGCTTGCGCATAGGCAATCGAAGTAGCGGCGAATCCGACACAGATGGCGAACGCCTGACCGATTTTGCCACTCGCTGCATATCCAAGGACGGAGCGCGCCAGCGTGAGAACGTAGAGCCGCTCGGAAGCCAACCCGTCCTTGGTCCCCGCCAAGCCCGCGAGCATCGCTTTGGAGCTGCCCTCCATACGAGAGCGATGCAGAAAATACTTCCAGGTCGTGCGTTCCGCCGTAACCACGTGACGAACGCCGGCTTCGGGTTTGTAGATCCAGACGCCGCCGAATTTCTTTGCGGCGCGGATGCAAAACTCGGTGTCATCGCAAGTATTCGCTGAGCCCTTGCCGCCGCCGATCCGTCCCATTTGACCGGCAAAGCCGCCGCAGCCATGCAGCACATCGGCACGTACCGACATGTTCGCGCCTATCATATTGCGCACCTGACCGCCTTCTCGTACTCGCATTCCGCGATAGGTGCAGCCGACGATCCAGTTGAATTCAGGTGGGAACCACCAGGGCCTGGGCTTGCGCCATAGAGGGTCGATGCGTCCGCCGACGCCAAGCACGCGCGGGTCGGCGTAAGGCACCAGCAGTTCTTCCAGCCAGCGCTCATCGGCCATTGCATCGTCATCGAGAAATGCCACAATCGGCGCAGTCGCCAATCCGGCGCCCGTCATACGGCCACCGCACAGCCCACGCACATTCGTGTTGGCCGTGACGATGACACTCTCGATTTCACGCCCGGCTCGCTCCAGGAGAGCCTCATTGTTGTCGACGACGAGGATGATCTCTCGGGCGGGGCACGTTTGGTTACGCACAGACGCTATGGCCGCGTTTAGATCGTCCCAACGATCGAGTGTGTAAGCGCAAATGACAACCGACGCATCGATCATGGCTGCTGGGGCCTTTCGTTTGCCTGTTGAGTTGCGGCTTTGACGACGTTCCAGAGCTCGCCTCCGTCATTACGGACATCGAACTGGTCATATTCGTCGACGGGATATCGTCCGCTGTCCTGCCGCGACACCAGCCGCCACACGACCCAGCCGGCGCAATTGCGATCACGGGTCAGCGTGTCGAGCCACATGGCGTAAGCCTCGACCGACTTCTGATTGGAGCGGGCATAGCCGAACTCCTCCAGAAGCACCGGCTTCTCGTTTCGAACTGCCAGCCCGCAGAACTCCGGGATCAGGTCGTTGAACTGCTGAACGGTGAGCTTGTAGTAGAGGGGGTAGCCGTGCCAGGTCCCGAAATCGAGAGTTGGGATCGTCAGGTCGGATAGCTTCTCGGACACGTTGGCATGCCCTGAGCTGACGAGATGATTGGGATCGAGCGACTTCACGTAGGCCGACATTTGGGCAGTCCAAGCCAACCTTAATGCCTCTGGCTGTGCATTGCCCTCGTTCATCAGCTCCCAAGCCATGATAGTGGGATCATCTCGGTAGGTGATACCGGTCAGCGAGTTGACCCGCTGCACGACGTAGCTGACCCAGGTCTCGTAGTCCCGCTTTGTGCGCGCGTCACGAAAGAAAAAGCCGGACTTGTCCTGGCTGCCATACCAGCTCCTGATCTGTTGGGCGCCGCCCGTGTAGTCCCAGAAATCCAGGAAAGCGATGATGAGCTTGAGGCGCCGTTTGCCGGCTTCGGCGATGAGGAAGTCAACCTTCTGCATGCCGTTCGCGCCGTCATTGATCGCCAACTTGTTTTTGCTTGGATCCCAGTAGAGAACGTATGCACCTTTGGTCCCGAGATCGCTCGCATCGGCCTCAAGCCGCCAGTTCCAAATCGTGGGGATGCTTCCGTCGAGCGACCCGATCACCGGCTGGAGGTAGGTGCGGATCACATTAGCGCCAGCGGCCGTCGCATCATCGAGAACGCCGAGAACCTCCTGCTTTGATGCGTAAGTCAGATAGTGATTGTTGACGCCGGCCACGAAAAACGGTCTGCCGTCCAACGTGAACTGCGTTCCAGAAGCCTTGACGAAGGACGTCGCCGATGGATTGTCCGTGGCGTTCACGGCGGCCGGAGCAGACAGCAACGCAAACACCAGCATTCGCAGTCCGCGGTTGCGTAGGCCATTTCTCGCCCGTTGGTAGTCGACAATCATCCCTCCACGTGACCCTCGCCCGAGGCCGAACGCAACGGCGCCGAAGGATTACCCCAACTGGCCTCGCACGACCGGTTGCCGATCAGGCATAGTGGCTCTTCACCGGTCTCGGTCGTTTCGGTAAGGCCCTGTGTTGCCAGCAACCAACCAAGTGTCCGGCTCATCGGAACGGCGCGTCCCCGCCGTCGTGATCGGTGGCGAGCTGAACGGTCTCGGAGTGTGCCGCAGCCTCGCGATGGGCGGGATGCCCATTTGGGTGGTCGACCGCAAGCGCTCGAACCCCGCGCTGTGGTCGCGCTACGCCCACAAGGTCCTCACGAACGCCCTGCATGGTCCGGGCTTCATCGACTTTCTGCGTGATCTACAACGCCGGACGCTCGCCGGGGTCAACATCCCGCTGATAGCTTGTCGGCACGAGCTCGCTCTGCGGCCCTTTCCTGGCGAACCGATCGACGGCCGAATGGTCTGGCGGAGTTCCTGGATCGAGTGGATCCGCCGGGGTGCGACGCCGATCCCGCCTCGGTCCGTTATGGTGGATGGCTATTGGCGGCGCGACGATCCGCTGCCGGCGCTCGTGCACCATCCGCACAACGCGGCATACGGCGTGGCCTTGCATCTGCGATCTTGGCTGGCGGAGTGGCAGCGGAAACTTTGCGCAGCCGTAAGCCAGCGTCCTTCTGTCGCGTGAGACCAACAATGCGCATCTGTCTGTATCTCGATCCGTCTCGACTTCTGCGCTGGCATCAGTGGCTGGCGGAGGCGCTTGCCGGGACGCCCGGCAACGAGGTCTCCTGCGCGTTCGCAACTACCCGCCGCCCGCTCCCGTCGATATGTCATCTGCTGATCGACCTCGAACGGCTGATCTACGGCTTTGGCGCGAACCGCGCCACCGATCCCGTCGAAACGGCGCTGCGGTCCCTGCCGGGGGGTTCGGCCGGCGATGTCGATGTGGTGATCAATTTCAGCGGCGAGGAGCCGCTCACGGCAGGAGGACGCGTGCTGACGCCGCTCTTCAACGGCATACCCGGCGAGATCGGTGTCATGACCGCGCTCGCCAATGACCAGGACCTTCTCATCGACCTGCACGACACGGCGTTCCCCTCGGGCTCATGGAAGGCCCGACCGGCCCGTTTGGACCGTGACGTATTCGCAGCAGGCCTCGACAGCGCGCTCTCTTGCGCTGTGGCGCTGATCCTCAAGGCCTTGCGCGAGGAAGCCGCGCCGGATGTCCACGGGGCCCGGGCAGCCAATACCTCGTGCCTTGGCGCGTTTTCGGCCCTCGCATTTGCGACCAGCACCTTGGCATCGAAGGCAATCAGGTTCGTGGACGTCCTGGCGCGGGGCGGCAGGGCGTGGGGAATCGGCTGGCGCTTCGACGAAGGGACGAGCCTGCTCGACAAGGGTGAGGCAGCCTTTCATGTCCTCACGTCGCAAGCCGATGGCTATCTTGCAGACCCGTTCCCGTTTCAACATCAGGGGCGGAATTTCATCTTTGTCGAACAGTATCTCAACGCCAAGAGCCGGGGATGCATTGCGGTCGTGACGGCGGACCGGAATGGAACCACCACCCCACCCCAGATCGTCCTCGAGGAGCCGCATCACCTGTCCTACCCGTTCGTGTTCGAGCAGGACGGAGAGATCTGGATGATTCCGGAATCAGGGGCGGCCAGGAGCGTCAGTCTCTACAGGGCCGTGGAATTCCCGTATCGATGGACGCGCGAGGCCCACCTCGTCGAAGGCATTGAATGTTACGACACCACACTGCTGCAGCATGCGGGCGCCTTCTGGTTCTTCGTCAGCCCTCGGGTGTGGGGATCGACGTCCTGGGATGTCCTCGGCATCTATCGTGCCGAGAGCCTGACAGGGGTATGGACGCCGCACGCAGAAAACCCCGTGTTGATCGATGCGACACTTAGCCGTCCCGCAGGCGCCTTCATCCGCCAGGGTGGGCGCACGCTACGCCCGGTCCAGGATTGCTCGCGCCGCTATGGCGGCGCGCTGACGTTCTGCCAGATCGATACGCTCGACCGGTCGAAGTTCGTACAGACCCCGGTCGGCCGCATCAGGTCCGGAGCGTTCGGGTGCCACACGTACAACCGTCAGTCCGGTCTGGAGGTTGTCGACCTGTTCGGTCACGTCGGCGGCTTGCGAGAGGCCACGATCTCCTGTGGTCCGCTGGCATCCCGCCCATCGGCCGCCCATGGCCAGGTTCCTGCCCCAGCCGATTCGAATTTGGCAACGTTGTGAAAGTAGCTGCCCGAGGTGACCGAAAGCCGCGCCGAGCAAGCTCGCCGCAGCACGGAAGACAGCTCTGAAAGGCATAACCACAAAGAGCTAACCATCTATCGTGCTTCCATTGCAGCGTCGCATCAGGGATGCTCCGGTCAGGTCAGCACAGGAGAGGGCCTCAAAACCTTCCTCCCCATCTTCTTTCATTCCAACTTCATTGCACCCTGTGCGGGAGTCTGCATATGGCAAGGTCAAGCACGTCCGTAGATGTGGCGGTCATCGGAGCTGGCCCCTACGGATTGTCGCTGGCCGCGCACCTGCGCGCGCGCGGCGTGGAGCACCGGATTTTCGGAGAGCCCATGGGGCCCTGGAAAACCAACATGCCCCTCGGCATGCTGCTCAAATCCTATCCTTGGGCGACAAGCCTCTCCGACCCGAAGTCGGAATTCGACCTGAAGAGCTTCTGCACCGTACGTGCCCTGCCCTATCATGACGAGCTGATGCCGTTGCCGCTCAGCCGGTTCATCGACTACGGCGAAGCTTTCCAGGCGCGTTACGTACCCGCCGTGGAGCGCAAGACTCTGATCGCGCTGGAGCCCGGCTCGGGCTTTCTTCGCGCCACTTTCGACGATGGCGAAACGGTCCGTGCGCGCCGCGTCGTGGTGTCGATCGGCCTGCATCCGTTCAAGCGCCTGCCGCACGAGGCTGCGCATCTGCCGGTCGAGCTGTGCTCGCATAGCGGCAAGTACGGCTCGCTGGAGGCCCTCGACGGCAAAGAGGTCATCGTGGTCGGATCCGGATCATCGGCGTCTGATCTGGCGGCGCTGATCCATGAGCGAGGGATTGAGGTTTCGCTCGTTGCGCGCCAGCCGAAGCTGCATTTCGCCGACGGCCCCCGGCGCCACTCCTTGTTCTCGCGCACCGTGGCTCCGATGAGCGGCATCGGCCATGGCTGGACGTTGGCGACCTGCGCCAAATATCCGCAGCTGATCCGGCTTTTGTCGAAGGACTTGCGAGTCCGGGTCGCCAACCACAGGGCGCTGGGACCGCTCGGCGGCGCTTTCGTGAAGGACCGCGTCGTCGGAAAAGTGCCGGTGTGGCTCAGTCATGCCATTCGTGGCGTCGAGACGCACAATGGCAAGGTCATGCTCGATCTCGTCGACTCCGATGGTGCGCCGCGTTCGATACGGGCCGACCACGTCATCTTTGCAACCGGCTACAAGGTCGACGTGAACCGGCTGGGCTTCCTGAACGAAGCGCTGTTGCGCCGAATGCAGCTGGTCGATGGAGCGCCGGAACTCTCGGCGCATTACGAGACGACCGTGCCGGGCCTGCATTTCATCGGTCCGGCCGCGGCAAACAGCTTTGGTCCGGTATGCCGCTTCGTCTACGGCACACATCATCCGGCCCAGCATCTAGCCCGCCACCTGTCGGCTGTCCTGGCACGCTTCCGGCCCGCGCTCCAGCTTCGGCCGCTTGACCGTACGGTGTCACCATGAACGCTCCTGTCCCCAGTATCCTAGCCCATGTCGGGGTCGCACTGGCACCTGACCCGATCAATATCGCATTGGGGCGGTCACTGATTTTGCCTCGCGTGAGCTTCGTCGTCCCGACACTCAACGAAGCCAAGAACCTCCCCTGGCTACTGCCCCGCATCCCGAACTGGGCGCATGAGATCATTATCGTGGACGGTCGTTCGACGGACGACACGGTCGCCGTGGCGCGCCGTCTGCGTGACGTGAAGGTTGTGATGGAACCCCGACGAGGCAAGGGCGCGGCTCTGCAGGCGGGTTTCCGCGCAGCCACCGGCGACATCATCGTCATGATCGACGCCGACGGCTCCATGGTTCCGGAGGAAGCCGTCGTCTTCGTGAGTACGCTGATCGCCGGCGCGGATCTGGTCAAAGGCTCGCGCTTCCTCCAGGGAGCCGGCACCGACGACATGTCGCTGTTCCGCATGCTCGGCAACTGGGGGCTGACCCAGATCGTGCGGTTGCTCTATGGCGGGGTGTTCTCCGACCTCTGCTACGGATATATGGCGTTCTGGACCAAGCACGTCGTCACGCTCGACTGTGATTGCGATGGATTCGAGATCGAGACCCTCATCAATGTGCGGGCCTTGAAGAACCACCTCAACATCGTCGAGGTCGCGAGTTTCGAGGCTCCGCGTATCAGTGGCGAGAGTAATCTGCGCGCGATCCCGGACGGCTGGCGCGTCCTCAAGACGATCCTGCGCGAGCGGGTGCTTTCGCGGGTCTCGCTGGTTGCCTATGGGTATCCATGAGGGCCGGGACGATCGAGAAATCGTCCGGTGAAGGGATAGCCCGATGCGAATCCTGATGGTTGCCGCTCGCTGCTACCCCTTCATGGGGGGCATCGAAACCCACATCCATGAGGTCGGCCCCCGCCTCGTGGCGCGTGGCCACGTGGTCGACGTGCTCACCACCGACCCCTCGGGAGAACTGCCGGTTGAGGAGTATATGCGCGGCATGCGCGTGCAGCGCGTGCGGGCATGGCCGAGAGAACGGGACCTGTATGTGTCGCCCGGCATCTACACCGCGATCCGCCGCGGCGTCTGGGATCTGATCCATTTCCAGGGCTACAACACCTTCGTGGCGCCGATCGGGCTGCTCGCGGCCATTCGCGGCGACCTGCCATTCGTCGTGACCTTCCATAGTGGCGGACATTCCTCGCGGCTGCGCAATGCAGTGCGCGGGACCCAGCATGCGCTGCTCCGGCCGCTCGTGGCCCGAGCCGCGCGGCTGATCGGCGTCTCCGAATTCGAAGCCAGCTTCTTCAGCGCCAGGATGGGCGTGCCGCGCGAGCGCTTCGTCGTCATTCCAAACGGCGCGGCGATGCCGGCTGCGAGTCCCGGCGTCAAGGTCGATCCCCACCTGATCGTCTCCGGCGGCAGGCTCGAGCGCTACAAGGGCCATCACCGGGCGATTGCAGCCATGCCCGAGTTGATCCGCCGGATACCTGACGCCCGATTGCACGTGGTCGGATCGGGCCCGTATGAGGGAGAATTGCGGCGCCTCGTCGCGACGCTTGGTCTTGAAAAACGGGTCACCATCGCAACCATTCCCGGATCCGAGCGACAGAAAATGGCCGACCTTCTGGCGAGCGCCGGGCTGTTCGTATTGTTCAGCGACTACGAAGCCCATCCGGTCGCCGTGATGGAAGCCTTGTCGCTGCGGCGTCCAGTGCTCGTGAACGACACGTCCGGGCTTGGAGAGCTGGCATCCAAAGGTCTGTGCCGGGCGATTGCGCGCGACGCAAACCCGAGCGCACTGGCCGCCGCTATGGCCGAGGAACTGGAGGCCCAGCGGGAGGTCCCCGATTGGGTGCTGCCTGACTGGGATGACTGCGCACAAGCGCTGAGCGAAGTTTACGACGATGTTTACAACGATATTCTGAGCAGCAGGTCCAGGAGGCGCTCTCCGCTCGGCGGCATCCTATCGTGGCCTCCTGCGACGAAGGCACGACGCCGATGATGCCGGCTCATTTAACCGCAGCAACCGGGACAAACCCGCTCCAGAGCGGAGTCCAATTCGTATCGGCAGTCATCGGCCCCGATCTTCGCAGCGGCAGCTCCGACGCCCCGACGCCACCGGTGAGTTGCGAATGGATCGCGGCCTTGTGCCTGACGGCGGCCATGGCCTTGTTGCTGGTCGTGGCCGGGCACGCCGCCGGGCGCCGAGCCTACGACGTGGCGCCACTGCTTTTCTGGTCTGGCGTGGTCCTGCTGGTCGTCCCGATCAGCATTCGCATCGGCTGGCCCAGGGTCGCTCGAGGTGAACGTCTCTTCCTGCTGTTCCTGCTTGCCGAAGTCTTATTCTACTACAAGGCTGTCTATTCCCCGACGAGCTTCATCGGTCACGACGAATTCTTGCACTGGGTCGCTGCCGACGATCTCTTGACGGCACGCCGGCTATTCCTGTCCAACCCGCTTCTGCCGATCGGGCCGGCGTATCCCGCCCTGGAAATTCTGACGACCGCGATCGTCAATCTCACCGGACTGCCGTTGTTTGCGGCGGGAACGCTGCTGTTGGTCATCCTGAGGGGCATCTTCGTCGCCGGCCTGTTCCTGTTCTACGAAAAGCTCTCCGGATCGCCACGTACCTCGGCCATCGCCTGTCTCGTCTATATGGGCTGCACAACCTTCGCAGTGTTCGAGGCGATGTTCTCCTACGAGAGCCTCGGCGTCGTGCTGTGCGTGCTGGCCATCGCGGTCGAAGCAGCGTCCAGGGATCTCGATGGGCGACCGCGGCTGCGAGCGCTTGGGTTGATCGCCCTGCTGTTGGGAGCCCTTGCGGTCACGCATCACCTCTCGGCCGCCTTCGCCGCCATCTATTTCGGAGCACTGGCCGGCTTCGAAGCCTTGCGCCGCGGCCCCATGCGGATCGAGGCAAGATTTGCCATGGGCGCCACGGCGATCCTAGCCATCGCCCTGCCGGTCCTGTGGATGGAGGCCCGTGGTAACCTTCTCAGGGGTTATCTCGGCCCGGTCATCGAAAGCGGCTTCAGGACGTTGCTCGCAAAGATCATGGGCGCACCCACGCTACGGTCGGAGCATCTCGGCCACCCGGCCCAGCCCCTCGGCATGCGGCTGACCACCATGGTGGCGATGCTGCTGTTGGCGCTGGGACTGGCGACAGGATTCTTCAGGTCGCTGGCGATGACAGCACCGAGCAACGCGCACGCGGGCTGGCGTCCAATTCAGGACATTCTAAGGCGTCGCTGGCGCGACAGCCGCATCGTGCTCCTCACCCTATTGGCGTTAGGATTCCCGATCTCGGTGGCGTTCCGGCTGACCAGCGGCGGATGGGAAATCGGCAACCGCATGGGAACGTTCGTGTTCATCGCCGTCGGGCTGGTCGTTGCGGTGGGCATCGTACATTTCTGGCAGGGCCGCGAGCCCCGCGGGTGGCGCCGCATTGCGCCGGCCATCGCTCTCTCCGTTATCATCATGGGCGGCGTCACGAGCTCCGCGCTCTATCCGATCCGTGGACCCTACAGGGTGGCAGCCGACCAGCAATCCGTCGAGCCGATGGGGATCGAAACGGCACTCTGGACCAAGCAGTGGCTCGCGCCCGGCAATCGCTTCACTGCCGACCGCATCAATCGCCTGCTGCTTGCCAGCTACGGGCGGCAGGACGTCAGGGTCAAAATCGTCGAAGGCGTTGATACCGCGCGCTTGTACGAAGTCGAGACGTTAGGGCCCGATGAGTTCTGGGCGTTGGCGAGGAGCGACATCGATTTCCTGCTGGTGGATCTGCGTTTGTGCTCAGCCCCGCCGGTGCTCGGCTTCTACTTTGAGCCGTGGCAGGCGCAGAAAGGAAAGCCGCTTTCAAGCGACATGTTGCTCAAGTTCAACGACATCAAGGGCATCACGCGCATCTACGACAACGGCTGGATCGTCATCTACGACGTGAGAGGATTGCATGGGAATTCCTAGCAACCGGGACCTTCGGGCCGCCTTGCTTTGGGCACTAGCCACGCTGGCAGCGGTCGCCGTCAGCGACAGTCTGCTCCTGCGTACCATCCTGGGCGCGCCAATGGTGTTCCTCGTCTCCGGCCATGCTGTACTGCGCGCGATCGGCGTCAGGACCGCCTCCATAACCGAACATCTCGCCTACGCGGTCGGCGCGAGCCTCGCCGTCGGCATTGCCGGCGGCTTTGCCCTGAACGTCGCGGGCTTCCTAACGCCGCTGGGCTGGGCGATCTGGTTCTGCGCCATCACCATCGGCGCTGCGCTCGTAGCCGACGGTCGCAGCGACGCTCCCGATCTGCCACCCTGGCCAGATCCGCTACGAGTCCGCTTCTGGCAGGGCGCTGCGATCACGCTCGCGGTGCTCCTGGCGACCGGCGCTTATGCGCTGGCCGTCCGCGACGAAACGACTTACCGACAATTCAGCTACACGGAGTTCTGGATGTTGCCATCGGCCGGCGACGGCCCAGGTCGGCTCACTGTCGGCGTCCGCAACGCCGAGACCCAACCGCAGCGTTTCGACGTGGAAATCACCATCGACGGACGGCTGTTCGCAGTTTTCCCCTCGCTTACCATCGCGCCGGGCGAGACCTGGGCGCGACAGATCCCAGTACCCGTCTCGGCCACCTCGCAAAAGGCCGAGGCCCGGCTCTACAGGCCGGACGACAATCGACTCTATCGCAGCGTTTCGACGCTGGTGCCGCGCATCTGAAACGAGGCCGACCATGCGCATCCTGCTGCTGTCGCAATTCTATCCTCCGGTGATCGGGGGCGAGGAGCGACACATCCGTAACCTCGGCAGGGCCCTGGCGCAGCGCGGCCATACCGTGAGCGTCGGGACCTTCATGCATCCCGGATCGCCGGACACCGAGCTGGACGGTGCGGTCCGCGTGCATCGCCTGCGCGGCACGCTCCAGCGCCTTTCAAACCTACATACCGATTCCGAGCGCCGCCACGCCCCACCCTTCCCCGATCCCGAGTTGCTGCTGGCGCTGAAGCGGCTGATCGCGAAGGAGCGGCCGGACATCGTCCACGCCCATAACTGGATCTACGCATCGTTCCTGCCGCTCAGGGTTCTCGGTGGCGCGCGCCTTGTGCTGACGCTCCATGATTACGGCCTCGTGTGCGCCAAGAAGAACTTCATGCATCTGGGTACGCGTTTGTGCGATGGCCCGCGGCTCGCGAAGTGCCTTCCCTGCGCCACCGCCCACTACGGAGCCGCGAAAGCCACCGCGACGACGCTTGGCAACTGGGCATCGACTTTCGTCGCACGGCGCGTGGTGGACCGCTTCATTGCGGTCAGCCACGCGGTGGCGCGTCATACCGGTCTCACGCGAGGTCACGCTCCCTACGAGGTCATCCCGAATTTCGTGCCCGACGATGTCGGGATTCTTGGTCCGGAAGATTCCTGCATGCGGGAGCTGCCGGAAGATGGATTCATCCTGTTCGTCGGCGACATGATGCGGCTCAAGGGCATTGACGTTCTCCTGAAGGCCTATGCCCGGCTCGCGCAGGCGCCGCCGCTGGTCCTGATCGGGCGCCGGGTCGCCGATACGCCAACCGAGTTTCCGCCAAACGTTCGCGTTTTCAGCAACTGGCCGCATTCCGCCATCATGCACGCATGGCACAGATCGCTGTTCGGCGTGCTGCCATCGGTCGGGCCGGAAGCCTGCGCGACCGTGATCATGGAAGCGATGGCGTCTGGCAAAGCCGTCGTCGCAACCGACGTCGGCGGCATGCCGGATCTCGTCGATGACGGCGACACGGGGCTTCTCGTGCCGCCGGGTGACATGCAAGCCCTGACCCGCGCGATGCAATCACTCCTGGACGACCGCACCTTGCTGGCTCGCCTCGAGGCGACAAGTCTCGCCCGGGTGGAGCGTCTCAAGGCCGGAGTGGTCGTGACCCGGATCGAGCAGGTCTACCGCGATGTGCTGCGCCCGGCCGCCAACAGAGTCGCAATGCCGGCGCAGCAGGGTTCGGGAGAGCCTTCATGCTAGCACTTGCCCGGACGACGATCATGCGCGTACCCAGGACGCTTCAAAAGAGCGCCATCCTCTTTACCAATTCGGGCGCCTTGGCGATCGGAACGATAGCGGCGGCGGGCCTTGGATTTGTCTACTGGTGGCTCGCCGCGCGGATGTTCCCGCCGGAGGTGATCGGCAACGCCTCCGGCCTCCTGTCCGTGATGGGCCTCATCGCTCTCCTGGGGGAAGCTGGACTCGGGACCTTGCTGATCGGCGAAATCGTCCGGCATCCCGGCCAGGAATCCGGCCTTGCCGGCGCAGCAGCGTCGGTCGGGGTGGCGCTGGCGCTTGGCCTGGCCTTGTTGTTTGTCTTCGGGGAGGCGCAACTCAGCTCGGCCAGTCCGATCGACGGCTGGTTCGCGGCCGGTCTGTTCATCCTTGGGTGTGGCCTGACCGCATTCAGCTTCGTGCTCGAGCAGGCGCTGGCTGGCAGTCTGCGTAGCGGCGCCAGGATGGTCCGGCAGGTGCTGTTCTCGACGCTTAAGCTGATGCTGATCGCCGCTGCTGCCACCGCCGGCTTTGCCTCCAATGCCGCGATTCTTCTCACCTGGGTGGCCGGTCTGCTCGCGTCCTGGATCGTTCTCGATCTCTTGACTCGGGGCGGTGCGCGTCGCCTCGTTGGGGCGCCCGATTTCGGGCTGCTCCATACGCTTCGGGGCAAGGTGCTCGGCCATTACGCGCTTGATGTCGCCGTACAGGCTCCCGCCGTCATCATGCCATACCTTGTGCTGGTCCTCCTGTCCCCGACCATCAACGCCGCTTTCGCGACGTTGTGGATGCTTGTCTCGATGGCCGCGCTGATTCCTGCAGCCATGGCCACAGTCCTGTTCCCCGTGGTCAGAGCAAACTCGAAACAATTCGGGCACGACATGCTGGTGTCACTGACGGTGTCATTGCTCTTCTCCCTGGTCTGCGCCGCCGTCGTCTTCGCCTATTCGCGGCAACTCCTGGCGCTCTTCAATCCGGCCTATCCGGAGATCGCCGGTTCGAGCCTTCGCTTGCTCGGCTTCAGCCTTTTGGGATCAACGCTCAAGTATCATGGCTGCACGCTGGCGCGGCTTGGCGACAAGATGCGCAAGGCGTCTCTCTGGTTCGCGCTCGGCGGATTGCTGGAGCTCGGCTTCGCGATCGCTGGCGCAAAGCTTGACGGACTTCAGGGCCTGGTCGTGGGCTGGACACTCGCCGTCAGCATCGAGGGGGCCTATGCGGCCCTCGTGTTGGCCTTCGCAACGAAGCTGGATTCTGCCGCCGGCCCAGCGCGCGAAGGCCTGGCCCCGTCCCAGAAAAACTCTGAGGAAAACACTGATCATGGTGCCGAGGCACCATCCGCAAATCTGGTGGCCTGCGGACACCATCGTAGTCGAGCGCGTCGACGGGCTTTCTGAGTCGGGCGCGATTATTTGCGCGATTATTTGGTTGCAATTGCCGTGATGCCCATCAGGACGCCGGCCAATTGATTGCGCCGCAAACGAGCCGGGAGCCGTTGCAGAGCCCATTCGACGCCGCGCATCAGCCGATAGGGTGGCGCGGCGAGCCGATATCCGGCGATCACCAGGGGGAACTCGACCCGGCGGAAGCCCGCCCTGAGCATCAGGGCGCGCAGTGAGTGGTAGTCGTATTCGCGCATGTGCATGCCCGTCGCCACATTGTCGACGAGCGCCGAAATGTCGTGCGGCCCCGTAACGACGCTCGGCGTCGTACACACATAACGCCCGCCACGCCTGAGCACCCGGTGGATCTCCCGGAGCTGGTCCTTGGCGTCGTCGACGTGCAGATGCTCCATGAGCTGATCTGAATTCGCAAGATCGACGGAGTTGTCCGCGAGCGGAATGTCGACCCCATCGGTCTTCACGAATCGAAAATTCGCCGGAGCAGCGGCGAAATTCACAAGCGCATCCGTAACATCAAGGCCGAGCACCTCACGGGCGATCCCGGACAGCGCATAGGGCAGCAGGGCGTCACCGGCGCCGATCTCCAGATACACGCAACCGCGCTCCATCAAAGGCTCGAGGAGCCTGACTTGTCTCGCAACCCGGTCCGGCCGCGAACTGCCGGCCCTTTTCTGGGGATGGTCCGGCAGGCTGTTGAACAGTTCCGAATAGACCTCGGCATAGAGCCGGGAGCGCTCGTCGCGGGAGGCGGCCCGCAGACGATCCGCGAGCCGGCGCTCGAGTTCGTAGTGCGCGATCAGGCGCTCGGGCGATCGAGTGTCCTTCCAGCGCTGCTGGATCGCCCGATAGTCAGGCTTCAGCTTCGTCGACACAGGCGCTTCCGATCTGGTTTGGCGACTAGCAGGCTAATCGCCTTTGCGCGTCAATCTCACGAGGGCCATTACTTCGGACCGATCCTCTTGTCCGCGACTGCGCGGCCAGTCGTCTCCGAGCGATCAGCGGCGCGCCCCGCCGGGGGCCTTTCGCCCGTCGGCGCGATCGGGAGCGACGCTCCGGCGTGCGCCTTCTCGCTTTCGCCTGTGATGATGTTGACGAGGTCGCCAGGTAGCAAAACGGTCATCCCGGTAGACCCGGTGGCGACCGGTCCGGCTGCAGTCTGCCGCACGACCTCGTAGGTCACCCGGTTCGCCTCCTTCGCAAACTGGGCACGGGTCGCCGGCAACGTGCTAAGGACGCCTTCGCTGATGTTGAACTCGCGCTCATTGTCCGCAATCTGGCGCTCGATCATCTCGATCTCGACCTCCAGATCGTTCTTGACGTCGGCCTGAACCTTCATCGCCTCCGCTTCCATGGAAGCAAGGCGCTGCTTGGCCATCCCGTACTGATTGAGGGCATCCCGCCGACGCTGCTCGGCATCGGTCAACTCGCTCTGAACCTGATTCAGCACCGTCATGCTGAGAACGTTACGGTCGACGAGCGTCCGCATGCTGCTGACGCGATCCTGACGCAGCTTGACGAGTTCGTCGAGCGCCTCCATGCGTGCATACACGGCGACATCCTGCTTGGCCGAATCCAATGCGGTCAGGATGGCGTGCTCGCGGTTCTTGCGGGCCGTGGCGACCGCCTTGCGCCGGTCGCTCTGCTCGTTGACGAGATTGGCGGCCTCGGTCGAGCCGACCAGTTCCAGCAGCCGCGGTGGGATCTTGGGCTCGGCCCCTTCGCGCTCTGCCTTCAGCACCGCCGTACGCGCCAACAACTTCAGCATGGCGTCGACCGCCCCGCTGCGCTTCTGGATCTCCCGCACGGCTTCGATCTTCTGCCACGGCTCATTGGCGCCCCGATCGAGCCCGCCGGCCAGCGCGATCGCATGCAGGACCGTCATGCCGGGCACGTATTTGAACGAGCCCGCATTCTTGACCGGCCCGAGCACGTAAATGGGTGAGCGCTCCACCGACAGAATGTTGACCATTCCCTTGCGGCCCAGCAGCTGATTGAATCTCTCCAGCAGGTCCGTTTGCACCTGTTGCGCTGACCGGTTGACGACCGGAATGGCGCCGAGCAAGGGCACAGAGATCTTGCCGTCCTCCTCGACGGCGTATTCCCCGCTCAGTTCCGGACGCTGGAGGATGCCGCGGAGAGCCGACGTGGACGACGAGCGTCCCCACTTGTCCTCCTCGACGTCCACGCGCTCGTAGAACGCGAGCTTGAGCCGGTCACCGACGACGAACAGGCCTGCCGCCGGCGCGTCCAGCGGCATTCCGACCGTTCTCGGGCGCTCTGTGACGGCAGGGGCGGCAAGGACGGCGCTCCGTTCGATCAACGTTGCGGGTCCAGGCACGCCGGCGGATTCAGTCGGGGCCTGAGCCGGTTGGTCTCGAGCCGGTTGGTCTTGCTGCGTACCGATTGCACTGGACACCGTCTGCACGACGGCTCCGGAGGCAACCTCGACCGCCTCCCAATTCCTGGCCACTCCCGTCCCCAGGAGAGCGAGCCCGGAGACCGCCCCCATGAGCAGCAGCAGGGGTTTCTTTCCTCCGCGGAAAGCGAAGTTAGGCAGTCGAATAACGGGCTCGGAATTTCTTCTGGCGTCCATGGCGAATGGCTCTCGATTTCGATGGCGGCCATCCCGTTCCCGCACGCGCCGCCGCGTGCAAGCCTGGACAACCAGAACGATACCGCCACCCATCGTGGCCTCTGGAGATCACAGGCACAACGACCCTTTGTGGGCATCCCTGGAGGTACCTCCTCTGAGCAGGAAAGGGTAAGCGAGGGTCCTCCGTGCGAGTTATAGGAATCGCGGAAAGGCGGCGCGCATAATGACGCATCTGTAACGGACCGCACCATCATGCGGCGGGTCACTGCAAATGGGTCGCATACCTATTCTCCATTTGAACACCACCTGCGACGTCATGGACACGTCGCGCCGCGCTTCCGACGAGACGCCGTTGGCGCCAGACACGGCAAGACACCTGTCCAGGCTGGGATGGTCCACGACCCCATGGCTGGCGGCGGCTGTGTTCGTGATGACGTCCATGTCGGTCGCGCAGGCGTCCGCCGATCACGCGCGATACCTCGTGGACGCACGACAGGCGAGTGTTTCCGACCAGCGCATGTCTCACAGGATGGCGGATGGCAACGAGTTCGCAGTGCCACCGCGCCGCGACGGCGGTGACAAGTCAATGCGGCTCGCGCAAGCGGCCACAACCGATAGAGGAGAGCCGCAGCAGTCTGCGGAGCAGGAAACGCGCGGGCCTGAAGCGCTGTCCTGCGAACTCAACAATGCAAAACACGATATCGAGCTCCTGCAAGGCCTTGCACAGGAGCACGATCGGGCCGAACAGCTGGAGCAGGCATTGGCGGCGGCGCGACGCGACGTCGATGCTCAAACAGCACTTGCGGCAAAAGCGAGCGAAGAGGTCGCCCAGCTGAAGCAGGCAGCGGAAGGTGGTCTCGTGGAGTTGCAGGGATCCCTGCAACAGCAGCGGAATCGGGCCGGCCTGCTGGAGCAGGCGCTTGCGGTCGCGCATCGGGACGTCGAGACTCAGACAGCACTCGCGATAAAGGCGAGCGACGAGGTCGCCCAGCTGAAGCAGGCGGCGGAAGGTGGTCTCGTGGAGTTGCAGAAATCCCTGCAACAGGAGCGAGATCGGACCGGTAAGCTCGCGCAGGAACTTGCGGCCGCGCGACGAGATATCGATGCGCAGACGGCGCTAGCGGCAACGGCGAGCGACGAGGTCGCCAGGCTGACGCAGGAAGCTAACGCCGGCGCCGCGGAGCAGACACGATCGATTCAGAAGGAGCACGAGAGAGCCGATGCGCTGGGGCAGGATCTCTCGATGGCACGCAGCAAGATCTACGCATACGAGGCTCAAGCGGCCAAAGCCAGCGAGGAAGCGGCACAGCACGAACAGGCGGAGGCAAGCGATACCGCCTCCTTGGGGCAATCGCAGCAACGGGAGCGCGAGCGGACCGAGCAGCTGGCCCGGGATCTCGCGAAAGCAAGCCGCGATCTCGACGCGCAGACCGAGCAGGCGTCCAAGGCGAGCGAGGAAGTCCTACGGATCAAGCAGGCCGGAGAGCGAGACTCGGCCGAGCTGCGCAGCTTGTTGCAGCGTGAGCGCGAGCGGGCCGAGGGACTAGAAACGGAGATCGCATTGGCGCGTCTCGACAACGGCGCGTTTGGGGCGAAACATCCCTCCGCCGCGCCTGAGCCGGCGACGACCGGAAAGGCCACGCGTCAGGAGCCGCTCGCAGCGCCGGCGCGACAAATCCAGAGCCAGCCTCCCCAGGAGAAGCCGGTCCAGGATAATCCAGTCCAAGATCAGGCCATAGCGGCGCGCAGCCCAGGCGACGCCCGGGTCAATGCTGACCAAGCGGTGCAAGTAGCCAGGCTGATGGCGCGCGCGAGCTTGCTGCTTGAACAGGGAGACATCGGCGCGGCGCGGATCGTGCTGGAGCACGTCGCCGGGATGGGCAGTGCGCAGGCAATCTTCGTGCTCGCTGAAACCTACGATCCGCTGATGCTTCCCGGTTTTGGAACATATGGAACTCACGGCGACGCGACCAGGGCGCGAGATCTCTATGCGCAGGCCGAAGCCGGAGGAATCAAGGAGGCGAAAGCGCGATTCGAAGCGTTGCGCCGATAGCACGGTCTTGTGCGGCGCTTTTCCAAACCGACCACGCACAATCGGGAATTGGAAGCGCCGACACGGATGCAGCATGTGTAGAGGAATTGGTCGATGAAAAGGCTTACTGGATTGCGGCGGCTACTTCTGCTCGCGGCGTTCGCACCTATGCTCCTGGCCATTCAGCCTTGGGCGGATGCGCGGCCGCAAGATATTCGGCCTCACAAGGTTCGTCTGGCACGGCCCGAGCCGCCGCAGCCAAGGCCTGAGGTGATCTCCATGAACGCCTGGACGATCGGCCTGGCCGGAGGTCTGCTCGAGGGCGCGCCGATCCGCCTGGCGGCGGAGATCGCCCGTGCGGTCGACGATGGGGATAATTTGCATGTTCTGCCGGTCGTCACGCGCGGCGCCGCGGAAAACCTGAATTCCCTGCTCTATTTGCGCGGCATCGATGCGGCGATCATCAATTCCGACGCGCTCGAGGAATACAAGAGTCAGGTGCCGGACATCCAGCGACGAATTGCGTATGTCCTGAATCTGTTCCCGTCCGAGCTGCATATCTTCGTTCGACCGGAGATTCGAAGCTTGAACGATCTCGCCGGCAAGAAGGTCAATTTCAATACGCAGGGCACCGCTGCGGCCTATTCGGGACCGCTGATCTTCAGCCGCCTCAATCTCGAGGTCGAGAAGACGTTCATTCCGCACCAGGTCGCGCTCGAGCAGATGCGCAAAGGCGAGATGGCAGCGGTCGTCTTCATTACATCGAAGCCGGTGGATGCTTTCGTGCGGGGCCGCTGGGAGCCGGGCTTCAAGTTCCTGCCCCTCCCCTACGAGAGCAAGTTCGAGGACTACTATCTTCCCGCCGCCCTCGATGCGGCCGACTATCCCAATCTGATCAAGCCGGGCGAACGGGTTTCGACGATCGCCGTGCCGACTGCTCTGGTCGCTTTCAATTGGCCGACCAAGTCGAATCGCTCTGAGCGCGTCTCGCGCTTCGTCGACCACCTGTTTTCCCGGATCGACAGATTGCAGGCGCCCGGTTTCGATCCGAAGTGGAAATCCATCAATCTCGCTGCGACGGTTCCGGGTCTCACGCGCGTCCCTGCGGCGCAGGCGTGGCTGGATCGTCAGCCCCGCGCAACACAAGCATCGCAATGAAACACGCCGCGATCCTGCTTCTTATTGCACTCGGGGGTACAGGCGGCATTGCGTTGGCCCAGGATCCCATGACGCAGCTCCGTTCCTGCCTTCAGAAGGAACACACGGAGCGCCTGGGCTGTTTGAATAAATTGACGCGTACCATCGCGCCTCAGCGTCGGCTGACGCCCGAGGACGACTGGATCGTCAGCCAGACGACCTCCCCCATAGACTACTCACCGATCGCGACCGCGACGACATCGTCGCGCAGCGGGACCGGCGAGTCCGTGATGCAGTTATCGATACGCTGTCGCGGCGGCCGGACGGAGCTGGTGCTCGCGGGACCCGGCATCTCCCGCGGCGGCGGTGACGATGCAATTTCCTATCGCGTCAATGACAATCCGGCGGTGCAGGTCGCAGCAGCCGTGCCGGCATTCGGTCCTGGCGTCGCATTCACCGGGGATGTTGTTCGCTTGGTGCAGTCGCTTCCGGACAGCGGGGACCTTCTTGTCCTGCTCTCACCACGGGGCGGGGCTGCCCATGACGGAACGTTCTCCCTCGCCGGGCTGGACGCGGCGCGCGCGAAAATGGCCACGGCGTGCAAATGGCCGCGTGCGATCGCGACACCCAATCATTGACGGCGTGCAAATGATCTTCTTCGATGGAGGCGCATAATGACCAAGTTTCATCATATTGCCAAAGCGGTCGCGCTCGGAGCGATCGCCGTTCTGTTTTCCACATGGTTTGCGGCCGCCGAACAGGGCGGAAAATACTGGACGCCATCAGACCCGCAACCCGGCCTGCATAGGGCGAGCCACGCGAGGCAACACATGGCGAAGCAAACCATGGCGAAGCAAACGGCGGCGACACAAAAACGGTCCGCGTTTGCCCGTATGGACGATCCGACCGCCACGAAGAAGAGAGAACATCACTTGATCCTGCAGGTGAACACCAACGACCCCGCCGCGATGAATCTCGCGCTCAACAACGCAACGAACGTTGCACAATACTACAAGGACGTTAGCGAGAAGGTGAAGATCGAGGTCGTCACGTTTGGGCCAGGCCTGAACATGCTGCGCGAAGACACATCGCCGGTAAAGGCGCGCATCGAGGAGATGGCCCTGAGCACGCCCGAGGTTTCGTTCAAGGCCTGCGGCAACACCCAGGAAAAAATGCAGAAGACCGAGAACAAGGACATACCGATTGTTCGGCAGGCGGAAGTCGTGAAGTCGGGCGTCGTACGCGTGATGGAGTTGCAGGAGATGGGCTGGACCTACGTCAAGCCGTAAGCCGGACAGACCGGCCATTCATTTCCCAAAAGGATGGGTGGTCCCTGCCCGCTGTGCACCGGTGAGGAGCCATGTCAGGATCGCCCCAAACCAACCTCACGTTTCCACCGGGCTCACGTATTCAGGTTAAGCCTGCAGCTGGCCTGCGCTTGGCTGGAAAGACTGGCACTGTAACTGGTGTCGGATCCTATCCCCGGAGTCTCCGTGTGATTCTGGACGGATCGAAGGCACCAATCACTCTGCATGTCGACTATGTGGCGGCGATTGATAGGTGAATCGAGCATTCGCGTCGGATTGGTGGAGGCGTCGGCATCGACGCTGCCGATAATCTATTCAGCGCGGATCGCCTCGCTCGCCTTCGCGTGGACGGCGAGATTTCATGAGCGACTTCTCCGTCTTGAGTTTCTGAACGCCAGCTATTTGTTGGGGCCCTCAAGTAAGCCGTGATGACCGAGGTGTCGATGTACCCAGGGCCTTGAGCTTGTTCGCAACGCGGATGGCGAAGCCGAACGGTAACGGATTATTCAGGCGGCAGAAGGCGACCTTCTTCACGTCATCTTCGACATGCCATTTGGCGCGCGTACCGGTGCGGAACAAGATCACGTCCCCAACGCCATAACGCAACGGCGGTACGCCATCGCTCTCAAGCACGATCGATCCTTCGAGGATCACAATGGTCTCGTCGAAATCGTAGTACCAGTTGAACTTGCCTTGGGTGCAGGACCAGACCAGGGTCCAGGCAGTCCTGCATGTGCTGGTCGACAGAAGGCGCGAGCGAGCTTCCGGCTTTCCTTCAATGATCCACGATGGCTCGATCGGCGAGGGCTCGAGATCATCCACCTTGCAATGTTCCGCTCTAGTAAGCGCAAGCATCTCGGCCTCCGGCTGGATATCACTTCGCATGGCTTCAAAAACATCCCGCTGGCGCTCGTTACCGCGTTTCCGGGACCTGCATAATCAGGTTTCCGGCAAAGCGTGTGAAGCGGCCACTTTGCCGCAAGCCGCCGTTCGGCGGCTCCTATTACGGGGTACCTCGTGTCACGGGTAAAACAGGCCGGTGTCCGGCGGCAGATACGGCCTAGCCAGGACAAGGCTCTTACAAACTAGGGAACCGGATCGGCAGCGAGCTTTTCATCTATCGCTGTTCAGCATGAGACAATCCGAAGGGGATCGCCATGATCTGCGGCCCGGCCGGTGCACGCGGTGACCGGCAGACAGTTACACCACGCCACGGGACACGATCGCGCGTGTCATCGCGTTGGCAGTTGGTTGTGGCTGCGTCTGGTCATTCAAGCTGGAGGTGCACTGTTGGAAGTGCTCAAGGAGCGCGGCATCGGCCAGGCGCTCCCAATACTCTGCCTCAGCGAGCAGGTTCCAGCTTCTGCCAGGATGACATGCCGCGCTCTGTCGGCACAGCGACGCCATCGCGCGCAAGCGGCGTATAGTCTCCATTGTATCCTCCCCGTCGGTTTCCCCGCCTTGTTCTTGTTTTTGCATCGAAGTCATTTTTGCATCGAAGTCATTATGATTGCGATGGACCTTGAGGGGTGCTCCTTTTTAGTAATCGTTCCATCAGTTTCCCGCTGATAACGTGTCTCGGCTCACCGGGCTCACATCCCCAGCCCCGGCCCGGAGAGCGGTCCTGCCAAGCGTCCCGCTAGCCAGGAGGGTCGCTTGTGCGGGCTAGCTGGAGCCAAATGTGATGCGTCGCTCCCCCTCGATCGTGCCGCATGGCGCCGACGGCGACACCTATGTGGTGCTAAACGATTTTGGCAGTTTCGGGCGCGCTTGGTGCGAAGTAGACGAGCAAGGTGCTGACCGGACGACGCTGTTCCGCCGTCTCATGGAAGGCCAGTATAGTCACCCCGTCCGCATTGTCGCCTTCAACACCGCCGAGGGCTGGTCGCGCGACGTCACCATTGATATTGCCGACGAGCTGCGTAGGCGCTTTCCTGAATACGATGAGGTGCCGCGCTCTGTGCAGGAATTCTTGGAAATCGCTGTTCGGCGCTGAACTGCTCGCCTAAAAAGGCCTTGGAACGGCCGGAGGAAGAGTGAGCGGGCTTAGGCTTACTGTTCAGCTGCCCTTGAGAACGAGGCTACTTCTTGAGGAGTATTCCCTTCGACCGCGCCATTCGCCTCACCGAACCGGCGTAGCGGCCAAGTTCGGCAGCAATTTTTGATGCGCCAGCGCCGGCGCGGACCAGCTTGAGCAGCCGCTGGATTTCGCTCTCGCTCCATTGTTTCGGCTTCAGTGTTCTCATCTTCGGCCCAAGTCGACCTCAACAAAAGTCGACCTGAACAAAGTCGACCTGCGCAAAGTCAATCTGAACTTCTAGCTTTCAACACCTGGGAAATTTACGGGTGGTCGTCGCTGCCCAACCCGGGGACAAGCATAAGCGATATAACCGACCAGCCTTGACGCGGCGCAAACGATGACGATCTTCGCGATGCAACATCAGCGGAAGTTGACGGCGCCTGGGCGGATAAAATCGAGCTTGCTGGCCGCGAACATCGCGAACAGCAGCAGGTAGATCAGCGTCAGCCGGAATGCCGTGGTGCGGACGAGTTTACCGAATCCCGTCACGGATCATGTACCCGGCGCCGCGGATCGTATGCAGCAGCGGCCGCTCAAAACCTTTGTCAATCTTGGAGCGCAGCCGCGAAATGTGCACGTCGATCACGTTGGTCTGCGGATCGAAATGATAGTCCCAGACGTTCTCCAGCAGCATGGTGCGGGTCACCACCTGACCGGCATGCTTCATGAGGTATTCGAGCAGGCGGAATTCGCGCGGTTGGAGCGTCAGCTCGTCCTTGCCGCGAGCCACGCGATGGGAGAGCCGGTCGAGTTCGAGATCGCCGACCCGGTACAGCGTGTCCTCGGCCGGACCGCCGCGGCGGCGTGACAGCACCTCGACCCGGGCCAACAACTCGGCGAAGGAATAGGGTTTTGGCAGATAGTCATCGCCGCCGGCGCGCAAACCCTTGATGCGGTCGTCGACCTGGCCGAGCGCGGAGAGAATCAGCACCGGGGTCGAGTCGTCCTTGTCGCGGAGCGCGCCGATCAGCGACAGGCCGTCGCGCTTGGGCAACATGCGGTCGACCACCAGCACGTCGTAATCGCCGTTCTCGGCCATGGCGAGGCCTTCCTCGCCGTCGGAGGCGTGGTCGGCAATGTGCCCGACCTCGCGAAACGCCTTCACGAGGTAGTCGGCGGATTCGCGGTCGTCTTCAATGATGAGGAGGCGCATCGTGCGTTCGGCGACGGTCAAGGGAGTGAACCTTCTCTAAACATGGCGCGAGCGGCAATCGCATGCAAGCCGAGTGAGAGACTCTGGCATCGAGAAAAAGGCGGGCGGCGAAGCTGGGGGGACTTCACCGCCCTAGGCCTTCCGACGGAGGGGGGCGTAATTCCACCGGAAGGTAGACAGGGGAAGCAAACGTTGCGCTGCTTCCCCGAAGGGGGCCGTCGGCGGGGGCGACTGATGCCGGCGACACCCTTCATCTCGTAGGCGTCCTGAGGCCTAGCCCTTGGCAAGGGGTACGGCGACGAAGCGCGACTGGCCGCCGCTCTTCACGCGCATCAAGACGCTGTTCTTGCTGTCGGTCCGCGCCGTGTTGATGGCGTCGCGGACGTCGCCGGCGGTGCTCACGCTCTTGCCGCCGACTTCGAGAATCACGTCGCCCTCCTTGAAGCCGCGTTCGGCCGCGGCGCTCTTCGGATCGACTTCGGTAACCACGACACCATCCTTGCCGGCGCCGGCGACGGAATTCGCGGGCGCTACCGTCATGCCGAGCTTCGGCACGTCGGTACCCTTGCTCGCACCCTTGCCGCTGTCAGTGTCGGTGTCAGCCTTGGCCTCGACCGTGTTCGGCAGCTGCCCGAGGGTCAGGTTCACGACCTTGTCCACGCCCTTGTGCAACACGTTGAGCTTCACGGTCGCGCCGGGCGCCAGGCCGCCAATGGTACGGGCGAGCTCGCGGGCGTCCTTGACCGATTCGCCATTGACCGACGTGATCACGTCACCGGACTCGATGCCGGCCTTTGCCGCCGGACCGTTCGCCTGCGGCTCCGCAACCAGCGCACCTTCGGCCTTCTTCATGCCGAGGCTATCAGCGATGTCGGATGTCACCGGCTGAATCTGCACGCCAATCCAGCCCCGGCTGACCGAGCCCTTGTCCTTGAGCTGCGCCACCACGCTCTTCACGGTGCTCGCGGGAATCGAGAACGCGATGCCGACGCTGCCGCCGGAAGGCGAGTAGATCGCGGTGTTGACGCCCATCACCTCACCGTTGGTGTCGAAAGCCGGACCGCCGGAATTGCCCTTGTTCACGGGCGCGTCGATCTGGATGAAATCGTCATAGGGGCCGTTGCCGATGTCGCGGCCGCTGGCCGAGACGATGCCCGCGGTCACGGTGCCGCCGAGGCCGAAGGGGTTGCCGACCGCCAGCACCCAATCGCCGATCCGCGGCTTGCCGTCGGCAAGCTTGGCGAACGGGAAGTTCGTGCTGCCCTCGACCTTGATCAGGGCGAGGTCGGTGCGCTGGTCGGTACCGATCACCTTGGCGGTGTAGGTCTTGCCGTCATCGGTGGTGACCTCGACCTTGTCGGCGCCATCGACCACGTGGTTGTTGGTCACGGCGAAGCCGTCAGCCGAGATGAAAAAGCCGGAGCCTTGGCCCTGCACAACGCGGCCACGACCACCTCCACCCTTCTGGCCGGGAAAACCATCCGGACCGCCGAAGCGGCGGAAGAAGCGCTCCATCGGCGAGCCCGGCTGGAAGGGCGAGGAGGAATCATCGCCATCATCGTTGCTCGCGGTCTTTTCCTTCATGTTGACCTTCACCGAGATCACCGACGGTTTCACGCGCTCGACAATGTCGGCGAAACCGATCGGGCGTTCGACCTTGCGGACCTCGTTATTGACCTGCGCATGCGCCGGGCTCGAGAACAGGTCGGCCGGCGAGGTCGACGTGCCGAAGCCGTAGACGGCGGCACCGAGACCGGCGACGACCGAGGCCATCAGCGCGATCTTGCGGGCCGAGAAAACCGACCGGCGGGGCTGCCGGTAGGACGGAAGGTTCGAGAGGTCGGAACGGTCGGTCATGCAGAGATCTCCAGGGCCTTGAAATCCATTTGGTACCTGACGACGGCACCTTACGGACCTGAAGATGGGGGCTGCCGCCTTACCGTGCGCTGGCGGCGGGGTTAAACTTTCGTAATGAACGAGGAATGCCGATGCGGCAGTTTATCGCAGGCCGAAAGTCGTGAACCCGCAGGAACTTAACAGGGTTCCAGGAACACGCACCGAGCGCGCTTTGCGCCTCTTCAGCGCGATGCGGCCTCGTCAGACATCAATGCGGCGAGCCGCGCTTCTTCGTCGGGCGTAAGCGGGGGAGCTGGTACGTCTGCACCGCTTCGCGAGCGCCGGCGGATTTGCAGCCACAGCGCCAGGCCGCCGCCACTCAGCAGCAGCGGCGCGAGCAGCCACAACAGCATGGTCTGGCGCTCGAAGCGCGGCTTGAGCAGCACGAACTCGCCGTAGCGCGCGACCAGGAAATCGAGCACTTGCGAATTGCTGTCGCCGGCCGCGATGCGCTCGCGCACCAGGAGCCGCAAATCGCGCGCCAGCGGCGCATCGGAATCGTCGATCGACTGGTTCTGACAAACCATGCAGCGCAGCTCGCGCGACAAGTCGCGTGCGCGCGACTCCTTCGCAGAGTCCGACATGATCTCGTCGGGCTGCACGGCATGCGCCGCGGGCAAGCCCAGCAGCATAAGCGCGACGAACGCGGCCATCATCCGGCGCATCGGATCACTCCGCCGGCTGCAGGCGCTGCTTGGCCCGCGCCGGTTTTGGCGCGCCGACCCGCAGGCGTCGGTCGGACAGCGACAGCACGCCGCCGAACGCCATCAGCACCGGTCCCCACCAGATCAGCAGCACCAGCGGCTTGTGATAGATGCGTACGGCAATGGCGCCCTCGGCAGTGGTGTCCCCGAGAGAGACGTAGAGCTGGCTTGCGCCGCGCGTCAGCAGCGCGGCCTCGGTGGTCGACGAGCCGCGGGTGGTGAAGCTGCGCTTGGACGGCGTCATCACGCTGAGCGCCTCGCCGTCACGGCTGACGTTGAATTCGGCGATCATCTCGCGGAAGTTTGGCCCCTGACGCTGAAACAAACCGTCGAGCTTCACGTCGTAACCGGCGACACGGGCGACGTCGTTCTGTTTCATCGTCGCGATATATTCGCTGTTCCAGGTGGTCTCGCAGACGATCCCAATCAGCGCGATGCCGAGGCCGGCATGCGCAAAAGCGGAGCCCCAGGCCGAGCGCGGCAGGCCGCGGGCCCGGTGCAGCGCCGTTGCGAACGGTAGCCGCACGAGGCCGGTCCGCTCGACGATATCAGTGACGGCACCGGCGATGACGAAGATGCCAAGCCCGATCGCGAGCGGTGCCAGCGCGCTGCCGCCGCGCGCCCAGCCCCAGACCATGGCGACGGCGACAAGCCCGGCAACGCCTGCCGCGAGCAGCCGCTGGGTGACGCCGAGCAGATCGCCGCGCTTCCATGCCAGCAACGGCCCGAACGGCACGGCGAGCAGCAGCAACGTGAACAGCGGAGCGAAGGTGAGGTTGTAGAACGGCGCGCCGACCGACATCTTGAAGTCGGCGAGCATCTCCATCGCCAGCGGATAGAGCGTGCCGAACAGCACCACCGCGCAGGCGACCGTGAGCAGCAGATTGTTCAGCACCAGCGCGCCCTCGCGCGAGATCGGCGCAAACAGGCCACCCTGCTTCAACGAGGTCGCGCGCCCCGCGAACAGCGACAGGCTGCCGCCGATGAACAGGCAGAGGATCAGCAGAATGAACACGCCGCGGGTAGGATCGGTCGCGAAGGCATGCACCGAGGTGATGACGCCCGAGCGCACCAGGAAGGTGCCGAGCAGCGACAGCGAGAAGGTCAGGATCGACAAGAGGATGGTCCAGACCTTGAGCGCGTTGCGCTTCTCCATCACCAGAGCCGAATGCAGCAGCGCGGTGCCGGCAAGCCACGGCATCAGCGAGGCGTTCTCGACCGGGTCCCAAAACCACCAGCCGCCCCAGCCCAGCTCGTAATAGGCCCAGTACGAGCCCATGGCGATGCCGAGCGTCAGGAAGATCCAGGCGACCAGCGTCCACGGCCGCACCCAGCGCGCCCAGGCCGCGTCGATCCGCCCCTCCAGCAGCGCCGCGATCGCGAAGGAGAACGAGATCGAGAAGCCGACATAGCCGAGATAGAGCATCGGCGGATGCACGGCGAGACCGATGTCCTGAAGCACCGGATTGAGATCGCGTCCCTCGATCGGCGGGTTGGCGATGCGCAGGAACGGGTTCGAGGTCACCAGGATGAAGAGATAGAAGGCGCTGGCGATCCACGCCTGCACGGCCAGCACACGCGCGCGCAGCGACAGCGGCAGATTGTTGCCGAAGGCCGCGACCAATCCGCCGAACAGCGCGAGGATCGACACCCACAAGAGCATCGAGCCTTCATGGTTTCCCCACACGCCGGTGATCTTGTAGAGCAGCGGCTTCATGGAGTGGGAATTCTCGTAGACGTTGGCGACCGAGAAATCCGAAGCTACGTGCAGCATCACAAGCGCGATGAACGACGCACCGACGAACAGCAGCTGCGCCAGCGCAGTGGAGCGCGCCACATTCATCAGCGCGTCATCGCGCAGGCGCGCGCCGATCAGGGGCACGATGGACTGGATCAGTGCCAGTCCGAGCGCCAGCACCAGCGCGTAATGTCCTGACTCCGCGATCACCGCACTGCTCCCTGCGGATTGCCCTGCGCAGTTGTGGCCGCAGGCTTGACGCTATCGGAAGCTTTGGCACCGTAATCGTCCTTCCAGTGCCCCTGCTTCTTCAGGGCATCGGCGACGTCCTTGGGCATGTAGGTCTCGTCGTGCTTGGCGAGCACGGTGTCGGCCTTGAACACGCCGTCGGCATCGAGCGCGCCTTCGGCGACGACGCCCTGCCCTTCGCGGAACAGATCAGGCAAAATGCCCTTGAAGGCGACCGGAAGCTTTGCGCCGCCGTCGGCGACCTCGAAGGTCACTGCGAGATTGTCGCCGCGCTGGAGCGAGCCGGGCTGCACCAGGCCGCCGAGACGAAACCGCTTGCCGGGCGCGACGTGCTTCTCGGCGACCATGGTCGGCGTCGAGAAGAACACGATGGAGTCGCGCAATGCGTTGAGCACCAGCGCGGCCGCGAGCGCGAGCACGGCGAGCGAGCCGCCGATGATGGTCATACGTCGCTGCTTGCGCGTCATGGCGTATCCGTTCCCTGCTCGTCTCGCCCTGACGTCGTCATCCGTCGAGCCCGAGTGTCTTGAGGCCTTCATTGAGCTGGCGCAGCCGCGCTGTATCGTTGGCAACCGCCTGGCGGGCATCGGTTGATGCGCCCACCGCCTTGTCGCGGTCGCCCATCACGAGATAGGCGCGCACCAGGCGCAGCCAACCCTCGACGTCGTCGCCGTTCTGCCTGAGGCGCGTGGCGAGCCGTTCGACCATGCCGCGAACCATGGCACTGCGATCGCCCTCCTTCATGTCCTTGGAGGCTGCAAGTGTCTCATCCGACAGCGCCGGCATCGTAGCGCCACCGCCGCCGACCCGCGCGAGCGAGGTCTGCACGAGAGGGCGCCACGGCGCATCCGCCGGCGCTTTCGCCAGCAGCGCGCGCCAGATATTGGCGGCATCGTCCTTGCGGCCGTCCTGCTCGGCGGCGAGACCGAGAAAATAGTTTGCCTTGGGGTCGTCGGTGCTGAGCGCGTGCGCGCGCTCGAACTCGGTTTTGGCTTCGGCGGTCACGACGCCGCCGGCGGCGGCCGAGATCGCTTCGCCGAGATCGGACCGGCGCTCCGCGCTCTCGCCATTGTAGGTGAGCGAGTTGCGATAAGCGCGCACCGCGTCGTCGAAGCGACCAAGCCGCGCCAGCACGGGCGCAATCACGTTCCAGCCGCGCCCGTCGGTCGGATTCTTCTCCAGATGTTGCTCGACCTGCACGACCAGATTCTCGAGCGACTGCGCCATGCCGGACCCGGATCCGCGCTCCCGCTGCGCCAGCGGAAAGTCCTGAAGCCTGGGCGAGCCGAGCGGCACGTAGACGCCGATCGCAACCAGCGGCAGGCCGACGAGCGCCAGCACGGCCGCCGCGCGGCGCCATTTGAGGCTGGATTTCGGTGCCGTTGCGGGCTCGCTGCCGGCCGCGGCGAGCAGTCTGCGGCTGATCTCGACGCGCGCGGCCTCGGCTTCGGGCGCTGCGATCAGCCCTGCGGCAAGATCACGCTCGACCTCGGCGAGTTGGTCCTTGTAGACCGCAACCTCGCTGCCTTGATTTTGCACGCGTCCGCTACGGCCGAGCGGCAGAAGCACGGCGAAAATCGCCGCGACCGTCATCAGCGCGAACACGAACCATAGCGTCATCTGGCAAGCTTCCGGCAGCGCGCGAGCCGCGCCCACAGGTGGCTTTACACCACGGCCGGACGATGCGGCAATTGACAATTGTCAATTCGGCGCGACCGCGCACAGTCCCGAAACGGTGAAAATCCAACGGCTTAGCCGATCTCGAAGTCCACGCTTTGAGCGGCGTCCTCGCCGTGCCCGTCGAAGGCCCTCAGGAAGTAAGTTCCCGGCTCGATGGCGTCGGGCAATCTGATGCGCAACGCCCCGACGGGAACGGGCGATGCAACCCTGGTGACGGTCTCAGGCAGCTGCCGGCCGCTTGCCTTCTCGACCAGCACCATCTTCGCGCCAACCATCAGCCTTTGATATTTGGCAACGACGACGCGATTCTCGATTTCGATGGAGCTGATAACGGGTTTCATGCGCCCACAGATAGAAATTCCAAAAGCTTGCACGGCGACCGTAGGGCCCGTCACCGGCATCGTCAACCTCAAATTGTGATCAGTAAAATATGCGCCTGGATCAGCTCGCGCGCGACGATTTGCGCTCGCCCGTGGCCGCGTTCTCCGCGGCGCGGCCCATCAGCGAGGCATAATCATCGCCGAACAGCACCTGACAGAAGCGGATAGCGGCCTGGACCTGCTGCTGCCGATAGGTGCGGACCTTGTGATCGGCGCCGCGCAGCGACTGGACCAGCTGCTCCGTCGAACGCTCGACATATTGCTGGAGATCGGAATAGGTGCGCAGTGTCACCTCGTTGATCGCAAGCTCGCTGGCATAATTGCGGCAGATCGCCACGAAATCGATCAGCGCCACGGTTTCCTCGACCTCGGTGCTGTCGATCCGCGCGCCCGGCGGAATGTCTTTCTCGGCGCGCTGGCGCAGGATGCGGCGGACGCGGCCGGGAACGCTGTCGATCTCGGATTGCAGCGCGTTGGAGATGTCGGCCCGGATCGACGTCAACTGCTTGCCCCAGGCGGAATCGTTGCGCAGGTCGAGCTCGGTGCGCAGGCCGCGGACGCCGTCGTGCAGCGTCTTGAGATTGCCGGCGACGTTGTCGAAATGGCCGCGCTTGATGTCCATGCGCAGGATCGCGGCCACGCAGGACAGATCATGCAGCGCGATCGTGACCGCGACGCCATAGGGCGTTGCCGCCACGCGGATCTCGTCGTCGGACGCGGCAATCTTGATGGCGAGGCGGATGATCTGCCACGGCGCGGTCATCCGCTGCACGACGATCGACAGCGCGAAGGGCAGCATCTGCGGCGTCTGGAGGACGGGAATGTTGAGCGCCGATGTCACCGAGGCGATCTGGGCATCGCCGAAGGCGCGCAGGGAGCGCGGCAGCTTCTCGTTCAGGGTGGCGAGAGCCTCACGGACCGCGAGCACCGCCCCGGTCGAATAGAGATCCTCGATCACGTTGGGCGGGCCAACGCGGGCGAGCGCACGCGACTTGTCACCGCCGCCCGGCCCGGTCAGCTCGAAGATGGCATCCGCGGCGACCGCCTGGAGCTTCGAGGCCAGCGCTTCGACCTGCCCTGCACTGTCGGCCGGCATGCGCGCCAGCGCCGCCTCGAATTCGCTCAGCTTGTCCGGAGCACCGTCGCGGCCGAGCCATTGCCAGATCGGAGGCAGCGAGGAACGGCGGACCTGCCCGACCCGGATCGGGGCGCCCGCTTCGACCAGGAACGGTTCCAGCACCTGGAACAGCAGCCGCGACAGATCGTCCGTGCGCGGCGGCGGAGCCTCGTCGGCTTCCGTGTTGCGGACGATCTTGCGCAGCTGTTCGAGCACGAGGATCGCCACAGCGGTGTCCTGGCCGCGCTCGAGCGCACGCTCGAACTCCCGCATCAGCAGCGCCTGCGCCTGCGGCGGGAGCTGCGCGAGATATTCCCTCAGCCGCTCGATCGATGTCTGGCTCATGCGCCCGGGTAATGCACGGTAAAATGGCGGACGTGGGATGCGTCCTGCTCGATCATAGGAGGGCCCACTTAAGAAGCCGTTTAGGAAGTCGCTCCGAATACCCCTGGTTTCGTCCGGATCGATGTACCGCGGGCCAAATAGTCGCGTCGGAACAAGGGATTATATTCCGGGGAGGACCAGCTCCGCCCGCAGGCCCCCGGTCGGCGCGCCGCCGAGCGAGAGGCTGCCGCCATAGAGCGCGGCGAGGTCGGTCACGATCGACAGCCCCAGTCCCGATCCGGGCTTGGACTCGTCGAGCCGCTGGCCGCGCCGGGAGACCTGGGCGCGCTCGGCCTCCGACAGGCCGCGGCCGTCGTCATCGACGATAATCCGCAGACGCGGGCCGGCGCCCGCCTGGTGCAGCGTCTCGACCAGGACCTCGATGAAGACCCGCGAGGCCGCCCATTTGCAGGCATTGTCGACGAGATTGCCGACCATCTCCTCCAGATCCTGCCGCTCGCCGCGAAACTTTGCCGACGGATCGGCCTCGGCCTCGACCACAATGCCGCGGTCGCGATGGATCTTCTCCATGGTCCGCCGCAGCGCCTCGATGGCGGGCGCGACTTCCGTCACCGTCGCGACGACCGAGACCCGCGCCGCGATGCGTGCGCGCTCGAGATGATGGGCGACCTGGTCGCGCATCACGTCCGCCTGCTCCATCACCTTGGCCGCGAACGGATCGGCGGCATGTGCGCCGGCCTCGTTCACGATGACCGAGAGCGGCGTCTTGATGGCGTGGGCGAGATTGCCGACATGGGTGCGCGCGCGCTCGACGATCTCGCGATTGGCATCGATCAGCGCGTTGGTCTCGCGCGCCAGCGGCGCGATCTCCACCGGGAATTCGCCCTCGAGCCGCTCCGCCCGCCCCGAGCGAATGTCGGCGATGGATTCCGAAATACGCTTGAGCGGCGCGAGGCCGAAGCGGACCTGGAACACGGTGGTCAGCAGCAGCACGATGCCGAGCGCGGTGAAGGTGCCGCCGAGATAATAATCGAAACTGCGCGTCTCGTCGAAAATCTCGGTGTCGTCGCCGGCGACGCTGACGAGAAATTTGCCGTCCGCGCCGAGATCGACCGGGCGCTCCACCATGCGCAGGTTCTGTCCTTCGGGACCGTCGACATAAGCGATCCGGATGCCGGCGGCGGTGAGCTCGGTGCCCTGCTCTTCCAGCTTCGGCAGCTTCTTGTCCCAGAGCGAGCGCGAGGAGCGCAGCTCCGGCTTTTCGGTGTCGGTCCGCGTGATCTGCCAGTACCAGCCGGACAGCGGCAGCTCGAACAGGGGCTCGCCGAGCGACTGGAACTGGCGGTCCGGCGGCTCGTCGGGGGTGGCGACCTCGGCGATCAACGTACGGAGATAGAGATTGAGCCGGCGGTCGAAGGCGCGCTCGGTGGCGTTCTTGTAGACCGACGACAGCACCACCCCGGTGATGGCCAGGATCACCACGAGCCACGCGGTCGCCGACAGGAACAGGCGGTTCGCAAGCGAGCTGGCGGGCATCGGAATGATCCCGGAGGCGCGGGGTGGCATAGTGTCGGAGCTCATGACCCGACCAAGGCCCCTGTCGGGCCGCCCGTCAAGCCAAGATACTTCTAGACAAGATACTTCGAGACAACACGCTTCAAGCGCCGGGGGCCGGCGGGGTCAGGAGATAGCCGAGGCCACGGACGGTCTGGATGATGTCGACGTCGAGCTTCTTGCGGATGCGGCCGACGAAGACCTCAATGGTGTTGGAGTCGCGGTCGAAGTCCTGGTCGTAGAGATGCTCGACCAGCTCGGTACGGGACACCACGCGGCCCGAATGGTGCATCAGGTAGGCCAGAAGCCGATATTCGTGCGAGGTCATCTTGACCGGATTGCCTGATACGCTGACCCGCCCGGTCCTGGTGTCGAGCGTGACGGGGCCGCAGCTCAGCTCGCTCTGGGCATGGCCGGTGGAGCGGCGCAGCAGGGCGCGGATGCGCGCCAGCACCTCCTCCAGGTGGAACGGCTTTGCGACATAGTCGTCGGCGCCGGCGTCGAAGCCCTGGACCTTGTCGCTCCAACGGTCGCGTGCGGTGAGGATCAGGACCGGCATGGTGCGGCCGTTGCGGCGCCAGGCCTCCAGCACCGAGATGCCGTCCTTCTTCGGCAGGCCGATGTCGAGCACCACGGCGTCGTAGGGCTCGTTGTCACCGAGATAATGCCCCTCCTCCCCGTCAAAGGCGCGATCGACGACGTAGCCGGCGTCGGTCAGCGCCTTGGTGAGCTGGCGATTGAGATCGGGGTCGTCCTCAACGACGAGCAGGCGCACGCTTCTCTCCAGAATTAGGCCGCATGAACACCAGCAGAGATGAGCAATTCCGGCGTGAACTGAATATGAACGCGGGGAACCGGCCGCGTTACTTTTTGGTCATATACGACCTGTTCGCGGTCAACGCACTGCGCCCGCCAGACCACCGGATGAACCGGCGGCATGGCGGGCGCAGTGTGCCGCGTTACGCGGCGAGTCGGAAGGTGCGAACCGTCCGGTCGATGTGCCGGTCAGGTCCGGAAGAACACGAACCAGATGACGGCGAGGATCAGGATCGCAAGCCCGGTCGAAATGGCGAGCAGCGCCGCCACCGACGGCCCGGGCTCGCCCTGGCGCGCCTCGGTCGGAGTTTCCACGATCTGACGTTGGTCTCGCGTGGTTGCCATGGTGTCCTCAATCTCTGGCTGTCGCGCCGGATGGCCGCGACCTCCTTGCGGCGGGATGTCCCCGTGGCAACGCATGATTGGATATGATGTTCCGGCTTTTGCGGCCGGATCAGGCTGCAACCGCGCGCCGGGCGGCCGGTTAACGCAGTTGCAAGATTCCGCAATCCGCCTTGCTATGATTCGTTGTTCCCCGATGGTATCTTCGTCTTCTGTCCCCGTTGCGTTTGGAGTAGCCCATGGCCCCCCGCGCCAATTGGAAGGGTTTTCTGCGTTTGTCGCTCGTGACCTGCCCGGTCGCGCTCTATCCGGCCACGTCGGATACCGAGAAGGTCTCGTTCAACCAGATCAACCGCAAGACCGGCCACCGGATCAAGTACCTCAAGGTCGACGCCGAGACCGGTGACGAGGTGACCTCCGAGGACATCGTCAAGGGCTACAAGGTCGACACCGACACCTATATCGAGGTCACCAAGGACGAGCTCGACGAGATCGCGCTGGACTCCACGCACACGATCGAGATCGACGAGTTCGTGCCGAAGACCGACATCGACAGCCGCTATCTGATCCGCCCCTATTATCTCGTGCCCGATGGCAAGGTCGGCCACGACGCATTTGCGGTGATCCGCGAGACCATCCGCAGCATGGACAAGGTCGCGATCGGCCGCGTGGTGCTGACCAACCGCGAGCACATCATCGCGCTGGAGCCGCTCGAGAGCGGCCTGATGGGGACGCTGCTGCGCTACCCCTACGAGGTCCGCGGCGAAAAGGACTATTTCGACGACATCCAGGACGTGAAGCTGACCAAGGACATGCTCGACCTCGCAAAGCACATCGTCGAGAAGAAGTCCGGCGCGTTCGAGCCCGAGCTGTTCGAGGACCATTACGAGACCGCGCTGATCGACCTCATCAACAAGAAGCGCAGCGGCGCGCCCATCACCGCGAAGGCCGCGCCGAAGACCGGCGGCAATGTCATCAACCTGATGGACGCGCTGAAGAAGAGCATCGCGAACGAGAAGGACGCAAGTCCCGCGGCGAAGGTGGCCAAGGACGCGACCAAGGACACCGTCAAGGGCAAGAAGCCGAAGAAGCGCGTCGAAGGCCAGCGCGAGATGCTGCTGCCGATCGCCGGCAAGGGCGGCAAGGACGCTGCTGCGAAAGCCGCTCCCAAAAAAACCGACAAGCCGGTGCGCGCGCCGGCGCGGGCGAAGAAGGCCGGCTAGCAGCATCGCAGCTTCTCACCGCGCCGTGATGTCTCCCCTCACCGACCGGCCGACCTGACATGCCCTGGTCGGCAGCGTTCGACGACCCCATTTCATTACGTGGCGGGCGCAAGCTGCGGACGCTGCAAGAGGCTGCCGATCACATCATGCGACTGCCCGAGGATACGCAGCACGCGAGCCACTGGCAGACCGCGATCGAGACCCTGATCAACGCTGCCGAGACCGGCAGCGGCTGGATGATGTTCGCCCGCATCGCAATGCTGCGGGCGCTGAATGCGGACGATCGGCGCGAGTGAGTCCGGCGCGGTGCTGGGCCTGCCCTCCGGTCCGCCGCCGCCCCGCCCAAGAACAGGCCCAAAAACAGGCCCGCGAACAGGCTCAACAATCCGTTAAGCCGCACCATAGCTTTGAGCGCCCGCCTGCGGTCGCGGGAGCGACACGTAATCGTACGGAAGACGAAATTAACCGTCGGCTCCCGCTCCGCACAGCATGGTCGCCCCTCGATTGAACCCGGGATTTGCAGGCTCGTGCAGCAGCCGGACGCCAGAAAGAACTACATCAGCATCGTGAACGACACGGCCGAGGAAGAAAGTCTCGCCGGCAGCTCCGCGCGAGCGCAGCCGCGCGTGGTGAGCTATCTGGTCGGACGCCTTGCAGCGGTGCTGAAACGCCCCGTCAAGGCCGCGCCGGAACGCCCGATCTCGTCCTGAGACGGGATGACGACATCGCCAAATGCGTCCGAATTGGGTGACGAAACCTTAAGTCAATCGATGACAACATAGGAAACGACAGGTGAGGACCATCCGGCCTGCGTTTTGACGCGCCCACGAAAAATTAGTGAATCAATTTACCATTCCGAAAACGGCACCAGCCTACGTTGGACGGATGAACAGGAGTTGACGATGACTTTGCTCAAGTCATTTCTTGCCGATGAAAACGGTGCCACCGCCATCGAGTATTGCCTGATCGCCACCGGCATCGCGCTCGCGATCATCACGGCCGTGAACAACACAGGCAGCGCACTCCTGAGCGGCAAGTTCAACTCGATCACCGCGGCGGTGAAGTAGCCGGCATAGCCGGCGCGCCACAATCTGATCAGCGCGACTCCGCGTGCAGCGCGCCGGATGACAGGCCTCTCTTTCCAATCGACGTTCCAATACGGACACGCGTTTCGTGCTCTCGCGCCGGCTTTCGCCCGAGTTTTGCTGTCGTCTTCCGCCCTGTTCGAAGAGAGGGCGCAGCGAAGGCCGGGCGCCGGCTGGCACCCGAAGTCCCGTGTGCGGATAAATGCGCACGGGCATGCGGCGGCGACCTCACTTGATTTTGCGAGGTTCGCATTATGGCGTTGTGTCGTGCAACTGCATCATCGTAGAGCGTAAGCTCAAACTCCAGCGGCCCGATGACATGATTCCTTCCGACAAGCCGACCTTGACAACCCGGGCTCGTCTTGGCTCGGACCGATCGGTGACGATCGCCGTTTTTGCAATGCTGGCGGTCGTCTCGTTTCTTCCTGTGCTGCTGACCCCTATTCCCGCGATGGTCGATTATCCCAATCACCTCGCCCGCATGTACATTCTGAGCCAGAACGGCACCCCCGACGCCAATCCGCATTACGAGGTGGCATGGGCATTCTATCCCAACCTTGGAATGGATTTGCTGGTCCCGCAGATGGCGCGGCTGATCAGCGTCGAGAACGCCACGCGGCTGTTTCTGCTCCTGAGCCAATTATTGATCGTCGGAGGCGCGCTCCTGCTCGAACGGGCCCGGAAGGGACGGGTCCATCTCGCCGGCTTTGCGGCGCTCGCCTTCCTTTACTGCCTGCCGTTCAGCTGGGGCTTCGTGAATTTCGAGTTCGGACTGGGCCTCGCTCTCTGGGGCATCGCCGTCTATCTGATGCTGGCGGAACGCCCATGGCCACTGCGTTTCGTCGTCAACATGGTCTTCGTCGCTGTGCTGTTTGCGGCGCATTTCTTCTCCCTCGGCATCTACGGCGCGACGCTCGGCCTTTACGAGCTCTCGCGCATCCGCCACCGGCGAACATCGTACCGGGTCGCCGCCGCGCGGCTCGGCGCGTTGGCCATACCGGCGATTGCCCTGTTTGGGATCATGCGCATGACCGCGGGATCGATCGGAAGCGAAGGTACGAGCTGGTTCCTCGAATTCAAGCCGATCTGGCCGTTGCGCATCATGAACGGCTACAATTTGACGGTAGCGGCGGCGACCGGGCTGGCGCTGATGATCTCGTTGTTTTTCGCCGCAAGACGCGGCGTTCTCAAGCTCGAGTCAGCCGGGATCTGGCTCGCGATCGGCTTTGCGCTGCTGTACGTCATCATTCCCTCGAAGCTGTTCGGGACCTCGTTCGTCGACCTCCGCGTGATTCCCGCTGCGGCTCTGATCCTGCCGGCCTTCTGCTCGCTGTCGCTGCCCAGCCGGGCGTGGCGAATGGCTGCGCTCGCCGCGATCAGTGGCATCACGCTGATCAATCTCGCCGTCGTCCTCGCGGTGTGGTTGCCATACCGCACCGACTATGCGGCCATCATCGAATCGTTCCACAAGATCGATCGTGGCTCGCGCATCCTTGTCGCCAGTACGGTCGACAACGGAGACCCGCCCTTCGCCGACCTCACCTCATATCCAATGTATTATGCGCCGACGCTGGCCGTGCACTATGCCAACGCGTTCGTGCCTAATCTATTCACGGAAGCGGGCAAGCAACCCGTGCGGCCACGCGAGGCCGTGCGCCGTCTTGCCATTCCCTACGGGGGGCCGATGCCGCTAGGCGTGCTTACCGCGATTGCGGCAAGCCGGCCGCCGACCGGCGTCCCGCCGTTCGTCCGCACCTGGCACCAGGATTACGACTATCTCTATGTCCTCGGGCCGCGGGCCGCAAACCCGCTGCCAGATCTGCTGGAAGCGCTGGACGCCTCAGAGCGGTTTGTTCTCTACAGGATCCGCCGCGGGTCCTAGGCCGAAGCCGCTTCCGCCCAGCGTGGTTAATCGGGCATCACCATCCGCACCGCCTACCGGACTGTCGCAATCGCCATCCGGCGCTCCGAAGCCGCTCCAGCGCCCGATATCCTTAACGGTTGTGGCAAGGCCGCCTTAACCACCGCCGACATAGACTTCCGCTCCTGCAACGAGTTGGACCCTCTCGCATGGCGGCCAGTTTCCAGTCGATCCGCTACAGCCTCGTCATTCCCGTATTCAACGAGGAAGCCGTGCTGCCGGTCCTGCTGCGCAGGCTCGACCTGGTCTTGTCCCGGCTCGACGGGCCGGCAGAAGCGATCTTCGTCGATGACGGCAGCAGTGATTCCAGCTCGATCGTGCTACAGGCGCTCGCCACGCGCGACCCGCGCTTTCGCTATATCGGCCTGTCGCGAAATTTCGGCCATCAGATCGCCATCACCGCCGGCATGGACGCCGCGCAAGGTGAAGCGATCATCGTCATGGATGCCGATCTGCAGGATCCGCCCGAAGTGATCGAGCAATTGATCGCAAAATGGCAGGAAGGCAACGACATCGTCCACGCCCGTCGCCTGTCGCGCGACGGCGAAAGCCGATTCAAGCGCGCGACCGCGCATCTCTTCTACCGGCTTCTCGGCAGGATGTCCTCGGTCGGCATCCCCGCCGATGTCGGCGACTTCCGCCTGATCGATCGCAAGGTGCTCGACGCACTTCGTCAGATGCCGGAGCAGGACCGCTTCGTACGCGGCATGATCGCCTGGCTCGGCTTCCGGCAGACCGAGGTCGCCTTCCACCGCCTCGAGCGTGCAGCGGGCGAGACCAAATACCCGCTGTTCAAGATGGTGCGGCTCGCGATGAACGCCGCCCTCGGCTTTTCCGATCTGCCCTTGCGCTTGGCAATCTGGTGCGGATTGACGGTGTCGGGACTCGCACTGCTCTACGGCGGCTGGGTGGTCCTGCTGTGGCTCAGCAAGGACAGTCATCTCGTCACCGGCTGGTCCTCGACGATGGTCGTCGTATCCCTGCTGTGCGGAATGAACATGCTGATGACGGGCATCGTGGGGCTTTATGTCGGCCGCATCCATGCCGAGGTGAAACGCCGCCCGCTCTACGTGGTGCAGACCCGCGCCGGCTTCGATCGCAACGAGACGTCGGCCGCACCCGCGATCCACGCCGTCAACGAGTGACCGAGCGCATGACCGAGCTCTTCGACGGTTATCACGACAACTACCGTGACGTGGTCCAATCCTCGATCGACTTCTCCGGCTTGCCGCATCACTTCTTCATGCGCGCCAAGGCCGATCTTCTGGGCAATCTGATCGCGCAGCGGCTCGGCACGGACAGGCCCGAAATGCTGGACGTCGGCTGCGGCGTGGGCAGCCTTCATCCCCTGCTGCGGGGCATGGTCGGCCGCTTGAGCGGTATCGACGTTTCTTCGGCCAGCCTGGCGCAGGCCCGCGCTGACAACGGCGGGGTCGACTACCGTGAGTTTGACGGCCGCACCTTTCCTTTCGACGATGCCAGCTTCGATCTGGTCACGGCCGTCTGCGTGATGCATCACGTCGTGCCGACCGAATGGGCGCAATTCATCGCCGAGATGCGGCGCGTGACGCGCCCCGGGGGCCTCGTCTGCGTCATCGAGCACAATCCGTACAACCCGTTGACACGCCTTGCCGTCGCGCGTTGTGAGTTCGACCGGGACGCCGTCTTGCTCGGTGCCGGCACAACCCGAAAGTTGATGGCCGCCGGCGGCCTGCGCGAGATCGGTGCGCGCCATTTCCTGCTGCTGCCCTGGGACACCAAACCGGCGCGGCGTCTCGAAGATACCCTGAGCGGCGTGCCGCTCGGCGGCCAATACGCCGCCTTCGGGACCGCTTGATCTATCTTTGCGGCGTATCTCGCCGCTTGTGCACGACCGCCACGCCGTCGCTGTAGACGCGCTGCCACTGGGGCAGCCGGTCCAGCATCGCAATCGCCGGCGTCTCCGGCGCGAGCAGCGTCGCGCCGATGTTGTATTCGTCGAGCAATCTGAGAAAATCGCCGAGGTCGACCAGCGCCAGGGCGCGATTGTAGCGGTTGATGAACGCTCCCCCGAACAGCTCGCCGCGACCGTCGATAAAGCTGGGAATGCCGGCAAAGATCAAATAGCCACCGAAGGAATAATCGTTGAGCACATGCCCCGTCTTGGCGAGGTTGGCTTCAGCGATGGCAGCCTGAGGGGTGATGACCGGAGCCGGCCGTATGTCACGCGCCAGCGCCGCCCCGCTCACCACGATCAACGCACCGAGCGCGGCCAGGTTCAGGCCGCGCGACGAGCCGGCCGCATCCTCCCCGGTCGGTCCGCCGAACTTCCGCCCCAGCGGAGCCGCCAGATAGAGCGGCGCCAGCATGGCCAGCAGATCCGCATTGCGGATTTGGGCCAGCGCGAAATGGAGCAAGCCGATCACGACCAAGGCCCGCACGACCGGCAGCGTCACACCGCGCGAGAGCGCAAAGATGCCGGCCAGCAAGAGCAACTCGAACAAGCCTATGTGGCTGAAATCCTGCGGCCGCCATTCCGAGATCCAACCGAGCGCGGGGCCGAGGCCGAGTGTCGTCAGCGGCATCAGCAGCGGTTCCGGCCCGTACGGCGTCAGACAGGACGCGGCGACCGCGAGCGCGGTGAATGGTAGCCACCGCAGGAGCACGCGCGGCCATTCGCTGCGCTTCTCGCGCAGCAGCGCCTCGAGCCCCGCAGCGCCAATCAGTCCAAGCGCCAGCACCACACTGCCGTGCAGATTGGCCCACACGACCAGCAGCGGCAGAGCCCAGTACGGCGGAGGCCCTCCACGATCCATGCAGCGCACCAGGGCAGCCGCCCAGGTCACCATCACCGGCAGCACCAACACGTGTGGCCGCGCCAGCATATGCGGCGCCAACAGGATGACGGCCGCGATCACCATGAGCAGCGTCTGGACTGGCGAAAGCTCGCGCAGCAGGAAGAACGTGAACAGGCCAAAGGCGAGCGCTATCGCCGCGGCGGCGACGACGAGGACGCCCGGCCAGCCGGCCAGCGCGTAGGCTCCGGCGTAGATGATCTCCGAGAGCCATTCGAAGGTGATCCAGGGCGCACCGTGCATCGAAAAGGAAAATGGGTCGCTCGCCGGCAAGGTGCCGTGCGCGATGATCCAGCGCCCCACCTCGATGTGAGAATAGCTGTCGGGATCATTGAGCAGCCGCGGTCCAAGGATCAGCAGCAGGACGTAGACGCCAAGGCTCACCAGCCAGGGAAGCGCCGCACGCGCCGAAAACGGTTGAATCTCGCTGTGGACGACCTGGTCACTCATGGCGAGCGCAAGTTAAGGCGCAAGCGTTAAATTCTCCTTTGACGTTCACCACGCCTGGCCCAGCGCAGGGCGGGCTGGAACTCTTTGTGAACCCCGCCCCATCGTCCGCGGGCCGTTCCTGGTCCACGGCGAAGAAGGCGCGATCGCGGGGCTCGCTGGGCATATGAACATGCCTCCGCACTCTCGCGGCGGCTTTCGCCCGAGCTTTGCTTTCCGTTTTCGCCCTCATCGAGAAAGGGCGCAGGGAAGGCCGGGCGCCGGCTGGCACCCGAAGTCCCGCGTGCGGATCAAATGCGCACGGGGTGGACGACAGGTGACGCCGGGACATCCCGGCCTTCCCTGCGCGGATGGTTTTAACGGTGTCCTTCGTGCTCTCCCCGGGGAGCGATGCACTATTGCCCCCGTCGCCCTGCAGATGGCTGATGCGCGTGCCCGGTCGGGCAGCACACATCACCACAAGACTTGACGCACAGACCCCGGGCGTCAGGACCACACGACTTCTCCGTCCGCGCACATCCCCGCTCACATCATCGACGGCTGGCGTGCGCTCACCGTCGAAGCGGAACGGGGACGCTATCAGCGCCGTGTCGTACCGCGCGTGCCGCTGCTCACGGTTTCCCGCCCTGCAGCCAACCCGCGCGCCGACGCCGTCGCGTCCACCGCATTCCGTCCCGCGTCCCGTGACGATCGCGAAACGCCCCTTGTGGCGGGCCGGAATGTCCAGGCTTGTACGGCAAAACAGAATTTCTGTAAATACGAATATTTTCGATACCGGCAATTGACCCAGCGCTGGTGTGTTTTGCCCGCCGGCAACGCAACGGATCGTAGCCCTTTGACGGCCATGCGAGTCCTGATATTCTTCGGCATGGCGTGACTCGACGAGCGATGCCGTCAGTCGATAACCAGAGCTGTTTAAAGGATGGGATGAGAAGCGTGGCGCTCCTGGCTCTCAGCCTCCTGTTTGTTGTCGTCTGGTCGCAGGACAGCGCGACTGGACAGAGTTCGGTCGCGCCGCCGGTTTCGCTGGCTCCGCTCAATGCATCGCCACCGCCACGCGCGAATGTCAAAAATTTCAGAGTTTCGCCGACCGCGTCCGAGGCTTCGACACCTGTGATCGGCGGGCCTCCGCCGATGCCGAATCCGGCCGCCGACTACGATGGCTTCAGCGCAGGCACCGTCGACGATAGTGACACCTCAAGTCAGGCAGCGCCGCCTGTGAGGTCGCGCACCGCGAAGGGCTCCAGGCCCAATCCGGATACGAAAGGCGCCCCGGCTCAGCAATTGATTGATCAAGAAGATGAGGCGTTGAAACGCAAGCTGATGATCTGCCAAAGCTGCAAGTAGCGATCGTAGCGGCGGCTCGCTGCATAGCTGACCTTCCGCGACCGTCGCCTGCCGGCGCTTTACCCTCCCACAAATTCCTGATCCTCTCTTCCTAATCGGCCGGACCAACCGGCCAAGCCTGAGGAGAGACGCCATGAAGCTCGGCACCGCGATTGCGGAAATCATGAAGCGCGAGGGGATCGAGATCCTCTGCGGCTATCCGGTCAACCATCTCATCGAGCATGCGGCCCAAGCCGAGATCCGTCCGGTGATGGTGCGGCAGGAGCGCGTCGGCATCCACATGGCGGATGCGATCTCGCGGGTGACGTCGGGGCGCAGCATCGGCGCGTTCTGCATGCAGCACGGGCCCGGCGCGGAGAACGCGATGGGCGGTGTGGCGCAATGCTACGGCGAATCCGTTCCTGTGCTGGTGCTGCCGATGGGCTATCCGCGCAGGCTGTCGCATATCGAGCCCAACTTCAGTTCCAGCGAGGCGATGAAGGCGTTTTCGAAATCGTCCGAACCGATCATCCTCGCCGCGGAAGTCGCCAACATTTTTCGACGCGCCTTCACCAAGCTGAAGAACGGCCGCGGCGGGCCCGTCATCGTCGAAATTCCTGCCGACATGTGGAACGAGGAGGTGCCGGAGCCGCTGAACTACACGCCGGTGCTGCGCACCCGCTATGGTGCGGACCCTGTTCATGTGAAGGAGGCGGCCCACCTGCTCGTCAACGCCAAGCGCCCGGTGATCTATGCCGGACAGGGCGTGCATTACGCCCAAGCGTGGCCGCAACTGAAACGGCTGGCCGAGCGGCTCGCCATTCCCGTCACCACCAGTCTCGGCGGCAAATCGTCGTTCCCGGAAACGCATCCGCTCTCGCTCGGCTCCGGCGGCCTTGCGGTGCCGCGCGCCGTCCCCAAATTCCTCGCTGAGGCCGACGTCATCCTCGGCATCGGCTGCTCCTTCACCGAGACAAACTTCGGCATCGCGATGCCAAAGGGCAAGACCATCATCCACTCCACACTCGATCCGAACCATCTCAACAAGGACGTGGAAGCCAGGATCGGCCTCGTCGGCGATGCCGGGCTCGTGCTCGATGCGCTGCTGGAGGAGATCGGCAAGACCGTCACCGCGGATCGCGACGCATCGGCGATCGCGGCCGAGATCGCGGCCTCGCACCAGGCGTGGCTGGCGAAATGGATACCGAAGCTCACCAGCAATGATGCACCGCTCAGCCCCTATCGGGTGCTGTGGGACTTGCAGCACACCGTCGACATCAGCAACACCATCATCACCCATGATGCGGGCAGCCCGCGCGATCAGCTCTCGCCGTTCTGGAAGTCGGTCGAGCCCCTCACCTATCTCGGCTGGGGCAAGACGACGCAACTCGGCTACGGCCTTGGGCTCGCAATGGGCGCCAAGCTCGCAAAGCCCGACAAGCTCTGCATCAATGTCTGGGGCGATGCCGCGATCGGCTTCACCGGCATGGATTTCGAGACCGCGGTGCGCGAGCGCATCCCGATCATGTCGATCCTGCTGAACAATTTCTCGATGGCGATCGAATTGAAGGTGATGCCGGTCTCGACCGAAAAATATCGTTCGACCGACATTTCCGGCGACTACGCCGCGATGGCGCGCGCCTTTGGCGGCTATGGCGAGCGGGTGACGAGACCTGAGGACATCATCCCCGCAATCAGGCGCGGCATCCAGAAGACGCGGGAAGGCGTCCCGGTGCTGCTGGAGTTCATCACCAGCAAGGAGACCGAGGTGTCGCGGCCGGGCACGTGAAGCCGGCCGGGTTTTGGCGGTAAAACTCGCTGCCGCGGGTGCTGGCTCCGGCCGCAGGAGATGTGATAATCCGCCCTGGTGCCGCGCATGTCGCTGCATCAAGCCGGATTGCGAATGACCACCCCCTCCAACGACATCGCGGAACTCGAGCGCCTGTTACAATCGGTCACAGCCGAGAACGCGCAGCTTCGAGGCGAGCTTGCGATTGCGCGCGATCGTCAGAGCGCCAGCGCCGGGATCCTGCGCACCATCGCGGCCTCTCCGTCCGATGCCCGGCCGGTCTTCGAGGCGATTGCGGCCAGCTCCAAACATTTGCTCGGCGGCTTCTCCGCCACCGTGCTTCAGTTCATCGGCGACGAGCTCCACCTCGTGGCGTTTACGCCAACGAGCCCCGAGGGGGACGAAGGGCTCAAGGCGTCGTTCCCGCGCAAGATTGCCGACTTTCCGACCTTCGCGCTGGTGCGTGGCGGCGAGACGATCCAGTTTCCGGATAGCGAAGCCGCTGACGTCCCCGAGCTGAACCGGAACCTTGCGCGGCTGCGTGGCTTCCGCAGCGTGCTGTTCATGCCGCTGATGAACCGCGGAACGCCAGTCGGCATGATCAGCGTCGCGCGCGCCGAGCCCGGCGCGTTCGCAGCCGACCTCGTGCAGCTGCTCCAGACCTTTGCCGACCAGGCCGTGATCGCGATCGAGAATGCGCGGCTGTTCAACGAGACGCGCGAGACGCTGGAGCGCCAGACCGCCACCGCCGACATTCTGAAAGTGATGGCAGGTTCGCCGTCCGCCGTGCAGCCGGTGTTCGACGCCATCGCCGCCAATGCCAACCGGCTGATCGGCGGCTTCTCCACCGCGGTGCTGCGCTATATCGACGGCGCCGCGCACCTTGCGGCGTTCACGCCGACCGATCCGGCCGGCGACCGCGTGCTCCAGTCCTCGTTCCCGGTGCCATTCGCGCAGTTCCCGCCCTACCAGCTCGTGGCCGATGGCGCCGCGGCGCAATTGCCCGATACCGAGATCGAACCGGCCGCGCGCGACATCGCCCGCGCCCGCGGCTACCGCAGCATGCTGTTCGCGCCCTTGATGAGCGACGGCGAAGCCATTGGCGTCATCATCGCCACGCGGCGAACGACCGGCGCGTTCGATGAGCATCATGTGCGGCTGCTGCAGACCTTCGCCGACCAGGCGGTGATCGCGATCAAGAATGTCAGCCTGTTCAACGCCACGAGGGAAGCGCTGGAACGGCAGACCGCGACCGCCGACATTCTCAAGGTGATCGCGGCCTCGCCGGCGGATGTGACGCCGGTGTTCCAGGCGATCTCCGACAGCGCCAAGACGCTGGTCGGCGGACATTCCTCCACCGTCACGCGCGTCATCGACGGCCTGCTGCACCTCGCCGCCTTCACCACCGACAACGAGGCCGGCAACGAAGAGCTGCTCAGCTCGTTCCCGGCGCCGCTGTCGGCATCGGGCATTCACAGCCGGGTGGCGACGAGCGGAGAGTTCGCATTCCGCAGCGACATGCAGAACGAGCCCGACCTCACGGACGCCATGAGAGAGCTGGCGCGGACCAGAGGTTATCGCAGCATCCTCGTGATCCCGATGCTGCGCGACGGCGTCGCGATCGGCACCATCGGCGTGACGCGGCCGGAGGCCGGTCCTTTCCCGGACAAGGCGATCGCCCTGCTCAAGACCTTTGCCGACCAGGCCGTGATCGCGATCGAGAACACGCGGCTGTTCAACGAAGTGCAGGCGCGGACGCACGAGCTTGCAGAGTCACTAGAGCAGCAGACCGCGACATCGGAGGTGCTCAGCGTCATCAGCCGATCGGCCGGCGATCTCGCGCCGGTATTCGAGGCGATGCTCAGCAAGGCAATGCAGCTCTGCGGCGCCAGTTTCGGCGTGCTCAATACCTACGACGGCACGCAGTTCCGCACAGCCGCCACTTACGGCCTGCCCCCCGCCTACGATGAATTCCGGCGCAAGGCGCCTCTCAACTATGGTCCGGCCACCGCGCCCGCGCGTCTTTTGAAGGGCGAACCGTTCGTCGAAATTGTCGACCTGCTGGAGTCAGACGTCTATCGCAGCGGCGAGCCGCACCGTCGGGCGCTGGTCGATCTCGGCGGCGCCCGCTGTCTGCTCGCGGCGCCGTTGCTCCAGGACGAGCGCGTGGTCGGCAACGTCATGATCTTCAGGCAGGAGAACCGACCCTTCTCGAAGAAGCAGATCACCTTGCTGAACCAGTTCGCGGCACAAGCCGTGATCGCCATCGAGAACGCGCGGCTGCTCAGCGAATTGCGTCAGCGCACCGAAAATTTGACCGAGTCGCTGCAACAACAGACGGCGACTGCCGACGTGCTCAAGGTTATCAGCCGCTCGGCGTTCGACTTGCAGGCCGTACTCGATACGCTTGTCGAATCGGCGGCGCGACTATGCGAAGCCGATATGGCGGCAATTACCCGCAAATCCGGCAGCACCTATTTCCGGGCAGGCTCCTACGGCTTTCCAGCCAAATTCGTCGAGTATGTAAGAGATCTTCCGGTCCGGCCAGATAGGCGCACCATCACGGGCAGGACTTTGCTTGGCGACAAGGTGGTCCATGTCACCGATGTGCTCGAAGACCCCGATTACTCCTTTGAAGGCCAGGAATTGAGCGGCAATCCGCGTAGCTTCCTGGGTGTGCCCCTATTGCGCGAAGGCAGCACCGTCGGCGCTATTGTTCTCGCACGTCGCGCGATCCGGCCGTTTAGCGAAAAGCAGATCGAACTCGTTACCAGTTTCGCCGATCAAGCCGTCATCGCGATCGAGAATGTGCGCCTCTTCGACGAAGTGCAGGCCCGTACCAGCGAACTTACCAAATCGCTCGACGATTTGCGCGGCGCGCAAGACCGGCTGATCCAGACTGAGAAGCTGGCATCGCTCGGCCAGCTCACTGCCGGCATCGCGCATGAGATCAAGAACCCGCTCAACTTCGTCAACAATTTCGCATCGCTCTCGGCCGAACTGACGGATGAGCTGAACGAGGCGCTTGCGCCCGCCCCGCTCGCCGACGATCTGCGCGCGGAAGTCGACGAACTGACCGGGCTGCTGAAAGACAATCTCGCGAAGATCGTGCAGCACGGAAGGCGCGCCGATTCCATCGTCAAGAACATGCTGCTGCATTCCCGCGAGGGCGGCGGCGAACATCGGCTGAGCGACATCAACGCGCTGGTCGAGGAGAGCCTCAATCTCGCCTATCACGGCGCCCGCGCCGAGAAGCCGCACTTCGACGTGACGCTGAAGCGCGAGCTCGATCCCGCGGCCGGGCAAGCGGACGTGTTTCCGCAGGAGATCACCCGGGTGCTGCTCAACCTGATCTCGAACGGCTTCCACGCGGTCGCCAAGCGCAAGTCGGATGACGGCGCCGCCGATTACGAGCCGGTGGTGATCGCCGCAACGCGCGACCGGGGCGACAGCATCGAGATCCGCATCCGCGACAACGGCACCGGCATTCCGCACGAGGTGAAGGAGAAGATGTTCAATCCGTTCTTCACCACCAAGCCGGCCGGCGAAGGCACCGGCCTCGGATTGTCGATGAGTCACGACATCGTGGTGAAGCAGCACGGCGGCACGATCGACGTCGCGACCGAGCCCGGCGCGTTCACCGAGTTCACGATTCTATTGCCGCGAAACAGCAGCTTTCCGGACGGAGGCCGCGGCTAAAGCGCGATGAGATGAGGATGAATCATCATCGCGCTTTAGGTTGTTGTTTGAGCATGATCTTTTCGGAAAACCGCTTCGCACTTTTCCGGATCATGCTTTAGCGGTTTCTATTCCGCCATCTCGACGGGTTGCGTCGTGGAGGGACCGGCCAGCGGCCGCTCCTCCATCGCAACGAGGCAGAGGGCGGCACCGGTCATCAGCGCCGTGGCGGCGCCGAAGACGTAGCGGAACGCATGCCGCATGTCATCGGGGGCGATCGCATTGACGGCGCCGTGATGCTCGCCGGCAAGCGGAATGTCGGCACCGAGCGCGATGAACAGGATGGCCGCGAACGCCGCAACCGTGAACGAGGACATCAGCGAGCGGAAGAAGTTCAAAGCGCCGGTGATGGTGCCGACCTGCGGACGCGCGACCGAATTCTGCAGCGAGACCACGCAGACCGGAAAGGTGGTGCCGAGGCCAAGCGCAAACGCAGCCATCAGCGTCAGCAGGGCCCACAGCGGCAGCGTCGTCAAGGTCAGGCCGAGGCCGCACAGCGCAGCCCAGGACGTGCCGACGATGGCGACGCGCTTGTAGTGCCTGGCGCGCGCCATGGTGCGACCGGCGATGGCCGCGCCGCAGGTCGAGACCGCCGCGAGCGGAATCAGCGCGAGGCCGGCTTCGCTGGCACTGAGGTGATAGACCTGTTCGTAATAGAGCGGAAGCTGCACCGTGAGGCCGGTGATCGCGCCGAGCGCGCAGCCGCCGGCCGCCAGCCCGAACGGCGCAACCGATCCGCCGAGCAGCGGCAGCGGCAGGAACGGCTCGTCCGCCCGCCGCGCGTGCCACACGAAGGTGACCGCGAGCGCGACGGCGCCGCCCACCATCGCAAGCACGGTCGGCGAGAGCCACGGGAAGCGCGTGCCGCCCCAGGTCAGCACCAGCATGAAGACGACGGCGGAGGCCATCAGCAACACGCCGCCGAGCCAGTCGACCTTGCGCTTGCGGTGGAACACCGGGATCTTCTTCATCCTGGGCAGCAGCAGCGCGATCGCAGCAGCCGCGAGCGGCACGTTGATCCAGAAGATCATCGACCAGTGCAGATGCTCGGCGAACACGCCGCCGATGACCGGGCCGAGAATGCCGCCGACCATCCAGACGCTGGAGAAATAGGCCTGATACTGGCCGCGCTCGCGCGGCGACACGACGTCGGAGATCACGGTCTGCACCACCGGCATGATGCCGCCGCCACCCAGTCCCTGAAGACCGCGTGCAAGAATCAGCATCGGCAGGTTCGGGGCGATCGCGCACAGCACCGAGCCCGCGACGAACAGGCTGAGCGAGATGATGATCATGACGCGGCGGCCGTAGATATCGCTCAGCGTTCCGAACACCGGCGCAACCGCGGTCGAGGCGAGCAGATAGGCCGTGATGACCCAGGAGAGATTGGAAACGTCGTGGAACTGGCGCCCGATGGTCGGCAGCGCGGTGGCGACGATGGTCTGGTCGAGCGCGGCCAAAAACATCGTCAGCATCAGGCTGATGACGATGGTGCGGACCTCGTCCTGTGACAGCGGTGCCGGCGGCACGAGCGACGGAGCGTCATCGACGCTCAAGACCTCGGACGGAAGGCGGGACAATTCCTCGGCGATGTCGTCGGGCAATGTCTGGATGTCGGCAGAACTGCTCTGCCGCTCGAACTTGTTCATCTCGATCGGAAGCCATGAGGCGGCGCAACGCCGCGAAGGATTCGTTCTATGCAGCCCAATGTAGACAGCAAAGTTCTTCTCGGACAGGCACTGCGGCGCATGGGTGCATCCCACCCCACGGCCATCCCGAAGACGTGATCCGAGTCCCCCGCCGGATCAGTCCTTCGGACGTCGCTTCAGGCGGGCCCGTTTCGGCAGTTGCGCCGGCCATTGCACGATGTGGTTCTCGAGCTCGTCGTCCGGAATCTCCACCTCGCTGCCTTCGACCCGGCCGCGCACGGAAACGCCGGCCTCATGCACGGTGTTGGGATCGCCTGAGACCAGCGGATGCCACCAATAGAGGTCGCGCCCTTCCGCGACGAGCTTGTAGCCGCAGCTCGGCGGCAGCCAGTTCAGGGTGCGGACATTGGCCGGCGTCAGGCGGACACAGTCAGGAACCTTGTCCGAACGATTCGGGTAGTCCTTACAGCCGCAGGTCGCCCCATCGAGCAGTTTGCAGCCGACATGGGTGAAATAGATGTCGCCGGTGCCCTCTTCCTCGAGCTTGTTCAGGCAGCAGCGGCCGCAGCCGTCGCACAGGCTTTCCCATTCGGGCCCCGACATCTCTTCCAACGTCTTGGTTTTCCAGAAGAATCCTTCCTGGCCTGAAGGTCGTTTGGGAGCTGCGGTCATGCGCCTCAACAAAAGTTCGAAAGAGCTACGGTTGGTGCCATCTAGGGCGTGCGGCCGTGGGGCTGCAAGCAACGCCCGCGTGAGGCCCGTAATGAACCGGGGTCAATTAGGCCTGTTGTTCAAAATCGCAAGCGTGACCATTGGTTTATAGGCCCTGCTCGGCTAGAAGGAACAGCAAGTCCCTAAGGTCGCTAGCCGGGCGCCTTGGGTTTGCCGCAACATTCCCGCAAGACGTCTCGATGCCGCCCCGGCCGGGTGCTTGAACGCTTTCGAACCAAGCCTCAAGGGTTCTAGGTGCGCCAGATCATACCATCGCATTGGAAGCAGAAGGTCCGGAATTTCTTCCTGGACCTCGATGCGCGCATCGACTCCTCGCTGTTCTCCTCGGCCAAGGGCATCCGCGAGCTCTACGAGCGCTACTCGACCTTCATGGACCGCTTCTATGTCGGGCGGTGGAAGCGCTGGGTGTTCATCGAGCCGCTGTCGGAAGCTGCGACCCTCGGCCTCGGCGGGCTGGTGGTGATGCTGACGCTCGCCATCCCCGCCTTCCGCGAAACCGCGGACGAGGACTGGCTGAAGAAGTCCGACCTCGCGGTGTCCTTCCTCGACCGCTACGGCAACCCGATCGGCAGCCGCGGCATCAAGCACAACGACTCGATCCCGCTGGAAGATTTTCCGGACGTGCTGATCAAGGCGACGCTTGCGACCGAGGACCGCCGCTTCTACGAGCATTTCGGCATCGACATCGCCGGTACCGCGCGCGCGCTCGTCACCAACGCCCAGGCCGGCGGCGTCCGCCAGGGCGGCTCCTCGATCACCCAGCAGCTCGCCAAGAACCTGTTCCTGAGCAACGAGCGCACCATCGAGCGCAAGGTCAACGAGGCCTTTCTCGCGGTCTGGCTGGAATGGCGCCTGACCAAGAACGAGATTTTGAAGCTCTATCTCGACCGCGCCTATATGGGCGGCGGTACCTTCGGCGTCGACGGCGCCGCGCATTTCTACTTCAACAAGTCGGCACGTGACGTGACGCTTGCCGAAGCCGCGATGCTCGCCGGCCTGTTCAAGGCGCCGACCAAATACGCGCCTCACATCAACCTGCCCGCCGCGCGTGCCCGCGCCAACGTCGTGCTCGACAACCTCGTCGACGCCGGCTTCATGACCGAGGGCCAGGTGTTCGGCGCCCGCCGCAATCCCGCCTTCGCGGTCGACCGCCGCGACGAGGCGTCGCCGAACTACTATCTCGACTACGCCTTCGACGAGATGCGCAAGCTGGTCGACACCTTCCCGAAATCCTACACCGAGCGCGTCTTCGTGGTCCGTCTTGCGATCGACGCCAATGTGCAGAAGGCGGCGGAAGACGCGGTCGAGAACCAGCTGCGCCAGTTCGGCCGCGACTATCACGCGACGCAGGCCGCGACCGTCGTCTCCGATCTCGACGGCGGCATCCGCGCCATGGTCGGCGGCCGCGACTATGGCGCCAGCCAGTTCAACCGCGCCACCGACGCCTATCGCCAGCCGGGCTCGTCGTTCAAGCCTTACGTCTACACCACCGCGCTCCTCAACGGCTTCACGCCGAATTCGATCGTGGTCGACGGCCCGGTCTGCATCGGCAATTGGTGCCCGCAGAACTATGGCCATTCCTATTCCGGCGCGGTGACGCTGACGCAGGCGATCACGCGCTCGATCAACGTGGTGCCGGTCAAGCTGTCGATCGCGATCGGCCAGAAGGAGCAGCCGAAGGCGCCGAACCCGGCCAAGATCGGCCGCGCCAAGATCGTCGAGGTCGCGCGCCGCTTCGGCCTCAAGGCGCCGCTGCCCGACACGCCGTCGCTGCCGATCGGCTCGGACGAAGTCACCGTGCTCGAGCACGCGGTGGCGTATGCGACCTTCCCCAACCGCGGCAAGGCCGTGACGCCGCATTCCGTGCTGGAAGTGCGCACCGGCGCGGGCGATCCGGTCTGGCGCTGGGACCGCGACGGGCCGAAGCCGCGCCAGGCGATCCCCGCCTCCGTGGCCTCCGACATGGCCGGCATGATGAGCCACGTCGTCAGCGAAGGCACCGCGCGCCGCGCAGCCCTCGACGGCATTCCGACCGCGGGCAAGACCGGCACGACGAATGCTTATCGCGACGCCTGGTTCGTCGGCTACACCGGCAACTTCACCTGCGCGGTCTGGTACGGCAACGACGACTACTCGCCGACCAACCGCATGACCGGCGGCTCGCTGCCGGCGCAGACCTGGCACGACATCATGGTCGCGGCGCATCAGGGTGTCGAGGTCCGGGAAATCGCCGGCATCGGCATGGGCCAGAAGCTGCCGCCCGAGCGGATCGCCAACGCGCAGGCCAATGCGGCGCCGAAGGTGCTGGAGACCAAGCCCGGTCCGCCGCCCGTGCTGACCAAGCGCGGCGCCGACGTTTTGGTGCGTGTCGAGAAGCTGCTGGATGACGCGGCCAGGACCGCGACCAAATCGGCCGCCACTGACCAGCAAGCCAAGCCGGCATCGTCCACGAGCGCGCTCGCCTTCCCGCAGAACTATGCGGAAGAGAATGCGAACGCATCCGCCCCGCGCAAGAACTGATCGAAACAAGTGCGGCTGATCCTGACCACATTGACGGCCCTTCTGCTCGCAACCGTGGTGGGCGTCGGCGCGACCTGGATGACGACGACGCGCGGCACCGAGATCGGCGCGCTGACCATCGGCCCCTGGACCGCCCGCCCGCGCACCGGCACCGCCGACGTCGATCCCTATTCGCGCGCCACCATCGTGCGCAACGGCGAGCTGCCGATCGGCACCGGCGACGGCGTCGCCTTCACCGCAACCGCGGACGACAGGAAGAAGGCGCTCGACGGCCGCTGCGACGTCGTGGTCTCCGGGGTGACGCCGCCGGCACGGTTCTGGACGCTGACGCTCTACGACCGCAAGGGTCATCTCGTCCCCAATTCGCTGCAGCGCTATGGCTTCACCAGCCAGGAGATCTTGCGGCAGTCCGACGGCTCGTTCGAGATCCGCATCGCCTCGCGCTCGCGCGCCGGCAACTGGCTGCCGACCGGCGGCATCGAGCGCTACGCGCTGATGCTGCGGCTCTATGACACCCCGGTCGGCGTCGCGACGCGCACCCAGCGCGATGCACCGATGCCCACCATCACGACGGCGGGCTGCTCATGATCCGCCTGTTGTTCACCATCGTTGCCGGCGTGGTGTTGGGCCTCGTGGTCCATCTCGTCAGCGTGCTGGCGCTGCCGCGGATCGCGACGCAGGACGCCTATTCGCGGCTGACGCCGATGACCAAGCTCAACGGCGTCACGCAGCTTCCCCTCGCCGATCCCAACACCTCGCCGATGCCGTTCATGGACCCGGCCTTTGCGCTCGCGATCTGCCGCTACGACCTGTCGAACGGACCGATCAAGCTGACGGTGCCCGTCAGCCAGGCCTACACCTCGGTGTCGTTCTACACCCGCAACGAGATCGCCTACTACGCCATCAACGACCGCTCGGCCGGCAAGAAGGTGATCGAGCTCGACCTGATGACCGAGCCGCAGCACGACGAGCTGCCCGAGGACGAAGAGATCACCGCGGCCGACCGCCTGATCATCGATTCCCCGACTACCACCGGCCTGATCGTGATGAAGGCCCTCGCCGCCGAGCCCGGCCTGATGCCGCAGGCGCAAGGCTCGCTTGCTGCCGCGAGCTGCGGACCGCAGACCGAGCCGCCCGCCAAGGCCGAAGCGCCGCGCGGCCGGCGCTGACGCGCGCCGCTTCGGCAAGCCGCAAAAACAAAAAGTGCGAAAACAACCCCATGCACAGTAGCGGGGGCATTGAAATCATTTGTAATTCTGAGCTCGTGCCGAGCACCCAGTCTCGGACCAAGGCGGCCATGCCAGAGCGCCGCGCCGTTCAGCTTTGACACGTCGGGCAAAACACTGGCACAATGCCACTATCGAGAATTCGTTGAGCCCGCGCGGAGAAATCCGCCGCGGGTTTTTTCATGCCGGAGCAGGTGCCATGATCGAGGTATCTCTATCGTTCCCCACAAGTTGGATCAGCCTCCTTGATCAGCGTCCGGCAGCCCAGCTTCCGCTTTCGGCCGTAGCGGACATAGTCGTGCTACAAGCTGATGGCAGCTTTTGACCCAGGCTGTGTAAAAACGCGGCTCCGCATCACCTCCATGCGACGAAGGCGGCCGTCGGTGTCGCTATTGAGTTCGCTGCCCGCGCCTCACGCCCGCATGGCTGCCAGCAATGGCTCGA
>NZ_JARVWW010000036.1 GCF_029846715.1 Bradyrhizobium nivariense
GCTTGCGAAGATCCAGAGAATAAGGCTTGCCCATCCATGCTGGCCTCCGCCCAGCCAGCATGGTGAATCAGAAACAAGCTGATTTGGGAATCCCAAATCGATTCAACCTAACCCCATTCCGCTTTAGAAATTTTCGTAACTCGGCTGCTGGCAGGCCAGCAACCACCAGATCCTCGGCAGCATACGACCTGAATAGATAAGCCCAATCGTCGCATGGCAAGGTTCGCGGATGAAGCGCCCCGGAAAGGCGCTGACTTTCCTCAATCAGATGCTCATGGGTGTCCACAAAGGGCGTCTCCTCGACCCATTGTGCGATTTGTCGATCGGAGTCCGTCATTGCCTCCCAGCCAACCGCAGCTCTACTCATTTTTGGCTCCTTGTCCGGCGTTGGCCAGCGGCGCTTCAGGGCCGCGGCTGGCAAGATCAATTGTTGACGACATCACTGGGATGGGCAACGCGCTCTTTAAGAGCGTCGGTCATTGGGAAGTTGAGATTGATGTTCTTCGGCGGGATCGCAGCCATGAACCACTTGTCGTAGATCTTCGTGAACTCGCCGGAAGCCATGAGCTTAGAGAGAACGTCGTCGATCATCTTTTTGAAGTCGGGATCATCCTTCGAGAACATCAGGCCGTAATAATAAACGGTGCCATAGTTGGATTTTAGGAAGGCGAGGTCAGAAGGGGTCGAATAATCCGCCTTCATACCAGCCAAGAGAATGTCGGCTTCGACCCACGCCGCTCCACGGCCGGTGGTCAGTAATAGCAACGATTCCGCGTGGTCTTTGGCTTGGGCGATAGTAAGGTTGAGATCGTCATCCTGAGAAATGCCTTTGGCAATGCCGAGAGCATCGGACCCCTGTGTGACGACAATAGTCTTTCCCTTCAAATCTTTCGGTGTCTTGAGTCCGCTCGACACCTTTGTGAGCCAAGCCGTTTGGCTGGCGAAGGTTGAAACGCTGAATGAGACCTGTTCCAGACGCTGCTTGCTGCTGGCAGTGCCGCCGCACTCGATATCGATTGTACCGTTCTGGATAAGCGGAATACGGTTGGACGAGTTGACCGGCGTAAGCTTTATCTGAAGGTCTGGAGTGCCGAGATCAGCTTTCAGTCGATCGACGACGTGCGCGCACAGGTCCAGGGAAAAACCAACAGGCTTCTGGTCACCACCGAGATAGGAAAAGGGTATCGAAGCTTCGCGATAGCCAATGGTGATCGCCCTTTTCGATTTGATGTTGTCGAGCGTTGGACCCGCGTGGGCCGTGGAGCCCGTAAATACGGTGATCGCGGCCGCGGAAAGTAGTGCAAACATTTTAGCCATTGCGAATTCCTTTGGTTTAAGTGAGATGTGCCTTATTGGTTCTGGGGTGACGCGTGCCTTAGAGCCGTGCGGGCCGCGACCTCAGCGAATGATTTGCTTGAGGAAGGCCTTCGCACGTTCGGTCTTCGGTGCGCGAAAGAAGGTGATCGGATCGCCCTCTTCCACGATTGAGCCGCAATCCATGAAGACCACACGATCTGCAACTTCGCGCGCAAAACCCATTTCGTGCGTGACGCAGACCATCGTCATCCCGTCCTGCGCGAGCTCAACCATTGTTTCGAGGACCTCCTTGACCATTTCCGGGTCGAGAGCAGAAGTCGGCTCGTCGAACAGCATGATCTTTGGCTGCATGCACAAGGCGCGAGCTATAGCGACACGCTGCTGCTGACCGCCCGACAATTGCGACGGATACTTTTGGGCCTGATCGTGGATCCGGACCTTCCTCAGCAACACCATCGCCCGGTCACGTGCTTCGGACTCAGAAAGACCCCTGACTTTCATCGGAGCTAACATGCAATTTTCGAGCACCGAGAGATGCGGAAACAGGTTGAAGCTCTGAAAGACCATGCCGACTTCACAGCGGACGCTGTTGATATCGCGGATCCGATCTGTCAGTTCGATCCCATCGACGACTATTCGGCCGGAATCGTGCTTTTCGATATGATTGATGCAGCGGAGCAAGGTCGACTTTCCCGAACCCGACGGCCCGCAGAGCACAATCTTATCTCCTTTTGTGACGTTGATGTTGATGTCGCTCAGGGCATTGAAGCTGCCGAACCGCTTGACGAGGTGCTCTACGATAACCATCGGAAACTGGTCGCCTGGGCTAACTGCGCGCTCTTGCTGCATGCTGGTCTCCGGTTGTAGACCCCAAAGGAATGACGGGCCCTCAGATAATCGATTGACTATCGGTGGGCGCCCGCGATCGCGTACCTCTTGCGGAGAGAGGTGACGAACTGGGACGCGGCGGAACTTATGATGAGATAAACAACGGCCACTGCGAGGTACATCTCGACAAGGCGACCGTTGAGCTGTGCGAGCTTCGAAGCCGCACCAAGGAGATCGGTGAGCGATAGGACGTAGACGAGGGACGTATCCTGAAAAAGAATGATGGTCTGGCTCAGTATGATCGGGCTGGCGACCCGAAATACCTGTGGTAGGACGACGTGGCGATACGTATCGAATGTCGACAAGGCGAGAGCCTGGCAAGCCTCGAATTGCCCTTTGTTGACTGCGCGCAACCCGACGCGGATGATTTCCGAATAATAGGCTGTCATTCGGCCTGCAATATTGACCCCCTAAGCCGGGGGATCGGCGTCCAAAATTGACCCCCTATAGATTGGGCTGTTGCGCTGCCTGCTTTGTAACGAAGCAGGTGGTCGGGGATGCTGATCGTGGAGACGATTGCGCGGATACGGCGCGAGCACTTCATCAAGGGCAAGACGATCAAGGAGATCGCCCGTGACCTGAAGGTGTCGCGGAACACGGTCCGGAAGGTGCTGAGGTCGGGAGAGACCTCATTCGAGTACGAGCGTGTTGTCCAGCCGCGACCAAAGCTGGGAAGATGGGCAGCAGAGCTCGACGGATTGCTGGCGGGGAATGCGGTCAAGGCTGCTCGCGAGCAACTGACGTTGATCCGGATCTTCGAAGAGCTGCGCGGGCGCGGCTATGACGGCGGTTATGATGCCGTGCGCCGTTACGCCAGGCGATGGAACCAGGAGCGCGGACAATCGACCGCTGCAGCCTATGTCCCGCTGAGCTTTGCGCCTGGAGAAGCCTATCAGTTCGACTGGAGCCACGAGGTGGTTCTGCTGAATGGCGTGACGGTGATGGTGAAGGCCGCCCATGTCCGGCTCTGCCACAGCCGCATGCTGTTTGTGCGGTGCTATCCGCGCGAGACGCAGGAGATGGTGTTCGACGCCCACGACCGGGCGTTCGCCCTGTTCAAGGGCACCTGCGGACGCGGCATCTACGACAACATGAAGACCGCGGTGGAGACGATCTTCGTCGGCAAAGGACGTCTCTATAATCGCCGCTTCCTGCAGATGTGCAGCCACTATCTCGTCGATCCGGTCGCCTGCACGCCGGCGTCGGGCTGGGAGAAGGGCCAGGTTGAGAATCAGGTCGGGCTGGTGCGCGAACGATTCTTCACACCACGGCTGCGGTTCAAAACCCTGGACGAGCTGAACGCCTGGCTGCTGGACAAATGCATCGCCTACGCCAAAGCCCATCGCCACCCGGAACTGGCCGAACAGACGGTCTGGGAGGTGTTCGAGGCGGAACGGCCAAAACTCGTTCCCTATGCCGGCCGGTTCGACGGATTCCACGCGGTATCGGCATCGGTCTCGAAGACCTGCCTGGTGCGCTTCGACAACAACAAGTACTCGGTCACGGCCAGCGCCGTCGGGCGGCCGGTCGAGGTTCACGCCTATGCCGACCGCATCGTAATCCGCCAGGACGGACGCATTGTTGCCGAGCATCCGCGCTCATTCGGCCGCGGCGAGACGACCTACGATCCCTGGCATTACGTGCCGGTGCTGGCTCGCAAACCTGGCGCCTTGCGCAACGGCGCTCCCTTCAAGGACTGGGTACTGCCGGCGGCAATCGAACGTGTACGGCGCAAGCTCGCCGGCGCCGACGATGGCAATCGGCAGATGGTCGACATCCTCAACGCGGTTCTGACCGACGGTCTGCCGGCCGTCGAGGCGGCCTGTGCCGAGGCGATCGCCCACGGCGTCCATTCCGCCGATGTCGTTCTCAACATCCTCGCCCGCCAGCGTGATCCTGCGCCACCAGCCAACATCCTCACACCGGCTGCGCTGACATTGCGCCATGCCCCGATCGCCGACTGTGCCCGTTACGACAACCTCAGGAGAACCAGCTAATGGAACGTACTCAACTGTTCGACCTCATGGGTGAGCTCAAGCTTTACGGCATGAAGGCCGCCTTCGACGAGATCATGGCGACCGCCATCAAGCGCCAGCACGAACCCCAGCGCATTGTCGGCGACCTGCTTAACGCCGAGATCAACGAGAAGCAGGCCCGCTCGATCAAATACCAGCTCACCATCGCCAAGCTGCCGCTTGCCAAGGACCTTGAGGACTTCCAGTTCGAGGGCACACCTATCAACCAGACCCTGATCAATGATCTCGCCGGCGGCGGCTTCATCGCCCAACAACGCAATACCGTTCTGGTCGGCGGTACCGGAACCGGCAAGACCCATCTGGCCATCGCCATTGCCAGAAGCTGCATCCGATCCGGGGCTCGCGGCCGCTTCTACAATGTCGTCGACCTCGTCAACCGCCTGGAGATCGAGACCCGCAACGGACGGCAGGGTCGTGTCGCCGAGCATTTGACCCGGATGGACTTCATCGTTCTCGACGAGCTCGGCTACCTGCCGTTCGCTCAATCCGGCGGCCAGCTTCTGTTCCATCTCGTCAGCCGGCTCTACGAGCGCACATCCATCGTCGTCACCACCAATCTCGCCTTCGGCGAATGGCCCAGCGTGTTCGGCGATGCCAAGATGACGACCGCGCTGCTCGACCGCCTGACCCACCATTGCGACATCGTCGAAACCGGCAACGACAGCTGGCGCTTCAAAAGCCGCGACGACGATCACACGACCCGCGCTCGTCTCGTCTCCGCAATCCCGGCCAGCTCCGACGAGACGAGCGCTACCACCAAATCGCGCCGTTCAAAGGGGTCAAAATTGGACGCCGATGCGGGGTCAAATTTGAACGCCGATTGACATGACGTGTTTGACTGGCGTCCGCGGATGAGATGCACCAGACGGTCCACATCGTCGACCGTGTTGAACATGCCGAACGATACACGGATGCCGTCGCGCTCCGGAGAAACACGCACCCCATTCTCTTCGAAGTAGCTGAGCCATTCTGTCGCGGGCAGACTAACGACGTAGATGTGGGGCGAGCGATGTTGCCGCTGACGCGGACCGACGAGACTGAGGTCGAGCTCGTCCAGTTGGGCGATGAGATGATCGCCCAGATCGAAGCAATGGTTCTGAATGTTCTTCACGCCGATCTGCTCGATCATGTCGAGCGAGGCTCCGAGCGCGTGAATTGCAGGAAGGTTGAAGTTTCCCAGCTCGAAGCGTCGTGCGGTGGGCGAGGGAGTCAAGCGGTCCGGGCAAGCGATAAGGTTGTGAGGAATCTCCGCCAAACTGGCAGCGGCAAGATAGGGAGGCTCCAGTTCCTTCAGTGTCTTGTTCCAATAGAGCAATCCGAGACCTTGAGGAACGAGCAATCCCTTGTGACTCCCTGAGCCAACGAAGGTTGCCTGGATGGCCTTCGCGTCGATTGGAACGACCCCGATTGCCTGCATGACGTCGACGACGAAGTAGAGCTTCTTGTCCGCGCAAAGAGCGCCGATGCCCTCGATGTCGAAGCGATGTCCGGCGTGGAAGGTGACGTGCGAGAGCGAGATCGCGCGGGTCTTCTCATCGAGGTGTGGAAGGAAAGTGTCGGCATTTACGACGTCCGTCATCGGAAGGAAGTCGATCTGGACGCCCTTCTTCTTCAAATTGAGGAAGGCGTAGGCATTGTTTGGATGATCCCCGTGGATCATCAAAACCTTGTCGCCGGCTCGCAGAGGCAGCGCGTTCGCCGCGATGTTCATGCTTTCCGATGTGTTCTTCGTGAAGGCAATTTCGTCGGCCGACACGCCAAGGAAACGGGCGACCTTGGCACGCGTTTGCTCAACCCGATCGAGCCACACGCTTTTCGGTCCGGCCGTCTCCAATCCTTCACGAAGGAAGGATTCGATCGCCGCCATTACGGGACGCGAGAGCGGCGTCTGGAAACCGGAGTCGAGGTAAACCATCCTTTCGGCTGCCGGGAACTCCTTGCGCACAGCTTCCACGTCGTAGTGACGAGACATTCCCATCTCCTTTTTGGACGCGTCGCCCCAGACCAGTCGAAATCGGGGCCCAGCCGCCGGTCCACACCACGCGTATGCAGTGCACAAATTCCGATCAGCGGGCGGCAAGGCTAACGATATGAGCAAACGCGCAATTCGTCCAAGGTAATTGTCATAATTCAGTAGTAATAATTCCGGAAAATGATAATACCGTTGTCTGAGGAGCATCGAGATGGCGGAGCAAGAAAAGACGGCCGGGCCTCTCGACCGGGCATTTGCGATCGTTGGGTACGTCGCCAATCAAACGAAGGCCGTCTCGGTCGCGGAGATCGCGAACGGCCTTTTGTTGCCCGTTCCGACGGCGCATCGGCTCGTCGGAAACTTGGAAGAGCGCGGTCTCCTTCAGAAGGCGCTTGGATCGAAGCGCTACGTGGTGGGCAATCACTTGGTCACGCTGTCGGCCAAAGTAATCGGAGCGGCTTTTCGCACCGCGCGGCGGCATGAGGTGCTCCGCACGGTTGCCGGCGAGCTCGGCGAACAATGCGAGATCGGCGTCGTGCGCGACAACGTCGTCGCTTACGTCGACAGCGTGCGCGTATCCCAACCGCAGGGGCTTCAATTCAATCCCGGGGAGGCTGCTCCACTCCACTGCACCTCGACTGGAAAAATCTACATGAGCCGGCTACCCGAGAGAGCGCGTGAGAGATTATGCCGTTCGCTCGCCCTGACGCCGTACACCGATAACACTATCGTGGATTGCGACACCCTCCTTAAGCTTCTCGAGGAGACCCGCCATCGCGGTTGGGCCAAGACCAATGAGGAGTACGTGAAAGGTGTCGTCGGCTGCGCAGTTCCCATCGTTTCCGCGGACCGAGAGCTGATAGCCTGCCTTGGCGTATCGGTGCCCGTGGCGCGAGTCAGCTTTGCAGAGCTTGATCGTTTCATCCCTCCTCTTCAAAGAGCCGCCGTGCTCCTGTCGCAAACCATCCTTCAGACTGACAGTGAGGACCTCGGGGATAGGTGTGAGAGTGGCAAGTGACAGCACTGTCGCGGCTGCAAATGCTCGGTAGTTGCAGGACATCGGAAAGTTCCCCCAAAGTGTGACAAGATATGACCAAGTCTGACAGCAAGCTGGCGCAGTCCGAACGATGGCCACATTGTGGTGCAGCGTAAAAATCTTATTGGGAGACGGGTAGCATCAGTTTAACAGCGGGTTGTCCCGCTTTTTGCAGCACGTCACTTGGAGATGATGCTGTGACATGGACACTGCTCGGAATAATTGATTAGTTTGTTGATCGACGAAGATAAGATGTGTCGTGATATCGTTAAGGCAGAACAGGCCATCTTTCGCGACTACAAAAAAAATACATTTGGTGATTCTTGAATATGCAATCTCACGTCGACTAGGATCGGGCTTTGCGCGGGCGCATTCTAAGTTTTTATGCTAATCTAAGCACGGTCGGCTTCGACAATAGCTTCCGCTATATAGAGGACGGCGTCGTCCTTGTGGCAGGCGGACGGATAACCGCTGTCGACGAGGCCAGTTTATTACTGCCCGGCAAACGGCCGGGGCTACCGATCGATGATCAACGTGGAAAGCTAATTCTTCCCGGTGTTATCGACACCCATAGCCGCATGCGGCGGCTCAAGAATGAACTGCTTGAGATCGTTGCCGGCAACCACCACAATCACGAACTTCAGCTTTCCATCTTCATTCATTAGACCGCCGCTTATCGCCCTTCCTTGGGCGTTTCTCTCGGCAACAACGATCCCGTCGGCAATCTCTTGCCTGACATCGTTCAGAGCGATGAGGTTAGTTTGATCCTCCCGTGTCAGATCGGTCACCAAGGACGTGATCGTCCCACCAACGATCGCCCCACTATTGGCATCGACTGCATCGTCCCAGACCTGATTTCCGCGATAAGTTTTCACCCGATAGATGGGAGTGCCTGATGCGCCATCAAAGCTGACGTCTACGACCCTTGAGCCTGCGTGAAGGCTCTTCGCTGCTGCGAGAGCTGTCCGTATTGATACTTTGATGGTACGGAAGAGTTTGAGCTCGCGACCAACAGTATCATTCGTTTTTACATTGCTGTCTTCCTGACCCTCGGTCGAGTTCGCGATCAGCTCCCCCCGAGCGTGGCCATACGAGGGAACGCATGTCAGGAGCAGAAGGAATGCGACGACGAGACGCAATGTCGAGATTTCAGGTATCAACGGCCGGCGTTCCATATCGTTAACTGCCTGGAGCGAACGTATTGTATAGGGTCGACGTGTGGATGATCTTGTATGTTCTTGCGCCATCGCCGATCGAGTAGGGTCATGGCTGGATGAAGATGCTGTGGAGGATGGAATGCAACGATAGCCGTACAATCTCGGCACGGGCGGCCGGGCTGGCGCGCTGCCATCCCGGCGTAGTTTCAGTCAGGTTTCAGTGACGGCAGTCTGTCTGAAGTCGTCGAGAAGCTGCTCGTTTGTGCCACGCGGAATTAACGAAGTAGCCACACCGGTCGACTGGAGCCAATCGGACTGATAATCGGATCTGCCCAGAACTCGGGAGTCTTCGACATTTCGACTTGCGAGCCCAATCGCGTGAACTCGCCGAAGGATGTTTGCCCCGTCTGAAGATTTGGTTTGAGAGGTTTGTGATCGGGCCCAAGACTGTCCAGCTTCAGCAGAGTTTCATGGTCGACAAGCCCAATGGCCTGCTCGAGCATGACGGTCTGTGCAAGATTAACGGAAACACGGTAGCTGCCTCCCTCGGTGGCGCGACGAAGCAGCGCGGCCTGCACGCCAATCGCACCCAGATAACCGGTTAGAAAGTCGCAGATGACATTGACCCCATGCGGCAACTGGGGCTGATCCGCCGAACCAATGTCGCAGAACATGCCGGTCAGCCCCGCGGCCGTGAAGTCGTAGCCCGCCCAATCAGCCCAGGGGCCCCTTCGTGAATTGAGCTTCATCTCGACGTAGATGATTCCTGGGCGATGCTGCGCAAGTGTTTCGGCTGAAAATCCCTGCCGCCCAGCCAGATGTGGCCGTAGATTTTCGACGAAAACGTCGGCCTGCTTTGCGAGTTCGTAAATCGGCTTTTTGTTGCGATCGATACGCGCGTCCAGATAAGTCTGGCGAAGACCAGCATCGCACTGCAGATATATGGTAGGCTCTTCAATCCAGTCCAGCGTATTCAGGTTAAGGCAATCAGCCCCCTGGGCGGCCAATTGGCGCATCGTCGCTGGTCCGGCTACAACGTGAACCATGCCGAGTACCCGTAGTCCAGAAAGTGGCCGGGGTCCGTTGGGCAAAGCTTCAGGTGCGCTATCGCCGATCTTTTCAATATGGATGAGGGGAGTAGCCACGTTCTGCAGGTACTGTTCTGTGCGATGATATTCTGCGCGTGTGCGACAAATCGCCAAAGGTACACCGGCGTCCTGTGCCGCCCTTTCCAGATCTTCCGCGTCCCACTTTCTGGTGGCGCGTTCGAGTTGCAGGGGAAGTATCCCGCAGTCGAGCAAAGCGCAGATCCGTTCAGTATTGGAGGCATAGAGCGAGGTAAGCACGACCCAACGCCCGTCGCGCGTCGGCAGGATGTTGGTGCCCAACTGCCCGACATTTCCGCCAAACATCTGCGGTACGCCGTTGATCAATGTGCAATCCGCCAGGGTATCCTGCCATGCGCTCTGAGTAACATAGGCCTTTCGCAGATCGACATGGATGTCCTGACCCTGTCCGGTGCGCTTGCGCCAGAGGATTGCGCTGGCGATCGCGTTCGCTGCCGTCACAGCAGCAGAAACGCTGCCGACCTTGATGTGCGTCGGGCGGATGGGATCCATTCCTGCGAATGTCAGCGTTCCTCCCTGGTCTTTGCGATCCAGCCCCGCCTCACTGAGGATAAGGTCCACGACCTTGGTCAAGTCGTCATGATTGTTGACGATTGGATAATTGAGCATAGCACTTCCCCGAAAATGTAGACGCTGCCCGGCCATAACCGTCGACACGTGAGTCGTCGGGCCGGCAATCCTCTGAATTCTTTAGGTCGCTCGACCTCGGATGCGCCAGCAAAGCCTTCCAAAAAATTGCTAATTGCTTCGGCGAGAAAAGGCACGACCTCTGTTCGAAGCCAGGATCTCCGAAACTGTGACGTTCAGGGTGTCACAGCGGCTGCAAATTTGACGGCAGGTGCCGATCGATATGCGGCCTCGGTGCATTAATCGAGAGCGAGACATTACTAACTATTTGCACGGCTTAACTGGCCAGCGGATGTCGCTCCGAACAAAAGTCCGCTCCAGCATGAGCGACACACGAAAAATCACAGCGATACTGGCGGCCGATATTGTCGGATATAGCCGGCTCACGGGTGCGGACGAAGATCGCACGCTGGCTCGGCTGCGGACGCTCCACAGCGATTTGGTCGATCCGACGATCGCCGTTCACAATGGGCGTGTTGTAAAGCGGACCGGCGACGGGGTGCTGGTCGAGTTTCGCAGCGTCGTCAACGCGGTGCTCTGCGCAATCGAAATACAAAACGGAATGGTCGAGCGAAATGCGGGTCTACCGCCCGAGCGGCGTATCGAGTTTCGCATCGGCATTCACCTCGGTGACGTCGTCGAGGAGCGTGATGGCGACCTGATGGGTGACGGCGTCAATATCGCGGCCCGTCTCGAGGGAATAGCTCTGCCCGGCGGCATTTGCCTTTCTGAAGATGCCTATCGCCAAGTCAAGGCACGGCTCGATCTGGCGGTCAGCGACCTCGGCGCTACCCGATTGAAGAACATCATCGATCCAATCCGCGTATATTCGCTTCAGGTCGGGCTCGCTGCGGAGCCACGGCTGCCACCGCAGAGCGAGCCCGGGCCCCACCAGGAGACGTCGGTTTCCCTTTCGCTTCCCGAGAAGCCCTCGATCGCAGTCCTTGCTTTCCAGAATATGAGCGGCGACATCGACCAGGAATTTTTCGCCGATGGTATCGCAGAAGACATCATCACGGCACTATCCAAAGCGAGGTGGCTGTTCGTCATCGCCCGGAATTCCTCGTTTACCTATAAAGGAAAATCTACCGATATACGTCAGGTAGGACGAGAACTTGGTGTGCGTTACGTGCTCGAAGGCAGCGTCCGGAAAGCCGGCAACCGTGTTCGCATAACGGCCCAATTGATCGAAGCCAACAGCGGTCACCACCTCTGGGCGGAGCGGTTCGATCGAGCGCTCGAAGATATTTTCGCGGTCCAAGATGAGATCACGCGTAACATCATCGGGGCAATCGCGCCAGGAATTGTAGCGGCTGAGATTCAGCGCTCGCAGGGGAAAGAAGTCGCCAAGCTTGGCCAATGGGAGCGGGTGATGCGCGCCCATTGGCACGTCCAACGTTTCACCGCCGCAGATTGCAACGAAGCGATCCGGCTGATCGACGAGGTACTACAGTTCGATCGAGCCAATGCAATGGCGCTCGCCGATCTCGCCTACAACTGGCATATGGGTGGTCTTTTTGGTTGGACGAAAGAGCCGCTCGCGGTCGCCATGGACCGGATGGGTGAAGCGGCTCGCCGCGCGGTCGCCGCTGACGATCGGGATGCGGGCGCGCAGACCGTGCTCGCTGTTCATGAACTCTTCAACGATCAGCACGATGATGCAATCAGGCGCCTTCATCGTGCGATCGAACTCGATCCGAATTCGAGCTTCGCGCGCGGTTACCTCGGCGCCGCTTACAGCTTCAATGGCACGCCAGATCTTTCACTTGAGGCGCTGCAGGAGTCCATGCGGTTAAGTCCGCGCGATTACTTGACGGTAATTTGGCATACTTGTTGTGCGTGGTCGCATTTACATGCAGAGCGCTTTGCGGAAGCGGTGGACTGCGCCAGACAGGCGATCGACTTTAATCCATCCTTCCCCGATTCGCATGCCACGTTAGCCGCGGCTGCTGCGCATCTCGGGCGTATGGCAGAGGCGCGCACCGGGCTCGGCGGTTTAATGCGGCTGTTGCCGAGCCTCACTCTGGCCGACCCGCGACTGACGCGGCCGTTACGCCGCCAGACAGACCGAGAGCGCTTCCTCGCGGGCTTGCGAATAGCTGGATTACCAGATTAGCCGCCCAGTGCCCGAGATCGACCTAAAAATGCGAAATATACGGGATGCGGCTTTCGGATTTCGACGCCTGAACCCCTTTGAAGGATACTACGATGAGCAAGACCGTTCGGGGGCTGGTTGGGTCGGTGGTCGTGGCGGCGTTCGGTGCGATGATCTGGTTTGCGACCAGGCCGCCGGCGCTGACTGTTCAGGGTGAAGTTTCGGCAGATCGCGTCGACATCAGCCCGCGGATCTCGGCACGGATTGTCAGGCTTAAATCTGATGTTGGCGAGACCGTGGAACGCGGCGCCGTCATGGCGGAATTGGAGAGCCCGCAATTGGTCGCGGCCCGGCTCGCCGCCCGGGCTGCGCTGGCGGTCGCCAAGGCAGACCTGGAGCGTATCAACAGCATCCGTCCCGAAACGGTCGCTCAGCGTCAGGCCGATCTCGATGCGGCAAAGGCCGATGAAATACTCGCCCAGGAGACCTACAACCGTCAGATCGAACTAGCCAAGACCGGAAACGTGCCGCTGGCTCGTGTCGATGAAGCGACCCGAAATCTGTCGATGGCCACCCAAAAGCGTCAGGCGGCAGACGCGGCACAGCAACTTGCGGCGCAGGGCGCCAGCAAAGAGGAGCGTGCGCTCGCGGCGGCCCAGGTCGAGCAGGCCGGCGCCACGCTAAATCAGCGTGACGTCGACGTGGCCGAATTTGTCATCCGCGCGCCGATCTCCGGTCAGGTGACGACGCGCATCGCGGCGCTAGGCGAGAACTTCAGTCCAGGCGCACCGCTTTTCTCGCTGATCGACATGAACAATCTGTGGTTCACGTTCAACCTGCGTGAGGATTTGCTTGGCGGCCTGAAGATCGGCGACAAGTTCGACGTTGTCGTGCCGGCGTTGAAGTCCCAGGTCGTTTCGGTGCACGTGACCATGATCAACGTTCAGGGCCAATATGCTGCGTGGCGCGCGACGCGCGCCACGGGCGATTTCGATCTCCGCACCTTTGAAGTGCGCGCCAGGCCCGAAGGTCCCGTCGACGGTCTGCGACCGGGAATGAGCGCAATCGTCGCCTGGGCCAATCGAGGGCGGTGATATGCTGTCACGTCGGACTATTCGGCCCGGCTTCTGGCTGGTTTTCTGGAGAGAAGTCGGCTGGTTGCGACGCCGACCTTTTTTGTTGGGTTTGACGACGATCGTTCCGCTGGTTCAGATGGCCGTTCTGGTTGCGATCTTCAGTGCGGGGTTGGCAACGCGGTTGCCGATTGCCGTGCTCGATCTGGACGGATCGGATCTGTCGCGCACGATCATTCGCATGGTCAATGCCACGCCTGATACCGCGGTGGCCGTGCGCGTAGGTGATCTTGCTGAAGGACGCGGGATGATCCTGTCGGAAAAAGTCCACGGCCTGCTGATGCTGCCTCAAAATCTTCAGCGAGACGTGTTCGCCGGTCGTCGCCCCGAGGTCGTCTTCTTCTACAACACACAAACCATGACGACCGGCAATCTTACCGTTCGTGGCGTGAATGCCGCGGTTCCCGCGGCAGCCGCGGGGATCCAGTTATCGCTGCGGTCGGAGCAGGGAGAGCCGTTGGAAATTGCCAAGGCCGACCTGCAGCCGATCCCTGTCCAGACCCACGCACTGTTTAATCCGACGCTCAACTACGTCTACTTTCTGTTGACGGCACTCATACCGGCCGTATTGCAGGTCGTCATGGTAACGACCGGGGCGTATTCGGTCGGCCTCGATGTCGAAACGCCTCATCGGCTTCGGATCCTGCGCGTGCTTGGCGGCGGTTTGTGGCCCGCCATGGCGGGCAAGATCTTGCCCTACGTGGTCCTGTTTATGCTGGTGCTGGGAATTTCCGACACGGTGCTGATCACCGGGTTTGGGCTGCCGCTGCATGGGCATAGCGGGCTGCTGATCATCGCCGGGCTGCTGTTCGTTTTGTCATGCCTGCTGCTCGGCGCATTGCTCGCGGTGTTTCTGAAATCAACAGCGAGCGGCGTCAGCATCGGCGCGCTGTTGGCTGCGCCTGCGTTCGGGTTCATGGGAATAGGTTTTCCGCGTTTGGGTATGAACACCTTTGCCTATGATTGGGGCGCCCTGTTGCCCGGCACCTGGTATCTGATCGCGCGTGTCGATCAGACTGTGCGTGGCACACCGGTCGATCTGTCCTGGAAGCCGCTATTGGTGCTGCTCGCTTTTACCGTCGGTCTCGGTGGAATGCTGGCATGGCGGCTGGACAGTGCCCGTTCGGCCGCCCAGCGAACAGGCGGTCCAATTGCGTCGGCCGGCCCTGGCGAGGCATATGTATGACCGGCATTTTCGTGGCGTTCCGGAACGAGCTTCACCGCATTTTCACGGTCAAACCGGTTTTCTCGGTACTCATCACCGGCGTTGCGATTTATGCGCTGTATTACCCGCAGCCGTACCTCAACGAGGCGCTTCGTAACGTTCCGATCGCGGTCGTCGATCGTGATGGAACGCAGGCCAGCCGGGACTTTGCCCGTCGTGTCGACGCCACGTCCGACGTTGCTATTCTGGAGGTGCTGCCGGACCTCGCAAGCGCCGAGCGGGAAGTTCACGCGCGCCGCGTCGACGGAATCCTCGTGATCCCGGAATACTTCGAGCGGGAGCTTCTGCATGGGCGGCCATCGCCGGTCGCCCTCTACGCCGATGCAAGCTATTTCCTGATCTACCAGCGTGTGGCCGGAGCGGTCTCCGCGGTGGCGCAAACCGTTGGCGCCGAAGTTGAGGCTGCGCGTCTGGTCGCCGTCGGCGTAGATCCGGCGATCGCGGTCGCGGCATCCGCTCCAATGCCCCTAACCACGGTACCCCTGTTCAACCCCGAAGGGGGCTACGCGACCTACATCCTTCCCGCCGCCTTCGTCCTGCTTCTGCAGCAGATACTTCTAATGGGCGTCGGACTGCTCAGCTCCATGCCTGAGGCGGATCGGGGACTCGCAAGCCGTGAACGCCGCTCGCCGCTCGCGACCATTCTTGGCAAACTGCTTGCCTATCTCGCACTCCAGGCCGTTGTCTTGCCGTTTTATCTTGTCGTGCTACCTTATTTGTACGGCTTGCCTCGACTGGGTAGCCTCTCGCCGCTGCTTATTTTCGCCATTCCGTTTGTGCTCTCGGTTGCAGGCCTCGGTTTTGTCGTCGCTGGTGTCTTTCGCAGGCCGATCCGCGTGCAGCTTATTCTCGCCTCGGCTGGCCTTCCCCTGTTCATGGTAGCCGGCTTCTCATGGCCGCGTGAGGCAATACCTCCCGCGATCAAGCTGCTGTCGCACGCTGTGCCGAGCTCTGCTGCGATCGATGGCTTTGTGAAATTGTCTCAGCTCGGCGCTCCGCTTTCGGCGGCAAGCTCCGAGTTTCTGACACTCTGGGGGCTCGCGGTTTTCTACAATCTGGTCGCGCTTGGGTTAGCCATGCGTGATGCGGTGCCAATCGATAACGCTGCACGGGCGTCGCCGGCAACCTGATGCTTTGTCGGGAAATCGCGGGCGAAGTGTTTCGCAAAGATTTGCGGCGCTTTGGCTGGATTAACTCGAACGTCTGAGTGCGCTGGGTGACAGTCGATCACCGATTGTCGAGTGATGGCCCGACTATGCGCCGTTTCGATTGACGCACTTCAAAACAGGAGAGTTCCATGGAGAGAGTTGCCAAGTCAACGTCCAATGTAACGTCAGGCCGCCTGTTCGTTTTGGATCTCAGCGGCGGCCGGGTGCTCTCTCTGAATCCCGATGGATCCGATATGAAAACCATCGTGAGCGAAGGACGACGGCATCCGGATGGCGTCGTCGTCGATGTCGCCGCGGGCCATATTTACTGGACAAATATGGGCAATCCCAACGCCAATGACGGCAACATCGAACGGGCCGATCTTGACGGCGGCAATCTCAAAAGCATTATCCCTGAAGGTGGCACGTTTACCCCAAAGCAGCTTCAGCTCGATAAACAGAACGGCAAGCTCTATTGGTCGGATCGGGAAGGCATGCGGATCATGCGTTCAAATCTCGATGGTTCCGACATCGAGACTCTGGTCCAAACAGGTTATGGCGAAATCGATCGACGTGACGCCAAGAAGTGGTGTGTGGGTATCGCTATCGATGTCGAGGGCGGAAAGGTCTATTGGACTCAAAAAGGGGAAGACAACGCGGGCGAGGGCCGGATATTTCGAACGAATCTGGACATCCCGAAGGGCCAGAATCCAGCGAATCGGAAGGATATTGAGCTGCTCTTTGACGGGCTACCCGAACCCATCGACCTCGATCTCGATCTGACGAACCGAATGATCTATTGGACAGATCGAGGCGACCCGCCGCGTGGTAACACCGTGAACCGGGCGCCGATGGATGGGGAATCGGGAAGGCGCAACGACCCCGAGATTGTCTTCACCCATCTGATGGAAGCGATCGGCCTTTCGCTGGATATCAAGGGTGGTCGTATGTTCCTGACCGATCTTGGCGGCTCCGTGTATCGCGCGAACCTCGATGGATCGGGCAAGAAAATGCTGCTCGCCGCCGAGGGTAACCTCACGGGGATCGCGTATGCGGAGCTTCCGGTGAGCCTCAAACGATAAATCGCACGGCGAAACTCCTGTTTCTCCTGGTTCTGGAGGCCGCCGGCTGCGAGTTCGCGATAGGCATCGCCAGCGCCGCCTTCGTTCTCACGCTGGTCTCTGCCTCAAGGCCGGCCGCTTCGAACTACTTCCGCGTAGGTCAAGCCGGTCGTCCTGAGGCCTCTGCTGATTGGTGACTTCCAGTTCGGCGCCTCGTTCCGGGTGGGCGCGGGGCCAGATTTCGAACGACGGCTGCCATTCTCCCCCCTTGCCGAATTACCGCGCGGCTCCATGAGCGTTCACGGTCTTGGCGTTCGATGAACGTCAAACTCCCGCTTGATCCGCAGATCGGTTGCCGACGGGCTGTGACCGACATTCGGAAGGATTTGCCGAGATTTGGTGCGCTTCACTCGATCCACTCGGTACCACGTCGTAGCAACATTCAATTCAACATCGCAAGCACAGGACGTTGCAATGACAAGGATCATCAATCGCGTCGCGATCATCGGCACCGGCGTCATCGGCGCGAGCTGGGCCGCACTGTTTCTGGCAAAGGGCCTGGAAGTTGTCGCGACCGATGTTGCGCCGAACGCGGAAGCGTCGTTGAGACGCTTTATCGAGGAAGCGTGGCCTGCGTTGAAACGGCTGGGCCTTGCACCTGGCGCGTCACAAGCGAATCTGAAGTTTACGCCTGACCTCCCAACGGCCCTAAGAGATGCGGACTTTGTTCAGGAGAATGGACCCGAACGGATCGAGTTCAAGCGAAAGCTATATGGCGAAATCGACGACTTGCTGCCGGCGGACGTCATTGTCGCGTCCAGTTCGTCCGGCCTTACCATGAGTGAGATTCAGTTAGGAGCTGTGGCCCATCCCGAACGATGCGTTATCGGCCATCCATTCAATCCTCCGCATCTGATCCCGCTGGTCGAGATTGTCGGTGGGGCGAAGACTTCCGAAGACACGATTCATCGCGCTGCGGAATTTTATACCTCGCTTGGCAAGCGAACGATTCGCCTTCACAAGGAATTGCCCGGACATGTCGCCAATCGACTACAGGCGGCTTTGGGTAGGGAAGTCTATTACCTGGTTGCTGAAGGGGTCGTCAGCGTCGCCGATATCGACACGGCGGTGTGTTGGGGTCCCGGCCTGCGATGGGGTGTCATGGGGCAGGTCTTGCTCAATCATCTCGGTGGCGGCCAGGGCGGCATCGAGCACTTTTTCGATCAGTTTACGGCCCCGCTGACGGCCTGGTGGAAGGTTTTGGGCTCGGTGGATTTGACAACCGAAGTTCGTCAGAAACTCATCGAGGGGCTTCATGCCGAAGTCGGATCGCGCACGGTCGACGAAATGAGCGCGCAACGAGACGCGATCCTGCTTGGGCTTCTCGAACTCCGCGCCAAATTCGACACGCCATCGGTTGTGCCGGGAAACGTGGCCGGTGTTGGCTGATACTTTGTCCGGGTCGAGAGATCCATTTCCGCAGACGGTTCATCCCGATCCGCATTTCAAGAGGTAAACATGGGCGATGTACTGGAAATAGCTCGCGAACGAGAACGACGGCCTTTACCCGTCGCGCCCGAAGGTACGAAGAAGCGAATCGTGATCGTCGGTGCCGGCTTTGCCGGCCTCGCCGCGGCACTGCAAGGATTTGTCAGCCTTGATTCAGTCACGGGCGCATCTCGGTGTACGAACCGATCGATGTGCCGATGACTTGAAAGCCGAGGGTAGCGCGATGTTTGAAGGGTTAGACGCCATACTATTGGCTCGGGCGCAATTTGCGTTCACCATGTCATTCCACATTATATTTCCGTCCTTCTCTATTGGGCTTGCCAGCTATCTCGCAGTTCTCGAAGCGCTTTGGCTCTGGACCGGGCGTGAAGTTTTCATCAGCCTTTTCAATTACTGGCTAAAGATTTTTGCAGTCGCCTTCGGCATGGGCGTCGTTTCCGGAATCGTGATGTCCTACCAGTTCGGTACCAATTGGTCGGCATTTGCAGACAAGACCGGCCCGATCATCGGCCCGATGATGGCCTATGAAGTACTCACGGCATTCTTCCTGGAAGCGGGCTTCCTTGGGGTGATGTTATTTGGCCTCAAGCGGGTAGGGGCGAGACTGCATTTTTTGGCAACCTTGATGGTTGCGACTGGCACGTTGATCTCGACGTTCTGGATCCTGTCCGCCAATTCGTGGATGCAGACGCCAGCCGGCTACGCGATCAACGCTGAGGGGCAGTTTGTCGCCGCCAATTGGCTTGAGGTGATCTTCAATCCCTCATTCCCCTATCGCCTCGTTCACATGGTACTGGCGGCCTATCTCACCACGGCGCTGGTGGTCGGCGCGGTCGGCGCTTACCACCTGCTGCGCGACCGGCAGCTTGCTGGTCCGCGCATGATGTTCTCGATGGCCATGTGGATGGTCAGCCTAGTGGCACCGATCCAGATCCTCGCTGGCGACCAGCACGGGCTCAACACGTTGAAACATCAGCCCGCCAAGGTAATGGCCATGGAAGGCCATTACCAGAGCCACCCAAATGGTGCGCCGCTAATACTGTTAGGCCTGCCAGATCAGGCTGAAGCCAAAGTGAGGTACGCGATCGAAGTCCCAAAAATGTCGTCGCTGATTTTAAAACACTCGCCGAACGCACCGCTTGCCGGGCTCGATACGGTGCCAAGGAATGATTGGCCGCCGGTCCCGATCACCTTCTGGTCGTTCCGGGTCATGGTCGGCCTGGGATGCTTGATCTTGGGGCTCGGCCTGCTCAGCCTCTGGCTACGCTGGCGCGGAGAACTCTACCAGTCGCGCCTGTTCCATGGGATCGCGATGGCGATGGGTCCGGCAGGATTCATCGCCGTGCTGGCGGGCTGGGTCACGACCGAGACCGGGCGCCAGCCGTTCACCGTCTTTGGATTGCTGCGGACGGTTGAATCGGTCTCGCCATTGGCGGCCCCCGCGGTCGCCTCGTCTTTGATCGCCTTTGTGATCGCTTATTTCGTGCTCTTCATCGCCGGCGTGATCTACATATTGCGCCTGATGGCGGTGCCGCCTCACCCGAGCGAACAAGGGCCGCGTAGCGATGTCCCCGTGCGCGCAGCCGGCATTACGCCGGCCGCGGGAGTTGCAGTCGAAGGGGCCGGCGTATGAGCGTATCCCTCGACCTCGCGACGATCTGGGCATTCATCATCGCGTTTGCTGTGTTTGTTTATATCGTGATGGACGGCTTCGACCTCGGTCTCGGCATCCTTTTTCCGCTGTTTCCCGCGAAGGCTGATCGCGACGTCATCATGAATAGCGTCGCGCCGGTGTGGGACGGCAATGAAACATGGCTTGTGCTCGGTGGCGGCGGCATGATGGCGGCGTTTCCCTTAGCCTATGCGGTTCTGATGCCGGCACTGTACACGCCCGTCATCACGATGCTGCTTGGATTGGTATTCCGCGGCGTCGCTTTCGAATTTCGCTGGCGGACGCGACGCGAGCGCAATCTCTGGGACATCGCCTTCGCCGGCGGTTCGCTTTTGGCGGCGCTGGCGCAAGGCGTTGCGCTCGGTGCCATCCTGCAGGGCGTGCATGTCGAAGGACGCCACTATGGCGGCGGCTGGTGGGACTGGCTGACGCCGTTCAGCATTCTGACTGGCGTCGCGCTTGTGATCGGCTACGCTCTATTGGGTGCGACCTGGCTTGTGATGAAGACTGAAGGAGATTTGCGCGAGCGCGCCTATCATTTAAGCTGGATGTTTCTGATCGCGATGTTAGGGGCGATCGGCCTAGTCAGCATCGTGACACCCTTTCTTCACGTGCAATATACCCAGCGCTGGTTTTCCTGGCCGAACGTAATTCTAACTGCGCCGGTGCCGATCGCCGTCGCTGGCATCAGTGCTCTGCTGCTTCGCAGCCTGGCCAGGAAATATGACTATCAACCGTTCCTGCTTTCTTTGACCTTGTTCGGGCTGTCATACGCCGGCCTTGGGATCAGCATGTATCCGTATATCGTACCGCAGAGTATCACGATCTGGCAGGCTGCCTCGCCGGAGAATAGCCAGTCGTTCATGTTGTTCGGAGTGGCTGTGCTGATCCCGCTCATACTCGGCTATACGGCATGGGCTTATTGGGTTTTTCGCGGCAAGGTGAACGCCACGAGCGGGTTTCACTGATGATTTCCCAGCAAGGTCGTCACTCCTTCAAGCAGCGCCTTGTATGGTTTGGAGCGCTTTGGCTCGGCGGCGTCGGGTCTGTGGCCCTGATTTCGCTCGTTTTACGGCTCTGGATAGCGCCAAGATAAGGATCACCGCAAGCGTGTATTGACATTAGTGACTGTTGAGCTAGAGCGGATCAGGAGCGCAGCTTAGTGCGCTTTTTAGCCATGAGATCTGCCCAGCGCTGATGACGTCATAGAGCGGTCGAGGGCGGTTACTCGGTGAGCACCATTATGGTCAAGCCCAGTCGCATCCGGCGCTCCTCCCTGAGTGGCAACGAATTCCTGACTGATCCAAGTTCCGATGAGCTTTCCTTGATCAAGATGGGAGCGGCATCCGATCTCCATAGTATGATGGTACTTTACAGGAGCGAGGGTCGAGATAACGAGGTCATGAGCCCGAATCCTCAGTTAGATGGGTTCCTGGCAGTGATTATTCTCAACGAAATGCAAGAATTCACGCTGAACAGGAACAAGAAAGCCATCCAAATTCCTCGGTCCATTAGAGGATCTACGGGACTACACGACCTTCGGAATACCTACTCGTCGGCAAAGTATCCGGTCTATTCACTAAATTTGGTCTTCTCTTCCGCTTTTCTGGGAGAGTTGCAACCGGATGCCGGATATCGAGGAATGGATCTGTTGCGCGATGCGCTGGACTATGGGTTTCCTGATGAAACGCTACTTCATCTTGGCTTGGCGCTGGTGCCGGCATTTAAAGAACCGGCAAAGGCTAACCGCCTCTTCATCGATCAAGTATTTCTGGCTGCATGCACTTACCTGATCTCAAAACACAGCGCTCAACAACCCTTGGTTTCGGTACGGGGCGGTTTGACCCCGTGGCAAGCGAAAACGACGAAGGAGTTTCTTGCTGCCAACATACGGTCCAATGTGTCCTTGGCGGACCTGGCTAATCTGTGTGATCTCTCTCCACCGCAGTTTGCGCGTTTGTTTAAAAGAAGCACCGGTACCTCTCCTTATAGGTGGTTTATAGAGCGCAGGCTCGCGCTCTCGAAGTTTATGCTGAAATCAACGAACGACGATCTGGCCGAAATTGCTTTGGCCTGCGGCTTCGCCGACCAGAGCCACTTTACCCGAACCTTCTCCCGGATTGTCGGGTTGAGCCCCGCGGCCTGGCGGCGCTTGCAAAGGAATTAGTCGCAGTTACCGGGTGAGGACCAAACGCCCCCGTGCGGTGGCCTCTTTCGCTGCCCAAATTCGATCGGCGGCTTCGTTGTTGCATAAGAAGTGATCAAACTTGCGAATATCGAACAAAATCAGTTTGGATCGTAAAAGACGCGGGGGTGCCTTTCAGCTACGCGAGGAGCCTGGCAAGACGCTATAGTTCTCAGGCACTGCCCTGACTTCCGGCACTGGGGCGAAGCCCATCGGGCTTTACGGAGGATTCTTGTTAAGTCCCTCATCATCAGAACACGTCGTTTGCTTTGACGCATTTCGGCTAACTCCGACCCGACGAATGCTGACGGAAGGCGGCAAGCCACTACGTGTCGGCGGTCGCGCGCTTGATATCCTGATCGCACTTGTGCAACGCCATGGCGAGGTGGTCGGCAAAAGCGAACTTTTGAAGCTGGTCTGGCCCAACACGTTTGTTGAGGAAGATAACCTTAAGGTTCATGTATCGGCGCTGCGCCGGGCCATGGGGGATGGCAGCGCCGGTAAGCGCTATATTGTTTCAGCTCCGGGGCGCGGTTATGCCTTTGTCGCTCCGATTACCGTCGAATTTAACGATGAGAAAACAGAGCCGGCGGTTCAGAACAAGCGAGCTCACAATCTGCCGGCGCAGCTAACACGGTTGACCGGACGTGCGGCCGCGGTCGACCGGCTCGGTCAGCAGATCGAGCGCCATCGCATTATCACAATCGTCGGGGCAGGCGGGATCGGGAAGACTTCAGTCGCTCTCGCGGTTGCGGAGCAATCTATTTCGATCTTCGAGAATGGTGTCTGGCTGGTAGACCTTGCCTCGGTTGCAGACGCCACTCTCGTGCCGCATGCTCTGGCGAGAGTCCTCGGCCTCGATACACGCGACGACGATCTGCTGCCAAATCTTATCAATGTTCTTCGCGATAAACATTTGCTGATCGTGCTGGATAACTGCGAGCACCTTGTTCGAGAGGCCGCCCGGGTGATCGCCGAATTGATGCGAAATGCGCCTCGTGTGCGAATCCTGGCGACGAGCCGGGAACCATTGCGCGTTGAAAGTGAGCACCTGTATCATCTGCCCTCGCTTGATTGTCCGGCTTCGTCGGAAGGCCTGACAGCGGTCGAGATGCAAAACTATTCGGCCGTGCAATTATTTATCGAGCGTGCTTCGGACAATTTGGCTGAATTCGCGATCGGAGACGCAGAAGCACCAATCGTTGCAGAGATTTGCGCCAGGCTGGACGGTATCCCGCTGGCAATCGAGTTTGCCGCGGCTTATGTTGGAACGCTCGGATTGCGTGGAGTCGTATTGCGTCTCAATGACCGCTTGCGTCTCCTCTCTCCGCGACGCAATGCGGTCATCGAACGTCACCAGACGATGCTCGCAACTCACGATTGGAGCTACGCTCTTCTCGATAAATCTGAGCAATCGATCCTGCGTCGGCTCGCTTGTTTCACCGGAAGCTTTACGATGGAAGCGGCGAGCGTGGTTGCCGCAGGAGACGGCATAGAGCCGTCGGAGGTCGTCGATCACGTCGCAAGCCTTATCGCGAAATCTCTCGTTTCCGCTGATGTCGGAGGTGTCGTTGCGCGTTACAGGCTGCTCGAAACCACACGCGCGTACGCGTTGGAAAAGCTGCGAGACGGGGCTGAACTGGATCGAGCCGCCGTGCGTCACGCCACTTACTTCGCGGAGCTTTTGGATCGCGCCTGGTCCGAGAAGAGCCGGCTGTTTGCAGAAGGAGGGTATGCCAGCATCGGTGATCAACTCGGCAACGTGCGCGCAGCGCTCCAATGGATATTCTCACCGTCGGGCAATGGCGCTCTGGCCGTAAAACTCGCCGCGGGCGCCGGTTTATATTTTGTCGAACTTGGTTTGATGACGGAGGCGCGAGACTGGGTCGGGCGCACGCTTCAGAACTTGGATGATGTCCATCGAAACACCCGGCATGAAATGATGCTTCAATATGCTTACGCGTATTCGATGGTGATCACGCGCGGAAACACCGACGATGGGAACCGCGCCGTGCTTAGATCCATAGAACTCGCTACCTTCCTTGAAGATCACGATCTACAAATTCGAGTGCTCGGCGGTTATCACATGTTTCTGAGCAGAAGCGGAGATAACAGAGCGGCGATGCGAATCGCCCTCCGTGCTGGAGATGTGGCGAAGCAAACAAAGGATCCTGATGCCATCGCAATGGCCGATGCGATGCTAAGCCGCTCTTATTACTACGCCGGAGATCAGGAGAAAGCCGAAGCTTGCTGCCGATCTGCCTTTCAAAAAGCGCCACTCGAACGCAAGATAAATACAATCAGGTTTGGTAACGACCAAAGGGTGCGCGCATTGGCAAGCGAAGCCGGCATCCTTTGGCTCGTCGGTCGTCCCAAACAGGCTGAGGCGTCTGTCCACAAGCTCATGGAACTCTCCGGGCGCCTCGGCGATCCGATTGCAGGAGTGAGTGCGGGATATGTTGCTTCAATTGTAGCTATGCAATGCGGCAATTGGAGTTGGGCAAGCGAGCTTATCGCGCAGTTAGGAACGGTCGCACGAGAACACGCTGTTGCGCCGTTTCCTGTCTTGGCCACTTCGTTAGAGGCCGAGCTCTCGTTCCGTACGAAGGCGTCGGACACCACAAATCGCTTTTTGACACTCATGGATAGCTTTGAGGCTGTCCGATCATCCCGTTATAACCCAGCTTACCATAGTATTGCAGTGATCGAGGCGCTAACTCGTGAAGGTCTCGATAAGGATGCCAAAGATTTGCTCGACGAGCTGGTCGTTGAAATGAAGGAAAAAGGGCAGTTACTGTATCTTCCTGAATTCCTTCGTCTTGAGGGCGATATCCTGGCGGCGAGAGGCGGCAGGTTCGAAGACGAGGCGGTGGCTACCTATCAACATGCGATCCAGCTTGCTCGCGAGCAATCTGCCCTCGCCTGGGAATTGCGAGCCGCGACTAGTCTGGCCCTGCTTTATCGTAGTTGGGATCCGCAGAAAGCCAGTTCGATTTTGTTGCCCGTGTATCAGCGCTACTCTGAGGGACACGAAACAGTCGACCTAAGGGTCGCAAAACAACTTCTTGACGGACTGAGTTTGGAGTAAATCTGCCCCGCAGCCGCCCTTTCCCAGGCTCGCTTTACGATTCTTTACCGGACTTCACTCGGCTCCTCGTTCCGGCCCATATAGGTTTCCAGCACTTGTCTTGCAGCCTATAGGGAGTGCGCGAATGCTATCAACGCGGCGAGGTATCTTACTCCAGGATGGATCGCCTGACAGGGCGGATAGGGAAATTCGGACCGACGAGATCTGTTTCGGGCCTTTCAGGCTATTTCCAGGAGAGCGGCTACTACTCGAAGCGAATGCGGCCGTCCGTATCGGTAGCCGTGCTCTCGAAATCCTTATCGCGATGGTGGAGCGACCAGGTCAGTTAATCAGCAAAGAGGAACTCATGGCCAAAGTCTGGCCGAACCTGCACGTGGAGCCCGCTAATCTGACGGTCCACATTGCGGCATTGCGACGGCTGCTAGGCGATGGGAAAAACGGTAATCGTTACCTGATCAATATTCCTGGACGAGGCTATCGATTCGTTTCGTCCGTGTCTCTCACGCCCAAGGAGACCTTTTCAGCGAGACCAGTCACTACACCCTGCATGAACAATCTGCCTGCCCAACTCGTGGGTTTGGTTGGCCGTAACGAAACCTTGAATATATTGACTGGGCGGCTCGGCCAGGACCGCCTTCTGACCCTTGTGGGCCCGGGCGGCGTCGGCAAGACGGTCGTTGCGCTCGCCGCAGCAGAACAGGTTTTCGAAAAGTTTGGAGATGGCGTTTGGCATATCGATCTCGCTTGCTTAGGCGACGCCAGTCTCATTCCGAGCGCTATCGCTTGCGCTCTGCGTTTTGATTCGGCTGGTGGAATCACCGTAAACGCTCTTGTGGAGCATCTTCGCGATAAGCGGATGTTGTTTGTGTTCGACAATTGCGAACATCTGGTAGACGCCGCTGCATCGACTGCGGCCGCATTTTTGCGTGGCGCACCCGACGTGCGAATTCTCGCAACCAGCCGCGAGCCCTTGCGCGCAGAAGGCGAGCAAATATATCGACTACCGCCCTTGGGGCTACCATCGGTATCGAAATCTCTTAAGGCCGCCGATATGCTCCGATTTTCGGCGGTAGAATTGTTTGCGCAGTGCGTTGCGGCCAAGTTGGCAAAATTTGAGCTGACGGATGAAGATGTACCCTTTGTCGCCGGTTTGTGCCGTAAGCTGGACGGCATTCCTTTAGCGATCGAATTCGCGGCAAGCCTCATCGACACGATCGGGGTTCGTTGCCTGCTAAGACGCCTTGAGGGCGGTCTGCACGGCTTGACAGGGGGCTACCGCACGGCCACGGCGCGACACCACACACTGCGGTCGATGCTGGATTGGAGTTACGATTGGCTTCCCGAGCAGGAGCGCATGGTCTTGCGCCGGCTTTCGGCCGTGAAGGGCGAATTCACTCTTGAACAAGCGACTGCTGCGGCCTCAACCGAAGATATGGAAGCCTCCGCAGTTTCAGACAGCGTGGCCAATCTCGTCACCAAATCACTTATCTTGGCGGACATCGCCGGCAGCGAGCCCGTATACCGACTACTTGAGACAACGAGAGCGTATGCTTTGGAAAAATTGAGGGAGAGTGACGAGTTCAATTGTCTGGCTTGCGCCCGCGGTGAGAAGCTCGTAGCGCCCCTCGATCTCGTGCCAGCGGCGTAACTTGGTTCGAGGCGGCGCCATGGCTTCTTTCCGACAGCGATCGTAGCCTTCAAATGCTCGTTCAGTGGGGATGTGCAAGTAGGAGTTAGGTATGTATCCGCGAAGTCCTGCTGACCTCACAGTCGCTGGCCTGAGCCTGGCGCTCGGGCTTGATCCCGCATCCGTCTCGTCGATCGAGACCGAGGTCATTGGGCAAGGTCTCGGTATTTACGGTCAATTGGCGCGTATCAGGCTTCTTTACCGAGCTGGAGCGGCAGGCCCAAGATCTGTGATCGCAAAATTCCCATCGGCGATCGAGCAAATCCGCGGTCTTGCGCAACAGTTGAAGTTCTACGAACGAGAGGTCAAGTTTTACAGGCATATTGGCAAAAGCGACTCCTTACCTAGCCCAAGATGCTTTTACGAGTCGTACGATGCTGCGAGCGATGACTTCGTCCTGCTCCTGGAGGATCTTGGCGACCATCGGCTCGGTGATCAATTAAAGGGATGCTCTGCGGAGGATGCATTCGTGGCGGTTCGCCAACTCGCGGATCTTCACGCGGAATGGTGGGAAAGTCCCAGACTGAAGACAATGGACTGGGTACCGCTAGGCGAGAGCGAAGTAAATAAGGGCGCCATGGCACTCTATCCTGTTGCTTGGCCGCTCTTTCTTCAGCGGTGTGGCGCGGCCCTTTCTGATGAGATGCTGCGAATTGGTGAACGCCTATCTGATCAGATTGCGGCCATGCTCGATCGCTTTCGCGATCGACCACGGACGCTTTGTCATGGCGATTACAGGCTCGCCAATCTGTTCTTTGGCATGCGGCCAGACCATGAGCCGGTCAGAGTTGTGGATTGGCAAATCGTTAGCCAATGCGTGGGCACGTACGACGTCGGAATGTTTCTCAGTCAGAGCGTGGCTCCGTCAATCCGGCGCGAGATAGAACTGGATATTTTACGCTCGTATCATACCCGTCTTCTCGAACTTGGAGTAAGAAGTTACACCTTCGCTGACTGCATCGATGATTATCGTTGGACGCTTATGTTTTGTTTTTGCTATCCGGTTATTGGTGGCGGGCTAGGCGACCTCGCCAACGAACGCGGCGTTGCTTTAGCTCAAGCCATGACCGATCGATGTGTTCTTGCGATTCGAGATTGGAAGGCTTTCGAGTTCTTGAAGTCTTAGTTGGTTGCACGGTACAGACGCATCCCGCTTTCGTAACAATCATCGTATTCGGTGTTAATAGGCGTGGGGTCCTCGCGCCGATCGGCGGGCAAAGTCGTTGATTCAGATGACAGCGAAGGGGTCATCGTTCAGCGCCGATTTACATGTGGGAGTAGAGCCGGCCGAACTCGGCAGTCTCGCGCAGGGCGACCGGGTCGCGCGGGCGCGGGAAAGAGACGTCAAAATCCTCTTTCAGCCGCCCCGGCCGCGCAGACAACAGCATGATCCGGCTCGCCAGCGTCAGCGCCTCGCCGAGATCGTGGGTCACGAACAGAACAGTCTGCCGCTCTCGCTCCCAGATCTCGAGCAGGGTCTTGTGCATCTCGAGCTTTGTGTGGGTGTCGAGCGCGCCGAACGGCTCGTCCATCAGCAGGATCTCCGGCTCGAGGATCAGCGTCCGCATCAGCGCAACGCGCTGACGCATGCCGCCGGACAGCATGCGTGGAAACGTCCGGGCGAAACCGCTCAACCCGGCACGCTCGACCGCTTTCGCAACCCGGTCCGCCCGCTCCGTTTTTGCAACCCCTGCGATCTCGAGCCCATAACCGATATTCTGTTCGACGGTCCGCCAGGGGAACAACGTATCGCGCTGGAAGACGTAGCCGACTTTCGGATTTACGGTGCCCTGCTCGACCGCATCGCCATCGATCTGGATGCGCCCTCCCGAGCGCGGCAGCAGACCGGCGACCATGTTCAGGATCGTACTCTTGCCGCAGCCGGACGGCCCAAGCAGCGCGACGAATTCGCCTTACCGCACCTCAAATGACACATTGTCCACGGCGGTGAATTGCGCGGCGCCGGCACTGAAGGTCTTCGTCAGGCCCTGCACCGCAATCCGGACCGCTGCACTCTGCGCGTGCGGCGCGAGGGCAAGGCTGGAGCCCGACACGGACGTCACTTGTACTTCGCCTTGGCCGCATCGAGGAAGCTCATGTCGACGACTTCCTCGTATTTGGTTTCAGGGATATCCGTGCCCTTGCGGTACCAGGGCTTTGCGCCGCGCGCGAACGACGCCTTGTCGATGCTGCCGTCATAGGCCCAGGTCGATGTGTCGAAGCCAAGCTCGGCCGCGACCGCATCGGAATCCGTGCCGGAGAAATATTTTGGCGCGACGAGCGCCTGGACCTCGGCGAGCGGCGTCGCCTTGACCCATTTCATGGCCCGGTAGATCGCGTTGACGAAGGCCTGCACCGTCGCCTTGTCCTGCGTGACCGTATCCGCGAGCGCGTAGATCACCAGCACCGGCACCGTGCCGCCAAAATCCTTTTCGAACTCTCCGGGCTTTGCGGTGTCGTAGATCACCTTGCCGAAACCCTTCTTCTCGATTTCCACGGTCCAGCTCGGCGGCGCCATGATGGCATCGAACTGCTTGGTCTCGAGCGACGGAAACATGGTATTCGGGCCGCCGCCGGCAACCCAATTCACTTTGTCGCTAAGGCCGCGCGCCTCGAACACATAGGTGCCGTAGACCCAGGTCCCCGAACCGATTGCGGTCGCGGCGACGATCGGCTTGGCGTCGTTGGCCCGCTTATAGGCCGCCAGTTTTTCGACGGACGTGATGCCGCTGTCGTAAAGATCCTTTCGAATGACGATGTTTGCATAGGAGCAAACCATTTCGGTCGCGAGCAGGATCTTGCAGGGCTTGCCCCGCGCGGACAGCTGGAGCGGGTGACTGGCGTCGCCATGGGCGAACATCGCCTGCTCCGCGGCGAGCGTCTGGCGTCCAAACGTGCCGGAATTGCCGGGAACGAGCTTCGGCTTGAGTCCCTCGTCCTTGAAATATCCTTTCATCTCGGCGATCATGGCAATCGCGTAGACCGGAGAGACAGGTCCGAACGCGATGCTTGCGAGCTTTTCTTCCGCGCTCAGCATGCGCGGAAAGCCGGCGGCAGCGAAAGCCGAGCCCGCAATGAGCGCTTCGCGACGCGTGATCCTCATGCATTCCTCCTCGCAAATATTTTTTTTGATTGCTTTCGTCAGGCAGCGTCGGACTTGGCCGTCACAATCCCCGTTGCAGCTAGTTCCGCGATCTCGTGTGGCGTGCAGCCGATTTCCGTCAGCACGTCTCTGGTATGCTCGCCCACCTGGGGCGGATCATAGCGGTTTGACAGACGCTGCCCATCCATTGAAACCGGCAGCAACGGTGTCTTGGCGCGACGTCCATCCGGCAGCTTGATGTCGATCAATCCACCGGACGCGTTGAGATGGGGATCGTCGAAGAGATCTCCCGGCTTGTTCACGGGCGCATACGGCAGATCGAGCTGATCGAGCTTTTGCGCGAGATCGGATTTGTCCCACAGACCGAAAATCCTTGCGATCTCCGGGATCAGCCAATCCCGGTGATCGACCCGGCCCTGCCCGGTGGCGAACCGCGGATCTCCCAGCCAGGCTTCGCGGTCGAACGCGCGGCAGAAGGCCTGCCATTGCTCTTCACCGACGATGGTGACGAAGAGTTTTGAGCCGTCGCGCGTGTCGAACAAATCATAGACGGGCCATGGGCTCTGCTTGACGGAATATGGCGTTGCCGGTTCGCCCGTGACGGTCTCGTACATCATGGCCTGCGCCATCAAGAACACATTGTTCTCGTACAGGGCGCTCTGGATGTAGCGGCCGCGGCCGGTTCGTTGCCGTTCGGCGAGCGCGGCCTGGATCGCGATCGCACCGAACATGCCGCCCATGACGTCGTTGACCGAAGCGCCCGCGCGCATCGGCTTATCCGGCAGTCCCGTCATGTAGGCAAGCCCGCCCATCATCTGAACCACCTCGTCCAGGGCAAGGCGGTTCTCGTAGGGCCCCGGCAGATATCCCTTGAGCGAGCAATAGATCAGCCGCGGCGCGAAGCTCGCGACCGACTGGTAGTCGAGACCGATGCGCTTGAGCAGGCCGGGTCGGAAATTCTCGATCAGGACGTCGCAGCTCTCGATCAGCCGCCGCGCCAATTGCTGGCCTTTGGCGGTCGACGTGTCGAGCGCGAGGCTCCGCTTGTTGCGGCAATAGGTGTTGAAGAATCCCGCGGCCGGCCCCTTGAAGGAACGCGTACGATCCCCCTTCGTCGGCTCGACCTTGATCACGTCAGCGCCGAGGTCGGCCAGGATGAGTCCGCAACTCGGGCCCATCACCATCTGGCTGAACTCGACGACGCGCACGCCTTCGAGCGGGCGAAGCGGCGCCTTGTCAGGCGCCGTGCTCATGCGGCGCTCCGCAAGGCTTTCGGGATGCCCGCTTCGTGCAGATGTCCGGTCAGGTGTTTTGGCGCGATGTGGCGCGCAAGAATCTCGCGCGTCTTCATCAGCCGGTCGAGATCGATCCCGGTGGACAAGCCCATCCGCTCCAGCATGAAGACGAGGTCCTCGGTGACGACATTGCCGCGCGCGCCCGGCGCGAAAGGACATCCGCCGAGACCCGAGACCGCCGCATCGAAGCGGCGAATGCCGGCATCGAGGCCCGCGACCGCATTGGCAAGCCCTGCGCCGAGCGTATCGTGGAGGTGCAGCCGGAGCGGCATTTTTGCACCGACCTCGTGCCGCGTGACGCGAACGATGTCCTTGATCAGACCGGGCGTTCCATAGCCGACAGTGTCGGCGAGCCCGATTTCATCGACTCCCGCCTCCGCGAAACCGCGCGCGAGCCGACCGACCGCAGTCTCCTTGATCTCGCCTTCGATGGAGCAGCCGAACGCGGTCGCAATCGCTCCCATCAGCCGCGGACGGTTTTGGACCGGAAGCACATCCAGCGCGGCACGCACGGCGCGAAAGCCGTCGAGCTGCTCCTCGATCGTGCGGCGCACGTTGGCGAGGTTGTGGCTCTCGCTGGCCGAGATCACGAAATAGATGGCGCCGACACCAGCGGCGATCGCCCGCTCCGCGCCTTTGAAGTTCGGCACGAGCGCACCGATCGTTGCGCCCTTGTGCTGTACCGCATGCGCCATTACCGCATCGACGTCGGCAAATTGTGGCACGACCTTTGGCGGCACGAACGAGCCTGCATCGATTTCGCCGACCCCGGCTGCGACGATCGCGTCGATCAGCGCGCACTTCGCGTCCGTCGGAACGAAGACGTCCAGGTTTTGTAGACCGTCGCGCATAGCGACCTCGCAGATGTGGACATCGGGCGTCCGGGCCATTCGGCATGTCTCCCGTATTGTATATTGTTGTCGAAAAGAACAATCTGCGATACGGTCTGTCAAGTCACAAATGTCCGGATTGCCGTGATGTCCGCCTCCGAATCTGATCGACGACGCCTGGCCGGCAATAGTGGGGAGCGCGGTGACCATCTGGCGGGTCTCATCCTGGCCCTGGCCCGGCGCGACGGCATGAAAGCGGGCGACCGGCTGATCGAGCAAAGACTCGCGGACGCGCTCGACGTCTCGCGCGCGCCGATCCGGCAGGGCCTGAAGGCGCTGGAACTCGCAGGCTTCGCTCGCGGCGAGCCCAATCGCGGCTTTGTCCTGACGAGAAGCCCGGGGACCGGCGCCGCGCGTTCGGCGATCGCGGCGGTGAACCGCTCGGAAAAGTCCTACGCCGCCGTCGCGGCCGACCTGCTCGCACGACGGCTGTCCACTGATGTCACCGAGGCCGAGCTGATGCGCCGCTACGCGCTCAGCCGCACCGAGTTGCAGCGCCTGCTCGATCGCATCGCCGTCGAGGGCTGGATTGCGCGCCTGCCCGGCTATGGCTGGCGCTTTGCCGAGACCGTATTGAGCCCCGAAGCGCAGGCCCAAGTCGCGGCGTTCCGCGCCGTGATCGAGCCGGCGGCGATCCTGCAGCCGGGTTACAAGCTCGGGCTTGACGTGGTCAGTCGCCTGCGCCAGCGCCAGGAACGGATTTTGGCCGGTGAGCTAGAGAAGATGACGGTCGGTGAGGTCTACCAGTTCGGCTGCGAGTTTCACGAAGAGATCGCGCGCGGCGCCGGCAACCCGTTCTTCGTGGAATCGCTGCGGCGCGTAAACTCGATCCGGCGTCTGTTCGCCTACCGGAGTTTCACCGATCGAGATGGCATGCGCCGCCATATCGCCGAGCATCTGCGGCTGCTGGATCTCTTCCAGTGCGGTCGCTACAGCGAGGCTGCCGTCCAGATGGCGCGTCATCTGCAACGCCCGCTCTCGTCCGAACCAGCGTAGAGCGCCTATCGACGCGATTCCCCGTCTCGCATCAGGTGGCCGTGCCTCTTGGGCGCTCGCGAGACCCACCCCGCAAGAGCGGTTTCGAGAGTGTCATTGAGTCGTGCGGGTTGAGCGAGTGGGGGCAGCGAGCTCCGTTTTACGGCTCATCCTACGCGCCTACGTAGTCGTCCAATAAGCTGGTTGTCAGATGAAGAGACGAAGTGCGAGCCCTGGAGTGTCAATCGGCGCGGGGTCCCGACGCCGATCGGCGAGCTAAGCTATTGACCTACCAAGCGGTGGAGGGGGCAATCTTGAAGGCCTTTTCACATCTAGGATATTGCCCGCTTCCGGAGAGCTGTTATTGTTGAGCGGTCTTGCGTCTAGGGGATGATGATTTTGTCTCCAGCAGAACTGTCTAGCAGCGAGGCGGAACGACTGCGGGCCTTCGAACGCCAAGGTCATGATGCTTTGGCGAAGAGCTATCATGCATTTTTTGCGGCGGTGACTGCTCTAGCCACCGATCCTCTTTTCGACGACGTGCATTTGCACCGTGGTACACGTCTGCTGGATGTCGCGAGCGGGCCGGGTGCTCTTACAGCCGAAGCCGCAAATCGTGGCGCACGCTCGGTCGGTGTTGACTTGTCGCCGCGGATGATAGAGCTGGCGCAGCGACTGTACCCCACGATCGAATATCGTGAGGCAGACGTAGAACATCTCCCATTTCCCGATCATACGTTCGACGCAGTCGTCTGCGCTTTCGGGCTTGGACATTTTCCCCGGCCAGAACTTGCTGTCGCAGAGTGCGTACGAACCTTATCGCCCGGCGGACGCATTGCGTTTTCTTGGTGGGGTGATCCGTCGCGCCAGCGTATTCAAGGCATCTTCCGTGACGCGATTGCCGAGATTGGCGTATCGGCTCCGCTGGACGTGCCACAGGGCCACAATGTGTTTCGTTATTCCAACTCGGCCGAATTCCTCCAGTTGCTAGACGGAGCTGGCCTCACGGAGGTGAAGGTCACAGAGCACGCTGCAACCTACTTCGTCCCCGATACGGAGATGCTTTGGCGAGGCGGGTTGGGCAGTCTCGTTCTGACCGGCGCTCTCATCCGGAAGCAAGATCAGGCGACTCAAGGCTTGATCCGAACCGCGTTCGAACGTTGTGCCAGCGTCTACAAATCAGCCGATGGGCTGAACCTGCCTATCGCGTTCAAAATAGGCTCGGGCCAGCGACCGACTTGAGGGGCGCACAGGCGCAATGGGTCAAATGCGACCTGGGGAGGAGGGCTGCTGTTGTGAAGATTTTCGGACGTCCCCGTAGCCCTAGCATAGCCCTTCTCGTCAGCAACTGAATCTGACCGGTTACGTTGCTCGGAATCGCGTGCAGCGTGTCGATTGCGGCGCGTTGGTGCCCTGTTGCAGGGTGAAGCCCGCCGCTGGGCAGGCTTCACGGAGTGGCACCAAGACAGCGATGAACGTAACAGATTGAGCGACTAACGACCCGTCGTAACTATTGATCTCGGTCAGCTTCAAATTGATCGGCATAGCCCCACATCGTGGCGGCGGCGCCTCTCTCCGAAATCAATTGAATTTCCCAGGGCCCGTATGTAGTTGCAGGCATGGAAACGACGCGCACTCTCTTGCCGGCCCCAGGTCGGGTACAGGCGAGACTACGAATGCCGGCTCCGTCGTCCTGAGCCATTGCGACGATTGCCTTTCGGATTTGGAATGGCGTTTCGCAGATCACAGTGTCAGCCATCGTCCAATAATAGGACGTCTTGACGTCTACTGATCCATCCGATTGCCAGCGGAGCCAAACGGCCCCAGCAACCGCAAAGGCGAAGCCAATGTCGAGGAGGCGCATGAGACCTCCATACCGGCCCCGGCGCGGCTCCGGCCGCGGGTATCCGGTCGAGATCTACATTACAGGACAGACCTGCTGTGCGCCAGAGCCGGAACCAAAGATCTGGAAGTGATGTGGTGATTGATAAGCGGCTTGAAGCCGCGCATTACCGCCGTGGCACTCAGTGACCGTTGGTTGACACAGGCCAACCAAGCGAACCATCATCGACCCGATTCTTGTGACGGGCTCGATGCAAAATGATCGGCTGCCGCAAGCCAGAAAAGCCGGGCCGTCGGAATCCAATTAGGAGCTTTCACCGAATTTGCGGCCGGCATGCGCAGAGGCAACTGCCATTAACCTGCACCGGCCGGCAACTCTGGCAGCGACATGCGTTGATGCGCACTGCCGGAGATGGGTCCGCGCAGTCCCAGGGAACGCTAACCAGTTTCAGAAGGTGAACAGAACGGATGTGTACCAGGAATAGCGATCAGTTTGCTCCGTGTTCTCGACTCCTCGTCTGACATAGCCGAGCAGATGCAAATTGCTGCTGAGATCATAGCGCCATCCCACCCCGAGGCTGGTTGTCGCGGGCGTGCCCGTAGAGTTGGCGGTCTGATGAAAGAGCTCCGCACCGATCTGAAGCTTGGGCGTTAGTTGATATGTGAGAACACCACCCGCCAAACAGAAATCTGCTCTGCGAAGGGCGCCGAACACGCATCCACCGCCCCCGAAGGCGGACCATCCGCCCTTCCAATCCTTTTGCACCCAAACCGGAAGAAGCAACGAGGCATGGTTGTCGCCGATCGTTTTCGAACCGCTGGGGAGAAAAACGCGAGGAAACACGGCGACGTCGAGACCGAAGTTGTCTTGATGCAGAAACCGGTATTTTGCGGCAAGCTCTATGTTGCTCAACCCAAAATTCGTGCCGCCGGCCGCAGATTGACTGAAGCCCGCGGGCAAGGTCGCTGTGAGCTGAAGGTCAGGCGCTGCACCGTAGTTAAAATCTATGCCCGCCCCGCCATCTATGCCGTCGCGCGTATTCGTCCCGTTGTTGAATGTGTATATCTCGAAGTGATGATATTCGGTCGGTTCGGGATCGTCGGACACGAAGGGAGGACCCGCGACCGCCGGCCGCGCCAGCAGGACCAGCACTGTAGCACCTAGCCAACCCGACAGAACGCGCATTGAACGACATCCTCTGCCAAACGATCTAATCGGGGTGTGGAATGCGAGCGTCCTCAGCAAAATGCGCCTACTCCATCTGAGAATCACCGCACCTGCGCTGCGACGCCGGATCCGGGATGCCGTCCGGGCCTCTGTGGCAAGACCAGAATGAGAATGACGATGACGGCGAGGATCACCCCCGATGCGAGAGGACGACTGAGCGCCAAGCCGCCGTGGCTCGTCGGCTTGTCCAGAAAGTCGCCGACCGTGGCACCGAGGGGTCGCGTCAAGATGAAGGCCGCCCAGAACAGGAACACGCGCGAGATTGTAGTCCAATAGTACAGGGCCGCCAGCACGACGAGTCCCGCGCAGAACACGAGCGCGCCTCCATCATATCCCAGACCGGTGCTGTCAGCGGTCCAGTCTCCGAGCGCGGTGCCCAGAGTCTGCGAAAACGTAATCGTGACCCAATAGAAGATTTCCACTTTCGGCGTTGCAACCGTCTGAACGTTTATCGAACCGAGAGTGAGGTACCAAGCCCCGAGCGAGCACAAGACGCAGGCCAGCAAAATCAACGAGCCTCCTGTGTAGCCGATGCCCAACGAGCGATCGAAAAAGTCAGCCATGGCGGTGCCCACCGTCGTGGAGGCCACGATGGCGATCCAGTAAATCCAGGCGTTGAACCTTCTCGTCGAGATTTGAGCGATCACCGCCGCAACGAACACGGCTAGGAATATGCCAGTGCCGATCAAATAGCCCCCGTTATGGGCATTCTGGTCGGCGTGCAGCCAGCTCATTGTCACAGTATCGCCGCCCGTTTCGCCGAGCGTCGTGGCGAGGATCTTGATTATCCAGAAGCCGAGCGCCACCTCAGGGATCTTGCTCACGAAATTGTCTTCGTTCGGCATTGTACCTCCAGCAAACGTCCACGGTTTTGGTCTTGCCTTGTAAGCGGCACTCTTTTGCTGAGCCTCAACGCCGGACGCGCGAGAAGGTCGCTCTATGAAATATGTATTTTCTGCAATTCTGCCGCTCGGCAACAGCAGCAAATTGCGTTCTGGATATCGCATCGCGGCTCGCTTGCCGCAACACCACCGGAACACTTGTGCGCCGCAGCCGAAAGAGCATCGCAGCCGTCCTCAGTTGTTTCCGACCGAATCTATGACGGACAGCAGGTCAGCGATCGTCTGCTTGCATTTGGTCGTATCGGGCGAAGCTGCCCGCAACGCCTCGAGCGCACGGTCGATCGCCTTGTCGAGCGTGTGCCAGTCGGCGGCGGCGCGGGGCTTCAGCGCAGCTTCCGCATCGTCCCATTGCGCCTCAAGATCCTTGATCCGGTTCTTGGCGCCGGCAAGGTCGCCCTTGTCTATCAGCGCGGAAACATCCACGACGATGGTGCGGAACGGCGACAGGTCACCGAGCTTCGAGGATACTCCGGCTTCGGCGGTCGGCAGGAACGAGGCGCCGCCGCCTGGAGAAATCGGCTCGCCGAGGGCCCACGTGAGCAGGCCGACAACTGCTGCCAGAAGAACTCTTTTCATGAACAATCTCCTCATGGCTCGCCCGCGCATCATCCACGCGGGCTTTTAAGTGGAAGCTCAAGATCTCTTCGCCGGATCCGCGCTGTCGCTGTAGTCACCTTCGAAGGTCACCCAGGCGACCAGCGCGATGATCACGGTCAGGAATACCAGGCTGGTCTGGATCGTGCCGAGACCGAATCCGCCGTAATGACGCGACTGCGACAGCAAGTCACCGAGCGACGCGCCGAGTGGGCGCGTCAGAATGTAAGCAAGCCAGAAGGTCAGTACCGGGTTGACACCGAGCGAGTAGAATACGGCGATGAACGCGATCAGCACGCCAAACGCGAGAACGCCGAGCTGGAAACCAAGCCCGAGCGCCTCGGTAGCGAGGTCGCCCGCCGCGGTGCCGAGCGCAAAGGTGAAGAGAATGGCTGCCCAGTAAAACAGCTCGCGGCGGGTGGTCACGATGCTGCGGATCGAGAGCGTGTGTTCGACGCGGTACCAGATCGCGAAGGTTCCGGCGAGCGCACAGGCGAAGACCGCCGTGCTTACGTAAAGGCTGATCTCGAGCTTGTCGCTCATGAAGTCTGTAATTTGGGTTCCGACAATGCTGACCAGAACCACGGTGAGCCAATAGATCCAGGGAATATAGCGGCGTGCGCGCAGCTGCAAGCCAAGCGCAGCGATCAGGAGACTTGTCATGAAGACCATGGTCAGGGTTGCGCCGAGACCAACATGCACGGCGAGATAGTCTGCGCCGGTCTCACCGACGGTGGTCGAGAGGATCTTGATGGTCCAGAAGATGAGCGTGGCCTCCGGAACCTTGTTCAGCATCGGCGATAAGCGCAGTTCCCCGGCCATGGACATGTGGCTCTCCCGAGTCCAGTTGCACTCAAGCGACGTCGGAAGTTTGGCCACGGCCAACTTAGGCGCGCCTTAGGACGAGGAGTTTCCTGCAGCGCCGACGCTAACTTTTTTGTCAACTCGCAGGCGGAGCCGGCCTAAGTCTGCGCTAAGTCTGGAGCACAAGAATTCGGCAGGTGTGACTGCGTACTCCGGAGTGGGGAAAGGAACGATGCGAGTTCTGCTGATCGAGGACGACAGAATGATCGGCACGGCCATCGAGCAGGCGCTCAAGGACGCTGCCTATGCGGTCGATTGGGTCACCGACGGCGAGACGGCTGTCCACGCGGCGGAGAATGAATCTTACGAGTTAGGCCTGCTCGATCTTGGGCTGCCGAAGGCGGACGGCCGCGAGGTGCTTCGGCGCCTGCGCACACTGGGCCGGAGATTCCCTGTGATCATCGTAACCGCGCGGGATGCGGTCGACGACCGGATCGACGGCCTCGACCTCGGGGCAGACGACTACCTGGTAAAACCGTTCGAGATTCGCGAACTGTTGGCGCGGATGCGCGCTGTGCTCCGCCGCGAGGGCAGCGGCTCCCCGCCGCTTTTGAGCAACGGCAAGCTTAACCTTGACCCGGCAACGCGGCAGGCGTCGTTTGTCGATCAGATCGCGCTGCTGACCGCGCGCGAGTTCGCTTTGCTGCAGGCGCTGCTTGCGCGGCCGGGCAGAGTCCTGTCGCGCAGCGAGCTCGAACGGCAGATTTACGGTTGGAATGAAGAGGTCGAGAGCAATGCCATTGAATACCTCATCCACACCATCCGCAAGAAGCTCGGAGCCGCAGCGATCCGCAATGTGCGCGGAGTCGGCTGGATGGTGGACCGCTCATCATGATCAGGTCCCTGCGCGCGCGCCTGTTCGTCGGCCTGACCGCAATCATACTGGTGAGCGGTGCAATCGGCGGAATGTTCGCCTATAGCTGGGCGTTCGGCGAGGCCATCGAACTGCAGGACTCGATCCTGATCCAACTTGCGAGCCTGGCCCAAAATGCCGGTTTCAGCGGCGGCCAGCCTCTTCACGGCGTCGAGGAAGACACAGAGGTCTGGCTCGTCGAGTTGGGAAAGACGCCGCGAGGCTTGGCAGAGGATCGCCAGCTCTTTAACCTGCCCGATGGTCTGCAGGTCGCGACGTGGAAGAAACAACCAGTCCGGGTGCTCCTGCGAACGCGATCCGACGGCAGCCGGTTCGCCGTGGCGCAGCCGACCACTGTTCGAGACGAAACCGCGCGCGATGTGGCGTTTCGTACGTTGCTTCCGATCGCCGCGCTGATTCCCTGCCTGATGCTGGTCACGGCGCTTGTCATTGCGCACTCGCTCCGCCCGATAGTCCAGCTGGCCGGAGATCTCGATTCAAGGCGAGCCGATGACATGACTCCGCTGCCGCTAAAGCGTACGCCCAGCGAGCTGCATCCGTTCATCACCTCGATCAACGGATTGTTGGCGCGTATGCGGCTCTTGATGGATCAGCACCGGCGCTTCGTTGCCGATGCAGCGCATGAGCTGCGGACGCCGATCACCGCGCTCAGCCTGCAGGCGGAAAATCTTGATTCGGTCGCGCTCCCCGAGGTCGCGCGGGAGCGCGTCGCCGCGCTCAACCAGGGTATGCATCGCACCAAGCATCTCCTTGAGCAATTGCTCGCGCTGGCGCGGCATGAGGCTACCCCCTCCGACCCTGCCGAAATGCCGCTTGCAGCGCTAGACCGTGTGGCGAAAGAGGTCGTGGCTGATCTGCTGCAGGAGGCGCTTGACCGCGGCATCGATCTCGGCTTCGCGCTTGTCGAACCTCTCACGGTGCGCAGCGAGCCGGTGATGCTCGCGGCGATCATCCGCAATTTGCTCGATAACGCGCTTCGTTTCACGCCCCGGGGCGGAACGATCGATATCGGGATCTATCGACAGGACGACGTGGCGATCCTGCAGGTTGAGGATACCGGCCCCGGCATTGCTTCCGGCGACATGGATCAAATCTTCAATCCATTTTTCCGGGGCTCTCGCCCGGAGGGCGAAGGAACCGGTCTTGGCTTGTCCATCGTGAAGCGCATTGTCGACAGCTTGGGCGGCGGAATCGCGCTGGAGAACATCGCGGGCGCCGGCCGGTCGGGGCTCCGTGTCACGGTACGGCTGCCGATTGCTGGCGATCCGGATGCATTACCAAGTAAAGACGCGGGCGAGTAGAGGAGCCCAGGGGGCTCTGGAACGGGCGTGCTCCTAAGTCGCAGCTAATTCTCATCGGAGAAATGATCCTGCTCAATCCAGGAGGCGAACGAGGATGATAGGAAGACAACCAACGAGCTTTGGGCATCTTCAAAATCGCAATTCGCAAGGGGTGGCAATAGGAGGTCAACCATGAACAGAATGAGCGCCGTTGCCATCGCCGCCGCCCTGGTGAGCCTCGTTGGATTCGCGCCCGCGTCTGCCTTTGCGCAAGCAAGGAGCGCCGAAAAGCCGGTCGCCGCGGAAAAGAACCCGCCCGGCGACATCCCGGACAATCAGGTCTTCATCGACTACCGCTCGCCGCTCGGCTTCAACATCAAGGTCCCGGAAGGATGGGCTCGCCGCGAGACATCCGACGGCGTCACCTTCAGGGACAAGTACAACACGATTGCACTGGCTGTGTCGCAACGTGCCGATGCCATAAGCGTGGTCAACGCCAAACAACAGGAAGTCGCCGACCTTGAAAAGACTGGCAGGGCGGTTCGCGTGACAGGGGTCAAATCCGTCAAGCTCCCTTCCGGACCGGCCGTGGTCGTCAGCTATAGCTCGAATTCCGAGCCAAACCCGGTGACCGAGAAAGCCATCCGCGAGGAGAACGACCGCTATTTCTTCTGGCAGAATGGCAAGCTGGTCACGTTGACCATGTCGGCGCCCTTGGGAGCGGACAATGCCGACCAATGGGATCTGATGGCGAAGAGCTTCAGGTGGCAGTGACATGGCCGTCGTTGAGGCTTTCGATATCTACAGGTTCTTTCACACACGCGAATCCGAAACGCTCGCGCTTCGTGGCGTCAGCCTGCGGCTCGACGAGGGCGAACTGGTCGCGCTGGTGGGCCCGTCCGGTAGCGGCAAGTCGACATTGCTTGCCTGCCTGTCGGGTCTGGATGAGCCCGATGGAGGATATGTCGAATTACTCGGCGAGCGCCTGACCCGCCGGTCGGAAGCCGAGCGCGCACGCCGCCGCGGCGCGAACATCGGCATCCTGATGCAATCGAGGAACCTGTTCCCCTCGCTTTCAGTTGCGGACAACATCAAGCTCGCGATGCTGATCGCTGGCAAAATCAACGACGAGCGGGCAAAGAACCTGTTGGCGGGTGTCGGGCTTGAGGAGCGCGCTGCGGCGCGGCCAGGTCAGCTGTCGGGAGGCGAATTGGCGCGGGCGGGTCTTGCCGTCGCCCTGGCTGCGGCTCCTCGTATCCTTCTCGCGGACGAGCCGACCGGCGAGGTCGACGCCGTCACGGAACGGTCCATCCTCGACATACTAAACGAGCAATGCCGGGCCGGTGTTGCCGTCCTCGTGGCAACCCATAGTCAGGCGCTTGCCGCGCGCGCCGATCGGATTATTCATCTTCGCGACGGGAGAATCGGCGATGCATGACATCCTTGTCGAGGGCAAGGAGGTGACGCGCCGCTTCAGCCAGGGCGGCAGCGACATCTACGCCCTTCAGCCGGCATCGTTCGAGATCCGGGCCGGCGACCGAATAGCCCTGCTCGGCCGCTCTGGAAGCGGCAAATCGACATTGCTTCACTTGATCGCCGGGCTCGATACGCCGACCGGCGGTCTGCTGAGATGGCCTGCGCTCGGCCCGCATGATGCGCTTCGGCCGGGATTTGTCGGGATCGTGTTCCAGGCGCCGAGCCTGATCCCGACATTGAACGTCGTCGAAAACATCGAGCTCCCGCTGCGAATAGCCGGAAATATTTCCTCGCCGCAGACCCGGGCACTGGCGGTGCTGGAGTCGCTTGGGCTGGCAGACATCGCCGACAAGGTTCCGGACGAGCTGTCGGGCGGGCAGGCGCAACGCGTCGCGCTCGCGCGGGCGATCGCGCTGAAGCCCCGGCTGATTCTGGCCGACGAGCCGACTGGCCAGCTGGATCAATCGATTGCCCGGCAAACCGTCGATGCATTGCTCAACTCCCTTGAGGGGAGCGACGCCGCCCTTCTCGTTGCCACCCACGATCCCTCCGTGGCCAGGCGCATGAAGACCACATGGCTCATGGATCACGGACTGCTCCAGCTAACGGCTATGGCGGAGAGCACATGATACGGCTTTGGCTCAAGGGCTTTTTTGCTGCACATTTTGGCCGCCTTGCCGCCGCTGTTGTCGGGCTCGCATTGCCTGTCGCGCTGTTGGGCTCTCTGGGCGCATTTGTCGTCGCATCCTCCGAAAGCATGGCCCGACGCGCCGTGGCGAACCTGCCCGCGGACTGGCAGGTTCTTCTCGTCCCCGGCGCCGATGCGGCAACGGTGATCGACGCGATCGGCAATGCCGCCCGCTATGAAAACTTGCAGTCCGCAGGCTATGCGGACACGGAAGGATTTTACGCTATCACGGGCGGGACGACCCAGACGACCGGACCGGGTAAGGTGCTCGGCCTGGAGACGGATTATCGTCAGCTCTTTCCCGGCCAGATTCAGCTCAACCTGGGATCATGGGACGGTGTGCTGATTGCCGCGCAAACCGCCGCCAATCTTCACGTCGCCCCCGGGGACACGGTGACGATCCGTCTCGTGAGCGGCAGCCCGGTCGACGTCAGGATTGCCGGTGTGGTGGCGCTGCCGAATGCCGACTCAATGTTCCAGGCAATCGGGGTGTCCAAGAACATTGCGCCCCAGGCTCCGCCGGACAACGTGCTTCTGATGCCGATGTCGGAGTGGCGGACCGTGTTCGCGCAACAAGCATCCGCGCGGCCGGACACGGTCCGCACACAGATCCATGTCCGACTCGATCATGCCGTCTTGCCGCCGGATCCGAGTGCCGCCTTCGTGCAGGCGCAGCGCGCGGCCAACAATTTCGAGGCACGCGTCGCAGGCAGCGCCGCGCTTGCCGACAATCTTGCCGCGCGGCTCGACGCGGTGCGCGCCGACTCGCTTTATGTGCGCGTCCTGTTCCTCTTCCTCGGCATTCCCGGAGTCATTTTGGCGCTCCTGGTTACGCTCGCGGTCGCCTCGTCCGGTTCGGAACGTCGCCGCCGGGAGCAGGCGCTGCTGCGGCTTCGCGGCGCGTCGCTTCTGCAACTGTTGCGTCTTGCTGCGATTGAGGCCACTGCGGTTGCGGGACTCGGCACCGTGATCGGCTTGCTTCTCGCGGCTGTCGTGGCCCTGACCTGGTGGCGGTTGCAAAATCTCGGCCTGGTGATGCCCTGGCTCGTCCTTGTCGGTGCCGTCGGGCTTGGCTTCGGCATTGCGGCCTCGCTCGTTCCGGCCTGGATGGACGCGACGGGCACGTCGATCGCGGCTGCGCGCGCGGAGATGGATCGACCGGTGCCTTCGCTATGGCAACGACTTTATCTGGACGTTGTCATTCTCGGTGCCGGAGGCGTCGTATTCTGGATGGTCGCAAGGACCGGTTATGAAATTGTTCTGGCTCCCGAGGGCATCGCGCAGACCTCGGTGCACTACGAAGCTTTCCTGGCGCCGCTGTGCTTCTGGATCGGTGGCGGCCTGTTATGGCTCCGCCTGAGCCGATGGGCGCTGGGACGGGGCCAAGGCGTGGTCGCGGTTCTGCTTGCGCCGCTGTCGGCGGCTCTCGGGCCGATCATCGTGGCCTCGCTATCGCGCCAGCAACGTCGGATGGCGAGGGGCGTTGCGCTGGTCGCGCTTGCATTCGCCTTTGCGACGGCAACGGCCATCTTCAACAGCACGTACAACGCACAATCACGCGTGGACGCTGAACTCACGAACGGCGCCGATGTCACGTTGACGGGAACCATGGCGCATCCCGCCAGCGAGCTTCTGGCGGAGCTGAGAGCAATTCCGGGCGTGGCTGCAGCGGAGCCGATGATTCATCATTTTGCCTACGTCGGAGCGGATCTGCAAGATATGTTCGGGATCAATCCCACAACGATCGGCAAGCTGACCACGATTTCGAACGCCTATTTTGCCAATCATGATGCCGGCAAGTCTCTCGCGTTGTTAGCCGAGACGCCGGATGGTGTTCTGGTCTCGCAGGAAACGGTGGACGACTTCCAGCTGCAGGCCGGCGACCGCCTGAACCTGCGGCTTCAGAACGCAAACGACCATCAATATCATGTTGTTCCGTTCAAGTTCATCGGCGTCGTCCGCGAGTTTCCGACAGCTCCAAAGGACTCCTTCCTGGTAGCCAACGCGGACTACATCGCAAAACAGGCTGGCTCCGATGCCAGCGAGGTAGTTCTGTTGCGAACGTCGGGGGACGCAGAAGCCGTCGCGGCTGACGCGCGCAAGCTGGCGGCGAAACGCGGCGGCACCAAGGTCACGACGCTCGGTGAGACACAGGCGCTCATCAGCTCTAGTCTGACCGCGGTCGACCTGCGTGGCTTGACCGCCTTGGAGCTTGGCTTTGCAGTGTTGATGATCGCGGGCGTCACCGGCCTTGTCCTGGCGCTGGGGCTCTCGGAGCGTCGGCGAAGCTTCACCATTCTCTCAGCGCTCGGCGCCACGCCAACACAATTCGGCGCGTTTCTCTGGAGCGAGGGCCTCATCATCGTGGTCGGAGGCGCGGTGATGGGCATCGCGGTCGGCTTCGGAATAGCGTACGTCTTGGTTACTCTCCTCTCAGGCGTATTTGATCCGCCACCGGAGACGCTCACCGTGCCGTGGTTATATGTGACGATCGCTCTGGCTACGGCGCTCCTTTGCGGCTCAATTGCAATAGCCGGAACGCTCACCCTTTCGAAGAAGCCGGACCTTGAGGCGTTGCGCGGGGGCTAAAGAACTGACCCGCCGCGATTCAGAGAGGGCGCATCGATACCTTGGAAGACTGGTCCAAATGATTGAAACATTATTATCTGCGGTGGCAACCTGGATCACAAATGTCATTTCAGCATCAGGCTATCTGGGTGTGCTAGGCCTGATGGCGGTCGAATCGGCTTGCATCCCCCTTCCTTCCGAAGTGATTATGCCGTTCGCAGGTTACTTGGTTTCCACTGGACGTTTTGCTCTGCTCGCAGCCGCCACGATGGGCGCAATTGGATGTAACGTCGGCTCGACCCTCACCTACTTGGTAGCTGCGCGAGGTGGTCGCAAAGCGGTTGAGCGGTGGGGCGCTTATGTCCTCGTTAACCGGGCTGAGCTTGATCGTGTCGAGGGATTTTTCGCTCGCTATGGTTCGGCTACGGTCTTCATCGGACGATTGCTGCCGGTCGTCCGAACATACATCGCGCTGCCGGCGGGCCTCGCGCGCATGCCAATGGTAAAATTCCAACTCTACACGTTCCTCGGCTCCTGGCCGTGGTGTTTCGGACTTGCTTACATCGGACGGCTGCTGGGCGAGCGCTGGAATAGCAATCTGACCTTGCGCAACACATTCCATGAACTCGACGCGCTGGTCGTATTCGCGATTGTAGTAGGACTTGGGTGGTTCGTCTGGTCGCGGTGGCGCAACCGGTTGGCATCGCACCGTTAACTCGCCTGAATTCAACCCTATTGCAGCGCCGAGTGTGGTTAGATCAGCGCATCGAATCTGGACGGGATTTTCTTCGCCCGGCGGGCGGCAAATCAGTCGACTTCGCACACCGTACTGGTACACACGGTCTCGGGCGGGTGACAAGCTACTGATTTTGTTGGCTTTCTTAAGCTTGCGCCGCAATCCCTCCCTTCAATCCCCTGCTGCGCGAAACGGCAGCAATTGCAGGCGCTTGAGCGATGTATGGTCTTGATCAGGCTCGAAGCGGTATTCGAAATTACTCGTTGGGCATCGAGCGCATTCCTCTGGCTCATTTCAGCGGGACGGGCTGGCAGCTGGAGGCGGCGCTTCCGCCGGCCGTAGCGAGAGCTGCGCTGCCGGCGAGAACGCTCGTGAGCGCATGAGAACGGTCGCGACAAGACTCGTAATGCCGGAGGCAGCCAGGATCATCGCCACGACGATGAACTGGTAGATGCCTGCGTAAACCGGGCTGGTGCCCGAGACCACCATGCCCGCCATGACCCCGGGGATCCACACCAGCCCGAGCGACTTCATCATGTCGAGCCGAGGCAGAAGGCTTGCGTAGACGGCGCTCTGAAGATACGGCGAGACGGTGACGGCGGGCTCGGCACCCAGCGACAGACCTGCTTCGATGTTGCCGACATGGGCGAAGATTTCGGCCCGGAAGCGCTCGATGGCCTGCGCACACGAATTCATCGCGTTGGCAATGATCATGCTGCCGACCGGGACAAGGATCGAAATATCGGGCCGAAGACTGCCAGTCGCGAGCATCACGGCGATGATGATTCCGGCGCCGGCGGCTATCGACCAGAAGCACAGGAGAAGCGCACCGTCCATGCCCTTGAGCCGGCGGGCGGCCGTGACCGCAGCGGCGATCGTCATCATGAGCAGGATCAGGGAACCGATCAGCAGGCTACCGTGCAGCAGCAGGGCCAGCACGACGCCGACGAGAACCATCTGTACGAGGCCGCGCGCCATTGATACAGCCGCCTCGCGCTCCACATGGACGGATTGCCATCCACACAGCGCCACAACGGCCGCACATAGGGCGATGGCCCCGACTGCCTGCGCGAGGCCCGTCAATACGTCGTTGCCAATACTGTTCTGAAGTTCAGCCAGCATGCAGCACCTCCTTGGTAGGACCTACCGCCTTAAGGCGGCCCGCCTCCATGACCATCGTCCTTCCCGCGAGGCGGACCGCCTGGGCGCGATTGTGCGTGACCATCACGCATGTCATTTGCCGTTCCGCGACAATACCGAGAATGAGATCTTCGATGCCCCGCACCGATGCCTCGTCCAGTGCGGAGGTCGGCTCATCGAGCAAAATTACCTCAGGTTCGTTGGCGAGCGTCCGTGCCAGCGCCACACGCTGCGCTTCGCCGCCGGATAGATTGCTGACATGGCGATCGGCGAATCCGGGCAAGCCGACACGCTGCAGCAGAAGGGCGATCCGGGCCGGCGCCAGAATTTCACCGCGCTGTTTCGGTCCGAACGCGATATTGGCGGAGACGGTGCCGGGAAAAAGATAGGCCGTCTGCATCACCATGCCGACTCGGCGCCTCAGTTCCTGCGGGGCGATCGAGCGATAATCCACGGACTTCAGCAGAACAGTGCCGGAAGTAGGCTCGTCGAGACGATTGAGCAATCGAAGGAACGACGACTTTCCCGCCCCGCTTGGTCCAACGATCGCGAGAATCTCGCCCGCCGAAACCTGCAGGCTGACGTCCTGGACAAGAACTCGCTCTCCTATCTTGCGCGACAAATGCCGGGTTTCGAGCTCCACGGTCGCTTGAGGCGGGCGATCCTCAACCGTCGCTGCTGAAAGCGAGTGGGCTCCCGCGTCGAAATCATTCCCGCTGCTGGTCGTGCATGTTGTCACACTTTTTCTTTCGACAGAAAGCCGTTTGAACGTGGAGCCTGCAGCCCGCAACTCAAACAGGGTTCGGCGGTACGATCGTTTGTCACTGTGCAAGTTTGGCCAATTCGTTTTGGCCTGCTTTGAAGGAGTTTATGCGCCAGAGAGCTGATTGGCTACGCTGGCGATGACGTCGCGAATCCACGCATGCGCGGGCTGGTTGTCCAGCCGCCGCGGCCAGATCATGGCGGATTCGATCGGCTTGGGCGGGCGCGACAACCGATGGAAAACCAGGTGGTGGGATCTTGTCATGTTCCTGGCGACGTTGAGCGGAAGCAGCGCGACCAGGTCCGACGGAGACGCTGGTAACGCTGCCCCCATTTCCGAGACAAAAACTTTCAAGAATTCTCTCCAGTTTACATTTCGCTTGGATTACTGCACGTCAACCGCTCCTAAACACGTGCTCGGCCAGAGGACTCTTGGCTCGCCATTGGTTCACTTGCAGGTTTTAGCTCGAACGTCTTGGTCCTGATCGTTGCGATGAACGTGGCCATTCGTTCCATGTAGAGATAGATCACCGGCGTCGTATACAGCGTCAGCATTTGTGAGACGCATAGGCCGCCGACGATCGCGATGCCGAGCGGACGCCGGAGCTCCGAACCGACACCCGTGCCAAGCGCCAAAGGCAGAGCGCCCAGCAGCGCGCAGACCGTGGTCATGGTGATAGGCCTGAACCGCAGGATGCAGGCCTGGATGATGGCTTGCTTCGGCGACATCCCGCCTCGCTCCGCCGTAAGCGCGAAATCGATCATCATGATGGCATTCTTCTTGACGATGCCGATCAAGAGAATGATTCCGACCAGGCCCATGACATCGAGCTGCCCACCGACCAGCATGAGAGCAATCAGGGCGCCGACGCCGGCCGACGGGAGCGTCGACAAGATCGTTATTGGATGCACCATGCTCTCATAAAGTACACCAAGCACGATGTAGACCGCCACCAAGGCGGCCAAAATCAGCACGGGCTGCGTGGATAGCGAGGCTTGAAACGCCTGGGCGGTACCCTGGAATCCAGTCTGAATGGCAGCCGGCATCCCGATCCGCGCCTTCATCGTGTTCACGGCCGTTACTGCGTCTCCAAGCGCAACGTTGGGCGCGAGATTGAAGCTGAGCGTGACGGATGGGAACAGGCCTTGGTGGTTGATCGCGAGCGGCGCAACGGACGTGCCCACCTTGGCGAACGTGCTGAGCGGGATCTGCTTGCCTGCATTGTTTCCGATGTAGATGTTATCGAGCGCCCCGGTATCGATCTTGAACCTGGGATCGACCTCCATCACGATCTTGTGCTGGTCGAGCTGAGTGAAGATGGTCGCGACTTGTCGCTGACCGAACGCATCGTACAACGTATCGTCAATAGCCTGCGGGGTGACGCCGAGACGGGCGGCCGTGTCGCGGTCGATCACGATGCTGGCGTGGGGGGCGGCTGACTGAAGATCGCTCGCGACATCGCGGATCTCAGTCAGCTTGCGCAATTCGGCCGCCATGGTGTCGGCCCATTGATACAGTTCGGGAAGATTGGGGTCCTGCAGCGTGTACTGAAACTGGGTCTGCGAGATCCGTCCACCCACGTTGATACCCTGCACGGCCTGCATGGCAAGGCTCACCCCGGTCATTCCGGACATCTGCCTACGGATGCGTGCAATCACCTGGTCGGCCGTTACCGAACGCTCCGACTGTGGCTTCAGGACGATCTGCAGATTGCCGGTGTTCATGAGCCCCGAACCACCGAGGTTCGAGCGGACGGTGTCGACCGCCGGATCCTTCATGATGAGGTCGACCACGGCCTGCTGTTTGGCGGCCATTGCCTGGAACGAGATGTCCTGCGCCGCCTGCGTGGAGCCCGAGATCAGCCCGAGATCCTGCTGCGGGAAGAACCCTTTCGGGATGACGACGAAGAGATAGGCTGTCAACGTCAGCGTCGCCGCGAAGGACAGCATCACCAGGACTGGATGGGCGATGATGCTGAGCAAGGACCGTTTGTATCCGGCCTCGAACAGAGCAAACCCTCGTTCCAGTGCGCGGGACACCAGACCGGGGCGGGATTCGGACTGGTGGCCTCGAACCATAAGCGCGCACATCATGGGCGTAAGCGTCAGCGAGACAATGGCCGAGATGATCAGCGCCACCGATACCGTGACCGAGAACTCCCGAAAAAGCCGACCAACCATTCCGCTCATCAAGAGAAGCGGGATGAATACTGCGATGAGCGACGCCGTCATGGACACGACCGTGAAGCCGATCTCGCTTGCACCTCTGAGTGTCGCCGCCATAGGCGAAGTGCCCTCCTCGACATGGCGCATAATGTTCTCGATCACGACGATGGCGTCGTCGACCACGAAGCCAACCGCGATGGTCATCCCCATGAGCGAAATGTTGTCGAGGCTATAGCCAAGCACGTACATAATTCCGAACGTGCCGATCAGGGACACCGGAATGGTCACGGCTGGGATAATCGTGGCGCTGAGGCTCTTCAGGAACAGATAGATGGTCAGCACCACGAGACCGATCGTGATCAACAGCGTTCTCTGCACGTCGTCCACCGCGGCCCGCACCGCCACGGTCGAATCACCCACCGTGGTTACCTGGACGGAAGGTGGGAGCCGTAGCCGCAGAGCCGGCAGCGCTGCCCTCACGCCCTTGACGACATCGACTGCGTTGGCGCCGGGTTGCAGGTGGACGTCCACCGTGACGGCTTTCCGGTTGTTATACCAGGAGCCCATCGTGGAGTTCTCGACGCTGTCAATAGCGCGTCCGATGTCGCTGATGCGTACCGGCGAGCCGTTGCGGTAGGCGATGATGGCCGCGTTTGCATTTGCCGAGGTGAGAAGCTGATCGTTGGCGTCCAGTGTCACCGAACGCTGGCTGCCATCAAGCGTCCCTTTCGGGCCGTTGGTGGTGGCGACCACGAGAGCCGCGCGGATATCTTCGAGGCTCAGACTCATGGCTGCGATCTTCATCGGATCGAGCTGGATCCGAATCGCCGATTTCGAGGAGCCGGGCATGTCCACAAATCCTGCGCCGGGGATCTGGGACAGGGTTTGGGCGACCATATTCATGGCGTCATCCATCACTTTCGGCAGCGGGATGGTGTCTGACTGCATTACAATGGAGATCGCCGTGAACTGGGCTGGATTGACCTTGTGATAGGTCGGCGGATTGGGCATCGTCTTCGGCAAAAGCCCGCTTGCCGCATTAATGGCTGTCTGCACGTCCTGAGCGGCGCCATCGATGTTCCGGTTAAGATCGAACTGCAGCGTCAGGTTCGACATGCCGAGCGTGCTGGTGGACGTCATCTGCGCAACGCCGGGGATGTTGGCGAACTGTTGCTCGAGTGGACTGGCAACTGTGGCCGCCATGGTTTCGGCATTCGCTCCCGGCAAGGTCGCCTGAACCGCGATCGTCGGAAAATCGACCTGGGGTAGAGACGATATCGGCAGCAGCAGATAGCCGACCATCCCCAGCAGGATGACCGCAAGGGTCAGCAGAGCCGTGGCAACGGGACGCTCGACAAAACGCTTCGAGATGTTCACAGGGTGTAACCTTTGATAGGGACGCAACAGATCTACTGTGTCGCGTTATTCCGATCGGCGACACTTTGGGGACTGGCATCGCTCGGCAAAAGCGATACTTTTTGGCCCGGCTTCAGGCTGTATTGGCCATCTGTTACCACGGTGTCGCCTGCACTCAGCCCGGACGCGATTATGGTTGTGTCGCTGGCCACACGCGCAACTTTCACAGGGCGCTGTTCCAGACTCATGTCTGGTCGCACGGCGTAGACGTAGGGACCGCTCGTCGACTGCTGCACGGCGCTGGACGGGACGGTGACGGCGTCCGACAGGAGCACGCTCTGGACCGACGCATTGACGAATTGGCCGGGCTTGAGCAGGTGGTCCTTGTTGGAGAACGTCGCCTTGAGCTTGATCGTCGCCGTGGTCGGATCGATGTGATTGTCGATCAGGCTCAAATCACCAGTGCCGAGAATTCGAGCGTCGTCGGGCGACCGCGCCGTGACGGGGACGGCGGATGACGGCTGGCCCACCGCCCAATGACCGATGGCTTCCGACGGTACCGTGAAAATGACCGAAATCGGCTCGAGCTGATTGATGACCACGAGCCCGGGATCGGACGGAGTGATCACGTTGCCTGCATCGATCATTCGGATTCCGACGACGCCGGTTATGGGCGAGGTGATCGTGGCAAAGTCGAGCTGCGTCCTAGCGGTTTCGATGGCGGCCTGATCGGCCAAGATCGTGGCTTGCAACCCAGCGAGCTGCGATTTTTGCGTGTCGAGAGTCTGGCTCGACGCAAAGCCCTTTTGTGCGAGAGTGGTGGTGCGCTGGAGATCGATATTCGTATTATTGAGTTGCGCCTGGTCCTTGGCCAGGTTGGCCTCGGCCTGATGCAGCGGCGACAGGAATGGCCGAGGATCGATGTGCGCCAATTCGTCGCCGGCATGGACAAGCTGCCCCTCCGTGAAGACGATATCGCTGATCTGGCCGCTAACGCGCGGCTTGACGGTCACGCTGTTGAAGGGTTGAACCGTGCCGAGCCCGGTCACATAGATCGGTACGTCTTGGTTTTTGGCTTGTGTAGCCTTGACGCCAATAGGAGGGGTGGTGGAGGCAGAAGCAGAAGGCGTCGGCGCACCGGAAGCCGCTTTTCGGATATTGGCGTAAGCGCCACAGGCGGCGCCGGCAAGGAGCGTCACGATCACGATCGCCCGCAGCCGATGATGTTTTCGTCGCAGCAGCGCAACGGCGGGCTCACGAGCCTCAATGACAAGGTCCTGATCAAGTGATCGGTTTTCCATCGTTTTGCCAATCCACTGATGATGGAACATCGACGGCGATCTTCTCGAGGAGCCTGCACTTTCGGGCTGCGCGACTTACGCCGTGGCTATTGGTCCGCCCCAAAGCGCCCCCTGGGGCAAGGCAGCCCGGAGCAGGTCCAACATGCGGGTAACTTGGACGATGGGTCGTTGAGCGCGCTTCGCTGAATGATGAAATCGATTTTAATCAGGCCGGATGGTTCGGTTCCGTCGGCGTTCCGTTAGGCTCCCGGATCATATAGCCGCCACCCGGGACGGTTCGGATCAGCGGATAAGAGAAGTCCTCGTCCACTTTCTTTCGCAGCCGGTAGATATGCATATCGATGATGTTGCCGCGCGCCTCGAAATCATAATTCCAAGCGGCCTCCAGCAGCATGGAACGTGTGACGACCTGGCCGGCGTGACGAAGCAATTGTTCCAGCAGTAGGAACTCGCGACGTTGAAGGGAGATCGGTCGTCCCGCCCGTGACACTGTCCGGCTGGCCGTATCGAGCTGCAAGTCGCCAACCCTCAGCACCGCGAGGCGCCGCGAGCGGTCGGCTCTGCGGCCAAGCGCCTCGAGGCGCGCCAAAAGCTCCATGAAGACGTAGGGCTTGGCGAGGTAGTCGTCGCAGCCGGCGCGCATTCCCTCGACGCGATCGGCCGTGCTCGCGACGGCGCTCAGCATCAGGATCGGAGTGCGGTGGTCATGCTCGCGCAGCTGCCGAACCAAGGTGAGACCATCCATCGCCGGCAGCATGCGATCAAGGACGAGTGCCTCGTAGATGCCTTCGATCGCCATTGCCAGCGCGGTTTCGCCATCGGCGACGCGATCCACGATATGACCGCTCTCTGCCAGGCCCCGCACCAGATAATTCGCCGTGCGATCATCGTCTTCGGCAACCAAGATGCGCACCGCGTCCCTTTCTTAAACTGGATTTCATGTGTGGTAGATGGGCGTTTTGCTCATTATATGACAGGTTCCAGTTCCTTTGGAGGAGAAGCATGGCCAGGGTTCTGGTTGTGGAGGATGATGTCCAGACCGCTGCGGAGATTGCGGCCGCTCTCGGGGATTCCGGCTTCGATGTGGATTGCGCTCATACCGGTCGCGAGGGGCTGCTGAAAGCTGGCGCGGACAGGTACGAGGCCATCGTGCTGGATCGCATGCTGCCCGGCGGAATTGACGGCCTTGCGGTTCTCTCTACGCTTCGCACGATCGGCGTCGAAGCGCCGGTGCTTATCCTCAGCGCTTTGTCTGCGGTTGACGAGCGGGTGCGGGGACTCCGCGCAGGTGGCGACGATTACCTGACCAAGCCCTTCGAATTTCTAGAACTGACTGCGCGGATCGAGGTTCTGGTACGGCGCCAAGGGATCCCTCAGCGGGAGACCACGCTACGCGTCGGTGACCTGGAGCTCGACCTGCTGAGCCGCGAGGTACGCCGCGCTGGTCGGCTCGTCGAGCTGTTGCCGCGAGAGTACCATCTGCTCGAGTATCTCATGCGGCAACCGAATCAGGTTGTGACGCGGACGATGCTGTTCGAAGAGGTCTGGGGCTATCATTACGACGAGCGCACGAACGTCATCGACGTGCATATTGGCAAGCTCCGCCGGAAGCTGGACGAAGGCGGGTTGCCTTGCCTGATCCGTACCGTGCGCAGCTCTGGGTACGTTCTCCGTGCGGCTGAGTGATCTCCGGCGCACAACGAGCTTTCGGCTCGCGCTGCTGTTTCTTGCGCTCTTTGGGGCGGCGTCCTTGACGCTCTTCGGTTTCCTCTACTGGCAAACCGCCGGTTACTTGAAAAGCGGGACGGACGAATGGCTCGCCAGGGAAATCAGGAGCCTGGTCACAGCAAGCCCCTCGCAGTTAATCGAACATCTGCAGGAGCACGCCGCGCACGATCCCGAGGCGAACCGTCCGTTCGCTCTGTTCAATGCCGCCGGGAACAAAGTTGAGGGCAATCTGGCAAACCTGCCGACATCCTCGCTGCCGTCGGACCGTCCCTTCGAGTTCAGCCTGAACCGAGGCGGGGACGCGGTTCCGTTCCGGGGCTTGGCGCGCCGGCTGCCGTCGGGCGACCTGGTCCTCGTCAGTCAGAATGTGCGGGAGATGCACGAGTTCCGAGAACTGCTGGTCGGTGCCATGGCTTGGGGCGGCCTGCTGGTTCTCATCATGGGGCTGGCGGGCGCGGCTGCGATTGGCGCTGGGTCGGTGCGTCGCATCGATGAGGTCACCGGTGCCATCGAGCGCATCGTCAAGGGCAATTTGGCCGGGCGCCTGCCGACCCGCGGGACCGCCGGCGATCTGGACCGGCTAGTGGATGTCGTCAACGGAATGCTGGACGACATCGAGCGGCTAATGCACGAAGTGAAGGGCGTGAGCGATGGGATTGCGCATGATTTGCGCACGCCGCTGACGCGGCTGCTCGCCGGTTTGGAGCGGGCAGGCCGTCGCGCGGCCTCGGTCGAGGAATATGCGGTTGCTGTTGATGAGGCGATTGTCGAGACCAAAGCTGTTCTCTCGACTTTTGGCGCGATGCTGCGCATCTCTGAAGTCGAGGATGGCGTCCGGCGGACTGGGTTTACGACGCTCGATCTTGACGCGCTCGCAGCCGATGTGACGGAGTTCTATGAACCGCTGGCCGAGAGCAAGGGCGTGACGTTGTCGCTGAAGGATGAGAGCGCTGGGTCGGCCAAGATGGCTGGTGATCCAAGCCTGCTGTTTGAGGCGATCGGGAACCTCGTGGACAATGCGATCAAATTCACACCATCGGGAGGCCGCGTTACTGTGCGTGTCTTCAATGAGAGTAGAAATCTCGGAATCATTGTGGCTGATACCGGGCCCGGCATTCCCGCAGAGGAGCGCGACGCTGTACTGCGGCGCTTCTATCGCGCAGAGAGGAGCCGCCACACCCCTGGGAGCGGACTGGGGCTCAGCCTCGTGGCGGCCGTAGCCAGGCTGCACCGACTCGATCTCATCATCGAAGATGCCAAACCGGGTTGCAGCGTGACTGTGCGAGGAGAGAACAACTCGACTTGGCCGCACCTCGCTGCGGCAGAACGCAGCGGGATTGGTGGTGGTGGCAGGTGAGCGTGCTTTCTGACCGGGGCTCGCCCGTGTGGGCTTCAACTAGCAGAGATGGCGGCAAACTTCTGATCGAACCTTAATCAATCCGGGCGTGTCTATTGTATTTTTACCTTCGCTAGTGAAGTTGTGGCGGGCTGCTTATTGTGCGCGAAGCGGCCATTCGAGATTTGTGATGAATCGGCGATCGTAGATTGAGGCTCGGTCCGTGGATGCAACACATCTGCAACAAGACGATTGAAGTTGTTGGCTTGAAACGGATTCCTAAACCGTAGGTCGGGTGTCTGCAGATCGTAACCGTCGACTATTCTTTCTAGCAACCGTGCCCTCAAAAGAGCTGCGCTCGCGGCCTCGTCGTAAGGGGGCCGCTTACGGAACGGCTCACACAAGAAAACCGCGACGATAGATGCTTTAGCATTGTATCACCCCGATGGCGCTCGGGGGTGAGAGTGCTGTTCCCGCAAATCCCTGATTTCAAACGAGAATTCAGCAACCTTAACGGGAATCCCTCCCTCTCCGCCATAATAAAACGGCTTCCAGGAAGTCCCGTAGAACAATGCGCTCCTGCAGGATCGAGATCCTGGACGCGCTGATCCAGTTTAATGGGTTGCCAGCGCCTCTTTGCATTTGCCTGCAAAGGCGTTGAGGTATGAACCGATCTCGCTGGCAAGCGCATCGGACCGATCCACATTCTGAAGGCTCATGTTGAGCGAGTAGACTGGAAGCCCGTCCAAGACGATGGGCGTTGCGACAGCAAGAACAGCGGGTTGCCACGACACTACGCAATAGCCGCGGCGTTCCACAGAACGTATCGATTTCTGCACTTCTGCAAGCAGCGCCTTGGTGGCAGCAGTGCTGCGCCGTTTGAACAGTCTCAGCAATCTCTCACGCTCGGCCTCGGGGATCCCGGCCAAATACGCACGGCCCAGCGACGTCAGCTCCATCGGCACTTGCTGACCGGCGACGACGTTGCGCAGCGCAGCGCGCGGGCTGTAGCGAATGGACTCCAGATAGACCATCATCGTTCGATCCGCGGTTGCGAACCCCACGTTCAGCCGACGCTTCGCAGATTCTGCCCGCATCATCGGGCCGATTGCGTTGAGAACAGGCGATCCCGTCCGCATGGCGTGCCCGACGCTGATGACGGAGGCGGCAAGCCGATAAGTCCTATCGGTCCGAACTTCGTCGAGCATCCCGGAATTCACCAGCGTTCGTGTCAGCCGACTAACCGTCGATCGCGGCAGTCCGGTTCGTTCCGAAATCTCGCCGTTGCCCAGCGTGTCGACACCAGGTCGGAAGGTTCGAAGGATTTCGATGCCTCTCTCCAGCGAGCGGTTTCCATTAGCCCCGCCCGCATATCTGCGTTCTTGCGCCAATTCGCCCTCCCGCTATTCCACTAAGTGGAATTAAGGGGATGTCCGCCCGAGTGCAAGCCGCTATACGCACAAAAAAACAACTACGCCACGCCCGCACAGGCTGGAGGAGGAAACAGAAATGCTTGAAATCAGCATCTGATAACCACCCGAATCGTTTCGGTTCTCCCGTTCGATGCACGTGAGCCGAACGCGGGTGAGAAATTAGAAACTCCAGGACCAATCGACGCAAAGGCGTCGAGGGCAATCGGTTGGCAACCGCCAGGCCGGTGGAGCGCGGCGTGTTGCCGAGTTTTGGCGACGCAGGTCAGAGATCGATCCAACTCCAACCATAGGCTTTCCATGTCCTATCAGCTCATCGAATTTTCCGTTGAATCCGGCGTCGCGATGATTGCCTTCAACCGGCCGGAACGGCGCAACGCCATGAGCGACGACATGCGGTCGGAATTCGTCAGCGCGCTCGAAACGGTAGCCCGCGAGAGGGCCATCAAGGCTCTGGTCTTGACGGGGCGTGGAAACGCGTTTTGCGCCGGAGGCGATATCAGCGGAATGAAGCAGCGGCTTGCGGCGCCACAGGGCGAAGTTGCATTCAACGGATGGAGCCGTCAGCAGGGCGTGCACCGCGTGCAATCGTTGCTGTTAGGACTGCCAAAGCCGACCATCGCCGCGGTCAACGGCGCCGCGGCAGGCCTCGGTGCGGATACCGCGCTTGCGTGTGACTTCGTTATGGGAACGGAGCGATCGAAATTCACCTGGTCCTATATCAAACGCGGTCTGATACCTGACGGCGGCGGCTTGTATTTCCTGCCTCGCCGGACAGGGCTCTCGAAAGCAAAAGAGCTGATTTTCACCGGCCGCGTCGTCGAAGCCGACGAAGCGCTCTCGCTCGGTATCGTCGATCGCAAGATTTCCTCGCTCGAACTCCTGCCGGCGGCGCAGAGCTGGGCGGCCGAACTGGCTCAGGCTTCTCCCACAGCCCTCGCGCTGAGCAAGAAGATACTGAACGAAACTTTTGAGCATTCCGCGGATGAGATTTTCAGTCTCGGCAGCCAGGCGCAGGCCATCTGCTACACGAGCACGGAGCATCGGGAAGCAGTGATGGCGTTCCTTGCACAGTCCTCTGCGAAGGAATGAACTCATGAATGCCATTGAACGCCTGATGCAGCCACGCAGCGTAGCCGTCATTGGAGCATCGGCAGATCCGAGCAAGACTTCAGGACGACCGGTATCCTTTCTCCTGAAGCATGGCTTCGTTGGCGAAATCTATCCCGTCAATCCGAAAGTCGAAAAAATCAGCGGCCTCGCTTGCTACCGCGATGTCGCTTCGCTGCCGGGCGTGCCAGACGTCGGCATCGTCTTGCTCGGCGCCGAGCGAGCGCACGTCGCGGTGCGCGAATTGTCCGAGCGGGGAGCCGCCGCAGCGATCGTTCTCGCCAGCGGCTTCACCGAAACCGGCGGAGATGGTGCCGAGCGCCAAAAGCAGCTCATGGAAGCCGCCGGGTCTATGCGAGTTCTCGGGCCGAACACGATCGGCCTGGTAAATCTCACAGATAACATCGTCCTGTCGGCGTCGGGCGCGCTGGCGATGGATCACTTCCCGACTGGATCCATCGGATTGGTCTCGCAAAGCGGGGGCATTCTCGGAGCGTTGCTGTCGCGAGCAGCGGCGCGCGGTATCGGGCTGTCCAAGCTGGTATCGACCAGCAACGAGGCCGATCTCGAACTCGCTGACTTTATCGACTTTCTTGCTGATGACAAAGCAACCAAGGTCATTGCGCTCTATATCGAGGCGATCCGCAATCCGGCTCGCTTTCGTGAAGCGACGCTGAAAGCTCGACGCGCCGGGAAGCCAGTCGTGGCCTTCAAGATCGGACGATCGGAGGCCGGCGCAAAGGCTGCCGTCTCGCATACGGGAGCGCTTGCGGGCTCTGATCGCATGTACGATGCCTTGTTCAGGCAACTTGGTGTGATCCGAGCGAAAACGTTCGAGGACCTGCTCGACATTCCTGCTGTCCTTGCGGCGGGGCGACCGCTTCGCGGAAGGCGTGTGGCGATCCTTACGTCGACCGGCGGCGCCGGCACGATCGTTTCCGATAGTCTGGGCGTTGCAGGCTTTGAAACACCGGCGCCTGATCCGGAAACTGCCGCGCAACTACGCGCATTGCAGTCGGGATCACACGCCGCACTTGATCGTAATCCGATCGACGTGACCTTGGCTGGTCTGCAGCCGGACTTGCTTCGCGCTGCGATCCGCACCCTACTGGCGAGTCCCTCTTACGATGCGTTGACAATCATTGTCGGCTCGTCAGCCGTCGGCTCGCCGGCCTTGATGGCCGATGCGATCCACGACTGTCTGCCCATGAGCGATAAGCCTGTCATTGCCTATGTGAGCCCTTACGCTCCCGATGTTGTATCTGTCCTGACCAAGCGAGGCGTCCCCGCTTACACATCCGCCGAGAGCTGCGCTGCAGCGCTTGACGGACTTCTGCGGGCCGGGCCTTCGGAGCAAGTTCAAGAAACCAGCGCTCCCGAAACATCGGTCGATGTCAACAAATTTCCCACGGGATCGTTAGATGAAGCACAGGCGAAAGCGCTATTCGCCGGCTTCGGGATTCCAATTGTCGCAGAGAAGATCGTCGCAACGCCGGCGGAGGCAGCAACGGCGGCGGGAGAACTCGGCGGCCGGGTCGTGCTCAAGATCCTCTCAAACGAGATCGCTCATAAGAGCGATGTGGGCGGCGTTGCCCTCAATTTGACCGCCGAAACGATTGGCGAGCGCCTGACGGCTATGGCGGAAGAGATCGAAGCCGGGACCCGGAATCGACCCCAACGGTACCTCGTTCAAAAGATGGTCGAGAATGGCGTTGAAATCATTCTTGGGATGCATCGCGATCCATTGGGTGCCGCAATCCTCCTTGGAATGGGAGGTGTCACCGCTGAATTGTTCAAAGACACGACGATGCGTCTTCTTCCACCGGGAGGCGGCCTCAGCCACGTCGAGGCACTCGCGATGGCGCGCGATCTTGTCACGTGGCCCTTGCTGAACGGCTTCCGTGGCCGGCCGAAGTCCGATGTCGAAGCTTTGGCAGGAGCGATCGTCGCCTTCTCCCGCATGGTGGCGCAGCTAGGCGATCGCCTCGCCGAGGCCGAAATCAATCCGATTTTCGTGCTGCCGGCAGGCGAGGGCGTTCGCGCGGCCGACGGAGTCGTCGTCCTCAACTCGACCGCTTGACTGCAATGCACCAGCCGCGTCGAGGCGAACTGCAAAAAACGTTAGACGCGCAATCGCTATGCTGGATCGACGCCGGACGTCCGGTGAGCGTCAACAAGAACAAAGTCGAGGGAGAGTTACGCATGTCTTCGATGGCTCGTGCCACAGGCCAGGATAACAGCACCAGGAACTTGCTGATCATCCTGTTCGGTCTGGCGGCAATGGTAACGATCGTCCTGGCGCCGACCCCGACCGGGCTCTCTCTTGCAGGTCAACGCGTGATCGCCGTCATGTTCTTCGTCGTGTTGATGTGGATTACCGAGGCGATCCCCTACGGCGTCAGCGCGGTGTCGTTGGTCTTCTTGCTTATCATTGCGCTCGGCTTCTCGCCGCCGGCGGGATCAACCGGCGAACTTCTTGGTACCGCAAAGGCGGTTCCCCTGGCGCTTAGCGGGTTCTCGAACAGCGGGTGGCTGTTCGTAGCTGCAGGTCTCGCAATGGCCGCCGCAATCACGAGCACGGGGCTTGAAAAGCGCGTCGCCTACCTGATCCTCAAGCTCGTGGGCACAAAGACGCATGCCATCATGTTCGGGATCATCGTTACCGCGTTCGCGCTGACTTTCATTATCCCCTCGGTCATCGCGCGCGCGGCCACTCTTGTGCCCATTGTCATCGGTCTGACGGAGGCATTTGGCCTGCCGCGCAACAGTCAGATCGGAAAAGCCATGTTGCTGCTCGCAGGGATTTTGCCATCGGTAACCGGGGTTGGCATCCTGACGGGCGCGGCGCCCAATCCGGTGATTGTCAATTTCCTGATGAGCGCCGGCCAGGCTCGCATCAGCTACATCGACTGGCTCGTATATCTTCTTCCCTACACGGTCGCCTATTCGATCGGACTCTATGTCCTGACGACCAGATTGTTCAAATTCGAGTTCTCGGAGTTGCCAGGGGGATCTGGCTATATTTCTGCTCGTCTTGCCGAACTTGGTCCAATGTCCTCCGAGGAAAAGAAAACGACCGCCATTATGGCGTTGACCATCCTTCTCTGGGCGACCGACAAGGTCCATCACATCGAAGCTTCGGCAATTTCGGTGTTGAGTGTATTACTGCTGGTCTTGCCTGGCGTCGGCGTCATAACATGCAGCGATCTGTACAAGAGGATCGATTGGAACTCGATTCTCCTGTTCGGCGCCGGCATATCGATGGCCGAAATGCTGAGCAAGACTGGCGGTGCTGCGTGGCTTGCGAAGGTCGCCTTCGTCGAGTCGGGGATGGGGGGCCTCTCTGTGACCGGCCTCGCGATCATGGTGTTCGTGATCGTGTTCTTCGTCCGTTTCTGCTTCACCAGCATCACGTCCTGTCTGACCGCGATCACTCCGGCGATCATAGGATTTCTGGTCGCTCTCAACAATCCAGCCATTCCGATCGTCGGAATTGTCCTCGGCGTTTCCCTGATCGCTCAATGCGTCGCGATCATTCCGGTTACCTCGGCACCTGCCATGATCGCATATGGCGCCGGCGGGTTCACGACCCGGGACATGATGAAGCTTGGACTTCCGCTGGCGTTCATCATGTATGCGCTCATTCTCACGTTCATGTTCACATACTGGCCGCTCGTCGGTTTGTGGGCGTGAGGGTGGAAAGCTTCAACAGGGCTCGCCAAGGAGGATGAATATGCATTTCGATCGGATCAAGAAGGCCTTGGTCGTCGCTGGTGGGCTGCTCGTAGTCGCGAGCAGCGCACATGCCGAGGAGATCAAGGTCTTGACCACCGGCATCCTGAAGGGATCATTCACCGAAATCTCCGCTCTGTTCGAGCGCGAAACTGGTCATAGAGTGACAATGTCGTGGGGACCATCGTCAGGTCATTCGCCCGAAGCGAGCCAGGTGCGCATCAGAAACGGAGAACATGTTGATGTGTTGATCATGGTCAATACAGGGATGGACGAATTAACGAAAGCTGGGTTCTTTACCGCGCTCGAGCGCAAGGATATCGCCGTCTCGAAGATCGGCGTAGCTGTAAGGACGGGCCACCCCCTGCCCGATATATCCACCGCTGCATCTCTCCGCCAGGCCCTCCTTGACGCGTCATCGATCGGTTACTCAGAAGGAGCCAGCGGCAGCTACGTCGCCAATATCCTGCTGAAGAAACTCGGCATCGCCGACCAGGTCGCGGCCAAGAGCAAAATCATCCTCGGTCGAAAGTTTGTGGGCGAGTCCATTGCGAACGGCGAGGTCGAACTCGGGTTGCAGCAAATCAGCGAGCTGCGTCTTGAGCCGGGAGTGGTCGTCGTGGGACCTTTGCCGGAGGATCTGCAAAAGAGCAGCGTTGTCTCTGCGGCGGTCTCCTCCAAGGCCAATCATGTTGAAGCTGCAAAGCAGTTCTTCGCCTTTATTTCGTCCCCTGTCGCAGTCGAATTGATGAAGAAGAGCGGCCTCGACTAGCGGCGCTGCCTTGCCATCCAATTGGCATCGGGGCCCAGGTGCAAAGGTCGGATTGGAAGTGGGCGTCTGTGCCCGGCACGTTCGCCCGGATTCAGTCCCTGACCACGTTCTCACGACAAGAAGCAGCGTTTGCGCATCGCGAGCAAAACCGGATGGAGTTCGGCATGACAATTGGCAAGATCATCAGCCATCAAGGCGATCGAAAGTCTCGCGGAAAGGGTCTTGCCGTGCGGCGCTGCCTGGACATGACCGTCCGCGCCTTTGCCGCATTGTCGCTTGTAGCGGGTTTGGTCGTTGCGCCAGCGCGCGCTGAATATCCTGAAAAGATCATCAAGATTGTGGTGCCCCTTCGCCGCCGGTGGCGGCACCGACATCGTTGCGCGAACGCTGGCACAGGAAATCTCGTCCGACCTGGCAAGCCCGTCATCATCGAAAACAAACCGGGAGCTGGAACCATCATCGGAACCCAGTCTGTGGCAACAAGCGAGCCCGACGGCTATTCGCTATTGGTGGCGACCTTCGCCCACGCGGTCAATCCGAGCTTGAACAACAAGCTCCCGTTCGATCCGCACAAGGATTTCGCGGCTGTCTCGCTTATCGCGCGATCGTTCAATATCGTCGTTGTTAACCCGGCATCCAAGATCAGGTCGATCTCAGACTTGATCGCGGAAGCCAAGGCCAAACCCGAGAAGCTCAATTTCGGTACGTTTGGGATAGGCACCTCGGCGCATCTCGCCGGCGAACTATTCAATTCTCTGGCGAAGGTTAAAATGACGGCGGTACCCTACAAAGGCGCGGCGCCTGCAATCAGCGATCTCCTAGGCGGCCAAATTGATGTTATGTTCACCACCGTTGCAAGCGCGGCTCCGCTTGTCGCCGCGGGCCAGCTCCGTGCGCTGGCTGTCACGTCCGCCGAGCGTTCGCCCGCATTTCCGGAGCTGCTGACGGTCGCCGAAGCGGGGGTTCCCGGCTACACTGCAGAAGGCTGGTATGGATTGTACGCTCCGGCCAGGACACCCGCTTCGGTCGTCGAGCGCCTGAACAAGGCGGTTGCAAAGGCCATTCAGTCTGGCGCCTTCAAGCGACTTGAGACGAATGAAGGGCTCATCATGGTTGGCCGCTCTCCCGAAGAACTCGATCGCTATGTTCAGCAAGAGGAAGAACGCTGGCACAGGTTGATCAAGGACGCAAACATCGAGGTGCAATAGCGATGATGACATTCTGCCGGTGTTTTGCCCGACGAGTCAAACCACGCGCGGCGTCATCCGAATCCGCCGACACTACGATCGCCGCCCAGTCAGACGATTCCGCCCCCGCGTAAGTCATTGATCTTGCAGCCGCCGGCTACTGTGCATGGGGTTGTTTTCGCGTTTTTTTGTTGTCCGGCCCCGGAAGGCTTAAGGGTAATCGTCACGGCACCCGGCTGGCCTCGCCAGACCGGATCACCACCCACAAGACGAGACGGACATGCAATCTGCGGGCAGCGGCAGCGGCTGGGGCAACGGGCTTCTCGGCGTTATCATCTTCAGCGGCTCGTTGCCGGCGACGCGCGTGGCGGTCGGCGGTTTCTCCGCGCTGTTCCTGACGTCGGCGCGCGCGGTCATCGCGGCGCTGATCGGTGTGGCCGTGCTCGGCCTGCTCCGTCAGGCGCGGCCGACGCGCGGGGATCTCGTCTCGCTCGCCATCGTCGCCATTGGGGTCGTGGTCGGCTTTCCCTTGCTGACCGCGCTCGCGCTCCAGCACATCACCTCGGCGCATTCGATCGTCTTCATCGGGCTGCTGCCGCTGTCGACCGCGATCTTCGGCGTGCTGCGCGGCGGCGAGCGGCCGCAGCCGATGTTCTGGCTCTTTGCAATTCTGGGCAGCGCCACGGTCGCGGGCTTTGCCCTCTCCAACGATGGCTCCGCATCGCTCACCGGCGATCTGCTGATGGTCGCGGCGATCGTGCTGTGCGGGCTCGGCTATGCCGAAGGCGCCGCGCTGTCGCGCCGGCTCGGCGGCTGGCAGGTGATCTCCTGGGCGCTGCTGCTTTCGCTGCCGCTGATGGTGCCGGTCGCGGTCCTGACCTGGCCGTCGACCTGGAGCGGCGTCGGTGCGCCCGCCTGGATCGGGCTCGCCTACGTCTCGATCTTCAGCATGTTCGTCGGCTTCATCTTCTGGTACCGCGGGCTTGCGATCGGCGGCATCGCCCGCGTCGGCCAGTTGCAGCAGCTCCAGCCGTTCTTCGGCCTCGCGCTTGCAGGCCTGCTGCTGCACGAACCGGTCGCCTGGAGCATGATCGCGGCGACCGCGCTCGTGGTCGCCTGCGTGTTCTTCGCGCGGCGGTTTGCCTGAGGAGCGTCACTCTCCTCCCATCACCGTCCGCGTCAGCGTGCTCCGCGCAAATTTCTTCAGCGGCATCGGCTTGCCGAACAGAAAACCCTGCACGAGGTCGAAGCCGAGCTCGTTGGCGGCGACGAGGTCGGCGCGGCTCTCGACGCCCTCGGCGACGGCGTGCACGCCATAGCCATGTGAAAGCTCGACGATGTGGCGGCACACCGTGCGCTTGAGGCGATCAGTGCCGCTGCCGGTGACGAAGTGCCGGTCGGCCTTCAGCTTGATGAAGGGAATTTTGCCCAGGTCCATCAGCGACGGCCAGTTGGCGCCGAGATTGTCGATCGACAGGCCGATATTGTGCAGGCGCACTTCGCGGGCGACCTCGACGAGGAGATCGAGGTCGCGGATCGCTTCCTCGCTGTCGATCTCGATCGTCAGACCGCCGAACGCCGGATGCGTCGGCATGCGACGGCAGAGATCGCGCACGGCTTGCGGCTCCTTCAGATATGACGCCGGCAGGTTGATTGCGAGATCGACCGGGCTCTGCTGCTCCAGCAGATAGTGCCAGTCCTGCATGGCGCGCTCGATCACGAATTCGGAGAGGTCGCGCAGATGCGGGTCGTGCTCTTCAGGGATGAAATAGGCCGGCGGCACCACGCCCCAGGTCGGATGCCGCATCCGCACCAGCGCCTCGGCGCCGTTGCGGATCAGCGTGCGCGCGTCGATCTTGGGCTGGTACCAGAGCTCGAGCCAGCCGGCATGCAGGGCCTCGCCGACATGCACGGCCGGGCTCGGCGCCGGCTCCCCCGGCAGCAGCATCGCGACGCGCTCGCGCAACGTCTCCGCGGCAAAGGGCGTGGTGAGTGGCGGCAGCATCGCAAGGCCATATTCCTCGCCGACCTGCTGCACGGCCCTGACGATGATCGACTCGCGGGCGCCGACGGCCAGAACCTTGCCGTCGAATGCCTCGCGCACCAGCGTCTCCAGAAACGTGCCGGGCTCGATGCCGTCGGCGGCGATGCCGAGCAGGATCAGGTCGGGCAATTCGCGCGTCAGTATGGTTTGCAGCTCGTCGGCGCTGGCGCATTCGGTGGTGACGAAGCCGAGATCCTCCAGCACGTCCGCGAGAAAAGCGCGCAGATGGCGCTTGCCGTCGGCCACGCAGGCGCGCGGCGTCACCTTTCGCCGTCCGAAGGTTTTTGGCCTTCGTCCGGCGAGCTCAACAATTTCATCGTTCATCGCAAGCCACTCCCGTTCCGTGTCGGTGTGTTAGCGACGTGAGCAGTTTCAAATATGGAGGGCTTCAGCCGATTGTTGGATTATCTGGGTAACGTTAAAGCGGCCATCATGTCTAAAATTGTCCGGACCTCGTTGGCGAAGTTTTTACGTCTGCCCGCGCGTCGCGCGCAGCAGTGCGGCAATCACCGGAGATTTTCACGACGTGCAGTGCGGCGGTATGCACGTACACTGTCCTGCAATTGGACGAAGCCGCGCGCGCTTCGCCCCATTGAATAATGAGCTGCCTCAATTGGCCGTGGCCTTGTCGTGCTGGGCCATGCCGACCGCCTTGTAGTCGTAGGTCGGATAGAACTCGGTGCGGTAGGGACCCCACGCGGTGTCCTCGATGACGCGATTGACCTCGCGCAGCCGCGAGGCCGGCAGGCGCAGCGTGATCACCTGGCCGATGCCCATCATCACGTACCAGCTCACGACCTCGACGCCGGGTGGCGGAAACGCCTTGTGGAAGCCCTGCTTGTCGAGCTGCGCATTCAGCTCGTTCAACGGGCGGGACTGGTCGTGCTTGAAGAAGACCGTGAGCAGGACGGCGTTGTCAGCGGTCGGCGCGGCATTGCCTTGCGACGGCGAGGTCTGGGCCATTGTCGCCGATGTAAGCGCCAGCGCGCCCGCAAGGCACGCCACCATCGTCCATGTCAGTCGAGCCGGTCTCATCACGAACTCCTCTCTGTTGTTCTTGCCTGTTGTTCTTGCCACTTGCTCTTGCCGGTTGCTCTCTCAGATGGGTCGGAGGATAGGAGCGAGACCCGCGACCGGAGAACTCATTTTCGCGCGATGCGCGCATGTTCGTGGCTTCGCGCGTGACGGTTCTGCGACGATGCGGCCGGCTGCGCTGGCGCAAGTGTGAAGCACATCACATGCAGATTGCTGCAGCTGCGCTATTGCTCCGGGCAGCCGGTGGTGGGCTGTCGAGGATCGCAGCAATGACAACGCGGCGAATAATGTATTGGTGGTTCAGATTCGTGCTGTCAGGACGATTTCTCGATCGCTTCCTGACCCTGCCGCGCGCGCATTAGCGCGATATCAGGTTTGGCCGATCAGTTTGCGGAACGCGGCCGCGCCGTCCTCGATCGCATCGCGTCCCTTCCAGGCCAGATAGGACAGCTTTCCGCCGAGCGTGTCGTGGCTGCGCAGCCGGCGCGAGCCGAGAATGTGGCCGACATTGGAAGGGAAGCGGCTCACCTCGGCGGACACCAGCGCCGCGATCGCGTCCATCAATTGCTGGAGGCGAACGCCCCATTCGCAATGCTCGAGGCCGTCGATGCGCACCTTGAGCGCATATTCAGTGTCGTAGATCTCGGCGAGCAGGTCGCGTGCGACCAGCACCCGGTTGTGCCGGAGCGCGATGCGCAAGGCGAGGCGCTTGTCGTCGAGCCGGTCGAGCACCATGTGAACGACGCAGGCATAAGGCGTGGCGGCGATATCGGCGGCGCTCTTGCTCGCAGCCGGCCTGGTTGCAAGGCGCACCAATTGCCAGGGCGTCTTCAGCCGCCTCGCCAACAGCGCCAGCGCGAAGGGCAGCGCCTCGGGATGGGCCTTCTTGAAGGCGTCTAATCGCGCGGTGATCTGATCAACCAGGCCGTCGTCGAATTTCGCGATCTTCTCGGGCAGTTTTTCGTTGAACTTCGGCAGCGCGGCGCCGGCGCGCAGCACATGTTGCATCTTCTTCACGTCGTCGAAGGCGGTGCGCGACGCCGTGTATTGCGCGAGCTTGCCGCGCGCGAACTCGGTGCTCTCCACTGATGCGAGGGTGCTCTCGAGAACCTTGACGACCTTGGTCTGGAAGGTCGATGCGATCTTCAGCACCTCCTTCGGGTTGTTGGCGGCGACTTGGTCGTTGATCGCCTTGATGTAGTCGCGCGCCATGGTCGGCAGCAGGTCGCGACAGATCCACTCCCAGATCGGGGTGAGGGTGTTGCGCGAGATCCGCCCCATATTGGCATGCTCGGGCGCACCGTCGATCAGAAGCAACTCGAGCGGCGCGAAGAAATGGCGCGAGGGACTGGTGGCGCGCGCCTGGCTCGATCCGTCCTTGCGAAATTCGGCCCGCAGCTTGGACTGGATATCGGCCGCGCCCGGCATGTCGATGCCGCACAGCTCAAGCCGTTCGAGCTCGCTGAGCAGGCAGCTGCGCGACAGCGGCGTCAGCTTCTGCAGGAAGTCCGATAGCTGGTCGATCTCGTTCATGGCACGCAATCTTCCGCAACGATTCCAGCAGGCCTGCCGGCCCAATGCATGGAGGCATTTGCGCGCTCTCAATTGTGACATAGAGAAGCAAGTCGCCGTTAATTTATCCGTAAAATCCGGGGGCGCAGCTATACGGCGCGGATGTGATCGTTAAAGGGCCTGTGGCCCATCCGCCCACCATTTGGGCAGGTTTATCAACCAAGCATGTCAGGGGGCGATGCCGCACAAGCATAAAGTGTGCCTGCGCCGGCGTTTCAGCGCAAAACTGCCAAAATTACCGTAGTCTTACGGAGCAAAAAGTTAACCACAGATCGGCTTGGGTTCCGCTAAACGAGTGACATGGGGTCACAGAATGATACGGCCACTGATTCGCGGCCGTCGTACGAAAGCAGCGCTGCTCCAACTCAAGAGCTCGATTTCGTCCGCCTGAACGCCGTCCGTGCCAAGGCGGCCGACGAAATGGCCGCCGCCATCGCCCGCGAGCTCAACGGCCCCCTCACTGCGCTTCTGCTCTACATGGGCGAGATCAAGCATCACAGCGATCAGTTCGTACCGGTGACGGGCGACCGTGCCTATTTGCAGCGGGTGGTGGAGAATGCGCTGGCGCAGACCGAGCGGGTTTGTGGTCTGGTCAAGCAGCTTGCCGGTTCTCACAGGGGTGGCCTGCCGGTCGCGTCCAGGACCGAGGACGCCGGATCGAAGGCCGCGCGCGCGCCGCAGCCGCAGCGGGTGCCGAGCGCCGAAATCCTCGGCCTGTCAGGCCAGAAGCGGCTGACCAAGCGCGAGCGCGAGGTGCTGAGGCTGATCAGCGAGGGTTATTCGAACAAGCAGGGTGCGCTTCGAATGCAGATCAGTCCGCGCACCTTCGAGAGCCATCGCGCCGAGGCGATGCGCAAGCTCGGTGCGCGCAACACCGCGGACCTCGTCCGTGCGGCGCTGCTGCATTCGATCGACTGAAGGCTCTTGTGTCGTGCCGCCAGCGGGCGGCGAGGGCAGGCCCGAGAAAGCTCTCGAGGAAGCCCGGGACCCAGATCGCGCTCAGAAATAATCTTCAGCGAAGGGAAGCGTGCGCGACGAGGGCCGCAGCGGCTTGAACTCTTCCTTCGGCGCGTTGGGAATGATCGTGATGGTCCAGCGGGGCGGCCTGCTCGATTCCTGCTCCAGCACCGAACGCACGAAGCCAGTCACCGTCGCCTCGCCGGCGGTCACCGTCGCCATCCGGCCGTTGAACTGTGCGATGCGGAAGCGGCGGACCTCTTTCTGGTCCGCGGTCTCGTAGGTGAACATGGAAACCCTCCTGGTTTCCGGCAATTATCGCCACCTATGATTAGCCTTCTGTGAAAATCTCAAACCGTAGAAGTACGGCGGGGATGCACGCCTGAGTGGTTAGGCTTGCGGCTCCTGCGCGCGCCCGGTGGCGTAGGCGGCATCCATCAGGTCCAGGAGATCGCGGAATTCGGCGTCGCCGAGCCTCTCCGCGGTCTTCTCCAGCCGCAGCGCCAGCGCCGCGAGCCTGACATAGCCGAACGTTCCGGCCGCGCTCTTCAGCGAATGCGCTTCGCGCGCGATCCTGCCGTGGTGCTGCGCGAGCGAGAGCGTGCGGAACAGTTGCAGGCGCGCGCGGGTCTCGCTCCAGAACACGTCGCGCACCTCGCAGGCACCGTCCTCGCCGATCTCGCGCACCAGCGCCTGGTACGCGCCCGGCTCGCGCGCGGGCTCGGCATCGAGCGCTGTCTGCGCAGGCGCGACGGCTACTTCAAACATGGTTTTGCCTGCCTCGATCACGGTTGGTTTGCCGCCCGGCCCGTATCGGCGCGCGGCAGGCTTGTGTCTACGGCATCCAGATTTCAGTTCCGGTAGCAGGACGATGCGTGTTTGCAGGCCGGAATTAGCCGCCGGTTTACCACGCCGCGGCGCCGGTCAGCGCGGGCCGAGCAGCCGGTCATACTGCGCCTTCACGGTGGCGTAGCATTCGCACGCCGTCTGGCGCAGGCCATCCAGGTTGAGGATCTGGATGTGTCCGCGGCTGTAGTGGATGAAATTTGCCTGCTGCAAGGTATTGGCGACCAGCGACACGCTGTTGCGCCGCGCGCCGATCATCTGGGCCATCGCCTCCTGGGTCAGCAGCAGCCGGTAGTCGCCGGAGAGATCATGGGTATGCAACAGGCAGCGCGACAGCCGCGACTCCACCGGATGGGCGGCGTTGCAGCCCGCGGTCTGCTGCACCTGCGCGTAGACCGCCAGCCCGTGACGCGTGAGCAGCGTCCGCAGGGTGGTGCTCTGGTCGGCCGCGATGCGCAGCCGGTCGAGGTCCATCACGGACGCGGAGCCGGGAACCAGCACGATGGCCGTGTTCAGCGCGCAGGCGTCGCCCATGGTCGAGAGCGTTCCGAGCAGGCTGTCGCGGCCGATCATGGCGACTTGGACATGCTCGCCCTTGGCGAGCTCCACCACTAGCGAGATGACGCCGCGATGGGGAAAGTAGGCGCGCTTGAGCGTCTCGCCGGTCTCGACCAGCACCGCGTCATGCGGCAGATCGCCCGTACGCAGGTGCGGGCGGATCAATTCATAATCGTCTGCCGACAGCGCGGACAAGAAACCGTTGGAGGAACGCACCATCGTTTCCAAAGCTGCCTCCCGTCTCCTAAAGCATGATCCGGAAAAGTGCGAAGCGGTTTTCCGAAAAGATCATGCTCAAACAACAACCTAAAGCGCGATGATGATTCATCCTCATCTCATCGCGCTTTAGACTTGCTGTCCGGGTAAGTTCCATCATGTTCCCGTCGGGATATATTGGCAATTGGGACAAGATGTCCGACCGCTGCGACGCCGCGTGCACGTCCGCATCCAGGATGATCGTGTCGCGCTTGTCACCGCACGACTCCTACCAGGCGCGAGTGGCTGGCCTTTACCGTCGAATAGCAGTCGCACGACGTGGTTTCCAGCGCCCGCGAGTCGATGATTTCGATTTGGCCGCGGGTGTAGTGAATGATGCCGGCGCGCTGGAGCGCATGCGCGACCTGGGAAATGGCGTTGCGCCGCACGCCCATCATCTGCGCCAGCGCCTCTTGTGTCAGCGGGAGGATTTGACTGTCGGACAGGTCACGGGCCCGCAAGAGCCAGCGCGCCAGCCGCGCCTCGACCGAGTGCAGCGTGTTGCACAGCAACGATTGCTGCGCATGCGCGAGCAGGGCCTGCTCATGGCGGACCATCAGGCTGCGAAACGGCATGCTTGCGGCAGCGACCGTCCGGAAAGCCGCGATTTCGAGCATGGACGCAGTCCCGGGGAACAGCACGACGGCGTCGGCCGGTGCGATGCCGTCGGCAAGCGCTGCGCCGCCGCCCACGACGCTGTCGCGGCCCAGCATCGCGACTTCGATTATCTGTCCTTCGGAAAGGCTGACCGTGATCGATACGGATCCGCCATGCGGGAAGTAAACGTATCTCACCGGGGCGCCCGCCTCGCCCAAGACAGATTCCCTGACCATTTCGACCCTGACGAGATGGGGGCGCAGCAGATTCAAATCGGCCGCGTCGAGCATTTGCAGCAACTGGTTGGGCGGGTGGCCGCTCGCGGTCATGCAGGTCGATCCGGCGCGTTCGAAGTGATCGGCGCCGCGTCCTGTTCGTCATTCAGTTGCGCGGCGGCCAGGTCATATTATACAGGTTGTGCGCCTTCCATATACCTGTTGGGGGCAGACAGGCCGGCGCATTTGCGGCGGAAGTAAGAATGGCACGCTGATTCGCTCATGAGCCTGCGCGCCAATCCTGTGAGGGTTGCGCAGGTAAAAGCGGCAAGGGGGCTTTCATGAGCCGGAAGCATTGCATCCGCGCTGCCACCGGACGTCGTTCGAGCCGCGCACCCTCGTTCGTTGGACGAGTGCTTACAGTCCTCAAACATTGCTTCGAACCACGGCGCCGCGTGGCCGCAGATTCCGCGTCCATCGTCTTCCCCGCTTCGCCAACGGCGTTTGCGACCGTCCATTTCTCGAGCAAAGGATGAAGGGTGTGCCCCACGGTTCAGTTATTGAATCGCCGAAACGGGAGGTTCAAGCGGGGACAGAATGTCTGCGCCATATTCTCATTGTCGACGACGACCCGATGGTATGCATGGCCATCGAGGTCTATCTCCAGCGCAACAATTTTCGGGTGACGATCGCCGGAGGAGGGGAAGCCGGACTTCGCGCCCTTGAACACGAACAGTTCGATCTGATGATCATCGATATCTTCATGCCGCACATGCGCGGGTTCGAATCGATCCGAATCTTTCACGAGCGGGCGCCGGCCGTTCCGCTGATCGCGATGTCCGGCTACGCTTTCGCAAATCTGAATTCGCCTGCTCCCGATTTCCTCCGGATGGCACTGGAGCTCGGTGCGGCGCGCTGTCTGCGCAAGCCGTTCACGCCGCACGCGCTGCTCGCCGCCATCAACGATTGTCTGGCGGAACACCGTCCCCACGGCGACCTTGCCTCGGCCGCGCGCCTGGGTTAGCGCGGCGCCGGCCGCGGCGGACGCGGGTAACCGTTCGTTTACCGCAAACGCGGATCTTGCGAATTGCGGCAAAGCAGCAAGCGACGGTGGCGAGAGCGCCCCGGATTGCAGGCGGCTCGGTTCGATTCCGCGAAGGCCATGCATATGGTCCTTCACGAGCAGGGCTTTCCTGCGCGCCTGGCCTCGCTGTTATCGGCACGTTTACCTACGCGTCTCGTCGTCGCGGCGTGGTGCCGGTTGTGCCGAAAACCGCTGGCGCATGCGGTCGACCGGCAAACTTGTCTTCAATATCCGTATTAGCACGGAGGATGAAATTAACGGGACCGTGAAAAGGGATGTCTAACGATCCAAGGTAGGGCTTCCGTCTATGCCAAGCGCGGCTCGGGTGTCGAGGTCCAGGTCAGTAAGGCGTAGCTCATGGATGATCTGTTGCGGGAGTTTTTGACGGAAACCAGCGAGAGCCTGGACACTGTCGACAATCAGCTGGTGAAGTTCGAGCAGGAGCCGAACAACGCCAAGATCCTGGATAACATCTTCCGCCTGGTCCACACCATCAAGGGCACCTGCGGCTTCCTCGGACTGCCGCGACTGGAAGCGCTGGCGCATGCCGGCGAGACGCTGATGGGCAAATTCCGTGACGGCATGCCGGTGACCGGGCAGGCGGTGACGGTGATCCTGTCCTCGATCGACCGCATCAAGGAAATTTTGGCCGGGCTGGAGGCGACCGAAGCCGAGCCCGAGGGCACCGACCGCGATCTCATCGACAAGCTGGAAGCGATGGTCGAGCAGGGCATGGCGGCCATGGCTGCCGGTGCTGCTGCTGCCGTGGCCGAAGCGCCGCCGCTGGTGCCGGAAGCGCCGGCTGCGGTGGAAGCCGCGCCCGCCAGCCAGGGTGCGCTGGCCGACCAGACCATGGAGCGCCCGCTCCGCCCCGGCGAAGTCTCGCTTGACGAGCTCGAGCGCGCCTTCCGCGAAACCGCGATCGAAGCGCCGACCCCCGTTGCCAAGGCTGAAGTCAAGGCCGAGCCCGCGCCGGCCGCTGAAGCCCCAGTGCCTGTTGCCAAGGAAGCCGCCAAGGAAGCTGCAAAACCCGCCAAGGAAAAGCCCGCCCCGAAGAAGTCGGCGGCCGACGAGACCGCCGTCGAGGGCGACCGCATCGCCAACCAGTCGATCCGCGTCAACGTGGATACGCTGGAGCATCTGATGACCATGGTCTCCGAGCTGGTCTTGACCCGCAACCAGCTTTTGGAGATCTCCCGCCGCAACGAGGACACCGAGTTCAAGGTGCCGCTGCAGCGGCTGTCCAACG